>NZ_JNFG01000199.1 GCF_000729995.1 Caballeronia sordidicola | reverse complement strand
CGTTTCCATACGGGTTCCTCACGTGGCGACGTCAACGGTGCGGATGCGAGGATGCGCCGGACCAGATCCGATTCGGGCACGGCAACGCTGTGCCTCGAGAGCACGAGATCGAGCGAGCGGGCGTCGGCTAGCGCGGCCAGTACAGCCGGGTCCCGTTGGTCGAGCAGCGCCTGGGCTTCTGCGCGTTCGGCTGCCGGCCAGTGTTCCGGCATGGCGCCATAAGCCTCGGTGAGGCGGCGAAAGCGTTCGGGGGTCATCGGCGTTCCTTTCCAAAGACTTGCTCGCCGCGCTCGCCGGCAAGACGGCTGCGCAACGTTCGGCGGGCGCGCGAAAGCAGGCTTTCCAGCGCTTCGACGCTGACGCCCATCAAAGCGGCTGCCTCGATGTTCGGCAGTTCCTGGTAGTACTGCAATACCAGTGCTTCGCGCTGGCGTGCCGGCAACGCGGCGAGCGCAGCGGCAATGCGCTCGCTGCGCGCGGATTCGTCGAGTTGATCTTCCGGCAGCGGCGCCTGGTCGACGGGTTCGGGGGCGTCGTCGTCGGAGATGACATCCTGACGGCGCCGCAAACGGTCATAACACAGGTTGAGCGCCACGCGGTGCAGCCAGGTGTCAAAGCGTGCCTGGCCGCGCTGCCAGCGCGACGCCTGCTTCCATATCCGTATGAATGCTTCCTGCGCCACGTCGCTCGCTTCGTCACGGTCTCCCAGCATCCGGGTCGCGAGCGCGAGCAGCCGCGGCAGTTTGCGCGCGACCATCTCGCGAACCGCTCCGGGTACCCTGCCATCGATACGGGCCAGCAACTCCGCGTCCGGGTCTTCTTCGTTCAATGTGTTTGATCTCGCTGATCTCGCAGCACATGTTCAACAGCCTTTCGCCGGGTTGGACTGCGGCCCGGTGCGCCAGCGTGGGGACTGCTCAATACACGACGACCGCCGGCCGATAATAAGCCGGCCGCGCGGGATAAACGACGCACGCAGAAAGTGCCGCGGCCGCAAATGCAATGGCGACTAGAGTTTTAAGCATGGGTGCCTGCCTTTACGTGGAGCTACGGTCAACAAAGCTGGGCCTGATCTAACGGGCCCAGTGACCTTCGATCCAGCGCCAGTTCGGTCCGCGTTGCACCCAGTGACCAGGCACCCAATGTGCGCCGATCCGTACCGGCCGCCAGTGGCCTGGCACCCATTCGTAGCCGCGGCCGGCCCAGCGCCAGTGGCCGCCATCCCACACATAACCGGGACGCGCTACGGGCACGACTTCCGTGCGCATCGGCGGTGGCGCGATGATGATCGTTTGCGCGAATGCCGGTGCGCTGGCTAGCGCGGCCAGGGCAGTGACGACGGCCAAAACGGCTTTTACCGCGAACGTGCGCGAAGCCCGTTCTCTTAGTATTTTCATAACGATTCCCTGGAGTAGATAAGACGCTCGATGCCAATGCTGTCGAGTGCTTAAACGCGGGCTCCCGGGAAATCCGTCGCACGATCTTTGAGTTTTTTACGTGGGCTGAAACAGGCCGTAATACCGCGATGCGCTCGTTAATACGAAGGTGGGTAAGCGCGCGGCTTTCCCTTATCCCTGTTCATTTGGTTCCGAATCGACACGCCATCGAGTCAGGAGTTTTCGAAATCTTCTGACAAATAATTGAAAACATTCCTAAAGTATTGTGTCGGCTTACCGTAATATATAAGTAATTGATCGTAACAATAGCGATGTCGATCAGCCCAACCCGGAGATAACCCAAAGGAGTTCCAGTTTCCATGTCTGACGCAATCAAGTCCGCGGGACAATCTCTAATCAACGGCTCGACCGGCAAGAACACCGACGTACCCGCGCTTGTCGCGGCTATCGTCAACGCGCGGGTGGCCGGATTCAACGCGGCTAACGCCGCAAAACAGAAGACCAGCACCTCCCAGCTGACCGCTGTCGGTTCGTTGAAATCGGTCATGTCGCTGCTGCAAAGCGCGCTGGCGACGCTGTCAGACGGCACCGCGTTATCCGCTGTCACCGCCAAGGCCGACGGCAAGGGCATCACGGCTACGGCAGGCAAGGGCACCACCGCGGGCAGCTATGCGATCCAGGTCACCAACATCGCGGCATCGCAAAGCATCACCTCGGGCGGGTTCGGCGCCAAGGAAGCGCTCGGTACCGGCACGCTGAAACTCTCCGTGGGCGCCTCGGACGTGTCGATCAAGATCGATTCGTCGAACAACACGCTGAGCGGCATTGCCGCCGCGATCAATTCCGCCTCCGGCAATCCGGGCGTGAGCGCGACGGTGATCACCGGTACGGACGGCGCGCATCTCGTGCTGCACTCGTCGACTACGGGTGTGGCGAACGGCATCTCGGTGGAGGTCACGCCGGCCAGCGAGGGCGACAACACCGGCTTGTCGAAGCTCAATGTCAGCTCGTCCACATCGACGGTCGACCCCTCGGACCCGGACAAGACCGTGGCGCCGTACACGACCATAGGGACATCAGCGAACTGGAAGCAAACCGCCGCCGGCAAGGACGCGTTGCTGACGGTGGCCGGCACGGAGGTCAGTAGCCCGGGCAACAGCGTGACATCGGCTATTGCGGGGTTGTCGATCAACCTGACATCGGAGTCCGTGGGCACGACCCAGACGCTGAGCATCAGCTCCGACACGAGCGCTCAGCAGACCTCGATCAAGGCCTTCGTCACGGCGTATAACAACTTCATCGGCATGGCTGCGTCGCTGACTTCGTTCGACAAGTCGCAACCGAAGGGCTCGCAAGGCGGTCCATTGCTCGGCGACTCGATGATGAACACGGTCAGGAATGCGCTTGCAACTGCGATCAGCAAGGGCGTCCCGAGCGCGGCCGACGGGACCAAGGGGATGGTGAACCTGGGGTCTATCGGTATCACGCTGCAAAAGGACAACACGCTGAAGATCGATGAAACCGCGTTGAGCGCGGCGCTGGCCAACAAGCCCGGCACCGTCAACACGCTGTTCAATTCGAAATCCGGTCTTGGCGCGGAGATGAACAAGACCCTCACGACCTTTCTCAAGAAAGACGGCCTGCTCGATACGAGGACAACGTCGCTCAACAAGGACCTCGACAACATCAAGGTACAGGGCACGAAGCTGGATGCATTCGCCACGCAACTGACGAACAGCTACAACGCGCAGTTCACTGCACTCAATACGCTGATGGCGCATATGAGCAGCAATGCGAGCTATCTGACTGCGTTGTTCGGCGGGGCCAACAGTGCGGGCGCACTGGCCGGAAACAAGGGTTGACGAGGAACACGCCGAGCGATGAGCGGCGGTAAAAACGAACCGGGGGCGTCCTGTCAGGACGCCCCGGTTCGTTTTGCGATGAAGAAGAAAACGCGTGCGCTGGTTACTTGCGCTGCTTACTTAAAATCCCAGCGCATCTGCTCGACGATGCCAATGCCGCGCGACGTCCGCACGCATTCGCTGACATAGTCTATAAACGGCAAGGGCTCGAAGCCGATCTCGTCGCGCAGGCGGCGGTTATCGAACTGGTAGTCCAGGTTGGCGAACCCGGCATAGATACCCAGCGCATGTTCGATCAGCCGCGCCGCGCCCGAGTGCTGACGCCCGACCACATCGCACGCGATCCTGCGGAAATCGCGCGGTGCGCAGATGGAGTAGCGTTTCCCCGATATGCCCGTAGCCTCATCCATCGCGCCGATGATCTGGCCAATGGTCGGCGCCTCCGAGCCGGCCGACACGTGGTAGGTGTCGAACGCCAGCTTCGGCTTGACGGCGAGCAAGGCCAGCGCGCGGGCGCAGTCGTCGACCGAGACAACATCGAGCCGGGTCATCGCTTTTGCGCTGAAGCGCCGCGCGTCATGCACCACGCGAAACACCCAGAAGATGCTCGGCGAGGGCAACGTGCCCAGCACCGTATGCCCGACGACAATCGATGGCCGCACCACGACCAGCGGCAGCGACGGGTAGTAGAGGCGCAGGAGCCGCTCGACATCGCGCTTGCTTTGCGTATAGGGCACGAGGTGGTTCGTCTCGCTCTCGTTCTCGCCAAATCCGAATGTGGACTCGGACACGACCGGACTGCATTGCGTACCGCAGGCCATGGCCGTGCTGACGTGCAGGAAACGCCGCAGCACTTTGCTGTCGGCGAAGTGCGATGCAAAACGCAGCGTGTCGCGCACGTTGATATCGAGTACTTGCGAGTTCATCGAGAACGACGCCATGGCGGCGCAGTTGATCACATGCGATGCCTCCGTCAATCGCGCGAGGTCCGCTTCAGTAAAATCGCCGCCCAGGTCGCCCACGATCACGTTCGCCTCGGTCAGCCGTTGCGCGCGAACGTACGGCAGGCCGCAACGTATGGCGGATGCACGCAGGCGGGTCAGTGCCTGCTCCGCATTCGCCGCGCGCACAAGACAGACGAGACGTTCGATCAGGCCGGCATTCATGAGCGTCACCAGCACCGTGCCTCCGATAAAACCGGTAGCACCGGTCAGCACCAGTCGATTGATGCCCACCACATGCATGCGCGTGGACGCCGTGAGGCTGTCTTGCCACGCGGTGGACAGAGGGGTTTGCCATGCAAACATAGCGTTCTCCATGCAGAAGCAAAATGAGTAGCGGGTAACAGGGGCGGGGGAGCGGATGGTGCCGCGCCCGCGATGCCCATGACATCGCCGCGCCTGATATCGCCGGGTCTAATATCGATACGTCACTGCAGTCGTTGCGAAATAAGCGTTCTTCTTCTGCACGATCGGGCTATCCGCGGACGAGCCGAGAATGCGCGTCACGCCGCCCGATGTCCGCAACGACCATTTCGGCGTAAACGAATAGGTCCACGCAGCTGACACTGTTGCCTGATCGATGCCGGCTTTCACCGAGTACGGCCGGAAGGCGCTGCTTGCGGACTGCGCTTCCGTAACGCCGAAGAACGTCTGCGTATACCGCCCGCTGCCCGCGTGCAGGCTGCCCGTGATGCTGATGTCGTTGGTCTCTGTGTGCAGTACCGGCTTCGTCACGTCGAGGTGCCCGCTGACGCCGCGCGTGGTGTGCGTGAGCGGCTGGTCGAGCGTTACGCTGATGGTCGTATCGCCGAACACCGTGGCGCCTACCTGGAAGTGCATCATCAGCGAGCCAGGAATGCGGCCCATGCCCTTCAGGTAGTTGGAGCCGGGCAGGTCGGCGCGATTGCTGTCGCTGCGGCCGAAGTCATAGTCAAGCGCGGTCGCGACAAAGATGCCGTTTGCGAAGGTCTTCTTGTAGCCGGCACCTTCGAACGGGCTGATGAAAAAGCCGTTGGAAAATTCAGCGGAGAAGACCGGAGCGACCAGGCCACGATAGTCCTTGCTGCCGAGGTAACGCGGTGCAACACCGGTGCCCAGTCCGAACGTGTAGAAATTCTCGGCATGAGCCATGGAGGAACACGTCAGGCCAAGCAGCGGGAGACACAAATAGGAGAGGCGTTTGCGCACGGTCAGGTCTTTTTCTAAGAGAGAAGCCGCAGTCTAGGGACGCGGTTGACCGGCGTCTGTTTTGAAGTTTCGCTAAATTGTGCTCAATTGTGTTCAAGTGTCCGCGAGTGTTGCGCACGGCCCTTTCACACGCGCGCGAGGATAGAATCGGCGACTGCTAGTGCTGCCCGATTGCGGAGAAAAACAAATGAACGAGGTCTCACCCAAGTACAACGTGTTGCTGATCGAGGACGACGATCGCCTCGCGCAACTGATCGGGGAGTATCTGGACAGCTATGAATTTGCGGTGACTATCGTGCGGCGAGGCGACACTGCGGTCGCCGCTGTGCGCGAGCACAAGCCGGCGCTGGTGATTCTCGACCTGATGCTGCCGAACATGGACGGTATGGAAGTGTGCCGGCGTATTCGCGGTTTTTCGAGCGTGCCGGTGTTGATCCTGACCGCTCGCGTCGATGTCTTCGACCAGGTTGCGGGACTGGAAACCGGCGCGGACGACTATGTCGTCAAGCCGATCGAACCGCGTGTGCTGGTGGCGCGCGCACGTGCGCTGCTCAGGCGGTCGCAGCCGGCTGAGGAAATCATGACGCCGGCCACGGCTGCCGGCACGCTCACGTTCGGCGAACTGGTGATCTCGCCGCCGAACCGCACCGTGACGTGGCGCGGCCAGGACATCGACCTGAAGACCGCCGAGTTCAACCTCCTCGTGATCCTCGCGCGCGCCGCCGGCACCGTGCTGAGCCGCGACGACATCCTCAAGCAATTGCGCGGCATCGAATTCGACGGGCTCGACCGTACCGTCGACTCGGGAATCTCGCGGCTGCGGCGGCGTTTCGAAGACGCGTCGCCGGAGCCGCACAAGATCAAGACAATCTGGGGCCGCGGTTATCTGTTCAGCCCGTCGGCGTGGGAGGATTGAATGCTGCGTTCACTGATCCGCCTGTATTTGATTGTGCTGCTCGGCGGCGGCGTCGCCATTGTGTTTGTCAATGAATACTTCTCGCAGCTCTTCCATGAGAGGGTTACCGCGAACGAACGCGAGAACGTAAAAGCTTATGCGTTCGTGCTTACCGATTACCTGGAACGTCACCCCGGTGAGCAGCGGGCAGCCGCGCTGGCTGAACTGCAAAAACACGGCGACGAGGGTTTCAGCCTGCTCACGATGAAAGACGTGATCCCGCTGCTCGATCGTGAGCAGTTGCGCGACCTGCGCGACGGCAAGCTGGTGCTCAGCATGGATGGTAAGGATTACTACCTGCCGTTACCCGATGGCACGATCGTCCACGCCCACCCCGATGAGCCCGGCAACCTTGACATCAAGGCACTGGCATACGCTCTGGTCGCACTCGCGACGCTGTTGTCCGTCGTCTTGTGGGTTCACTATCACTGGCGCGACTTGAGGAAGCTCGAGGCCGCCGCGCGCGCGTTTGGACGAGGCCAATTGTCGACCCGCGTGGCGTTATCGAAGAAATCGAATATCTACGATCTTTCGAATCAATTCAACGAAATGGCTGGGCAGATTGAAGCGTCGATCCTGCATCAGCGCGACATGATGCATGGGATCTCGCATGAGCTGAAAACGCCGCTTGCGCGGCTCGAATTCGGCCTCGCGTTGTTGCAGTCGCCCGAATCCCCGGAGCGCCAGCGCGAACGTCAACTTGCGTTGCGCCGTGACGTGCGTGAACTGGATGAACTGGTCACCGAACTGCTCACGTTAAGCCGGCTTGAACAAGGCGCGGCGCATATGGTGCTGATGCAGGTATCGGTGAGCGAACTGCTGGACAGCGTGGCCGCAAGCATGGCCAACGACGTCGCTGACCGTGCGCTGAGCCTGTCTGTTACAACGTCCGGCGCACCCGCGAGCCATGTGTGCGATCCGAAGCTGGTCGCAAGGGCATTGTTGAACCTGATCCGCAACAGCACCCGCTACGCGCAGCGCGCCATTTCGCTGAGCGCATGTTTGGGGCCGGCGGGCGCGCTCGTGCTGATCGTGGACGACGACGGTCCGGGTATCCCGCTTGCAGAGCGGGCGCGTATCTTTGAGCCGTTTCATCGGCTGGATGCAAGCCGCGACCGGCACACCGGCGGCTTCGGGCTTGGGCTGGCGATTGTGCGCCGCGTCGCGTTGGTACATGGCGGCGAGGTGCGGCTGGAAGAGGCTGCTTCCGGCGGCGCACGTTTCCTGATCACGTTGCCATCTATGCCCTTGCCGGCAGCGGGAGCCACTTCAGGCAGTACGACGGGTGCCCGTGACAAGAGAAGGCCGGTGACCAACCCGATGGTCTGATGGTCTATGCTACGTCCAGCAAAACAACATTCGATCATCATGACGATGCCGGAGGTTTGCCCAATGCCTTCTTGAACATGGCGATGAATGCGGTGACCGACTCGTAGCCGAGATTTTCCGCCACTTGCTGAACGCGCGCACCGGTCGACGCTGAAAATCCAGCTTTAACCGTTGCTCGTCTTGTGTGTAGCGCAAGCCATTTGTGAGACCCCTGGCATCGCGAGCAATCCCGCACCTAACCGGCGCGCGAATTCATCGTTTAGCGCGGGGGAGCACCCGATCCAACCCGAATCGTCAAATTTTGTCAAATCTAGGCCGGCATTGTTTCCTTTCGGCGCGAATGCGAAGACACTAGCTTCACCCTTCCGAGGGTGTGTCCCGCGACGATGGTGATCCTCGTCGCGCTTAAGTCCCATCCCGCCTGGGTGGGACTTTTTTTTCGTGCCACTCATTCCACAGCGAACAGTGTGTCGACTAGCGGCTTGTAAAAGCCTGGCTACTGCGAAACAGATCACGTGCGATCGAACAGAAAAGAGCCGTCGTCTGCCCTTCATCCTGAAGGCGGCGGCTCATGATGATCGGCGACGTGGGGCCGGGTTCGGGCAGGTGCCGGTAGACGACGCCATGCACCCTTAACCCGTCGACGCTCTCCGGTACAAGCGACACGCCCACTTGCGCCGCAACGAGCCCAAGCGCTGTCTGCAACTCCCGCACTTCGTGGACGGCGGCAGGTTCAAGCGCATGATCGCGCAACGCCGATAACTGCTGGTCCGCATAACTCGGGCGCGGTGAGCTCGGATACACGATCAGCGTCTCGCGAGCTACATCCGCAAGCGTCAACTCCACCGAAGCGTCCGCTAACGGATGATCTTCCGGCAGCGCGGCAATCATCCGTTCCTCGACCAGCACTTCGCGCGTCAGTTGCACGTCGTCGAAACGCAGTCGTCCAAAGCCGACATCAATCCGTCCGCCCTTTAACGCGCCGAGTTGTTCGAGCGTGAACATTTCGATCAGCGACAATTCGATCTGCGGAGCGGCCTCGCGAAAAGCCCGTATGACCTGTGGCAGTGCACCATAAAGAGTAGACGGCACGAAGCCGATCACGATGCGTTCTGCGAGTTGCGCGAGCCTGCGCGTGAGCGGCACGAGCTCGTCGCTTTCATCGATCAGGCGCTTTGCCTGCGTGTAGAAAACACGGCCCGCTTCGGTCAGGCGCAAGGGCCGCGAACCGTGTTCGAACAGCGCCAACCCGACGTTTTCTTCTATCTGCTGGATCTGCCGGCTAAGCGGCGGCTGCGTCATGTGCAGACGACCGGCCGCGCGCGTGATGTTCATTTCTTCGGCTACCGCGATGAAATAGCGGAGTTGTCGCAGCTCCATGCAGACCTCAAACGGTTAAAGATCCAGCGATATTGCGAAGATTGCAATGGAAGATGTCGGGCGCCCGCGTTTCACAGGCGCACAGGCCGTGATTGTGGCACGGGCAATGAGCGAACCGGCAAACAAGGCGTCTGCCGGCATGAAACCGTTTATGGGCGCGCAGTGGATTCGGGATCTGAAAGCGCAGGGCATTCGCTCACTGTGGCCGCTGGTCAACGCTGCGATCAACGTTCCTTGGCGGCTTGCTGGACCGCAGCGCTAAGCGATGGATTAGGAGCTTTATCGACAATGTTTGTCCTCAGGATCCAGTTATAAATCGCGCCAGCGATCATCAATGCCGAGGTGCCGAAGAACACTTCACGCATGCCGAAATGCCCTCCGACGAAACCGCCGGCAAGCGGTCCGACCACCTGCCCGGTATATTGGGCAGACGTCGAATAACCGAGCATATTGCCTGCAACCGACGCCGGCACGTTGTGCCGGATCACGCTTGCGACGCAAGGCAGCAGCCCGCCAAGCGCCAGGCCCATCAGGAAGCGCAGAACCACCAGTTGCCAGCCCCGCGTGACAAACGCTTGCGGGATGAGCAGGATGCCCGCCACCGCAAGGCAGCCGATAATGACGTTCCAATGCCCGATGCGATCGGCGAGCTTACCCAGGTACGAGGCCGAGAGAATGCTGCCCAACGCCGCCGCCGACATCACCAGCCCGGCGACAAACGTGACCTGGCGGACATCGACTATTTGCGCCACGTAGACCGTGATGATCGGCTCGATCGACATGTTTGCCAGCATCAGGAGCATGCCAGTCACCAGCATGGCGACAGTCGGCCGCTTGTCCGCGATCTCAGCCCAACTGCCACGCCGCTTTCCCTTCTTGTTCAAGCCCGGGTGACGCTCGTTCTTGACGAAGAATACGGTCGCCAGGAACGTAACAAAAATAAGGGCGCCCGAGGCGAGAAATGTCGACCGTATTCCGATCAGCGGCGGCAGCGATCCACCAATGATCGGGCCGACCAGATTGCCGGCCATGATGCCGGAAGACAGGACGCCGAGCGCCCAGCCGCATCGGTCTTTCGGCGTCTGGGTGGCGACCAGCACGGTGGAGCCGGACGCAAAGCCGCCAAGCAAGCCTGCGAGAAGCCTGAGGCCGACGAGTTGCCAGACGTTATGCGCCATCCCCATCAGGGACATGATGATGGCCATGCCGAGGCTGGCGCGGATCAGCATCGGCTTGCGGCCGTAGAGGTCGGCAAGCTTTCCCCAAAGCGGCGCGGTCAACGCGGCAGTAAAAAAGGTCGCGCCGTAAGCGACGCCGGACCACTGGACGATCGCGGCGTGATCCTTGACGCCTAGCTGCTCCACGTAAAGCGGCAAGAACGGCAACATGAGCGTCATGGCCACAATGGTCGTGAACGACCCGAACACGCAGACGATGAGGTTGCGCCGCCAGTGAGTGAACTCCTCCGCTTCCGGAGGATTGTCGTGACGTGCGCTTGCCGTTTGTTTGTCCATCATTGTGTCCGGGTCAGCGTGGGCGGTTGAGTGTTCTCTAGCGGCTCCTTGAGGGCCGGAGCAACCGCCTGGCGCAAAGTGAGGAAGCGAGTGGGCTTCAACCTGGATCCTACGGCGTGAGCGGTGGCGCAGCCAGACCGCTGCCTATACCGGTATCGCGACTACCCGGCACCTTCGCATCGCCTTTCTCAGTGTTTTTTTCAAGTGAGGCAGGTGAGCGATGCGCGTGGACGGCTAAAGATCAGCCGCTATCCGCCGATAAATAGGGGAAGTTTGCGTTTTTCTGCCAACTGTCATTTCGCAAGCAATTCAATGGACGGCGGCCAAGCTGCATCGAGCAGGCAGATGCTTTGACGATTGCTCGAAAGCGCGACTGCCCATCCTCGAATTTGCGCCGCAATCCGCACGCGAACGCATTTTCCAATGCAACGTGAGTCCTCGAAAAGCCGACGGCGTGGCGATTGAGGCTGGCGCCGGCACGTCTGCACGGCACTCGATCACAGGAATTGAAAGACAGCTAGTTGAAAGAATTCCCTGCCGTCATGTGGTCCGCTAAAGCAGAAATCGCGTGTTATAAATTTCAATCTACAAGGTCATTTTGATGAGCCAGTTCAAAGTTGTGACCCGCCTGTCAGTCGCTTTCGGTGCGTTACTAATCCTTCTTGGCGTAGTGTCTGTCGTTGGCTTGTTCGGCATGTCAAGAATCAACGAGGCGCTGACGAGTATTGTCGACCGCTCCACGGAGGAAATGACGCTTGCCCAGACCATGCGCTCCTCCCTCGACCAACGTTCCATCGCGCTGCGCGACATGATGCTGGTCGATAACGACGCCGACATAAAGGCCATCGTGGAGAAAATAAAGCACGAAGAAGGGATCTATGCGGACGCGTCGCGCGCCGTGAATGACATCTTTGTGTCGAGCGGGGCAATCACGGATGCGGAGCAAACACTTCTTGCAAAGCTGAAAGACGATGAAGCCTCCACGCGACCGCTCATGGCCAATGTCGTTCAGCTCATTCTTGCAAATGACAAAGCCTCGGCCGGCAAGGCTTTACTGCAAGATGTCGTACCGAAACAAACTCAATGGCGCGGCACGCTTCGATCGTTGATCGAGCTTGAGAAAACGACGATGCACGACAAGGCAAACCAGGCCGAGAGCAGCTATGCGCAGCTCAGGGTTGCGATGATCGGCGCCGCGTTTGCCGCGTTGATCGTCGGCGTGATCGGCGCGTTGCTGATCACGCGCAGCATCCTGAAGCAACTCGGCGCGGAGCCCAGCGAAGCGCAACGTGTAGCCGGCGAGATCGCGGATGGAAACCTCAGCGTGCCGGTAGTGATTGCACGCGGCGCAAGCGGGAGTTTGATGGCGTCGCTCGAGACAATGCGTGCGCAACTGAGCAGCATCGTCGCGGGGATCAAGACATCGGCCGATTCGATCGCAGTCGCGGCCAATGAAATGGCGCAGGGTAACGTCGATCTGTCGCAACGCACGGAGGAACAAGCGGCTTCGCTTGAACAGACCGCCGCGAGCATGGAAGAGCTGACGTCTACGGTTAAGCAGAATACCGACAACGCGAAACAGGCAAACATGCTTGCCCAGAGCGCGTCTGACGCAGCCACTGCAGGCGGGCAGGTGGTTGAGCGCGTGGTGACCAAGATGCGGGATATATCGGCTAGCGCCTCGAAAGTCGGTGAGATCATCACCTTGATCGAAGGCATTGCGTTTCAAACCAATATCCTTGCGCTGAACGCGGCTGTTGAGGCTGCGCGCGCAGGTGAGCAAGGGCGCGGTTTCGCGGTCGTGGCCGGCGAAGTGCGTACGCTGGCGCAACGCTGCGCGAGCGCAGCCAAGCAAGTGAAGGATCAGATTGGTGAGTCGCTCGATCACGTCGATACGGGTTCGGGTTTAGTAGCTGAAGCCGGCAAGAGCATGAACGAATTGTTGAGCTCGGTTAAACAAGTGACCGACATCATGGGCGAAATCTCGGCCGCATCGTCAGAGCAAAGCACCGGCATCGAGCAAGTCAGCCTTGCTGTTGGACAGATGGACGAAGTCACGCAACAAAACGCAGCGTTGGTCGAACAAGCAACGGCGGCAGCGCAAGCAATGGCCGACCAGGCCAAGAGCTTGCGCGAAGCCGTCGGTGTATTCAGGGTAGGGGTGGCAAGCCACTGAGGCCGCCTGGAAGCTGAGGAGGGGCTGCAAAGGGCCAAAGGGCTATTGGCGAGAGTCAGTTCGCCGTGCGTCGTGAATTAAAACGGCTCTGCAATTTGCTCCGCGGCCCCGACGGCAGATGAACGTCCAGAGAGGCCGTTCAATCTAGCTCGCTGGCCGGGGAAATCCCAGCGTATCCGCTTTCGCTCTCAGGTCGGCAAGGCGGTCAGACGGCGCAGGCGTGACTTGTGCATTGTCTACACCCGACACCGAACTTGATGGGGCAGGGGCCGTTGCACCCGCACACAGGCCACCGAATGGACCTTGAGCCACCGTGATGGCCGGCACATCCGTGCGCGCCGCGCTGCTGAAGTCGAGCGCATAGGCGAGGTTGAAGGTGGCCGGATCTGTGCCGCGAACACCGAGCGGCGCCAACCCGAAACGCCATTGCAACAACTGATGGATCGAACTCGGATCGAACGGAAAGCGCGTCACCGTACCGGCCGGCACCCGCGGGCCAAGCAGCGCGCACGGTACGCGAAAGCCGAGCCGCCCGTCGTTGCCGAGCGCCAGTTCGTCGTTGCTGATGGGCCTGATCGGCGGCGCCGCATGTTCGAGAAAGCCGCCCCACTCGTCATACACGATGATCATCAACGTGCGGCTCCAGTTCGGGCTGCTGGAGAGCGCGTTGTAGATCTGGCCGAGAAGCGCTTCTCCATTACGGATGTCCGCGTGCGGGTGATCGTCGCTCGAAATGCCTTGCGCTTCACCCGTAAAACTTGGATCGACCATGCAGAACGGGGGCAGCGTTCCCGCCGCAGCGTTGGAGAGGAAATCGGAAAACAGATGGGATATGCCGAGATACTTTGCGCCGTAGAGCGCAGTGAAAGGCACGTCGTGATAGTAGTAATTGCACCCGACGTTCGCCGCGCTGAGCCTGTCCCAAATGGTCGGCAGTACCGACGTATCGATGCTGTCGTCCAGCCGGTCCGTCGCGCCGCTGTGCAGGTAGATCCGGTTCGGGTAAGTGCTGGTCAGCACACCGCTGAAATAGAAGTCGCTCACCAGGTAGCTGCTCGCCACGCCGCTAAAGAAGTTCAGGTCGGATTGCGCGTAATAGCCGATTGGCAGCAAATCGCCGCGCACGTCGCTGGTATCGGGCGTCAGCAACCACCCATTCATTGCTCCGGAAGCGAGCTGGGTGCGCCCGCCTTGATAGCTGTGGTTGGGGTCCTCAAAAGCACAAGCCTGATAACCGTAAGACGGGTTGGCCGACAACAGAAAGGGTGTTTGCGCCGCGCCGAAAGCATCCGTGAACTGCTGGCTGGCAGGGCGGCCCTCGGCGCCGGGGACCCAGCCGAGGAAGTGGTCGAACGAGCGGTTCTCCATCGTCACCAGTACGATGAAATCAATCCCGGAGCTTGCCGGGTCAGGCAATGCCGGCCTTGGAAGGCTGTATCGATTACCCCCGTCGGGAGACGGCACATCGACGATCGACGCCGCCTGCGCACTTCCGTTCGGGACGTTCGGGCCGTCTCCACCGCCACAACCGGGAAGCGCAAGGGTTCCGGCAGCCGCGGCAACGCCTGCAAGGAAACTGCGACGGTCAAAACCGCGCCCTCTGGTTCCGTTGCTCATCTCGATCGACTCCCTATGGCTGGCAGATCCGGGCGTGCGCTGCAGGTCGACACTGTCGACGAGGAGGCCGCTCGTGTGCGCCGGACGCTTTTCGACACTTCTGGACAATTGGCTCGGTCCAGAAGCACCGCAGGCGCCGATTCGTCGCAGACTGGAACATCTCGACGAATGCCGTAGCACAATCTGGACCGCGTTTCGGCGTTGGAGTATTCGTGTGCGAGTACTCCGACGCCAGAGTGCAGGAAGACGACGCGTGGGTGGTCCATCGAGGCTCGAGGAATACGGCTGCCGATGACAATCAACTATCCCCGTTTGGGCAACCTCTTCGCGGGCGTCGGCATTTCGCGCAGTCGCTAGCCGCGCGCGCCTGATCAGTTGTGGCCAATGTCTGACAATTTGCAGGAAAACGGAATTAGTTGGACTGCGTGTCATTACGAATCAGAGACTTGAAACGAATTCGGTCACGCGCCAGATGACGCGAGAGCGAATGCATTGGACTTGCCGGATTTGTGACGCAAATTTGTTAGACCAGCCGAAGGGGGGGGCGGCCAGTCTTGCGCCGGTTGGGAACGGCTGCGTGCTGCCCAGGAACCGCCGGTCACCATCGCCATCGGGCCGCTGCTTCGGCCGAGGACTTGCCGTCCGATACGGCTGCTCGAATGGCTGTTCCACTTTCGAAACTGCCGTAGCGCCGGCGCCGGGTTGAAGGACAGATGTGGGTCCGTGAACTGCCTTTAGATCATCGCGTCGAAACCGCTCACAGCACACTCGTTATCGGCATTACATCGCGCTCGAATTTCCCCGACATGTATCGCTGAAAGTCGCAGATGTGGCTGAGCTGTTTTCGGTTTCCCACCAAACCGTGTACCCGACTTCTTGCTCATCAGCCAAAGAAGGCATAGCGCGGCCTCGATAGGTCACTACGCCCCCGAACTCTACGTGAGTCGATTTCGCCGGGCTTAACTGACTTCCCTGTTCCATTGCTCCCCAGACCCCAAGCTGCTCGTGAGTCTTCATTGGGGGTAAAGCGACCCTTAAACTTCGCGAATCATTCGACCGCGACTTTTTCAACAACATCGACCGAGTGCCGCCTACGGCCGGTCTGCCCAGCAGGCGCGTTCACACCGCTCAGCGAAGGATTCCGAACGATTGCTCTTAGTGAAGTGATCGCGGAAAACACTTTCAAACTCGGGTCATTTGCCAGAAATGCAAGTTGCTGCTAGAGCCGGTGATACCAAAACTGCGGTGGCGACCCAGCATGTCAACGCTTAAAAAACGTCATGTGGTCTATTTTTAGTTCTAGCACGGCGCAGCTTCCTTGCTTCACTGGCGCAGAGCACCTATCCGGCGCTTGACCCATGGTCTATGCTCATTGCAGGGCGCTCCTGTGCACGCAGGATCCCCGCACTACGTGCGACGCGGAGGGAACATGGCGGAGGTTCGGTCGGGCATCAGCGAAAACCTGCGGACACTCGCCGATCTTCCGTGCCCGCAAGGCTTGCCCGGGTTAGGGAATTTCTTTCAGTTGGCGCCGGCGAAACTGCATCTGACGTTAGAGGAATGGGCGGCGAAGCTGGGCTCGCCATTCAGGGTCCAGCTTGGCACGATTCCAATGACAGTTTGGACGCAGGCGGAGCTTTTCCAGACGGTCATGCGAGAACGCCCCAACCGATATCGACGCTTTGCACCGATCGAGTCAGTGATGGCGGAGCTTGGTGGCAATGGGCTATTTTCTGCTGAAGGCGCCGCATGGGAGCCTCAACGTCGGCTTGTTATGCAGGCGCTATCAATTTCAAACATAAAGAGCTTTTATCCAACGCTTGCGGCAATCACGGAACGTCTACGCGCGAGATTGCAGCGCGCCTCGTCCGAGGGGCGAACAGTGGAAATGACGGATGAGCTCAAGCGTTACACGGTGGACGTGACGAGCGCCCTCGCATTTGGCGAAGACCCACACACGCTCGAACAACAGCACGGTGTCATCCAGGAACACCTTGCGCTCATACCGCCGGCGCTGATGCGTCGCGTTGTTGCACTTTTTCCGTATTGGCGCTATGTCAAGCTGCCGAGGGATCGCCGGTTGGATCAGGCAGTCGTGGAGATACATAAGTACGTTCATAAGATGATTGAACGTGCGCGTGACCGTATGCAAGCACTCCCGGGAGGGTCCCCGCGCAACTTGCTCGAGGCAATGCTTCTGGCACGAGAGCTTCCCGACTCGACAGTGACTGACGAACAGATCGTTGCGAACGTCCTTACCTTGCTCGTTGCCGGAGAAGACACGACGGCCAATTCCATTGCATGGGCTGTTATGTACCTTGCAGCAGATACCGATTTGCAGTTTCGAATGTTCGAGCATTCACGTGGCGTTCTGGGTCAGTCGACAGTTTGCCCGAGCTACGACGCATTAAAGCATCTTGACCTGTGCGAGGGCGTTTGCAATGAGGCGCTTAGGCTACGCCCAGTCGCCGCGATACAGACGTTTGAACCACTAACGGACGTGTGCCTTGGAGGCGTTGCGGTGCCGGCCGGTACGCGGATGCTCTTCCTCACGCGCCCCGCCATGCTGGATCCGCAGAACTTTGTGCATCCAGAGTCGTTCAATCCTGATCGATGGAGACATCCTCATGATCCGTCAGACGGAGCACACGAACTCCGAGCTTATCTAACATTCGGTGCAGGACCGCGAGTCTGTCCGGGACGTCATCTGGCTAATGTGGAAATGAGGCTCGTTATGTCGATGCTGACGGCACACTTTAAAGTCGCAATGGCGGTCGACCCGGCGTCGATCAAGGAGGTTTCCGCCTTCACAATGGTGCCAAGCGAAATGCCTGTAAAACTTCAAGCCCGTGCGTGACTTCAGTCGGTGAACCGTCTACCGAACTGCCGCGGGCTGCGTATATCTATCAGCTATTGGACGCAGCGCCGCGCACAATCTAACGCATCAGTCTGAATGACAGTTTGCCGTCAGTTCACTTCTTGCTCCTGGAGGGTTATGAAAGAGACATCGGTCCGCGTCGACGGAATCAACTCGCCCCTGCTGGAGGCGGGTCCGAGAGAATCCCTAGAAGCGGTCGTTTTCGTGCACGGCAATCCGGGGTCGATTGCTGACTGGACGCGACTCGTGGCCAGCGTGGGTGAGTTCGCCCGTGCCGTGGCCATGGACATGCCGGGTTTTGGCTCCGCGGACAAACCTGAGGAGTTCGACTACAGCGTAGGTGGATATGCTCTTCACCTGGGGCGGTTGCTGACTGAGTGCGCTGTGGAGCGTGCTCATCTCGTCCTACACGACTTTGGCGGCCCGTGGGGACTAGCATGGGCTGCCGCGAATCCCGGCGCCATTGCGAGCGTCACATTGATCGACACCGGCGTTCTGCTTGATTATCGATGGCACTATCTCGCGCGCATCTGGCAGACGCCTTGGTTAGGCGAACTGTTCATGGCCGCGACAACGCGTACAGGGATGCGGCTGCTCCTTCGGCATGGAAACCCACGTGGCTTGCCAGTGGAATACGTGGATCAGGCATTCGACAGTTTCGATGCCGCCACTCGCCGCGCCGTGCTGCGGCTATATCGCAACACCCGCGCGACAAATGGAGCCATGCAAGACATCGCGAAAGCACTCCGCCCGTGGGATCTGCCAGCTCAAGTGATATGGGGAGCCCACGACCCCTATATTTCCGTGGACTTCGCCGAGCGACAGCGCGCGGTTTTTCCCCGAGCCGAGGTGTTAATCCTGCCAGACAGCGGGCACTGGCCTTTTATCGACGATCCCGACGCCGTCGCCAACACAATCTTGCCGTTCCTGCGCAGGCAGTTGAGGGCAGGCTGAACCGATTTGAGCCACTGGCCGCGAATAGACCGGACGATTGCGACCAGTTGCGTTGTCGAAGTCGGTAGTCGAAGGGCGCGATCAAATGGCTCTTCAGCGACGGGACTGCCTGTCGACCATTGGCGGCTTCTGCCGAGTACCCGGCAATGATGGTTTGCGCAAGACATCAGCCGTGGGTATGGGGAATTAGATTCGATTCACTAGTTGGTCTCGCAATTGCCGCCGCAGCACTTTGCCCACTGGCGTTTTCGGCAGGTCCTCTAGGAAGACGACACGCTTGGGCACTTTGTAAGAGGCCAAGCTTTCGCGCGCAAACTCGATTACATCCGCCTCGGTCAACATCGGGTCATTTTTTACAACGAAGGCGACGGGTGTCTCGCCGGATTGCGAATCCGCGACGCCGACCACCGATACCTCCAGGATGCCGGTATGGCGAAAGAGCACGCTCTCGACCTCGTTCGGGTAGACGTTGAAACCGGAGACCAGGATCATGTCCTTCTTGCGATCCACAATCTTGATTACGCCATGTTCATCCATGATCCCGATATCGCCAGTCGCGAAAAATCCATCGTGACCGATCACGAGGGCGGTTTCCTCCGGACGGTTGAAGTACCCTTGCATGACGTTGGGCCCGGCGACGCAAATTTCGCCTGGCATGTCGGTGGGTACCGCCGTGCCGTATTCGTCGCGGATTTCGATACGCATTGAGGGGAGCGGCACGCCGATCGTACCGTTGAAGGTGGTGAGTGTCACGGGGTTGGCCGTCACCGCGCCGGAGGTTTCCGAAAGCCCATAGGCTTCCAGCACAGGGCGGCCAGTTATTTTCTGCCAGCGTTCGGCCACTGCCGGAAGGGTCGCGGTGCCACCGGCGATCGTAGCGCGCAAGGCCGAGAACTCGAGCGAGCGGAAGTCCTCGTTGTTCATAAGCGCTGTGAACAGCGTGTTGAGGCCGCCAAAGACGGTAGGCTGATGCGTGGCGAAGTCCTTCACGAGGGCAGGAATATCTCGCGGGTTCATCACCAAAACGGCGCGGGCTCCAAAGTGGATGCAGACCATACACTGGCACACGAGCGCCGACACATGGTAAAGAGGCATCGCAATGATGGTGGTTTCCTCTCCCAGTCGGAACGCCGGCTTGCACCAGGTGGCGAACATCAGCACATCGGCCAGCACGTTGCCGTGGGTGAGCACTGCTCCTTTGGGCTCACCGGTGGTACCACCGGTGTATTGGAGGAACGCTCTTGTCCCGTGGTTCAGCGCCGCCTTACTGAAATCAGTGGCCGGGTGGGCTGTCATGGCGGCCTTGAAGGTTACCGCGCCTGCAATCTTCCAGCCGGGGACGAGTTTCTTCTTCTTTCGGACGATATAGTCCACTACGACAGATTTCGGGAACCTCTGCATCTCTGCCACGCGCGCGACGATGACGTGCTCAATGGCGATATGGGTCAGCGCATGCGCGACGGTGGCGGCGAAAATCTCCATCACCACGATTGCTCGCGCACCGGAATCCTTGATTAACTGCGTCAGCTCCGCTGAGGTGTACAGCGGGTTGACGTTGACGACGGTCAGCCCGCTTCTGAGTGCGGCGAACATCGCAATGGGATGTTGCATGCAGTTTGGCAACATCAGCGCGAGGCGATCCCCCGGCGTTAGCCCAAGGTCATTCTGAAAATAGGCAGCCAGGCGCGCTGAGTTGTCGTCGAGTTGACGAAATGTGAGGTCCACTCCGAACTGGTGAAAGGCGATTTTGTTGCCGAAGCGAGCGACGGCGTGTTCAAGGAGGGCCGCCACCGAGGGGTAACCCTCGAAGTCGATGTCCGCCGCAACCCCTTCAGGGTATTGCGAGAGCCATGGCAAGTTAGACATTTCGACCTCCGCTGCAGATAACCGCGACGTTAACTGCTTCTACTTCTATCCTAGGTCTTCCAGCCGGCTTCTTTGAATTTGTTCGGATGTCCGTCACTTCGCGATTCCTGCAGTCTGCATCGAACATACGAAATCACTTTTCTGCGAACACACGAATTCGCGACCAATCGACAAAGTCGATAGTGAAACAGTTTCGCATATGGTGTTTTCCCGGTAAGGCAGACGACTTTCCGTATGAGCACTCAAAGTATTTTCGCCACTTTTTCAAGTGTGCTTTAGCGCAATTGACCGGATCGTTACCAGTGCCGCATGCACCAGTAGGTTACGGCCGACGGAACAGCAGGTTCCCTCTCTGGCTAACAGCGCCGTGTGAAACAATCACTCACGCGACATCACATCGCACCATAACGAGTAAGAGTTGGCCGACGGCAGCGCCATAGAACCGATAGTCGAAGTTCTTCAATGATCTAAAGGTACCGGTTACCGAAGCGCTCATGTACGTTCGGGAGTATTGCCGTCATGCAAGCTGCCGAACTGCCAAACCCTGAGCAGTCTCATAGCCAGAATGCGAATGCCAAATGGTATGACATCACCCGTCACCTTGAGCCCAAAATTGCCGACGCGAGAAATGAGTTTCGGTGGCATGTTGCGCAGCAACGAGGCCGTGTTCCGCGAAACCTGATGGGCGGCTTAGCGCCGCTTAGCCGTCGTTTCTCCAGTTCGTTGTCAATGCCCGCTCCGGCCGATGACCTGCCTTACGAGCCGCTAGACGGAAGGGCCGTTGTACCTTGCAAGCGGCCGTTGCAACCACACAGCGACGGCCGGCAGTCGTGGGTCGACAAGGGTCTATCGCTTTTGTCGGGAAGACCATCTACCTGCGCACTTCGGGTCGCTCAGCGGAATACTGCGTAGGGTGAGACTCATTTCTGTCTGTGACGAGAGGAAGTGGCCACATGGGGCCACTTCCTAACGTCGCTGCCGGGGCCAGCGAACTCCGAACGTTTTCTGGAGATCCGTTCAATTCGATGTATTCGTGTCCGGCTAATTCTGGCGCGAGTCCAGGTAATTTCGGTTCCCTGCAGATTTTCATCAGACTCCAATCACACTTCACTAGCACTTCAATAACACGGCGCGCAATGTCGAGGTTCGACGTGTGCGGCTGGCTTGATCGTGGAACTGGTCGAAAGGGGTGCCGAGGCGGGTCGTTGCGCAACTCCGCGATCTTGCAATACGTCGGCAGCGGGCATTGGTAGCGGCCTGGCGGGATTCGTTAAGTTATACAAAGCAGTGCCCAACTGTCCTGCTGCGATCCCGTCGTCGTACTCGTCAGGGCTTTGGGCGTGCGCGGGCGCTGTCAAACAAAATGCAGCGCATATCACGGTCAAAAGACGTTTCATTTCCCTCTCCCTCTCTCTTGCCGCAGGATACCCGTACGACAGAGCGTCTGACCTGGGTCATCGGCGTTTTCATTGGAGATCGGATACTTGCAACGTCGCCGCATCCACCGCAAAATCTTGCTCGACAGGCTTGTCAAGCAAGACTCGTGACGGACAGTAAATTTATAGCCGCTCCTCTTTACAAAAAGGGGCGAGGACGCGCTGCAGGGAGTAACGCTTCATGGCTGCACGGCGAACATATCCATGAGGACATCGCGCAGCCACTGAATGCCGGCATCGCTTGAGAAGCGCACATGCGTGTGGATTTTCACTTCGATGGCCGGCAAATCGAACGGCAACGCCAGCAACCGGAACGCATGACCGCGATTGAAGCGCTCGGCAATGCTGCGTGGAAAGATCACCGCGAGATCCGTGGTCCGGACAATCTCCGGCGCCACGATGAAATGCGGCAGCCGCAGCACGATCTCGCGCTCCATGCCGAGTTCCGCGAGCCATTGCTCGATCATTCGGTGCCCGGTGGCGTTCGTGCTTGCATAGACGTATCGCAAACCGGCCAGATCCTGCTTCGACGCCTTCTTCCCCTTCAGCGGATGTCCCGCGCGAACCAGGCACACGTGCTCGTCGGAAAACAGCGTGTCGCCTATACAGCCTTCCTCAAGCCCCGGCACGTAGCCGAGCGCGAGATCGATCTCACCCGCACGCATGGCCGCGCCCGCGGACTCGGACGCGAGTTGCACGATCTCGAAGCGAACCTTCGGCGCCGTGCTTTCCAGCGCGGCGAGTAACGGCGGCAAGAAGTAGAACTCCGACATATCCGACATCGATATCTTGAACACGCGTGACGCAGTGGCGGGATCGAAGTGACCGTGCGCCTGCATCGCCAGGCTGATGATGCCGAACGCTTCATCAAGCGGACCATGAAGGCGGATCGCAGCCTCGGTTGGCACCATGGTTTGCGGCGTGCGAACGAACAGCGGATCGTCGAACAACGTGCGCAGGCGCCGCAGCGAATGACTCACGGCAGGTTGCGTCAAACCGAGCCGTTCGCCTGCCGCGGTGAGGCTGCGCAAGTCCCAGATCGCAAGGAATACGCGCAGCAGGTTGAGGTCCGTGAGGCCGCTATTCGTTTGGTTCATGGCATCCATTATTGGTGCGAATTTGACGCATGGGTGGGGTGATTCTATCTTGATGACACGCCATTTCACCGATACCAACACACGCCGGAGCCCCGATGAATCTCGTAGACGATCCCAAGCTTGCGACCCTCACCCGCGCGTCGAGCGCAATCGCCAATCCGCTCGCGCTGGACGATGTCATAGCGGAAATCGCCGCGCGCCGCGATGAATTCGATCGACTCTCGCATGTTCCCCGCGACATGATCGCGACCATGAAGCGCGCCCGGATCTTCCGCGCCAGCACCCCGAAATGTTTTGGCGGCGACGCGCTCGCACCCGCTGATTTCCTGCACATGCTGGAACGCATTGCGGTGGCGGATGGATCCACGGCATGGGTGGCCGCGTTCGGCTCGGCCAATGTCTATCTCGCGGCGTTGCCCGTTGAAATCCAGCGTGAAATCTATGCAGACGGCCCGGATCAGGTATTTGCCGGTGGTCTTTACCCAGTGCAACCCGCCGTCGCCGGCGCGGGTGGCTGGACCGTGAGCGGCCAATGGCATTTTGCGAGCGGCTGCAAGGGCGCGGACTGGATCGGCGTGGGCATCGGCGGGGCGCCCGCGGGCAGCGACAGTCCGAACGCCGGCAAGCCGTTGACGGCGGTGTTTCGCGCGGAAGAAGTCGAGATCGTCGATAACTGGAACGTGGTCGGCATGCAGGGCACGGGTAGCCATGACCTGCGCCTGAAAGACAAATTCGTCGCCGATCCGTGGACGTTCGTTCGCGGCGGCGGCGCGGTGATCGATGAACCCTTGTACAAATATCCGGCCGTTTCGTATCAGGCGGAAGTCCATGCCGCGGTCAACGTCGGACTGGCACGCGCGGCGCTCGACCTGGCTGCGGAGATTTCCGGCGGCACGAAAACCACGACCGGCGCGCCGCGTCTGGCGGATCGCGCGTACTTTCGCATCGAGCTGGGCCGTGCCGAGGCGCAATGGCGCAGCGCCCGCGCGTTCTTTTATCAAGCCTCCGAAGATGCCTGGAACTCGATCATGGCGGGCAACGCGGTGACGCCCGAGCAAACGAGCCTGTTGCGCCTGAGCGCCACGCACGCCGCCCATGTGTGCGCGGACGTGGTCCAGCACGCTTACCGGCTGGCCGGTGTCGCGGCAATCTACCGGAACCACCGGATGCAGCAGCTCGTTCGCGACTCCATGGTCGTCACGCAGCACGCCTTTTTGGGCGAAGCGACCTATGACGGCGCCGGCGCCATTTTCGCGGGCATCGCGCCCACGATCACGCCGTATCCGTAAGCCAGGAGAGAGCATGAACGAAGTCGATAACCGCAAGCTGTTCCGGGACGCGATGGCGCATCTGTCGGCGGCGGTGAACATCATTACGACCGATGGGCCGCATGGCCGCTGCGGCATCACGGCAAGCGCGGTCTGTTCGGTAACGGATAGCCCGCCTACTATGCTTGTCTGCGTGAACCAGTCGAGCGCCGCGCACGCGGTGTTCGCGGGGAATGGGCAGGTCTGCATCAATGTGCTGCCCGGCAATCAGCAGGAGCTTGCGCAGCACTTCGCCGGCATGACCAGGCTGCCGATGGCCGCCCGCTTCGAGCAGCAGGCCTGGACTGCGGGGCTCCTTGGGACGCCTGTTCTAACCGATGCGCTCGCGAGCCTGGAAGGGCGGATTGTCGAGCGCAAGACCGTCGGGTCGCACTCGGTGATGTTCGTGGAAATCGCCGATATGGTGGTGCGCCACGACGGCGACGGCCTGATCTATTTCGATCGCGATTTTCATCGGCTGGCGCGGGTGGCGAGGGCGCCGGTTGCTTGCTGAACGCGTGCGGTTCGATCGCCATGCTTGGCCGCAGGTCAGCCGTCCGCGAAGTCACGCGCGACGCTGATCATCGGGAAATGCAGGTTCGCGCCGCTGAACGCCGGGAAGTTCTTGAAGTCAGCGCGCATATCGTGGCGCACCGGCGACGCCAGCGCGGCGTTCAACGCGTCGGGCGAATCGAAGACGACTTTGTTGCGTTGCATCGCGTTCGATCGTGCCACCGGTAGCGCGCCGCGATAGTCCATCCGCGTGTAGATCTCGATCTCCCGAATGCCGGGAAAGCGCGCCATGATCGGCGGATGACTATCGATGTAATGACCCAGCCACGCGTTCAAATCGTCAGCCGGACCCTCGTAGCTGACCAGGTAGGTGCAGCGAGGAGCATCGGCCGGTTGCGAGCCAGGGTCGGGCACCGGGAACCGCCTCACGGCCATGACCTGTTGCGTCAGGTCGCATTCTTTCAACCCTGTCAGGTTCAATAGCGCATGGGCGCTGCCGCCTTCGCGCAACACGTTTTCGAGCGCATCGATGCTGTCGAAATAAAACTGCAGCGTGCAACGCGGCGGTTTCTCCGCGTGCAGGTACGGGTCGTTCGCGCCGCCTTCCACGGGCACGTGAACCACGGCGCGCTTGATGCCGGGGAAGGTCGCGGCAAGATCGTAGATCCCTTGGGCACTAACCGTTTGAGCCACGTCGGCCGTGGCGCGCTCGGTCGCAATCAGAAAGAGGCAGACATCCATGAATTTTGCTTCCGGTTGGACAGGCTGAAACAACTTGGAAACGTCGCTTGACGAACCCTGTTTCCGATAATAATCTGAATTCAGAATGTTGCAAAAAGCTTTGAGCGTAATTTTTTCGCTCAAGCCATTTTTGAAAACTGTCCGGGAACTCAAGGTGATCGACGCACATTGTCATAGCAGCAGCATTCGCGTTCAGGCTGACGCCCAGCGAGCATTTGTACTGATGGCCGACGGCGAGCGCCAAGGCCGATGGGCGCTGGGAAGCTGGAAGCGCAGAACGGTTGGGGCGCAGACGTTCGTCGGGGAGTCGGTGTTCACCGGCGCCGACACCTGGGTCCGGATTCATGCGGATCCGGTTGCTTTGACGATCGATTACGAAGTCGGCGGCAATGAAGACGGCCTGCGATTCCGCAACGCTGCTCGCGTATTCGATGGTCCCGCGTTAGGACATCCCGAAGGCACGGCGGTCATCACGCTTTTCACGTGGCGGCTTGCCACACAATCCGACGACGCATGGGCGCAAATCTGTTCGACGCACGAAACCGAGATGTTCCTGATTCGGGCGCTGCTTGAATCGGGCCGTGACGGCGACGCCGCAACGGCATGAAAGCGATCCGGTATTCGCAATACGGCTCACCCGATGTCCTCGAACTCGTTACGCTCGACGACCCGGTCGCGGGACCGAACGAAGTCCGTGTTCGCCTGAAGGCCGCGGGGGTATCGCCGATCGATGCAAAGCTGCGCTCCGGCGCATTGCAACCGCATTTCTCATTGACCTTTCCGAAGATTCCGGGACGTGACGGCGTAGGTGTCATCGATCAAATCGGGGAGGGGGTGGCAGGGTTTTCCATAGGCGATGAGGTGTGCGTCGCGGCCGACCCGACACGCAGCGGAACCTACGCCGAAGCGATCGTTTGTGCTTCGACACGCGTGGTCAAAAAGCCGCCTGATCTCTCGACCGCGCAAGCCGCCGCGTTGCTTCAGCCCGGCGTCAGCGCATGGATTTCGATGTGCAGGACCGCGATGCTTTCAGAAGGCATGAGCGTGCTGATTCATGGCGGCGCGGGTGCAGTTGGCGGGCAGATGATCCAGCTCGCGCGCCATCTTGGACTGGACGTGACAACGACCTGCCGCGCGGAGAATATCGACTATGTGCTGGGGCTCGGCGCGCATCGGGCGGTGGCATACGATCGCGATGATTTCGGCTTGCTGGGTCATGTCGATGTCGTGTTCGATCTGATCGGCGGCGAGACGCATGCGCGGTCATATCAGGTGCTGAAAGCGGGCGGTCAGCTCGTCTACCTTACTGCCATGCCGTTTGAAAATCAGGCCGAAAAATACGGCGTCACCGTCACGCGCGCGATGATCTCTGACGCACCGGAAGCGCTTCACGCCGTCGCGCAACTCGCTGTCGAAGGGGTGCTAATACCCGCCGTAATGTCCACGCTCCCACTCGCCGCCGCCGCCGATGCGCACCGCCAGTTCGAAGCGGGTCACGTCTCGCGCGGCCGGATGGTGCTGAACATGGAGGCCGGAGGATGAAATCGCTTGACGCCCAATTTTTAACCCAATAATCTGAATTCAGAATGTCGTAAACACAGTTTCAGGTCAGGTGATTGATCGAGTTTCGACCGCGCGTTCCAACCCCGTTTCTGAAGAAGTCCTCCCCACTATACGATGCAAAAAATTCTCGATGTCCGCCCGGTGCCCCAATCGATGCAAACTGCATTCGCGGAAAAACGCGCTTTGTCCTGCGTGTGGTTTGCAATGGGCAGCACGCCGCTCGTGGAAATCGGCATGACGGCCGCGCCGGATCTGATCGTGATCGACCGGCAGCATGGGTTGTGGGAACGCACCGCGCTCGAAGCGGTGATCGGTCAGGTGCGGTATCAGGTTCCGGTGATCGTGCGCGTGGGCGAGAACTCGGCTCAGGCGATTGCAGAAGCGCTGGATGCGGGCGCGGCGTCGGCGCTGGTTCCGTTGATCGAATCCGCCGATGAAGCCCGCCGTGCCGTCTCCTTTGGCCGCTATCCGCCCTTCGGACAGCGCTCGGCGGGCGGCGTTAGGCCGCTGATTGCCGGCATGGCAGCGATAAAAAACGACGGTGAGCGGATCTCGATCGGCGTGATGATCGAGACGGCTGCGGGCGTGGAGCAGGTCGAAGCGATTGCCGCCGTGGAAGGTCTGGGCTACCTGTTTATCGGTACCGGCGACCTGTCCTTGTCGCGAGGTGACGTCGCGCCGGACGTGATCGAACAGGACTGCGCGCGCATCTTGCAAGCCGCCCGCGCGAACCATCTTCCGTGCGGGATCTACACCGGGTCGACGCAGGACGCGCTTGCCGCTCGCGCGCTCGGTTTCGATTTCGTCGTGGCTGCAAGCGACATCGAAGTGGTGCGAGCCGGCTTCGAACAAGCCGTCACGGCCCTTAAAGACTGAGCCGATCATGACGTCATCCACGATCAGCTTCGTCGAACGATTGGTGGCCGAGTTGGGCGCCGACGTAGTCACGCCCGGCGCCGATCTCGGCACCCGGCGGGTGCGGGACTGGAGCGGAACGCCGGGCGCTGAACCCATTGCGTTGATCCGGCCGCGTTCGACAAGAGAGGTATCGCGGGCGCTCGCGTTTTGCCACGCCAACCAGCAAGCGGTCGTCACGCAGGGTGGGTTGACCGGCCTCGCGGGCGGCGCCAACCTGTTCGGCGGCGAAGTGGCGCTGAGCCTGGAACGGATGAGCGCGATTGAAGAAGTCGATACGGTCTCGGGCACGATCACCGTGCAGGCGGGCGCGGTGCTGCAACGCGTGCAGGAAGCCGCCGATGCTGCCGGCATGATGTTTCCGCTCGATCTCGGCGCGCGTGGCAGCTGCACGATCGGTGGCAACCTCGCGACGAATGCAGGCGGAAATCGCGTAATCAAATACGGCATGGCGCGTGACCATGTGCTGGGTCTGGAAGCGGTTCTCGCCGACGGCACCGTGATCAGCGATCTCCACAAGATGATCAAGAACAACAGCGGTTATGACCTGAAGAACCTGCTGATCGGCAGCGAAGGCACGCTCGCGGTCATCACGCGTGCGGTCATGCGGCTCGCGCCGAAACCGCTGGGGGTATCGACGGCATGGTGCGGACTGCCTGACTTCGCGGCCGTCACACGTTTGCTGCAGCATGCCCGCGCGCGGATGTCGGGCGGGGTCTCGGCGTTCGAAGTGATGTGGCCGAGCTATTACGACTACGTGCTGGCGAATATCAAAACCGTGCGCGCGCCGCTCGACACCACGCATGCGTTTTATGTGCTGCTGGAAAGCATCGGTTCCGATGCCGAACGACAAGCCGAAGACTTCGAAGCCATGCTCGGCGAGATGCTTGATGCCGGCGTGATAGAGAACGCATCGCTTGCCAGTTCCGCCGCCGATGCCACCCGTTTCTGGGCCGTCCGCGACGCGCCCGCTGAATTCCCCATCCTTCTGCCGGGGCTCATTGCGTTCGACATCAGCTTTGCGATCGCGGATATCGGCAAGGTTGCCGAGCAATGCGAAGCCATGCTGCATGCACGCTGGCCGAATATGCGCACTCTTGTGTACGGCCATCTCGGCGACGGCAACCTGCACGTCATCGCCCATCTGGAGAATGCGCCGCCCGATCTCCACGAACACGTCGATGCCGCCGTCTACGAACTCACGCGCGAATGGCATGGCGCGGTGTCCGCGGAACATGGAGTTGGCGGCAAGAAGCGCGCGTATCTGGGCTACACCCGCGACGCCGGCGCGATCGGCGCAATGCGCGCGATCAAGCGCGCCCTCGATCCTTTAAATCTGCTCAACCCCGGCAAGGTGTTCGTTGACGCTGGGCCGGCCGCGTTGAGCACCACTGGAGCGCTGTGATGCTGCGGCTGATCTCTACCGTTCTCTCGCGCCGGCTGATTGCCGCGATCCCCACGCTGCTGATGCTCGCGCTGATCGTGTTCGTCGTGCTGCGGCTCGTTCCCGCCGACCCGCTCGCGATGATGCTGCCGCCCAACGCCACGCCCGCCGATGCGGCACTACTGCGCCATCAGCTCGGCCTCGATAAACCGATTCCCAGCCAGTTCCTGATCTGGCTCGTGAATGCGCTGCACGGCAACCTGGGGGCATCGATTTCGTTCCAGCAACCGGTCGCCACGCTGATCGGCTCGACCTTGCCCGCGACGCTTGAACTTTGTCTCACGTCGCTCGTCATCTCGTTGATCATCAGCGTGCCGGGCGGCGTGTTTGCGTATGCCGTCACCGATCGCCGCGGCGAGTTGCCGGTCGGCTTCGCCGTGGTGTTGATGCAGTCCGTGCCGTCGTTCCTGTGGGCCTTGTTGCTAATCGCGCTGCTCGGTGTGTACTTACCCGTGCTGCCGTTTTCCGGGCGCGTAGGCGACGGCATTCCGATGCCGCATCTCACCGGCTTCCTGTTGATCGACTTCCTGGTGAAGGGCGAATTCAGCGACTGGCTAAGCGCGGCGAGTCATCTCGTGTTGCCGTCGCTGGCGCTTGCATTTGGTTTTGCACCGCTCGTGATCCGCGTGCTGCGCTCCAGTCTGCTCGACCAGCGCAATGAATCGTATGTGGGTGTGGCGCGATTGCGCGGGGTATCGGAGAGCCGGATCCTGTGGCGTCACATGCTGAAGAACGCGGCGTTGCCCGCGCTGACCATGATCGGCGTGCAGTTCGGTTTCCTGTTCGGCGGCGCGTTGCTCGTCGAGATGATCTTCTCGTTTCCCGGCGTGGGCAACTTGATGGTGCAGGCGGTGCGCAACAACGACCTGGTGTTGATCCAGGGCATCGCGATCGTGTTCTGCGCGCTGATGCTGGTGATCAACGCGATCGTCGACACGCTGTACGTGATCATGAATCCGCGCTTGCGCAAAACAGCATGAGCACACACGACATGTCCACGACCCCGCTGAATTCGAAGCACGATATCAAGGCTGACATGCTGCACGAATCCACTTCAGTCGACCCATCGCCGGAAGCGGCCGCGCCGGTTGCGGCGGGCATAGGCAAATCGGCCCGCGCGCGCCGCAAGCCTTCTGTCAATCTCTGGCTCGGCGGCGCGATCGTGCTGGGCGTGTTGTTCTGCGCCGTGTTCGCGCCGTGGCTCGCGCCGCATAATCCGCTCGATCAGGATCTGCTGCACATGTTGTCGCCGCCCGCATGGATGGCCGGCGGCGACGCCGCTTTTCCGCTCGGCACGGACAGCCTCGGCCGCGACGTGTTATCGCGCTTGTTATACGGCAGCCGTATCGCGCTGACGGTTGCGGTGATTGCCGCGTTTGGCGCGGGTATTGTCGGCAGCGTGCTGGCGATTCTCGCTGGCTATTTCGGTGGCTGGGTCGATCGCAGCATCAGTTATCTGGTGGATCTGTGGATGTCGTTTCCGCCGGTCGTGTTGTCGCTGGTGCTGATGGTGAGTCTCGGCGTCGGTATAGAGAACGTGATCCTGTCGATCGTGCTGGTGGACTGGACGCGCTTTTGCCGCGTCGTCCGATCTGAGGTGATGGTCGTGCGTCAGCGTGACTATGTGCTTGCCGCGCAACTGCTCAACTTCACGCACCTGCGGATCATGCTGCGGGAAATATTGCCTGCTGCGCTGCCGTTGATGATCACGCTGTTCTCACTCGAAATGGGGGTTGCGATCACCGTTGAAGCATTGCTGAGTTTCATCGGCTTGAGCGTGCCGGCCAATGTAACCGCGTGGGGCGTGATGATCGCGGATGCACGTGTGTCCATGCATGAGTCGTTGTCGGGGCTCTTGTTCCCGGTGCTTGCCATCGTGATCACGGTGCTTGGCTGCAACCTTCTCGGCGACGGGCTGCGTGTCGCGCTCGATCCCCGTATGCGCAGCAAGGGAGAATGATGATGGCGACACCAATCACTGAAACGGTGCTGCAACTGGATGGCGTGACGCTGACCGCGAAGCTGGGTGGCCAGCCGGTCGCGGCGCTGCGCGAGTTGACGTTATCGATAGGTCGGGGTCGCGTGTTGGGCGTGGTCGGTGAATCGGGTGCGGGGAAAAGCATGCTGGCACGGCTGATCTCGGGCCTGTTGCCAAGCGGATTCACGGTGACGAGCGGCGGCATGCGCTTTGACGGACAGGACATGCTTGCGATGTCGAAGGCAAAACGCCGCGCACTTCTCGGCCGGAAAATCGCCTTCATCCCTCAGGAACCGCTGACCGCGTTGAACCCGCTGTGGACGATCGCCGATACCTTCAATGAACATCTTGCGCGCGTCGGCGTGCCGTCGAACGAACGGTGGGAGACTGCGCGCAAGGCGCTTGAATCGGTGCAACTGCCGGTACCCGCCGAGATGCTCAAGCGCTATCCGCATCAGTTATCGGGCGGACAATGCCAGCGCGTGCTGATCGCGATGGCCTTCGCGAGCAACCCGGCGCTGCTGATTGCCGACGAACCCACGACCGCGCTCGATGTCGTCACGCAAACCCGCGTGATGCGCATGCTCGCGGAACAGCAGCGCGTGCATTCGACCGCCGTGCTGCTGATCACGCACGATCTGCGGCTGGCAGCCCATGTCTGCGATGACGTCGCCGTGATGTATGCCGGCGATCTGGTCGAGTACGGCCCGGCCCGCGATGTCCTCGATGAACCGCGCCACCCGTACACGCGTGCGTTGAAATACGCGACGCCCGATCTCACCGGACCGCGGCGCCGCTTGCCGGTACTCGCTCAGCAAATGCCGGGCTTGTCCGCGCTGGCCGGTATCGCCGGGTGCCGTTTCGCGCCGCGTTGCCCAAGCGCCGGCGCCGCGTGCGCCGCTGTCCTGCATGACCGCGTGGCGCCCAATGGGCATCGGGTCGCGTGCAGCGAGGCGTGCGAGCATGCGCCGCTGGCAGACAATTCGCAGGCGCCGCTGTTGCCGCCTGCGCCCGTCATGGGCGCGCAACCGGTGGCGGAATTGCGCGAGGCAGCGCTGACGTACACGAGCCGCAGCGGTGTGTTCGGGCAGCGCAAGACTTCGTTCCATGCCGTAAAGCCGCTGTCGCTGCAGATTTTCCCCGGGGAGTTCGTGGGGATCGTGGGGGAAAGCGGCAGCGGCAAGACATCGGTGGCGCGGCTTTTAATGGGTATCGAACAGCCGACCGACGGTCGGGTGATGATCGGAGGCGAAGATTTGACCCACGGCAGCGCGGAGCGCGTGCGGCGCGCACGCGAGCAGGTACAGATTATCTTTCAGGATCCGCAGTCGGCGCTGAACCCGCGCCGCTCGGTTGAGCGGCTCTTGACGCAGGCGCTGGAAGCGGCCGGCGTGGCGCCGCTCGATGCAAAGCAGCGGCTCGCCCGCGCGCAGTCGGTGCAACGTGACGTGGGTCTTCCCGCCGATACCCTCACGCGTTTTCCCACGCAGTTGTCGGGCGGTCAGAAGCAGCGCGTGAATATTGGCCGTGCGCTGTGTGCGTCGCCGCAATTGATTGTCGCCGATGAAATCGTGTCAGGGCTCGATGTTTCCGTCCAGGCGCAGATCCTGAATCTGCTGCTGGAGTTGCGCCGCGAGCGGCAGATTGCACTGCTGCTCATCTCACATGATCTGTCCGTGGTGCGCTACTTGTGCAGCCGCGTGCTCGTGATGCGTCGCGGCGAAGTGGTGGAGCAGGGGTTAACCGAGGAAGTGTTTGCCGCGCCGCGCCATCCGTACACGCGCGCGCTGATCGACGCGGTGCCGAGCGATCATGCTGGAACGCCATGGCCCCCCGCCGGCCTGGAGGAAGCGGCATGAAGGTTATGAGCAGCAAGCGCGGCGAGCTTTGAGGGGCTGGCCGGATTCCAGCCGGTACAATTATTGATAGCGTGACACTGCCGCCATTGCGGCGGTATACGAATCGTGACGAAAACGCGCAACAAGACAACGGAGAGAACCATGGCAACCGCCGACCCGACGGTTATCAAGCAGCCGCGACGGACTGCGCTGCGCCCGGCCACATTGATGGAGTCGGTGTATCAGGAAGTATTGGGCCGCCTTCAACGCGGTCAGATCGGCCCCGATGACCGCGTGCTCGACTACGAGATCGCCGAGGAATTCGAGTGCACACGCATGCCGGTTCGTCAGGCATTGCTGCGCCTCGTGAATGAGGGGTACCTGGTCGGCACCACGCGCGGGTTCGTCACGCCGGTGCTGACGGGCGAGGATGTGCGCGAGATCTTCGAAGTGCGCCGCATGCTCGAGCCGGGCGCGGCCGCGGCGGCGGCCGCCGTGCTCACGGATGAACAACTCGCCGGCATGGGCGCGGCTTATCGCAAATGCCGTCGCGCGTTCGAGCGCAAGGACATTGCGTTGATGACCGAGGCCAACGTCGAGTTTCGCGCGATCTGGCTCGAAGGCGTGTTGAACATGCGCTTGAAAGGCACGATCCTGCGTTTCGCCGATCACACGCGCCAGGTGCGTCATGGAACCATGACGAAACCGGGCACGATGAAGCTGATCACCGACGGCATGCAGGTGTTGTTGAAAGGCTTCGTGGATCGCGATCCCGTGAAGGTGCGCTCGGCGACCCAGGGTTTTATCGACGACGCCGAACAGCAGTATTTTCTCAACAGCGACGATGCGGTCTGACGCGCCCACGCGATGAACGACTTCGCAGGGGTGTCGATTGTTGCAGCGGTCGAAGTACCGTACACGCGTCACGCAGCGGCCGGCACGAGCACAGCGGGTTTGCTCGCTCAGGCTTTGAAGGCTGCGCTTTTGCAGGCCGAATTGTCGACGAACGAAGTCGATGGTCTTGGTGTGGCATCGTTCACCTTGCCGCCCGATCATGCTATCGACTTCGCGTGGCGCACCGGTTTGCGCGTGGGCTGGTGCATGGACGATTGTCACGGCGGCGCGAGCGGGATCAATCTCTTGCAGCATGCGGCGCGCGCCATCCAGGCCGGCGACGCAAGCGTGATCGTCCTGGTCAGCGGGGACCATTTCGAGGCGGCGGATTTTACGTCGCTCGTCGAGAACTACAACGTGACGACGCGTACGCATCTGCGGCCGTTGAACACGGGCGGGCCGAATCCGCTGTTCGCGATGCTCACGCAACGCCAGATGCGCGCCTTGCAATTGACGCGCGAGGACTACGCGGCGCTGTGCATCGCGCAACGCGAGTGGGCGTCGATGAATCCGCTGGCTGTCTATCGTGAGCCGTTGACGCTTGAAACCTATCTTGCCGCGCCGCTCGTGGCAGAGCCGCTATGTCGCTTCGATTGCGTGCCGGTGGTATCAGGCGCCAATGCCTTTGTGCTGACCTCGTCGAACCATCGTTGTGCTGAGCATTCACCGGTTCGTATCCGGGCGCTGCGTGCGTCGTATAACGTCGACCATCAGCACGGCGACGGACTTGTCACGGGTCTTGCAGGCATTCGTGATTCCCTCTGGCGCGACGCCAACCTCCAGCCCGCCGATATGAACCTCGTCTCGGTCTATGACGACTATCCGTCGATGATCCTCGCGCAACTCATTGACCTCGGGTTCGCCGATGACCAGCCCACCCTGCATGCGTTGATCCACGACCGTATTGCGCCACGCCGTTTGCCTGTGAATACGTCGGGCGGCCAGTTGTCGGCGGGACAGGCGGGTGCTGCTGCAGGCATGCATGGACTGGTCGAAGCGATCATCCAGTTGCGTCACGAAGCGGGCGTGCGCCAGGTGGACGACGCGCGTTTCGCGGCGGTGAGCGGTTACGGCATGGTGCAGTATCGATACGGCATGTGTGCGAATGCCGTGGTGCTCGAGCGAGGAGTCGCGCAATGAATGGTTTTGCTTGCGTTGCGTGCGCTCAGGTGGATTTCCCCCGGCGTTTGCTGTGCCCGTCGTGCGGGTGCGATGAGTTCATCGAGGTCGAGGCTTGCAAAGGTCGCGTTGAAGACGTCACGGCTTTGCATCATCGGGCGGGGAAGGCGGGTGAGGATATCGCGTACATTGCGACGGTGCTGACTCAAGCCGGGCCGCGCGTCATTGCGCGGCTTGAGCGCTTGCTTGCACCGGGCACCGTCGTCTCGCTTCGCGTCGAAAGCGACGGCGCCATTGTTGGTTCCAGCGACTAGCTCACGCGCTTCTTGAACGAGCGCAAGTCAAAGCATTCCGGCGCGTTCAACGGGTCTGCACCGAACGCGGCAAGCTGCGTTTTCTGCACCTTGTTCGTCGATGTCACCGGCAACGCGTCCACGAACGCAACATAACCCGGCGCCTTGTAATACGCGAGCCGTTCCAGGCACCACGCCTGCAACGCGCGTGCGGTCGCTTCAGTGCGTACGGTTCCCGGCGACACGATCACGCACGCCATCACTTCCTCATCGCGCAGGGAATCGGGCGCGGCAATCACTGCGGTCTGACGCACATCAGGATGATCGAGCAGGCACGCTTCCACCTCCAGCGCCGCGATATTTTCCCCCGATCGACGGATGATGTTCTTCTGCCTGTCGACGAAATGAAGACTGCCGTCTTCGCCGCGACGCACGATATCGCCCGTATGAAACCAGTCGTGCTGCCATGCGGCTTCTGTTGCGGCATCGTCTTTTAGATAGCCGCGGAAAAAGCCGAGACGCGGATGCGATCCTTCCCGACGCACCAGCATGTGGCCCGGCACGCCGAGCGCGACTTCGTTGTATTCGGCATCGACAAGCCTCACTTCCATGCCTGGGCGCGGCCGGCCGAAACATCGCGTGCCTGCGTGACGCGGTTCGCGGCTCGATGCGATCACCAGGGCACCGCCGGTCTCGGTCATGGCCCAGCCTTCAATGAGCGGAAAGCCGAAGCGCTGCTCGAACACCTGCTGATGTTTTGGATCGACGTTCGCGCCGTAGCCGAATCGGACCGAATGCGTGACGGGTTTATCGGCTTCCATGCCTAGCAAGATTGCCGGCATGACACCGAGATAATGGACGATCGTCGCGCCGCTTTCAGACACATCGGCCCACCAGCTTCGCGGATGAAACCGGTCGAGCTGGATCACGCAGCCGGCCGACAGCACCATGGCCATGGTGGAGCAGGCGAGCGCATTCATGTGGAATAACGGCAGCGGTGTAATCAGACGCTCGGCGCCCGGACGGACTTCGCACAAGCCGCCTTCCGTGATGTAAATCTCGCCAATGGACAAGAAATAGCGGTTGTCGAGAATGCAGCCCTTGGGCTTGCCGGTGGTCCCGGACGTGTAAAGAATGGCGCATTCATCGTCCAGGGACGGTGCGGTTGTCGTGCGGCTTGGGCCTTCAATCCTCGGCAGCACGGAGGTGTTTGCATCGGCAACGGGGACTTTGTCCTGGAGTGCGGCATGCAGGAGCGGCTTCGTCGTATCGATGCCAACCGCCAGCACGATCTCGCTGTGTTCGGCCACATACGCCATTTCATGCGGACGCGAGTCGGCGTTGAGCGGAACCACGCTGATGCCGAGCGCATTGAGCGCGAAGAAATGAACGAAGAACTCGGGCCGGTTCTCAAGCAATAATGCCACGCGCATACCCGCGCGATAACCGGCATCGCGATAACGTTCAACCTGTTCATCGATTCGTGCCAGTGTCTCTCCGTATTTCAACGTCAGCGGTTCGGGCGTTGCGTAATGCTTCCGAGCGGAGGCGGGAATGTGCAGAAAGTGGTTGCCGGGATACTGCAGTGCGGTTTGTTTGAACGCAAGATAGGGAGAGGTCAATGTCATAGGGTGGGAGTGATGTAGAGCGTTTGGACGAGCGCTTCCCGAACGAGCGCGTAACGTTCGTTCAGACAGAAGCGCTGTATTCAACTAAAGCAGAGGGTCAGTCGGTGTCGTTGCGCAAACCCGCTTCGCGCATCAGGGGCATGACTTGCTCGCAGAAAAAGGGCAGTTCATCGGCGTAATTCACAAACGTCAGGGCCGCACCGGCGAACCCGCTTTCATGAATCTTGATGAGTTGATCTACGATATGCACCGGCGTGCCGACCAGCGGAAAGCTCCCGGTCCCGGCTGCAAAACGCTGCCGATACTCGGTGAACGCACGGTCGTCGTGACTGTGGCTGAAGCCCTTCTTCTGCTTCATGTGATAGTCGAGCGCGGCTTCGTCGGTGTGTTCCACGGAATAGCGATGGTAATAGTCCTGCGCCTCCTGATCAGTCTCGCGACACACAACATGCGCCACGGTGTACACGCCAATGTCGCGTCCGGCCGCTTGTCCACGGCCACGAATATCCGCGACATGTTCGCGGCCGGCGTCGAGTTCTGAAAACGTGGTGAACAGATAGTCGCAATACTGTGCCGCGAAGTCGCGTCCTGGCGCACCGAACGCGGCGTTCATCGTGACCGGACGAGGCGCCTGCAAGGGCACGGGCCGTGAAATAGCGCCTTTCAGGTGATAGAACTCGCCCTCGAAATCAAAGGGTTCCGCCGACGTGTAGAGCTTCATCAGGATCTCGGACCATTCCGCCGCCTGTTTATAAGCCTCCGGGTTCAGCTTCACGCCGAACATGTCGAATTCGTCCGGGTTCCATCCACACACAATGTTCAAGCCCACGCGGCCATGACTGACGTGGTCAATGGTTGCCAGCGCTTTCGCCGCATACAGCGGATGCACGAGCGGCACGTGAACCGTCGAAAACAACGCAATGCGACGCGTCACCGCTGCAAGTGCCGCGGCGAACGTGAAGGTCTCGAACGACCACTCACGAACATGCGTGGTGCCGTTGAAGCCGCGCCATCGCGCGATGGGCAGGAAAAAATCCATGCCGCCAAGATCCGCCGCGATGGCGGCGCGCTGCACGTCGTCCCATGTCGCGCGCCATTGCTCGGGCACGGTCGTGAACGAGAGGCCACGATCCGCGTTGGCTGCAAATACGCCGAGCTTGAACGCGTGAGCGAGTCGCATGGGATTCGCGGTGAGTTCGGTCAAGACATGCTCCTTGAGATCGAGGGCGGTTATTGGAGAATACTGAATTCAGAAAAATCGCATGTCAAGGGTCATGTTCAATGCGTTGTGCCGGTGCGAAAACCGGTCGTGCCGGGGCATGATCGGCTGCAGGAAAAGTTCGCCGCGGTGCAGTGAGGTTTGTCGGCGTCTTTTTACGGTTCAAAGTCGGCTGTCTCATCCGGAGTAGCGAGGGCGCTTGATCGAAAAAGGCGCTGTATAGGTGCAAATATGGCTTAATCGCTGCACTTTGATTGGATCCATGCCGCGATAAGACTACCCCGACGCCTCGCAAAAACCGCATCCGACATATTCCGTTTCACGCAGATCACGTCGGGAGGCGCGAACAATCCCGATCCATTGACTGAGCATCCCAGTCCTTCCCGCACTTTCCTCGCAAAAACATTTTCGGCAAGTTCTTGACGTCCAATTTTTGCTGAAATAATCTGAATTCAGAATGTTGATGTGCCATAAACATTCATGTGTCATGGAAGCTGCCGCTCCAGGGACCTGCGTGGCGCGGCGAGTTCTACCCCGAAGTCCGAAGTCGCGAACAAACGAAATCGCGACATCAAGAAATCTCGTCATCCACCCACGATCTTTAACGGAACCCAAGTGAAAACACCTCTTATTGCTGCATCGCTCGCTGCGTTGTGCGCGAGCGGCTCTGTGTGCGCTCAAAGCAGCGTGACGCTGTACGGGATCATCGACGAAGGCCTGACCTTCTCGAACAATCAGCTTGGCGCGAAGGCGTATCAGATGCAAAGCGGTATTTCGCAGGGCAGCCGCTGGGGGCTTCAGGGTGCGGAGGATCTGGGGGGCGGCTTGTCGGCGATCTTCCGGCTCGAGAACGGTTTCGACATCAACTCGGGCAAGCTGGGGCAACAAGGCCGTGAATTCGGCCGCGCCGCTTATGTCGGTTTGTCGAGCACGACCTTGGGAACGGTCACGCTCGGCCGTCAAAACGAAATGATGGGCGACTACGTGGGCCTGTACACCGCGAACGGCAACTGGGGCATCCTGTTCCCGCACCCGGGCGATCTCGACAACACCGGCATCGACTTCCGTATCAACAATGCCGTCCGATACACCTCGCCGATCATCTCGGGCATCCAGGCATCGGCGCTCTATGGATTCGGGAACGTGGCGGGCGCTACCAACCGCGACGCGGTCAAGTCGGTCGGCGTGAAATACGCGGGCGGTCCGATCGCACTGGCAGCGGCGTACACATCGATTGATCACCCGGCCGAAGCCGTGCCCGAGGGCGTGTGGACAGCGACCAATACGGTCGATGGCAACTACGGGATTGCTGCGTCGAAGTACCAGTCGTTCGGTATCAGCGGGCAGTACTCGTTCGGCAACGCAAAAATCAGCGCCGACTATACGAACACGAAATTCCTCGGACTGGACCCGACGGTCGGCGCCAACATCAGCGGCCATGTATCGTTTAACATTTTTGAAGTCGTGGCGAGCTACTACGTAACCCCGTCCTTGCAACTCGGCACCGGATACAGCTATACGGAAGGTCAGGTCTCGGCGACTTCGCAGAAGCCGAAGTATCACAACTTCGATGCGATCGTGGACTACTTCCTGTCCAAACGTACCGATACCTACCTGCAGGCCACTTACATGCACGCCGCGGGTGACGCTCAATACGCCGATCTCGCGCCGGTTTTGCAGCGATCGAGCACGCCCAACCAGATTGAAGTGCGATTGGGGCTGCGCCATCGTTTCTGACCGTCAATAATTCATCTTCACGCGTGCTGCGAGTCAGGTCGCGGCACGCTTTTGTGCATCTTCATCCGGCGAGATGCCGGGACACAGGAGTTTCGATGGACAGTTTCGAGATCGACGCGAAGCGCAGGCAATGGTTGTTGGGCTCGCTGGCCGCAGGGGCCGGCCTGATACTGCCGTGGGACATCGCGCGTGCAGAGGGTTCGGCCAGCGATGACGTATTGAACATTGCGTATATCTCGGACGTGCCCACCTGGGACCCGACGGCGATCACGGTGCCGCAGGCGCAATCCATCTACGAGACGGTCTTCGATTCCCCGTTGCGCTACTCGCCCAAGCTGAAACTGGAAGCGCGCCAGATCACGGCGTGGAAGTGGCAGGACAAGACCGACCAGCGGCTCGAAGTCACCTTGCGCGACGACATCCTGTTTCATGATGGCTCGAAGCTGACGACCGCCGACCTGAAATACAGCCTTCACGATCGTCCGTCCGCCGACAAGAAACTGGCTGTTGGCGGCATGTTCCAGACGCTGAAGGACGTCGAGATCATCTCGCCCACGCGCGCTGTGCTGGTGTATAGCAAGCCGACGCCGGCCGCCCCGATCTATCTCGCGTTCCTGGCCGGATATATCTTGCCGAAGGCGTACATGGAGAAGGTCGGTATCGACGGTTTCCTGGCGAAGCCAATTGGCGCCGGGCCCTACAAACTCGTCGACTATCAGCGCGGTTCGCGCATCGTGCTCGAAGCCTTCGATAAATACTGGGGCGGTGTTCCCGCGATCAAGAACGTCACGTTCCAGATCACGACGGAACCGTCGGCGCGGGTGGCCGCGGTCGAGTCCGGCCGCGCGGGGGTGGCCGTGCAGATCCCGCTGCGCGAGGCGCAGCGCCTGGCGAAGACGCCTGGCATCACGACGAAGATCTATCCGTATAGCGAGATCTACATGTTGCGCATGCCGAACTACGTCAAGCCGTTCGACGACGAAAACGTGCGCGCGGCCATGCATTACGCCATTGATACCGCTGCGCTGTCCAAAGCGTTCTACGGCGGCGAAGCGGTGCCGTTGTCGGTCACGGCCACGCCCGGATCGCCTGCGGACGTACCGGGCTTCAAGATCGGCTTCGATCCGCAACGCGCACTCGCGGCGCTCGCGAAGTCGGGGTACGGCCCGAACAAACCGGTGAAGGTGCCGTTCCTCACGACCAACGGCACGTTCCCGAGCGACTACGACATGGCGCGCGCCATTGCCGGCATGTGGCAGCGCGTGGGCATCCAGGCCGACCTCACGCAGACGACCATGGCGAAGGTCATCGGCGAGATCCAGGCGACCAAGATGAGCGGCGTGCTGCTCTATAGCTGGGCCAATTCGACCGGGGATCCCGAGAACTACACGGGCCGCATTCTTGATCCGCGCCTGCGTTTCTCCGCGTGGAAAGACGACGCACTCGCGCCGCGCGTGGAAGCCCTGATGACTGAAGTCGATGACGACAAGCGCATGGCCGGGTATCGTGCGCTGAGTCAGGAAGCATCGGAGAAATCGTGGGTCGTGCCCTTGCTGCAGGCGGTGACCACGATTGCGTATCGATCGAATATTGATGTGAAGACTTTCGATAGCGGTTATATCCTGCCGGTCGAATACAAGCGCAAGTGATTCGGGTCCCTCGATTCGAGTCCCTCGATTTAAGTCCCTATCAAACCAAGGAGCATGCGATGCAGATTGAAGATTCCGTCGTCTTCGTGTCAGGCGCCAATCGCGGCTTGGGCGCGCGCTTTGTCGCGAGCCTTCTCGAAGGCGGCGCGCGCAAGGTGTATGCCGCCGCGCGCGATGGTCACGCCGTTGCGACGGGCGACTCGCGGATCATCCCGATCACGCTCGACATCACGGACCCGGCGCAGGTGGCGCAAGCCGCGGCAACCGCAAGCGATGTCACGCTGCTGATCAACAACGCCGGCATCAACCGGCTCGATCGAGCCATTCTTTCCCGCGACGACTCCGCTGCACGCGCCGAAATGGAGGTGAACTACTTCGGTACGCTCGGCATGTGCCGGGCGTTTGCGCCCGCGCTGATCGCCAATCGCGGCGCGGTCGTGAACATGCTGTCGATTCTCGCGCGCGTCGGGTTGCCCATGATGGGTTCCCTGTGTGCATCGAAGGCGGCGGCGTTACGCATGACGGAATGCCTGCGTGCGGAACTCGCGGAGCATCATGTGCGCGTGCTCGGCGTGCTGCCCGGCGCGATTGATACCGACATGAGCCGTGACTTTCCGCCGCCGAAGCTGTCGGTGACCGAGGTGGTCGACGCCGTGTTCGCCGCGCTCGCGAACGGTCCCGACGAGGTGTATGTTGGCGCGATGGCGCAAGGCGTCAGTGCGGGTCTCGCAGCCGATCGCGGTGCGGTACAGAAGCAGTTCGCGGGCTATCTTTGAACATGGACAGAGGAGAGATGATGAGCGGTCAGACAATCCAGGTGACAGCGCAGGACGGCGGCCAGTTCGCGGCGTATCTTGCGAAGCCGGCGCAAGGGTCGGGTCCCGGCCTCGTGTTGCTGCAGGAAATTTTCGGCATCAACGGGTACATGAAGTCGATGGCCGACCGTTATGCCGAGGAAGGCTACGTGGTGCTCGTTCCGGATTTATTCTGGCGCATGAAGCCGGGCGTGGAACTCGGCTATGGCGAAGCGGATTTCAAGGAAGCCTTGAGCTACAACGAAAGGCTCGACGAAGAGAACGCGGTCAACGATATCGCCGCGACCATCGCCGCGATTCGTGCCTTGCCTGAGCAGGCGGGCAAGGTTGGAGCGATTGGCTACTGCCTGGGAGGCCGCCTGGCGATGCTCGCAGCCGCGCGCACCGATGTGGATTGCGCCGTGAGCTACTACGGCGTGGGACTCGATGCCTACACGAGCAAGATCCCGGCGATCCACTGTCCGATGATCTTCCATTTCGCCGAGAACGACGTGATGACACCGGCGGCATCGCGTGAAAAGATCATCGCGGCGCTGAAGCAAAAATCGTCGATTGAAACCTATGTGTACCCGGGTTGCGATCACGCATTCGCCACGCCCGAGCGCGAGCACTTCGACAAACCCGCGGCCATGATGGCGTATTCGCGGACCATGACGTTGCTGCGTAAAGTGCTGGGTCCCGTGTACGACCTGAACCAGCTTTGGGAGATGCATTGCTACTACGAATTCGGCACGCGCGACGTCAATGCCGTGATGCCGACGATGGTGGCACAGCCTTACGTTAACCACGTTCCCACGATGACCGGCGGTGTCGGGCATGACCAGCTCAAACGTTTCTACAAGTACCATTTCGTCGATTCGAATCCGGCGGATACGCGGCTGATTCCGGTATCGCGCACGATCGGCTCGGATCGCGTGGTCGACGAGTTCGTGTTCTGCGCGACGCACGATCGGGAAATCGACTGGCTGTTGCCGGGCCTCAAGCCAACCGGAAAATACTTCGAAGTGCCCATGCTCGCGGTCATCTGTTTTCGCGGCGACAAGCTGTACAACGAGCATATCTATTGGGACCAGGCTTCGGTGCTGGTTCAGATCGGCGCGCTCGACCCGACAGGCTTGCCGGTCGCGGGCATTCAGACCGCCAAGAAAATGGTCGATGAAACCTTGCCGACGAATACGTTGATGCCGAACTGGGCATCGAGTGAAGGCAAGCCGGTTTAACGGGGAAAAGGATGTGAAAAGGCGGCGGCACCACATGGTTCCGTCGCCTTAAAAGCACACACCTCAGCGCATGAACAAGCCGCCGTTCACATCCCAGCATGCCCCGTTCGCAAAGTAGGCATTCTCTGCGGCGAGCATGACCGCCACATCGGCAATGTAATCGGCCGAGCCAAGACGTCCGCCCGGAATGCTCGCAATGACCGCGTTCAACTTGTCGGCAGGCACGCTTTCATGAACGATGGGCAAGTCCATCGGGCCGGGTGAAATGGCGTTGACCGTGACGCCACGCGAGGCGAGGTCACGCGCGAAAACCTTGGTGAGCGTAATGACGCCACCCTTCGATGCCGCGTAATGCGCGCCCGTTGCAGAGCCGCCATTCTGCCCCGCGAGCGATGCAATATTCACGATGCGCCCGGCGCCTGTATCGGCGAAATGCTGGCCGAAAACCTGGCATCCAAATAAGACGCTGCGCAGATTCACGTTGATGACATGGTCGAATTGGTCCGCTGTGATTTCCATCACCGGCACGACCTTCGATGCGCCCGCGTTGTTGACCAATGCATCGATGCGTTGCCACTTGTTCAGGATTGCATCGCGCGCAGCGCTGAAATCGGCCTTCGATGTCACGTCGAGGTTCAACGCAAACGCGGTCGAGTGATCCGCGCTGAGTTCGCTCGCCAGTTCCTGCGCGTCGTTGAACGCAATATCGCCGATCGCCACGCGATATCCCGACGCGTGAAAGCGCCGTGCGATGACTGCGCCGAGACCCCGCGCCGCACCTGTCACCAGGACTACCCTGTCCGTCATGCTCTCTTCGATCATTGAATAAACGCACCTTCAAAACAAGCTTCAAAACACGCGGCGATAGCGCAAACGAGTTCATCCTCACCCTTGCGTCCGACGATCTGCAAACCTGCTCGCAGGGGAGAACCGGCAATCGGTAAGGGCAGGCTGAGCGCCGGATGACCGCTTAGATTAAATGGCCGGATCAACGACGACATGGCGATCACCGGTGTACCGTTCCTCGCCGCCTCCAGTGTAATCGGCAACGCGGGGAGTGTCGGCAGCACGATGACATCGACGTTCTGCAATGCATGATCGACCTCGGCGGTAAAGCGGGCACGCACCGATTCAGCAACGGCAAGATCGGCCTCGGTCGTCTTCGACGCCATCCGCAAGCGTGCTTCCAGATCCGCACCGAGCTTGCCCGTCTCGAGCAGATGCCCGAACGCGGCCCACGTTTCGGCGTTGATCACGGTCAGGCCTGCATCGAACGCGGCACGCAGGTTGAGCAACTCGATGCCCTGCGATGCGAAGCCCGCAAGCGACGGCGCGTTTGTCACGGCGTCAGTGATCTCACGGGTTGCATCGGCGGAAACGACGCCGATCCTGATCGATGACGGCGCCGTGTTCGCCACGTGTTCATCGAAGCCGGGCGAAATAGCTGCCATCACATCGATCAGCGTCAGCATCTCGCGCGCAAACGGTCCGACGCAATCGAGCGTGCTTCGTGCCGGCGCCACGCCGCGTCGCGACACGCGACCGAACGTTGGCTTCATGCCGATTACGCCGCAGCAGGCAGCAGGACCGCGTACTGAGCCGCCGGTGTCGGTGCCGAGCGCCGCGCACGACAGATGCAGCCCCACCGCCGCCGCCGAGCCGCTCGACGAACCGCCCGGAATCCGCGTTTCGTCCTGCGGATTTTCGGGCGTGCCGGTGAAGTCGTTGATGCCGGTCATGCCGAACGCCAGTTCATGCATGTTGGTTTTGCCGACTACGCGCCAGCCCTGCGCGAGCAAGCGGTCCACCACGTCCGCATGACTCTGCGCCGGCGGGGTATCCAACAGCGCACGGCTTGCCGCAGTGGTCTGATACCCCGCGACGTCGATGGTGTCCTTGAGCGCAATGCTCGGGCCGTCGGCGTCGCCAAGCGTAAATTCACTGATGAATTCGTTCATTGCCTAAGGGACCCTAGGGGCTGGGTGTGGAGGGGTGGACCTGCCAGGGCGCATCGAACAGGCGTTGCGTACGGAAATGCCTGATGAGCCAGCGCCGGCCATCGGTGGCCGGCACGAAATCCACATCAAGTCTCGCGGACACCAGCTCGGCCCCGCCCGCCTGATAGCCCGATGCCTGCAACATGATCCAGCGCCCGGTGGCATGCGTCGCTGTAGCATCGACATCAATAGTCTCCGATGCCATGAAGTGCGTGTTCACACTGAAATGCGGCGTGGGCGGCAGATAGCGCGCCAGCATTGCGATGATCGCTTCGCGGCCGGTGAGCGCGCCGAACTTCTGTGCGTACTCGGGGCCGACGCCTTGCCATATGGCGTCTTCGCTGAATAGCCCAGCGAGTGTTTCGTACGGCCGGCCACCCGATGGCACATCGCAGAGCGCCATGTATCGCATCATGGTCCGGCGCACCGCACGCTCGGCCTCGAGCACGGCGAGCCGGGCAGTCAGATCGGCCAGGGTGTCGTTCATGTCGGGTTCGGCACGCTCAGCGCCCGGCCTATGCGGGCTTCAATCTTGCCGTAGCGCCACAGGTTGTATTCGCCCACGGGAGTGGTCCGGTACAGATTGCAGACGGCGGCGGCCGTGTCGAAGCTGTCGACATCGGCCATGATGTAGAAGGTCCACGGCGCACCGGCGGACTGACCCACAACCACGCGGTCATCGTCCATGATGCCGAGGACCTTGACTCCTTCCATGGCCTCGATGCTCTTCAGCATCACGCCATAGGCCTGCCACACCGTGCCGATCTGCTCGCGCGGAAGGTCAAAGAAATTCTGCGTTACGCCGCAGCAAAATAGTACCCGCAGAGGCAACGATACGTCGTCCACCATGGTGGAGTTCTCCTGAAATTTTTGTTGGATTGCCAGTGTAGCGAGTTAGAGCAAAAAGCCGATCGCGTTCAGCGCATCAGTGGAATCGATCAGCCTCACGACCTTCTGCACAATGCGCGGCTCGCCGCCGGACAGATCAATGCGATGCTCCACGTCCGCCGCGAATAGCGCGCTGACACCGCGCTTGTACGCGACGACAACCTGCGCGCTGCGTACGTCGACTGTGTCTGCCGAGTCACTCGACATCGTGAAGCGCGACACGGTGCGTACCGTGCGCGCGGCGTCCGTGACGGACGGTGAATAGCCCGAACTCAGCCGCTGCACGCGCAACGCGCGCATGGCGTCATCGTCATAAACGTAGTTCAGCGTGGCCGCGAAGTCGGTCGCAAGCGGGTCGATAGGCACCACGTAGAACCCCTTGGGCGACCACAGATCGAGCCATGCACGATAATCCTTTCGATCCAGAATCTCGGCTTCACGCCAGATGAACTGCACGGCTTTCGCAAACGCAGCCGGCGTGAGGAGGGCGTTGATATCGTCCATGTTATTGCTGCTCCATCAGCTCGCGCCATTTCGCGTAGGCGGCGCGCATGCCGGTTTCGTCGGTGGCGTGTGCCGTTTTCTCGCCGTTCGCCGCCGTGGTTTCGCGGTTCAATCCACGATTGACGAGGATCGGTACGTCGGGTCCCGCATGCGAGCCGCGCTGCACGCGCTCCCACGCTTCGGCGTCGTCGGGGCTGCCGAAACCGAATGGGCCCTGGAAATGTTCATGCACCCGCAAGCGTGCGCGGTTGGCTTCCTCGGGACCGCCGTCCATGCCGAGCGCCACATGACGGATCTCGGTCTCCTCCACCGAGATGGGCCGCAGTACGCGGAAAAATGCCATCGATAACGCCAGGTTCGGAAACAGGTTCAGGTTGAAGCCGACGCCCATCAGCGAGCGCACGATTCGTCTTACCTGATCGGGCGGATAGTCCTTCGCCAAGGACTCCGCCAGCGCCTCGTAGCGCGTCGGTATCGGCGCACCGTTGTCTTCGTCCAGGTCGACAATCTCGGGAACCAGGACGGCGAGACTATGGCCGTTGCCAAGCGAGCGGCAAAACGCTTTGTCGCTGGTCATGAAGCTGGTGATCGCAGCGGCAGTTTCGTCGTCGATGGTCTTCATCCACGACTTGTGGACGACGGGGAAGTGATACAGGTCGGTCGTGTTTTCGAGCTGGATCTTCCAGTTGCCCTTGAACTTGAACTTGTGTTCGCCGTTTGCCTTGACCGGAAATCCCGCGCCCTGTTTCATGAACAGGTCGATCCACGGTTTCGCTCCGCCCAGGAAGTCCTCCAGCGGTTCGATCGACTGATCGAAGCTCGCGAAAATCAGTCCGTGATAGATGCCGACACGCAGGCTCTTCAGCGGCAGTTCGGTCTTGTCGACAATACCCTCGTAACCATCGCCATACGGCAATGCGCGCAGTGCGCCGTCGAGTCCGTACGTCCAGCTGTGATACGGGCAGGTAAAGCCGCGTGCGTTGCCTTTGTGCTGTTCGCAGACGGTTGCGCCGCGATGGCGGCAACGGTTCTCGAGCACATTGATTTCACCGGTCTTGTCGCGGACCACGATCACCGGTTGGCGTCCGATTATCGTCGTACGAAAGTCGCCCGGCTTCGGCAGTTCGCTTTCATGCGCAACCCAGATCCACGTCTTGTAGAAGATGCGTTCGAGTTCCGCTTCGAAAATCGCCGGATCGTTATAAAGCGACGGCGAAACGCGGTCGGCTTCCGCGCGCTTGTAGAGCGCACTTGTATCGATGACGTGAGAGGCCGTGGAATTGATATCGCTCATCAATGACCTGAGTAAAGTGGGAGGCCCGAGGTGGGGAGGGGCCGTGGCGCTAGTTATGGATTGAAGTGTCGGCCGATAGCGCTTATAGGTCAAATTCATCTAAAATCGGTAGGTCCATCAATCCGGCAAATATCATGACCTCCATCGACCATGTCGACCTCAACTTGCTGCGCGTCTTCAACGCGATCATTGAAGAGCGCAGCCTGACGCGCGCGGGGCTGCGGCTGGCGTTGTCGCAGCCGGCGGTCAGCTATTCGCTCGGCCGCCTGCGCACGCTGTTCGACGACCCGCTTTTTATCCGCACGCGCGTCGGCATGCAGCCGACACCCATCGCGCTCGAACTGGCGGCTATCGTGGCGCGGGCGCTGGATACGGTGCGTGAAGCACTGCGTTATGCGGAACGGTTCGATCCGGCCATCAGTACGCGGACCTTCAGGCTGTCGTTATCGGATGCGGGGGAGTTGGCGTATTTGCCGCCGATCTGCGCGGCTTTGCAGCGGCTCGCGCCGCGCGTGAAGCTGCGGATAGAGCCGACGCCCGTGGAGGAGATTGAAGAAGCGTTGAGGGTAAGCCGGCTGGATTTCGCGATCGGCAATTTGCCGGAACTCACGGCGCGAACGTGCCATCGGCTTTTGTTCGAAGAGACTTACGTGTGCATGACGCGCAAGCGTCGCGGCTTGCCGCGCGGCGCGCAAATCGATCTGGCCGCGTTCACGGCGGCGCCGCACGTGCAGATCCTGTCGGTCGAGCACAGTCACCATGCACTGGAAGACGCGTTCCGCTCGCAAGGCGTCGGGCGCAATACGCTGCTCGAATTGCCGCACTTCGTCGCGTTGCCCAGCGTGCTCGGCGTCACGGATTACTACGCGACGCTGCCACGCCGGCTCGCCCAGATCTTTAATCGCGATGGCCGCTTCAAGGTTTACGAACTGCCGGTTCAGCTACCCGGTGCGTCCGTCTCAATGCACTGGCACGAGAACTTCAACAACGACGAAGGCAATGCCTGGCTCCGTGAATTGCTGAGCGAGAGGGTGCAGACCTTCGATCAGTTTCCGCTGGCGGAGGCGTAGAGGTCGATTTCAGAGGTCGATTTAGAGGTCGAGAATCAGCACGGGAGATCGCGAGCGCGAGACGCAGCAGCAAATGACCGTGCCGCTCGCGCGTTCCGATTTGCTCAGACAGTGATCACGATGTTCAGGCTCGCCGTCGACGACATCCACCATGCAGGTGCCGCAGACGCCTTCACCACAGGACGTGTCGACGATGATGTCGATGGACGCGAGCGCTTGCACAATCGACATGCCCTTGCCCACCCGAACTCTCGACCCTGTGCTGGCGATTTCCACGTCGAAGGAATCGAGTGTGGGGGCGGTGGTCGTATCAAGATCGGCGGCGAACCGTTCCAGATGGATCGATTCAGCGGGGACGTGTTGTTCCGCCACGCTCACCACGCGATTCATGAACGCGCCCGGGCCGCATGTGTAGACATGAGCGCCCGGGGCGATGCCTGCTAGACACCCGGTGACTTCCGCATCGACGCGATCCGCTTCGACGCCGCAATGAAACACTACATTAGCGGCGAAAGGAGGCTGCGAGAGCAACGGGATGAAGGCAGCACTTGCCTGGTCGCGAATGAAATAATGCAGCTTGAACGAGGCATTCTGTCGAACCAGGCGGTACGCCATGCTCAGTAGCGGCGTAATGCCGATCCCGGCTGCGATCAGGATATGTTCGCTGGCTGCCGGGTCAAGGCGAAACAAGCTGCGCGGCGCTCCGATCGACAGATGCGCGCCAGCCTCTACGTGGTCGTGCAACGAACTCGATCCTCCACGTGAAGCGTCTTCACGCTTGACCGCGAAAAGATGCTGCTCCCGCAGATCCGGGTCGCCACACAGGGAATATTGACGGGTGACACCGGAGGGACTGGTTACATCGATATGAGCGCCGGGTTCGTATGCGTCGAGCGGCGCGCCGTCGACGCGCGAGATGACGTAGGAGCGGATACCGGGGGCTTCGTCGCGCACAGCATCGACGCAGACGGTGATGACGGAAGAGTTCATGGTGTGTGGGGCTGCTTTTCGATTGACGATTAACGCGTGCAACGGTACCGAGGGATTTGGCCGGAGCGCGCTGTAATGGAAAATACAGGCAGATTAAAGATAGGCCAAATCGATAATAAATTGATAGTGCTATCAGTCGTGTTTATTTTGGTCGGCGCAGCCGGCATAGGGGAATGGGTTACTGGCCCCGTTGAGCAGGTTCCGCCGGCAGGGTACTCTTCCAAAGGAGGCCATCATGCAAGGTGTGGTTTGCGAAGGAGCCGGCTGGAATGCCTCGATCAGTAATGACGTAGAATTTCAGCACGCAATCGGGAGATTCCATGCAACCGCTACGCGCAGTCAATCTTCTCCAGTCGAAGGAAGGCGCCCGGCTTCACGGTCCGGAACTCGACCAATGGCGCCGCTGGGGACCGTATTTGAGCGAGCGGCAATGGGGCACTGTTCGCGAGGACTACAGCGAATACGGCACCGCATGGGACTACTTTCCACACGATCATGCGCGCAGCCGCATGTACCGCTGGGGTGAGGACGGCATTGCCGGGTTCGGCAACGACCCGCTCGACTGGTGCGTATCGCTTGCGCTCTGGAACGGGCACGATCCGATCATCAAGGAACGGCTCTTCGGGTTGACGAATGAACAGGGGAATCACGGCGAGGACGTAAAGGAGCTTTACTTCTATCTCGACGGCACGCCGACGCATTCGTACATGAAGATGTTGTACAGGTATCCTCATTACGCATTCCCTTACCAGGACCTGATCGACGAAAACAGGCGGCGCGGCGCCGATCAGCCCGAATATGAAATCCTCGATACAGGCGTGTTCGACGATAACCGCTACTTCGATATCTGCATCGAGTACGCGAAGCACACACCCGACGATATCGTGATGCGCGTTACTGTCGAAAACCGTGCGGATCACCGCGCGGCGCTTCATGTGTTGCCGCAATTCTGGGCGCGCAACAGATGGGCGTGGTCGGGCAAGCCCGGCAAGCCGTCGCTCAAACTGGAGCCGAATGCACGGGAGGGCGCACGTGTCATTGCACGTAACCCCGCGCTGGGAACGATGATCGTGACGGCTGCGGCGCAGCAGCCAATCGAGTGGCTCTTCTGCGAAAACGAAACGAATATGCGCCGCATTTTCGGCTTCGATGGAGCGGGGCCCGGGCCATTCAAGGACGGCATCAACGACTACCTTATCGACGGCGACGAGCAGGCAATCCGGCGCGACAGGGGCACTCGCGCCGCTGCGCATGTGCACCTGGAGCTCGCGCCTCATGAGCGCTCGGTGCTGTATTTGCGCTGGCGTCCAGAATCGTCTTCGGCTCCGGATGCCGTGCCGCTCGACATGGAAGCGCTCTTCGCGCGCCGGCAAGCGGAGGCCGATGAATTCTATGCGGCGCTTCAGCACGACATTGCCGATGCCGATGCACGGCTTGTACAGCGTCAGGCGCTAGCCGGCATGCTGTGGTCGAAGCAGTACTACCAGTTCGACGTGACGCGCTGGCACGATGGTGACCCCGGCCAGCCGACGCCACCGAGAGCACGCAGGCGCGGGCGCAACGCGGACTGGCGGCACATGTGCAATGGCGACATCGTGTCGATGCCCGACAAGTGGGAGTACCCCTGGTACGCGTCGTGGGACCTCGCATTTCATGCGGCTGCGTTCGCCATGATCGATCCCGACTTCGCGAAGCAGCAATTGCTGCTGCTCGTGAAGGAGCGCTACATGCATCCGAACGGGCAATTGCCTGCCTACGAGTGGGCGTTCGGCGACGCGAATCCACCGGTTCATGCGTGGGCTACATGGCGTGTGTACGAACTCGACCGCGAGGTGACGGGCGTTGGCGATCACGCGTTTCTCGAAGTCATGTTCCACAAGCTGCTGCTCAATTTCTCGTGGTGGGTCAACCGCAAGGACGCCGATGACCGCAACATTTTTCAGGGCGGTTTTCTCGGGCTCGATAACGTGGGCATCTTCGACCGGTCTTCGCCGCTACCGACCGGTGGCCACATCGATCAGGCCGATGGCACGGCATGGATGGCCTCCTACGCGCTCGACCTGATGCAGATCGGGCTCGAACTGGCGATGACGAACAACGCGTATGTGGAAATCGCAGTGAAGTTCTTCGAGCATTTTCTGTATATCGCTGAAGCGGTCAGTTGCAGCGAAGGCTGCAGCACCGGGTTATGGGAAGAACAAGACGAATTTTTCTATGACGTATTGCGCCTTCCGGACGGTACCCGTGTGCCCATGCGCATTCGTTCGATTGTCGGGCTGATTCCGCTCTTCGCCGTTCACGTGCTCGAGGAGCGGGTGTACGGCCATCTGCCGGGATTGCGCGAACGGCTGGCGTGGTTCCTTGAACATCGGCCGAACCTGGCAAAGCTGGTGTCGCGCTGGACCGAACCCGGGAAGGGCAACACCACGCTGCTGTCGATGTTGCGCGGACACCGGATGAAAGCGCTGCTGCAGCGCGCGCTCGATGAAGACGAGTTTCTCTCCGAGCACGGCGTGCGGGCTTTGTCCCGCGTCCATCTCGATGCACCGTACCTCTTCGACCATGACGGCACGAGCTTCTGCATCAAATACGAACCAGGGGAATCGGATTCGCGTTCGTTCGGCGGCAATTCGAACTGGCGCGGGCCAATCTGGATGCCGGTCAACTACTTGCTGATTGAGTCGCTGTATGAGTTCCATCGCTACTACGGCGATGAGTTTCGCGTCGAATATCCGACGGGATCGGGCAACAGCTGTTCACTGAGCGAGATTGCTGACGATCTCGCGCGGCGCGTCACCACACTCTTTCTCAAGGATGCAAACGGCGTGCGGCCCGTCATGGCGGCCTATCCAATGCTGCAGTCCGACCCGCGTTCGCAGGATCTCGTCCTGTTCCATGAATACTTTCATGGCGACAACGGACGCGGTGTCGGCGCTTCGCATCAGACTGGCTGGAGCGGGCTCGTTGCGTTGCTGCTTCAGCCGCGCATGATGAAGCTGTCTCACGTGGCGCCTGATGCTGCCTCAGTGGCCGCATCGGTGGCCGAAGTCACCGCACCGTCGATGGCGCGTTAGCATTTCGGCTGCTGGAATGATCATGCGTGTCTGGGCATACTGCATCGCACGGTGACAACCGCACGGGCAACCCGACCGGGTTTATTTCGAAGCCAACTCGGATCACGCCGGCTTGCAGCGCCTGCACTAACGTCGTTATCAACGAAACCGGCTCGCTATATGCTCCGGAATATTCTCGGGCGTGACGACAACAACCGATGAAGACGGCGACACGGCCGACGCCGGCAGGAGTTTGTGGAAACAGATGATGTGTTGGCACGCTGAGCGCATGTCCTGACGCAGATCGTGATGAAGAATTGCCTGCAGCTTACCTTCGCGCAACAGACGCACGTTGTCTCGATCCAGGTCGTGCCCGATAAAGCAGATCGGAGATTGCTGTTGTGCTTCGAGTGCACGGAGAATGGCGGCGTTTCCTCCTCCCATGGAGTAGACCGCGGCTATTTTGCTGTCTGTGGCGAGGACATCGAGCACTCGCTTTTCAGTGGATGTGTCAAGGCCGTGGCCGCCACTGGCATCAATCAACGTAAGCTGCGGATAGCGGGTTCGCAACGCGCGTCGAAAGCTTATTTCGCGTTCCTCCTCGCCCCTGAACCGCTCATCGCTCATGGTTATCAAGACGTTGCCAGTCCGTGGGCCGAGCCACTGCGCAACAAGATAGGCAGCAGTGGCGCCGGCGACTCGATTGTCCAGCCCCGCATAGGCGACACGTCCGGACAACGGGATATCGGTGAAGATCGTGATGACCGGAATGCCGCGACGTTGGAGATCGCCTATTGCATCGGCAATCTCGGGAACATCGCGCGCCTTCAGGACAACGCCGTGGCTTCCTCGACGTGCAATCGATTGAAGCGCTTCGACGACCTCAGCCGTTGTCATCGTTTCCCGCATCAGGAATCGCGGCCGGACGACTACCGGGTGCATCCCCGTCAGTTCCGTTTCAAGCGCGTCCTTGATCTCGTCAGCAAAGCGTGCAGGAGCTTCAACGATCACGTCGATCATGAGCTTTCGCCCTATGGTCGCCAACTGCAGCTCCTGCTTTTCGAGCTCCTTGATAGCTTGTTCGACGCGCTTGCGTGTGTGTTCACGAACGTGTGCACGTCCATTGAGCACGCGGTCGACCGTTGCCACCCCGACGCCGGACTGGAGAGCTATCTCCTTGATCAGAAAGCGGTGTGCCATGCCTGCGTTTCCGTTTTTGATGTGTTTTTGATGGTTTTATGATAACCGCATGTCAGCTTTGGACGCTATGCTCGCTTCACAGTGGAGGGCATATGAAACAGAGCCAGGGAAGCGCCGCGAATTGCGGGCCGCAGTGGTTTAGCGAACGTGATTGCTCCCTCAACGAATTCGTGGAGCAGCTCAAAGCGGACGACGAGTGTCCGCCGCGTTATGCGGCGGACGTCAGGCAGGGGATCCCCGTATACGACTGTGATCAGCTCGATGGTGTCATTGGCGACGCGTCCGGCCGCGCGCAGTTGGAGGCGGAATGGGCACGCGTGCTTCGGGATGGTGCGGGGGTGCTGGTGCTCAATCGGGCGTTCGCTGACACGCGATCCGTCGATGCCACCACGGCCGTCTTCGACGCCATTATCCGGAGTGAGAAAGAGCAGGGCGCAGGTGCCGCGGATCATTTCGCCAAGGCAGGCGCAAATGACCGGATCTGGAACGCGCAAGAAAAGCTCTGCCTTCGGGCGCCGGCCGTATTCGCAGATTATTTCTCGAACCGGATGCTTTTGGCCGTGTCGGAAGCGTGGCTCGGCCCGTGTTACCAGATGACATCGCAGGTCAATGTGGTTCGGCCCGGCGGCGATGCTCAACAGGCACATCGCGACTATCACCTTGGTTTCCAGACTGTAAGCGCTGCTGAACGTTATCCCGCGCACGTGCACCGGATGTCCGCCTTTCTTACCTTGCAGGGGGCGGTGGCACACACCGATATGCCGGTCGAAAGCGGGCCGACAAAACTCCTGCCGTATTCACAGCGATATGCCGAGGGATACCTCGCATGGCGGCGTTCAGATTTCCGCGAATACTTCGAGGAGCACTTCGTCCAACTGCCACTCTCGAAGGGCGATGCCGTGTTTTTCAATCCCGCGCTGTTTCATGCGGCGGGGGCCAATCGCACCGCGGACGTTCAGCGCATGGCCAATCTCCTGCAAGTCTCGTCTGCATATGGCCGGGCGATGGAAGTGCTCGACCGTAGAAGTATGTGCGAGGCGGTCTATCCGGTATTGCGCGAGCGCCGCGCGCTGGGGCGAATGAGTGGCGCCGAAGCCACTGCGGCAATTGCATCCTGCGCTGAGGGATACCCGTTCCCTACCGACCTCGACCGGAACCCACCGGCCGGCGGGCTGGCGCCGGAAAGCCAGCGGGAACTCATGCAACGCGCACTTGACGAGGATTGGGACCCCGCCAGATTCACAAACGCCTTGAACGAGCACGCCTCGCGAAGCCGCACCGCGTAAATTCCCGTCAGATCCGGGTGAACGTTCTGGTCGATGGTTTCAATGCCGTTAGAGATTGACCTGCCGCTGCTCTTCTCAGGCCTCGCGCTAGTCTCTACGCGTCGAACCATCAGCAGGGCTAATATTCCACCACCGCTTTCAATGCTTGTTCTGAAGCGATCATCTTGTTCACGCGTAGCGCGTACTGGCCATTGAAAATTCCATAGCCGCACTCCATGACCGGCACGGAGTCCACTTTGGCGGTGACGAATTGGCCGAGGTTAATCGGAATCACGTCGCCTATGCGCATGCTCAGGAGCTTCTCGAACGTGGTCGGTATGTCGACGAGATCAACTGTCACCTCGAGCTCGGCCGCCTGCAATTGCGTGGCGAGCACGCGCCCCCATCGCTCGTCGACGTCAAGCGTCTCTCCCTGATGCGGTGAAAACAGCAAATCACGAATGGGCTCGATCATTGAATACGGCAGGCAAACGTGCAGTGTTCCTCCGGTCGTACCAAACTCGATGGAAAACTCGGTGACAATGACGATCTCATTGGGTGTCGCCACGTTCGCGAACTGCGTATGCATCTCTGATCGAACGTATTCCAGGGTCAGGGGGCGTACGTTCATCCACGAGGCCATATAGTGTTCAAAAACCACGTCGAGCAGTTTGCCAATGATGCGCTGTTCAGTAGCGGTGAACTCGCGCCCCTCTACACGAACGTGAAACCGCCCGTCGCCACCAAACAGGTTATCTACCACGAAGAACACCAGATTCGGGTCAAACACAAAGAGCGCGGTACCGCGCAGCGGTTTGACATGCACTAGATTCAGGTTGGTCGGAATGGGGAGGTTGCGCGTAAATTCGCTGTACTTTTGAACCTTGATCGCTCCGACCGATATCTCTGCGGTGCGGCGCATCAAATGAAAGATCCCGCCGCGCAGGAGGCGAGCGAAGCGATCGTTGATAATTTCAAGGCCTGCCATCCGGCCCCGGACTATACGCTCCTGGGCGGACAGATTGTAGGGGCGTGGGACCGACGAAGAGGTTTGCTCGACAACCGTGTCGGTCTCGCCGGTGACGCCCTTCAACAGCGCATCGACCTCCTCCTGCGACATGAATTCTTCGTGGCCCATTCCCGCCCTTTGATCTGATTGGTCGCGATTTTCTAAAACGGTACTTTGTCGCTTCGGGGTAAGGCAGGTCCCTTTTGCAGCACGTTCTTAATTCAATACGCTGGCGGTCCTTCATTTGCAGCGTAAGCCAAGCTTAGCCTAGTGCAGGGATTGCAAGGCCGCAAAGAGAGGCGCGATTGTGGCTCAGTTCACCGACTTGGGCTCCTATGCGGGTGTTGCGCTCCGCTTGGCGGAAATACGTGGGCATGGCGGACAAGCAGACGCCCAACCTTCAAGCGTGCCTTATAGGGAATACCTTAGGGGTCTTGAGAAAATCAAAAATCAAGCTGGCGAACTATGTGTCGTTAACACATATGAAGCGATGGCTAAGCGACAAACGTCTGAACAATAGAATTCGAAGTTCGACCAGCGCTTGCTTACGGAACGCATCGTCGGCTTGCGGATCCGCACCTTGCGCAGCCTGTTTGCAGCCTGTTTGCAGCCGGAGAAGAAAGCTGCGTCATCAACTATATCGAAGCGTGCTCCGAACAATCGGTCATGCTGCACAGAATCGAGGCGAATCAGATGAGTAGTTCCCAGCATGATGTTGAGCAGCGGACCAACCTGGCCGGAAACAACCGCTTCGAACTGCTCCTGTTCCGCCTTGGCGAAGCACCGAACTCGACGCAACGCGAACTTTACGGCATCAACGTGTTCAAGGTTCGGGAGATCATCGAGATGCCTGCCTTTACGGTCATCGCAGGCGCATCGGACAATATCCTCGGCATTGCTGATATTCGCGGGCAAATCATTCCTGTCATTGACTTGCCTAGGCTGACGGGTTGTACACCGAGGGGGAAACCACGGATCTTGCTCGTCACTGAGTTTGCCAGGACGACCCAGGGGTTTGCGGTTGAAGAGGTCGATGACATCGTCCGCCTTGAGTGGGATCAGGTGCTGTCTGCGGAAGCGCATTCGAGCGGAAAGACCGTGACCAGCATCGCACGTCTCGATGGAAACGTAGACGGCTCGCGTCTGGCTCAACTGCTCGACGTCGAGCAGATTTTGCGCGACGTGCTTCCGGGAAGCGAGCCTGATATTACTGAGGCTAGCGTCGGCCGCGTCAATATTGCGCGTGGCGCCAAGATTCTCGCGGCCGATGATTCGGGTGTAGCGCGCAGCTTGATTGAGCAGAGTCTCACTGCAATGGGCTTGCCGTTCATCATGGCGAAAACGGGGCTCGAAGCATGGAACATGCTGGACGCGGCGGAAAAACGCGCACATGCATCGGGGCGCGCGGTAAGTGACGAAATCGCACTCGTTTTAACGGACCTCGAGATGCCGGAAATGGACGGCTTCACCTTGACTCGCAAGATCAAGGGTAACGCCGCGCTGCGATCGATCCCGGTCGTCATCCATTCTTCGTTGTCGGGATCTGCCAATGAGGAACACGTGAGAAAAGTCGGCGCCGATGCGTATATCTCCAAGTTCGTCGCGCACGAGCTAGCCACGGTGTTGCGTGAAACGCTGGGGCATGCCGTCGCAGCCTGATTCGCTGAGTGGGTCGAAGAAGCGGCGGCGGCCTCTCAATCGCTGGAAGAACAGGGTCGGCGTTTAACGGAGTCCGTGGCTTTTTTCCGCCTTGGCGCGGCGACTCACGAGCACGCAGTCGTGCACGCAGCCGATCGCGCAAAGGTGGCGCTGCGCCGCCTGTCGCCGCCTGGACGCCAAACGGCGCCTACCACCAGGACAGCGGTCAAGGCCGTTTAGCCCATTGGTCTCAAGGTTTAATCGCAGCGGCCGTTAATCAGAATATCTAAAGCAGGTTGGCCATCGGTTGTCATGTGGCGCCGCTCATTCATTCCGCATATCACCGGCAATACCATGAAGAAGCGCTTCGGTAACGGGCGGAGGTCGTTGCGCGCCGCATCACTGACTGCGATAGCACTGGCCTGTATGACCAGCGCACGCGCTGAGGACGCGTCGAACGCCACTGCCTCGCCAAGCATGTTTACGCTAAGCGGCTTCGGAACGCTTGGGATGACGCATTCGAGTCTCGATAGCGCTGACTTCATTAGCACGGCGTTCGAGCCAAACGGCGCCGGACATAGCCGCACCTACGACTTCGCCGATGACACCAAGCTCGGCGTACAACTTGTTGGCCGCTTTACCGACAAGCTCTCCGCGGTCGTTCAAGTCGTGTCCCAGCACCGTTACGACAATACGTTTGTGCCGCAGATTGAGTGGGCAAACCTGAAATACGCGTTCACACCGGACTTCAGCGTGCGCATCGGACGGATCGAACTGCCGACGTTCCTGAACTCCGACTATCGCGATGTGGGCTATGCGAATCCTTGGGTACGCGTGCCGGCCGAGGTCTATAACACCGTGCCGATAACGAATAGCGACGGCGCCGACCTGTCGTATCGATTTCGCCTCGACGATGTGGTCAACACGGTGCGGGTGCTCTACGGCTATAGCGCTTTTCACGTGAATCCCGGAATGATCAGGACCACGGGTACCGGCATTGTGGGCGCGTTCGATACGATTGAATATCGCGATTTCACCGTGCATTTCGGCTTGCTGCACGCCGATGTGAAACTCGCCGTTCTGGAGCCGAAGCTGCCTGCGAACGTCTACAGCATGGCCGTTGACTACGACCCAGGGCCGTGGTTCGTGCAAGGAGAACTTGCACGCGTCACCGTCGACCAGCTCACCCCCGGCTATATGAGCGGCTACGTGACCGGCGGCTACCGGATCAACAAGTTTACGCCGTTCCTGACGTATTCCGAATCACATTCGCTCGGACACGCCACCCTCGTTCCGAACTACAACATGGGGCAAAAAGACATCTCGGCCGGGGTGCGCTGGGACTTCATGAAGAACATGGACCTGAAGGTTCAATTCGATCACGTTTGGCTGCCCGCGAATTCGACAGGCTCGTTCACCAACCTCCAACCGAATTTCCAGCTCGGCAGCGGCACCAACGTGTTCAGCGCCGTTCTCGACTTCGTTTTCTGATCGGAGCCTTCGTGGACATCGCCAACAAAAACGTCAGGGTGGTTCTTATAGGCTTGGTGCTCGGGTTGAGCGCCCAGGCGTCGATGGCCGAGCTGGTCGTGGTCGTATCCGCCTCAAACCCGCTGGCCGAACTCAGCAACGGCCAGGTGGCGGATATTTTCCTCGGCCGCGCGGCCTATTTTCCGGGCGGTGGCGCGGCCGTTCCGCTCGACCTGGCAGAAGACGCCGCGAGCCGCGCAGAGTTCTACAGGCGGGTTACAGGCAAGTCGGCGGCGCAACTGAAAGCGTACTGGTCGAAGCTGATCTTCACAGGGCAGGGCCAGCCTCCGCGTGAACTACCAGATGCCGCCGCGGTAAAAAAGGCAATCGTCGCCAAGCCGGATTCGATCGGCTACATCGACAGGAGCGAACTGGACGCCAGCGTCAAGGCAGTGCTGACGCCTCACTAGTCGGACGCCGCCGTTGGCAGTCACGTGGCGGCACGTCGACACACGAAACCTGGAATGTATGCGCAGCCTTATCGAATCAAACGCTCAGTTCGTATCAAGCGGCCCGTACGGCCGTTTGATCGCATTGGGTATGGCGCTGCGTCCCGTTCTGCGACGCCTGCTCGAAGCCTATGTCCTGTTTCCGCTGTTCGCAGCCATGCTGCTGGTGCTCACCTGGACTACCGTCATCCATCTGATCAGCGCTGAAAACGTCGCTGCCCAGGGTGCAGCGGCGGAGTTGAGCCGCGAACTCGCCGATACCTACCAGGCACAAATGGTGCGCAATCTGGTCTCGATCGACCAGACGCTAAAGACGGTCAAATACGCCTACGAGATGAAAGGCGCCGCAGGATTGTCGGAGCTTCGGGACAAGGGGCTACTTCCGCCAGCCATTGTGTTCAAGGTGGCAATTGTCGGCACTGACGGCCGGCTTAGCGCCGCAACCCGGCCTCAGGCGTCAGTAACGGTAGTGGACGAGCCTTATTTCTGGACGCAGCGCGATCGTGTCGATGATGCCGCAATGCCCTTTGTGAGCGAGGTCACGCGCGATCCCGTCACGGGGACCCCCGAAATCACCTTCAGCCGCCGGCTGCAGAACGCAGCCGGCGGTTTTGCCGGGGTCGTCATTCTATCTGTAGACCCCGGCTATTTCACGAGCAGCTACGACTACGCGCGGATGGGCACAGAGGGCGTGCTGGCCTTGCTCGGCACCGATGGCGTCATGCGTGCCGAACAAGTGGGTGAGCAACAGTCGTGGGGCGAGCGCCTCTCTTTGACTGCCGTACGCGCGGCCGCCGCAGCATCAACCGGTATGGCATCGATCCAGCCTTGGGATCACGGGGTGCCGCGCTACACAAATATGCGCACGCTGCACGGCTTTCCGCTCATCGCGATGGTGGGTCTCGGCCACGACGAGCAGGTCGCGCAGCTCCGTCGGCACCGGCGTGCCTATCTGCTGTGGGCCGGCGGCGGCAGCGTGGTGCTGGTCATGCTGGCGTTTGTGCTGAGCCGCTTGAGCTGGCAGCTCGCTGTCAGCCGGCAGCGTGCACGCCTGGCGCAGCAGACCTACTACGCGGCGTCGGAGGCCAGTCTGGACGCATTTTTCGTCTTTCGTAGCGAACGCGGAGCCAACGGCCAGATCGTCGACTTTGCGCTTACCGACACGAATCGCCGGGGAGCCGAACTGTCAGGCAGGCATCGTGGCATGTTGGTCGGTAAGTCGCTCGATGTTGCGTTCCCTCATTGTCGCGATGACGGCATGTTTGACAAATTGGTCGGCGTCGCGCTCACGGCTGCTGTCGAGGAGCATGAATGGATACACGAGAGACCCGATACGTCATCGGTATGGCTGCAGCGGCAGGTTGTGCGGGTAGAAGACGGCGTGGTCGCGATCGTGCGCGACATCAGTTCGCGCAAACGCGCTGAAGTCAGGCGTGCAGAACAAAATCGGGTGTTGGAAATGATCGCCACCAGCACGCCGCTCGAGGAAGTCCTCTCCTATGTGACGCGGCAGCTGGAGTCGCAGATCGCCGGTTCGGTGTGTGTCGCGCTCCTGCGCGACGAAGACGGCCAGCACCTGAAGCTGGGCGCTGCGCCCAGCCTGGCCGAGCAATACCATAAGCAGATTCATGGCTCGGTGATTGGTCCAGACGCCGAGCCGGGCGGACGCGCGATTCATTGGCGCCAGCCCGTGTACATATCCGACGTGACACAGGACGCGTGCCTGCTCCAGCAAATGGAAGGCTACGGCATGCATGATCATGGTGCCTGCTGGGCGCTCCCGATTTTGTCACACGACGGCAGCGCGCTTGGCGCACTGACGCTATTCGTCCGGGATCCTCATGAACCGACCGCCGGCGAGGCGCACGCCATTGCAATGGCGACGCGTATTTGCGGCATCGCGATCGAGCGTAGCCAGGCAGAGGAACGCATCCGCCACATGGCGAATCACGACGCGCTGACGGGCCTTCCCAATCGCACCTTGCTCTCGGATCGTCTGAATCAGGTTTTGCTGCATGCGCAGCGCTATCAGCGCGGCGTGACGGTGGTGTTCATCGATCTCGACAATTTCAAGCTGATCAATGACAGCCTCGGTCATCGCGCCGGTGATGACCTGCTGAAGACGGTGGCCGCGCGTATGGTGCGATGCGTGCGACGCACTGATACCGTGGTGCGGCTCGGCGGTGATGAGTTCGTGATCGTTCTGTTCGACCAGGCGCTGAACAACGGAGACATAACGGCGGCCATCGAGAAGATTCGCGACACGATTCTCGAACCGATCGAACTGAACGGCCAGACCTTTCAAGTCACGTGCAGCATGGGGTTGGCAAGTTATCCGAACGATGGAACTGACGCCGAAACTCTGCTGATGAACGCTGATGCGGCGATGTATCGCGCAAAAGAGATGGGCCGCAATAACTACCAGTTGTTCACGGCTGAGATGAACATCAAGGTGCACGACAGGCTGCGTCTTCAGGAACAGTTGCGGCATGCGCTGGCGAACGACGAATTCCGGCTGGTGTATCAGCCGCAGGTGGATTTACGCACGAATAAGATTTTTGGCGTGGAGGCGCTGTTGCGGTGGGATCACCCGATCGAGGGCCCGGTCTTCCCGGCCACGTTCATACCCCTGGCAGAGGAAACAGGGTTGATCGTCTCGATCGGCGACTGGGTGCTGCATACGGCCTGTTGCCAGAACAAGGCCTGGCAGGACGCAGGTATGCCGCCAATGACCATGTCCGTTAACGTCTCGGCGCGGCAGTTCCAGCAGAAGGAATGGGTCACGCGGGTGGCGCATGCGCTGAGCGTGAGCGGGCTCGACGCTCAGTATCTCGAGCTCGAGCTCACCGAGAGCCTCATCATGCAGGATCTCGACGGGGCCGTCGCTACGATGACCGAGTTGCAGGCCATGGGAGTGCGGTTGTCTATCGACGATTTTGGAACCGGGTATTCGAGTCTCAGTGCATTGAAACACTTTCCGATCGTGCGCCTTAAGATAGATCAGTCGTTCGTGCGGGACCTGCCCGATGGCGAAGATAACCGCGCGATCGCACGGGCCGTGATCTCACTCGGGCGGCAACTGAATCTCAAGGTCATTGCCGAAGGCGTCGAAACGGAAAGGCAACTTGATTTCCTGCGTGACAACGACTGTCACGAAATCCAGGGCTATCACTACAGCAAGCCCGTCTCGCCCAGCGAGTTGGAACGATTGGTCAGGGAACCTTTTAGTTGGCCTGCGGAAGGGGGCGGCGGAGAGGTGCCTCGATAGGGGGCTGTTGAGGTAGGGAGTTCGCGACGCGTTGACGGGGATGACACGCAATTGCTCAGGAAGTGGACGATAAGACAGCCTGCTTGCGCTCAGGATCGCGAAGGCCGCGTGTGCCCTGAAGGAAGTCCGCTGGGGGGGTGCGTCGCTCGCGTCCGCCACATTGACGAACATGAACAGTGCAACCCCACGCGAGCTACTGCGAGAGAACGATACCACTTGAACCGTCCAGCGCAGACTAATGCGTTAACCGAAGCACACCCAAATTGCCCGCGATTTGTTGGAAGATGGCATTGAGTGTCGCGTTGTCCGGCGCGTGATAATAATTTCCTGGACTGGCGCAGTTTTGCATCGCTTGCTGCGCAACCGAGTTTGAGGCATCGCTGCCGAAGGTGATCGCATACACGATCACGCCGCTCTGCTTGATTGCTGTGCACACAGCCGACTGGAAGGTGTTGACGTCATCAGGCCAGCCCGCGTTGTTGCCGCTCGACGGATCTGCCGGATTGCCGCCATGCAGTTCCGCCGAGTCGGTCTGGCCATTGCTGAGAGTAGTCCCGTCTGTTCGCACCACGGTAGGGGCGGCGAGACTGCGTGAGCCGACACCTGACAGGCCGTTGAAATAAAGGTCGTTTGGAATCGTGCCGGCCGCGCCAATCTGGTTCTCGCCATCCGTCAAAACAATCATGACGCGTTGTAGTCCAACTGTGGTCTCCGGCTTGGGAAAACTTGAATCGGTTGAAACCCAGCCATTGCCGTTGGATACGTTGTTGGACCACGATGACGACAGCATGCGCCATCCCCACAGCAAGCCCTCTGGAATGATCGTGGAGCCACCCGCGGTCATGCTGGAAATAGCCTTGGTAAGTGTTGACTGGTTGTTGGTCAGAAAGGTCACCGGCTGCGCGATGCAGTCGCTGTTTTGCGTCAGAGTCGACGTCCCACCACGACCGCTCTTGGATACTTGATCATAGTAGATCCCGAGACCCGAGCCGGGCACGCTTGACAAATAACCGCTGCATTTGTTGGGCTCGCCATTGCTATTGAGCGTGACTGGCACACCGAGTACCGTTTTCGTGGTCGACTGACCACAAGACTGATTGGTGTATGAGCGAATTTGCAGGCCGGCGGCCGGTACGTTGTAATAATACGGCGTGAACTTGAGCGTGTCAGAAGGGGAGTACGCATTCGGATACAGGAAGCTGTTCGCGTCCCGCGGTTCGACCGCGCAGCCACCCCATCCGGCAATTTGATTTTTTGCGGTCATTCCGACATTCGTCGTATTGTAGGCGAATGACGGATTCATCCAGGTACCCCCAGCGGGCAACGCGCCAAGGACATTCACGGTGCTGGCGAAGGGCACGAGACCGACGTAGTAGGTGGAGACCGCCTGCGAATACAAATTTTGCACGAGACTCGTCGTCGCCGCCTGGAGACCCGCCATCTTGCTCGGCCCGTTCCCTGACCCAGATGCAGGATCGTTCATGGAGCCGGTGTTATCCAGGACCATCACGAGTTCGAGCGTGCTTTGCGGGAGATACAGCGCGGTGTTGTCGGCAGTCAAGGGCGCGGTGGTCGGAAAAGTCGTGGTTCCGGAACCAGAACCCGAGCCATTGCCGGACGTCCCTGGCAAGACCACGGGGGCGATCAGTTTCAAGCTGCCCGTCGCGGACAATTGAATGGTTTCTCCAGCGGCCGGCGTCCCGGTCACCGTGGCCAGGAAACCGCTGTCTGGCATGGTGAGGGACATATAGCCGGTTGGCATGTTCGCGTTGTAGTAGGCGCGCGCGTCTTTTTGCCATTGAGCAACCGAGAGATTTGCGCCGTGCGCGAGATCAATACCTGCGGAAAGTGTCGCGACGTCGAGCGCCGACTGCATGCGCGAGTGCGTCATGCCGCCGTCGATCGTGTCGAGCGCAATGCACATGCACGCGATCATCATGCTGCCGCATACGGCAAACACGACCGTGACCGCGCCCTGGTCCCTACGCATCAAGGCAGTAGTGCGACGCAGCTTCGGCTCACTCGCACGGGCGGAGCGGTTATCGCGAAGTTTCCTGGCGGTGCGAGTCAACATTATCCGGCCACCAGTGTGAGCGGTTGAAGAGTACGCGGCCGCACGTAGATGCGTTCGTAAAGAGTCTGCGTGCCCGGAGCACCCGGCCATAAGCCGGCCGTCATCGCGAACGGATTGAACGTATAGAAGACCTCGACCACGATGGCAGAGTCTCCATTGCGGAACGGCCATGTCGCGGGAAGAATATTGCCGGGGGTCACCGCCGTCTTCATGCCGCTGCCGTTCCATGGGGCACTCGCCTGCCACCAGATTTTCGGGACGCCAATCGCCATGGTCGGGGGGGGCATCGCGGGCCACACGCACGATGACGTAGTTTCGCATATCGAAGTAATGATTACGCCACCACCCTGGTTCAAGCTGTTCGGTGCGCTTAGCTGTGCCGCTGCGTTCCAGATCGAGCCAAGGTCGTTTGAGTCGGTGGTGGCGGTGGTGTTGATGACATTGGGCGTTTGCCCGAGCGAATCGGCCAGCGTGAAAGCCGTGTGCTCCAGCGCGCTCACCGTGCGCATGTACAGGTAGATCTCACTGAATCCCACCATCAACAGCACCATGATCGGAATGATGATGACCAATTCCACTGCCACGCTGCCGCGGTCCGAGCGAAGCAGCGTCCGAAGAGTCGCGCGGAACCCCAAGTGTCTGTGCGAGCGTGCTGTGGCGAATGCAGTTGTCATTTTTCGTTCTGCACAATGTAGTTGCGCTGGAAAGTCAGCAGGGGAATGCCAACCAGTTGTGGAATACCCGAGATGCCCGGCGTCGTGAACGTGATGTTGTACGACACGACATCACCGAGCAAGCCGAGCCCGGCGGTGTAACTACTGCTGCCGACATTGTTGTACGTGCTGTAGTCGAGCTCGGTGATGGTGAGAGTCGTTTTGGGCATGCCAGTCCAGCCACTCATGATGCTCGTCACCATCTGTTTCGCCTGGGTCGCACGCGTGCCGGTCGCAGGGTTCGTCGTCGTCAGCCCCACGCGGGACGCGGACTGCGCGGCGATCTGCACGGTCGCGTCGATCATCATGTCGACCGCGAGCTCCACGGTACCAAGCACGAAGATGAACACGAACGGCGCGGCGATTGCGAACTCGATCGCCGACACGCCGCGGTTGTCGCGGCGCAGCGCGCCAAGGAAGCGCACGAAGCCGTGCAGGTCCGTTGCTTTCATCGCACGCTCGACGCCTGGATCGAGGCCGTCGGAACGGCCGTAGCCACAGTCGCAGGATGGCCGGCCGTCTGCGTCAGCTGGGCGCGCTGGATTTCATAGAAGCGCAGATTGTCCTGTACCGACGCCTTCGGCAACGTCTTTCCAAGGATTTCGGCTGCGGCCTCGGTATTGCCGAGCAGCCCATAAGCGAGCGCCAGATCCTGGCGCGCCTGCGGTGGGGCTTCCGGATAGCGCGTGACGTCGAGCAGCACGTTGGCGCCCTCGCGCGGATTGCCACCAAGCACGAGCGACAAACCCAGGTTCACGCTTAGTAGCGGGTCGCCCGGATTGGCCTTTAGCGCTTGTCGCAACACGGCTTGCGCGCCTGCGTGGTCCCCCTTCAGGTCGAGCGCCGCGCCCAAACCCGCCGACGCCATTGGATCGCCCGGCACGCGGGAGAGTACGCCTTGATAAGTCGAGATCGCATCGTCGAAGCGGCGTTGATGGATCGCGACACGCGCAATGCCGATCAGCGGCGCCACTGCGGTTGGATCGAAACTGCTGGCGCGCTGGTAGTAGACGCCCGCGCGGGTGAAGTCACCGACTGCGTATAGCGTATCGCCGAGGCCAGTCAGGCCCGGCACGGACTTCGGGTCGGCTTTCACGACCTTGTCGAAGAGTGATGTCGCCAGTTCGATGTTGCCCGAGTCGAGGGCGGTGGACGCGATGCGCATTTCCCCCATCGTGCCCGGCGACGAATTTCGGGTCACCGGGCGCGCTTCGGTCACATGCTCGGTCGTCGTGCAGGCGGCGCTCGCGAGCAGTAGTGAAGCGCCTGCCGTCGCGAGGCACATGCTCCGCAACATTCGGACCCCTGAAGATAGAACGGTGGCCGACGTTGTCTTAACGGAAGAAAGCAGGGCGGATGAGTTCATTTTTTGTGGATCACTTCGAGAAGCTGAATGACGGCCGGCCCCGCTGCGATCACAACGACCGCCGGAAGAATGAAAAGCATCATCGGAAGCACCATTTTTGGCGCCAGCTTGGCCGCTTTTTCTTCAAGGGAAACGATGTGCGTCAATCGTTCGGTGCGCGACAGGATACGCAGTGCCTGGGTGATCGGGGTGCCATAACGCATTGATTGCGTCAGCGTCGAGATCAGCGCGCGGATCGAGGGCAGGTCGATGCGCTCCGCGAGACCTTGCAGCGCGCGGGTGCTATCGCCGGAAAGCTTCAACTCGTCGGCGGTCAGTGAGAATTCCTCGGACAATGGCGGGCAGATCGTCGCGAGTTCATCGGCGACGCGCCGGATGCTGACGGCAAGACTGTTGCCAGCATTCGTGCAGATCACGAGCAGGTCGAGTGCATCGGGCAGGGAGCCGGCCATCTCTTTGCGCCGGCCTGATGCCCTAAATGCGATCGCATATTCAGGCAGCATCATGCCGATCACGAAGGCGCCCATCATGGCCGCGCCGCGTCCGACCGGAAACGAGCCAATCAATGGAATATGTTGACCCAGCATTACCGTCGGCACGGCACACAGCAGGCCAAAGCAAAACTTGACGGCAAGAAGAACCGACACTGCATAGTGGTTGCGATAGCCGCTGCGGACCATCTCCTGACGAAGTTTTGCGCGGTACTTTGCGTCGAAGAGCGGCAGTTTGTCGCCGAATGCGGCAAGCCGGCCCAAGAGGCGGCGGCGGAAAGTATTTTCTTGTCCGTCGTCTTCGAATTCGACCGGGTCTGTCTGGTGACTGAGCGCGGCTTCACGCACACGCTCGGCGATACGCCCGCGTCTGCCGCCGTGTTTGGTCGCCCACCAGATCGCGAGCCCGGCAAAAAGCGCAAGCAGCATCAGCAGGTTGATTAGGGTCTCGACGTTGGACGGGCTCATCGCGAGGTATCCAGTTTCGCCAGCTTGTTGATTAGCGCCACGCCGAACACGACCGAGATCGCGGCGTAGCTCAGCAGTTTGTGCCCCGCCTCCCGTTCGAATAACACCATCATGTAGGGGCGGTTCATGAAATACAGGCACAGCATGATGCAGACCGGGATGGCCGCGAGAATCTTGGTCGTGATGCGGGCTTCGGCGGTCAGCGCCTTGGTCTTTTGCCGAACTTCCCGCCGGGTCCGGACGATGCCGGACAAGTTTTCCAGTGTCTCGCCGAGCTGGCCGCCGGTTTCCCGCTGCAGGAGCAGACAGACGCAAAAGAACGAGAAGTCGGCGATTTCGATCCGCCGCATGGCGACGGCCAGTACTTCTTCGAGATCACGCCCGACCTGCAGTGAATCGCTCATCTGCTTGAACTCGTGTTTCAGCGGCTCGGGGCATTCGTCGGCGGCCGATCCGATCACGTGCGTGACCGGCACGCCCGCGCGAACCGCGCGCACGATCGTATCGATCAGGTCCGGGAAACCATTGAGGAAGCGCTTGCGAAAGCGTTCGACCAAGAAGCTATAAGCGCGCATGGCCCCGAACACCGGCAGCCCCAGGATCAGGAGCGGTTTCGCGAAACCGGGCAGCGGCATGAAGTGCGTCATGAGAAGTGCAACCAGTTCGCCGGCAACCGTTACCGCAACAACGACGCGGATGCCACTGGTACCGGCAACCGTCCGTAGCCGTGAAAGCTTTGGCCGAAGCCAGCCGCTAAACACGTTGGCGGTTTTATCGACGGTGAACAGGTCCGAATCGACGTTGACGGTGCTCCTGTCACTCGCTAAATGACCTAAGAACGATTCACGCATGCGCATCCTGATCCGCGCGTCTGGCTGCTTATGCCGCATGTCCATGACGACGAGCGCCATCACGCCGCAGAGGATCACGCCAATGAACGAGCACACCGTGAAGACGTCGATCGCACTCATGTCCTCATTGCCTCCAGTAAAGACTCCTCCAGCCCGTAGTAGGCCGCGCGCGCTGAAAAGGCGGGCCTGACGGACGCACATTCGTACAGGCCCTTGACCTCTTCGCTGTAGGCGGTCGCGTCGTAGTGGAACGTGAACAGGTCTTGCGTGATGATGACGTCGCCTTCCATGCCGACCAGCTCGGTGATGCGCGTAACGCGCCGCATGCCGTCGCGCATCCGCTCGATCTGCACGATCAGGTGCACGGCGCTTGCGATCTGCCGGCGAATCGACATCAGCGGCAGGTTGCCGTTCGCCATCATGACCATGCTTTCCAGCCGCGTAATACCGTCTCGCGGCGTGTTGGCGTGGATCGTGGTCATTGAGCCGTCGTGACCGGTGTTCATGGCCTGCAGGACGTCGAATGCTTCGGCGCCACGTGTTTCACCGAGGATGATCCGGTCCGGACGCATCCGCAGCGCATTACGCACGAGGTCGCGCTGGGCGACAGCGCCCAGGCCTTCGGCATTCTCCGGCCGCGTCTCAAGGCTGACAACGTGCGGCTGCACGAGCTGCAGTTCGGCCGCGTCTTCGATCGTGATTGTGCGTTCGCCGAGTCCGATGAAATGTGACAACGCGTTGAGCAAGGTGGTCTTCCCGGACCCCGTGCCGCCGGACACGATGATATTGAGGCGGCACGTGCTCGCCAGTTTGAGCACGTTTGCCATTGCGATCGACATGTTGCCTTGTTGCGCCATGCGGTAGAGCGTGATATTGCGCTTCGAGAATTTACGGATGGAGATGGTCGCGCCGTGAATGGCGAGCGGGGGCAAGACGACATTGACCCGGCTGCCGTCGGCAAGCCGTGCATCGACCATTGGGCTGCTTTCGTCGACACGGCGCCCGACGCCCGCAGCAATCCGCTGCGCGACGTTGACGACGTGGGCGTTGTCGCGGAACTTGTACGCAGTCAATTCGAGCCGGCCGTTGCGCTCCACATAAACCTGGTCCGGTCCGTTGACCAGTACATCCGTGACGGTTTCATCGGCAAGCAGCGGTTCGATGGGTCCGAGTCCGAACATGTCGTTGAGCAACTCACCGACAATCTGCCCCTGCTCGGACATGGTGATGTTCAGGCGTTCCCGTTCGGCGATGCTCAGCACGAGCTGTTCGACACCAGGTTTCATCTGCTCGCGTGTCTTGCCGATCACCGCCGATGCATTCATGGAATCGAATACACCGCCGCGGATGACCTTGAACAAATCTGAGCGAACCAGCGCTTCGTTACCTTCGACCATCGGGGCATACGTGGCAGCCGGTGCATCCGGAACGGGTGCGCCGATCTTCTCGAATGCCGCCAGCGCCGCCTCTCCAGCGGTGGGAACGCATTCGGTCTGCGTTTGCGCGACCTGCTTTTGCCCGAACATCAAGCTTTCCTCAGTTTGAACTTGCGCAGCAGCGTGCGTTCAACTGCCGCGTGCTGTCCGGTCAGATCGTTTGCAATCCGCATGATCGACTGGTTGAAGCCGGTCGCCGATTTTTCCTTCGGTGCCTCGCCGAGGTTTTCTGCGATTGACAAGGACTTCGCTTCGAAGTGGACTTCGTGCAGTACGTTGCGGCCGACCGCCGACGTGAAATCGGCCGTCTCGACCTTGCCCGCGCTTGCCGCGTTAGGGCTGTTCAATAGCAGCGACGTCGCCGGGTTGTTATCGCGGTCCTCGATGTAGCGCAGCAGACGGATCGTTTGCCGCGTGGAGAACACGGTGCGATCGGTCACGAGATACACGCGCGAGGCGTTGTCGAAGGCTTCTACCGCGAGCGGATCAACCGGGTTGCCGATATCGAGCAATACATAGTGAAAGCTGTCGCACAGCAGTTGCACCACGCGCTTGAGTGCTCCCGCCTGATAGGACTGTGCAGCGTCGAAGTCCAGCTCGGCGGACAACACGAAAAGCCGGCTGCCCTTCGCGACGAGCGTGCGGTCGACGTACTGCGGATCGAGCCGGTGCACGTTCTGAAGGACATCGTTCAGGCCATTGTTGCTCGTGATGCCGAGCATGCTGTTCGCGGCGCCACCGTTCAAGTTAAGGTCGACATAGGCCACGCGCCTATGGGTTTCGTCAGCCAGATGGCGCGCGAGATTCAACGCGAGGGTGGTGACACCCACGCCTCCACGCGTCCCGGTAAACACGATTGTCTTGCCGATCCGCGCGGTCGTAATCGGGCTGATTTTGCCCTCTCCAACATTGATGGTTCTCTTGAGCAGTTCGACGGTCAGCGGTTTCACCAGATAGTCGCGCACGCCAATTTTCAACAGGCTGCGGAAGAGTCCGACGTCGTTTCGTTCGCCGAGTGCGACGACCTGGACCGACGGCTCGCACACCTCCGAGAGGCGGGCGAGGTCAGACAGCGGCATGGCGGAGTTATGCAGGTCGACTAGCAGGAAGAGCGGCGAGCGCTCGAGTTTTGCGACATACGCGATGGCGTCGTCAATCCCGCCGATCACGACATGGACATGGGGCATCGCCTGTTCGAGCACGAAGGTCTTCAGGACCCGCTCGGTCGCCCGGTCTGAGACGAAGGCGATGAAGTCGGCCATCCGCACGCCGGCACCGCCTTTCGTTAAATTGAACCCTGTCGTGCTCATAGCGTGTCGTCAATGAAGGTTGAGCGCATCACTTGGAATCGCGTGATGTGGTAGTGTCGAGCGGGATCACATGGCCGGTCTCGTAACGGCGTACGGCGCTCGCTGCGACGGCGGCATCGGCGGGTGCGAGCTTGCGCGGCGCCACGAGATCTTTTGGATTGGCAACCTGGGCAGCGAGGTTGGTGTACGTCGCGCAACCCCACTGCATGGACGGACGGTGCCAACCTGCATCGGTCAATACCGAGCCGCGAGCAAGCTCGGTGCAGTCTGGCGATACCGCATTCTTGCCATCGAATCCGATGACAGATTGATCGGGCATATCACGCGGCGGCTTGAAACAGCCGCTGACGCAGGTGGTTGCCGCACAGGCAAGAACGAGGGTGAGAATTCTTATGGAGTTCATGGCATCCGGCTCAATAAACGTATCCGGCCGCGCCGACGAGACGTGGCTCTACAGCCTGCGAAGACGCGCTGGCTGCCCGGTGTTGCTGGAAGCTGTATTCCACGTCATTGCTGGGCGATACGAGCGATTCGAGCGGCGTACGCAGCTTGCCCGGATCAGTTGGCTCGACCAGGTAGGGCGTGACCATGATCACCAGTTCGGTCTTGTTATTCTGGTAATTGGTCGACGAGAAGAGCTTGCCCAGGATCGGAATGGAACCCATGCCCGGAATCTGCGAGATGATGTCGGTCGTATTGCTTTGGAGCAGACCGCCGATCGCGAAGCTTTGACCGCTCGCGAGTTCGACGGTCGTATCAGCACGGCGCACACTCAGGCCCGGGACCGTGATGCCACCGGTCGTCACGCTCACTGTCGTGTCGATCTGGCTGACTTCCGGACGTACCTTGAGACTGATGCGGCCTTCGCTCAACACAGTTGGGGTGAAGTCGAGCTTGACGCCGAACTGCTTGAACTCGACAGAAATCGCGCCGTTGACCTGCGACACGGGGATCGGAAACTCGCCGCCTGCGAGGAAACTCGCCGTCTGCCCTGACAGCGCCACGAGACTTGGCTCGGCGAGCACGGTCACCAGACCTTCCTGGTTTAACGCGTCGACCAGGGCCTGAATGTCCGTGCTGCCGGTCTTGAACTGACCAAATAGCGAATAGGCATTGTTGGTCGGAAGATTGACCGGATAAGTGACCTGGCCATTGGCACCGGTTAGCGGCTGCGACAGGTTGTAGATGGGACGGCCGCTATAGATGCCGCCGAAGAAATTCCCTGCTGCATTGCCCAGCGCCTGCCAGTTGATCCCGAGCTGCTGCGTCACATTCCGGTCAACCTCGGTGATGCGCACGCGTAATTGCACTTGCTGCGGCCGATCGATCGTCATGCGATTGACCAGCACTTCCTTGTCGGCCAGATAAGGCGTGAGCGATTGCACCACGGCGTCGGCATCGGCAGCGTTAGCGGCTTGTCCAGACACTTGCAACGATCCGTTGCCCGCGCTCAATTGCAGATTCATTGATGGAAATCTGGCGGCAACCATGCTGTGCAGCGCGTCCATGTCGCGGCCGACCACGATCGAGCGCTGCAGCAACGTTTTGTTGTTCGCGCCCAGCACGTAGAGCGTCGTGGTGCCAGCCTTCTTGCCCAGCACGAAAACCGCCCTTGGTGAAGGGACATGAACATCGGCGATTGCCGGGTCTGCCACGAACACCGAGGTCGCGTCTTCGTTGAGGCGCACGAGGGTGCCCTTGCCAGCGGCGACATCGAGTGAACCTTGTGAAGCGACCGGTGCGTCGGCGGACAAATTGGCTGCGTTGGCCGCTAGCCGGGGCTGTGCGGCGTGTGCCGGCGCGGCGAGGATAGAAGCCGCCGCGCACAAGGCACATGCCGAGAGCCTCGTCGTGTTGGCATGCAAATTGAACGGCAATGTCATGACTTCCTGTCCTGGCGAATGGGTGCGAGGTCGAACGGCTTGCATGGGATCACCGCGGCGTGGGGACGGTTGGCAGCGGTGGCACCGCATCACCACCGGCCTGGGCGACGCTCGATGTCGAGTCGGCCTTTTCGGAACCTCTATAGACGGTCACGGATTTCGGCGTGGCCGGCGAGACCATCCCGCCTGCCTTGAGCGCAACAGGATGCGATTTGGGCAGGTCACGCAGTGCGCGAGAAATGTCGCCAGCCCAGACGGGTGCACGCGGCGCATCGCCGGATGCGGAGGCGGCAGCGGCTCCCGACGCGAGGGCATACGGATCGCGCGAGACCGTCGCAAAGCTGCGCAATGCGAGCGACAAGCTACCGAGCCGGGCTGCCACCGCCACGACCTCGCCCATGTGCGGTGTCACTTCGAGCGTTACGGTGCGAACACGCTCGTTGTGATCTGTCGCGTCGCCGCTTTTCGGGCGGTTGATATCGGATCCGGACGCTAGAACGCGAACATGCTCGACGACAGTTTCACTCGACACCGCCAGATCGGGCGAATCAGTCTTGCGGTCCATCTGCTGAGTGAGCAGCAGGTCCACGTAATCGCCCGGTTGAATCAGTCCGGCATTGCCGGAGACATCATCGACCGCAACCGATACGGCGCGCATCTCGGGTTTCAGCGTGGCGGCCAGGAAGCCGGGTGCGCTTGGAAGAATGACGTCGTCGGCGACAATGACCGTATCGCCGGTGACCGGATGGCGCAGCAGCGCGCCTTTTAGTTCGACCGCCCCGGGTGCACCGGATACGATGGCGCCCGGCGGCAGTGTTTTGACGGGAACATCCTTCCACTTGATGTCTTCGTCTCGCAACAGCAAGCCTTGTGGAAGATCTGCAGCGCTCACGCGTACTTTTTCCTGGTTGATGATCGCCGTGGTGGGTCGTGTCGCGCTCGCGACGACCACGCGTACGATCAATGCAACCAGGATGGCACCCACGATCAGGATTGCGAATTTAATGATATTAGACATAAGAATGCAGTCCTATCGCGCCAAAATCAAAGGCAGTAAAGCGGGCAGCATGATGACTGAGCCGCCCCCGAATGCGAGTGCTACACCGTAAGGGACACCTCGCGCTCCTGAGAACATCGCCAGTGCCCGCATGGGGAGTAAATGCTGGTCCTGGTCCATGTGTCGCGTCGCAAGGCTGACTAGCGAGACGAGTGTTCCGATCACGGAAATCAGCGTAAGAGTCGGCAGCCAGAGACTCGGGCCGGTCCACAGAAAAATGATTGAAGCCAGTTTTGCGTCACCGCCGCCGAGCATCTTTGCGGCAAACAATGCGGCGCAGATCACGAATACGCCGGATCCCAGAAGGAGATGCGCAAGAACGTCGCGCAGAGACATGCGAACGATCAGTGCGTTAAGGAAAAACAGCCCGCCGACAGCAAGGACCACTGGCGTGGGCAGGCGCCGGACCCGGACGTCGACGACAGCCAGCCATAGCAGTGCGCAAAGTACTACGAAGCGAATTGCGAGGGGCAGGAGTTGCACGATGGTGCGATCCGAGAACGGTGAATGAAATGGAGGTTCGAAAATACGGTCGAACCTCCTGGGGCGGTGATCAGTTGGCGGTGCTGCCAGCCTGGGCCGTCGTGATGGAACTGAACATGGTCGTAAACATGGTCTTAACGTCAGTGCTGAACGTCCCGGCCACCGCGCCAAGCGCTACCGCGACGATGCCTGCCAGAACCGCATATTCCATGGCGCTGACACCGCGCTCATCGCGAACGAACCATTTGATAAATTTGCGCATTTTTATATTCCCCTAACGTGATGGTTGGCGTCGGACCATCAGGTAAGTGAAAACCCTGAAGACCGACAGATCGCACCCAGCAGCCCTGATTTCCGAAGAGCAGACGCAAGGCAAATCTCGCCTCAGTTCGCACTTTTGGATACGGGGAGCGGGTGAATTACTTAACGACTGCGCGTAAGAGAACTTTAGGATTGGAAACAAATAAGTTCCGTGCGGTAAGAAATAGCGCTTGGTTTTCGTCGTCGCCAGACGAGTAGAAGCTAGTCTCTAGAGGTTTGCCGGCCGTTTTTTGTGGTTGCACATCGGTTTTTTACGAAGGGTTGAATTAGCGCCTGCGTCCTTAGGAAAAACCCTCGGTGCAACTAGTTTCTTATTGACACCCAGTCTGGTGAAAAGGCGACGCAGACTTAAGTGATCCTGATGGCTTGCAGTCGACCGATATTTGGGACTGGACGGCGCAAAGGCAGATCGATCGGCATCGGTCCGATTCGGCAGCACTTCGTACTCAAGCGATATCTGCTATGCACCTCGCTCCATCGAAGACGGCTCGCCGCCCGCTTCGACGCATGGCATCGTTTCGCCGAAACTGCGCAAAATCCGTCCGCTTTCTGAGCAATTGCGAGTCTTGTCCGCAAATGCGTTGCGATCGCTTTAACGTGACAGCGCTGAATGGGGATATCGAAGGAATAGAGGGGGCGCACCGATCAATGCGACATGCCGCAGTGATCGTGCGCAATACCGAAAGTGCTTCCGTAAGTTCCAGTCAGCCTGGACGGTTGAGCGTTTGAAACTTCGAAGGTCGGGACAACGCGGACTCGATCGAATAGGTCCAGGCGAATCGCGTGGTTTAGGTGGCCCGGGTGGCCATCGTTGATGGGCAGCGTGTTCCAGTTGCCAACGTGCGAAGAACATCGCGAAAAAGCCCTAGACGCGGCTGTGAATGAACGGCTTGGCCCCGGTTCCCTACCGCAGTACAAACAAGACGTCGTGCACTTCGTTCGCCCGATGTGGCAAGCAATCGCTGGTCAAATCGGGCAACTCACATTCAGATCGTTTGGGCCGACACGCGTTTCGACAACTACAAACGGGGCAGTCGTGGCGGCGCTCTTTAATGACGTCTTTTTCGTCGGTGTCTTTGCCGCGGGTGGCTTCCGCGTCGCACTCACCAAAACAATTTAGCTCACAGTCTTCGCGGTCACGGCCTTCTTGGCAGCTTTCTTCGCTACCTTCTTGACGGTAGTTTTTTTACCCACAAGCTGGGCGCTGCCCGCATCCGCCGCACCGCTGTCGGCACCGTCAACCAGAAACTTCGTCCGGTCTTTCGCCGCTGCCAGCCATGCGGGTGCCGGACCACGTCCGCTCCATGTTGCTCCGGTCTTCGGGTCGAGGTACTTTGCCGGCTGCGGCCCTTTACGCTGTCCCTTGGACGCAGGTGCGCCTGCAGCTACCGAGGCTTTCCCGACCGAAGTCTTGGCCTTACTCACTGGCTTCAGTGAATTCACACTCGCCGCGCGAACAGCGTCAGTGCCACTCGCAATCAGGAACTTGGCGCGATCCTTGGCCTCCGCAATCCACGCCGGTGCGCGACCGTGACCGGTCCAGGTGGCGCCTGTCTTTGGATGTTGATACTTTGGCGGGGTACTGCCCTTTAGACTTTTAACGACCTTCGCCTTGATGTTTGGAGCACTTCCATTCGCCGCTTTCGCATCGCGCTTTGCCTTTGCTTTGGCCTCGATGTCGTCCGTTGTCAAACCGTGCGTCAGCATGATTTTTCGAATTTGGTCGACCGCCGCTTGCGCCTTTTTTGCAATCAACGTATCCGCTTGCACCTGCAATTTCTTCATCTTTGCCTGGATCTGTTCGAGGGTGAGCATCGTGAGCTCCTTAAATGGACATGGCCGCACTATGCCATGAGCCTCGATAGTGTGAAAGTGCCGACAGGGTCGTCGCGTTACGCAGATGCAACCAACGATGGCGGTTGGACCGGTGAGGGTCCTTCGCGATTTGCGTTTATGAGCCACCGTTTGTGTACGCCCGATCATCGCGACACCAGCCAGCTGAGGCACTGTTTTTTTCAAAGCAGCGACTGTCGGGCAGTAGGACCGTGGTTTGATTCGACCGTCTTTGATGCGTGCCCGAAGCCTCGCTGGATAGGGGTTTTACTGAAACCGCCTCCCTGAAGCGAGGTACAGGTCACCATTTTCGTGACTTTTATGCAAAAAACCCCTCAATTCATGGTCCCAGACGTTGCGTCTTCAAGTCGGTGTTGTTACGCTGGCGCCCAACCCGAGAATTTGTACCTTTGCGTTAGTCGGTGACGGCGCAAAGGCAAAGGCCTTGGGCAACCTTTGACTAGAAGAGAGGCATTCATGGCAACAACCGCTACCAAGAAAACCGCTGCTCCCGCTACGAAGAAAGCGGCAGCGCCCGTTACGAAAAAAGCACCGGCTGTCAGCAAGAAAGCTGCCCCTGTCGCGAAGAAGGCAGCTGCACCTGCAGTAAAGAAGCCAGATGCGGCGGCTCCCTTGAAACCGATCAAGGATACGTTCACGAAGGCGTCGCTGACCATTCACCTGGCCGAGCGCTCGGGCGTGGAGCCCAAGGCGGCCAAGGCGTTGTTGGCGGCTCTTGAAGAAACGGTGCTCGCATCGATTCACAAGAAGGGCGCGCAGGAGTTCACATTGCCGGGATTGCTGAAGGTGGTCGCGCAAGATGTTCCGGCCAAGAAGAAGCGCTTTGGCAAGGACCCGTTCACGGGTGAAGACAAATGGTTTGCAGCGAAGCCGGCGTCGGTGCGACTCAAGGTGCGCCCGCTGAAGAAGCTGAAGGACGCCGCGCTGTAAGAAAAAGTGTTCTAGAGTAATAACGCCCCTCGCGACGAAAATCCGGGGGGCGTTTTCCATTCGCCGTCGTGGTCGAAGACGGGATTACAAAAAAATGATTGTTGGCCGCGAGCGAATTGGACTCCACGCCCTCGGGTGATGACCACGTGTCTCACCTGCAAACCCCATGACGTCGGCTTGTCCATATTGGCAATGGCAGCAACTCCCCGCGTTGCTATTCCCAGACGCCGGCGACCACTAGCCGATGTGCAGCAGCGACATCTGGCTTTCCAACAACGCGCGAAGCTCATTCGAATCGGGCCGTGTTCCCCAATTGCGGGCGCCGGCGACTGACGCAATCGCCATCCACGAATTTGGCGGAAACCACTCGCGCACAAGAGCATCATCTTTAAGGATGCGAAGACGTCCGGTCTGCGCGCAGTACTCGGCGCACAACTCTGCGTCTGCCAACTGCGCGGTAACTCGAAGGCTAGGGATTCGCAGCATGGGTCTCTCCAATAGGGTGAGGCGGTGACCGTGCAAGCCGCTGACACGACCGTCGTCGACGCAAGGCGAGACGAAGCGAAGCAACACGTCTATTGGACTGTGCACTACGCCACATTCGATGCGTTCGATGCGCGCTACCTGAAATTAACCATCAGGACGGCGCGGCAGCAGTGCGTTGGCTCACAGATAAGGCCCGCTCTTTCTCCTTTTCCTTCGCATAGTGATGACCCACGATGCACCCGCCCATGGCTCCAATTACGGCATGGTGACCTGCGACGTGGCCGGCCACTCCTCCTACCACCGCACCTTTCAGGCATCCCTCTGCGTGCGCCGTGCCGACAGCCGCAAGTAATGTCAGCGCCGATATTGCAGTGACCACATGCCGTGTGTTCATTTGTAGCTCCAAAAAGATGGTCGGACTCGGATGCCGTCCAGATCACTGGAGTCTATGTGCGGGTCGCGCTCACAAGTGAAACCGGCTTGCGAGATTGGTAACACGCAGTTACCGCTCGCACCGATGCCTCCGTCGCTGAGCAGCGTGCGCGTCTCTTAGATTAAGCTGTTTACGACCGGCTCGCAGCATGCTTCGGACGCTTGTGTGACTGGGTGAACACGGTCGGCCTTCCTGAGCGCGGGAAATGCTGCCATCCATATCGCCGCGACAAATAACGTACCGATGCCACCGAAGACGACACTCTCAACAGTCCCGAACATTGAAGCGACGACGCCCGACTCGAAGGCGCCGAGTTCGCTTGAAGCACCGATGAACAGCATGTTGACCGCCGAGACCCGTCCGCGCATGGCGTCAGGGGTCGCCAACTGGACCAGGGACGAGCGAATGTTGACACTGACCATGTCACTGGCCCCGATCACGACTAACGCCGCCAGCGACGCAACGAACGACCTCGAAAGCGCGAAAACGACGGTAGCGATGCCGAAGACGGTGACAGCGGAAAACAGTCTGGATCCGACGCGCCTGTTCAGGGGGTAGCGAGTCTGAAGGAAAGCGACAATGCAGGCGCCGGCCGCTGGTGCACTACGCAGCATCCCCAGACCGGCCGGCCCGACCTTCAGGATGTCGCGCGCGTAGATCGGCAGCAGTGCCGTCGCACCGCCAAGCAGGACCGCAAAGAGGTCAAGAGAGATGGCTCCCAGCACTATCGGTTGGGAACGGATGAATTCAATGCCCTCAGTGATGCGCGCGATGCGCCCCGTTGGCAGATCGGTGTGAACCGGTACAGGCTTGCGGCCACCGAGCGCAGCGAGTGCTGCCATCGCCGTCAGAAATGCGAGGCCGCAGCCCGCGTACGCGACGCTTGGACCCAGCGCGTAGGATAGCCCGCCAAGTGCAGGACCCGCGATCACCGCCATTTGCCACGCGGTGGAACCGCCGGCGATCGCGCGAGGCAGTTGCTCAGGCGGTACCAGCAATGGCAACAGCGCCTGCGCTGCGGGATCGGCGAGCGCGCGAGCCGAGCCGAGTACCAGCAAGACGCTATAGAAAGGCCACGGCGTGGAAACATGAAAGAGGGTGAGTCCGAGGAAAGCGCCGGCGCACAGACTTTGCAGTGCAAATCCCGCCGCTGCAAGCGGGCGGGGCGAGAATCGATCACACAGCTCGCCGGCGGGAAGCGTCAGCAACATCATCGGGATGAATTGTGCAATGCCGACAATGCCAAGTGACAGGGGCGTGTCCGACAAGCTGTAGATCGTCCAGCCGATCGCGACAGTTTGAGCCAACGCAGCCGCTTCCGACAAAAACCGGACGCCAAGATAAACCAGCAAATCCCGGCGGCGATAAACCTCTCCGTGTCCATGCACGACCATCGTCTCCCTCCACAAAATTTCCGCTTGCAGGCGGATGTCAGGCTCTTCATCTAAAATGCGAGCATATTGCTCATATTCCCATTTGAGAGGTACGCTTGGCTACTCGCATTACCAAGGCTTCGGGCGCGATGCGCAAAACGCCGCAGCAAGCGCGTTCGCGGGCCACCATTGACGCAATCCTCGATGCCGCAGCTCACATTCTGGGCGAGCGCGGCTGGGCAGGGCTGACCACCAACGCGGTCGCGGAAGCCGCTGGCGCCAGCATCGGGTCCCTTTATCAGTATTTCCCGGACAAACTCGCGCTGATCGATGCCGTGCGTCGACGGCACTTCGATGACGTGCTTGAGGTGCTGCACGCTGCCGCGAATCTCGAGACACCCCGGGCGGCCCGCATCGCGGTACTCGTTGACGGGATGATCGCGATGCATAGCCGGCATCCCGCGGCCCATCGGGTTTTGCTCGAAGAGAGCCCGCGCGGCGAGGATTCGCGCAGCGCTCACGATCTTTTCGCACGGGAGTGCAAGAAAGCCTATGAAGTTTTGTTCGCGGCGAACGTTCCCGGAACAGTGGATGATGTTTGCGTCGGCGCGCAGGTGCTTGCGGCGGCGCTTGCGGGTGCCGTGCATGCAGCAGCACGAGAAGGGCAGCTTTCATCGCCGGTCTTGAGGCGGGAACTGATCACCCTGGTGGACTCGTTCCTCAACACTCCGCGTCCCATGGCAATATCCAGGACTCCAGATAAGTCGCGGCGTCGACGGTCAGTCTGATGCTGATAGAGTTGATGATCCGAGACGTTAGGCGTCTTTCGGCTCGCATGCCACGCACGATGACGCCGGAGGACACTCAGTCCACGATTCAGGCATTCGGCTACTCGGACTTCGGTGCGCCGATTGATTCCGTTTGCCTAAATACGCTGCGGGAGGGCCGCAGCAAAAAAGTCGGTCACTCGACGCACGCGCGCCGGTACATACCGACGTTTTGGCCAGATGATGCTTATGTCTCTGACGTCAGCTATAAATTCGTCGAGAACCGAGATCACGTCCGGATGCCGGAGTTCATCGGCAAGAGAGACACCGGCAAACAGGCCAATTCCAACGCCGGCCAGAACACCGGCCCGGATTGTTTCGACACTGTTGGACGAAAGATTTCCGCGAACGGACACGCTGAATCGACCTTTCGGCCCGACAAACGGCCAATCCGCTGATTCCATCAGGCCGCCATAGAGAAGGCAATTGTGATCAACGAGCTCGGCGGGGGTCTTTGGTATTCCGCGTTGCTCGAAGTAGCGACGGGATCCGACGCATACGAGGGGAGTGCTGGCCACGCGCCTGACGACCGCGTCCGGTTCGTTGACCGGGCCCACCCGGATCGCCAGATCAATCCGGTCTTCCACCATATCTCGCACGGAGTCCGAAAGAATCATATCTACCTGAAGACCGGGGTTGAGTAACAACAGGTCGGGTATGAGTGGAAGTATGTGGAGGCGACCGAAAGTGGCGGATGCGGCGATCCTGATCTGACCCGACACATCAAGCGTAGTGCTCGTCAGTTCGCTGTCGGCTTCGTCCATTTCGTTAACAAGCGGTTTTGTCAGATCGTAGTACCTCTGCCCCTGATCCGTCAGGGTCACGCTGCGCGTGCTTCGGTTAAATAGCATCACGCCAAGGCGTCTCTCCAGCGCGCCGACGGCCTTACTGATAGCGGACTGTGACTCACCGGTTCTACGCGCCGCGGCAGAAAAACCGCCCGCTTCGACAACGGCGATGAAGGCGTTCAATTCGTGAAACCGATCCATTGCGTTCCTCTCGTTTGACTCATTCTCTTTAAGAATAGACCTTATAAGAAATCCGCGGATTATCATCGGCGCAAACGGCAATTACCATCTTCCTGTTATTCACGAACAGGCAGAGGTTTTAATGTCCACTCTTACAGGCAAGATTGCCGTCATTAGCGGCGGCACGACCGGTATCGGTTTGGCGATAGCCCAGCGGTTTGTCGCCGAAGGCGCTCACGTCTTTATCTTCGGCCGTCGGCAAGCACAGCTCGACGAGGCCGCCAAACTGATCGGACGCAACGTCACCGCACTCCAGGCTGACGCCGCGAACCTCGATGACCTCGACCGAGTTGCTGCGGCAGTAAGGGAGGAAAAGGGTGTCGTCGACATCATCGTGTCGAACGCCGGCTTTACGGTGCAGGCTTCGATCGACACCCTCACGCCTGAGCACTTCGACAAGGCGTTCAACCTCATGGCCCGCGGCCCCGTCTTCCTCGTGCAGAAGCTGCTGCCGCTGATGACAGGTGGTGGATCGATCATTCTGGTTTCGTCTGCCATGCACGGCATGGGTATTGCTGGCCACACCGCCTACGCGGCGACCAAGGCGGCGGTGCGTTCCTATGCCCGCACCTGGGCCGCGGAATTCAAGGATCGCGGCATTCGCGTCAACACGCTCAGCCCCGGCGTAACCGATACGCCGATTCTCGACTCTCAAACTGAGACACGAGAGCATCTGGTGAACATGTACCAAAGCATGGTCCCGATCGGTCGACTCGCCCGGGCTGAGGAGATTGCCAGCGCGGCGCTCTTCCTGGCGTCCGACCAGAGTTCGTACGTGACGGGTGCGGATCTGATGGCCGATGGTGGCATCGGCCAGGTCTGAGCCCTGAGGGTCATGGACAAGATCTTTCGATAAATAAAGGAGAATTTCAATGAGCTACGCAATCATCGGGCTGGGCAAGATCGGGACGGCCATCGCCCATGCGTTCGCCCGCGAGGGGATCGAAGTCACCGTGGCAGGCAGGCGGCCGCTGGACGCGCTCGCGGCGCAGATCGGCCCGTCGCTCGTTCCCCGGCGAATTGAGGACGCGGTCAAGGCCGACGTCGTCATCCTTGCGGTTCCCTTTGCCACTCACCCGGACATCGGGCGGGCCGCCGAAAGCTGGCAAGGGAAGGTCGTGATCGACGCAACCAACGCGTTCGACGTCCCTCCGGAGGAGTTAGGTGGGCTGCCCTCGACCGCTGCCGTTGCGAAGGCGTTCCCGGGAGCGAAGTTGGTGAAGGCCTTCAACCACCTGCCAGCAGGCACCCTCGCGCAAGGGCCGAAGACGCCGCAGGGAGGCCGGCGGGTCGTGTTTATATCCAGCGACGACGACGCGGCCAGCGCCTCGGTGGCGACCCTCGTCGAGCGGCTTGGCTTCGCCCCGATCGAACTGGGGAAGATAGGCGAGGGCGGACTGCTCATCCAGGCACGGGGCCGCACGTGGGGTCATCTGATTTTCCAGGACCTGGCCAAGTTCGGCTGATCGAAGCCGAGAACACTCAGTCGAGTCTCCCGGACGGGACGGGTCGCGTCTGCCTCGATCGGAGGGGCACACAATGGTGTGTAGGCCGAAATTGATCCACTCCAGGATCGCTCTGCGCGGAAAGTGGCGAGAGCATTCGATGAATTCGTTACGGAGCGGACCCGGAATAGCCGCGTACCCGGATAAAGCATCAACGCTGGAATTCAACGGTTCTTTTCGCGCGTTCATCCACATGCAGCGAAAAGATATCGGGGCGGGCATAGTGGCCAACCACATCGAAATCGTAGCGCGCGCGTACCAGTTCGTCGGTATCGACACTCGCGACAACGAGTCCGGACTCGCCGACCAGGGGGCCGGCAAGGATTTCTCCCAGTGGCCCGACAATCACGCTGCCTCCTCGAATGAGCAGACGATCGTTGTCCCACCCGGGCACCTCCACGCCTAAAGCGCGGGGCGTCGGTTGAATTTGGCATGCGCTGATGACAAAGCAACGTCCCTCGTGCGCAATGTGACGCATTGAGGCTTGCCATACATCACGCTCGTCGACAGTCGGCGCGCACCAGATCTCTACGTTCTTGGCGTACATCGCCGTGCGAAGCAGTGGCATGTGGTTTTCCCAGCAGATCGCCGCTCCTACGCGACCCACTGGCATGTCGACAACCGGCAAAGTCGAACCGTCCCCTTGACCCCAGATGAGCCTCTCCGTACCGGTCGGCATCAACTTCCTGTGCTTCGTGACCAAACCATTCTGGGGATCGAAAAATAGCGCAGTGCAGAAAAGCGTGCTACCTGCACGCTCGATAACACCGACAACCAGACTTGCGTTGGTTCGACGGGACAGGTCAGCCAGGGCGTCGGTCTCCGCACCCGGAACGTCAACTGCGTTCGCGAAGTACTGTGCGAACGCCTCACGTCCTTCGGCTAACCGGTAACCCAGTCGCGTACCGAAGATTTCGCCCTTCGGGTATCCGCCCAGGAGCGCTTCGGGCATGACAATGAGACTCGCGCCTGAATCGATGATCCGTTGTTCATAGCCCAGGATCTCCGCAAGCGTGTCCGCCTTGCCAGACGGGGACGAGCCTAGTTGAAGCGCGGCGACGATCGATTTTGGCATTTCCTGCTCCACATGTTGTAAGGGATGTGTTGATCATGGCAGACCGATAGAATGAAGCAACTGCCTTCCCTGTATAAGTGATATGAGCCGAATTGATATCGTCGAGATGGACCTCAATCTTTTGAAGGTATTCGAGGCCCTTTATGAGGAAGGCGGTGCAGGCAGAGCAGCGATCCGGCTCGAACTCACTCAGTCGGCAGTGAGTGCTGCGCTGAGACGGCTGCGCGAGGTCTATCGGGATGCCCTCTTCACACGGACTGGGCGAGGTCTCGCGCCGACCGCCCGAGCCGATGAATTAAAGCCTCTTATCACCGAGGCGCTTGACCGATGCCGACAGTCGCTGGCAATAACCGTAGACGACACCAGCAACTATCGAGGCCGTTCAGTCTCTATCGGTATGTCCGACGACTTCGAAATGGCTATAGGACATCAGGTGATGGGCACCGTGGCGAAAAATGCACCGGGCCTACGTTTGATCTTCAGGCAAACACACAGTCACATTGTTGCCGATGCGCTGCTCAACCGGCAGATAGACCTCGCCATTGCCTCAGGCGGATTGTCGTCGCGAGGGTTGAGTCGACAGGCGCTAGGCGAAGGAGAATATGCCTGTTTGGTGGACTCCGCATCGCTCCCTGACCAACAGGGGGAGTTAACACTCGATGAGTACGTGGCGCGGCCGCATATCCTCGTGTCGTCCGGAGGCGTAGTGGGTATTGTCGATGAAGGGCTCGCGAACATCGGACGTAAGAGGATTGTTTGTGCTTCGACGACGCATTTCGCCGCTCTACCTTACTTGCTCCATGGATCGGACGCCATTGCGACAATACCGAAGCACGCGGCAGCAGCAATATCCAGGATGACCGGATTGTGCCTGCTGCCCAGTCCGCTTGCACTGCCGAATTATCCGATTGAGTTGGGATGGCGCTCGATCAGGACGCGCGAATCCGCGGTCCTTGCGGTCCAGCAGGCGGTGGTGGAGTCGTTCGCCATGCTTGGGCTAGCGCAAAGGCAATCTTGCGAATGAAACGCTGTCGGCGCTCAGCGAACTTGTTGACTGCCGCGTCGTTGCCGGCCGCGTGACTACTGCTGTCAGTGTGACATGTGATGATTGGTCGCTCCATACTTCCAGAGTATGAAACTAGTCGGAAGCGGTGTTGGACTTCCCGGTTCGTTTCTTTCTACCATGTGTGCACTTGGAGGAAATGCACAATGGCGACAGCGGTAGCAACAACGGTAAAAGCAACGGTAAAAGCAGCGGTAAGAATAGAAAGCGTGGAAACGCTGCTGATAGATGTTCCAACGATCCGGCCGCACCGCCTGTCGGTCGCGACCATGAACTGCCAGACCCTGGTGCTGGTCCGGATCCGCTGCTCTGACGGTGTGAGCGGCGTGGGCGAGGGCACGACCATCGGCGGTCTCGCTTATGGCGAGGAGAGTCCCGAGAGCATCAAGGTCAATATCGATACCTACTTCGCACCCTTGCTCAAGGGGTTGGACGCAACCCGGCCCGGTGCGGCCATGGCGAAACTGCGCAAGCTATTCCAGGGCAACCGTTTTGCGAAATGCGCGGTGGAAACGGCGCTCTTCGATGCCCAGGCCCAACGAATCGGCGTGCCGCTTTCGGAGTTGTTTGGCGGCCGCATAACAGACTCGGTTGAAGTGGCATGGACCCTTGCGAGCGGCGATACGCGGCGAGATATCGATGAAGCCGAGCAGATGCTGGACCTCCGGCGGCATCGCGTGTTCAAGCTGAAGATCGGTTCGAATGCGGTGGCCGACGATGTAGCGCATGTCGTGGCGATCAAGAAAGCGCTTGGTGAGCGTGGCGACGTTCGCGTGGATGTGAACCAGGCATGGAGCGAGTCGGACGCCATCTGGGCGTTGCCGAGATTCGCTGACGCCGGCGTCAGTCTGGTCGAGCAACCCATAGCCGCTACGAACCACGCGGGCCTCAAGCGTCTCACTGACCTGGCCCGCGTGCCGATCATGGCTGACGAAGCACTGCATGGTCCAGCCGATGCATTCGCCGTGGCGAGCAACCATTGCGCCGATGTCTTCGCCGTCAAGATTGCCCAGTCCGGCGGACTGCTGGGCGCGGCTAGCGTTGCGTCGATCGCGCTTGCGGCTCATATCGATCTATATGGCGGCACGATGCTGGAGGGGGCGATCGGCACGATTGCATCGGCGCAACTGTTCAGCACGTTCAGCGCGTTGAAGTGGGGAACAGAGTTGTTCGGTCCGCTCTTGCTGACCGAGGAAATTCTCACTGAACCCCTGCGTTATGAAGACTTTTCGCTGCGCCTGCCGCAAGGCCCGGGCCTGGGCATCACGCTCGACTGGGAACGTATCGAACGGCTGCAGCGCTGACCGGCAGACCCCGCATTAACAACCACCGACCCCCACAACACACGGAGACAAACATGAACCACCAAGCTATCGATGCACTGCTCAAGACCATTAACGACAGCGCCACCAACGAGGGCAATCCACGCACGAAGGCGATCGTGAACCGCGTTATCCGAGACCTGTTTTATACGATCGAAGACCTCGATGTGCAGCCCGATGAGTTTTGGACCGCACTCAATTATCTTGGCGAAGCAGGCAAGAGCGGCGAGCTTGGATTGCTTGCTGCGGGCTTAGGCTTCGAGCATTTCCTCGACTTGCGGATGGACGAGGCGGAAGCGAAGGCAGGTATTGAGGGCGGCACGCCGCGCACGATCGAGGGACCGTTGTATGTGGCCGGTGCGCCGGAGTCGGTCGGGCATGCACGCCTGGATGACGGCACCGACCCGGGCGAAACGCTCGTGATGCGCGGTCGCGTGATTGGCGAAGATGGCGCGCCTCTGAAGGATGCGTTGGTTGAGGTATGGCACGCCAATCATCTGGGTAACTACTCATACTTCGACGCGTCGCAACCGGCGTTCAATCTGCGTCGGACCATTCGTACCGATAGTGCGGGCAACTACAGCTTTACGAGCGTCGTACCGGTGGGCTACAGCGTGCCGCCCGCAGGCAAGACCCAGCAATTACTCGATCAACTGGGCCGTCATGGTCATCGTCCGGCGCATATTCACTTCTTTGTGTCGGCGTCGGGTCATCGCAAGCTGACGACTCAAATCAACATCGATGGTGATCCGTACCTGTGGGATGACTTCGCGTTCGCCACGCGTGATGGTCTTGTACCCGCGCTTAAAAAGGCTGAAGGGGCAGAAGGCAAACCGTATGGAGTGGAGGGTCAGTTCGTGCTGATCGATTTCGACTTCACGCTCTTCAAGGAACGCGACGATGTGAAGAGCACGGAGGTTGAACGCGTGCGCGTGGGAGCCTGATAGCAACGGAGGCCTGTATTCGCTGCCTACCGCCGCTTACCGCTGCGATGGTGTAGCGAACGCTTGTTCGCTCAGATGACTTCACGCATGCCGCTAAGTGTTGGATACGCCTGTAAAAGACTGCCCCAATCAACAGAACAGTCAGGCGATCAGTTTATTCCACGCTAGCCACAATAAACGACCTCGAGCCAGCGACCGCGTTTGGCGCCACGTTCACCGACGCCAAGGCGGAAGCTAGCGGTAACGAGGTTTCACGGCTGAACAGTTGCGCGGTTCCACCCGCCGATATCTGCTTGCCAAGCGCCGCCAGGTCGACACCCTCAGGCTGACCGATCAGCGCATAGCCCAACTCGGCCTGCCGCCAAGTGACAACGGTCATGGAGGCGACACGCTGGTCTTCTACCGCAGCATCGGGCTTGACCTCCTTCATCACGCACAGCGCAACAGGCGCGCCTTTCTCCGGCAGGTAGACAATTTGCACGAGCGGTTTGTTGTTGAACCGCAGTCGCTGCACGCGCTTGAACGTGAGTCCGGCCGCGCTCAGATCGGGAATGCTCAGTGCGAGGCCATCGTCCTCGCGAATTTCCTTGACCGTCTTGATCGACAGGTTGGCGTCGGGGGCCACGTACGCGAGCGTCTCGCGGGAATAGAGTTGCTGATAGCTGGCCGCTGCCATCACCCAAGGCGATACGCCCGTGCCGACCGACGCGAGCGAAGCACCGGTATTCGATGCCGGACCCATGCCAGGGCCTAGCCGAAGCACCAGTCCACAGGCAAATGCGCCTGCCAGGAATGCGACGCCCAGCCACGCCGGTGCAACGCGTAGCCGCGAGCGGATGGGCGAAGAAGACGCAGTGCCCGGAGCACGGGGAACGACGGGATCGTTGACACTGATGTCGGGACTGGCAACGGGCTGGGCGGTTTTTGCTTTAGCCGCACGCGCCATTTCTTCGATCTTCGCGCTAAGGCTCGGCGGCACCGGCGGCAGCTTTTGCGCGGCGAACGCATCGCGATACGGCAGCCGTGATGTCTGCAACAGCGCGACGCGCTCCGCTGCGTCGGGAGACGTGCGCAGTTCGCGCTCGACTTCCTCGCGTTGGTGCGGCGGCAGTTCGCCGTCCACGTAGGCCATTAGCAGGATATCGTCCGATTTCATAAGACTGGGCAGTTACTTTCGCTGATGATTAAATTCTCGCTTCTTCCCGTACGCCGATTCGCTAACCGGTGACTTGCCGCTAAACAACTGTCGAAATTCAGAGTGCCAGAACGGGTGAAAAATCGATGAATAAGCCTTGTTCCAAGTGTATCTGCGTTTCGCCGATGAGCGGCGGGGCTGTGTGTTTCCCACAACTGGACGTGGTTCGACGGACTAAGCATTCTGAGCCTTAGGACTTAGAGCCGTCCTCGCTTACCCGGCTAGCGCGAACAAGGCTGAAGTCGCGTTGCTAAATAGCTGATCTACCTCGCGGTTCGAAATACGCTTGCCGAGTGCATCCAGATCGACGCTTTCAGTCTTGCCGATCAACGCATAGCTAAGTTCCGCTTGCCGCCATGTGACCACATGCATTGTGTCGACCACCTGTGCCGCAACCGCTTGATCCGACTTCATGCCCTTCATCACGCATAGCGCGATGGGCGGTCCTGTCTCAGGCAGATAAACGATCTGCACGAGCGGCTTGTTGTTGAAATTCAAGCGGCGCACGGACTTGAAAGTCAGGCCGGCGCTGCTGAGATCGGGAATACGCAGTGCGAGTTTGTCTTCACGACGAATGTCATCGATTATCTTTGAAGTCGCTGCCGGATTCTCGTCGGCGTAAGCCAGCGTCTCGCGCGTGTAAAGCTGCTGATAGCCGACCGCTGCGGTTACCCACGGCGAGAGCCCGGAGCTTGCCATCGCGGCGCCGCCTGAACTCGGCATGCCCGGGCTGAGAAAAGCAAACGTCCCTGGCCGCAAAAAGAGTCCTCCGCAAAATGCGCCCGCGACGCACGCTGCCGCGAGCCAAGTAGGAACGGAGCGTAGACGTGATCGAACTGGTGCGAGAGCGGGAACGGTGGAAGGCGCAGGAACCGAAGAGTCATTTGCACCTGGAGCCGCGCTTTTAGTGCTTTGTGCACGGGCTATCGCTTCGATCTTCTGTGTCAGCGAGTCCGGTACCGGCGGCAAGTTTTGCGTAGCGAACGCTTGCTTGTAGTCAACACGCGATGCTTGCAGTAACGCCACCAACTCCGCGGCTTCAGCGGAAGCGCGGATGTGCTCCTCGACTTCCCGGCTCTCCTCGGGGGCAAGTTCGCCATCTACATACGCCATCAGCATGAGGTCATCGGTTTTCATGCGATGGAGTCCTTGCGCGTAACCGAAGCCCTGGCTTTCGAAGCAGACGTGCCTAACAACGCACCAATGGCCTGACGTGCACGCGAGAGCCGACTCATGACGGTGCCGATGGGCACTTCCAGAACATCGGCCGCTTCCTGATAGCTCAAGCCTTCGACCGCGACCAGCAGCATGACGACACGCTGGGCTTCGGGCAGACGCCCAACGGCGCTGATGACCTGACCGTGCATGAGTTGGGCTTCCGGGCCTTTGTCGACAGGATCTGCAACGTTTTCCAGGAAGTCATCGTCCCATTCCAGGCTGGAGCGCTTGCGTACGCTGCGCGCTCGCAACTCGTTGATCCAGGTGGAATGGACGATTGAAAACATCCAGCTTAGCGGGGACGTGTCGGGCTGTAATTGATGCGCCCGTTCGAGCGCCCGCACGCAGGCTCGCTGGACGAGATCTTCGGCGTCATGCTTATCACCGGAAATACGCAGCGCGAACGCCCATAGTCGCGGCAGCATCTCGGGAAGCATGCCTGGTAAGTCTGCGCCGTTCATTGAACGAATGTCTCCCGTGATCCCACTGTCAACTCAAGTGCCGTTGAGCGCCCGCATGTGCGGGCTGCATCGCGCTAACTCCCTATTTTAGCCTGAGGCAGCGGATGTCGCTGGACGCCATGTTTGGGCGCAAATGCTGTCGCATTGAGGGCGTGTGTTGAGTAAGCCAGGATGGGTGGGGAAGCAGTCGCTAAGAGATCAGCGCTCGCTGTAAGGCTGGAGTAATCAGGCGCTAACCATCCAGCGAATGTGGCGGTCGCTGCCTGAATATCCAAACTATCCGGCAACCGTGCTTGATCACCGGATCATACGTGCGACGCCACACAGCGCATCAGATGCCGTGCGCCTCCAGCCGCGTCGCGTACCAGCGTGAAAATCGTTCCAGATACGTCTCGGTGAAAGGTGAGAAGGGTCCAGGCCGGTAGCCAGGGTCCTGTGTACCTTGGTGATTGATCGAAACAAGGCGGGCATCCTGAGCATTGGTTGCTTGCCATACCTCGATCAGATCGGACAGCGAGTAGTCAACGCCCTCGATCGCATCCTCGTGAACAAGCCACTTGGTTCGAACGAGCGTTCGATCCGGTGCAAGCGGGATCAGGTACGAAATGACCGCGTGGTCGCTCATGAAGTGCGACCACGAGTTGTGCGTCCACAAATGCGTATCGCCGAGATCGCGTCGCGTGTTGTCGCCGAGTAGCCTGGTGCTGGCGACCTTTGTGTTCATCGTTTGCGATTCGCCGTTGCCGGCGATGACCAGGCGCTGTGTCCGGAACAGCGTGGCTACATCATCCAGTCGTTCTACGGCTTCGCTGAGCAGTCCCTCCTTGTGCCAGCTCGCAAGCGAAGCCTTGTTACGCGCCCGGTATTCGCCGAGCGCGCGTTCCGATTCCTCACTCAAGCCATCGGGGCAGAAGCCGAAATCTTCGGCCAGGAACGATACGGTGAGCTCCGGATGCGTTGCACCGCAGTGGTAACACTCGCGGTTGTTTTCGATTGCCAGCTTCCAGTTGCCGTTTTCAATGATGTCCGTCTCGTACGCGATCTTCGTGCGCGCCAGATCGAACGACGCAAGGCGTGGCGTCATGATCTCGTCGAGCGCCGCGATATCCGCGGGCGCTTCGTCGTTCAGGCACACAAAGATCAACCCGCCTACTACGCGTAGGGGGACAGGCATCAGGCTGCGGCAGGTCGGATCGAAATCCTGTCCCATGTGCGCCGCGTGTTTGAGACCGCCATCGAGTCCGTACGTCCACTGATGGTAGGGGCAGACGAGCATTCCCACGGAACCCTTGCCTTGCTCGCGAAGGCGCGCGCCGCGATGACGGCACACGTTGCGATACGCCCGAATAATGTTGTCATCGTCGCGAACGATGATGATCGAGGCACGGCCGATATCGACCGCCGAGACATCGCCGGGCTCGCGCACGTCGGCGACGACACCCGCCATGATCCAGTGCTTGTGGAAGAAGATATCGACGTCGTTCTCAAAGACGTCCTGCCGCCCGAACAAGGCGCCGGGCATGCCGTGACCTGAAGCCCGACTGCGAAACAAAGCGCCGTGCGTAGTGCCATTGATGCTCGACATCCGCTGGTCCTTATCTGATTCCCTACGTTGCCAGGCGCGACCTGAGTCACGGAATGAACGGAGTATCAGTAGGCCAATTCGAAGCGTCAACGCGCTTTATTTTCTCGCTCGCATAACAATAAGTAATGGCAACGGCGGGTTGCCGAAACGCCTTCGCTTCATGCCACCGTTTCCTCACGAAGCCATTCGATGACGGCATCCACCGCGGGCGTAACCGCGTGTCCGTGCGGCACGACGGCGTAATACGCGTCGGTCATCTTCACGCAGGCGTCGCCAAGCGGCACCAGTTGTCCCGAACGAAGCAGGTCGCCCAGCATCCGACGCCAGCCGAGCACGACACCCTGGCCCTGCAACGCGGCGTGAATGGCATCGGTGTACAGGCTGCAACGCAGGACATAGTTCAACCGGTTGCGCTTGATGCCCACTGTGTCGAACCAGTCTTCCCAGCCCATCCAGCCCTCCGACGTGGAGTCGTAGGCAATGAGCGGGGCATCGCTCAAGTCCTGGGGCGACTGAGGTTCGCCATGCGCCTCGAGCCACGATGGCGAACAGACAGGCACGACCTCCTCATTGAAGAGAAGCGTTGAGTGACCGTCGCGCCAGTTGCCGGAGCCATAGCGGATAGCAACATCCACCTCGTTATGACGCAGGTCCGCGGTGAACATCTGCGTGGTCAGGCGCAGCTTGAGTTGCGGCTGCGAGCGCTTGAGCAGCGGCAGTCTGGGCAAGATGCGGAATTGCGAAAACGCGGCAGTCGCCAGGATCGCGAACTCCTGTTCCCGTGTGTTGCTGCTAAGACTGTCGAAGGTGCCCGCGATCTTCTGGAGCGATTCCGACGTGACGAAAAAGAGGTCTTCGCCTTCTTTCGTGAGCGCGATCGAGCGATGCAGCCGATGAAACAACTGCAGCTTCATGGCGTCCTCAAGAAAGCGGATCTGGCGGCTGACGGCGGCCTGCGTGACACCGAGTTCGTCGGCTGCGAGCGTGAAGCTCTTGAGCCGCGCAACGGCTTCAAAGTCGACCAATGCGTTTAGCGAAGGAATCAGGCGTCGGTATCCTTTCATATCTCGCGCTTCCAGTGTTCTTCAGGGACCCGCTTGAGTTGCTCGCATGGCGACTTGCGTCCGGATGGCTGCGTTCATATTACCTGTTGTTATGCGAGAGTGAAAATAAAGTGCGTTGACCGCATAGTTTTGCCTACCGATACTCGCCGCGAGGTCGCCGCTCTGACCCCGTTGTCCGATAAGGGAACGCCTGGATTGACCAACCCGGTGCGCATCCTGATCCCACGCGTTGACACCATGAGGAGAAGCTCAAGCATGAAGCCGTTCGACGATCAAGGGGACTCGTTTGACCTGCCGCTGCATAAGAATCCGGATCGCCAGTTAAGCCAGTTAAGCCAGTTAAGCCAGCTAAGTCGCCGTCAGTTTCTGCAAGGTGCTGCGGCGCTGGGTGCAAGCGCGGGGCTTGGCCTGATCGTCCCGGCTAGCGCGCTTGCCGCGCCGCAGCCTAAGCGCGGTGGCCTGCTAAAGCTCGGCATGGGCGGCGGCAATACGACAGACTCGATCGATCCAACGCTGCTGCCGGATTGGGTGCCGCTCAATCAGGCTTACATGCTCATGAACGGCCTGGTCGAGATCGATGCAAAGATGCATGCGCAGCCGGAATTGCTTGAAAGCTGGGAGGCGAAACCCGGTGCTGCCGAATGGATTCTCAAGGTCCGCAAGGGCGTGGTGTTCCATAACGGCAAGACGCTCGATGCAGACGACGTGATCTATTCGATCAACCTGCATCGCGGCGATGCGTCGAAGTCGGCGATCAAGTCGAGTCTCGCGGACGTGACCGAGATCACGAAGATCGATCCGCTGCAAATTTCGATGAAGCTGAAAAGCGGCAATGCGGACCTGCCTTACCTGCTGTCCGACTATCACCTGCTGGTGGTGCCGAATGGTTTCAAGGACTGGAGTCATCCAATAGGTACCGGTCCCTTTGTATTCGGCGAGTTCACGCCGGGGGTGCGGTCGCTCTTCAAGCGCAATCCGCACTACTGGAAGAGCGATGGCCCTTATGTGGATGCAGTCGAACTGATTGTGATCAACGACGCCACGGCGCGCACCAACGCGCTGATCTCAGGTCAGGTCCACGCGATCAACCGGGTCGACTTCAAGACCGTCGACTTGCTCAAGCGCAGCCCGACTGTCAACATCGTGCGCTCATCGGGTGGCCAGCACTTTACGTTCTTGATGGACTGCGCTGCGTCGCCGTTCGCGGATAACAATGTACGGCTCGCGGTCAAATACGGCATCGATCGCCAGAAGCAATTGACGACCATCCTGCGCGGTTACGGGTCCATCGGCAACGATCATCCGATTCCGAAGACTGACCGCTTTTATGCCGCGGATGTGCCGCAACATGCGTACGACCCCGACAAGTCGAAGTTTTATCTGAAGAAGGCTGGCTTGTCCGAGTTGAAGCTCGAATTGTCGACGTCCGACGCAGCGTTTGCAGGCGCAGTCGATTCGGCTGCGCTGTTCCAGGGCGAATGCGCGCCTGCGGGCATTCAGCTTTCTATCCGCCGTCAGCCCGCCGACAGCTACTGGGACAAGGTATGGATGCAGGCGCCTTTTTGCATGGGCTATTGGGGCGGCCGGCCGACGGCGGACCAGATGCTCTCGACCGCGTACAAGTCCGACGCGAAATGGAACGACACGCACTGGCGCGATCCAAAGTTCGACGCTTTGTTGCTGCAAGCCCGTGCGATGCTCGACGACACCAAACGCCGCGAGATGTACCGCGAGATGCAGCTTATGGTGAGCGACAACGGCGGCGCGATGATCCCGCTCTTCGCCGACTATATCGATGCAACCAGCAGCAAGCTCCAGGGCGCCACGCCGCATCCGCTGTTTAACTTCATGGGCGGCAGGCTCGCGGAACACGTCTGGCTGGAGTCGTAATGAAGCGGCTTGTATTGCAGCGGGTGCTGGCGGGTGTATTGACGTTGTGGCTTGTTTCGGTGCTGACCTTCGTGGGCACCGAATTGCTTCCCGGCGACGTGGCGTCTGCCATCCTCGGTCAGTCGGCGACGCCGGAAACGGTCGCGGCGCTGCGGGCGTCGCTCGGTCTCGACCACCCGGCGCTGCAACGTTACGGGCTATGGTTGCTGCATTTCCTGCATGGGGACCTTGGGACGTCGCTGACGAACGGACGTCCGGTCAGCGAGGACTTGCTGCCGAGGCTATACAACACGCTGTTTCTCGCAAGCTATGCGGCCCTTGTTGCGGTGCCGCTGTCGATACTCATCGGCATAGCGTCCGCGATATGGCAAGACAGTCTCTTCGATCGCGCCGCCAGCGTGCTGTCGCTTGCGAGCGTATCTATGCCGGAGTTCTTCGTCGGTTATGTGCTGCTGCTCTTGCTCGCGGTCAAGTTTCCCGTGCTGCCGAGCTTGGCCGCCGTGTCGCCGGACATGGCGTTTTCTGAGCGCATCTACGCGACCACGTTGCCAACGCTCACGCTGCTGTTCGTCGTAGCCGCCCACATGCTGCGCACCACGCGAGCGTCCGTGCTTGCGGTGATGGGCAGCGCCTATACCGAAACAGCGATCCTCAAGGGTTTGCCCAAGTCATGGATCGTCTTGCGCCACGCGCTGCCCAATGCACTCGCGCCGATCATCAACGCGGTGTCGTTCAACCTGGCTTACCTGATCGTCGGCGTCATCATGGTCGAGGTCGTGTTCGTCTATCCGGGTGTCGGGCAGTTGATGGTGGACGCGGTATCGAAGCGCGACCTGCCGGTGGTGCAGGCTTGCGGAATGCTGTTTGCCACGGCTTATGTCGGGCTGAATACCGTGTCCGATGTGCTCGCTGTCTGGGCCAATCCGCGCTTGCGGCATGCGAGGTAAGGGGTAATGAAAGTGTTCGGTAAAGAAGCGCCCATGAGCGCGGCGATCGGCATGTTGCTGGTCGCGGTCATCGCAATGGCATCGCTGTTTGCGCCGCTCATTGCGCCACACGGCGAAACCGAAACGATCGGCGACGTATGGATGATGCCCGGTGCCGGTCATTGGCTCGGCACCGACAGCATCGGGCGTGACATGTTTTCGCGTCTGTTGTACGGCGGGCGTACAACGCTCGGCCTGGCGCTCGCGATCACGCTCCTGTCCTTTTCGCTCGGCATTGTCACGGGGTTTGCGGCCGCGGTGCTGGGACGCAAGGTCGATCAGGTGCTGTCGAGGATCGTCGATACCCTCATGGCGATGCCGGTCCTGATCTTTGCGCTGATGATCCTGTCGGTGCTGGGTACGTCGATGCCGGTGCTGATCGGTACGATTGCGATTCTCGATTCAACGCGCGTGTTCCGGCTCGCGCGGCTCGTCGCACAGGGTATCGCCGTACAAGAGTATGTGGAAGCGGCGCGGCTGCGTGGAGAAGGGCTCGCGTGGATCATCCGCCGTGAAATCCTGCCAAATGCAGTGCCACCGCTGCTGGCCGAATTCGGCATGCGCTTCGGGTTCACCATCCTGTTCGTGGCCGGACTGAGCTTTCTCGGGCTAGGTATCCAGCCTCCCTACGCCGACTGGGGCGGCATGGTCCGCGACAACGCGCAGGTGATCAATTTCGGCGGCATTGCACCGCTCGTTCCTGCCGCGGCGATCGCGTTGCTGACGATCGGTATCAACCTGATCGTCGACTGGCTGTTGTCGGTGCGCGCAGTCGGGCAGGCAGGAGTGATCGCATGAGCCCGGTCTTGAGAATGCGTGCGTTGCGGGTCGAGGCGCCCAACGGTCAGGTACTGGTCGACAACGTCGATGTAACCCTCGCACAAGGAGAGGTGCTCGGGCTGATCGGCGAATCCGGCGCGGGTAAATCGACGATCGGCCTCGCCGCGCTCGGTTATGCGCGCGGCCGCTGCCGGATCACAGGTGGCGAAGTGTGGCTCGCCGGCGAGAACATCCTGGGCGCAACGCCGCAACGGCAACGTGCGCTGCGCGCGACCAAGGTGGCTTATGTGGCCCAGAGCGCGGCCGCTGCATTCAACCCGGCGTTGACCATTGGCGAGCAGGTCTGCGAAGGGCCATTGCGACATGGATTGATGGGCCGCGACGAAGCGCGAGCCTGGGCGCGAGAGTTGTTCGCGTCACTCGACCTTCCCGACCCGGATACGTTTGGGCGGCGTTATCCGCATCAGGTCTCCGGCGGGCAGTTGCAACGGGCGATGGTGGCTATGGCGATGTCTTGCAAGCCATCAATCCTTGTGCTTGATGAGCCGACTACGGCGCTTGATGTGACCACGCAGATCGAAGTGCTGGTCGTGCTGCGCAGGATCGTGCGTGAGTTCGGCGCAGCCGCGCTCTACATCACGCACGACCTGGCGGTAGTCGCCCAAGTCGCCGACCGCATCATGGTGTTGCGCGGCGGCCGGATGGTGGAAGAGGGCACGACGGACGCGGTGCTGAACGCGCCGCGCGATGAATATACCCGACGTCTGGTTGCCGAACGAAGCACGGCTGACACCTTGCGCGCCAGTCTTCCACATGCGACAGAACCACTGCTTGCTATCGAAGGACTAAATGCGGGTTATCACGGCAAGTCGATCGTTCGGAATGTCGCTCTGCAACTCGCACGCGGTGAGACTTTAGCGCTCGTAGGCGAATCCGGCAGCGGCAAGAGCACGGTTGCACGTGCGATCGTTGGATTGATCGAACAGCAGAGCGGCGTGTTGCGGTTCGACAGCGGGCTCTTGCCCCATCGACTGGCCGAGCGTTCGCGTGAGCTCAAGCGGCGTATCCAGCTCGTCTACCAGTCGCCTGACGTCGCCCTCAATCCGATGCACACCGTCGGCGAGATCATCGGGCGTCCGGTGGAATTTTACTTCGGTATCCATAAAGATAAAGTGCGTGAGCGCGTACTGGAGTTGTTACGCCTGACGGAGTTGCCGGAAGCGTTCATCGAGCGGAAACCGGCCGAGCTGTCCGGTGGGCAGAAGCAGCGCATTTGCATTGCGCGGGCGCTGGCGGCGCAACCTGATCTGGTGATTTGCGATGAGGTCACGTCCGCCCTCGATCCTCTTGTCGCCGACGGCATTCTTTCGTTGCTGGAGTCGCTGCAAAAACGCATCGGGCTGTCATACCTGTTCATTACCCACGATCTGGGCACGGTAAGGCGCATTGCGCAGCGCGTGGCGGTGATGCTCCAGGGCGAGATCATTGCGCAGGGCGCCACGGCTGACGTGTTCAACGCACCGAGTCATGCCTATACGAAGCGGCTGTTGGCCTCGGTGCCCGAGTTGCGGATTGGATGGCTCGACGAAAACCTCTTGCAGAGCGCGCGGCCGGCTGAATCGAACACGTTCACGGGAGACTTGAAGTATGCAGCGCAACAATGAGCCGGCAGTGCGAGTGATCGAGCATGTCTGGATTCCGCTTGCTGACGGTACGCGGCTCGCGGCCCGTATCTGGTTGCCGGACGGCGCCGGGACTGGCGCTTCCCCCGCGCCTGCGATCCTCGAATACATTCCTTATCGCAAGCGCGACGGCACCCGGTCACGCGATGAACCGATGCATCACTACTTCGCATCGAACGGATTCGCGGCGGTGCGCGTCGATATGCGCGGCAGCGGCGAGTCCGACGGTCTCATGGCCGATGAATACGTGCTGCAGGAGCAGGACGACGGGTTGGAGGTGATCGAGTGGATTGCCCGGCAACCGTGGTGCAGCGGCGCGGTCGGTTTGATGGGGAAATCGTGGGGAGGCTTTAATGCGCTGCAGATCGCAGCACGCAGGCCACCTGCGCTCAAAGCAATCATCACGGTCTATTCAACCGACGACCGTTACGCGGACGACATTCATTACAAAGGCGGCTGCCTGCTTAACGACAACCTGTGGTGGGGCAGCATCATGCTCGCCTATCAGGGGCGTCCGCCTGACCCGTTGCTATACGGGGACGAATGGCGGTCCGCCTGGATCGAGCGGCTCGACAAGCTGCCGTTCTTTCCCGCGTTATGGATGGAGCATCAACACCGCGACGACTACTGGCGGCATGGTTCGATAAGCGAGGACTGGTCCGCGATCCAGTGCCCGGTGTTCGCAGTCGGCGGCTGGGCCGACAGTTATACGAATGCCGTGTTCCGGCTGATGGCGGGCTTGCAGGTGCCACGGCAAGGCCTGATTGGACCGTGGGCGCATATCTATCCGCACGACGGCGTACCCGGGCCGGCGGTGGGTTTCCTGCAGGAAGCTGTGGAGTGGTGGAACCGCTGGCTGCGTCCTGACTATAACGATGATCCACGCTCGACGCCTGAGCGTCCGGCGTTGCGAGTGTGGATGGAGAGCGCGCGTGCTCCGCAGACCACCTACGTCACGACGCCAGGCAAATGGATCTCGGAGGCGGCATGGCCAAGCCCCTCCGTCGCCATGCAGCGCATGTACCTTGGCGATAGAACATTGACACGAACCGCGCCTGACACGCCGGCTCGTGTGCTGGTTCACACCCCTCAGGGCCACGGTGTGGCGGCCGGCGAATGGATGGGGACGGGCGTTGCAGGCGAGTCACCCGCCGACCAGCGTTTCGACGATGGTCTCGCCCAAGTGTTCGACAGTGCACCGTTGACCGAACCGTTGGCGCTCCTTGGCATGCCGGAACTCGAGATCGATGTGTCGAGTGACCGGCCCATCGCTTACTTGTGTGCAAGGCTCTCCGAGGTGATGCCGGACGGCGCGGCAACGCGTGTTTCTTATGGCGTATTCAACCTGACGCATCGTGATGGTTCCGCTGAACCTGCCGCCTTGACGCCTGGCGAAACCGTTCGCGTACGGCTGACGCTCGATGCGTGCGCGCATGAATTTGGCGTCGGCAACCGGGTCAGGTTGTCGTTGTCGACGACTTATTGGCCGCTGATCTGGCCCGCGCCGGAAGACGCGACCATTGAGGTGGCACTCGGCAATACGGCGCTTCATCTGCCGGTGCGCGAGACTAAAGGCGTTGAGCTGCCAGTCGAATTTCATGCACCTGAGCGAGGTTCCGCGACGCCTACCGAGCAAGTGCGCGGCGGCACCATGACGCGCACTTCGTCCTACGACCTGACCACGGACGAGTGGACGTACGTTACTGAAGGTATCGGCGGGCTCTTTGGGGAAGGCGTGCAGCGGTTCACAGAAATCGATACAACCGTTGAGCACAACCTGAAGCGCTCTCTAAAAATCCGTGGCAACGATCCGCTTAGCGCCCGCTATACGCTGACGCAATCGCTGCGCATGGGACGAGAAGGCTGGGACATCCGCGTGCGCAGCGAAGTACATATGTCTTCGGATAGGGAGCACTTTTATCTGACGGGTTCGCTGCAGGCCGAGGAGAACGGCCGGGTGGTGCGCGAGCGTAGCTGGGATGAAACTATTCCACGCCTTTTGCTTTAGTGCTGGTGAAAGAACGGCTAGCGTTCCCGGCTAAGGCTGGTTAAAGATCTACCGGAGCGCTTAGGTGTCTCCGGACATATCTCAATTCCCGAGCGCCGGCTTTGCTCGCCGTTTCTGAGGCCTTGCCTTGGGTGGCACGCGGGCCGGGAGTTCGGACAGACGCAACAGATGGCGCAAGGCCATCATCGCGCCGATTGCCTCGAGCACGCCGGCCGGCACCCACATGATCAGGCCGCCGAGGCTTTGATCAAGCGTCGCCGGAACCGATGTGAACGCGCGGCCGCAAAGCGAAAAGATCGGATAGAGGTCGTGCGTCGAGAAGGTAATGATCGCTCCGACCAGGATTTGAGGCGTCATGGTGATAACCGGCGACAACACTCGCAAGCCCGGCCGCGTACGACTCGGCGGATGCGGTCGATGATCGAGCAGCATCCACCAATACAGCAGCCCGCTCACCGCGACCGACCAGTTCATGAACGTGTAGATGCGCCAGTCCAGCATGGCGACGAACTGCACGCTTGGAATCAGCCAGAAGACCACCGAGATGACAAACGCGGCCGAAATGAAGGTCGGATTAAGCACCACGGCAGCGAGTACACGCGCCGGCCTGCGGTATTGCCAACGCCGCAGCGCGCTGCGCCAGCGCAACGGCAGGCCGGCCCGGAGTGCGCTGCCCGGATAAGACGACATCAGGATCAGCGGGGCGAGATGGTGCAGCACCAGATGCTGAAGCCGATGTACAAAAAACTCATGCTCGGCGTAATAGTCGAGCCGTGTGTGAAGTGCTATGTAGAAGAGTGCAAGACCAACCCAAAATGCTATGCGCCGGGCAATGCTGATACGAACGTGACGCGACCCTCGCACATACAGTAAGGCTGTAATCACGAAAACCGCCACGAGCCCGAAAGAAGGTTCCCATGGGACGAGCAGGCTGAAGAGAGACATGGCAGGTCGGAATAGGTAAGAGGGGCTGGACGCGCTCGCGTCTCCGCCTTGGGCGAACCGCATGTTAGCAGGCGGGTGGAAGGCTTGCTGGCGGTCACCGCGGGCGCGGTAGCTGCAGTCCGGCATCGGTTATCAGATGCCGGACTGCTTAAGCGGCGGTGCCAGGACCGTCAAGAACCGCGGTGCGCCTTCTTCGATGACGCCCGGATTTCATCGAGGAAAAACCGCAAGCCGCCCAGTTGCTGGGCGAAGTAACCGCCGCTTGCCATCGATTCAGGCGCGCGTCGATCTCCTGTCGCGGGGTACTCCGCCGAGAAATCGGCCGTGCGAAATACGATGTCCCAGATCGGGAAAACGGCGCCGTAGTTGCAGGAATTACGGCCAGCCGCGCGCAGCCCATGATGCAGACGGTGAAAGCGCGGCGAGACAATCAGCCTGTCGCCGAGCCAGCCAAAGGACAGGCGGATATTGGCGTGACTCAGGCTTTCGATGAAACGCATGAACAGGAATAGCAGCGGGAACTGCAGCGGTGGAATACCAATCGCCAGACCGACCACGCCAAACCAGATTGCCGCAATAAGATCGTCCAGCAGGTGATTCCGGTCGTCGGACCAGAAGCTCATCTGCCGTTGCGCGTGGTGCAGCGCATGCAACGCGTACCAGCCGCGCCATGAGTGCGACAGGCGGTGACGCCAGTAGTCCGCGCAGTCGAGAATCAGGGCGTATGCAAAAAACGTGACGATCGGGTGCCCGAGCAACGCCGGCACGACGGTTTCCACCGTTGGCGGAATATAGCCGTGAGCGACCACAAAACCGTTCACCCACACCTGCACCTGATAGAACAGCAGGAAGCTGACGACCGGCAATACACCGACACGATTGAGCACCGTATAGAACGCGTCCGTCATCACTGTTTTTCGATCTTCCCAGTGCTCGATCGGGAACAGTGCCTCCAGCGGCCAGCACACGGCATAGGTGACGATGACCGCGAACATCCCGTACACACACACCAGTACCCAGTCGAAAGACAACTCTTCCCACTGCATCCAGCCGAAGTGATAGAGCAACGGCAGAACGAGGTACTGGTCGATCTCGCCGGCGAGGATGTTGAACAACCTGTCGAGGAATATCAGCATGACGTTCCTTACAAGGTTTCCGCGGTGATCGGGCCCTTACGGCTCAACTCGGAGTTAAGGAAAATGCCATGCGGCGAGCGTCCGACATCAATGGTTTCGTAAGCGCCGCTTTTCGGGTCCAGCACTGCGACCTGTTCATGAAAGCGCAATGTGATCCATAACTTTCCGTCCGGCGCGATGCCAATGTCGTCCGGTCCTGCAGCGTGGAACGGATACGTGCGTTGGATCGCGAACGTGGTGGGATCGAGCGCGACCAAAGAGCCGCCAATGCGGTTGGACACATACAACGTGCTGCCATCCGGCGAGAGGAAAATGTTGTGCGGACCGACGCCCGTCTTGACTCGCCGCAGCACGTCACCGGTGACCGGGTCGACCTCCGCCACATGGTCGCTGCCCATGACGCAGACAAGCACCTTACCGTTGTGCCAGAGCACGCCGGCCGGAGTTGATCCTACCTTTGACTTCCAGCGTATCGTCATGGTGGTCAGGTCGAACGAGACAAGTGTTCCTGAGCCTTGCATGGAGTTGAAGCTCCAGCGGGAGTCCGGCGAGAAATCCAGATGACTCGGCATGGAGCCGGGCGAGAAACGCTTGGCGAGGCTCAGGTCGTCAGCGCGATAGACATCGACATAGTCGAGCCGAAGCGCGTTGACAACGAGGTAACGATGATCCGGCGTGAAGCCAAGCTGGTAGGGATCGGCAATGACCTTGTGACCGAGCGCGGTACCGGTATGCGGATCGACGATGAACAACGCATTGCCGCTGGCATCGGCGATATAGAGCTTGTTGCGGTCCTGCGAAAGCGCCCAGTGACTTGGCTCGCGTAGCGTGGGCAAGGTACGAACGACTTTGCGCGAGGCCATGTCGATGACCGAGACACTGGCTTCGCCGGAATTCATCACGATGGCCAGCGAGCCAGTGGCGGCGTTGGCGGCGCTCGCGATTTCAGAACGGAGCGCCATAAGTGGCGACAGACTCAGGCTCAGGGGAATGGCGAGGCCACGGCCAAGCACTGCGCGGCGTGAAAGCTTCATGGGAGTATGCATTTCGGAAATCGGCTTTCTATTTGACAGGAAGGGGCGCCGCGAATTCAGGTGGAATCCTGCACGGAGGAAGATCGGCAAACTAACGACGCCCCAGATACTTTCAGTTCCGTAATCGGACTCGTGAATTCAGATGAATGATGTGTGATTGTCGCATTTTTGCTCGAAACCAACCTGCGCTGAATATGTTTCTGACGCAGATTTCGTTTGCGGCCGTGGCCCGGCGGACGACCCGATCAAACGAGCCGGCGCCGGGGTGCCCGTATTCCGTTTATCAATGGATTGCGTCGACCCGTGCAGTGCCGACGCAGGTCCGTCACCGGCTTTCGGTCAGCCCGGACCAACCCGGCAGATAGCGTGCCTCTGGCGTGTGCGCGACGGCTTTGGCCTGATCCAGCGCCTTCGCAAAGCTCTTGCGGATCTTGCTCTCCGCAACCCGCGGACGCAGGAAATCAGCCCACAGGAATTCGCTGAACGGCGTCGCGTCCTTGGCGAAGCCACCCACGCGGCGCAGTTCGCCGGCGAGACTTCTATACGGATCGTCCGTCAGCCCGGTCACTATCTTGGGGAGATGCTCGAAATCGTATCGCGAACCGTCCGCACCGAACGGATGAACCCATTGGTTGTGCTCCATCATGCGCCAGAAGATTGCCTCATCCAGCCACGAGAGGTCCTTGAGCATGGCGACCTTCACTTCCTTGACGCCTTCTTCGAGCAACGCAAGCCCGAGGTGATGATGGTCGACGATGTAGTAGAGCTTCTCGGGACCGAGCACGGCGGGAAACCAGTGAGACGCAATGGCCTCGGTGCGTGCTTTCTTATTCAGCGTTTTCCAGTGCTCGCGCTTTGCGATGACTTCGCGATAACCCACCGTCATCTGCGTGGGCCGCAATGCGGCGAGTTTCGCGGGGATCAGGTGATTGTCGGGATGCAGGACCATGTTCGCCTCATGAATTTGAATTGCCGCAACGATAGCGCGGTTACCTTACGCCGACAATTCCGTAGGCGATGCGGGCGAAGGGCAATGTCGGCAGCGGGGCGTTCAAGCAAGACCCAGGCGATGAAAAATGCAAAGTCTTTTATCAAGGTCATCGCTTTGCCGGCAGCAATCAATTGGCTGCGGCGCACGTTATTCATTGTCGATTTAATTCGGCATACGAATCAAAAATTCGAAACAAAGTGATTTCTTGTTTCGACAATGGTAAGAACGGAGCGAGCGGCTCCCGGCTACGGGTGAGAATATACGGGAAGCCTATCCTCACGGGCTGAGAGGCTCGCACACGGCCACACCGAACGCGGATTAGCGTTGATCACCAACCACGTGCGCAGACCTACGCCGGGCCACCCATGACGAGTCCGCGTCCTCTGTTTCCAGAACGGTGCGGACTTTGAGTCACGTGTGACGGAGTGGAGACATTCTCGGTTTTGCGGACTTTGTGGCGCTGTTCCCATGCGGTGTATCGGCTGAGAGCGGCGTCGAATTCGATCAGGTAGTCGTGATCCTTGACCGCGCCCAATTCGTTTTCTTCGCGCAATTCAACCGCCATCAGCCAGGCTCGCCGCCCGAATTCAGCGCAATGCCCTTTGATGTATGCGGCGAACTCGCCGACATCCGGGCATCGATCGTTCGATTGGATCCGCTCGGCGTTGTTCGTTTGATCGGCGCTGAAGGCGCGAAGGTACGATGCCTTTCCGGCGTCGAGGTCACGCCACTGAACGTCATTGGAAAATGCAAAGGGCGGTATCTCTATGTCGCCCATCTGAACGTGCCGCTGCTCCGACAGGTCACGGCGTTCCGCGCGATCGATGGTCACCTGACAGCGGTGGGCAAACTCTTCGAGGGTAATGGCCGCGGCCAGTGCGGTATGGCGACCGGCGTGAACACGCCCGGCGGCGCTACGTGTTGAGTTGCGCTTGCGAGCAACTACATTGCAAGTTACGTTGACGACCGCGCTGAAAACTCCAGCGCCTAAGGCGACGGCTAACCAAGGCGACATAGTTGCTCTCGCTAGATTTGACCGGCGCGTCTCCGGCCGGTCTTCACAGATGCCAATCCACAACTAGACAACGCCCTGCGCGCGGTGCAAGTCCTGTCATATCGGAATCAGCTTGGTCAATTTAATCATTTTGATATGACCTATGTCACTTTATTTCATGAAGGACGCATGCAGTGTTGTGAAGATTTGACACAGTGGAAACCCGCTCCTGCGAGCAATGCAAATGCCTTGCGGATGGCGTGGCGAATCCGTCAGACAGTAGCCCAAGCAAAATTCGGATTTTCCTGTTCATGCCCTCTTTAGTTTGGGCATCGGGTCCGCTTCGCCAGCCTTCAGGCGCTCTAGCCGCTCGCTCGCTGCAGCGAGTACGCCCAGCGGCGCGCTGTGGAGTTGCGCATCGTGCACGCACACCACGCTGGCGAGCTGTTCACAGTTTGCGTTGTCCAGTTTCCAGACGCCCGTAGCGTGGCCTTGCGCAAACGCGGCGTTAAGCGCTGCCTCGCTCTGCAGCCACGCCTCGCGGCTGATTTGTCCGTATCCCGCTTCGGCGACGTACGCCGTCAGGATCAGGACTTCTGCAAGGGATTGGGTTCCGGCGATCCATCCGGCGCCGTCGCGCAGCGCCTGAAGTGCGCAGTGAGCGTGCAATGAAAGTGTGTCCGCCTCCGTCCTGGGCATCGGAAGAAGCTGCATTTTAGACAGGCGGACACGCGTTGCTTGTGCGCTGCGGTTAAACGGTAGGGGTCGGGCCATGGAGTCGTCGGGAGAGTTGTCCACAGGTTAACGTACAGGTCGCGGTTATTCTGAAGGGGTGACAGCCCGGCGATTTTGTTCGAATTGTTCGATTACGCTGACTGCCGCCTTGCATTGCTCGAGGTCGAGCAAATTAATGTTGCAGGCTTTCGGCTCTATTTTCAGTTCCCCGGCCAGCCACTTATAGCCCTTTGACCTTGCCTCAAAGATGCTGACGCCGTCGCGCCTGGCCTTTGCCTCCGCCATGGGTTCCAGTGCGGCGTGGAGTTTTGCTTTCGATTCCCGCAATTCGGCGTTCGCCAGCCGGCCGAGCGGGAGGTTGCGCGTACTGCGCGCGAATATCCCGATCCAGGCCTCGCAAGGTGCGCATAGCCATAGCGGCCCGTGCCCGTCTTGATACGGGTAAGCGGTCTCTCCGGGCCGCACAAGCGAGGCCTTTGCGCCGCAATAGTCGCAATTCGGATGAGGCAGGGCTTGAACCGGACGGCCGACTCGCATGATTGAAAGGTTGCCAGAGGAAACTGGGAATATAGCAAAAGCCAAGTTCGTGCACGACGGTATAGGCGGCAAGCTGAATGGAATGTGGATGCCGGCCGGATTGGGTGTGCATGCTGGGGTTTCGTCGCGGCGGACGGAAGAAGGCTGCGCGCCATGGTGAGCCCGAGGCCGCGAGTGAAGGTGGTGACGAGGCAGCAGAGTGTTTGATCACCAGTCTGGCAGATGCGGGGGCGTTACGCCGCCCGGATTTTAACGAATTCTTACGGGCGGCCCGATGCACGGCTGCCCGGTGACATGGGTTCCAGTGTGGCATCGAACCGGCTTGACCGCGGAGCGATGCCGCAAAGGGAACGCGTCTGGCTCAGACAACCGTGATCACGATGTCGATGTTGCCGCTTAAAGCTTTGGAATAGGGACAGGTTTGGTGCGCGGCATCGGCGAGAGATTGGGCGACTTCACGGTCCAGACCGGGAAGGCTGACATTCAGCCGCGCCTGGAGGAAATACGCGCCCGCAATCGTACCCAGGTCCACTTCAGCGTCGACTGCCGTGCCGGCGGGCAGGGCAAGCTTTAATTTGGCTGCGGCAAGACCCATTGCGCCGATAAAACAGGCAGACCAGCCTGCCGCGAGCAGTTGCTCGGGATTAGTGCCGGCGCCTTTGCTGCCAGGAGCGGAAAGGGCGATGTCCAGACGGCCGTCATCGCTGTGGGACGCACCGTCACGACCACCCGTAGTGTGGGTCTTGCCGGTATAAAGTACTTTTTCAACTTGTGCCATGGTTGACTCCTTGTTTGGTTGCGTTGCGTTCAGTTCAGTTCAGTGATGTAAATAGGGCGTACGGGGGGCATCCGCCAGTTCGCGCATGCCCGATTGCGAACGGGTTTCGCTTACGCCGCCAAACGACTGCCTGGCGATGTCGACGTTGGTCTCAGCGCTGGCAAATTCGGCGCGGACGGTCTGTGCACTTTGACCACGTTGCGACGAGGGGGCGCCGACGATCGGGTTGTAGTGAGGCACCGGACCATAGCCGCTGCTGGCAAATGCGGGGGCGGCGATTGCTGTACTGATTGCGATGATTGCCACGCCGATAAAATGTTTGTTCATGGTGAAACCTCTAGTAGGGAGTAGTGCAGGTCGATCTTTTTGACTGGTCGAATGCTATGAAATTTATTGAGCTAGGTTCTACTAACTGAAATAATTCGATGACGAATGCTTAGTCACATGCCTCCCCGATACAACGTGCTGTTAAGGCGAGCGAGCTGTCCGTCCCGCTCCGCTTGAACCAGTTCCTGACGAACTTGCGTGCGGGTCTTGGGGGCAATGATGTCGCGGCTCGGCGACCATTGCTGTGTCTGAACATTGCTGGCTGCTTCGCCGGCCGACCCATCCGTGCCGGCGGCATGGGCCCAACCCGACACTGCGCATGCAGCAAAAGCCAAGGCAATCATTGAGCGTTTCATGTAACTCTCCTGAGAAGGTTTGATCAGTGCCGGTGCATCCGGCGTTGATGCATTAGAACGCCTGCAGGTATCCGGTTTGTGTCCATAAAACCGTGGAAATCCAATGCTTTGTATCGATGCGACGCTCAGATACGTTGCGATACAAATCCGCGAGGTGACGCTGTAACGGGCCGAAGAGGCACATCCCACACACCGGTTGGTCGCGTCTGAGCGGCCGAGGAAATCCATTGGGTACTCGGGGGATGCATGCGCCCCGACGTAACGAACACAACCCTGGAACGAAGCAGGGCCTTAACCATCGGAGCACGAATTCCGATGGTTAAGGCCCTGCTTCGTTCTTTACTGCGAGAGCGCAGCCTTTGACTCAGGGACGCGCGTAGATCGGGCCGAGACCGTTCACGTCAGACCCTGTCGCGCGTGAACTTGCCGCAGCCGTACCGCTGGTCGACGAGCCATACGATGCTGCTGATACGCCGTTCGCCGCGTCTATCCGCGCTTGCGCCGCTTGAATGTTCTGCGGATATTGCGTCTGGTCGCCAGTGGGGTTATAGCCGGCTTTTTCCAGTTGAATCAGTTGAGCGCGCACTTCGGCCCGGGTAAGGGGTTCGTTCGATTGAGCGAACGACACGGCCGGGATGGCAACGACAGCGGCAATGATCAGCGATTGAACGAGTTTCATGATTTCCTCTTGAGAGTCTGTTTCCGCAAACATCGGTTCGCGTGTTAAGTGGTCGAAGCTGAATCGAGTCGGATTTGCGTTGGACTGGATTCGAATCCGCCGTGAAGCGTGGCTGGCGTGAATGTATTAGACGGCCTGGACGTATCTGGCTTGTGTCCGGCATGCACTGGGGTGCAACGTTATGTGTCCACGCGCCTCGCAGATACATTGCGATACAAACGATCGGCGTTACGTCGATGAACTCGCCGTCGTCGTAGCAAACACTGGAGGTGTTGCCCTCCGGATGGCCGTATCGGAAATCAACCAGGAGCCAAGTTTCGTGCATCGAATGTTGATGACGACGCGGCCCGGGGACAAAGGATCGTCACGCTCGGGACTAGGTCAGCGTGCAACCAGCGCGGTGGTCGTGGGTGGCAATACGTTTTGCGCGATGACGTTGGCCGTGAGGGGATGATCGTTGGTTTGGCTGTGGTAGCACGGATTCGAACTTGAGTTCAGACGCGCGCCGCGGCGACCACTAGCAGCGGGCGTTGTCCACATTACATTCCCGAAAGACGCGTCGACATCCCACCGCCCGTGACTTATCGCCGCGGCGATATGACGCCCATATCTTCCCCGCTATGGGTTCTAAATATTGACAGTGATACTTTTCGAACCGTCACTGAGGCAGCGGTCAGGCCAGCCGGGAAAACCCGCGCAACGACGCTACAACCACGACCCGACGCCAGAACGCCCCCCAAAAAGCAGCAACGCAAACCAACGCGAGCACCGAGACATGAGCCAGCCTATCCGCTTCTACCACCGCAACGCGATCCGCGAAGTCAGCGACGCAGACGTCACGCGCACAGTCCTCCAGTACCTGCGCGAAGACGCGCTCTGCACCGGTACGAAAGAGGGCTGCGCCGAAGGCGATTGCGGTGCGTGCACGGTCGTTTTGGGCGAACGAGATGAAGCAGGCGGCGTCAGCTTCAAGGCGGTCAACGCGTGCATTCAGTTCCTGCCGACGCTCGACGGCAAAGCGCTGTTCACCGTCGAAGACCTGCGTCAGCCGGACGGTTCGCTGCATCCCGTGCAAGAAGCCATGGTCGAATGCCACGGCTCGCAGTGCGGCTTCTGCACACCGGGCTTCGTGATGTCGATGTGGTCGTTATACGAGAAGCACGGCCACGAACATTCATGCGCGAACAAAACCGTACCGTCACGCGCGGACATCTCCGACGCGCTGACCGGCAACCTGTGCCGTTGCACCGGCTACCGGCCTATCGTCGACGCGGCGGTGCGGATGTTCGAAGTCCCGGCGCCCAAAACGCCGGTCGATGTCGCCGCGCTGTCCCGCACGCTCGCCACGCTCGAACGCGAAGACACGTTCCGATACGAACACGCGGGCCAGCGTTTCGAAGCGCCGCGCACCGTTGACGAACTCGCGCGCATCAAGGCCGCAGAACCGTCGACGCGCATTCTGTCCGGCAGCACCGACATCGGCTTGTGGGTCACCAAACTCATGCGCGATCTCGGCGACATCGTCTACGTCGGGCGAATCAGCGCGCTGCAGAAGATCGAAACGTCGGATGACTGGATCGAAATCGGTGCGGGTGTCACGGTTGAAAAAGCATACGAGGAACTCGCGAAGCACTATCCCGAACTGAAGGAAATGTGGAAGCGCTTCGCGTCGCTGCCAATCCGCAACGCAGGTACGCTCGGCGGCAACATCGCGAACGGTTCACCGATTGGCGATTCCATGCCCGGCCTGATCGCGCTCGGCGCGCACGTAGTCGTTCGCGGAAACGACATCGAGCGCGAGATGCCTCTCGAAGACCTTTATCTGGCCTATCAGAAGAAGGACATGGCCGAGCACGAATTCGTTCTCGGGTTGAAAGTGCCCACGCGCACTGGCGTACGCGCGAATCTGCAATTCCGTACTTATAAGTTGTCCAAGCGTTTCGACTCGGATATCTCGGCGGTGTGTGCGGCGCTCTCGTTTATAGCTGACGGCAACATCATTCGCGATCCGCGCATCGCGTTCGGCGGAATGGCCGCCACGCCTAAGCGCGCGACGCACGTTGAAGCGGTACTGCGCGACGCCGACTGGCACGAAGCCACCGCGCAGGCAGCCATGCTCGCGCTCGCGAAGGATTACGCGCCGTTGTCCGATATGCGCGCGTCGAGCAACTACCGGCTCGAAGCCGCGAAGAACACATTGCATCGCTTTTGGCTCGAGACACGTCCGGACAATCCGTTGCCGAAAGCGGCGCTCGACGTACGCGCAGTGACTGCATCCTGAACCTCGAAGGACACGGAGAACAACAGAATGAATCAGCAAGCCGAACCGTTCCTGAAGGACATGAAGGAAGCGAAGGATCTGCTCGAAGCAGACTTCACGCAGGTCCACGTTTCGCGTCCGCACGAATCCGCGCATCTGCACGTAAGCGGCCGCGCGAGCTATACCGATGACATCCCGGTGGTCGCCGGTACGTTGCACGCGGCGCTCGGGATGTCGGCGAAAGCGCATGCGAAGATCGTGTCGATGTCGTTCGATGCCGTGCGGGCAGTGCCGGGCGTTGTCGCCGTCTTCACTGCCGCCGATATCCCGGGCGTGAACGATGTCGGTCCCATCATTCACGGTGACGACCCGATCCTCGCCGATGGCATCGTGCAGTTCGTCGGTCAGCCGATGTTCATCGTGGTCGCGATGTCGCACGACATTGCCCGCCGCGCCGTACGCCGTGCGGAGGTCGTGTATGAAGAGTTGCCGGCGATCCTCACGCCGCAACAGGCGCGTGCGGCCGACTCTCGCGTGCTGCCCAAGATGAAGCTTGCGCGTGGCGACGCCGGTGCGAAGATTGCATGGGCCGCGCATCGGGAAAGCGGCGAAATGCTGCTCGGCGGCCAGGAACAGTTTTACCTGGAAGGTCAGATTTCGTACGCCGTGCCGAAGGACGACGATGGCATGCACGTGTGGTGCTCGACGCAGCATCCGTCGGAAATGCAGCACATGGTCGCGCACATGCTCAACGTCGCGTCGCACAACGTGCTGGTCGAATGCAGGCGGATGGGCGGCGGCTTCGGCGGCAAGGAGTCGCAATCAGGCTTGTTCGCGTGCTGTGCGGCGCTCGCCGCATGGAAGCTGCTGTGCCCGGTGAAACTGCGTCCGGATCGCGACGACGACATGATGATCACCGGCAAGCGGCACGACTTTCACTACACGTACGAAGTCGGCTATGACGACACCGGCCTGATCGACGGCGTGTCCGTCGACATGACATCGCGTTGCGGCTTTTCGGCTGACCTTTCAGGCCCGGTGATGACCCGCGCGCTGTGCCATTTCGATAACGCGTACTGGCTGCCTCATGTGTCGATCGACGGGTTCTGCGGCAAGACCAACACGCAGTCGAACACGGCATTTCGCGGCTTCGGTGGCCCGCAGGGCGCGTTCGCGATCGAATACATTGTCGATAACATCGCGCGATCTGTGGGACTCGATTCGCTCGACGTGCGCCGCCGAAATTTGTACGGCAAGACCGAGCACAACGTGACGCCGTACGGGCAGGCGGTCGAAGACAACGTGATTCACGAATTGCTCGACGAGCTCGAAGCCACCAGCAATTACCGCGCGCGTCGTGAGGCTGTGCGCGAATTCAACGCGAACAACGATGTGCTGAAAAAGGGGCTCGCGTTGACGCCGGTGAAGTTCGGCATTGCGTTCAACGTGACTCACTTCAACCAGGCCGGCGCGCTGGTGCACATTTATACCGATGGCTCGGTCCTCGTGAATCACGGCGGCACGGAGATGGGCCAGGGGCTCAATACGAAGGTCGCGCAGGTAGTCGCACACGAGCTCGGCATCCGTTTCAACCGTGTGCGAGTGACCGCGACCGACACGAGCAAAGTCGCGAACACGTCGGCGACCGCCGCGTCGACCGGTAGCGATCTGAACGGTAAAGCCGCGCAGGACGCCGCCCGGCAATTGCGCGAACGGCTTGCCGCGCTGGCCGCCGAGCACTATGGCGAAGGCCAAGTCGACGCGCGCGATGTGCGTTTCGTCGACGACCGGATTGTGGTCGGCGACAAGGCGTTTCCCTTCGACGAAGTGATCGTGCAGGCGTATCGCGCGCGGGTGCAGTTGTGGTCCGACGGTTTCTACAAGACGCCGAAGCTCTACTGGGACCAGGGGAAGATGCAGGGCCGGCCGTTCTCTTACTACTCCTATGGCGCAGCGGTTTCCGAAGTCGTGATCGACACGCTGACCGGCGAAATGCGCGTGCTGCGCGCTGACGCACTGCATGACGTGGGCGCGTCGCTCAATCCGGCTTTGGATGTAGGGCAGGTCGAAGGTGGCTTCATCCAGGGAATGGGCTGGCTGACGACCGAGGAACTGTGGTGGAACGCGGGCGGCAAGCTGATGACCCACGCACCCTCGACGTACAAGATCCCGACGGTCAATGATTGCCCGCCCGTGTTCGACGTCCGGTTGTTCAAGAACCGCAATGTGGAGGACAGCATCCACCGGTCGAAGGCAGTCGGTGAGCCGCCCTTGCTGCTGCCATTTTCGGTGTTCTTCGCGATCCGCGACGCAGTGGCGAGTGTAGGCAATAACACCGTGAATCCGCCGATGAACGCACCCGCGACCAGCGAGGAAATCCTGAAAGCGGTGGGTGCTGTTCGCGCTGCAGTGGCGGCAGCTGCTGCCGCTCACTGATTCGAGGCTTGCTATGGAAATGCTCCAGGAATCTGTCGTTGTCGGCCGTCGTAGCGGGGTGTCTACGCCACCGGCTGAACCGCCGACGCATATCGTGTTGTTCGGGGCGGGGCATGTCGGGCATGCCCTTGTCAAGTTGCTGGGCATGCTGCCTTGCGTGGTTCAATGGGTTGATGCACGCGACGAACTATTCCCGGATGAAGTGCCCGGCAACGTAGAGATTGAAGCGACGGATACGCCGGATGCGATTGTCGATTCGGCGCCGGCCGGCGCGTGCTTTCTGGTGATGACGCATGACCATTCGCTGGATTTTTCGCTAGCGACCCGGATCATGCGACGCAATGATTTCGCTTACTTCGGCATGATTGGGTCGAAGACGAAACGCGTGAAGTTCGAGCGTCGATTAGTCGATCGGGGTGTGGACCCTGCGCGATTGACTGAGATGACCTGTCCGATCGGCGTGGAGGGAATTGTGGACAAGGCGCCTGCTTCTATTGCTGTAGCGGTTTGTGCGCAGTTGATGCAGGTCAGGGCTTTGTCGCAGTATGGCGCTCGGCTATGCCTGGGGCGTGAAGGCGAGCGACTTGATCGATAGCAGGTCCTGTGAACCACTGCCCGGTGGTGACAAGGGGAGGCCCCATCATTGATTACTGACAGGCTCTCCCTCAGAAACGAATCCCGCTAAAGCTTCGGCAATGATTCGCAATTGCCGTCAATGTGCTCGCCCGCAAATGCCCTTGCGACAAACTGCGTGGAATCTGGAAGCGAGCCATTGACGGTTCCGGAATGGTCAAGCGTCGGATATAAATGCCATTCGATCCGGTCGCCAGCCTTGCATGCGTTGGTGACCAGCGCGACCTGACCGGGCACAAACACATCGCGATCCTTGCCACCCGTGCCGACGAAAATCGGAATGTCCGACTTCAGTGTTGGATACGCCGCTTCGCGGTTGATTGCAGCGAGCGCCGGCTTCGGCGAGCGCTTGAAGCTGCTGTCGAACGTGAGCCCGTCCGCGACGATCCTCTGTTCAATGGCGTGCAAGCATTCGCGCTGACTGGTTTCGAACGCCGGCATGGCGTGCTCGTTCAGGTAGTCCCCTGGTACGAACGACGGATCGAGCAGCGTGGCGGTGCTGAGTCGCAGCATGTCGTACGCAAAGGTCGGGAGGACCGACCTGCGTGCATTCGCCAGCTCCGCGTCATCCGCACGCTCATGGACGGCTGCGTACGGTGTGCCGGTTGCGACTACACCAACAATATTCAACTCGGGCGCATAGGTCTTCGCATAGACGGCCGTCGCGAACGCGGCGCGACCCCCTTGCGATTGCCCGAATACGACCACCCGCGCCGACAGGTCGAATCCGCCACGGATAACCGCGCGGATGCTGTCGAGGACGCCGTACGCGAGAGGGCGTGTGAGCCCGTACGGATGCAGGCCGGGTGTCCCGAGACCCTGATAGTCAGTCGCGACGATTGCATAGCCTTGGGCGAGCCAGTAGTTCAGATAGCGCGTGTCGCGTCCGCTGCGGCCGGCGAATGACGGCGAACACACGTCGGCGCTGCCGACAGTGCCGTGCGCCCACGCCATCAGTGGCCAGCCGCCTTGGGGCGGCGTTCCCTTCGGCACAAACAGCGCACCGGAAACGACAACCGGCGTGCGGTTGTCGAGACCGTCTGTCGACGTATACAGGATCCGGATATTCTGGCCGGCTTCAGTGAGGCTTTGCTGCGGCGTCAACTGTTCGGTGCGCAGCATTTGCCCGGGCGTTTGCGGCACCTGCTCCGTCCAGGTGTAGAACGCGGGGACACCGCCGTCGCCGATGACGGGCTCCGATGCGGCGACGCCCCTTGATGTGCCGATGGCAGCCGCTATGACCAGCATGAATAGTCGCCCGAATTTTGCACTGGACATCAAAGTGTTTTCCTTTGTTTTGAGGTGGCATCGGCCGACTGAGTGTTCCACCCGGACATCGAGGCTGGCAATACATGTGTTTGATTTTATTTTAAGGTCGTCACATCAGGTAAAGCGATTCGGCGCAATCCTCGAACACGCTGGTCTTCACAGAACAATGCATATGCAAAGCTGAAATCGATAGAGCGACGCGGCGAACCCACGACTACATTATTGCGCTGTCACAGTGAGATATACGCTCGGCATAACAGTTCAGGTGACGCATTGCCGATTGCGCGTTCCAAGCTCGGTAAGCTATTAGAAGGATTTAAAGATTATGAATGCACCCTCTGAGATTTCTGCAACGTCGCGATTGCATGCAGCGCTGGCCGCGCTGCCGGCGTTGGCGCATGAAATAGGCGAGGACGCCGCTCAACGCGAGGCGCGGCGTGAGTTGCCGTTCGATGGCTTTGCGCTGTTTCGCAAGTCCGGTCTCGGCTTGCTGCGACTCCCGGTCGAATGGGGCGGACTGGGCGGATCGCTGGAAGATCTCTTTCATGTGATTGCCACGCTCGCGGCCGAAGAGTCAAACGTCGCCCATGCACTGCGGATCCATTTCGATCTTACCGAGTCGCTCTTGTTGTCGCCGCGTTCAAAGTTCAACGACACGCAGATCCAGCGCTTGCTGGACGGCGCGATATTCGGTGGCGCTTCGACTGAGCGCGGCACATCGCGGCCCGGCGAGATCGGCACGATATTGCGACGCGATGGCGAGAACTATCGTGTCACGGGCAAGAAATACTACTCGACCGGAACAGCGTTTTCCGACTATGCCCGCATCAACGTGCAGGGTGAAGACGGTAACAACGTGGTAGCGGTCATTCCTGTCAATCGAGAGGGTATCCAGGTGCTGGACGACTGGGACGGCATGGGCCAGCGAATGACTGCCAGCGGCAGCCTGGTTCTCGACAACGTACAAGTCTATGCGGACGAAGTCGCACAGCGCGGTAACTCAACCCTGGCAGGACGGCATGGCGGGGCGTTGCGGCAGTTGCACCTCGTCGCGGTGGCCGCGGGCATCGTCCGCAATATCCTCGCGGATGCTGAAAACTACGTGCTCAAACATGGACGGCCGGTGCTTCACAGCCCGGCGGCATCGGCGCGCGAGGATCATTTCATCCAGCAAGTGGTGGGCGATCTCGCGGCACACAGTCATGCAATCGATGCGTTGGTCCAGCAGAATGCGCGCGTACTGGACCGGTCGGCGAACGCCATTCGCAATCGGGATGACAATGCCGAAGACCTGGTGCTGCAGGGCGCGCTGGCCACGGCCAAGACACAGTTAGTGGTGAGCAAACTGGCGTTGCATGCGGGCGAACGTTTGTTCGAGGCGGGCGGCGCGTCGGCCACGTCGCGTGTGCACAACTTCGATCGCCACTGGCGCAACCTGCGCACGATCTTTAGCCACAACCCTTTGTTGCACAAGGCGCGAGTGATTGGGGGTTATCAGTTGAACGGCGATACCACGCATCTGACCGAGGGGCGCGTGTTCTAAGGTTTTCCGTGTGCGAGACAGGCCGTTAGTTCGCACGCGAGGAAACGCGGCAAGACCAGCGCACAGTGGTTCAAGTTGTCGATTCATTCACAGCGACCCCGCTCGCATGGAGCGGAAATCGTTCGATTCGTCTCTCTTCTTCGAGGATTAACAAAATCGTGAGCCAAGACCTTTTACTGCTGCTGGAGCCGGGTTTCACCGATCCTAAATATCCTGGTGAGCGTTTCATCTGCCCGGATGGCGCACCTATCGAAGGCCTGCTGGCCAGCGATCCGTCGAAGACCACACGCCTTGATGTCCATCGTCTGCCATTTGCGCGCCCGCGCGAAGCGGTCGTCGCTGCGCTCGATGCGGACCACCAGAGCTTGCCCGTCCTGATTCTCGGAGACGAGCATCCGGTGCCTGCCGACGTGCAGACGCTCGGCGACAAAAGCTTTGTGACCGATACGCGTCGCATCCTGGATCTGCTCGCCGAACGCCACGGTTTTCCGAAGGTCCATTGATGAACCGGTAAGCAACCCGCAGCGTTGGCATACCGCTATCAGCATCCGTGGCGCCCATGACCTGCAAACTCACGCGGACTGCTGCAAGCCGTTGCCAACCTGTTGCCTGTTGACCAGTTGCGCATAGACCGAGTTGTTCGCGAGCAGTTGCGCATGAGGTCCCGCTTCAATCACCGAGCCGTGGTCCAGCACGATGATTAGATCGGCCTCGCGTACCGTCGCGAGACGATGCGCGATGATCAACGTTGTGCGATTGGTCATGAGAGTCTTTAGCGCGGCGTGTACCTGCGCTTCGCTGATGGCGTCCAGATGTGACGTTGCTTCGTCCAGTACCAGTACCGGCGCATCCTTGAGAAAAGCGCGCGCGATGGCAACACGCTGACGCTGTCCTCCGGACAACTGAACGCCTCGTTCACCTACCCGAGTAGCGAGGCCTTGCGGCAGCGTTGCCACGAAGTCGGCGAGCGATGCCTGCTCCAGCGCGAGTTGCAGTGCTTGCGCGCTGGCATCGGGCCGTGCGAGGCGGATGTTGGCCTCGAGCGTATCGTTGAACAGATACGTGTCCTGCGATACGAGCGCAACGTGCGAGCGCAGCGAGTCTAGCCGCAAGCGCCGCAAGTCGACGCCATCCAGCTGGACCGACCCTGTATCGGGATCCCAGAAGCGCAGCAGCAGGTTCGCAATGGTGCTCTTGCCGGCGCCTGAGGCTCCCACAAGCGCTGCGGTAGATCCGGCACGCACGCGGAAAGACACGCCATTCAACACAGGTTGAGCGCGCTCGGCGTAGGCAAAGCGAGCGTCTTCAAAGCGGACCTCCGATCCTCCTGGCGACGGTTGCAAGTCGCGATCTCCATCGAGCACCGGAATGGGTTCGTCATGCACGACCCTTAACCGCCGAGCCGACGCGATCGTATCGGCCAGTTGCCTGCCCACCTGCGCGATCTCCGCCACCGGCATGAAGGCTGCCACGGCGAGCAGAATCAGCATGGGCAGCCAGGCCGCCGAAAGCTGCCCGGCCGAGACCAGGCACGCGCCCACTACAGCAACTGTCAATCCGCCGAGGCCGGTCGCCACATCCAGCAGCGCGGTTTGTCGAGCCAGATCCGACAGCAGTGCGAGCCGGGTCATGCTGTATTCGCGTGCCAGCGCCATGAACGCTTCTCGCCTGCGCCCGGTCGCCTGGAACGCGAGCAGATCGGATAAACCCTGGATGGTCTCCGTCATGTGCGCACCGAGCAGACCCAAGGATTCGCGTGCCTTGCTGCCCAGCGCATCGATACGGTTGCGCCCGCGCACCGGCGAGAGCATTGCGTAGGCCAGGAACGGCAGCAGCCCGAGCGCGAGCGGCCAGGCCGCCGTGGCGAGGACGGCTATCACCGCGGTCGGCACCAGCACCGCGACGATTGCGGGGGCGACAGTATGTGCGTAGAAATATTCGATGGTCTCGACGTCTTGCGTAGCGAGCGTCACGAGGTCGCCGGAGCGACGGCGCATCAGGTAGCCCGGCGCCAGACGATCGAGTTGTGCGAACAAGCGGATTCGAAGATCCGCCAGCAGCCGGTACGCCATGTCGTGCGCGAGCCATGATTCAAGCCAGTGCAGCACCGCGGCGAGCGGGGCGACGAGCAACAGATACGTCACGATCGCCTGATGCGGATTGCCGGCACGCAGCGCTGCGACCAGCCATGCGCCCAGCACGCCAACGCCGATGAAAGCGGTCACTCGCCCAACGCCCAATAGAATGGTCAGCACCAATCGCACTCGCCAGGGATGGATTGCCGAGACTAACGAGGCAAGGGTGGCCTTCCAGTCCAGGGTTCTCGCGTCGGCATCGAGCTCGCGCAGACCTTGCACGGCGTCTTCTTCCGTCTCAGTGGATGGCGCAGTCTTTGCGCTGAGCACACCTTCCTGAAGACCGACTGCGGCTGCATCGGAGCGCAACGGCAAGACGCTGCGAGGCGTCGCCTGCGCTCCCATCAAGCGGTGATACAGCCCGCTTCTTTTCATCAGTTCATCATGCGTGCCACTCTCCGCGACAAGGCCATCGTCCAGCACCAGGATGCGATCGGCGCCGATCACGCTCGATAGACGATGCGCGAGAATCAGCGTGGTGCGGCCTTGCATCAGACGATCCAGCGCCCGTTGAATCAGTGCCTCGTTTTCCGCATCGACGGCTGAGAGCGCTTCATCCAGTATCAAGATCGGGGCATCGCGCAGCAGTGCCCGGGCAATGGCAAGCCGTTGGCGCTGGCCGCCTGACAGTTGCACACCGCGCTCGCCGATAGAGGTCTGATACCCGTCAGGCAGGCTCGAGATAAAGTCATGAGCGTAGGCTGCCCGCGCGGCCGCTTCCAGTTCATCGACGGTGGCGTCCGGGCGTCCGAGCCGAAGGTTTTCCTCGACGGTACCCGCGAACAGCATCGTGTCCTGCGCGACCACCGCGATCTTCGCGCGCAGTGCATCGGGGTTCAGCGTACGCACGTCCTGACCTGCAATGCGGATACTGCCGCTTTGCGGATCGTACTGGCGCAGCAACAGGCGAACGATCGACGACTTGCCTGCGCCGCTCGGTCCCACGATGCCGATGCGCTCACCGGCCGCCACCGAGAACGTCAGCCCACGGTGCGCAAGGCCCCGGCCGCCGGCATACGCAAAGCTTACGTTGTCGAAATCCAGTGACGCCTGAGTGCCGCGCAACGGCTCGGTGCCGGCTTCGGGCATGGGCGGGTTAGCCTCGAGCAGCGAGCGAATACCCGCCGTCGCGGCCTGCCCGAGCATGCCTTGGTGCAAAACACTTCGCAGGTCGCGCAGCGGCCGGAAAATCTCTGTACCTGCCATCAGGACGATCAGGAGCGTAGTCAGGCCCATCTCCCCGTGGGTCACGCGCCATGCGCCAAGGACGAGCGCCAGCGCGGCGCCCACAGCCGCTCCAAGATCGACGATGCCGCGTGTAAGAAGGCCTGCTGCAAGCACCCAGAAGGTGTTGTCGGAGACAGCGCGTGCCTGCGTAGCGAGGCGTTCGCCCCATACGCGGCTTTGCCCGAACGCCTTGAGGGTCGGCAGGCCCTGGACTGCATCGAGAAACGTTTCGCCGAACTCCTTGAATGCCTGGGCGCGCGCAAGGCTGGTGCGGCGTTCATGCATATGCACGGCGATCGGTCCGAACAACGCCACCAGCGCTGCAGCCAGCAGCACGGTGGCCACGGGCAAGTCCCAGAATGCGATGAACCCGAAGATGGCAAACGGCGCGCAAAGAGCCACGGCCAGCTGCGGCAGATACTGCCCGAAGAAGGTCTGCAACTGCTCGACGCCGTCGATGACCGACAGCATCACGCCGCCCGTACGTTGTTCGGCGAACCAGGCCGGCCCGAGCGTCACGATGCGGTCATACAGCTGGCCACGCAGCGTTTCCTGAGCCCGTGCTGCGGTGCGGCAGGCTACGCCCGCGCGCCAGTGATCCAGCAACGCGCGCAGCACGATCGCAGCCGCCACGGCGACCGAGGGGGCCACCCACGATTGCCATGGACTGCCTCGCAAGACCAGTGCGAGCAACTGGCCGAGAAACACAAAGCGTGCGATTCCGGCCAGCAGGGCCAGCAATCCGACAACGATGCTGAGCACCATGTGCCCGCGTAGCCCTTTAGTCAGTTGCCAAAGGCGAAGATCGAAATACATGCGGGTAACTCCTCAAGGTATTGGATCATCGTGGCATGGACCCGAGTTGCACGCGAGCGATGCTTTCTCAACCAGGGTTGAGATAAACTTTACCCATCATGCCAAGACTATCTCCCCACATTCCGCCGTTATCCGCCCTGAAGGCGTTCGAAGCCGTGGCCCGACTTGGCAGCCTGAGCCGTGCGGCGGAAGAGCTTAGCGTAACCAAGAGCGCCATCAGTCATCAATTGCGCGCGCTCGAGTCAACCCTGGGTACACCGTTGCTTCACCGTGGCGGTACGAATTCACGCGCGCAGCCCACGTCTGCCGGGCTGGAGTTGCTGCTGGCTATTGAAGCCAGCCTGATTCCGCTGGGCGAAGCTTGCGAGCGGTTGACCACGCGGCGGCGCAAGCGTCGCCGCACGTTGACGGTTTCCGCCAATGCGCCGTTTTCATCGCTTTGGCTTGCACCGCACGTGGTTGAATTCTCGACGCGTCATCCGGAGATCGCGGTGAACCTCAGGGTGTATGACGACGAGCCCGACTGGCAGAATGACACCATCGATATAGCAATTCTGCGCGTGCCGATGCGTAGCTCGTCAAGCTCGACGAACGATGAGCCGGACCCGCACCCGAGCGATCGGGCGCTGCTCCGGGAGACTGTGTTCCCTGTATGCAGCCCGCTGTTAATGGACCCACGGACCGCTACGCCGCAGACATTGACCGAGCACCGGCTGTTGCAGGAGGAGCACCACGAATCGAGTCGTGAAATTGACTGGCAGACGTGGTTTGCGCTGCTCGGCGCGGGAGAACTTCAGGAGCAGAACCTGGTCCGGTTGAGCAGTTTTAACCCGATCATTGGAGCTGCCATTGCGGGCAAGGGCGTGGCGCTTGGCCGTTCACCCCTGATCGATTTTGACTTGGCCCACGGCCGGCTGGTTCGCCTGTTTCCGGAGCATGAATTGCAGAGTTCTTGGCAGTTCATCATTCGCCTGCATCCCGAGCGCACATCGGATCCAACGCTGATCCAGTTTCAGACTTTCATGCTTGAGCGCTCGGCGATCTGACAGGCCCGGCGAGGGGCCGCTTTCTCATGCCTCGCCGAGCACGCCGAGATATGCCTGGCCGATGACCTCATGCGAGGCGTCAGCATTTGGCGGATGAAATGCCCCGGCGCGTACATCGCGATACAAGCGTTCGAGTTCATTGCGGCGCGACAAAGACGCGGCGCCCGCTATGCGCAGCGACAGGTTCACCACCCGCAGCGCGCCGTCCACGGCATGCTGTTTTGCTGCCAGCAATTTAGCGATCCACGGCTCATCCTCGGCATACCCTTCCCACCATTGCGCCGCCACGCGCTCGTTCAACGCTTCGATACTGTCGAGTTCGATCGCGGCTTCCGCCACGGCAGCTTGCGTGAACGGCTTATGCGCGTAGGTCTGCCCTTGCAGCGCCGCCGATGTGCGGCTGCGTGCCGCGCCGATGGCCAGATCGAACGCACGCTTGGCGATGCCGTAGTACACCGCACCGAGCCCCGGCAGCACAGCGCCCAGGATGCCATCCACGAACGGGTCGTTGGGGATGCCGGCGGGCAGCACACGCGTCACGTGTTCCGGCGCCGCAATGGCTCCTTCAAGATAGGTATCGTCGCTGCGCGTGGCGCGCAACCCCAGCGCGTCCCAGGTCTGGACCGTACGATGCCCCGGCGATTCACGCCGGATAAATGCATGCACTATCTTCGGATGCGCCGGATCGGAGTCATCCCGGCCATGCACGCCGAGCCAGTCCCATGCCGGTGCAAGCGAGGTCAAGACCTTGCGGCCATCGAAACGATAACTCCCGTCGGGTAGCGGCGTCGCCTTGACGAATGAATGAGCCAGGCCCAGGTCATTGCCGGGCTCGCCGTGGCCGGCCGCGAAGACTTTGCCGGCGCCGGCTTCTTCGAGTATCCATTGCGCGGAGGTATCGCCCTTGCGTAACAGATGAAGTGCCGCACCGATCCAGTATTGATGCATGTTCAACGCGAGGGCGGTCGCCGGCGCGCGATAAGCGAGGCGGACCTGTTCACGCAACAACTCGGGTAGCGTGAGGCCGAGCCCACCCAGTGCAACAGGCACGGCGGCGTGGAGAAATCCGGCGCGCTGCAGGTCGTCGAGGTCTTCGGTGAAGAAGCGGTTCTCGCTGTCATAGCCGGCGGCGCGTTCGCCGATGCGCGTGAGCAACGCTTCGCTGAGTAAAGGGGCGCGGGTTCTCAGGGCTTCTTTCGCCTGAGCAGGCCGCGAAACCGGTAACGCGTCGACTTCGCTTAGAACGTTTGACATCCACCGCCTCCTTTTATGAACCATTGCGTTCAGCGATTATGGCGACGCGCTGGATGAGCGCGCCACCATCGATTGATGATTTGCAAATCAGGATGTCTGCGGGACGGACGGTGTCGAGGTCGCACTTTTAATGCTCATTGCTCCATGCAAGGCTGCTCATAAAAATAGTTGCGTCACCGCGATTTAGATAGACCCTGTTCCCAGGATTGAATCGAATAAATTGCTATATCCGTACTCCAAATTTTCGACAACGCCGATGCTAGGATAAAAAACGCTTCAGCTCATTGAACGACTCATTGAACGACTCAGTGAATGAGATCGAGTCGTTCCGCCGTAATAGTCCTATTCCTCTTCGCGAACGTGTCCAGCAAACCAATCATCTTGAGCGGGTTCACCATGAACACCGTCTCGCATCTCAACTACGGACTTTGGCGTCATCCCGACGATCAGGCGTATCGCTATACCGATATCGACTACTGGATCGAGCTCGCAAAGCTGCTAGAGGAGGGCCGTTTCGACAACCTGTTCATTGCCGATGCGCTCGGTCTTCTCGACGTCCACGGCGGCAGCGCGGATGCATCGCTGCGCACCGGTACTCAATCGCCCGTCAATGACCCATTGCTCCTGGTTTCGGCAATGGCCGCGGCTACCCGGCATCTCGGCTTTGGCGTCACGGTGTCGACAACCTACGAACAACCGTATCTGCTGGCGCGCAAGTTCACCACCCTCGACCACCTGACGAAGGGCCGGATTGCGTGGAATGTCGTGACCTCGCAACTGGACAGCGCTGCACGCAATCTCGGCCTCGAGCGTCAGGTGCCGCACGACGAGCGCTATGAGATTGCCGACGAGTTTCTCGATGTCGTCTACAAGCTGTGGGAGCACTCGTGGCAGGACGGCGCCGTGGTTCGGGACTTCGGCAGCGCGCAGTTTCCCGAAGGGCTCTATACCGATCCGGCGAAAGTGCGCGCCATTGGTCATCACGGTAAATACTTCAACGTCCCGGGTGCGCATTTGTCGGCGCCGAGCCCTCAGCGTGTGCCCGTTCTGTTCCAGGCCGGAGGTTCGCCGCGCGGTCAGCAGTTCGCCGGCAAACATGCGGAAGTGGTGTTCGTCGCCGGGGCGGATGCGGCGGGCATCCGTCGCAACGTCGCCCAGATCAAGGCAGCAGCGTTCAGCTACGGCCGTAGTCCTGATGCGATCAAGTTCATCAGCGGTGTCGCCGTGATTGTTGACGAGAGCGATCGTGCGGCGCAGGACAAGCTGCTCGAGTACCGCTCGTTCTTTAACGTCGAAGGCGCCATTGCCCACTATTCGGCAAGTACCGGTATCGATTTTTCAAGCCAGCCACTCGATGGGCCGTTGAAGTACCAGGACACGGACTCGAACCGATCGTTGCTGCGCATGTTCGACGATCCTGCCGGTGGCCGCCAGTGGACGCTACGCGAAGCGCTCGCGCCGGCAGAAGGTTTCGGGCGCAGCAAGACAATCGTCGGCGGACCCGTGACAGTCGCGGACGGGATTGAGCGCTGGCTCGAAGCAACCGATACCGACGGTATCAACCTGATCCATATCCTGAGCCCCGGCAGTTTCGCCGACTTCGTGCGTTACGCGGTGCCGGAACTCGATCGCCGCGGGCGCCTGCGTGAACGCCGCGACGCGACCCTGCGCGAAAGGCTGTTCGAGAGCGACTCCGCACGCATTCCCGCCGATCATCCTGCAAGCCGGCAGCGTCTCGACGACGCGCGCCAATGAGCTCCATCCATCAAACCTTTTCTACCAGCGACGCGGAGCACCGGGCAATGACGATCAGGACAGGATGGTTTGCCAGCATTCTTGCATTTGCGAGAAAGGAACTGCGGAGATGACATTTCAAAGCGCGCTGCATGTGCGCGGCCTGAACGGAGACGAAGCGCTGCTTGCGGCAATGAAAGTATTCCGCACGGCGATGATCGGATTGCCGATGCTGCCGCGCGATCAGGCAGTGGAACTGAACCGGCTGAACGACGCGGGGCGTACCTATGGCGCATTCGAAGACGATCGCCTGATCGGGACCACGGATTCGTACGCTGGCACGATCGCCGTGCCGGGAGGCGAGCGCGTGCCGCACGCGGCCGTCACGCATGTCGGTGTGCTTCCCGGGCACACGCGCCGGGGCGTGGCGAAGGCGTTGCTGGTCCGGCAACTGGAAGACGCCGCCAAGCGCGGCGAGGCCTTGGCGTCGCTGCGCGCGGCATCCGCAAGCATCTATGGCCGGTTCGGCTACGCGGTGGCGAGCTCGGCGGCGACTATCGAAGTAGACGCGGTCAATGCGCGTATGCACGTCGACGTGGCGCGTGGTTCGGTGCAACTCATCGACACGGATGACGCCTGGCGTCGCATGCCCGTGCTGTATCGCTCGCTCTTGCCCGAGCGAGCAGGGGCGATCGACCGAGGCGCGTACTGGTGGCGTCTGCAGGAACTGCGTCAGCAGGGCGCACTTACGCCTTCCCATGTTGCCGTTCACGGGGAAGAAGGTTACGTCCGTTATCACGCGGTCCCGAGCGCCAACTGGTTTGCGGAACGGCAACGAACGATCGTGGTCGACGATCTCGTCGCGGCGTCGCCTGAAACGTATGCCGCGCTGATCGCGCATGTGCTGTCGCTCGACCTGGTGCATAGGATCGTGCTGACGGCTCGCCCGACAGATGACCTGTTGCCATGGCTGCTCGAGGACTACCGGCATGCGAAGGCAACGGATCTGCGCGATGAAACCTGGCTTCGCATTGTCGATACCCGCATCGCACTGAACGCGCGGCGCTATTCAGACGACGCGAGCGTAGTCATCGATGTGACGGACCCGCTGCTTGCGCAAAACAATGGGCGCTTTCAGATCACCTCGAACGGGGTCGTGCCAAGTGACGCGACGCCGGACGTGACGGCCGATGTCGCAGCGCTGGCCGCCGCCTACCTTGGCGGGACGCGGTGGTGGCAACTGGTGCAATCGGGTCGCGCGCAAGCGCGTTCAGCCAGTGCGGTGACCGCGCTCGATCAGCTCTTTTCTACCGATGCCGCGCCGTTTTGCGGCACGCATTTCTGAGCAGATCCAGATCGCCTCATGCGCTCGTAGCGAGCGCAGAAACCGAATCAATATCCTCCTGAATGAGAATGCAAATGACATTACCTCTCCCCGGTGCCAACCGGGTTCTTCTGCCCTTGCTCATTGCTGCTTTGACAAGTTCGGCTGTCGCAATCGCGGCTGACGCTGACAGTACGCCGAAGCCGGGCGGGACGTTGCGCCTGGCGTCGCTGCAACCGGATATCGACGCGTTCGATCCGCTGACCGGTTACAGCACCGATTCGTGGGAAGTCCTGCGCGCCGTGACGCGCCAACTCGTCACGTACCCGGGTTCGGCGACCAACCTGAAGGACGACACCAAGCTGGTTCCCGACCTCGCGCAATCCTGGGATGTGAGCCCGGACGGCAAGACTTTTACGTTCCATCTGCGTGAGGGCGTGACGTATTCAGGGCCGACGAACCGGCCGATCGTCGCCCGGGATTTCGTCTACGCGATCAAGCGCTTCTGCGATCCGAACAAGCAGGTCGCTGCGGTCAACTATTTCAATCTCGCATTCGCGGGTTTTGCGGGCTACTGCAAGGACTTCGCGAAGGTGCCTTCGGGCGATCTCGCGGCAAGCCGCAAGTTCATCGATACCCATGAGATCGCGGGCGTATCCGCGCCCGACGACCACACGCTGGTCCTGCGCTCGGACACGCGCAACTACGATTTTCTCAACATCCTCTCGATGAACTTCGTGACCCCGCTGCCGGAAGAGGTGGCGTCGCGTTATTTCCCCGACTCGCAGGAGTTCCGCAAGAACTTTCCTTCGAGCGGTCCGTACACCGTCGACTCGTATGTCAGCGGGCAGAAGCTCGTGCTGAAGAAAGTCCCGAACTACAATCACGCGCTTGATCCGGCCCGCAAAGCCTATGTCGATCAGATCGTGCTCGACTTCACGACCAATAGCGAAGACGCCGTCGTGCAGAAAATCCAGGCCGGCGATGCGGACCTGTCGCTCTATCTGGATGTGCCGCCGCTCGCCACGATCCGCCGCTTTGAGGCGCAGAAGAGCCTTTATCTGCGTGCGTCAAATAGCGGGGCGGCTAACTTCATCGTGATCAATGCGCGGCCGGAAGCCGTGAGTCCGGGGGCCGCCGCGTTGCGCAAACTGGCAACGCGTCAGGCGCTGGCCTATGCAGTGAACAAGGCGCACATCGTGCAGGCGCAAGGCGGGTCGATTGCGGCGGTGCCGTTGGGCCAGATCATCACGTCGACGACGCTCGGCCATCGACCGCTCGATCCTTATTCAACCGCGGGCAGCCGCGGCGACCCGGTGAAGGCGAAACAGCTTCTTGCGCAGGCGGGATACCCGGACGGTATTACGTTTGATCTGGCTTACCGGTCCAACGCACAGTTTTCGACCATTGCGGTGACCTTGAAAGAGGACCTCGCGGCATCAGGCATCAAGCTGAACCTGATCCCGATCCCGCCCACGCAGTTCCTTGCTTACCTGCAGGATTCCAAGAGCCGTTATGACATTGCGCTGGCGCAGTTCGCACCCGACTGGCAGGGCCCGAGCACACGCATGCTGCTGGGCGGCTGGCTGGATTCCGACGCTTCGCCCTGCGGCAAGGGTAACAACTATGCGATCTGCTACAGCAATCCGGTGCTGAATGGCCTCGCGGCAAAAGCGTTCCCCTCCGACAATCCGGAACCCATCTGGGCAGAAGCCGACAAGGTGGTATCGGCTGACTTGCCGTGGATTCCGCTGTTCGAGAAACGCCGCGTCGCGATCACGTCGGACCGGCTGACGAACTGGGTGTGGTCGTCCCTTGCGGTCCAGGCGGACATCACGAATATCGCAGTGCGTCAGTAACGTCCCGGCGATCATCATGGCGGCATTCGAGGTCAGGGATCTGGTCGTGAGCTTCGGCGTTGGTGTGCGTCGAAGCGAGGTCGTGCATGGCGTGTCGTTCGCGGTGGACGCGGGTCGTACGTTGGCAATCGTCGGCGAGTCGGGTTCGGGAAAGAGCGTCGCACTGCTCGCGGCGACGGGCCTTTTGCCACCCGGAGCGTCGGTGCAGGGCAGCGTGTTGTGCGAGCACCGCGAGATCCTGGGTCTGTCGGCCAGCCGGTTACGCGCGCTGCGTGGCGTTGGAATCGGCTATGTGTTTCAGGATCCGTCGAGCAACCTGCATCCGCTGAAGACAGTGGGTCGGCAGATTGCGGAAGCCATCAGCGTGCACCAGCGTACGGGCAAGGCCGCATTGCGGACACGCGTGATCGAACTGCTCGAAGAGGTTGGCATCAAGGAGCCTGCCCGGCGTGTGCATGATTATCCGCATCAGTTCTCGGGCGGCATGCGTCAGCGCGTGATGATCGCGATCGCCATAGCGATGAACCCGGCGGTCATCATTGCCGATGAGCCCACTACCGCGCTCGACGTCACCGTGCAAGCATCTATCCTGCGCTTGCTCAGGCGCTTGCAGCAGCGCCACGGTACGGCGCTGGTGTTCGTCAGCCACGATCTCGCGGTTGTATCCGATATTGCCGATGACATTGCCGTGATGCGGCACGGTGTGGTGGTTGAGAGCGGACCGGCCGCACAAGTGCAGAATGCGCCCGCCCATGTCTATACGCGGGAGTTGCTTGCCGCATCCCGGCATGGTCCGGCGCCGGTCTCAATGTCGCCCCAACAGGTGTCAACGGTCGCGCCGCTGCTGATCGTGGACGGCATCACCCGTTCGTTCCGGCAATCGGGATGGTTCGCGAAGCGCTCGGCCCCGGTTCTCCACGATGTTTCCTTCGAACTCCATGAAGGGGAGATCCTCGGTCTTGTGGGAGAGTCAGGATCGGGCAAGTCAACGATCGGTCGCATTGTAGCGGCGCTCGACCGCCCGGATTCGGGCTCGGTGACGCTGGCGAGCGAGCGCTACTCCGTACCTGGAACAGGGCCGTTGAAGATCTCGCCAGGCTTGCGTTCGGCAATCCAGGTGATCTTTCAGGATCCCTATGGGACGCTCAATCCGCGGCAACGCGTCCGCACGATCCTGAGCGAGCCGTTCATCAACAACACGCGGCTCGATGCGGGCGCGATCGCGCAGCGCGTTGCCGAGCTCATGCAGCGAGTCGCGCTACCGGCCGAACTGCTGGACCGGTTTCCTGTCCATCTTTCGGGTGGTCAGCGCCAGCGCGTTGCCATCGGCCGTGCGATTGCCCTGCAGCCACGCGTGGTGGTAGCCGATGAACCGGTTTCGGCACTAGACAGTTCTACCCAGCGAAAGATCGTTGAACTGTTGCGTTCGATTCGCGCTACCGAGCGTGTGTCGTTTCTTTTTATCTCGCACGATCTGGGCGTCGTCAGTGAGCTGTGCGATCGCGTTCTCGTGCTCGAAGGCGGGCGAGTGGTAGAAGCGGGGCCTGCCAGGTCGGTGCTCGCGAACCCGCAGCATCCCTACACAAAGAAGCTGGTTGCGGCCATTCCGGGCCGCATGCGCTCCCCGATCAATCTGACCGAATTCGCCCCGGAGGAGACCGATGTCTGATCCCGCATTGTTTGCACCATCGTCCATACAGGCACCCGTCATTCGTACGGGGCTGGCAGGAGCCCTGCGGCGCGAGCCGTCCGTACGCATCGGCATCGTGCTGGTGTTTCTGGTGCTTGTTGCCGCACTGGGTGCGCCATGGGTGAGTGCGTGGCTGGGACATGGACCCACGCAGCAGTTCCGCGACGTAGCCCTCTCCGAGACCGGCTTGCCGGTTGGCCCGAGCGCCGCTTTTCCTCTAGGTGCCGACGACAACGGCCGCGATGTTCTCGTACGAACGCTGTACGGTGCGCGTATTTCCCTGCTCATTGCCATTCCATCGACTACGCTGGCCATGCTGATAGGCACCACGATCGGCCTGATCGCGGGCTTCTTTGGAGGGGCTACGGACAGGGTCGTCTCCCAGGGCATCGATGTTGCACTGTCCTTTCCATTCGTGGTGACCGCGCTCAGTCTGCTTGCCTTCAATCGTGGCGCGGACGGTCAGAGTCTCATCAACCCAATGCTTGTGGTCATCATTGTCATTTCATTTTTTTCATGGACCTATTTCGCACGGCTTACGCGCGGCCTGGTGCTGAGCATGCGTCATCTTCCATTCATTGAAGCGGCCGCGGTGGCCGGCGCCAGCAGGAGGCGCATCGTATTCAGGGAAATCCTGCCGAACGTGGCGCCTTCGGTACTGGTGTACTGGGCGGTGCAACTGCCCAACAACATCATTGCCGAAGCGACTTTGTCGTTTCTTGGGGTCGGCGTGCAGGCGCCTGCGGCAAGCTGGGGCAACATGATTGCCGACGCACAGCGCTCGTCGATGTATCAGGTCCAGCCGTGGTTCCTGCTGGGGCCGAGCATCGCGCTGTTCATCACGGTAGTCGGCTTCAATACGATCAGTTCGGGGCTTCGGAACGTCCTCGATCCGCAGCGGCTTTGATCCAACACCCATGATACGAATTCTTCCCCGCCTGTTCGCACGCACCCTGTCCACGCTTGTCATCGTGCTGGTGAGCGCATTTTTCATCACGCGGCTGGCCTACCGGAACCCCGCCGTCATGCTGGCGCCGCGCAACGCGGACCAGCAAACCATCGACGCCGTTGCGCATGCTCTAAGACTCGATACCCCCTGGTACGAGCAGCTTTGGTACTACCTGTATCGAGGACCGGATATTCAGGGGGCGCCCATGGGTCTAGCCCACTGGCCGCCCGCGCTCGGCTATTCATTCCGGCATCAGGCAAGCGTCACGGATCTGATTTTGTCGAAGGTGCCGGTGACGCTTTCCGTCTCGCTCGGAGCGCTCGTGATTTCGGCCATCGCGTCGATCCTGCTCGGCGTACTCGCGGCACGTCGCGCCGATTCATGGGTCGATCACACGTTGTCGGGGTTTGCTTACGGTGCGCTATCCGTACCGACGTTTTTGAGCGGCATGCTGCTGTCGTATTTTCTCTACTTCCAGCTTTCGATGCACAGTATCAATGTATTTCCGGGCAGCGGCTATGTGGCGCTAACGGACGATCCACTGCAATGGGCGCGCCATTTGCTGCTGCCGTGGCTGACGCTGTCAGTGGCGGAAGTAGGCATGTTTCAGCGCGTCGTGCGTGCAAGCATGCTCAATGTACTAGGTGCGGATTACGTGCGCACCGCTCGCGCGAAAGGTGTGCCCGAGTGGCGGGTATTGCTCCGGCATGCACTGCCGGCGGCGCTTAATCCAGTGATCACCCTGGGCGGTCTGGAGCTGGCCGTAATCATGGGCGGTGCGATTGTCACCGAGCAGATGTTTGGGCTTGATGGCGTAGGGCGGCTCGCCATTACCGCAGCGCTGGATGGCGACTTTCCTGTCGTGATCGGCACGACGGTCTTTGCCGCCAGCGCGTTCGTGGGCTGCACGCTGCTGGTCGATCTCGTGACACGCTGGCGTGATCCGGCGAGTGCTGTCTGAACCCTGAACCGGTTGGCGGCAGGGTCAGGATACAGCTGCTGCGTTGCTCGAAGAAAACAGCCGAACCGCCGAGCGTGTCTGGCGCGCCGGATGATGGTCGGGCAAGTAAGGCCCGTGCCCCTGAATCTTGTCGCGCAAAGTCCCGGGCGCGTATTCTTTTTGCATCAAACCACGCTTCTGCAGCACGGGCACCACGTGATCGACGAATTCGCCCCACCAGCCGAGAGTCGTTACGGGCACCACGTTGAATCCGTCCACACCGGCGTCGGCATAACGCTGGACTTCATCGGCTATCTGCTCTGGTGTTCCTGCAAAACGGCCGGACACGGTCTCGCGCAATAGCTCACCGAACGTGACGACGTGGTCCGGCGCGGCCTCGATAAAAGCCCGCACGTTGCCGCGCACGTGGTTCGTCAGTAGCAGTTCTGAAATGGGCCGTGCTGGATCGATGTTCGAGAGGTCAACGCCAAGTCCGCCGCTCCAGAAAGACTGCAAGGCTTCCACGCTGAGCCATTCTTTCAGTTCGCGACGGCGGGCGAGCGCTTCGGCTTCAGTTGAACCAATAACCGGCGCAAGCGGGACGATGATCTTGAGCTCGTCCCCGGCCCGACCGAAGGACCGGGCACGTGCTCGTAAGTCGGCTGCTGTCAGCGCGGCGCTTTCGGGCGTGCGGGAGGCAATGAACGTGGCCTCTGCATGGCGTGCAGCAAACGAGCGCCCGGCTTCCGATCCCCCGGCCTGAAAGAGGAGCGGCGTGCGCTGCGGCGAGGGCTCTGAGAGATGAGGTCCCTCCACCGAGTAACGCTGGCCGCGATGATGGATCTTGTGCACCTTGGCGGGATCGGCGAACACTCCTCGCCCGGGGTCGGCCACGAGCGCATCGTCTTCCCAGCTTGCCTCCCACAGCTTGTAGGCGACATCGGCATATTCCTCCGCCCACCGGTAGCGTTCGTCATGTTCGGTCAACGCGCTTTGCCCGTGGTTGCGGGCGGCGTTATCGAGGTATGACGTGACGATGTTCCATGCCACGCGCCCATCCGTCATATGGTCGAGCGTGGACATCTTGCGGGCGAAATCGAAGGGATGGTCCTGGATGACAGAGCTGGTTACCGCAAAGCCCAGGTGTTCGGTTACCGCGCCCAATGCGGAGACAAGGCTGGCCGGGTCGAGGCTCGGGAACTGCATCGCTGTGCGAATCGAGGTGTCGCCGTTGCCGCGGAATTTATCGTAGACACCCACTACATCTGCAAGGAAGACCGTATCGAACTTGCCGCGCTCGACCGTGCGCGCAAGGTCGAGCCACGGTTGCAGCCGCTTGTAATCCAGCTGGATGCGGCCGTCCGGGTGACGCCAGTAGCCGTGGCTGTGGTGATTGGGCGTGACGTGCGTGAAGGCGTTGTAGATCAGGCGTCGCGTCATGGCGTGAGTTCGGCGGTAGCGGCACGCTGGGAAGCCCCGGCGCCTGAGGGCTCACCCGACGGTTCTCCCGGCAACGCGGGCAAGGACAGCACGGCGTCGATCAGCGCGCGGGTGGAGGGCGCAAGGGCATTGGCATGGAGGTCGGCGGCATCGAAGGTCTCGATGATCCGGCCGCGCTCCATCACCGCCACGCGGTCACACATGAATTCGATCACCGGCAAGCTGTGGCCAATGAACAGATAGGTCAGGTCGAGCGTCTGCCGAAGTTCGAGCAGCAGGTTGAGGATGTCCGCCTGAATCGATACATCGAGCGCGGAAGTCGGCTCGTCGAGCACAATGAATTCGGGCTTCACGACCAGCGCCCGGGCAATCCCGATCCGCTGCCGTTGACCGCCCGAGAACGCGTGGGGAAAGCGCTGGAGATGCTCGGCTTGCAGTCCGACCCGTTCGACAGCCTCAACGGCGAGTTCGAACGCGTGACGCTGGTCGCGCGCTACACCAAGCCGCAACGCCGGATCGCAGAGTTGTTCGCCGATCGTGCGGCGTGGATTGAGCGACGACGTGCTGTCCTGGAACACGAACTGAAAACGCTGGCGAAACTGCCGCAGTGCGGCGGCATCGAACTGTGCCAGGTCAGCGCCCGCGAAATGCACGCTGCCGCTGGTCGATGCAAGCAGGTGCGCAACGAGCCGCGCCAGTGTCGACTTGCCGGAACCGGAGGTACCGATCAGGCCAAAGATCTCGCCGCGGCGGACTTCGAAATTGACGTCGCTGACGGCATCGAGTGTGCGCACGCGCGAACGCAACCACGACTTTTCAACAACGAATGTTTTCGACAGGCCTTCGACTTTCAGCAACGGCTCAGACGTGCGTTGCTTGGAAACGGTCGATGCTGAGGCGTTGCTTCCACTGCTTTCTCCGAGCCGTCGCGCAGGCGATGGGTCAAGGCGCCGCAAGCCCAGTTCCGGCACCGCCGCGATGAGTTTTGCGGTGTACGGATGGCGAGGCGCTGTCAGCACTTGCGCCGTTGGCCCGTGTTCGACAATCCGCCCAGCCTTCATCACGGCAACCCGGTCGCTCAGGTACGACACCACGCCGAAGTCGTGCGTGATGATAAGAATGGCCATCCCGAACTCACGGTTCAAGCTCTTCAGCAGCGCAAGGATTTCCTTCTGAAGCGTGGCGTCAAGTGCGGTAGTCGGTTCGTCGGCAATCAGCAGGCGGGGTTGACCCATGGCCGCCATGGCGATCATCACGCGCTGCCGCATCCCGCCGCTCAGTTCATGCGGCCATGCGTGCAAGACCCGTTTTGTATCGGCGATACCCACGCGCTGGAGCCACGTTGCCGCTTGCTCGAGTGCCTCGGCCTGACCGATATCGCGACGATGCCGCGCCACCTCTTGAAGCTGCGCGCCGACCCTGAACGATGGATCGAGCGAACTGAGCGGGTTTTGAAAGACCATCGCGATGCCGTTGCCACGGATCTGTTCAAGCACGGCTTCAGGCCTGCCCAGTAACGCGTTGCCTTCGAACCCAACCGTTCCGCGCACGCTCGCTTCGCGCGGCAGCAATCCCGCAACGGCCGCGGCCGTGACGCTCTTGCCCGACCCGGATTCGCCGACTAGCGCGACGATTTCGCCGGCTTCAATACTGAGGTCGACACCGCGCACGGCGCTTTCAAGGCCGCGTCGTCCAGTGAAGTCCACCTTGAGTTGTTCAATCTTCAGCAGTGGCACATGGAGCTCCGCTAGGGCGTTGATGAGTAGGCAGGTGGTTAAAAGCGGCGTCAATCGCGAGGATCAAGCACATCGCGCAAACCGTCCCCGAACCAGTTGAACGCCAGTGCGAATGCGACGATCACCAGCGCGGGCAAGGTTGCCACATGACCGCCACCGAGCAGCATCACCCGGGCGCCTTCGCCGACCATGCGGCCCCAATCAGCGGTAGGCGGCTGTACGCCAAGCCCGAGAAAGCTGAGGCCCGCGAGGAACACGATCATTCCGCCGATCAGCGTGGTGCCGTACACCACGACCGAGGTCAGCACGTTCGGCAGGATTTCCCGCGAGATAATCTCGAAGGACGAAGCGCCGAGCGCACGCGCAGCCTCCACGTACTCCTTGTCCCGCTCTGCCCGTACTTCTGCATAGACCACTCGCGTGACATAAGGCAGCGCGCAGAACAGCACGGTCGCGGTCACTGTAAAGATGCCCGGACCGAACGTTGTCGCGAGGTTGATCGCAAACAGGATCATGGGAAATGCGAACAGGATGTCGATGAAGCGCATCACGATCGCGCTCGCACGGCCGCGCGAGTAGCCTGCAGACAGGCCGAGCAGGAGGCTGAGCAGGCACGCGCCGAGCACCGCAGGAATCACCACGACGAGCGACGTCCTGCCGCCCCAGATCAGACGGCTCAGCATGTCGCGCCCTTGAGCGTCGAGACCAAGCAGATGGCCGGGCGTGCCGATGCCGCCAAGGCGCAGCACCGGGTCGGCGGCGTTCGGGTCATAGGGCGCGATCCACGGTGCAGCCGCTGAAACAGCGAAGACCAGCAGGATGAAGAGCAGGCCGCCAAACGCCAGTCCATTCGATGCCAGTCGCGTGGCGGCCTCGCTAAAGCGTGAAGGCGCGAGCCGCTCGCACGCGCTGCAGGCCTCGGCATGTTCTTTTTCCCGAACCAGTTCTGACTGTGCCATCGAGGGGTTCCTATGGGAGAGCTGCGTTAAGCGCTCAGGCGTGGATTGAGCAGGTCGAGCGCGATGTCGGTAAGAAGATTCACGCCCACAAAACATGCTGCGATCAGCATCACGCCCGCTTGTGTCATTGGATAGTCCCGGCCGGCTGCAGCCACATAGAGTTGTGAGCCTAGGCCGGGCCACGCGAACACGTTTTCCACCAGGATCACGCCGCTCAGCAAATAACCTATCTGCAGGCCGGTCACGTTGATCACCGGGCTAAGCAGATTGCGTCCCATGTGGCGCCGCAAAATGTGGGCGCGTGAAAATCCCAGCGATCGATACGTACGGATGTAGTCCGCCCCTGCGATGTCGATCACACTCGCCCTGACAAGCCGGGCAAGAATCAGCATCGAAATGAGTGCCGCCGAAAACGCCGGCAGAAGGAGATGGCGCAGCAAGTCAGGCAGGCCGCCGTCGCCGCGCATGTCAGCAATGCCGGAAGACGGCAGCCAGTGAAGCTTGAGCGCGAACAGCCACATCAGAACAAGGCCGAGCCAAAACACCGGCATGTTGTGGCCGACCTGAATCACGAACATGGAGAACGAGTCCCCTTTCGATCCTCGATTCAAACCGGACACCACGCCCACCGCAACACCGAACCCCACGCAGATCAGCGTTGCTGCGGCTGTGAGGATTGCTGTGTTGACGAAGGCGGGCCCGAGTACGTTCATGACCGGTACCTTGAGGACGATGGAGTTTCCCCAGTGACCGCTCAGCAGATGCGACAGCCAGATGAAATACTGCGTAACGAGTGGTCGGTCGAAGCCATATTCATGCCGGAGGGCATCAATGGACGATTGCGGCATTTGCCCCGTGAGCGCGTTCGAGATCGGGTCGCCCGGGGACAGATGTGCCGAGAGGAACACCAGCACCGAGATGGTCAGGAACACCGGAATGGCCTGGGCCAGACGACTGATGATCGTGCGTGTCATGTTGCCAGCCAAACGCGGCTCAGGTCGTACCAGTTCTGCGCGGGCGCGTTGAAGCCCCTGACCTTGGCGCTGGTGGAAAAGTAACGGGTGAACGTAAGCAGCGGCACAACGCCAGCTTGCTTCTGCAGCAAGCCATTGGCGCTCTTCCATAGCGGGATCGCCCGGGTCTCGTCGGCTTCAACCGAGGCCACGTCGATCGCAGCCGCCAGTTCGGCCCCAAGCAGATCCTTGCCACCGCGCGCCACCACGTACCCCTGATACACGATACGCAGCCATAGCGGCGTGACGAAGCCCCATTCCATGCTGGCGAGCGCGATGTCGTCGGAGAGGTGGGGGAGATTGGACGTGTAGGTCAGCCACTCCTGCGAGAGGATCTTCACGTTGATGCCGACCTTGGCGAGATCGCGCTGTATCCATTCGATGGACGGCTGATTCGCCTCGTCGGTCGCAATGGTGAAGCTGATGTCGCCATCCTTGAAGCCCGCTTCGCTCAACAAGCGTCGTGCTGCATCGGGATCGAAGGCGAAGTCTTTCTGCGCGGGATCGTAGGCCGTGTTACCGGGGTTAAGAATGCTGTACGCCGCAATGGCGTGACCCTTGAACAGCGTTTTGGCCAGCCCCTCGCGATCGATCGACTGGATAATCGCTTGCCGGACGCGCACGTCTTGCGTGAACTTGTTCTTGAAGTTCCAGCCAAGATAAAGCAGCCCCGCACCGGTGCTCTCCGGCACGGCATAGCCACTCGATGACAGCGGTTGAACCGCGTCGGCAGGCGTGCGGGTAAGGATGTCGATCTCGCCGGCCTGGAGTGCAGCGAGACGGGTGGAGTCGTCCGTGATGGGCCGGAATACAATTTTGTCGACGTAGGGACGCGGTCCCCAGTACTGTTCGTTGCGCGCGAGTTCGGTCTTTTCCCCGTGGACCCGCGTGACCAGCTTGAACGGTCCTGTACCCGCAGCATGTTCGGCAAGACCGTCCTGGCCCCAAGTCTTCAGGGTCTCGGGACTGAAGATTCCCGAGACGTAATTGCCTTGCGGCAACATGCGCGGGAAGTCGCGGAACGGCTTGTTGAACACGTAGCGCACGGTGTAGTCGTCGACCACGTCGAAAGACTTCAAGTCGCCGTAGACCGCTTTCATAAAGGCGTTGGCCTTGACGTCGTAGTACTCGAAGCTTTTGTCGTGGAAGCGACGCACATTGAAATCCACTGCGCGCGCGTCGAACGGAGTGCCGTCATGGAACTTCACGCCATGGCGCAGCTTGAACGTGAACGTGGTTGCGTCGTCGCTGACCTGCCAGCTTTCAGCCAACGCCGGAATCAGCGGCGGCGGTCCGTCCGCGGAAGGCCGGCTGAGATCCTCGCCTACCAGCGACTCGTAGATATGCCGGTCGACCCGATACGTTTCCCACGAGTATTGATGATTGGGATCATAGACCGTCGGCTCCTGATACTCCCCAACGACGAGTGTTCCGCCAATACGAGGTGTACCGCCCGATGCAGTGGGTGTGAGGGCAGCCGGACTACCGTTGCCTGGCGTGCCGTACTTATTGATCAGCCCATAGCCGATTGCGCCGGCACCCAGTAACGCGCCGCCAACAATGAATTTGCGACGTCCGGTTGAATTCTGCTTTTCTTTCAGCGGCGGCGAATCCTTCGAACCACTATCTGTCATCTGCTGATTCCTTCGAGTTTCTGGATGAAGCGCGGACACGCCGGGCCGGTGTCTGCTTGAAAGGCGGTTCCGTCAACGCAACACTGCGCGACGGACGATAAACGTAAACCCTACGGCGCAAGGGGGCGTATCGCAACGAACGATTCGTGCGAAAGATATGACGCTAATGGTGCGCAAATCCGGCCAGATCTTTATCGCGGGGATAAAGGCGCCTTAGCGAGTCAATCGCGATGTAATCGCCAGACACGCGCTCTGCCTACAATCAGTCACTCTGCTTTGATCGATATCAGAAAATCTTCGTTGGTCGGATTTATCGGCTTGTTTAGACTCCATTTCATCTTGTCATAACAAGTTGAAATGACCGCTCCCACTGCCACCTTGCTGCCGCTGTCAGCAGCCCCGCTCTATGCCCGGTTGAAGGAAGTGCTGCGCGCCCGCATCCTTGACGGGACGTATCCGCCGCATGGGCAGATGCCGTCCGAGCACGAGCTCTGCGCGATGTTCGAGGTCAGCCGCATCACGGTTCGCCAGGCACTTGGCGATCTCCAGAAAGAGGGCTTGCTGTTCAAGATTCATGGCAAGGGGACGTTCGTTTCCAAGCCGAAAGCCTTTCAGAACGTGACGTCGTTACAAGGCTTTGCAGAGGCGATGTCATCGATGGGATATGAAATCGTCAACCAGCTGCGCACGTTCCGGGTGATCAAGGCCGACCGCCATGTCGCGAGTCGTCTGAACATTGCCGAGGGCTCAGGGGTCGTTGAAATCCATCGGGTGCGACTGCTCAACCGGGCGCCCGTATCGCTGGAAATCACCTACGTACCCGAGGCGCTCGAAAAGCGTCTGGCAAATGCCGACCTCGTGACCCGCGACATCTTTTTGATCCTTGAGAACGACTGCGGACTCTCACTCGGTCACGCCGACGTATCGATCGACGCGATTCTCGCCGACGATGAAATTGGCGCTGCGCTGCAAGTAGAGGAGGGCAGTCCGGTGCTGCGGATAGAACGCCTCACCCACTGTGCTGACGGGACGCCTATCGACTATGAATACCTTTATTTTCGGGGCGATGCGTTCCAGTACCGGATGCGTATCGACCGGGAAAAGAAACACAGGAATGCGAGGAAAGCGCGATGAATACACATGTTCTCGAATACGACGTCGTGGTAGTGGGCGGCGGCACGGCCGGACCCATGGCCGCGGTGAAAGCGAAGGAACGCGATCCCTCGCTCAGGGTGCTGCTGCTGGAAAAAGCCAACGTCAAGCGCAGCGGCGCGATCTCCATGGGCATGGATGGACTCAATAACGCGATTGTTCCCGGGCACGCGACGCCCGAGCAATACACGCGGGAGATCACTATCGCGAACGACGGCATTGTCGATCAGTCGGCGGTGTACGCCTATGCGCGGCATAGCTTCAAGACGATCGAGGAGCTGGATCGCTGGGGTGTGAAATTCGAGAAGGACAGCACCGGCGACTACGCTGTCAAGAAGGTGCATCACATGGGGTCCTATGTGTTGCCCATGCCGGAAGGGCACAGTATCAAGAAGGTGCTTTATCGGCAGCTTAAGCGTTCTCGTGTCGCCATTACTAACCGGATTGTCGCGACCCGGCTTCTGACCGATTCAACCGGACGCGTCTGCGGTGTACTGGGCTTTGACTGCCGCACCGCCGACTTTTATGTCGTTCGTGCGAAGGCCGTGATCTTGAGTTGTGGCGCTGCGGGACGCTTGGGGTTGCCAGCATCGGGCTATCTGATGGGCACTTACGAAAACCCGACCAACGCAGGTGACGGTTATGCCATGGCGTATCACGCCGGCGCCGCGCTTTCCAACCTTGAGTGTTTCCAGATCAATCCTTTGATTAAGGACTACAACGGTCCGGCTTGCGCTTATGTGACCGGACCGCTTGGCGGCTTCACGGCGAACGGCAAGGGTGAGCGTTTCATTGAATGCGACTACTGGAGCGGCCAGATGATGTGGGAGTTTTACCAGGAACTGCAAAGCGGCAATGGGCCGGTGTTCCTGAAGCTCGATCATCTGGCGGAGGAAACGATCAAGACGATCGAAGACATCCTTCATACGAACGAGCGTCCGAGCCGCGGGCGTTTCCATGCAGGGCGAGGCACCGATTACCGGCAACAGATGGTCGAGATGCATATCTCGGAGATCGGTTTTTGCAGCGGTCATAGCGCGTCGGGCGTGTACGTCAACGAGCGTGCCGAAACCACGGTAGCGGGTTTATATGCAGCAGGCGACATGGCCGCGGTGCCGCACAACTACATGCTCGGCGCGTTCACTTACGGCTGGTTCGCCGGGTGGAACGCGGCCGGCGATGTCGCGGGCCGTGAGTTTTCACCGCTGGACGACGAACAGATTGCAGCGGAGCGTCAACGCATCTACGCGCCGCTCGAACGCGAAACCGGGCTTGCCCCGGCGCAAGTTGAATACAAGCTGCGCCGCATGGTGAACGATTATCTGCAGCCGCCGAAGGTCACGCGAAAGATGGAGATCGGGCTGCAGCGGTTCGAGGAGATCAGCGCGGATATTGGCGAGATGAAAGCTGACAACCCGCACGAACTGATGCGCGCCGCAGAGGTTCGAGCGATCCGTGACTGCGCTGAAATGGCTGCACGTGCGTCGCTCTTCAGGACCGAGAGCCGCTGGGGGCTTTATCACCATCGGGTGGATTATCCGCAGCGCAACGATAGCGAATGGTTCTGCCACACGCATCTCTTCAAGGATGAGTTCGGCAGGATGACGAGCGCGAAACGCCCGGTCGAACCTTACGTGCTTCCGCTCGACAACGACGAAAGCGATGCCTATCAAAAATTGCGCATTGGCGAGCGTGTATCTACGCCGGCAGCCGTGCCGGAATCTGCCTGAACGGAGCATCCATGTCCTATACGTCCCATGAAATTTTCCATCGCAGCACGGCGCCCGTCACCGTCGACGAAGACAAATGTATCGCTGACAAGGGCTGCACCGTCTGTGTGGATGTGTGCCCGCTCGACCTGCTGGCGATCGATGTCTCCAAGGGCAAGGCCTACATGAAGTTCGACGAATGCTGGTACTGCATGCCGTGCGAACAGGACTGCCCGACCGGTGCGGTCAAGGTCGACATTCCTTATCTGCTCCGCTGACGAGGCGTTCAGATTCGCGGCGTACCCACTATCTATTCAGGGCTGAGCAATGAACATTCGAAAACTGTTTCGGGCTACCACTGCGCTGGCGTTCTTCATGGCGTCATTGAGCGTTGCGCAGGCGGAAACGATCCGCGTGGCTATCGGCACACAGGACACGACCATTAATTGCGCGACCGGCGGCCTCATGATCCGGGAGATGCATCTGCTCGATAAATACCTTCCGCACGATGGCAAATACAAGGACGTGCAGTACGACATCCAGTGGAAGGACTTCACATCCGGTGCGCCGCTGACTAACGAAATGGTGGCGGGCAAACTCGATTTCGGCGCGATGGCCGACTTTCCCGGCACGCTCAACGCGGCGGCATTCAAGAAAGCGGGCAAGCAGAGTGAATTCATCACGGTCCTGTCGGGTAGCACCGAGGGCAGCGGTAATGGCATTGTTGTGCCGACCGGGTCCCCGATTCATTCCCTGGCCGACCTGAAGGGCAAGACGATCTCGGTGCCGTTCGCGTCGACTGCGCACAGCATGCTGCTGCGCGCGATCAAGGCGCAAGGCTGGGATCCGGAAACCGACGTCAACATCATCACGCAAGCACCGGAAGTGGCGGGCAGCGCGCTCAAGGCGCATAAGATCGATGCGCACGCCGACTTTGTTCCGTTCGCCGACCTGTTCCCGTATCGCGGCTTCGCGACCAAGATCTATGACGGTGCACAAAGCCACGCGCCTACCTTTCATGGCGCGCTCGTCGACGCGGATTACGCAAAGAAGTACCCGGAGATTGTGGTGGCCTATTTGCGCGCGACTATCGAGGCGAATCGCCTGATGGCGCAGGACCCTGAAAAGTACAGCCTGTTGATCGAAAAAGTGACGGGCATTGAAGCACCGGTCGATTATCTGTATCACGGGCCGCTCGGCTTGCAGACGCGCGACCTGACCTGGAAGCCGGAGTATCGCCAGGCAGTGGCGAGCGCGATCGACACACTCAAGCTGCTGAAGAAGACGGACGTCGAGCTCGATGCGAACAGCATTATCGACGACCGCTTTATCCGCGAGGCGTTCAAGCAGTCCGGTCTCGACTACGACACCGCGCTGAAGAACTACGCGAAGCAGCCGTTGACGGCCAATGACGCGCAAACGGGTAAGCGGATCACCGCTTTCAACGATGTCGCCCAAGTGTGGGTCGAAGGTGAAGACACCGTTCGCAGTTACGCGCAGCCGCAAGAAGCTTTCAGCGTGCAGGAAGCACTGACGAAACAGGGCAAGAAAGTGCGCGCAGTGTTTGTACAGGATCACGCGAGCGGGCTGAAGCTATTGGCAGGCCAAGCCTGGTATGTCCGCTCGGGCAACGGGCAGGTTGCAGCCTTCCTGCTGCGCGCCAGTGCAGATGATTACGCAAAAAAGGTCAGCGGCCAGGTCTCGGACTATGCATCGGTTCGCGCGAATGCGGCTGAGGCCGTGGCCGCCCGCTGATACGCGGCAGGTCCGGCGCCCTCTACAGGAAATCGATCATGGCCACCTCGTTCGAAAGCACCGAAAGCCGCGACTTGCCGGCGCTTGACCAACCGCGTTCGTCGGCGGTGTCGAACCGCACGCCTGTCAGCCGTTCGATCTGGCGTTGCGCGTCCCTTGTCGCCTGCCTCGGTCTGTGGCAGATCGCGACGCAGTACAAGGTCTCGCTCGGCTTCGTGACGATGGCGAATGTGCCCGCACCGACGGACGTTGCGCAGGCGTTCTGGCACCTGCTGCATTCGCCCAAGCTGCCGATGCACCTGTTCGCCAGCATCGTGCGGGTGCTGGTTGGATTCAGCGCGGCGGCTATGGTTGGGATTGGTTTTGGCTTGGCCATCGGGCGATATCGAGCGTTCGAAGATACGGTGCTGCCGTCGCTCGAAGTGCTGCGGCCCATTCCCGCCGTAGCTTGGATTCCACTGGCGATCCTGATGTTTCCATCGTCGGAGATGAGCATGATGTTCATCACGTTCATCGGCGCGCTGTTCCCTATTTTGCTCAATACCATTCACGGTGTGGAAGGTATCGACCCACGCCTGGTCGCCACCGCGCGAAGCCTCGGCACGCGGCGGTTGTCCCTATTCAGCGAAGTGATCCTGCCCGGTGCTGCTCCGGCCATCCTGACCGGTTTGTCGATCGGCATGGGCACGGCGTGGTTCTGCCTGATCACGGCCGAGATGATCGCGGGCCAGTACGGGATCGGCTATTTCACGTGGGAGTCGTACACCTTGCAGAACTATGCGGATATCGTCGTCGGCATGCTGCTGATCGGCGCGCTTGGCATGGGCAGCAGCGTGCTGGTCAAAAGGCTCGGGCTGATGCTGATGCCGTGGTATCGGCTGAGCGAGGCGCGTCGATGAGCACGGTATCAAGCGAGGCGACCCTGGGCCGTGTGGACGTGCGTTCGTTGAGCGTTGACGTGGGCTTGTCGAGCGAACGTTTTACGGCGCTGGACCGCCTGGATTTCACCATCGCGCCGGGCGAATTCGTATGCGTGCTTGGACCGTCCGGTTGCGGCAAGTCGACCTTGCTCGGTGCTATCGCGGGACATGTGGCGTCCACCCGCGGCGAGATCGCGGTCGATGGCGAACGGGTCGAAGGCCCGCATCGAAACCGTGGTCTTGTGTTTCAGCAGCACACGTTGTTTCCGTGGAAGCGGGTGATCGACAACGTCGCGTTCGGGCTGAAGATGAGCGGGCTCGGTCTGGAGGAGCGACATCGCGAGGCGCGTGCGCTGCTCGATCTTGTCGGCTTGCAGGGATTCGAAGCGCGTTATCCGGTGCAACTGTCGGGCGGCATGCAGCAGCGGGTCGAAATTGCGCGCGCGCTGATCAATCGGCCGCACATCCTCCTGATGGACGAACCGTTCGGTGCACTCGACGCACAGACGCGCCGGATGATGCAGAGCCTGCTGCTCGATGTGTGGGCGCGCATGCGCACCACGGTGGTGTTCGTGACTCACGATATAGACGAGGCGTTGTTTCTGGCCGATCGCATTCTTGTGCTGTCGCGCCGGCCCGCGCGAATTGTCGCTGATATTGTGGTGCCGCTCGCCCGTCCACGCGATGACGAGAGCACGGTCGCGGCCGAGTTTATCGATATCAAACGCCGTTGCCTTGCGCTGCTGCGCGAGGGGACGTGATATTGCGTTTCACGTCATCCTGACTCTTCAATGCTTCAAAAGAAAACCTACTCATGACTGCATTCTCCGCGCTGACTTTCGATCCGGACGCGCTCGATCCTGAAGCAGCGGTCCTGCTGCCACGCTTGTCCGATGCTGACCCTGTGGTTCGCCGCATCGCGCTCCTTGAACTCGCGGATCTCGAGGACGAGAACCTGTTGCCGCCGATCGTCCATGCGCTGCGCCATGACGATTCGGCTGAAGTCCGCCGCGAGGCGGCGCGGGTGCTGGCGGCGTGGGAAGGAGCGGAAGTTGTTGACGCGCTGTGCCGTACTCTTCTTGACCTCGATGAAGCGGTGCGCCTCGCTGCGGCTCAAAGCCTCTCGGAACTCAAGGAAGTGACCTCGGGGCACGTGTTGCTGGAATGGGTCTCCAATCCGGACCCGTTCGTGCAGGCCGCGATACTCCGTGCATTGCGTGAGTTGCGCCTGTCCGATGCCCTGGACCCCGCTCTGCGAGGGTTGTCGCATCCGCTTGCGTCGGTGCGTCTTGAGGCCGTCGGCGTCGCCGGCTGGCTCAAGGACGAGCGCGCGCTCGCGCAGCTCGCCGAGGTAGCAGCAGGGGACGCCGATCCCGACGTGCGCCGGGCCGCAGTGGGGTCGTTGGGACTAGGCTCGGAGCCGGCGGAGGCCATCGTCGATGCGCTGCTCAGTGCGTTGCGTGACGACGCCTGGCAAGTGCGTGAGGAAGCCGCCGCGACGCTGGGTAAGCTGCGCGCGGGCCAGGCTCGCGACGCGCTGATTGCGTCGCTCGATGATCCTTACTGGCAGGTCAGGCTGAAGTCCGCGCGAGCGTTAGGAAGGTTGCGCGACCCCGCTGCGGGAGCGGCGCTTGGCCGGCTGCTGTCGCATTCGATCAGCAATCTGCGCAAGGAAGCGGCGCTTGCGCTCGGCGAGCTCGGCGACCGTGGTTTGCTGCCGGTCCTGCAAGCTGCGCAAAACGATCCCGATCCGGAAGTACGCAAGGCCGTTCGCATCGCGCTCCAACAGATCGGAGGTCTTCCAGCATGAACGTGCCCGAACGCATCGACCTCGACTCACGCGCCCACACATTGACCCTGCACTGGCCGGATGCGCGGGTGCAGTGTGTCAGTTACGCGGCACTGCGCCGCGCGTGCCCATGCGCCGCGTGCCGTCGTATCCACATCGCCGGGAGCTTTGTGCAGGCAGCCGAGGACATCACAGTAGTGGACATTCATTCGATGGCGTATGGCGTGCAACTCAGCTTCAGCGACGGTCACGCGCAGGGAATTTTCCCCTGGCCGTTTCTCGAAGCACTTGAGGCAGTTGCCGCATGACACACGCACTCGGACAATCACCGGCGCCGTGAACTCAACGTCCCGACTGCGAGCACGACGAAGATCAGAATGCCGATGGCGACCTGCTGCCAATAGAAGTTCCATCCGATAAGAAGCAGCCCGTTTGCCGCGAAGCCTAGCAACAGGACGCCCACCAGCGTTCCTGCCACGTTAGGCCGGTGCGACGAAGAAAGCGTGGCGCCGATGAACGTGGCGCCGATTGCGTTGAGCAAGTAACCGTTGCCCGCGAGCGGCACATACGCCTTCACGTTCGACGACAGGATCAACCCGACAAGCCCGGAGATCACCGCGCTCAACGCGAAGGCGAGATACAGCAACGAGCGCACTGGAAGACCGGAGTAGCGCGCGACGCCTGCCTGGACGCCGAGCACAGTAATGCCCCTTCCATGCCGTGAGCGCGCGAGCAGCAGATGCAGAATGCAAGCAAGGGCCGCGACAAGATAAAGGGGCAGTGCGACACCAAAGAGACGGCCGTGACCGAGCGTCGAGAAAGCCTCCGGCAAGACCTGGTTCAAAAGGTAAATGGGCTGTCCGCCGTCGGTCGCAAGCTGCTGGATGCTCTGGCCGATGAACAGCGTCCCAAGCGTAGCGAGAAAGGGTTCCACGCCGAACGATGCAATCAGCACACCGTTGAACAACCCAACCGCGAGGGCCGCGCCAAGTGCCGCGACGATCGCGATCGGCAGGCCGACGTGTCGCGCCACGAGCGTCACGAATACGAGGCTTGCGAGATCGACGGCCGTGCCGACCGATAGATCCACCGCGCCGAGCGACGCCACCACCGTCATTGCAAGCGCCACGATCGCCAGCGGAGCGACAGTATTGAGCAGTACGCTGTCGATGTTCGAGAGCGTGGCGAACGCCGGAGCGAACACGGCGAAGAATGCGATTGCCGCGGCGAAGGCCGCGACCAGCGCATAACGCGTCCAGCCTTTGATTGATACGGTTCGCGCGAACGGGCGAAGGATGAGCTCACGCATGGCTGCTCTTCTCCAGGTTGCGTCGGCGCAGCAGCGCCGTGAGCGAAACGACGAACAGGATCAATGCGCCTTCGACGCCGCTGATCCAGTAGCTCGACACGTTGTCCAGCTGGAAGCCGTTCGCGACAAGGCCGAGGAATAAAACACTCAGCCACGTGCCCGCTACGGTCGGCACGAGTCGTCGCGAGAACACGACACCAAGAAGTGCGGCAGCGATCACCGCAAGAAGATTCTCCCCGGAGCCGGGTGCGCTGCCGCTCAGAAGTGCAGTGGAGGCTAGGGCGGCAATGCCGGCCGACAGCCCGCACACTACATAGCTCGCCGCGACGTAGCCTTCAGCCCTCAGTCCAGCCGCGCGGACCGCCGCCGGATGACTGCCCGACGCGTGTAGCCGTAGCCCGAATCGCGTAAAGTGCCCGAGCCAGACGAACACCAGGCCCACGCCGACAAATGCATAGGAGAGCCACGGAATGGCGAACGGGCCGTTGTCAAGAAGGACCGCGAGCGTTGGTCCGGTTGCGGAGACGGTTGAGTTTCGCGTCACGACCAACTCCAGCCCCGCCACGATGTTCATCGTGGTGAGCGTGGCGAGAAGGGGAAGCATGCGCAGTACGACAACCGCGAACGCATTAAAAGCGCCGACCGCTGTACCGGCTGAGAGCGTGAGCGCGATTGCCGTCGGCGAAGCAACACCGTTGGCTAGCGACGTCGCATAAACGGCGGCACAAAAGCCGAGGTTCGCCGCAATCGAGAGATCGATGCCACCGGCGATGCCGTTTGCGCCACCCCCGATCAGGACGAGCGTCAAGCCGAACGCGAGCGTGCCGATCACTGCCGACTGCTGCATCACATTGGCGAGATTGCCTACCGTGAAGAAGAGTGGCGAGCTTGCCGCAAACACGGCCAGCACCCCGAGGATCACCAGGAGCGCGCCACTTTGCAGCCACCATTGCGGCAGTTTGAAGGATTTCGCGATAGCGAGCACGTTGCCGCGCGATCGTCTTGTTTGAACTTGACTCATGTTTGCACCGCTTCAAGATCGTGAGTTGAACCCTCACTCCGGCTCGGACCCGCTGCGCTCGCCCAGCCCAGGATTTCCTGATGAGTCGTCTCTTTGGAGACCAGCTCCTGCACGAGCGACCCGCGGGCGAGAATGAGAATCCGGTCGGTGATTCCCTGCAATTCGATAAGGTCGGTCGAAAACAGCAGGACCGCCGCGCCTTGTGCGGCGAGTTCGTCAAGGACCCGGTAGATCTCTGCTTTAGCGCGAATATCGACACCCACAGTTGGTTCGTCGAGCAAGTACAGGTTCGCGCGCGTGCTCAGCCATTTCGCCAGTACGACCTTCTGCTGGTTGCCGCCAGACAGCTGACGTGCAGGCGCTTCGGTACCCGGCGCGCGAACCTGCAGGTCATCCATGCGTCGCTGCACCAGTTCCTTCTCGCGACGGCGATCGATCATGAAATGCCGCACGAAACGCTTAAGGCTCGCGAGCGAGATGTTCTCGCGAACGGCCATGTCGAGCGCGATGCCATGCGCTCGCCTGTCCTCAGGCACGAAAGCAATGCCGCGGCGCACCGCATTGCGCGGATCGTCCGGCACGTACGCACTGCCATCCAGTTCGATATGCCCGTGCACGCCGGGTTCGAGTCCGAACAGGCTGCGCACGACGGCTTTGCCGCCGGAACCGAGCAGCCCCGTCACGCCGACAATCTCGCCGCGGCGTACGTTGAAGCTGATGTCTTCGAAGCGGGCCGCTGCACCCAGTCCGCAGACGCGCAGGAGCGGCGCGCCGGCCTTGCGCGTGGTGGCGGGGACGAGTGCAGCGGTACTGCCGCCGATCATCGCGGCGACGAGTTGTTGCGGCGTTGAATCGGCTACCTGGAGGTGGGCTACGTCCCGGCCATCGCGAAGAACGGTCACGACGTCGCAGAGCGCTTCGATCTCGTCGAGATAGTGGGACACATAGAGGATCGCAAGACCGCGCTCACGTAGCCTGCGGATCGCGGAGAACAATTGCTCGGCTTCATGGCGCGCGAGCGCTGCGGTGGGTTCGTCGAAGACCAGCACGCGAGGCGCGCTGAGCAGCGCGCGCGTGATCTGCACGAGCTGCTGCTCGGCAACGCTCAACTCGGCGATGAGCCGGCTTGGCTCGATATCGACACCGAAATGCTCCCGCACGGCGGTGCGCGCGAAGCGGCGCATGCTGGCCGCATTCAGAACCGGCAGGAACCCGACGGTAAGCTCGTTGCCGAGCAGTAACGCTTCGGCCACGGTCAGGGTCGGGGCCAGCAGCCGGTCCTGGTGCACGATCTCGATTCCAAGCCGGCGCGCGTCGGAAGGACTGTTGATCGAAACGGGCTTGCCATCGAGCGCGATCTCACCTTCGTCTGAACGATGTATGCCGCCGAGGATCTTGATGAGAGTCGACTTCCCCGCGCCGTTCTGACCGATCAGGCCATGCACTTGTCCAGGCGCCAGGTCGAGCGAGACCTGGCGCAATGCCGGTATGCCGTCGAACTGCTTGGAGATAGCCCGCAGCTCCAGCAACCCATGCTCACTTGGCATCGGCCTGGCCCAGCGTTTTCGAGGCGTCGGCGGCGTTGTCCTTGGTCACGAGAATTGCCGGCACGTAGGTAGCGGGCGGCAACGAGCGGTCGCCGTTGAGATAACGCGCGACGTTGTCGACTGCCGTCTTGCCGATCAGGTACGGTTGCTGGGCGACGACCGCGGCGGCGCTGGATTGCGGATTGTTCACCAGGGCGACGACGTCAGGGCTGCCATCGACCGCATACGTCTTGACTTCGGTGCGATGCGCCGCGTCCACCGCCTGCGTGGCGCCGATCTGCGGAACATCCCACGCGGCCCAGATAGCCTGGACCGTGCCCTTCGGATACTTGTTCAGCAACTGGCTGACCTGTGCGTACGAGTCCTGGACCGTGTTCGGCACCACGTCGCGCAATTCCGGCTGGATGATCTTGATCTTCGGATACCACTTGAGCACCGTGCGCAACTGGTCATAGCGCATGGCGACTACGGGCACGCCGTAGAAGCCGTTAAAAACAAGGATGTTGCCTTCCCCATGCAGATCGTTCACGAGCTTGAGCGCCAGTTGCTCGCCGATGAAGAAATTGTCGGACGTGGTGACGTTGATGCTCGATGGGCTGGCGGTATCGACGGTAAAGAGCGGGATGCCTGCCGCACGGATTTTCTGAAGCCATGGTTCGAGCACCGACGATGTGCCGAGTTGCTCGATGATCGCATCGGGCTTCTGCGCAATCAGTGTCTGGATCTGGGCGATCTGCTGCGCGTCCTTGCGCCCGCCGTCGAGCGCGATCGGCGTACCGCCCAGGCGCTTCACCTCATCAATCTGCCCTTGATAGGCCTTGAGGTCCCAATAGTGTTCCGTGCCGGCCACCGTGATGCCGATACGTTTTCCTTTCAATGACGGGATCTCGTCCGGGGTCGGGGCCGGCGCTGCCAGCGCCACGCTTGCGAGCAGTCCGGCAAGCGCACCGGCGAAACCTCGGGCGAAAGCTCGGGCGATCGACTTTCGCGTGACTGCGGGATGGGCCTTGCTGTGTTTGAAGTTATTGTTCTGCATGTCAAATGAGTCATGGGTGGAGGGTGGACGGACTTAAGACGCTAGCACGAAGGCAGTGCTCGTCTAAGTCGTAATCAGGCTAAGGTTCTGAGAGAGAACATGGAAAGCAAATTCACGCCAGACAGGGGAGGATCGTGGATAGCATCGAGCGGATGGATGCTTCATTGCCAAGCACTTCGTTGCCGGCATCGATGCGTTTTTCTTAACGAAGGGACGGCGACTCAGATCGACGCGGTCCTGCGCGGCGCAGTGCAAGTTCCGCTGCACGACCCCGTACGATCGCGTCATAATTGAGGTTCGATACTGTCAGCCTTCTGCAACCATGGACGACCGTGACCTCTATGCGGACCTGATCCGCCTCCACGTGCTCCATGAGGAGCCGGTCTATTCGTTGGTCATGATCCAGGCGCTTGCACGACACGGTTACAAGATGAGCCGTGCGCTCTCCCCGATCTCGCGCGGCCTGGAGGAGGCCGCGGCGAAGCAAGAGGTTCGCGAGCTTTTCGGCGAGCTGTTCGAAAGCAAGTGACCGCCCGGACGGTGCGGACGCGCTGATCTTTTCAATCTGAAAAACTGGCAGTTTATGGAAAACGGTATTACCTCATCGCACCTGACCCGGGCGAATACCGCTGGGGAGGTTCTCGCGGTGTTTCTCAAGTTGGGGTTGACGTGCTTTGGCGGTCCCATAGCCCATTTGGGATACTTCCGCCGGGAATTCGTCGAGCGCCGCCGCTGGCTCGATGACGAAACCTTCACCGATCTGGTCGGACTCTGTCAGTTCCTGCCGGGACCGGCGAGCAGCCAGGTGGGATTCTCGATTGGTCTCTTGCGAGCCGGGTGGATCGGGGGACTCGCGGCCTGGTTCGGATTTACGCTGCCTTCGGTGCTTCTCTTGCTCGGCTTCGCGGCCATCGCCCCTAGTCTTGGCGGCCCGGTCGGCAGTGGGTTGATCCATGGCCTCAAACTTGTCGCTGTCGCTGTCGTCGCTCAAGCAGTTTGGGATATGGCACGGCGCCTGTGTCCGGACCAACGCCGTGCTGCCATCGCGCTCATGGCAATCGCGGTACTCAGCGTTCTGACGACCGTTTATGCGCAGCTCATCGTAATCGTTCTCGGCGCTGTGCTCGGACTCGCGTTGTGCCAGACAACGACATCGTCAGACACCAGTCGCACACCCCAGCACGGTCACGAAATCCACGTTTCCCGCACGGTGGGTGCCGTCGCGCTGATTCTGTTCTTTGTCCTGCTGCTCGGACTTCCGGCGCTGGTCGGACTCCACGCGGGTCACGCGGTCAAGGTATTCGAAGCCTTCTACCGCTCGGGTGCTCTGGTGTTTGGCGGCGGTCACGTCGTGCTCCCGCTTCTGCAACAGCAGACCGTCGCGACCGGCTGGATCTCTCCGAACGAATTTCTTGCGGGCTACGGTGCCGCGCAGGCAGTTCCCGGCCCCTTGTTCACGTTCGCGGCATTTCTCGGCTGGATGATGGCCGAAGCGCCAAATCACTGGACCGGCGCATTGCTCGCTACTGCGGGTATTTTCCTCCCGGGTCTCCTACTCGTGCTCGCGGCGCTCCCGTACTGGCAAGCGCTGCGCGCACCCCCGTCGATGGCTGCACTGCTTGCGGGCGTGAATGCTGCGGTCGTTGGACTGCTGGCCAGCGCGCTGTACTCAACGGTGTGGACAAGTGCGGTTCTTTCGAAGCTCGACTTTGCCATCGCAGCCATCGGATTCTTTCTGCTGACGCGCTGGAAGGTTCCACCACTCGCCGTCGTTGTGCTTTGTACGCTCGCCGGCATCGCCGAGGCGACCTGGCACTGAGTCGATGCTTCCTGGCAAGCGGGGAGTACGACTGTCCGACAACCGAAAGGCGCAGCTAATCCTCATCTAAGAATGGCAGCGTAGTCTCAAGGCTGCGTGCAGTATTAGCCACGTGCGGCGTGCTTTCTTCCTGCGTCAGGCGGGTTCTCTCGGTCCTGTCTAGCGGTGCATCCTGTGCGTGAACAAAGCGACGCCCAATAACAGGAGTGCCTTTGGACGACGCGCTAACTGAGCGTTCAGTCGAGTTACTCGCATCAAAATAGTTTTTTAAAGAGAGACTGAGTGCGCGTTTTTTTCGGGGGATCCATGCTTGAAGGTCTGATAGACGACGACTTCTGGGCGCTTATTGAACCATTGATTCCTACGCGATCGTTGCCCGAGCGTCGCAGCGCCGGGCGTCCCCGAGCACCGGACCGTGCAGTATTTTCCGGCATTGTGTTTGTGCTGCGATCGGGTATCTCGTGGACCCTGCTTCGTAAGGAACTCGGCTACGGAGCCGGCCAAGTTTGCTGCCGGCGATTGGCCGAGTGGCAGGAGGAAGGAGTGTGGCCAAGTCTTCAAAGAGTGCTGGTGGACGAACTGCAGCGTCGCGGCAATGCTGATGCGGCAAAGGCGATTGTGGACAGTTTGTCGGTTCGTGCCGTGCTATCAGGAGACAAATCTGCAGGGACCTTACGAGCTGGCAAACTTGTAGGCAAAGCCAGCGCCGACAGAAAACGAGCGACATTCCGAGTTTGATTGGCGATTAAAGGGCCGACCTCTTTTCGTCATAGAGCCAGACTCGCATATCTCGATCTCTCGATCGTTGAGCCAAAAACGACTCTGAGTTTCGCGCGCAGGCGCGGGTGCTGGCAAGCAGGATAAAGTCACAGGATGATTAGCGCACCCTCCACGATCGATATGGAGAACAACTCAAAGCATGCAATCTTCTTTCATTGACGTTGTCATGAGGGTTTAGCGCTACGCCTTCAGCCGCGAAGCGGTGCGCCTTCGATTGCGCGTTGACGGCTCCGTCGGTTGCAATTACGAAGACGGTTTCCGAGCCGTCAGATACGCTATCCGGTCTGCGGTAACGAACTGCCGGGCCTCCACCCTTGGACGAAAGATTGTCTCGAACAATTCCCGCTCTTCAGTGGAGAAGCGTTCCGCGAGAATGCGACTGAGTGACGGTGCCCAGGGGTGAGGTGAACTGCCAAGAAATACCTCCCACGAATGCACAGTCGACGGGAGGACATTCACGTGAAACTCCATGTGGATGTCGGTGAACCCCACGTCCAGCGCGAAGCGAACCAAATCGCGTTCACTAAAATTTGTGATGGGATTGCTGGCAATTTTTTCTTCAGTGTCAGGAAACTGGGCACCTTTCCAACGGCTGAGAAGGGAAAAGAATCGATCTTCCAATCCCGGGGGCTGAGCGTCTACCAATTGTTTTAGCGAGGCAGCCTCAAACGCATCGTCGCGAAGGATGGGTTCGCCGATCGACAGTCGTCCTCCAGGCTTAAGAACACGGCGGCACTCACGAAGCGCTTGCACCTTGTCGGGCACGTAGGCAAGCACCGCGCGCGTGGTAACAGCGTCGATAGATGCGTCGTCCACGTCTTTTAGCGCAGAAGCTGAACATTCGATAAATCTACACTGGCTTTGAACGTTCCTTTGAATCGCCAGCGCTTCGGCATGACGCAGTAACGGCGCCGATATATCAGTGAGGATAACGCGAAGTGATGGGCCGATTGCGTCGACGGCCCTAAAAGCAATCAGCCCGTCGCCCGTCCCGATGTCAACTAGCGTCATCCCGGCAGAAAGCCGGGCACCGTCCAGAACTCGATCCGCGATTGGGTCAATCGCCGCGCGCAGAATCTGTTCTTGCCCGTGATCGTTACCGAAGCGCGTGTGCAAGAGCCATTCAGACCAGACATCCATTTGAGATTCGTTTGGCTCGGTGTTCATTTATGACAGGCACCTCAGGGCAGAAATAAGAAACGAAACCGCCGGCCATATGGGTGCGTTGAGCTTGGAGCAACACAATGGGCTCGAATCGGAAACCTCTGCGAAGCCAAACACGCAGTAAGCAAATAGACGATAAGGTCAGTCCCTTAGTTGACGCTTAGGAAGGGTCCGGATTCCCAGCCCGAGTTGCGGATTTCTGTCCATCGGGCAGGATGATTTCGGTGAGTCGATGCCGAGCGGCGGAGTCTACATCCGTGGTAGCGACAGTTTCGTCGCCACGACGAGACGCATGTCCTGCGATATGCATATGTCTATTTTCGCTGTATCGATAGAAAAACAAGATAGTTGCGCCAGCGCCCGCATGGGCGCTTTCATAGTGGCTATTTCAACGAGCCCGAAGGAGCAAAAATCGTGAGCACCGTATTGGATAAATCGGCAGTCAAGCTCGATCAGGCCCATCAGGATATTCACGTGCGTCGTTATAAACCGCGAATCGGTGCAATCGTTGAAAACATCGATCTAGGTCGTCCGCTAAGCGACGACAACCGGCGGACACTGAATCAGGCGCTGGTCGATCATGGCGTGCTGTTTATCCGCGAGCAGACACTCACGCCGGAGCAACATGTAGGCTTCGCGAAAATCTTCGGTAATCCGATTCGCAAGAACATCTATCTTCCGGCCGTGGCCGGATTCCCCGAAATTGAAGTGATCGCTCATAGCGACAAGACCCAATCGGGCGGCACCGACAACTGGCACGTCGATGTGTCCTGGCAGCATCAGCCGCCGAAAGCGACGGTCTTGCACGCGCAGGAAATTCCCGAGGGGGGCGGAGGTGACACCATCTGGACTTCATCGACCGGAGTCTACGATCTGCTGGATCCCGACCTCGCCCGTTACTTCGAGAAGCTCTATGCAGTGAACACGTTCTTCGCTTCGCCGAAGAAGCAGCATCTGTCTGATCTCTTGAGCGGATACGATTCGCCCGACGGAAAGTCCGAAACGGTTGAAGAGAGTCTTGCCCGCGTGCGTGACGCTGCCCAAAAATTCCCGCCGATCGAAGTGCCGGTCATCAAGACACACCCGCAGAATGGGCGCAAGCTGGTTTTCGTCAACGAAGGCCATACGAGCCATCTGTTGGGCGTTTCCAAAACGGCGAGCCAGAGCCTGCTTAACTACCTCTACGACCTGATCAAGACGCCCGAGGTGCAGGCGCGCTTCGAGTGGAAGGCCGGTGATGTTGCCATCTGGGACAACCGGCAGGTGCAACACTATGCTGCGCGCGACTATGGCTCGGCACGCCGTCGCATTCATCGCGTGACGCTTGAGCATGACGGTGTTTTTTGATGTGACGCTCGCTGGCCCACCCGATTGCTTCCCATAAACGATGAGCCTATGAGACCGATTGTTTTCCGCAGCGTGGTGAGTGCGGTGTTTGCCAGCCTTTCGTTGATAGCGGCGAGATGGTAGGCGCGAAGGCCGGCTTAGGATATCTGGTGAATTACTCGCAGTTCACGTTTGAGATCCCAAAGATGTATGCGGGCATCGTCACGCTCTCACTGTTGGGACTTGTCTTCAATCAGGGGCTCGTCCTGGTGGAACAGCGCCTGACCGCATGGAAGGGACAAGGTTGAAGGTGGACAAGCAAACACCCGTTTGCTTTTCCAAATACAAGATTTCAGATCAGAAGCGAGAGACGCAATGAGCAACATCGATTCAGGCAAACAAGTCGTGTCGAGTGCGGAAGGGGCAGGGCAGCATGAGGTGGACGTGCTGGTCATAGGGGGCGGTCCGGCGGGTGCATGGGCTGCGATCAGCGCCTCGGCCAAAGGCGCGAAGGTGTTGCTGGTAGACAAAGGTTTCTGCGGAACATCGGGTGCGACAGCACCCGCAGGCACGGCGCTATGGCACGTTCCGCCGGACGTTCAGTCGCGCGAGAAAGCCAAGGCGAGCCGGTTCGCACTCGGCGGTGAACTGGCCGAACACGCGTGGATGGATCGTGTGCTCGAGCAGACCTGGATCAATGCAGAACGTCTGGCGGAATGGGGCTATCCGTTTCCGGTCGATGCTAACGGGACCGAGCATCGCGACTCGCTGCAGGGCCCCGAATACATGCGGCTCATGCGCAAGCGGGTCAAACAATCCGGCGCTCGGATCCTCGATCACAGCCCTGCGCTCGAGTTGCTGACCGATGAACATGGCGTGGTCGCCGGTGCTGCCGGCGTGCACCGGCAGACGGGCGACACCTGGCTCGTGCGTTCGCAAGCGGTCGTGATTGCGACAGGCGGATGCGCGTTCCTCAGCCGCGCGCTCGGGTGCAACGTGCTCACGGGTGATGGCCAGTTGATGGCTGCCGAAGCAGGCGCGGAACTGTCCGGCATGGAGTTTTCGAACGCTTATGGACTGGGGCCCGCATTCTCCTCGGTGACGAAGTCGCTTTTCTACACCTGGGCAACTTTCTACTACGAGGATGGCTCCGTGATCGAGGGTGCAGGTTCGGCTCGCGGCAGGGGCATCATCGCTCATACCTTGCAGACGCAGCCGGTGTACGCCCGCCTCGATCGTGCCGACAGCGAGATTCGCCAATGGATGCGTACGGCCCAGCCCAATTTCTTCCTGCCGTTCGATCGTCAGGGTATCGATCCATTTGAACAACCCTTCCCCGTGACCTTGCGCCTCGAAGGCACCGTGCGCGGCACGGGTGGGCTGCATGTGGTCGATGAAAGCTGCGCGACGTCGGTCGAGGGTCTCTACGCTGCGGGCGATGCAGCCACCCGCGAATTGATTTGCGGCGGCTTCACGGGAGGCGGTAGCCACAATGCCGCCTGGGCGATGTCGTCGGGGTTCTGGGCGGGCGCGGGTGCGGCGGATCATTCGAGGGACGCCGGCGCCACGGCGCGGCGCGTCCTGACGCGCGCAGGCGGAGTTGGTCTGCACACGGATAGCGCAAGCGCCTCATACGATAGCGCCGAGGTTATCCGCGCCGTGCAGGCCGAGGTCTTTCCGTATGAACGCAACTGGACACGAAGTGCCGACCTGCTCGAAGACTCGTTGCAGCGCCTCGACAGCCTCTGGGCGAGGCTCAGACACTGCGCACCGGCGCGGACTGCCCAGGAGGCCGTGCGCGCCCGTGAGGCGGCCGCTATGCTGGCGACGTCGCGCTGGATGTATCGGAGCGCGCTGCAGCGCACCGAGACGCGCGGCATGCATCGCAGGCGCGAACATGGATCCCTCGATCCGCATCAACGCCACCGGCTGGTGAGCGGCGGGCTGGATGAGGTGTGGGTGCGGCGGCTTGCCGTGCCTTATCCGCAAGGTGAGGACGTCTCCATCGCGGCGGCCGCATGATCGAAATCGTCAGTGCCGCGCGCTGTACGGGATGCAATATCTGCGTCACAGCGTGCCCGACCAACGTGTTTGACGCGGTGCCGAACGCAATTCCGGTGATTGCCCGGCAGGACGATTGCCAGACCTGCTTCATGTGCGAATTGTATTGCCCCGAGGACGCGCTTTTTGTCGCGCCACTCGCCGACAGGGTCCGGTCGCAGGAAAGTGTTTTGGCCGATCCGGTGACATTGGGCGCTTATCGCAGCGCGGTTGGCTGGGCACGCGGTGAGCGGTCCACTGCGGATCAGGACGCGAGTTATGAACTGCTGATCCGGGCGCGCTGAATGCGTCGTAAGCAGGCAGACGTGCGGATCGATTTCCGTCGAGTAGTTGACAGTCGTGGCCGAAAACGGACCCGAGCGGGTAATCGTCGAGTTCGCTAGATTTTCCTACGCTGGTGTTACGGTTCATCGCCTCCCGCCAGTTCGCCCACCCCTGCTTCGAGCAGAAAATGCGTGATCGTTTCCTCGATCACCGACCTGGCGAGCCCCTGCACGATGAACACGAGCCGGGTTGTGTGATCGTCGTCGGGCCACGCTTCGAGCCGCAACGGCTCATGCAGCAACTGCTGCACGCCATGGAAGACCACAGGCCGCGATTCGCCGATGAAATTGCCGATCCCCTTAACCCGCAGGATGCGTTCGCCGTGATAGCCGAGCAGTACGGTCAGCGCAGTTTCGAATGCCTGCATCGGTAATGGTTGCGAGTAAGTCAGGCAGAAGCTGTCGATGTCCGGATGGGCCGTGCGTGACGCCGTCGCGCTTCGCATCAGCCGCTTGCGGGGCAAAGGCTCGGTGCGCAACCAGGGCCGCAAGGCACGCGGTGTCAGGATGTCGAGCAGCTGTTGCGCGTCAATCTCGCCGTTGCGCACAGGGATGCGTGGCGCACCCGGATTGAGCGCCTCAAGCGCGGCTTCGAGGTCGGCAAGCGCGGGTGCGTCGACCAGTTCAGCCTTGGTCAGCAACAGCCGGTCCGCGACTGCCGCCTGCTGGCGCGATTCCTCGTGCCGGGCGAGTTGCGCGACGCCATGTTTTGCATCGACGGTCGTCACGATGCCATCGAGTTGCAAACGACCTTCAAGCGCCGTGTCACCAAGCAGCAATGAGATCACCGGACCGGGTCGCGCAAGCCCCGTGGTCTCGATCAAAATCCGCTCGAAGGCGGGAATCTCGCCACGCGTGCGGCGCTCCAGCAGATCGGCCACGGTCGTAGCCAGTTCATCGCGCACGCCGCAACACAGGCAGCCGTTTTCCAGCATCGCGACGGTTTCGTCGCGCGAGGTGCTGATGAACAGATGATCGAGACCAATCGCGCCCAGTTCGTTGATCACCACCGCACAGCGGCCCAGCGCCGGTTGCGGCAGCAGGCGATTAAGCAACGTGGTCTTGCCCGAACCGAGAAAGCCCGTTAGCAAGGTCAGGGGAATGGCAGCGGATTGCATGGTGGCTTGTCCTGACACTCAGATAACCTGCAGGTCGTGACCGACAATGATCTCTCCGTCGAAATGCTTGCGCGCATCGGCGGCCCACATCTCGTCGGTGATCGCGGGATCGCCGCCCGGCACGAAATGACTCAACACCAGCGTCTTGACGCCAGCCGCCGCAGCGATCTTGCCGACCTGCTCCGTGGTGCTGTGGCTCTTCATGAGGTGATCGAGCAGCGTCGGCGCGTTGTCGACGCTCTTCATCAGTTTTTCAAGTGCGGGCAGGTACATCACTTCATGCACCAGTACGTCAGCGCCTTTCGCGAACTCGGCAAGCGGCGGGTAGTAAGCCGTGTCACCGGAGAACACAACGGTGCGGTCCTGGGTTTCGAAGCGGTAAGCGAATGCCGGCTTGATCGTGTAGTGGTCGACCAGCATCGAAGTGACACGCACGCGGTCATCTTCCATCACGAGACGCGGGCCGTCGAATTCGTGAATGTTGATCAGTGGCCGGAACGGCGGGCGGCCTTCTTCGCGCATTCGCACGTCGAGGTCGATCGCGTTCATGTCAACAAAATCGTCGATCATCTTTGTCATGCGCGGCGGGCCGTACAGGTTGACGGGCGTGTGCAGGCCGGTGGCCCAGGCGAGGAACACGAGGTTGCCGAGGTCGGCGTTGTGGTCCGAATGATGGTGGGTCAGGAAGATGTCACGGATGCCCGGCAGCTTGATGCCCGCTTTGGTCAACTGCAGCGCGACGCCGTTGCCGCAATCGACCACGTAGGGCTGACCGTCGACGATCAGCACGTTGGCCGGCGCCGCGCGCAGCTCAGACGGCGTCGGGCCGCCCTTGGTGCCGAGCAGGATCAGGTGTGTGCCCTTTGCCGAATGTCCCGCGGCGGTTGCAGTGGTTGCGGAGCTGGCGGGTGACTGCGCGCGGGCGTCTTGCATCCACGGCAGCGCTGCGGTGGTGCCTGCTGTAACGGCAATCCGCATGAAATCACGACGGGAGCGTCCGAACGGCTGATCACTCATGGGTCTGTTTCTCCTCATATTTTGGATGGAGTTCGCTCGAACGTTCTGCGTAACCGAGCTCAAAAACGATTGGATTTTAGTGATTTCATAACTATGCTGGGCATTTTCCGGGCGCACGCCGCTTTTGGAAAGAAACCATGTCGGCAGGTTGAGACGACTTAAGGCACTCGCCGCGGGTGTGGGTGCGGGTCCTGGTGCGACCAGCCGGATGATCAGGGCGTCCAGCGATAAACAATGACGCTGGTTGGACTGCTGACGCGTGACCAACGACATGCATTGCGGCGATTCGCGTCGCTGACTCGCATTAAGGCAGGATTATGGATCGATCTGTGACAACGCGGCTCTTCGCGGCATCCGGCTTCAGGGAACTCTGGATTGCCGGGGGCGTCGCAAACGCAATGCTTTGGCTCGAGGTGCTGGCCGCCGGCCTCTTCACATTTCAGGCGACCGGCTCCGGGCTTGCGGTAGCAATCGTCTCGGCAGCGCGAAGTTTTCCGCTGCTGTTGACGGGTGCGTTCATTGGCGTGTTATCGGAGGCGGTGAATCGCAAGCGCATCGTAGTCGGCGGGCTGGTCCTGACAGGAATGACTTCCGTCCTGGTCAGTGCACTCGGCCTGTGCGGTGTCCTCCAACCATGGCATCTGGGCATCGCCGGTCTCATCAGCGGACTCGTGTACGCGACAGAAATGCCGGCGCGACGGAGAATGATTTCGGAATGCGCAGGCGATGAGGCACGGCCGCGCGCGGTTGCAGTGGACAGCATGACGAACTATGCGACGCGATGCGCAGGGCCAATATTGGGCGGGGTCGCGTATCAAAGCTTGGGCCTGCCAGGCGCATTTCTTATATCCGCCGTCTGTAGTTTAGGTGCTTCCGTTGTCGTCTCGCGGGTCCCCTCGCTCCAGCCAACGATCCAGCGGTTGAAGATGCGGCGCGCACTGACAGATCTTCTGGACGCCATCGCTTTCGCCCGCGCAAGTCGAACCCTTGCGATCCTCCTCGGGATCACGGTCGTCACCAACCTTTTTGGATACAGCTACGGCGCACTCGTAACGCCTCTTGGTTTGCAGGTGTTCCACGTGTCGTCAGCGATGGTTGGGGTGCTGGCCTCCGCAGAGCCCGCGGGATCCCTCGTCGCGGGCTTGGTGATCGCTGTTCGGACACCGCGCGGACGCCCCACTTTTTGGCTCGCTGCCGGCGCCGCCGGCTTTTTTCTGGCGCTGGGTCTCGCGTCGTTCGTTGGGCGGTCGGAGCATCCGTTCGTGCCCGTGCTGGGTGTACTGTTCGTCGGGGGATTCGGTAGTGCGCTCTATAACATCTTCCAGACGACAATCGTCATTGACGCAGCGCCCGAACGCTTGCGCAGTCGCATGATGGGATTGGTCACCGTCTGCATTGGGACTTGGCCGCTTGGAACGGTGATCGCCGGCGCGCTGTCTCGCCCATTAGGGCCTTTAGGTGCGCTTGGCGCTCTAGGAGGATGTGGTCTGATTAGCCTCGGCTTGATTGCGGCGATAGTGCGTCGTCGTTAGACAGGTTCCAGACAGGTCTCGCCCATCGGCATCCGACAGAGATTCATCGGTCAAAAGACGACGGCATCGACCGGGGAAGAAGATCAGCCGGCAAGCGCACTGGTTGCCCTGATTTGAACCCTGTTGCGCAAGAGCGAACGAATGAACAACGACGGGCTATGAAAACGTCAAGCTGCCGGGTCTACGCTGCCACCAGCAAGAATCGCAAGAAGCCGTCCCAAATCGACCGGCTTGGTGAAATGAAAATCGCATCCTGCCAGCTCGGCATCTTGCTTGTCTTGCTTCTGGCCCCAGCCGGTCAGCGCAATCACCAGGGCCGATTTTCCCGATTGACTTTGCCGGACAGCCTGCGCAACCTCATATCCAGTCATGTCCGGAAGCCCGATGTCCAGGATGATCGCCTCCGCGGCAAACTCATCAGCTATGCGTACCCCCGTCTTTCCATCCGAGGCTGTACGAGCGTCGTAGCCCTCCGCTTGCAGCAACATTGCCAGACTCTCGGCCGCATCCTCGTTGTCATCGACGATCAACACGCGATGCCGCGTCGCGTTGCGAGCCGGTGGATCGGGTACATGAGATGCCGCTGTTGCGTTTGGCTCGTTCGAAAGGGGTAAGCGAACGATAAACTCGCTGCCCAAACCAGCGCCCCCGCTATGGGCCGACACTGACCCACCGTGCAACTCTGTCAGGGTGCGAACCAGGGATAGGCCGATTCCGAGTCCTCCTTGAGAGCGCTCAAGACCCGCGCCAAGCTGCGAAAACATCTCGAACAACGAAGGCAAGTGTTCGGTTGCGATGCCGATGCCATTGTCGCGGACCGAGATCACGGCCTGCTCTCCCTCACGGCGGCCTGTTAGCCAAATAGCCCCGCCGTCGGGGGTGTACTTCGCGGCATTGTTCAGCAGGTTCTGAACGATCTGGGAAAAGCGTGTTGGATCCGCGTTGATGAAAACGGGCTGGTGGGGCAGTTCTACTGTCAACGTGTGGGACGCAGCGGCGACAATCGATTGACACGCCTCGGCCGCGTATTTCAAGGCGGTAGCCAGATCGAGGCTTTCCCTGCGCAGCGTAATTTTTCCCTCCGAAATCCGGGATACCTCCAGCAGGCCGTCGACCAAATGCGTCATCTGGACCATTTGACGATCGAGTACGTCACGAGCCCACAGTAGTTGCGGGTCTGCGAAATTCTTGAGGCGTAATAGATCGACCACGTTTCGCATAGGGGCGAGAGGGTTTCTAAGCTCGTGCGCGAGGGTAGCCATGAAGGCGTCCTTACGTCGATCGGCCTCACGCAATGCCTCCTCGGCCACTCGTTTTTCCTCGAGTGCGACTTCCGCTTTTTCGCGGGCCCGAAGCAATTCACGCTCGTACTGGTGCCGGTCAATGACCACTAGCACTGCGAATTCGTTGTACTCAACGTCACCGTGCCGACGTCGGGCGGCATTGATCAACATCGGCACTTTTTGCCCGTCCCGATGAATCATATCCACCTTCACTTCCGCCACTGACCGCTGCATCTGCAGCAGTGGCGCCCAATGTGTCTGGTGGAAAACCTTGCCGCCGATCGTCAGCAGATCCTGGATCCGGCGCTTTTCCAGTAGCTCTTGCGCCTGATATCCAACCCACCCGCAAAACGTCGAATTGACCCGCACGATCATGCCGTCAACAGTGGTCGCAAGCAGACCGCATGGCGCTCTCTCGAAAGCCTCATCTATCGAAGAAAGCGGCCTCTGTTCGCTATCCATGGTCGGTGAGACCCAGTTGGCGCAGGAATGCTTTGGTCGCGTCGACGCTGGCGCAGGGCGCGCTCAGGTGCGGGCAATGTCCGACGTTATCCACAACGCTGAGCGTGCTGCCTGGTATGTGGGCCAACATGTACTCACCGACGCCGAGCGGCGCCAGCAAGTCGTCGCTCGATTGCAAGATCAGCGTGGGCGTGGTGACTCGCGCCAGGTCGGCGCGATGGTCCGCAAGAAAAGTGACTCTTGCGAAGTGCTTGGCGATCTCGGGATCCGTGCGGCAAAAGCTGTTGGTCAGCTCCACGCTAAGCTCGGGTTGATCCGGCGACCCCATGATGACAGGCGCCATGGTGCTCGACCATCCGAGGTAATTGCTTTCCAGAGTTTCGAGCAGGCCATCTATGTCGCTGCGAGTGAATCCGCCAACATACTCGCCATCATTGATGAACGAGGGCGAAGGTCCGACCATGACGTTGGCGACGAAACGCTCCGGGGCTTCAATCGCCGCGAGCATACCGATCATCGCACTGACAGAATGGCCCACATAAATGACCGGTCCACTCGCAAACTCATCCAGGATCTCGAGCAAGTCCGCAGCATATCCGTGCAGCGATCCATACTTGGCGTAGTCATAGGCGGAAAGGTCCGACTGGCCGCTTCCGACCAGGTCGAACAGAACGGTTTTGTGCCGGTTGGCAAAGTCCGGGTGCAGATACCGCCACATGGTCTGATCACAGCCGAACCCATGGGCAAAAACGATCGTCGGGGAACCCGCGCCGCTAGAGTGAACATTGTTCCGTTCTTGAATGCTCATGATTCAGATCCCGTATGATTTACCGAACGTCGCTTTATAGATATCTATTTTGCCAGCACCCATGCATGAGGTTCGCCTTTGCCATCCCGCCTCAAAATTCGCAGGTCGTCGTCATCGCTCACCTGATGTCTATAAGGTCGCGAAACGCGACGCGGCGATGGCGGGCAACGCATCGCTGTCTTGTCAATTTTTTGGCAGACATACGGTGAACGTGGTGCCGTCAGTCTCGTCCGATTCCACCGAGATGGAGCCGCCATGCGCCAGCGCCGTCTCACGGGCTACGTATAGGCCTAAACCGAGGCTTGTCCTTGGACGCGGGTCATCGTCTCCTGCCGCCGACAGTTGGACAAGCGGCTGAAAAATGGATTGCAAAGAATCTTCGGGAATGGCTAATCCGTGGTTTCTGACTTTAACCACTACGGTATCTACGTAGCCAGTGACGTTCATTTCGACCGATCGACCTTTCTCGCCGTATTGAGCCGCGTTCTTCAAAAGATTAGTAAGTAGCTGGGTTACGCGAACGCTGTCAAACGAGCCAGTCAGTGAACCGCTTGTCGTTAGTTCGAAGCGGGTAGCCGGATGCAAGGCGCTGGCGTCGTCGGCGGCCAATTGACACGCGCTCTGAAGGTCGACAGCTTCAAAAATAGTCGGTATGCCTACCCCGAGCTTCGTGCGGGTGAAGCCAATAAGGTCGTCCACCATGCTACTCATCAATCTGGCGCTGCGCCCTATGCGTGCTCCTATATCCGGAATCTTTGCGATCTGGAGCTGCGGTCGGGCGAGCAACTCGCCCGACGTCGTGATCGTCGCGAGCGGCGCTCGCAGGTCGTGCCCCAGGATAGCGAGAAACAGTTCGCGCGTTTGGTCGGCGCTTTCGCTGTACGCTGCAATAGATTCGGAAAGCGCTTGATCAATCGCCTCATTAAAGCGGATCATCGAATTGACAGTCGAGGGCGACATCGTCTCCACTTGCGGCAGCCAGAGGCGCAGCACCGTCGCTCTCAACGCGCGGAATTCGGCGCTGAGTTGCATCAACGAGAAATTGTTTTCTTGCCGCAGCGCACCGTGAATCGATGCCGCCGTGCTGTCCACGTCCGGGTCGAGGGCGAGTCCTTGTGATTTTTCAATCTGATCTTGCGAGCTTTGATAGGTGCCAATGTCAACGGCGATCGCATGCAAGATTTGCTTCGCGTGGTCCCTGAGTGCGTGGTGTGACATTTCTCCCGACGGAGCGATGGACCGCGCGAATGCATCCCACTCGGCCAAAATGGCTTCCATGTCTTCCTGGATAAAACGATGCAGCTCCATCTCAGCTCCCGGAATACTAGGTGTCATCGACGCTAAACCAGCGATAGTCGACATTGTAGACATGCGCGTCACATCCGCCGAGCTTCCTTCCAGTCCGAAAAAATTACTGAAGCAATTATGGCTCGACTTCTGCCGCGTCTGACCTCCTGATGTTAAGCAGGTGGCCCAGGTATTGCGTGAGGAAGAGGTTGCGCTGAGGAACCGATATTCTCCAGCGCCCTAAAAAGCAACTATGTGACGACCATGCTATCCGCAGTCCGGCTTTCCATCGAGAAATCGCTGAAGTGATTGCAACGTGGGTGTGTCACAGGCGAGCCAAACAAACACCGAACGCCGCGTGGGGTTGCGTATGAGCGACAAAGTTTCGCTTTGGAACATTCTGCTGTTAACTCCCACCTCCTACTGCGACTGCGGCTGCGATGAAACCGGGCGCCGAATGTTTGCGGAGATTGATGGGGTCCGCTTGATTTGTAAATGCCCACAATCGTGGGCAGGTGCGCCTTATTTGCCAGCTAGGAAAGCGGGAGCATCCTGTGGTGCGGCTCATGTTTAAAGGAAAAGACGGAAACGGGGCTCGCTCAAAGCCACCGAACCAGGTGAGTGAAATCACTTTCCCGGCCAACCTGCCTGTTCAACAGTTGCGCCTGCAAATGAGCGCGCTCGTCGAGGAGCTAACGGCACTGCGTGAAGCAGCCAAGGGAAAAAATGCTCTCGAAGAGTTGGTTCTCCAACTACGCGATGCGAATCAAAACCTGGTGTTAGCGGCGCTCAACGCTCAATCTATGCAAGACGAAGCGGAGGCGATGAATCGGAAACAGCAGGAATATCTATCAATGTTGGCGCACGAACTGCGCAATCCATTGGGACCGATCACTACTGCGTCGACGATGCTTGAGAAAATTGCAGGCGCGTCGCCTCAACTGCTCAAGCTTCAGCAAATCATCAGTCGTCAGGCCGCCCACATGGCTCGGTTACTTGATGATCTTCTAGACGCAGCACGGATAAATAGCGGCAAAGTGGCGCTACTTGTTCAACCGGTCTCGCTCGTCGAAGTCTTCGACCGGGCGGTAGAAACCGTTCAGCCGTATTTAAGCGAGCATAACCAGACATTGAAGCTTTGCGTCCCGCTCGATCCTATTGTGGTTAATGGCGACGTCGTGCGCCTGGCACAAATCTTTTCGAACCTTTTGATCAACGCATCCCGATTTACACCGGATTGCAAAGAGATTTGGCTCTCGGCAACGGTTGTGGGTGGCAAGGTCGTGGTGACGGTCCGAGATAACGGAGTGGGAATTCCAGCTGAACTTCTGCCTTCGATTTTCGAGCTGTTCACCCAGGGCCCACGGCTTTTGGCCCGATCAGAAGGCGGGCTGGGTATCGGACTCAATATTGTGCGCAATCTCGTCCACGCACACGAAGGTACGGTCGAAGCCCGCAGCGACGGATTAAATCTCGGCAGTACTTTTACCGTGACCCTGCCGGCCTGCGACCACGCGCAGCCGCTCAGCCGTGTCGAGCCAGAACAAGCTTCGTTATCGAGAAATCGACGCGTCCTGTTGGTCGAAGACAACCAGGATGCCAGAGAGGCGCTGAGCACGTTCCTTGAGCTTGAAGGACACACGGTAAGCGTCGCGAGCGACGGGGAGACCGGCTTTTTGATGGCCATGAATAACGCCTACGACATGCTGATTTGCGACATCGGCTTGCCGGGAATGGACGGAATCGAACTCATGCAACGGCTTCGCAATGAAGGGCGACAAAAAATGCCGTTTGCGATCGCATTGTCGGGATATGGAGACGCCCTCATCCGGACCCGGGCGAAGGACGCCGGCTTTGATCGCTACCTGGTCAAACCAGCCGACGCAAATGCATTGTTACGCCTGTTGGCTGAACCGAATGCGTCGGTCATCACGGAAGGGCGAGCGCAAGAGTGATGACGAAGCAACTTACCAGGCCCCCGGCACAGTCTCGACAGCTCGGCTCGCACCTCATCCGCCTGCTTGCGCAGGTCCGCCAACTCGATGGCGGCCGCGATCGCAGTGTCTGCTTTCCCGTCAGGTTCGGTCACGGCCTGTGTCCCTAAGAATTGCCTTGCCGCTTGTGACGGTCCGCACTCCGTGAGGGATCATCGGCTATGTGTTTGCGTGTTGGTCGGCCGCCGAGCAGCCCCTCCTGGTCGGGCAACATTTCCCCAATGCAAATTCCGGTGTCATTGATGGTGTACTCGCGCAGCTCGTCGGAATGGCTGCTCGCCCGCACCTTCACCACTGCCATCAAACGTCGCAGGCGACTGCCGACTTCTATATAACGTTGCACGATGATTGCATCGGTCAGGAAGGCCGTACCGTAGGGACTAAATCGAAGGTCGGAATACCGATCCTCCAATTCCGACGTCAGCAGTACCGTCACCCCCTCGGCGGAAAGCGCCGAAATGAGCTGCAGGAGCGATTCCCGGAAGTCCTCACGGAATGTGGGGGCCAAAGAGAGCTCGAAACCCGACAGCGAATCAATCACCACGCGGGTTGCCTTGAGTCTACGAATCTGAGCGCGGAGCAAAACGACAACTTCGTCGATGGAAAGGTCCGGCGCGCGTGCATCCACCAGTCCCACCCGATCGGAGTCGATTAGATCCGTCAACACCCCGCTTCTCGGCCGGTGTCGGCGCTGTTCGAATGCAGCGAAAACACCGGTTTCCCCGAGGCTTGCGCCTGCAGCGAGGAAAGCGGTCGCGAGAATGCTTTTGCCCGATCCCGAGGGGCCGGCCACGAGCAGTGAATACCCGCGGGGAAGTCCGCCACCCAACATCTCGTCAAGGCGCGGGACGCCCATAGGAATACGGACAGCCTCTGTACCGTCCTGCTCTTTTGCGTTTGAAAGAACACCAATCGCGGGCGGAAAGACATTGATGCCGGCATTGGTGATGCGAAACGAATGTAAGCCTGGCAGCGTCGCTTGACCGCGCAACTTCATGATCTCCAATTTGCGAACCATGGAGTTCCGCTGCACGCTCTGGCGCAGCCAGATCAAACCGTCTGCGACTGTGAAGACGGGATTAGTGTCGATCTCGGTGAAATATTCACCAATCAAAAACGTTGTTGCCTGCCAGCTGGTCATGATCATGCCCAGTCGTTGCATGAACTGCTGCAAGTCGTTCGGCGGATCGGTCGGGGCCGTGCCCGAAAGCACAACCGATCGAAAAGAATCGATGAACACCAATGCAGGAGAGTAGGTTTCGACTTCCGCGATAATGCGGTTCAACACCTGTTCAAGGTTGCCCGCCTGGGTGTCATCCCCTAAGTTGACAAAGCGCACTGAGCGATTGATCGCGTCGCTATCGAAAAAATCGAACTGCTGCTGATAGCGCAGCATCTTCAGCGGCGGTTCACCGAGAACCGTCAGATAAAGTGCTGGACGCTCCGGCGTCGCGAGAGCGAACATGATCTGATGCGCGAGCGTGGTCTTACCGCACCCGGGAGGACCGGCAACCAAATTAAAAGAGAATTCCGGAAGACCGCCGCCAAGCACCTCGTCCAGTCCCGGAACACCGGTCGCCAAGCGGTTAATTTTCACTTTGGCATTCATAACGAGTGGTCCTGCGCGGTCTCGCCGCTTGATAGGTCGCCCCAGGCCGATTCGAGTATTCGATCGGCGAGAGAAGGGCCGATTAGGTTGGTCAGTAATCCATAAAACTGTGCAAATAGCGCCGTACTGCCGGCCATTGCCTCTTCCGCTGTTCGATCCGCGATGAGTGATTTCAGCGTATCGAAATCGATCGACTGGTTGCCGGTTTTGGGCGCGATCGATAGCCACGCATAGGTGGAACCGGAAAGATACAGGCTTCGTTTAAGCAACGCGGCGACGCCTTCCAGGCCAATAATGGGCGATAACGCGAGCGCAGCCTCGCTCCATATTTGAGCGACGGCGTCAGCGATCTGTGTTGAATTTGTGCTTCGTCCGACACGCAGCGCAAGAGTCGCGACAATTCGGGGGCCCTCTCGTTTTTCGATGGACATGGGTCGCTCGTAGTTTGCTGCATAGTAACCCACCGGCAAGTGCCATAAAACGGGGGCAGACGCTCTTCTAATTGTCCCCGGCCCGGGGATCAGAACCAGAAGAGGTGCGGCACGAAGACTGAATACGATGAGCAATAAAAATTGACGCGCTCTACAAAAAACCGACGGCTAAGCGTCGGCCGAAAGTTCGATTCCCGCGGAAACTCGAACTTGAGAGAGGCGTCATCCTACGTGAAACCCACGGCTTGCCCTCTAAGGAAAATGAGGGGAAGAGTTTGGGCAACGCGAGCGTTCCGGCGTAACGCGGTCAACCGGGACAGGTCGGCACCCACACATGCCTTTGCGGCAAAGTTTGGGCACACATCTTTGGGAAGTATTGAATGACGTGTGCGATTGCCGCACGGTTGAGGACGCAAACAACGTGCCCGGCACCAAACCGGTGGACGAGGAGTGCTTGGTGCCTGAAACAAACGATAAAAAATTTCGAGTCGGGTCTTTTGAAAATTGGTGTGTTGCCGGCGATTAAGACCACGATCTTCGAAGACTACTTACTTCGCGTCATCTTCTTCGGGGGAAGCGTCGCCGTCGTCAACTACCTTGAGATGCGGCTTTTTCCCCGGTTGCGGTATGTGTGCTGCGTCGGGCGCTATCTCTTCGCCGTGGTGCTTTTTCTCTTGCTGGACCTTCTTGTCGTGCGCAACGTTGCGTGGGTCGGTCATATAAATCCTCTATGGCGGTTGTAACTAAGGGTGCCGCGATTGCGGCGTGTCGCCAGAGGTCTGTCGCAATGGTTGTGCCATCAATGTCCTGTTCCAACATGCGCGCGCCGGCAAACGGATGCTCCAGGTGCAACTCATCAATGCGGCTCATTGAAGGGCGCGCTTGCCGCGCCGAACACATCGGCCGCCCGCTCTTGGAGCTGCCGCTTCCATTCTGGCGATCTGTCAGCCTGTTCGGAATGGTTTCGGGGCTACTTCCTTCGTGCCCGTGCTGAGACGTTCGTATTCCGCGATCAACTGAGCCCCGAATAACAGGAGCGTCGCGAGGGCTTCAAGACTGAAGAGGACTACGATCGCGGTTGTGAGTGATCCGTATACGACGCTTACCTGAGAAAGCGTTGCAAAGTACCAGACCAGTACGTGACGCGTCGCTTCCCACAGTAAGGCCGCAGCGATTGCGCCGACCAGAGCGTGGCTGAACGTCGGGCGGCCAACCGGGATCACGAGATAGATCGACGTCAACACAAAAATTTCACCCGCCACTCCAAACAGATAAAGCAATACACGTGAGGCACCGACAAGAGAGACGTGCCAGCCGAATGCGTCGATGCTGTTGGCGCCGACGGCCTGCAAAGCACTGGAAACGAGCGTGACAAGGAGCACACCCAGGCCCAGCGACAAGCTGTAGCAATAGGGGAGCAGTGCGGAGATCAGGAAATGTCGCCGGCGAATCGTCACCCGATGCACAAAGATCACTGACATCGCGTTTTCCAGCACGGTGAACGCCAACGAACTGAAGAAAATCATGGTACAGAGAAGTACCCAACCGATCACGGCTCGGTGAGCGAGAAAGTTCGTCAGCTCCCGAACAATGGCCTTCGCTTGCCCAGGAACCAGCCACTCGAGCAGGTGCGCCAGCGAATCAAGAAGCACCCGTTGGTCGACTAGATGTGATAGCCCAATCACAACCAGGATGAGTAGCGGGACGATGGAAAGCAGCGCGTAGTACGCGAGCGCACCTGCGAGCAGCATCCCTTGGTTCGCGCGAAACGCTTTCAAGGTTTGCACCACGAACGTTGCCGGATGACCTGCGATGGTCCGCAACGTGCTGCCATATATCAGTTGCATAACGCCTCCGTTGTGCGGCTGAATTGCGGTTGCCTTCCGTCCCACCTCTCGCTACAGACGGCCACCGAGGCTCTGGAAACAGAGAGCCTTTATGGCGGACTAAAGCACCGCCGATGCCCGCGCTTTCGGATTTTCTTCTTGAGCCATTTTTATTCTCTGGTTAATTGCTTGTGAGCCGCGTGCCTCTGGTTTCCGGTCGCCGTGACGCGTTTTTTGGCGACCGACGGTTCTAAGATCACCCGCCTGCAAGGGCACGCACCGTTCTCGTGATCCACGCCGTCAGGCCCGCTCGAAACGATATGACCAGGACCTGCCTCGGTCCAATAATGACCAATCCAACAAGCACTACGGCGAGCAGCGCTGCGTTAGGCGTGCGCAAGAACACGGGACCAGTATCCATTGCGACGTGTCTTGCTGTTCGCTTTGCTCCAGCGCCACTATCCGGGAGCTGGCTGGTAGAGACGAGCTCTGCGCGCGTTGCCGCCATGCGTGCGAGGACAATTGCTTCAGCCTCTTTATGTTCGTGTATCCCGCGCGTCATTTGATCGCCTCCTTGACAGACTCAACATCGCGTCGGAGTTCTCGTTGCAAGGTCTGGAATGATTGGCCAGGTCGCTGAACACGCAAGACGAGGAAGGCGACAATCGTCACAATCAGCCACGCTGCGGCGACGCCCCACACGACGCTGAGGAAATAAGGCGTCCCCCAGGCGGACACAATGATGGCGATGCAAAGGAAGGACAGTGTGAATAGAGCGCCCACCGCCAGCGCGACCAGCGCAATCACTTCGTGCAGCAATCGCGTTTTCGTTTCTGCCAGCTCGATGCGAAACAATTCACCGTAGTCGGCGACTCTTTGAGCGCAGAATCGGCCGACATTGCGCCATCGCATGATTTTTGATTGCGCCGACATCTCTCTAATGCTCCCGCCATGACGGTGAATGCGGCGATTTCCGCGCGGCCTACTCTGATGGGCAAGACGCTTGTCCAGGCCGCTGAAACAGAGGTCATAGGACCCTAATCCGGAGCTGCGACGGCGTTAGCCTAATACGCGCGATCGTTAGCGCCAGCATCTTGTGGATAAGTCCGGGAAGAACCGTTTCCACTGTTCGCCCATATCACGCCGGCTATAAAGCTGACGGCGGCGACAATGCCTAACACCACAAACGGACTCTCAGCAGTGCTGTCCCGAATGAGGCTGGTGGTGTCCGCGCAAAGTTGCTGCGCCTTGCCACCTAATTCACGTGCTTTCCCTGACATCTGGTCAGCCGCGTCGCCCACCACTGCGCCTAATGCGTCTTGAACCTTGCCTGCTGCTTCTTTCAACGTACCTTCTGCTGTGTCGGTGTCCATGACATCCTCCAGTTGGTGACCCTGTCCTCCTTCGCACGGGACGTGCCAGCCACCCCTGCCCATGAAGTGCTGAATCAGAGCGCGCGGAATGCCAAGTTGAAGTGCGCTTCGGCGTCGCGAACGGCCCGCACCCACTGCGGGAATGCGGTCAGCGGAGCGCTCGGCGAGTGTCGATGTTGTCGCTGGCTTGCTGCAGCGGCGGGGCGGTCTGCATCTTCGCCATAGAGGCTTCGCGAATCGGCAAAGCCATGCTGACACGGTGGCGACGCGTGGCCGATCGAAGCCCGGACAAGAGCGTCCGTCGGCGGAGGAAGGGCGAAGCTGAGCATCACCAGGGTCGGTTACAGGTCAACCTCGTGCTAACGCCGACTCTTTCGCTTCTTGGGCTTGGGCGGCGTCAGTGCGGACGTCCAGAAATCGACAGCCTGACGCTTTGCCGCCGCGCTCGCTTGGCCCCGTGCCGATCCGGCAACTCGATTCGCACCACTCAGCCACATGCTCATAAACGGATTCTTTTTGGTCCACGGGTTTTTCATGTCCACTCCAGTTCGATGGGCAGCGAGACGGATGCCGACTGCGCGTTCCTCACCCCTGCCGCAATTCACTAAACCTGCTCTAACTCGTCGAGGTTGACGATGCCCGACTGGCTAGTGAAAGCCAGCGAGTGTCCGTGGCTCTGCTGTTGCGATACCCCATTGATCTGATGATCGCCACTGGCGTAGGTCCTAAGGTTGCCGTGCTCTTCGATCAGCAAGCGCTGTTTATCGGGGAAAAACGCGTACCGCACGCCGTTTTGTGAACCGCTCGAGGACGCGTGACCCAATTCATCAGGCCACCACTTTTCCATGGCAGGCATGGGCTCCATCGGTTTCATGGGTTCCATGGGTTTCATCGGTTCCATCTCTTCTCTCCTTGCAAGTGAAGAAAGCGGCGGGTCGCCGCCTTGTCGTTTTTATACTTCCCTGGCTGCTTCTAAATAGGGACCTGGGGTCTCGACCCCTGCGCTTCGTGCGCGGCGTCGGGTCCGTCTTTACTGCCCTTGCAAACGACGTTCCAGTACCGAACTACACTTCGCCAGACGCCTGCATCAGGGAGATAAGCTGCGCCGCTTTTTTGCTTACGCCGCGCGGACAATTTTCAGGGTGGTATTCGCGAGCACAGCCTGATTGAGACGGCGCTGCGGTTTCCGGCGCAGTCGACATTTCCCGTGCTGACGTGGTTCTTTTGATGCCTTCCTTCACAACCCCGCTGATGTCCGCGTGGAGCGTGGAGTTCGACGGATCGCTCGACCATCGGAACTGACCGACCCAAAAGGAGCTGCCGATCAGATAAACTCCCGGGGGTGCTTCGCTAGGGATGAAAAATCAATGCGCCGGGTGATATTCAATCAAAAGGGTGGGGTGGGGAAATCCACCATCGTTTGTAATCTTGCCGCAATCAGTGCCTCCCAAGGGGTGCGCACGCTGGTGATCGACCTCGATCCGCAGGGTAATTCAAGCCAGTATTTGTTGGGCGGGCAGGCGCGGGACACGCAGCCGGGTCTGGCCGATTTTTTTGAAGCGACCTTAAGCTTCAGTTTCAGGGAGCCGCAGATCGGCTCGTTCATACACGGCACGCCGTTTGAAAACCTCGACATCATTCCTTCGAACCCCAATCTCGAGGCCTTGCAAGGTAAGCTTGAATCGCGCTATAAAATTTACAAGCTGCGCGATGCGCTCAAAGGTCTCGACGGCTATGACGCGGTATATATCGATACGCCCCCCGCCCTCAATTTCTTCACCCGCTCGGCGCTGGTCGCGGTCGAACGCTGTCTGATCCCATTCGATTGCGATGATTTTTCGCGCCGTGCGCTGTATTCGGTGCTCGAAAATGTTCAGGAGATCCAGCATGACCACAATCCCGAACTGACCGTCGAAGGGATCGTGATCAACCAGTTTCAGCCACGCGCAAGCCTGCCGCAACAACTTGTGCAGGAATTGCTTAACGAAGGCCTGCCGGTACTCAGTTCCTATCTGTCGCAATCGGTGAAAATCCGCGAAAGCCATCAGCATGCCAAGCCGATGATTTATCTTGAGCCGCGCCACAAGCTCGCACGAGAATACCTGGCGTTGCATCAAGAACTCAACGGTTAGGTGACGCGGCAGATACGGGCGAATGTCTGCCGTTCGCGGGGCGATCCAGTTCGGGGATAGTGGTGCTCGAATTCGGATTGCTCCAGCGGTTGACACAGCGGGCTATTGGCCTCGTTCACGCATAACCAATGGCGTCGACGTGAAGCCACCGCGACATCCTGTAGCTGAAAAATCCCCGATGCCGGCAAGAGGAGCGTTTCTCGCAAAATAATTCGGCCGTGTCGTCGTTGTCCGAGAACTCGGACTGGACGCGCTGGCGCCTTTTCTTCGTTATCAAAGACCCCTCAGACGGACTACTCGGGCGCCGATTGGGTGCCGTGTCCTACCATCATTAATTCGGGGTTCTAATGGTTACTCAGAAACGGCAAAAGGCTGGAACCAAAATTGCGCCAACTTAATTGGCTCCGTCGTTTCCGTCGAAGAGCCATTTTCGGACCGCATTTTTCAGGAGTTCGGTATGACCAAGGTTTCCAAAGGCGACAAGGTGCAATGGCAAACATCGCAGGGCGGCACGGAAGGTAAGGTCACGCGTAAGGTGACCGGTCCGGCAAAGGCGGGTGGGCATGTTGCGAAGGCGTCTCCTGACAATCCCCAATACGAAGTCAAAAGCTCACAGAGTGGTAAAACGGCCATTCACAAAGCCAGTGCGCTGAAAAAAGTTCGTTGACCACCGACAGCGTGCCTCGTCGCACGCCGTTTTTGGGGACGAGCGGGCTATCATGCGCGGCAGCATCTTTTACTGTTGAGGGCGTTCACGCGCTGTGGGGCGAGTTCCGCCATGGTCTACATGCAAACAGCAACGGCGGGGATGACGCTTTGCGGCCTCAGCGGTGTCCGTTCGGTGGCGGCCAGGTGGTGGCCATACGATCAAGCAAAACAGCACACGTCCAGCTACAACCTTGAACGAAGTGAAAGGCTCACGAATAACACTTCTCTGAAACATACGGGAGAGGCGGGGCGGTGCCGGCGCGCAAGCATGTCGACTTCCGTTAGCACCGTCATGTGTCGTCGGGAAATGGCAGACGTCGCGATACAGCGAAGGAACGCCACGTGCTGCAGTAAAGCCCAAATCAACTCCTCGGGGTGCCCGAATGCCTAACATCAAGCCCGAGGACATTCCCGCTGACAACGCCCGCATTCCTGGCCCGACGCGCCGTATTTTCCTGCAACGCAGCGCGGTTGGACTAGCGGCAGCGGTGGCGACGGGGAGTGCGTGGGCCGAAGCGCCTGCGTCAGCGACGGAAAATGCCGTGAAGTTGCCCCTGATTCAAGATCCGAAGACCGAGCAGGCGGAAGAAACGCCTGACCCAAACAGCTCTCCTGACGATCGCGTGGGTTACGCGATCGTCGGGCTTGGGCGGCTGTCGATGGATCAGATCTTGCCGGCATTATCGGCATGCAAATATTCGCGCGTTGCGGCGCTCGTCTCCGGGGACCGCGATAAAGCCCGCAAGGTGGCGCGTCAGTATGGCTTACGCGAAACGGACGTGTTCGATTACCAGAACTTCGAGCGTCTCGCCGACAACCCGCGTGTTCACGTTGTGTATATCGTGTTGCCGAACGGCATGCACAAGGAGTACACGGTACGTGCAGCGCAGATCGGTAAGCATGTGCTTTGTGAAAAGCCGATGGCGACCAGCGCGGCCGATTGCCAGGCCATGATCAGTGCATGCCGTCAGGCGAATCGCAAGCTGATGATCGCTTACCGAAGCCAGTACGAACCCATGGACCGCATGATCGTCAAGATGGTGCAACAGGGCAAGCTCGGACCCCTCCGTGAGTTTATTGCTGGCAATTCGCAGAACGTAGGCGACCCGTCGCAATGGCGGCTGAAAAAAGCGCTCGCCGGAGGTGGCGCGTTGCCTGATATCGGCTTGTATGCGCTAAACGCGGCGCGCTTCTTGAGCGGTGAAGAACCGTTTGAAGCAACGGCAACTACGACAAGGCCGGACGATGATCCGCGCTTCAAAGAGGTGGAAGAGTCCGTGCATTTCGTGTTGCGTTTTCCAAGCGGATTCACGGCGACGTGCATGGCGAGTTACGGGTCGCACGAATCGCGATTTTTTCGCCTGCAAGGCCCGCAAGGGTGGGCCGAGATGGACCCCGCGTTCGGCTACAACGGCTTGCGCCTGCGGTATGGTGCGCTGGTCGATGGCAAGAACGCCGTCACCGAGATCACGATTGATCCGAACAACCAGTTCGCGCGCGAGATCGATCACATGTCGCAGTGCGTGATCAGCAATGCGATACCCCACACGCCGGGCGAAGAAGGCCTGCAGGACCAGCGAATCATGGAGGCGATCTACGAGTCGGCGCATACCGGCGCCGCAGTGAAGATAGCGAGGCCCACCGGGGTATGGCGCGGGCCGGAGCCTTCGGAGGAAACGTTTTAGGCTTCGCTGCGGTGCCGATCGACCTTTGAAGGGCATACAGAGTTTCTCGAAGCGTGAAAGTCAGCCTGCCTCGCTGGATCACCCTCACGAGCTTAGGGAGTCGCCCACAGGCCGATCAGCGCGCTGGTCCATGAGGTCTCGCGCACGCGCCAACGCATCGCAGATCGCCCGGGTGACCTGCTCAAGTCCTCCCTCGTCATCCTGACGCAGCGCGAACGACGGATGATAGGTCGGAATCACCCGCATGCCATTCAGTTCAAACGAATCGCCGAGATAGCCCTGCAAACTGACCTTCTCACCAAGCAATGCGCCCAGCGCGGTTGCACCGAGCGTCACGATGACGGCGGGTCGAACGCGCTGCAACTCACGTTCGAGCCATACGGCGCAAGCCTCCACTTCGCGCTGCGCCGGCGTTTTGTGCAGCCGGCGTTTGCCCCGTGGTGTCCACTTGAAGTGCTTGACCGCATTCGTCAGATAGAGATCGCTGCGACGCAATCCCGCGCGTTGAATGGCCTCGTCAAGCAACTGCCCCGCTGGTCCCACGAATGGTTTGCCGCTCAGGTCCTCCTGATCGCCCGGCTGTTCGCCTAGCAGCACGATGCGCGCATCCGCTGGACCCTCGCCATCCACGGCCTGCGTTGCGTGCTGCCATAGCTCGCAGCGACGGCACGCGTCGAGCGAACTCGGCGCGGTGCGCGACGGCTGCGCCGCTTCGGCTTCGACGAAAATGGCTTTTCCATCCAGCGCGCCGACGCCGCTTGCCTGCGCAAGCCGTCGCGCACCGCACTTCGCTTCGCTGATCATCGACGGAATCAGCATGCCCTCGGGCAGTCCTTTCCAGTAACGAACCGGCATGTGCTGATACAGCGCCGTTTCATTGAGCCGCGCCGGATTGAAGGTGCTGCGGTAATACGCGAGCCAGAGCGCCTCGGCGGCATCGGGCGCAATCGCGCCGCGCTGCGCATGATCGTATTGCAGGTGCAAGGTGGCGCCGTCCCACGACGCAGCGCCCGACGGCGTGGCGATCAGCCAGGCCGAGCGGCCCATACGCTGGGCGAACTGCTCCGCGCCCCACGCGAGGATGTCGTGCGCGGGCTCATACCACGCTACGTACTCCGGCTCTCCGGCTGCATGTTGCGCACACTTGCGAAAGCGCACGTACGCGATCATGTCGTGTTTGTCACGTCGAACCGCTTTTGCCATCTGCTGCAAGCGATTACCGTCGACGTCGGCAGGTGAGGCCACCGCGCGATCGCCCTGATGCCATCGCCAAATGACCTTGTACAGAAACGCCCAGCGACGCGGATCCCGATATAGCGCGGCATCGTTAAGTTGAGCCGCCAGTGCTTTCGATATGGCGACTACCAGTGACGGCACAGCAGATTCGACATGTCGCGGCGTGGATACCGCTACGTCGTTGCCAGTCTGCTTCGCGTTGAAATCAAACGAACCGCTCGTTGGCTCGGAATGACCGCTCGCAGCGCTATGCGCAGGGTTGTCGATCCGCCACTCGATCGATTCCGGCGGCGCGTTTGCCGCAAGCATCCGCAGGGCAGCGGCGCGCCACGCGCTATACGTGTTCTCGATGACGATGGGTTGCATCGAATGCCCGCTTGGTCCCATGCGCACTCACAGCAGCGCGAGCTGCACAGGTGGCGGCGTCAGCACTCGACGCAGCTGTTCCGACGACACGTCCTTCAGCGGAGCCCGATAGTCCTGCGTGACGATAAACGGCTTGATCTTCGCCATCGAGCAACGCAACTGAATGAGATCCTGATAACGCAAGGCTCGCGAGCGGCGCAGCTCCACCAACCGCTGGGCGTTGCGCATGCCGATTCCCGGCACGCGCGCAATCATGCGCAGCGGTGCACGATTTAGATCAACCGGAAACTGATGCCGATGGGACAGCGCCCACGCAAGCTTCGGGTCGATATCAAGCGACAACGAGCCAGTGTCACCGAACAGTTCAGCCACGTTGAAGCCATAACCGCGCATCAGAAAGTCGGCCTGATAGAGCCGATGCTCGCGTAATAGCGGCGGCGCCTCTGAGGGCAGGGCGGAAGGACTGTCGGGGATCGGGCTGAACGCCGAATAGTAGACCCGCTTCAACTTATACGACCCGTACAACGTTTCAGCCGTGCGCAAGATGGTGCGGTCGTCCGTGCTGTCTGCACCGACGATCATCTGCGTGCTTTGACCGGCAGGCGCGAATTTCGGCGCTTTTTTGTCGCTGAGCGCTTCGTCCTGTCCGAGCCGGATTGAACTCATGGCCAGCTTGATCGTGCGCGCACTTTTCTCGGGCGCGAGCCGTTCGAGGCTGACCTCGGTCGGGAGTTCGATATTGACGCTCAACCGGTCGGCATATTTACCGGCCTGCGCGATCAGCTCCGGATCCGCGTCAGGAATGGTCTTCAGATGCACGTAGCCGCGGAACTGGTGGTCCTCGCGCAAGGACTGTGCGACGCGAACGAGTTGCTCCATGGTGTAATTCGACGACTGGATGATGCCCGAACTTAAAAACAGGCCGTCGATATAGTTGCGCCGATAAAAATCTAGCGTCAGGTCTACAACTTCTTCAGGCGTGAAGCGCGCACGCGGTACGTTGCTGGTCCGACGGTTCACGCAGTACTGACAGTCATATAGACAAAAATTCGTCAGCAAGATTTTCAGTAGCGACACGCAACGGCCATCGGGCGTGAAGCTGTGACAGATACCGGCGCCTGTACTCGCTCCAAGCCCGGGACCGCCTCGCGAACTGCGCTTCGGCGCCCCGCTGCTGGCGCAAGAAGCGTCATATTTTGCCGCGTCTGCCAGCACTTCGAGCTTCTTGAGCAGTTCCATTTTGTCAGCGCTTACTGTATGTATATACAGTATTTTACGGAGATGTCTGGGCGATGCAAGGGGTATTTGAAATGTATGTGCTACGGCGCAGTCCGGACATTTCGAGTTGCCTGCTAGATCCATTTCTCGAGGCTGCTTGACGAGCATCGCGGTTGTTCATTAGTGGCCTCGACCATGAAAATTGGCCAGGCCTCTAACCGTCACCGCCGCAGCCTGAATCGAACTCACCGATTTTCGCGGATCGATCTACTGAGTGCTTTTCATGGATCCGTCTGGCGCAGCGGTTGTGCCATCGTTGCCTTTCATAGCCTTGGCTTTTTTATGAGCTGAGGATGGCGCGGAGCCGGTCCCGGTACCCATGCCACCGCCAACCGACGTTGTTCCGTCGGGTCTGGCGGTTGCGCTCTTGCTACCGCCGTTTGACCCACCGCCGGATCCGCCTCCACCAGCCGATCCGCCGCCCGATTGTGCAACGGCTGCAGACGACATGATCGTCAAGGCTAAAAAAGCAGCTACTGTGGTTATCCGTTTCATGATTTCTCGCAGGTTAAGTTAGTGCTACATAGTTAAGGGCTGGGCGATGCCCACCGTGTCCAATGAGCGGCCGCCACTTTGTGTGCGGTCCATTACTAGGTGTTTTAAGAGCATGGGCTGTGCCTGAGTCAAATTCCAGACACAGGCGATCGGAGACCCGATGCACACGCCAATCACGAAGTCCTTTTCTTGCGATGCATTTCAGGCGTCTTTCACCAACGTTTTTCACCGGTCCGGTCTGGACGGCACTTCAGCTTAGCGGCGGACACACAACCGAGAATGTCGAAAGGTTTGGCGAGCGGATATCAATGGGCTCAATTTCTGGTTCATTTTCGTTCGGTTCGCAACCCAAAAAACGCTTTGAGAGACCCACCAATTTAGAATGTGCTCAACAGTTACGCTGAAAGCGAGTTGTTCAGACCTTCCTTAACGAAGCAGTGGAATAGTCGTTGCTCAATAGGCTGTGTCGAGCGATTCTTCGAGCCCTTTCCTCACGAGCCTCGACACATCAATATTCAGGAGCAGAAAATGAGAGCGCTTCGTTGGCATGGCAAGCATGATATCCGGTGCGACACGGTCCCGGATCCAGTTATCGAGGAAGGGCGCGACGCAATCATCAAGGTTTCGACCTGCGCGATTTGCGGGTCGGACCTGCATCTGTTTGATGGCTTTATGCCGACTATGGAAAGTGGCGACATTATGGGCCATGAATTCATGGGGGAGGTGGTGGAGGTTGGTAAGGATAACAAAGCGCTTAGAGTCGGCGATCGGGTCGTCATTCCATTCACCATATTCTGCGGTGAGTGCGATCAGTGCAAGCGCGGAAATTTCTCCGTCTGCGAGCGAAGCAATCGCAACAAGGACAAGGCCGAAAAAGTCTTTGGCCACACGACTGCAGGGCTTTTTGGGTATTCGCATTTAACTGGCGGATACGCTGGAGGGCAAGCCGAATACGTTCGTGTGCCAATGGCTGACACGACGCATGTGAAAATCCCTGATGGCCTGACCGACGAGCAGGTCTTGTTTTTAGGCGATATTTTTCCGACTGGGTGGCAGGCGGCGGTCAATTGTGACATTCAACCCGACGATACCGTTGCAATCTGGGGTGCGGGCCCGGTTGGTCAGATGGCGATTCGAAGTGCCGTGTTACTTGGGGCGAGACAGGTTGTAGTGATCGACCGGGTACCCGAACGGCTCGCGATGGCTAAGGAGGGCGGTGCAATAACGATTAATTTTGACCGGGAAAGCGTGCTTGACCGGTTGAAAGAGTTGACCAATGGCAAGGGGCCGGAGAAGTGCATCGATGCGGTCGGCATGGAATCTCATGCCACCCGGTCGTTTGATGCCATGTATGACCGGGTCAAACAGGCCGTTATGCTGGAGAGTGACCGCCCGCACGTACTGAGGGAAATGATCTACGTCTGCCGTCCCGCAGGCATCCTGTCCGTGCCGGGGGTCTATGGTGGCTTGATCGACAAGATTCCTTTTGGGGCCTCAATGAACAAGGGGCTGACATGAAAAATGGGTCAGACGCATGTGAACCGATGGACAGACGATCTGCTGCATCGAATTCAGGAAGGCCAGATCGATCCATCGTTTGTGATTACCCACACGGTCCCGCTGGAAGACGGACCGGGCATGTACAAGACATTCCGCGACAAGGAGGACGGCTGCATCAAGGTGGTCCTCAAGCCGTAGCCACGCGGACCAGTGCTAGCGCCCACCCACTTTGGGCTTCGTTGGTCGTGTGCGACATGCCTTCTCAGCATAAAAAAAGGGCACTACAAAAAGTGCCCAAAACCCACCATTTCCCCAAAGATTAACAGGGTGATTGGCGGCTTATACCAGTAGATGATTGCTACGTTGACCCGCTTTTATTTCGGAAGCGTCGCCAACTCGTCCAGATGGTCCAGCAGGTCGGCGGGGTCTTCATATACGCGGAGTGCGCCGGCTCGTTGAAGTTCTTCTTCACCCACGCCGCCTGACTTCAGCCCAAGTCCCAGCGCATGGCATCGACGTGCGCCGAGCAGATCCCATATGCTGTCGCCGACAATATACGTGCGCTCAATCGGTACGCCCAAACGTTCGGCGGCTTTTAGAAAAAGATCCGGTTCGGGTTTGCCGTGCTCTACATCGTCGCCCGTTAGTACCATCGTCCCTGAAGTGTTCAGACCCAGCTTTTCCAGGTTCGAAGCTGTGGCTTCAGGACTGCCGCTTGTGGCGATCGCCCAAGGTATGTCCGCCCTGGTCAATACAGTGAGAAGCTCACGCGCGCCCGGGAGCGCCTTAATCTGGCCATTCATACGGTCAAACGCCTCCCCCTGTCTTTTTTTGACGCGCGTGATGCGATCCGCATCCACCTGGCCGTCGACCTCCCTCAGAAGCTGCTTCGCAAATAACTCACTGCTCATGCCGATCTTGCGGTGGATTCTGGAGACGGGCGGGCTCAGCCCTTCGCTATCCAGTGCTTCACTCCACGCGATTACATGTTGGTAGACGCTGTCGATAAGCGTTCCGTCGAGATCAAAAATAAAGGCCGATTTCATGAGAGATTCCGCCCTTGCCGCGTGCGGGATCGCAAAACGGAAACCAGCGTAAATGCCGCCGCGCCCGCAAGCGACAGGGTGAGAACAGGAAATGCTCCAGCGGTATTGATGGCAAGTTCGGCCGGCCGGCTCGCGACGAGGTGCATGCGACGCGTGTTCATCCTGGCGCCCAGGCGCCGAAGGTCGGCAGCAAGGATATCCTCGGCCATTGGCAGCAGGATGGTTTCTTCATCGGCAACGTGATGCAGCACTTCACGCATGAGCTCCATGAGCGTTGCGTCGTATCCGGTAGAGTCGAGATCCATCGAACGGAGTTTTGCAATACTTTCGCGCATCGCGTCATGCTCCGGGACACTTTTGTCGAGCACCGTGGCGGTAGGATTCGCAGCACGGAGCGCGGGATAAAAAATCTCCTCCTCCAGTTGCGCGTGAATCTCAAGAGCGGCACAAATAGTGTTGACGATGGCTGCCTTGCGCCATTGGGGCGCATCCGTTCGATATCGATGAAAAGCTGCTAATACGTGGGTGTGATCGAGCTTGATCATCGTGGTGATGCGCGGTGAGGCTCCGAATGATCCGAGATCCATAGATTTGCGACTGCTCAGTTATTAGGACTACGTTCGCTTACGCCAGATCGTATGTCCGGCGCGGTGCGGGAAAATGAACACTATCGAAGCTTCACGTCGCAATCGTTATGCCAGAACCGCAAACATCGCGGTGGTGTTAGCCTCGTGATTGACAACGTTCGCAGGCCACAACGTTCCCCGCGTCCGTCGAACATTGACATCCGGTCCGTCGTTTCTGGAGGTAACCCGTGAATATGGAATCAAAAGAAGAGCGAATCCGCAAGCGCGCCTACGCGCTATGGGAAGAGGACGGCTCCATGGAAGGGTGCGATGACGAGTATTGGCGAAAGGCCCGCGAGCTCGTAGAGGAAGAACTGCTCCGGGAGCAGAATGAAGGCGCGGTATAGGCGAGGGCGTTCGCCCGTTGATTCTGACATCGTCAATACGCGAGGGTCAAAGCTTCAACTCGTTTGCAGATTGTCGTCGGGTAAAGACGAATGGCCCGCTAAGCGGGCCATTCTTTCCAGCGCGATTTCAAACATCGACTATCTGGTCGATCTTACTTAGCTGCAGTCGCCAGACCTGCACCAAGGTCCGCGCCAGTTGTCGGATCGGCACTGACGTCTGAAGCCGTACGGGTTGCCATGGCCTTCAGGACCTTGGCATCAGTCTTTGTTACCCCAACTGTCGCAAGCCCGTCGCCGCCGTCAACAGCCGGCTGCGGATCTTCGACGAACACCCAGTCGCCGCCTTCGTTCCACGGACCACGGATGTCCTCGCCTTTCGACATATTGAAATAGACACTCGTGAACTCAGGTACGCCCGGTAGCTTGCCCTGTGGGAAGTTTGGCTGGATCGAGTGCAGTGCTTTCTCGAAGGACTTCTGGTGGGCGATTTCGCGCGTCATTAGGAAGCCTAGCGCTTCCTTGATGCCCGGGTCGTCAGTGACATTGATCAGGCGCTCATAGACAATTTTCGCACGCGCTTCTGCCGCGATGTTCGAACGCAGGTCGGCCGTCGGCTCGCCGATCGTGTCGATGTAAGCCGCAGTCCAGGGCACGCCGGCCGAATTGGTCAGCGCAGGCCCACCGCCATACAGCAGTGCTGTGGTATGGGAATCGTTGCCGCCGCCGGTGAGAGACCGATACAAGTCAGCTTCGGATTCAACAGCTTCAGCGAGCTGGCCCTTACCACCCTTGTTCAGCATAGCCACAATAGAACCAATAATTTCCAGGTGACTCAATTCTTCTGTAGCAATATCGAACAACATGTCCTTTCGGCCCGGATCGTCTTCGCCTACCGCTTGAGTAAAGTACCGGCATGCAGCCGCGAGCTCGCCTTGAGGACCGCCGAATTGCTCAAGGAGCAGATTTGCCAGACCAGGGTTAGGAGTCGCGACTCGGACGGTGTATTGCAGGCGTTTATTGTGTACGAACATAGTTAACTCCAAGTCAATTGAGTGGAACCTTCCGCTCGACGTTCGGTGAACGTGCGCATTGCGGAGGTCCGGATCATGGTGTCGAGCAGCACTGCGTCAGACCGCGCAGCGCGCCCGGTGCCGGGCGCTCGATTCTCAAGGCTTGCGGCCTTGGCGAAGATTGCAGTTTTAAAAAGGACGCAGAGTGCTCAGTGCAACCACCGTGCCACCAATCCCATTGAACGAAATTATTCGGCGACTCTGCGTGCTCGTTTACACGGCTTCAGCGGACATTTGATAAAAAAATCTGCGTGAATAATTTGGGGAAAGAAACGCTAAACGTCAGCGGATCCGCTTGCCGGAAAAAAAGCCCGCACTTTTGATTCGAATTCAAGGGGAAGTAGTAGACGTGACCGAGGAACAGTGCAACTGAGCCCAGGAAAATTAGGAGCGCGAATGTTGAAAGACTCGACCGATACGCTACGACGCGACAAAGGCGTCATCTCTCTGCCGTGAAATCCTTACCATCGAACGCATTACTTACGTATCGCTCTTCGTTGCTCCCTACGGCGCGAGTTGGACTCTGTAGAAAGCAAGCAAGCGTGGTGGCAAGATCCGCCGGTTTCAAGCAATGGTAAGCGGTGATCGGATATGACCGCTGTACGAACTATGGCAGCGGAATGCGTCGTCGCATTCGAAGAGGAAATGCGAAATAACCAATTTTTAGATCCGTTGATTACGGCTTCAACCCGCCCCTGAGTCTCCCCTGATTGCAGGTGTTCGAGGCGGGTCGGCAATAGCAGGGTGCCGGCCTACGCCGGCACCAAAGCCTTCCGTCTCGAACGTGAACCTTTGCTCGTCTTCCGCGCGCCGGACAAACGTCGCTTGGGTCGCGACGCCTGAAACCCTGGGCCGCACGGAACCGGACGGGTGGAATGGCGTTTGCATCGGTGGCAACGTCCATTGTTTTTCTGACATCGTCACTTATCCCATATGGAGTGCATCCATGAAACTTGCCCCTCTCGCCGCCGCGCTTTTCGCGCTCTCCACCGCTAGCGTGACCTTTGCACAAACGCAAGCTGCAAGTACTACCGCAGCGAACGACCTGCCGTCTCCGGATAAGGAATTCGTACAGGCAGCCAGCATGTCCAGTTCAACCGAGATTGACGCAAGTAAACTTGCTTCGAAGCAATCACAGGATGCCGATGTAAAAAGCTTCGCTCATCACATGGAAGTGGACCATACGAAGTTAGCGATCTCGTTGAAGATGGCAACGCCTCACGGCGTGATGGTGCCCAAGGATAATTCCGACACCGCCGTTCTCAATTCACTGAGCGGCCTTCACGGCAAGGAGTTCGACACCGCCTATATCAAACAAGTCGGGCTCGCCGGACACGAGAAGGCGGTAGAAGCCTTTCAAGCGGAGGCCGATGGCGGCCAAAACGCCGACCTCAAAAAGGCCGCTCAAAAAGCGCTGCCGACGATCAAGGCGCACCTGAAGATGGCCCAGCAACTCGCGGCAAAGAAGGGCGTCACGGCGCAGTAACGAAGCAACGTTCCTCAAAATCTGAATGCACCAGGCGATAGCCTGGGGCCGGCAAAGGGCCGACCCACCTGCAATTTGAAATGCCGACCCCGGATCAGGCCAGGCGAGAATGAATCTGAACGCACTCGACCGGGACGTCCTTCTCGACCGTCCTGCAGAAACTTCGACGCTTGGGGTCGAGCCACTACCAAGGAGTTCGAATCATGCCCGGTCCCGATGCTGGCGCCAATTCCCCTCATCTCGATGACGGGGAACAAAAACAGGCGGCGCAACATGCCTCCCCACGTGCGTTGGTTATCCACGAAGTCGTCAGGGAAGAAGGCGAGGCCGCCATGGAACGAACGGCCGGTGCGCTCATCATGTCTGCGCTGGCCGCCGGGCTGTCGATGGGATTCTCCTTTCTGGCCCAAGCGGTCATTGAAAGCGCTTTGCCCGATACGCCATGGCGGCCCCTCGTCGCTGCTTTCGGCTACACGGTCGGGTTTGTCATCGTCATTCTTGGCCAGCAGCAACTGTTCACCGAAAGCACCCTGAGCGCTGTACTTCCGGTCTTGACGCGCCGCGACGTGACAACCATCGCGAAGACTGGCCGACTGTGGGGACTTGTGCTCTCGGGGAACATCGCCGGCACGGTGATATTCGCGGCGATGCTCCAGATACCAGGCGTCTTTACAGATGAGGTCGTCAAGGCGCTGGGGCTTTTGGCCGAGCAACCTTTTTCCGGCACCTTCATGGTGACCGTCGTGCGCGCGGTGTTTGCCGGTTGGCTGATCGCATTGATGGTCTGGCTGTTGCCGAGTGCGCGCTCGGCTCGGCTCGTGACAATTTTATTGATTACCTATGTGGTCGGGATGAGCAAGCTGTCGCATGTGATCGCCGGTTCAGTGGAGGCGAGCTACGGCGTGATGGTGGGTGCAGCAAGCTTGCGGGACTATCTCTGCGGGTTTTTCGCACCCACTCTGCTGGGCAATATGATCGGTGGAATCTCACTCGTGGCAATTATCAACCATGGGTCCATCGTGGCGGAAATGAAGAATCCCGACGCTCAGCGTTAGCCGCCGGGGAGGCGTGGGTTGAGTCGGCTCCAACGGCCACAACGAGGGGATCGCCGTGATGATCATATGTATGCGCCATGGCCCACTCTGCTTTCAACTGCCGTTCCTGCATTCACGGACCCCCGCCATTGCTGCCAGCCGCGTACGGATCGTCTCGAACTCACTGACTGCCGCACGAGATAGCCCAATCTGTACGTGGTCGAGTTCAGCGTCGTCTTCAGATTGCTGGACGATGAACTGCTTGACTCGAACGCTGCCTTTTCCCAGAGCGTCGTGAACACTGTCGAGTGATACGCTGCCGCGTTCGACCAGCAGGGTTATGTTGCGCTCCTGCTTAACCGCAATGAAGCGACGCTCCAGCGGCTTCACTCCGGCAAGAATGATAAAGATGATGACCGTTGCGCCGACGGCTGCGGTGTACATGCCGCCACCAACCGCCAGACCGATTCCCGCGACCGACCAGAGGCTGGCGGCGGTGGTCAACCCGCGCACGATTTCGCCACGCAGCAGGATTGACCCCGCTCCCAGGAATCCAATGCCCGACACCACTTGGGCGGCGACCCTGGAAGGATCGAGCACGACATTCTTCGTTCCCAGCACATCGGCAAATCCGAAGGCCGAGACCAGCATCATCAACGCCGCACCAACACATACAAGCATGTGTGTCCGCAAACCTGCCGCCCAGTTCATTCGTTCGCGCTCAAAGCCGATGACGCTGCCAAGTAGAGCCGCCAGGAGGAGGCGAGATAGAAGTTCTATATTACCGATCACGACTTACTCCTTGATAGCTGGGCTTTTGACCCGTTGTGAAGCCTTGTCGCCGACATCAACGGCGGCTGGCCTGTCCCGCTGGTCGATGACCGCTGACGGCATTTCGCTGCGATTCTCGTGCGTGCTAAAGAGATCGACGATTTCCCGGGTCGGTATGCTGGTAATGAGCGTCGATATTTTGGTCGGGCTGAACCATCTACACTTCGAAATTTCGTTACGCGGTTCGGGGGACGCGTCCTGAGGAAGATCGACGAAAAAAACGAGATGTCGTTTGCTGAGGCCGCCAAACTGGAACAGGTACGTGAACTCCGCTCCAACGAGCGAAGTCTCTTCTTCCAGCTCGCGCCGGGCGGCGTCTAGTGGCGACTCGAAACGCTTGATGGTGCCACCGGGCAACGACCACCGTGACCGCGTGCGCGCGACCAAAAGAACTTTGCCGTCCCGGCTGCATATGATGGTCGCCCTGGCTTTCATTCTCTCCCCGAGGAACGCGGCGCGGCTGCTGTATTTAAAGGCGGATTATGGACCATACGCAGCGTCCTTTCGGCCGGAGCGGTCGGAGGAGCACCGCCGCTTTTTTACGTTGCATGTGATTTGTTGTTTTTGCGTTGGGTCAGTAATGACGCGCTGGGGAGCTACTTGACGCTCATCTTGACGGACAGGGACTCGTCACTGCGAGACAACCAACCTGATTACCAACCGTAGCCTTGCAAAACCGACACCCGTTCGCCACGAAATTTACGACGGCTATGGGAACTCGGCAGAAGGCCGCTGCGAGAGTTGCAATCTTGTCAAATGATTGCTCGGGCGGGGTGTCCAACACATCGTATTGCGCCAGAGCACTCGTGCGTTGAACGTCCAGATCGGAAACTTTGTTCATCTAATTTTCGTCTCGGTAACCGTCATCGGATTACGGGCGCAAAACCATGGCGTGAAGGATTTTAAAAATGCACAAGCGCTCATTGTTAGTTCACACAAGAATCATTCCTGAAGCATTTGAAAATCACCTGAATATGGCATTCAATATCAATCACGCGATGTCGCAGACATCAAATGTCTCGACAAATATGCGCATCGGAGTCGTTGTGATTCGATATACAAAGAAGCAATGACGCCTCACCGCGTGCGTCTGGAGGCGATTGTCGTGTTGACACACAGAGGGAACGGCCATTGCTGGAACAGCGGCAGGTGCGTCGCGGGTCGAGCACTGCTCTAGACGCGGCCGAGGGAGCAATGCAACTTTCAAGGCTGCATCGCATAGGTTTTTCGAAGCAAGTCGACTATAAAACGAGCCTCACCGCAATCTGCTTGATCCGCCTGCTTCTCGAACGCAGAGACCCGCGCACTGGCCTGATTGTCGAGTAAAGAGATTCCTTTTTCTGGCCGAACATTGATTCTCTCTGTCATTAGCGATACCCTTAAATCGTTCGTGACCGTCGAGTGCTGGTCAACCCGGAGGCAACCGTTTCGTGAAGCGAGCATGGGCTTTCTCCTGCATCCTCGGCTTGAGCGCGATCCTCGGCGGATGCGGCAAGAACGGATCGCAAAATACGACACAGGATGCGGGCGCATCCGCGAGTCAGGCGTCGGCTCCGCTTGGGCAGGCCGCGAGCGGCGCACCGGCCGCATCGGGCGCGCAGACGCGGAGCGCGCCTGCCGTCGTCACCAAGGCGCAGTTGCCGGGGGAAGCTGCCGAAACATTGCGTCTGATCAAAGCGGGCGGCCCTTTCCCATTTGGCGAGGACGGTGTCTTGTTCCGCAACAGCGCGGGATTGCTGGCGCAGCATCCACGCGGCTATTACCGCGCATACACAGTGCGCACGCCTGGCTCGGCGGATCGCGGGCAGCGCCGCATAGTATGCGGTGGAACGCGCAAGCAGACCGGCGACTGCTACTACACTGACGATTACTACGTCAGTTTCAAACGCATTGCAGAATAACTTGAGCCAATCGAAAACGCGCACCTATTACGGTTAGCCATCGAACGGCAGGAGATGCTGTAACCGGCAATCGACCCGCACCTCATTCGAATCAGGCGAAGGGAGAAGCTTGAGGGGCGGCGAGAATCGGTTCCCACCGCCGCCTTGCGCCGGGGCGTTGCATTTTCAGAGACCGCTTCCGGCCTTGCGCACCTGGCGATTCCATGCGATTGCATCCGATTGCAAGCGCTCCTTTGCGGGACGCTCAGCCGAGCAATACCGAGCCACCTTTCTCGACGTACGCCCGCAGCAAATGATGGGCAATGGCGAACGGCTTGGGCGCCGAGAGCCCGTCCGCATGCGTCCCCGCGAACATCGCCGCAACCTCCTGACGCGAAAACCAGCGGGCGTCTTCGAGTTCGTCCGTATCGACGACGATGTCGGTATCGCTCGCCTGCGCAAAGCAGCCGATCATCAGCGATGAAGGAAACGGCCACGGCTGCGACGCGAAGTAGACGACCTGCGCGCACTTCACATGAGCCTCTTCCATCACTTCGCGGCGCACGGCGTCTTCCGCGGTCTCGCCCGGTTCAACGAAACCGGCAAGCGCCGAGTACATGCCAGGGGCAAAATGGCGTTGGCGTCCGAGCAGACATCGTTCGCCGTCTATCACCAGCATGATCACGACTGGATCCACCCGCGGGAAATGGCGCGCGCCGCAAACATCGCAGATGCGTTGCCAGCCGGCGTTCGTGACGCGGCTTGCAGAGCCGCAGTTTGCGCAGAAGGAATGACGGCGATGCCAGTCGAGCATCGACTTCGCCTCGGCCAGCATGCCGAGCGTTCCCGCGGCGACGAGGTCTTGCAGCGCGAGCGAGCGAAGGTCGATGCGATCATAGCCGGTGCCGGGCGATGGATCCTCAGACGCAGGGTTGAGGCCGAAGCCGAGCGCGAAGCGTCCGCTGCCGTCGGTGTCTTCCCCGAGGAAGATGCTATGAAGCGGCTGGCCGAAGGCAGCGGTCTCGCTGGCGATGAACCACGGGTCATGCTCGCTGCCTCGCTTGAGCAAGGGGACGTCGCCGTCGAAGACGAGAAAGCGCGCGGACGGGGCGCTGCGTAGATGCTCGATGAAGGAGTCGTCGTCCCGCTTGTCGGAGTGGCGGTTGAGCGGATTGAAGTTGAAGCCGATGGACGCGGAATTGGCTGTCATTACGATCGTTGACCCATGGACGAGAGGATCAGCAAGTATGGCACGGGGTTCAGTTCATTCGCTCGCCTGGGGTCAGTCGGCGTCGACACGAAGGAAGCCAGCCGGCCACTATGGGACATTGGGCGATTCTCCCGAACGACCGCTTCCCTAAGGATAAGCCGACATCTTTCACAATGAGGAAGACCCGCCCAACCGCGAGGCCGAATTCACATCCCGGAGACACGTAAGAAAGTCGCCGAAGACTCTGTCTGCGGTTTTGACCGGCATCTCGATCGTTAATCTGCTGCCAGGCCGACGGTTGCCTAAAGAAAAAATCTGAAACCCGACTGAAGCGCGCGGCGTCTATCCAGTTCGTCGCCATCCTCATGCCGCTGCTTGACGAGTTTTGTCGAGCGCATCCGGGTATCCAGCCCGACGTCCAGCTCGATGATGGTATCGGCAACTGGGTGCTGGATCGCGTCGATGTCGGTTTCAGGTTCGGCGCCTCGCTCAACGAGGGCGTGATCGGCCGGCAGCTCTTTCCGATCCAGATGATCGTGTGCGCGACGCCAGAGTATCTCAGGGCGTACGGGACGCCATCGACACTCGGTGACCTCGCGGCCCATCGCTGTAGCGTCTTCCGGCATCCGGTTACCGGCAAAGTATCGCCCTGGTACCTGACGGTGGATGGCAAGCTCGAACATCGGCAGATGTCGCCTTCGTTCGCGACGAATGACACAGATCTGGAAGCACAAGCGGTGCTCGCGGGTCAGGTCATGGGTCAACTGTCGAGTTTCCTGGCGGCGTTCCATGTCCGCGCAGGACGACTGGTGCCCGTGCTTGTGCAGCATATGAGCGCGCACACCGGGTTGCATGTCTACTACGGAAGCCGAACGGCTCAGCCCAAGCGAGTCAGAGCCTTTCTGGATCTCGCATTCGCCCGGCTGCATGACTGCAGCGACTACGTGCTCGGTGATAAAGAGCTCACGCAGTTTGAGTCGCGCTCGAAGCGATCCCGCCGCGCGGGGTAGTAGGCTCTGCCCGTTCAGCGCGTACCGCTCGCATGTCGCCGGAACGACTGAAACAGGATGCGAAGCGTGCGTTCGCCACCATCGATCGAAGGTCGACTTTGGGGCCGCTTTCCGCCGATGGCTGACGGGCAAAGGCAGGTTGCGAGCGGTTGGTCGACGTCACCGCGGAGATCGTTGAGAATGCCGTCTCGGTGTGTCGAAGGCTGCTGCCGCCGAATGGGTTTTGCGGTAATGGTGACGGTATCGTCGATACACACGCTTGCAGCAATCCCGTTCCCGCAAGGGTGCAGCCACTGGATTGACGATCGACTGAGAGTAGAATTCCCGCCTTGAAGCATTATTTGCTGGTTGATTGACTATTGAAGCCCTGTTTTTACAGAGCTTTGTATTGTGGATTGTCGCTTGGTAGTTCTCGCATTCTGGAAAATGTTGGATGAACGCGTGGCGCTTCGGTTTGGTGCAACTGAACTTGGCGACGGATATAGCGGCTACATCATTTTGAGCATCGTTTTTAGGATTCACCATGGAAATTAAAGTCAACTTTCTCGATAAGCTACGTCTTGAAGCCAAATTCGATGACTTCACGGTAGTGGCCGACCAGCCTATCCGTTATAAGGGCGATGGCTCGGCGCCTGGTCCTTTCGATTATTTTCTGGCCTCATCGGCCCTGTGCGCAGCTTACTTTGTAAAGTTGTACTGCGTAAATCGCAATATTCCTACCGAAAATATTCGCCTGTCGCAGAACAATATTGTTGATCCGGAAAACCGGTACAAACAGATCTTCAAGATCCAGGTTGAGTTGCCGCCGGATATGCTGGAAGCAGATCGTCGCGGCATTTTGCGCTTCATAGACCGTTGCACGGTGAAAAAAGTGGTGCAAGCCGGCCCCGAGTTTGTGATTGAAGAGGTAGAGAACCTGGATGCCGATGCTCAGTCGTTGCTCATTCTAAAGCCCGATTCTGACGCCAGCACCTATATTGTGGGCAAGGATCTTCCGCTGGAGCAAACCATCGCCAATATGTCGGCCAATCTGGCGGCGTTGGGCATGAAGATTGAAATCGCTTCGTGGCGCAATATAGTCCCCAATGTGTGGTCGCTGCATATCCGCGACGCGCACTCACCGATGTGTTTTACCAATGGCAAGGGAGCGACAAAAGAAAGCGCATTGGCGTCGGCGTTGGGAGAGTTTATCGAGCGCCTGAATTGCAACCATTTTTATGGCGGTGCATTTTGGGGCGAAGATATCGCCAATGCGGCGTTTGTACATTACCCGAACGAGCGCTGGTTCAAGCCTGGCCGTAAGGATGCGCTGCCCGCTGAAATTCTTGATGCGTATTGCCTGGAAATTTACAATCCCGATGGCGAGTTGCGTGGCTCGCATCTGGTCGACACCAACTCCGGCAATGTGCAGCGCGGTATCTGTTCGCTGCCGTATGTGCGGCAGTCGGACGGCGAAGTGGTGTATTTTCCGTCCAACCTGATCGAAAACCTATATGTCAGCAACGGCATGAGTGCCGGTAATACGCTGGCCGAAGCGCAGGTGCAATGTCTGTCCGAAATTTTTGAGCGGGCGGTAAAGCGTGAAATTCTGGAAGGTGAAATCGCATTGCCCGATGTGCCGCACGAAGTGCTGGCGAAATACCCTGGCATTCTGGCTGGGATTCAGGGGTTGGAAGAGCAGGGCTTTCCGGTGCTGGTAAAGGATGCGTCGCTGGGTGGGACCTACCCGGTGATGTGCGTCACCTTGATGAACCCGCGGACAGGCGGCGTCTTTGCCTCGTTCGGCGCGCACCCAAGCTTCGAAGTGGCGCTGGAACGCAGTCTGACGGAATTGCTACAGGGGCGCAGTTTTGAAGGCCTGAACGAATTACCTCAGCCCACCTTTGAAAGCAACGCGGTGACTGAGCCGAATAACTTTGTTGAACACTTCATTGATTCCAGTGGTGTGGTGTCGTGGCGCTTTTTCAGCGCCAAAGCGAATTTCGAGTTTGCTGAGTGGGATTTTTCTGGCCAGGGTGAAAACTCCAATGCCGAGGAAGCCGCAACGTTGTTCGGAATTCTCGAAGACTTGGGCAAAGAGGCGTACATGGCGGTGCATGACCAGCTGGGAGCCGTAGCCTGCCGGATTTTGGTGCCCGGTTATTCGGAAGTTTACCCGGTAGAGGATTTGATCTGGGATAACACAAACAAGGCGCTGTTGTTCCGCGCCGATATCTTGAACTTGCATCGCCTGGACGATGCCGGCCTGGCAGCATTGCTTGAGCGGTTGGATAACAATGAACTGGATGAGCACTCCGATATTGCCACTTTGATCGGCATCGAATTTGACGAGAATACGGACTGGGGGCAGCTGACGGTTCTCGAGTTGAAGCTGCTGATTAATCTCGCCTTGAAGCAATTTGAGGAGACGCAAGAGCTGGTGGGAGCCTTCCTGCAGTACAACGACAACACGGTCGAGCGCGGCTTGTTTTACCAGGCGTTGAATGTGGTGCTGGAGGTGCTGCTCGATGAAGACCTGGAACTGGACGACTACGCGGTCAACTTCCGTCGGATGTTTGGCGACGCCCGGATGGACGCGGTAATGGGGTCAGTGGACGGCAGTGTGAGGTTCTATGGTTTAACGCCAACGAGTTTGAAACTGGAAGGTCTCGATAGGCACCACCGCTTGATCGACAGTTATAAAAAATTGCATAAAGCGCGGGCCAATGTGGCGGCTGCAGTGCGCTAGGGTTATGGGGCATGGGTGGATGCGATGATGCCGGTCATCCCCCGGCACGAATGCATGTTGGATACCCGAGCGACCATCTGTGCCGGCGTGCATCAGTGTTGATGCCGCCAGCGTTGATGGCCAGATAAGAAGGACAGGTCGAGGGCCTTCGATAAGAATCCCATCTTTGGATCATGTCGCCGGCCGGAAGGTCGACCGGAATTCATGGCACATGGGATGGGTAGAGGAACACCTGTTCCTGACAAATCGTTTGCAAATCCAGGCAGCTGAAAGCGTATTTGATATTCGAGTGGGAATGGCCGAGTTGCAAGCGACTGTCGCGGGGAAAAGGCATCTTGAGCGGGATTGGTATCGCCTTCGCCGCGAAGGGACTGCAGGGCGCTAGTTCTGAGGTCCGCTGCACCCTGTTAAGGGACGTTCCATCGATGATTTTGTTTGTCGCGTCTTCCGCCTTAACAGACGTTGAGGCGGCCTGAGTTCTACGTCAGCAATGCGGCAGATTGCTGACGTAGACGGCATCGAGCAGCCGGATGGCAGCTTCCTGCAGCGGAGAACTCACACTCCCGACCCACTTTCACCCTTCGACCTAACGCGACTTCAACGGCCGCTTCCAGGCTACAACGGTCGCATCTGCGCTTCCGGGATTTCGATTGTCCCTTCAAGATATTGAACAGCCTGACCAGAGATATACACCCGGTCGTCTTGTACACGACAATGAAGTAACCCGCTGCGGCGTGACGCCTGCATGGCCACGAGTTCTGACCTGCCCAAACGCTCGGACCATAACGGCGCAAGCGTCGCGTGAATGGATCCGGTCACCGGATCTTCATCTCCGCCATTAGCAGGCCAAAAGTAGCGGGACACAAAATCGTACTCATCTCCGCGCGCTGTCACGACGACATCGCGCGGACCGAGTGCCGACAGCAGATTGAGTTCGGGTACGAGGGATCGTACCTCGTGCTCTGTTCCGTAGATGGCAACATAGGCTTGCTGGGTTATTAGCACTTCTTGAGGCTGTATCGAAAGCCCCTGGATCAAATTTGCGGGTATTTCGTTGAGTTTCTCAGGCCGGCGCTGCGGGAAGCTCATTTCGATCAGACCGTCATAGGTGCGGCAGACGGGAAGCCGACCGACCGCTTTCGCTACAAATTCAATGGCTTCCAAATCATTACATCGCTTGAAGATCACATATGCGCTTGCCAGCGTGGCATGTCCGCAAAACGCGATTTCGGTAAGTGGAGAGAACCAGCGGATGTCGAACGCGCCGTCGGCATTTTTCACGAAGAATGCCGTTTCGGACAGGTTGTTCTCAGTGGCGATTGCTTGCATCAAACCATCGGGCAACCAGCGTTCAAGTGGCACTACTGCAGCGTAGTTGCCCTTAAATACCTTATCCGTAAATGCGTCAATCTGATAGATCGGCAGTTTCATGAGATGTACCTGGTCAAAGCGGGAAGTTAGTCAGCGAATTGCAGCGTTATTCTTAGACAACGATATCAGCCCGCTGCGCTGGCGAACATGTACAGATTGCGACGCTCAGTACAAAAAGCGACCGGTCACTTAAGCCGACGATGCAGCGTGAGTCGTGTGAACACGAAGGTCCGTTCCAACGTTCAAACGTTCGTACGAAACCCTGGCAAATGATCGCGACTGGCCGCTATGTGCCGGCCCGGGAAGCGCGGGCCTCTGGCGCATCGCTGCAACTTTGCCAGATGTGTCCTAACTCGAAATGAACTGTTCGCCGGAAACATTCCCGCGTTGACTGCACTCGACAGTGTGCACCAACAGGGACAAACAGTCGCCGAACAAACGGAACACCATGCTTTCATGACCATCCCCGAAGCAGGACGCAGCGTGGACGCGAGAACCTGATTTCGCTTCTTCTCGCGCGGGCCGCTGCCGTCACGAAGACCTATTGCGGTCCGCCGGTCGCAGACATGCAGACGGTGGATGGCGATTTGCTCGTTTTACGCCATGGAAGCAGACTGTCTACTGCGAACGGTCCGGCACCGCCGAGCACGAGCGCGACGAGACACGCAAGGTAGAGCAGATCGGTTTCGTAACCGGGCGGTCCAAATTGCGGGCCGGCAGACGTGACAGCCATCAGCTTGATCGACGTAAAGCCGAACTGCAGATGCACGGTAAAGGTTGCGACAAGCAGTACCGCGATCATCGGGACGGTGACTAACGGGACGAAAGCACCGACGAAAATCGCAAAGCCGCCTAGCAACTCAATCGCAATCGTCGCCCACGCCATGAAATGTGGAGCGGGCACGTTGAGGCCATGGAGAATGGCTGCAAAATTCTCAGGATGCTTAACAATCTTTGCATAGCCATGCGCCATGAAACCGTAGCCCACGATAAGGCGCAGCGGTAGCGGCGACCAACGCCCCAGACGGTTGGCGAGCAACGCAGGACTTATGAGACTGGAGATGAAACGAACGATGCTCATGCTGAAGGACCTTCCCGAGAACGATAAAGGGACGGCAGGGTCGTTGCCACCAGGATATGTGACCGATCGCATGCCGTTATCAAGTAGGTCGGGAGACAGTGCAGTCTGGTTACAGCGGCTTGACGATTTTGAAAAAAAGCGGAATAGCGGTGAGCCTTGCCAGAGGCAAAGCCGCGTTGAGAGCACGAGCCTGAGCCTGAGCGATGGAGCGGAATCTGCAACGGTTTTCTTCCGCCGGCGCAGCGGTCGTCTAGCCCGTCTTGATGTCCGCGGAAAGCAAGTGCCAAATCTTGAGGGAAGTAAAAACTTTTGGCGTGATGTGTAACCGCCGCGTCGTTTTGAACGACTTACTGTTTAAGGGCGTACCCGCCAAAGCGGCAGGCGCGCGTTCTTTTCAGGAAGAGATGGTGTCAATGAATAGTGACCGTAATCGTGCCCGCTAAGCCGGTAGACCGCGCGGCCGCTTGCGGGGTGGAAATGCGGCTGAAAGGTCTACTGCACCTTGCTCTCGATGGCAACGCGGTGGCCTACGCTTCGTTCCTGGAAGTATTTTCGGGTTACCTGCGGGGCATGCTCAGGCGACGCTTACGATCTTACGAGGACGACATAGAGGACGTGCTTCAGGAGGTGTTGATTGCGCTTCACAATGGCCTTCACACTTACCGGAACCAGGTTCCTGTGACTGCATGGGCAGCGGCAATTGTCCGACACAAGGTGGCCGACTTCTTGCGTGCTCAAGCACACCGCGAGGCGCTGCATGATCCCATTGACGATGAAATGGAGCTGTTTGCAACGTCCGAAACTGAGTCACTCGATGCGCGGCGTGACATTGACAGGCTGCTCGATCAGTTGCCCGAGCGCCAACGCGCTCCTATCGAATACGTCAGACTGCACGGAATGTCGGTGTCAGAAACGGCGAGGTTGACGGGGCTTTCGGAGTCGGCCATCAAGGTTGGCGTTCATCGTGGTATCAAGGCTTTGTCACGCCTGATTCGGGGCTAGGCGAAATGAGAACTGACCAATTGATTCCCCTTCTGGCGGCTGGCCTGTTGCCGCAAGATCGCCATGCGATTCTGCGCCGCTTCTGCATCGCGCTATCGGTCGGCGCCGTAGCGGCGGTCGTCGCCCTTGTGTCAAGCATCGGCATTCGTCCCGATCTCCCTGAACTTCTTGCCACTCCGTTCTTCTGGGGCAAGCTGGCCTTCCCGCTACTCATGGCCTTCGCTGCGGTCCTGGTCGCCGCACGACTGGCAATCCCGGGCGTTTCAACACGGCGTGCGTGGCTTGCGCTAATAGCGTGCTATGCAGCCATTTGGGTGGTCGCCCTTGCAGTGCTCCTAGCGGCACCGGCCAACGCCCGGTTAGCGCTGCTGTTTGGTCACACCTGGAGCTCTTGCCCGGTCTACATTGCGCTGCTGTCTGTGCCTTGCTATCTTGCACTTTCCTGGGCGATGCGTGGACTAGCGCCCACGCGACTGCGGCTTGCAGGCATGGCCGTTGGTCTGCTGTCGGGCGCAATTGGCACGCTGGTGTATGTTTTGCGGTGTCCTGAGATGAGCGTTCCCTTCTGGGCACTGTGGTATTCGATCGGTATGGCAATTCCGATGTTGGCAGGGTGCCTGTTGGCGCGTGTCTCTTTTCGCTGGTGGTGAGGCCACCTCCGAAAATCCTGCGGCATCATGCCGACGCTTGCAGTCTCTGGCGTAAGTAGCTAGCGGCCGAAGGTCGAAGAAGCGGCGCACGCCTTTAGTAATCGATTGACCGTTTGTCGGACCGGCCGTGCGGGATTCCTCGTCGTTGCGCTGCTACGAATGTCCGCTGACATGAAGATCGAATGAGTCATCTCGACCCTCAACGGCCGTCGAACCGCACACCACCTCAAGGGCAGCTTCAGAGGTTCAACGGTCATTCAAGCCGCAGAGTCGGTCGGCATGGCTCAGCCATTGGAGGCCAGCCACAGCAACGTGGCAGTGGTTTCAATCCTCTATTTGCCTAGCCACTTCGCGCTCAATTGCGCATAGTCGCCGTTGGCCTTGCTCAGATGCAGCCACTGGTCGACGAAATTCCTGAACACGTCATCGCCGTTCGGCAACAGATAACCCATCTCCGCGTACTGCAGCGGCTTGTCGGGATTCACTGCGCACAGCTCGGGGTGAGCCTTGCTCTGCACGATCGCTTCTGCCGCCTCGGTGACGAAAACATCGGCCTTACCCTTGATGAGCTCGTCGAAGATCGTCAGGTTGTCGCTGTGTATCGTCAATTGGGCATGGCTTAGTTTGGCTCTCGCGAATCGCTCATTACTGCCACTGGGATTGGTAATTACTCGCACATTGGGCAGGTCAATGGCTGCTATCGTCTGGTACTTCGCGATGTCCTCGCAGCGCGTGATCGGCGTCTTGCCGTTGACCATATACGGTGCGCTGAAGTATGCCTGTTTCTGGCGTTCGAGCGAGACCGAGATGCCGCCTGCTGCAATATCGCATTTACCGGCGACGAAATCAGGCAGCAGGTTTGCCCATGTCGTCTTGACGAATTCCGGCCGAGCGTTGAGCGTACCCGCAAGCGAACCCATCATATCGACATCCAGTCCTTCAAATTCTCCGGGGGCACGCTGAAAACTGAATGGCTTGTAGTCGCCTGGCGTACATACGCGCAGCACACCGCTCTGTGCGACCCGCGCCAGGGTAGATGGCGAGGTTTGCGCGAATGCGACGCAGGGCGCGAACAGCAACGTTAAGACGGCGATGAACTTCATAAGGGGGCTCCTGTGCGGTGTGCGTTTTAAGTTGAACGTCGAAAGTAAGGTGACAGCCAGAATTTGTAGAAGAAATAGTGCCATCAGGAAGCTGAAAGCCAGAATCAGGAGGCGCAGAAGTTTTGCATCGATTTGTTGTGCGATGCGAGCGCCCGATAGACCGCCAATAGGTGATCCCATCATCATCAATCCGGCTGCGGTCTGTGCGACCTGTCCACCGACCCCGAGCGCGGCGATCGATGCACCGGCCATCACAGCGCCAAGCAGGTTCTTGAAACCGTTCAGCAATTGAGTTTCACCCATCCCGCACAGACTCAGTCCCGCTATCACGATGATTCCGCTACCGGCGCAGTTTCAGGGCTATCCCAGAGTGGAAATTAATCTTATGGGGCTGGAACGGCGAACAGGCGAAAGGAATTGAGCCGATTTTCGCGAATCACGAGCAATTCTGCCTTTGCTTCTGGGCTCGTCGAACTGTGCTGCAAGTTCATCCCGGCAGATAGGGGCTATGCGACCGGCTACCGCTAGTCGGCCTGGAGACGAAAGTATGCATTCACGACTCAGGGAAGCGGGCGTCGCAACGCCGCTGTCATCGCTTTGCGCCGAGGACTGGCTCGGCCGACGACCCGAATGACATAATCAGCCCACAAAGGTCCGTTGTCTGGGCAGAGCCGACGGTTGAATCTCCCTTTGCGTCCGCAGACGAACGGCGGGAGTTGGCCGGTTCGCGGCGGTGGTCTAGCCGGCACAACGCCGGCGATACGCGGTCACCTACTCGATGCGCTCGACAAGATGCGCACGATTGGCAGGGGCAGCATATGACTCTGGCCAATATTCAACGATGCGAGTGATTTTGCCGGCTTCGACTGAGAAAAACGATACGGCTCGCGCGGTCATAGATCCATCGGTAACCGTCACATCGGATACTGCTTCACTAACCGTGTTAGCCACGACTCTGTTCACTGCGAAGCGCCACGGACCCTGCGCCGGGTACTCCGAGTTCATCTGTGCGAACCGCCCGGCACCACGGATGCGTTCGTTCGACTGGGGCCATTCCAGGATGAATTGCTCACCTAACACCGCCTGCACGGATGCAAAGTCGTTTGAACCCATGAGCGTCCAAAACTCACGGACGAGCACCGAGATATCGGTAGTGTCTTCTGTCATCGTTGCTGCGTTCGGCAAATTGAAGGAGTTGTGATTCAAGATTGTCAGCGATTCCGCCGCCCGTGTCGAATGGCTCCTGTTGGCGTGCGCCGTGCAAAGGCGGCGCTTTCCCAGCGGGTGCAAGCCCCGCCCGGCAACCGCTCCAGCCGGAAGCAACCGGAGCAATCGTGGAGGTAACGAAGCGGTTGAAGCCTTCGGTGAAGCGTGTCACGAAATACGGTGACAGCGCGAGTGTGCAGGCCGTAACGCGAGTGAACGCTGAGCAAGCCTCGAAAAGGACGATGCGCAGGCCGACCTGACTGCCATATCGGGGAAGGCTGATACGGCTGGGTGAACGAGCAGGCAGGACGCCCAGTCGCTGCGCCGGGGTAGTGGCGACAGCATGCACACAAGGGAAGCGCACGCAACACGGGAAGCCCCTTGATGTGGTCAGGGATGACCAACCGGACGCCCGCGAGGGACAGGCCGGGCGCCTTGGGGTGACGGAGAGGCCCGTATTACCGTCGAAGCCGGTGTAATGCTGGTGGAGGAAAGGGGCCTCAGTTCAAGACAGACGCAATACGTAGTGAGGACGTGGAGGTTGGGCAACCTATCAACTCCGATTCGTGTTCAGAAGCTGCAGATGGCGTTACACGCGAAAGCGAAGGCAGAAGCCGGGTATCGCTTCTACGCGCTGTACGACAAGATCTATCGTGAGGATGTGCTGGCGCATGCGTACGCCCAGTGTCGCTCTAACAAGGGCGCGCCGGGTGTCGATCGGCAAGACTTCGCGGAGATCGAGGCGTACGGGGTGCAGAAGTGGCTCGGCGAACTGGTGGTTGCGCTCAGGCAGGAGAGTTACCGGCCGGACCCTATCAGAAGAGTGTTCATCCCGAAGGCCAATGGCAAGCTGAGGCCACTGGGCATCTCGACCTTGCGAGATCGGGTGTGCATGACAGCAGCGATGCTGGTGCTCGAACCGATCTTCGAAGCGGACCTTCCACCAGAGCAGTACGCCTACCGCCCGGGGCGCAATGCCCAGCAAGCGGTGATCGAGGTGGAGGAGCGGCTGCAGCGAGGGCAGACGGACGTTGTTGACGCCGATCTCGCGGACTACTTTGGAAGTATTCCGCACGCCGATTTGATGTTGTCGCTCGCGCGAGGCATCGTTGATCGGCGTGTGCTGCATTTGATCAGGATGTGGCTGGAATGCGCCGTAGAAGAAACCGATAACCGAGGCCGGAAGAAGCGTACGACGGAGGCCAGAGATCGCCGGCGCGGCATTCCGCAAGGTTCACCCATCTCACCACTGTTGGCGAATATTTACATGCGCCGGTTTGTGCTGGCATGGAAGAAGCTCGGGCTTCAGTGCAGTCTTGGCAGTCGAATCGTGACCTACGCGGACGATCTGGTGATCCTGTGCAAGCGGGGTAAGGCTGAGGAAGCCTTGGCGCGCATGCGCGAGATCATGAGCAAACTGAAGCTGACGGTCAACGAGGAGAAGACGCAAATCTGCATAGTTCCGGAAGGCGAATTCGACTTCCTGGGTTACACGTTTGGGCGGATGTACTCGGCGACGACTGGCCAGGCCCGTATGGGCATGCGGCCGTCAAAGAAGAGTATCCGGCGCATGGTTGAGAAGGTTCATGCGCTGACCGCCGCTTCCATGACGTGGCTGGATACCACGGAGCTGGTTGGCAGGTTGAATCGCACGCTACGCGGCTGGGCGAACTACTTCAAGGTAGGGACGGTCAGCCGAGCATATCGGGCGCTCGATAGCTACACCAGCACGCGGTTGCGTCGGTGGTTACGTACCAAGCACAAGGTAAGGCGTCGCAGGGGCGGGAGCTATCCAACCTCGCACCTCTACGGGCACTTCGGTCTCGTTCGTCTCCAAAGGCCTTGGAAGTGACTTGCCGTGTACGAAGGCGTGATGTCTTGTCCGAGAGCCGGATGCGGGAGATCTGCATGTCCGGTTCGATGAGCGGGGTGTGAAAACGGAACCATGGTCAGGTTATTGGGGCACCGCCAGACGAAAGAGGCGGCAACAGACAAACCGAACCTAATGTTCCCGCGCCACAACTCGACTCTACCGCGTGCTGTCCGACGCGTCGGGCGCATGTCGACCCTAAGCGGTCTGTCAGATTTGTACAGAGCGGACGTTCACAACCCCTTGCGACGGGGGTTTAGATCAGGATGGATAGTGGACGTCTACCTGAACTCTCCGTTGCTTAACGTGAACTACACTGGGCAACCTTTTGCACGGAGCAATGCATTGAATCGTTCCGGATCCGAGGTGCCGGTTCGATTGGCGGCGCGAATGCGATCTTCTTTTTGTGCATGGGCACGGCACAGGGGCAGCAGCGCGTCTAGACGTTCGAGCGGAAGCGCCAGCACGCCATCGGCATCGCCAATAACGAGGTCGCCGGGACGGACGATCATGCCGCCGCAGACGATGGGCACATTCACTTCGCCCGGACCCTCCTTGGTCGGTCCACGGAAAGTATGGCCGCGTGCATATACCGGTAGTCCGCCTTCCGCCCACTCTGCGAGATCACGGAGCGCACCGTCAATGACAAACCCGCCCACTTTCTTCGCTATAGCGGAGGTGCGCATCAGGCCACCAATCAACGCCTGCGTTAGATCACCCCCGCCTTCCACAACGATTACATCGCCCGGCTGCGCCAGTTCGATGGCCTTGTGAATCATCATATTGTCACCCGGCCGAACACGCACGGTCAACGCAGGACCACACATCGTTAAGGCGATATCGTTATGGTAGGCATGAAGACCCAACGGTCCTGTGACCCGGCCCAACACGTCACCCGCATGCGCGACCGGGATGTGACGAAAGGCGTCCACTTGCGCATCACTGGCGACCCGGACACGTGTGCCGACATAAAATCCGGGAGGCCAACCTTCGCGGTCATCTGTCGGCGATGTTGATGTCGATATGTAAGTCATATTTTGCGCTCCGATGAGGTGAAAAAAAGTGATACGGCGATACCTGTCATTTACACAGACGTGTCGAACGCACCGGTCCAGAACATCCATTGGCCAGAGGTTTGCACATCCGTTTTGCCAGCCAACGTCATGCGGCCATCCTGACCGATATGAAACAGCGTCAACGACGCAGGCACTATCTGTACGTCGTCACCATGTCGAACAGCCATTGATTCAATTGCCCCGCTAATCGCCATGCGACCGTCGGTCGTCAATGCAAAGGTGCGCGGATTGAAACTGTCTGTATCGATGGATTGCAGTCGTGTTGGTGCGCCTGTGGACTGATCGATGCTGAACACCGTCAGACTGTTTTCGCCACCGGCAAACACTTTTTGACCGTTTACGTCGGCAATGCCATTTGCACGATTAGAGACATAGACGAAACGCCCATCTCGCGAAATATGAATCGCGGACACCATTTGCCGCGATTGCTGGTGCGCAGTGTCGCGTACGGTAGATACCGTAAAAATGGGTGTCTCCGCGAGCTGCCCATCGCGCATTGAAAACACCATCATCTGATTTTCACGTTCGAGCGAGACAAACACCCACGGTTGTGTAGGATGGAAATCGAGATGACGGGGCCCGAAACCGAAGCCACCGTGCGGTGCGATTGATCGCTCGTTACTCAGTTGCCCATCTTGAAATGAAAACTGCTTGATCGCACCGGGATCTTCGGGCTTCGTGGGTTTGGCGTCATTACCCCGCGTGACCAGCAGTACGCTGTTGCCATCAGGCGTGACGCGCACCTGATGCGCATAGACGCCCGCATCGATAGCACTGTTCTGTGGAATGGCCACGTGCGGCTGTCCGTGCGGGCTGAGCGCGTGCACAGTCACGGCGCTGGGCGCGTTGTAGGCGACAAGCGCATATTTTCCATCGGGCGACACCGTGATATTGATGGGCCGGTTATGCAGTGTCAACGGCGCAAACGCTTCTGTCAGAGTGCCGTCGGCTTGAACGTGGAGCGTCGCTAAGCCATGATGATCGCCGGCAGTGGTGGGAGAACCATTGCTATAGGCGACGTACAGCAGCGGCATACGGGGATGACGCCAGGCGTATTGCACGGGAGCTGGCACCGTCAGCACACCGGCGTTCTGCAAACTACCTTGCGTTTCATCAATACGAAACGTGTGAAGCGTCGCGCCCACGCCTGCAATCGACAGCGATGATGTCGGTGCTCGATTGCTCGCGTCAGCATTGATATCACGTTGCGTAGGGGGATGATCGGTGGTGTCGTTGGCATTGGCATTGGCAGCGTGCGCGACGGTGGCACCCAGGGTGGTGACCGCCGTGCCTGCGGCCATCAAGCAAAAGCGACGACGTGCGTTGACAGGTCTGAGTGTCGGTTGTGATTTATGCATAATGTGTCTCCTTGACTGTGTCGGCGAACTTGGCGCCGCCTTTCAACGTGTATCTGGTTTAATGCTCTCGTCTGCCTACAGGACCTTGTGCGCCTGCCGCGCCTGTCGTTTCAGCAGCATGCCCAGCGCGACAGCGCCGATAGCGGTGACCAGCAGCGATGCGGCCATCGCCAACAGCGCCATCGTGAAAGAGCCGGTCCATTGCTTGATTGCGCCAATCATTGCCGGGCTGGCGATGCCCGCAAAATTGGAGATGGCATTGATGAAGGCGATACCACCCACCGCAGCCGAGCCACTCAAAAACGTGGAAGGTAACGACCACAACGCAGTGCGCGCGGCATTGACACCGATCATCGCAACCGACACGCCGGCCAACGCGACCCACACCGACGGCGAGAGCGTTGAAAGCACAAAGCCAATAGTGGCCACCACACTCATTACCGCCAACATGCCGACATAATTGCCCCGCCGATCCATGACGCGCGCCAACGCAATCATGCCCACGGCTGCCGCAATGTAGGGAATGGTGGACATCAAACCGGTGATGAATATGGGTACGCCCTCGCGGTGAATGATTTGCGGAAGCCAAATACCCAAGCCGATGCTTCCCACAAGCAAGGTGAACAGCAATAACGTCAGCAGCAGAACGCGAGGGTCTTTTAGCGCGGCGACAAAGTTGTGGGGGGAGTTCTCCACGACTTCGCTATTGAGCTGAACACGCAGCGCTTCCTTCTCTTCCGCAGACAACCAGCGTGCGTCATCGGGTTTGTCGGTCAACAGAAATAGCGCGATCACGCCAAGGATGGCCGCAGGCAGACCTTGCGCAATAAACAACCATTTCCAGCCGGACAAACCAGCGAATGAATGAATTTGCATCAAGGCGCCAGATAAGGGGCCGCCGATAATCGCGGAAATGGGTACGCCAAGCGTGAACCACCCCACCACCCTGCCACGATAGGCGCGCGGAAACCAGTCGCTCAGATAAAGCACGACGCCCGGAAAAAACCCTGCTTCGGCGATACCTAAAATAAAACGCAGACCATAAAACGAATGCGGTCCGACAACGAAGGCGGTACACGTCGAGAGAATGCCCCAAGTCACCATGATGCGAGCAAGCCAACGTCGCGCCCCGAATCGTTGTAGCGCGAAGTTACTCGGGATCTCGGCAATGGCATAGCTAACGAAGAACAGGCCGGCCCCCCAGCCAAATTCACTCGACGTGAGCCCTAAATCCCGGTTCATCGTCAGTGCCGCAAACCCGACGTTCGTCCGGTCGAGATAGCTGAAGATGTAGCCCAGGAATAATACCGGCAAGATGCGGAACATCGCCTTTCGGGAAGCACTCGCGACCAATGCCGCGTGTTGCGCGTCGGCTCTGTCGCGCTGTGCCGTATGGGCATCGGGCAGACTCGGATTGCGGGGGAAACTTTCACCCGTATTGGCTATCGGGGAAGCGATGTCGGTCATATTGTCTCCTTTTATCGATGCCCAGGCTTCTGTGGCCTTTGTATGGCACGGTCCAGCGAGTGTCTGCGAAAGGAGACGCTGGCGTCTATTCCCTTATTTTCGGTGATCGTGGAATGAAATTCATCGATCATCCATCAGCGCTGCGCCGTCGTTACGCAAAATATTGAGCAAACACAGCACTGGCGGCGTCAAACACGCCTCGTCACGATAAAGCACGCCAAAAGTCCGGCGCATGACAGCCGCTGAGATGGGAACTTCACGGAGCGGATGACCAGGGCGTCCAGCGCCGAGATTGCGCCGTGACAGCACACTCAATAAGTCGTTTCGTGCAATCAACTGCGGCACAAGCAGGATCGAATTGGTTTCCACCTGAACCTGCGCGGCCGGCAAGGCGTGTTCACGCAACAAGGAATCGAGCCAACGGTGCGTAGAGACCTGATTCGACGCTAAAACCCACCGCTGACCCGCCAGGGAACTCACCCGCATCGGTTGCGCAAAGATGGGATGCGACGGACCGGCGACAATAACCACTTCGTCGTCGATAATCGGATGTGCAGCAAAGGCACTCTCTAACGCATCCAGCGGGCCAAGCATTAAATCGATATGCCCGGCCTGAAGCAGATCGCGCAGAGAATCACTCATCCCTAATGTCAGTTGCATGGTGACGTCGGGTGCGGCACGTAAAAATTGCGACGTTACAGCTGGCAGCAGTAACTCAGCCATTGTCGCGGATACGCCCAGGCGCACATTGCCACGAATGCCACGCGCAAAGTCCAGCAATTGGCGCTTCGATTCCTCGATACCTCGTCTTAAAATACGCGCCCGCTCAAGTAACAACGCACCCGTGGGCGTCAGAACGATACGTCGTCCACTGCGTGCGAAGAGTTGTGTGTCGAGTTCCTCTTCGAGCCGCTTTATGCACTTGGACAGCGCCGACTGCGTACGGCACAGCTTCTGCGCTGCATGTCCCAGATGCCCAAGCTCGGCCACGGTCTCGAAATAATTCAAATCTCGAAAATCCATTTTTCCCTCCTTCGTTTCCTGAAATTCATGAATACCGGAAAAATAGCACATTGACCTTAACCGTGGGCCTTCCGCAGAATGCCCCTACTCACTAGGTCAGTCGTGATTCGTAGGGCCATCAGAAGATCATAAGGAGACTCAGGATGAACGCACCCCTTGCAGCTGCCACAAATCCCGCCAGCGATATTGAATCGTTTTCATATGATGCATTGCTGGAAACGGTCAGCAATGTTTTCTCGGGCTATTTGCCGAAAGAGGATGCGGCGTACGTCGCGCATTGCTTGGTAGACGCCGAGGCACGCGGTGTGGCTTCACATGGTATTGGCCGCATTCCGGTCTACACCAAGCGCCTGCGCCTTGGTGTCGTGAACGCGAAGCCGATGATGAAGGTGAGTCGTGGAGACAGTGCGACAGCGCATGTAAATGGTGATAACGGCATGGGTTATCTGGTGGCGCAAAGGTCGATGGCAGAAGCGATTGCGCGCGGTAAGCAATACGGTGTCAGCATCGTCGTGGCATCACACAGCAATCATTTTGGGATGGCGGCTACCTATTTACGCGAGGCCATCGACGCGGGTCTCGGTGCACTGGTCCTGACAAATGCGCCGCCATTAATGCCGGTATGGGGTGGTCGAACGCCATTCCTGGGTACCAGTCCATTCGCGTTTGCCGCTCCGTCTAAAACAACGCCGATCATGCTCGACATGGCCACGTCAGTGGTGGCCTTCGGCAAAATTCGCCGCGCCGCACGACGAGGAGAATCGATCCCAGCAGACTGGGCTCTGGACGTCAATGGCCAGGCCACTACGGATCCGAACGCGGCGATCAATGGCGTCGTTCTCCCCATGGGTGGCCCAAAGGGCTCGGGCTTGGGTCTGATGATGGAACTGATGGCGGGTGTGATGTCGGGCAGCGCGTTTGGCGGTGAGGTTCGCAATCAGAACAGCGACTTCGAGCAACCACAGAATGTCGGTCACGCTTTCTTGACGTTTCGTCCCGATATCGGTTTGCCGTTAGCTGACTACTTCGGGCGTGCGGAGGAATTGGTATCGCGCGCGAAGGCATCGCCACTCGCCGAAGGCGTCGACAAAATCATGATGCCTGGTGAAATCGAGGGCGCCCGAGCTGCACGAGCCAAACGCGATGGCCTGCAGATCGCCGCGCAGGATGCCGAGATGTTGCGCGACGAGCAGCGGCTCGCGTCTTTTCACGTGTAGATGCAGCGGGTATTGCCGGAAGCCGTTAAAAAGGCTGCGACGTCTGCTGCCACCGCTAAGGGGAGCGTATGAAAAGTGGCGGAGTCAGCGTCGGTGGCCTAAACGAACACCATGACACTCAGCTCGGAGGCAATCATGGATACCCGTTCGCCTATCTCCTCGTTGACGAGTTTCAGGACACCGACCCGTTGTAGTATCGTTGGATTGAACTCCATGCGAAGGCGGGATCGATTGTCACGGTCGTGGGCGACGACGATCAGAGCATTTACGCGTTTCGCGAAGCATTGGGCTACCGTGGCATGGAGGCCTTTATCAAGCAATTCGACGCAAGGCCAGTCGTGCTCGGCAGCAACTATCGCTGCCGTTCAGAGATTCTGGCTGCGGCCGATCGGGTTATACGAAACAACGCAGATCGCATTGCCAAAGTGTTGAGGGCAGAGAAGGGCGTAGGGGGCACCGTGACGGCTTCCCGGCATGCAGACGAGTATGCGGAAGCCGTGGCCGCTGTGGAGGTTCTAGGGCCTCTCATGGCCAAGGGCGATTCGTGCGCGATCCTCGCTCGCACCAACCGTATTCTGGATCCGCTGGAAGCCGTCTGCCGCTCGCACGGCGTGAAGTATTACCGCGCGTCCGGTGCGTCGGTGCTGAGCCGTCCCGAAGGCGCTTTGATGTGCAATCTGCTCGAAATCGTCGAGCGCGTGAAAGAGACAGGTTTGGATTCAGTGCTTGCCCACCTCGGCCTGCACGCCGAACAATTGCGTGCCCTGCACACGAGCATGGGTGCCGAACTGCAGCAAAAGGGCAAGGCAGAGCTGTTCGAGCTTGGACTGCCGGAAGACGTGGCGACGAACTACCGCGAGTTCATGAAGCGACTTGCTGAATGGCGCGGCTTGTGTGACCGCAAATTCTATTCTCTGACGCTGTCGGGCGTAAGCGAGTGGATGTTGAAGTACACAAAGAAGGAAACCGCGATCCGCACTATTCAAGCGACCTATGACGTGCTTTCGCGACTGTCTGGGACCTTCGCAGATCGCCTCCTCTTCATGCGGCAAGACAATAACCAACCGACGCCTGGCGCGCTTATCCTCACCACCATGCATAGTTCGAAGGGACTTGAATGGGATCACGTTTGGATCGCTCGCTCTGAGGAAACGATCGTTCCGGACGCGAAATCGACCGAACCTGAAGAGCGACGGCTCTTTTACGTCGCGATGACGCGCGCTCGCGAGTCGTTGATGATTTCTGGCACGGCAAAGAACTTTGCATCTAGATTCGCGACTGAAGCGCAAATCGAATCAGCCGCGAAACTTTCCGTAGCTGCTTAAAATTTTGTCGCTTGTCGACCCGTTTCAGCCCTCCGGGTCTCTGTGCCTCCAACGTCCGTTCACATGCACAGCGGTCATTGTCATGACCCTGACGGTCTGCGAGTGCTCCGCTGTCGCGGCCGTTGTTTTAACGGCGACGGGCTTTTGGTTCGACGTCAGAACGGCAATTCTTTGGCCGGATGTAGCTTCGCCGTTACATCCCCTGAGAGGTTGATGTCATCCGGATCGAGGGTCAGCACCGGTGCTCCTGCCTTAAGGTTGAGTTTGGCCATGTTCATCCAGATAACATTTGGCGTGGTCGTCAGTTCGAAAAAATAGAATCGGTTGGTCAGGTCCATCGCGGTGCGATATTCGGTGTTATAGAGGGTCCCAGGCTCATTGTTTGGCGCACCGAACGGAACCGACACGTTGCGTGCAATGGAGAGGATGCTCGCCATCGCTGCGCGCTCCGACTTTGGCTCTGGCAGCATCTGGAGGTAGTAGTCTGCCCTCACGAAACGGTCTCGCGGATCAACGTTGCCCGGTAGAGCCGTCTGGCGTGTCGCATTGGTGAAATCGTACCGAGCGCGATTGGCAAGTTGCTGGTCGTAGGTGGGATCGTTGGTCATGATGCGGTACTGTTGACCATGGTGGACCACCAGTTTGCCGTCGATGTATTCCAGGATGGCTGAGTCACCTGTAGCATCCTCGATGGCGAGATGCACCGTCGCCTTCATGTTGTCCACCGAAACCATCACCGGCTGAATCTCGTTCATTAGTTCCAACGCTTCATCAACGGTTGCAGCATTGTCAAGAAGGTATTGCCCCCATAAACCAGCTTGTACGCCCAGCTTGGTTTTATCGCGCGGACCGAAATCGGTCGCAGTCAGATAAAGCATATGAACTGCGAAGGCTTTCTCGTTGAAGCCATCCGCAGTGCCGACGCCATAAACCGTTGTGACCAGACTGCCGTACTTTGACGTCCAATGTGCCGGATTGTCGGCGACAGCTACATGAGGCCCGATGCGCCCGCCGTCACGCTTCATGCCCCGAGGAAATACAGTGATTATTGGATCGGTCGTTGTCGGCCAGTCCATCGTTCGACTCACCACGACGGCAAGCTTGTTGTTGTTCCAAAGCACGCGAGTACAGGCAAGCGCCGTCGGCAGAGATTGCGCGATGAGGGTTGCGCATAACACTGCGCGCAACAAAGTTCGCTGACGGCGGGTGGTTGCTTTCATACGATGCCTCCCTTTACTCAGTATCTGCGGTGCGCCAATGGCCGTTGGCCGTGCGAAGCCGACGTTCGAGTGTCTATCTTAGCCCGTACGCGAACGGCCGGACCTGGCCGATAGCGCCAGTTCATCTAAGGCCCCTGAAGCCGGCATTTGCGAAGACTGCGACGAGCTCGCCAACGACCGCTCAGGCCGAAAACTTACCGGATCGAACCTGTATCCCAATGGCCGGTACCTGAGCGTAGCCGACGTTCGAATGTCCACCCGAAAGCGCCAGCGAATGTTAAGGATTGTGTGACGCCTGCCCTAAACAGCAGGCCTACAAGTGCGCCGGGAAGCTGGCGGGCAGGCGTCCTACAATCCTAAACAAGCAGCGACAGTCGCGGGCTAACATGCTCCAGCGAGGAGTGTGGGCTACCTGGATTTTTCACGAACGATCTAGTCAGATTTTCACGCACCCGGCACAGAGTCCCACTTTGTGTCGCACCCGGCACCTCGCCACAAAACTCACTAGATTTCCAGCAATCCCTCATATGTACCAATCCTGCTCAGTGGGTCCAGCCGCACCTCACCCCCATTTCCCGCCGAACGCTGAGTCGGCGCTTATCGCGGCGCAATCGCGACGTAATCCTTGCCGGATGAAAAAAGACGAACTACCTTTGTACTGATTCCAAATCACCTTGCTCATAAGCATTCCCGTATTTCACGCAGAAAGGGGGATTGAAAATGGCAACATCCGGTCACAGCGCGCTCGGCGACCATGCCGCACGGCAACTAGCGAACGCCACCAAAACCGTCCCGCAGCTTGCAACCATCACGCCTCGCTGGCTCACGCATCTACTCCAGTGGGTGCCGGTGGAAGCGGGCATCTATCGGCTGAATCAGGTCAAGAATCCGGAGGAAGTGACTGCCGCTTGCACCGCGCGCGAAGATGAAAGCCAGTTGCCGACCACCTTTGTGCCTTACGAAGAGGAGCCGCGCGAATTTTTCCTGAACGCGGTCAGCACGATTGTCGAAGTGCACACGCGGATATCCGATCTTTACAGCAGTCCGCACGACCAGATCAAGGAGCAACTGCGTCTGGCGATCGAGACGATCAAGGAATTGCAGGAGAGCCAGCTGATTAACAACCCGGATTACGGATTGCTGGCAAACGTCACGGACGAGCAGCGCCAGGTGCCGCTCACGGGCGCGCCGACCCCGGATGACCTCGATGAGTTGCTGACGAAGGTCTGGAAGGAACCGGCGTTTTTCCTGACGCATCCATGGGCGATCGCGGCGTTCGGCCGTGAGTGCACGCGCCGTGGCGTGCCGCCTCCAACCGTCAGCCTGTTCGGTTCGCAATTCCTTACATGGCGAGGCATTCCGCTGATTCCGTCAGACAAGGTGGCGATCGAAGACGGCAAGACCAAGATCATGCTGCTGCGGGTGGGTGACAAGCGTCAGGGCGTGGTGGGTCTCTATCAGCCAGGCGTAGCCGGCGAGCAGGGGCCCGGATTATCGGTGCGCTTCATGGGAATCAACAATCAGGCGATCGCTTCGTACCTGGTGTCGCTGTACTGCTCGCTCGCCGTGCACACGCCGGACGCGCTGGCAGTCCTCGAGGACGTTGAGGTTGGCAAGTACCATGACTATGCCGACAAATACCTCTAGTTCGCCGATAGCCTATCCCGACCCGAGCTCAGCGCTTCCTGCCGGTTTGCCCGATCCAGCAACGCTAACGCGTCTTGCAAACGAGTTCTTTGCCGCGTTTCCGGGTAGCACGCCAGCGGGCAACGGCGTGCCGGGCAGTGCGCCCTCCGAGCTCGCCGCGGCGGCGCCTGCCTTGCCGGCTTCAACGAATCCAGTACCGCCGGGTTCGCCGATGGCGGGACCCTCCGGCGCAGGCAGCGGCATACCGGGCGCGGCGATGCCGCAAGGCAAGGTGCCGGGCGCCAACCTTGCACCTTCAGCGCCGACCCACGTTCTATCGCTCGGCAACCGCGCGCCCGCCTTGTTGCCGCATGCCGCTGCGCAGAACGGCTTGCCCGACAATCTGGTGACGGTCGCGCCCGGGCTCGACAGCCGCTACGGCGGTACGGCGCTTGGCGTGCCGGAAGCCGCCGCGGCGAATTTGCCGGCCGATGGCGCACCGGGTCGCAGTAGCGCATCGCCTTACTATTTCATGAATCTCGACAGGCCTCAGACGCATGGCGGCCAGAACGCGCCGCTACCTACGGTATCTCTGTTCGATCCTCTGAGTGTTCCGTCGCTCCTGCCTGCTGGAGAGTCCGCGCAAGCTATCCCGCCGCAAGGGTCAGCGCGCGGGTTCACCGGTACGGCACCCGTCCAGCCGGACACCACCGAGCGTTATTTTCTCGACGATATCCGCTCGCCCGGGACGCCGGCATCGAGCCGCAGATCGGACCCGGTCGCACAGGCGCAGTCCGGCCATCCTCAGTTCGACGTGAACGCGATCCGACGCGACTTCCCAATTCTGCAGGAGCGTGTGAACGGGCGGCAGCTCGTATGGTTCGATAACGCGGCGACTACACAAAAGCCGCAGACCGTCATCGACCGGCTCGCCTATTTCTATCTGCACGAGAATTCCAATATTCATCGTGCAGCGCATGCGTTGGCTGGGCGCGCGACCGATGCCTATGAAGGAGCCCGCAGCAGGGTCCAACGCTTTATTGGCGCCTCCCAGCCGGAGGAGATCGTGTTTGTGCGCGGCACGACCGAGGCCATCAACCTGATTGCCAAGTCGTGGGGCGTGCAGAACATGGGGGCGGGCGACGAGATCATCGTGTCGCATCTTGAACATCACGCGAACATCGTGCCGTGGCAGCAATTGGCGTCGCTGGCGGGCGCGAAGCTGCGCGTGATTCCAGTCGACGACTCGGGCCAGGTGCTGCTCGAAGAGTACAGCCGGCTGTTGAACGACAAGACGAAGATCGTTGCGGTCACGCAGGTGTCGAATGCGCTTGGCACCGTCGTACCCGTCAAGGACATTGTGGAAATGGCGCACCGTGTTGGCGCGGTTGCGTTGATCGACGGCGCGCAGTCGGTGTCGCACATGCGCGTGGATGTGCAGGCTCTCGATGCGGACTTTTTCGTGTTCTCCGGTCACAAGGTATTCGGCCCGACCGGGATCGGCGCGGTCTATGGCAAGCGGGCGCTGCTCGATGCAATGCCGCCGTGGCAGGGCGGCGGCAACATGATCTCGGACGTGACGTTCGAGCGGACGACGTTCCAACCGGCGCCGCATCGCTTCGAGGCGGGCACCGGCAACATCGCAGATGCAGTCGGCCTGGGCGCGGCGATCGACTATGTGACGCGCGTCGGCATAGAAAACATCGCGCGTTACGAGCACGAGTTGCTCGACTATGCGACCGGCTTGATGAAGCCGATTCCGGGCGTGCGCCTGATCGGCACCGCGCAGGACAAAGCGAGCGTGCTGTCATTCGTTTTGAACGGCTACACGCCCGAGGAAGTGGGGCGTGCGCTCAGCGAAGAGGGCATCGCCGTGCGGGCCGGCCACCATTGCGCACAACCTATCTTGCGGCGCTTCGGCCTTGAGGCGACCGTGCGGCCGTCGCTCGCGTTCTATAACACGCCGGAAGAGGTCGACCGGATGATCGCAGTGGTGAAGCGACTGGCCAGGCACTGAGCGGCGGGACACATGTGCGTATGCGCATGCGGGTTTGGACCGCCGCCGCAGCCTGATCTGCCGGGTGTTAAAACGCCGGTATGATCGCTCCTTTATAGCGCGTCAGAATGAACTCGCGCACTTCGTCGGATTGATATGCCTTGACGATCTGCTGCACCCACGGCTTGTTGGCATCCTGCTCCCGAACGGCGATCAGGCAGGCATAGGGCCCATTCGCATCTTCTACCAGGATGGTGTCCCGACCTGGATTCAGACCGGCTTTGATCGCGTAGTCCGCGTTGATCGTGGTCGCATCGAAATCATCGAGTGTGCGCGGCAGTTGCGCCGCGTCGATCTCTGTAAATTTGAAATTCTTCGGGTTACTGATGATATCGCGAGGCGTCGCGTTGATACCCGTAATGGGGTCGATCCCGGAGCGCAGTTTGATCACCCCCGCCTTTTGCAATAGCAACAGGGTCCGGCTCTCGTTCGCCGGATCATTCGGAATACCGATGCTGGCGCCGTCGGGAAGCGCTGAGAACTGCTTGACCTTTTTGGAGTAGATGCCAATAGGGCCGATCCATGTACGCCCGACTCCCACCAGCTTATAGCCACGTGCCCGAATCTGGGCAGCGAGAAAAGGACGATGCTGATAACTGTTGGCGTCGATGTCGCCTGCATCGAGCGCGGCGTCCGGCTGTATGTAATCGCTGAACGCCACAATCCGGATATGCAGACCGTAGTCGCGCTCAGCCACTTTTTTGACGGCCTGGAAAATTTCTTCGTGAGGCCCCGTCGTCACACCGATCTTCAGGACTTGCTCGTCCGCGTTTGCATTCAGGCTGCCCGTCAAAGCGAAACAGGCCAGTGAAAGCAGGGCGACCCGCCGGGAGAAACGCAGCAAAGAGGACACGTTATATTCCTTTACCTGGTTTGTTGAGCGCGCAATTTAACGCCGGCTTGCACACACGCAAACCAAGTATTTCGGCTTTAGAAAGCATCGTCCTCTTGAGCCGGTCCCTCTGTCATGCGCCGGCGAGGTCACCCCGACTAGTCGTCGAGGCGAATGCCGACCTTTAGCGTCACTTGCCAGTGCGCGACTTTGCCGCCTTCGACATGACCACGGGTTTCAATGACCTGAAACCAGTCAATGTTGTGCAAGGTTTTGTCGGCTCTTGCCAGAGCCACCGACACCGCGTCGTCACTCGATTGCGTTGACGAACCGGTCAGTTCGATTTGCTTGTAGACGTGATGGGACATGGAGAAAGTTTCCTTTAATAATTCAGGCTGCGAATCTGCCTTCGGTGGCGATTTCGCCAAGGGGTTTGCGCGGACTGGGCGTTTCTCGCGCCTGTAGCGTCTCCGAGAGTGACGCCTTGTCGCCGAGACGGCCTATCGCGATCGCTGCTTCAATCGAGTAGGTGTCCGGGATTTTCAACTCTGTCCGGATCTTGTCTCGCTCGATTCCGGCGAGCCCGTGCGTATGCCATCCAGCCAGACTTGCCTGCAGCGCAAGATAGGCCCACGCGGCGCCGCTGTCGAACGAATGACTGATTGACGTCACTTCGTCTGTCGCGCCGGGCGGGACAAACGTACTCTTTGAAAGGACGATGACCAACGCTGCTGCCTCACGGGCCCAGCTGCGATTGAAGTCGTTCAGGAAGCCCAGGAATTGCTTCCAGTGCTCGCTGTCGCGCGTTGCGTAGATGAACCGCCACGGCTGTGAGTTATACGAGGAAGGCGCCCAGCGGGCGGCCTCGAGAAACGTCAACAGCGTCGCATTGTCGATAGGTTCCGGGCTAAAGGCGCGCGGCGACCAGCGATTGACGAATTGCGGATCGATAGGGTGGTCTGCGCTGCGAGGGTTCGGCGTTGTCATGATGGGTAGTCGCTCACAAGTTGCTCACTGGTTAGTCTCTCAACAGAGCCGCGAAGGAAACGGCACGGTGAAGTCGTTGAGTGGCTCGGTTCGAATCAAGCAGTTACGTGAGCGAGTATAAGAACGAGGCACGATTTGATCTAACAAGAAATCGGCCGAACCTTATCGCGATGGAGCGGCAACGCGATTTCGTGTTCGGATATAAGGGGGTGAGAGCATGCGCAGGGACGGAAGCTTTCACCAGGAATGGCCGCATCGGAGCCGGATTTCCATTCCGGTTTTCCTTCTATCGATATGCGAACAAACTGGAAGAGCGGCATTGACCCGCGCGATGCGCTCGACGCATGCTTGCAGGTTGTGATTCTTCTCTTTCTCAATCCACGTCAGGTCGACTCATGCCTTCGTCAACTCCCCGCTTCGGTATTTGGGCGCTGGTGCACGGTAGCCGTGCCGCGCTGCAGGATCCCGACGAACCCTACGATGCTTCATGGTCACGCAACCGCGAGCTCGTCCTGGAAGCCGAGCGACTCGGTTTCGACTCGACGCTGGTCGCGCAGCATACGATCAATCCGCATGATGAAACGCTTGATCAACTGGAAGCCTGGACTGCTTCGGCAGCGTTGGCTGCTTTAACCTCGCGCATCGAGATCATCACGGCGATCAAGCCATACCTCTATCATCCCGTCACGCTGGCCAAAATGGCCTTGCAGATTGAAGACATCAGCGGCGGGCGATTCGCCATCAATCTGGTCAACGCGTGGAATCGTCCTGAACTGGCCAAGGCCGGTATTGGTTTTGCGGAGCATGACGAGCGATACGCTTATGGCCGTGAATGGATCACGGTCGTGAATGACCTGATGCGTGGCAAGCGCACCAATTTCAAGGGTCGGTTCTTCAACGTGGAAGACTATGTCTTGCGTCCTGCGGACCGCTTCCGGGAGCGACCGCGCATCTATGTCGGCGGCGAGTCGGAGCCGGCGAGGGCACTCGTGGCTGACCACGGCGATGTCTGGTTCATCAACGGCCAACCGTTGCAGGATGTGCGTCGGCTGATCGAAGACGTGGGAGGGCGCGCCCGTACCGGTCCGCCATTGCGCTTTGGGCTTTCTGCTTTCGTGATTGCGCGGCCAACGGACGGGGAGGCGCAGGAGCATCTCGATCACCTGTTCGCGCTTGCTGCGAAGGATGCGCCGTTGCGCGCAGTGCAGAAGGAAAACAGCGATCCAAAGGTGGTCATGCACCAGACGTTCGCCAAGTCAGCGCGCGTTGGATCGAATGGCGGAACCGCAGCGGGGCTGGTTGGCAGCTATGAGACGGTCGCGCGGCGGATTGTCGAGTTTCATCGGGCCGGAATCGAATTGTTCATGCTCCAGTTCCAGCCGTTCGAGGCGGATATGAAGCGATTCGCGCAAGAGGTGATTCCGCTCGTTCGTGAGCTGACAGCGCGGGACGATAAGTGAGACGTAGGCAGGACATTTGACCCACACGGACCTACGAATTCAAGGAGGGATTGATAGGCATCTACGCGCGCTCCCTCGGTTGGACATAAGCGCGCTGGCGGAACAGAAACTGATCTGACGCATCATCTTTCAAGATCGGTGTGACGTGAACATGCGTAACGCCAGAATACGATTTGATTCACCTCACCGAAACGCATGCGCGACGGCGGTCCCACCGGCTCTCACATAGTGCTGTCTGGTGCGATTCGTCGGTCGCACGGCAAAACGTTCGGCAAGGAGCGCGCGGGTCAGGTTGAGTTGGCCCGCGCGTTCGGCCGCCGCAATCAGTGTCTGCGTAATAAGATCCCGCTGGGCGTGGCTGCCGCCGATGCGCACCGCGTTATAGCGCACGGGCAGGATCAGTTCGACCGCGCGGGCGTAGGCACCTTCGGCGAAAGCGAGTACGCCGTCGATCAGGCGACGGCCAACGTCGGCGGTGATGTTGCGGTTGTCGCCCAGACCCTCACGCACGTAGTGATCCAGCGAGCGGCGCAGGCGTTCGATGCCCAACTGGTTACCCGCCCGCGAGACAGCGAGCGCAATATGCAGATCGTTGAATACAAGCACATGGTCGTCGACATGGGTCAGCCATTGGTTGGCGAGCGGCCGCCAGCGGTCTCCCACGTTGGCCCCTGCCAACTCCAGTCGCCAGAGCAGAGCCGAGGCATCGACGAGATCGAGCAGGAAGTCACCGGCGAGCTTCGGTGCAACGTGCTGATCATAATCGGCCAACACTTCATCAAAGCGCTCTTCCTCGATCAGGTAGAGCGCAAGATGCCAGCCGTTGTGAATGGCAAGCGCGTGAGCCTGGCGCCAGGCCGGGCGCGCTGCCTTGAGGAACGCGATACCTTCGGTTTGCCGGCTTTCGGCCTCAAGCACGTGTGCGATCGCATGAATCGCCCAGCCGTCCCCGTCGTTGCGAGCGATTGCCGCGTGAGCGACTTCTTCCGCACGACGCAGTTCGCCCGCTTCCTCAAGGCCGAACGCATACTGTCCGAGGATATAGCCGTAGTTCTCACCCTGCGGGTCCCATTCCGGCAGCACTCTCGCGATGGAGTCACGGATGCTAAGCGACTGACCGAGGCAGAAATAACCGTCGTGCGCGAAGCGCAGCGCTAATGCATCGGTCGGATGGTCGACCAGAATGCTTTCCCAGATATGGATCGCGTTGGAGATTTCGCCTGCGGCCAACGCCTTGGCGGCAGCGAGGTGGAGGACTTCGCGCGAGGTCGCGCCGGCGCTTGCACGGTCGGCCGCGCCGAGGGCGGTGGTGACGCGTGGATGGTCGCCACGAAATCCGCCCAGCAGGAACAGTGAAGCGATGGCGCTACTGCCCAGACCAAAGCCAGGATCGTTGTCCACCGCACTTTGCAATCCGGCGACGGGATCGCCCTTCCAGCCGAAGTAGTCGGAGATGGCGCGATCAAGCGCAGCGGCAGATTCGGTTGATGCTGTTACCGGCAAGCCTTGGGCGTCCGCGGCCATCACCGTGCTCCGGGGTTGCGGCCGTGCAACCGCCTCTGTCTTGCGGCGGCAGAACAGCGGACGTGCTGCCCGCTACCCTTCACGCGGGTCCGATCCGATACGTTGGACGGTGGCGTCATGGACTGCGGTTGAGCAGGAGCGACACGAGATGATGCACATCGCCGCCAACGTAACCAGTGAAAATGGCCAGCAGCGACCCATTGGTTGCGCCCGAAATTTCCCTTTCGATACACGCGATAAGCGCAGCGACCAGCAGCACGGTGCCTGCCCGTCTAACGGACACGCGGTGCGGGTCCGATGGTGTGGCGGCGTTTCCAGTGGCTTCATCGAGCGTTCGATGAAGGCGATATCCGAATCCCTTCATGGCGGTGGTCAGCGGGTCGATTTGAACACTAATAGTCTCCGCAATCGCGAGGCGGTGCCGAACTAACTTTTTCGTATATCGATAGCAGTACGGCTTCTTTGCAGTGCGTGTGTTCCGCCTCGGCACGGGCGGCAAGACACTACCCGCGCCTGTTTAACGCTTGCATTGCTGCATCGCTTCGCTCCGACGCACTGACGAGGTCTGTTTGTCTCAGCGGGCTTTACCGCCTTCAGTCGTGGGCGCAGGGCGGGCGCGCTGGTTGTAAAGAATCTTGCGGCGGCGTTCCTGTTCCTCGGGTGTCACGCTGGCGGGATCTTCCGGTTCCCCTGCGGTCACGGCCAAACCTCGTTGCACTGCCGGCCTTTCCGACAGTTCATCGAACCAGCGTTTGAAGTAGGGGAATTCCTCCAGGTCGATGCCTTGTTGCTGCCAGGAGACCGTCCAGGGGTAGGACGCAATATCCGCGATCGTGTATTCGTCGCCGGCCAGGTATTGGCGATCATAAAGGCGGTTGTTCAGCACGCCATAGAGGCGGTGAACCTCGTCGTTGAATCGACGCTTGGCGTACGATTGGTCGCCGGTGCTCTCCGGGACCCGCGAGAAGTGACCGCGCTCGCCGAATTTCGGTCCCTGGTTGGCCATCTGCCAGATCACCCATTGGGTTACTTCATACTTGGCGTGAACATCGTGTTGAGGCCAAAAGCGACCTTCCTTTTCAGCCAGGTAGAAGAGGATGGCGCCGGATTCGAATACGCTGACAGGGGAGCTCTCGCGCTTCGGTTCAGTGTCGATGATGGCCGGCATTCGATTGTTGGGGCTGATCGCGAGAAACGCATCCTTGAATTGGTCGCCTCGGCCGATGTTCACCGGAACAATGGTGTAGGGAACACCCAACTCCTCAAGCAGGATGGTCACCTTCTTGCCATTCGGGGTCGGCCAGTAATGGACTTCAATCATGAGCTTGCTTCCTTTTAATGATCTGCCGAAAACGGCACACGGCGTCTGGCAAATACGCAATAAAGATCGGGGGCTGTCAGGTCGGGAAGTATTGGTTTGCCGGCCTCGCAAGCCCGTAGTGGCCGCGCAGGGTCGTGGCCTCGTAATCGCGCCGGAACAGGCCGCGCTGCTGCAGGATCGGAACGACGTGATCGATGAACACATCGAGTTGTGCCGGCAACACCGGAGGCATGACGTTGAAGCCATCTGCGGCGCGGCTTTCCACCCAGTCTTCGATAACGTCGGCCACGCGCTCGGGTGAGCCCGCGACCGTGAAATGCCCGCGGGCGCCTGCCAATTGATGCAGCAGCGCGCGCAGCGTGGGACGCTCGCGCGCCACGAGACCGGTAATCACCGCTGCGCGGCTCTGCGCCGCCTGCACGGTGGCGGGGTCCGGAAAGTCGTCCACGGATAGCGGGTGATCCAGGTCAAGGTGCGAGAAGTCGTATCCGCCGAAGCGGTTTGACAGACGGCTCAACCCAACACTAACGTCGGTCAGTCCGTTCAGCTCTTCGAGCAGCGCTTGCCCTTCGGCATCGGTTGAACCGATTGCTGCGCTTATCCCCGGCAGTATGACCACCTGATCGGCGGCGCGCCCTTGAGCGGTTGCTGCCGCTTTGAGATCGGCATAGAACTCGACAGCGGATGCTTTTGTCAGATGGGCCGTGAATACGGCTTCCGCATATTTTGCGGCGAACTGCTTACCCGCTGCGGACGAGCCGGCCTGCACAAGCACGGGTCGTCCCTGCGGCGAGCGGGGCAGGTTCAGTGGCCCGGCCACGCTGTAAACACGCCCTTTGTGACCCACGCGGTGAACGCGGGCCGGATCTAGAAAGCGTCCGCTTGCGGCATCGTCGATGACTGCATCGTCGGCCCAGCTGTCCCATAGCCCTGTTGCCACTTCGAGGAACTCATGCGCGCGTGCATAGCGTTCGGCGTGCTCGATCTGCTGATCGTAGCCGAAGTTCGGTCCTGCGCCGACAACCCAGGACGTAACGATGTTCCAGCCGACGCGTCCGCGCGAGATGTGATCAAGGGATGCGAACTGACGGGCCAGGTTGAACGGCTCGGTATAGGTGGTAGACGCTGTTGCAATGAGCCCAATGTGGGTGGTCACTTGCGCCAGCGCAGCAAGCGCGGTCACCGGCTCGAGCGCGCCGCTGGCGACATACTGCGCGCCGTCGCCAAGCGCGAGCGAATCCGCGAGGAAGATCGAATCGAACAGACCCTGCTCGGCTCGCTTCGCGAGTGAGCTGTAATAGTCGATGTCGGTTAGTGCATGCTGCGATGCGCCTGGGTGACGCCATCCCGCCTCGTGATGACCGCGGCCGTGGACGAACAGATTGAGATGGATTGATCTGGGCATGTGGAGTCGCGAACCTGTCTGGCGCCGGGGACTTCCGCGCCCCGATCAGCCGTTGATCTTAGCAGCAAGCACAGCGCCGCCCAACGAAGTACGGCTCATATGGATATCATTGGGTGACGAGGTTTTAGCGCTGGAATTTTGTAAAGAGCCGCGGCAAGAAAAGGCTTTCATGGATGCGACCGAAACGCCTGCATCCCGTTGCTTTGGTTCTCGCGATGGTCTTTTTGCTGCAAGGAAAATTCAGATGTAAAACATGGATTTATAACGTACTACGTATTAAAAAATGGCTGAATGGAAAATCAATGGCAGAGGCATTCACGGCGCGCAGCGCGAGATCGATCCTGACAAAGCCCGTCCAAAGGAGGCGCAAGCGCCCGGCGGTGCGATACCTGCATGTGGAACAACAAAAACGCGTATATGCATATCGTGATTACTTCGTTGCGCCGATAATCCTACCCTCTAGCATTGGACGAGTTTCGGTGAATTCGTGAATTGACCAAGCATAGGAGAGCCATGTCCGTTCTTGATGAAGTGCTGCAAGCAAATGCAGAGTATCAGCAGGATTTCAGCGATAAAGGCGAGCTGGCACTCCCTCCGGCACGGCACTTTGCGATACTGACGTGCATGGACGCGCGGCTCGATCCTGCCAAGTATGCAGGGCTATCGGAAGGCGATGCCCACGTCATCCGTAATGCAGGCGGCCGAGCCAGCGACGACGCCATTCGCTCCCTCGTTATCTCGTACAAGCTGCTCGGAACCCGGGAATGGTTTGTGATTCATCATACCGACTGCGGCATGGAGCTCTTTACCGACGACGTGATTGCAGGCTTGCTTGAACACAGCCTCGAAACCGCGACCGTCGACGCAACCGGGCGGCATGACGTAGGGCAAGGTCCGGGCTCACCGGAAGGGCGCTACATAAAGTGGCACACCATTAGCGATAGTGCGGGTAGCGTCGTTGAAGACGTCCGGCGCATTGCATCGCATCCGCTTGTGCCGACGACTATCCCTATCTACGGCTTTCTTTACGATGTCCGCACTGGACGCTTGATTCAGGTTCCCGGCGCCAGCCGGGACGAAGCACCAGCGAAAGCTTGAAGTGCCAATCGACGCAAGTCCGATTGTTCAGCGACGCAGCGAACGCGGCAGCAGTTAGTGCGAAATATCCTCTGTCGCTCTCGTCAACGGGCCCATTATTCTTCGGTTGCAGCGGCAATCGTTGGGGCGGGAACAAGTTCCCACTGTAGCTGTGCGAAGAGCATTGTGACCAGACCGGTTTATATCTGGTACGGCAGTCAGCCCTTGGTAATCAGCCTCGCGAAGATCCCTTTAGACCGACCACTTGCGTATAGTCCTGACCCGGCGTTCTCCGTCGAGGAGCCCGTGTCGCGCAATCTTGCATGTGACAGCACTCATGCCTATCTGCGCACTATGTCTCTATGACTTACGGGCCCGCTCAAGGCCCCATCCCACTAGCCCATACAGGCACCATCCTGCCACCATGGCGGGCAGGAAATAGAGCGCTTCTACATTGGGTGCCGCAAGCAACGCGATCGCCGGGCCGGGACAATAACCCGATAGTCCCCAGCCAGCACCAAAAATCACGGCGCCGGCGATCAGTTTGAGGTCGATGATCTTCGTCGTCGGTAAATCAAACGATGGCGCCAGCAGCGGTGTTTTGCGTCGCAAAATAAAATGGAACGCGACAGTCGCAACCGCCGCGGCGCCCCCCAGTACAAAAATCAGACTGGGGTCCCAGCGCCCGGTGATATCAAGAAACCCAAGTACTTTCAGAGGACGGGGCATGCCGGACAACGCGAGCCCCACCCCGAACAGGAGTCCGCACACGAGACTGGTCAGATAGCGGAGCAGCATTACTGAAACCCCAGCACGTGCCGCACCACATAGGTTGTCGCAATGCCCGCTGCAAGAAACGTCAGCGTGGCGACAAGGGAGCGCGGCGACAGGCGGGCGAGGCCGCACACACCATGTCCGCTGGTACATCCTCGCGCTAGCGCCGTACCGAAGCCAACTGCCAGGCCGCCGGCGACAAGCAGACCTGGAGGAAAGCCTGGTCTGCTGTGCGGGGCAAGCTGGGGATATCCGGCATGGGCAGTCAGCCTGTAGAAGAACCACGCCCCGCCGACGAGACCGGCGAGAAAAATCGCGCGCCACAAAAATTCAGCGCGATCGCTGGAAACGAGACCCCGGGCAATACCACTGATGCCGGCAATCCGGCCATTGAACCATAGCAATAGTGAAGCTGAGACGCCGATCAGAACACCGCCGATCAGTGCGCTATAGGGTGTAAAGGATTCCATGGAAACACTTTGTCGAGGCTGATGAAATCACCTTCCGGCGCGTCGCCGGGATTCAGGAAGGAGCATAGCAGACAGTCGTAAAGGGCCGTCTGAATGATGTCCGAACAGAAAATGATCTGACGCATCAACTGTTCGCGATCGTGCATGAAGTGAAAACCTATTGCCGGAACACGCCGCGGGATCATGTCGCCGTTCAGCGATGTTTCATCCTCAACGTCAGCCGGCTTAGCCGGCCTGGCTGCCCGTGCCGAACTAATCTCGATTGCAGATAAGCAATTTCCATTTTGATAGTAGGCCCGTGTCATTCGCACTGTTCCAATTGAGGGCAAGCCTTCGCATAGGTGACAACGGTTTGGGATGCTCGCTTCGCTTTGATGTTCTGCAGCAGAGCTTTGCGATAGCCAAAAATACCGGGAGCCCGCGAGCAATCTTTCTATCTGGAACAATCATGTCGACCCGTACTATCGAAGGCGCTGAATTGCGCTTGCCCAAACTTCCCGATCCAAAGCGCGTCCAGCGTATTTCCAACGACGCACAGGCGCTGGACGTGGCTCGCCGCCTCGCCGATGAATTCGCACCGGGCGCCGCGAGCCGCGATCGAGAACGCTTGCTACCCTGGGCCGAACTCGATCTCTGGTCCGAAAGCGGCCTCGGCACGATCACGGTACCGCGCGAATACGGCGGCGCCGACGTGTCGCTTGCGACCCTTGCCGAGGTATTCGTCATACTGTGCGCGGCCGATCCAGCCTTGGGGCAGATTCCACAGAACCATTTCGGAGTGCTGGGCGTGTTGCGAGAGATCGGCACACCCGCTCAAAAGTTGCGCCTGTACAACGAGGTATTGGCTGGGGGACGGCTGGGCAATGCCGGACCGGAGCGTCGCTCAGCCGAAGCTTCGACCATCCTCCAGGGCACCACGCGTCTTCGCACGACTGCTGACGGATTGCGCCTGGACGGCCGGCGTTTTTACTCCACGGGTGCACTGTTCGCACACCGCGTGCCTACTCGAGCGATAGACGACGAAGGTCGCGCTGTCCAGGTTTGGGTACCCCGTGATGCACCGGGCTTGAGTGTGATCGATGATTGGAGTTCGTTCGGTCAGCGGACCACGGCCAGCGGCAGCGTGGTGTTCGACCAGGTAGCAATCGACCCGCAAGACGTGCTTCTGATCTGGCAATTGGCCGATCGTCCTGGCCTATACGGCCCGACTTCACAACTGATCCAGGCCGCGATCGACCAGGGCATCGCCGAAGCGGCGGTCGCGGATGCAGTGACTTTCGTTCGCGAACGCGCCCGGCCGTGGATCGATTCGGGCCTGGCGCATGCCGTGGACGATCCGTACATCATCGCTGATGTCGGTCGCCTGCAAATCGACCTGCATGCGGCTCACGAAGTTCTGCTCGAGACCGGCCGTACCCTGGATGCGATTGCCTCAGGACCCCTTGACGCTGAGTCGAGCGCACGTGCTTCGGTGGCGGTCGCCGAAGCGAAGGTACTGACCACGCGCATTGCGCTCGAGGCCAGTGAAAAACTGTTCGAGCTGGCCGGCTCGTCTGCCACGCGCGCGGCCCATAACCTGGATCGTCATTGGCGCAACGCGCGTACTCACACGCTTCACGACCCGGTGCGCTGGAAGTCGCACCTGATCGGTAACTACTATCTTAACGATGTGCTGCCCACGCGGCACTCCTGGAATTAAGCCATGACCTTTTTTGAATCCAAGGGCAGCACGGCCGCCGCGCTCGCTGGACCGATCCCTTCCGCACGTCCGGCTCGCGTACCCGATTTGATCAACGATGACGCGCAGGCGCTGGAAGTCGCGCATCGCCTCGCCGCTGAATTCGCGCCCGAAGCGGCGCTGCGTGACCGCGAGCGTCGCTTGCCATGGGCCGAGCTCGATGCCTTTGTCCAGAGCGGCCTGTGGGGTATCACCGTGCCGCGTGAATACGGCGGCGCCGGCGTGAGCAACGGTGTGCTCGCAGAGGTGACAGCAATTATCTCGGCAGCCGACGGCTCGCTCGGCCAGATTCCGCAAAACCATTACTACGCGCTGGAGGTGTTGCGCGTAGGCGGCAGCCACTCGCAAAGGCGCTTCTTTTACGAGCGTGTACTGGCGGGCGAACGCTTTGGCAATGCGCTCGCCGAGATCGGCAACAAGGACTTCAAGCGTCGCACCCGGCTCACGCGCGCGCCCGGCGACTGGCATATCGACGGCCAGAAGTTTTATTGCACCGGCGCCCTCTACGCGCATTGGATTCCCACGCTGGTCGTGGCGGATGACGAAGGCCGTGACGTCACTTATCTCGTGTTCGTGCCGCGAGCAGCACAGGGCGTCACGGTCACCGACGACTGGGACGGCTTCGGCCAGCGAGTGACCGGCAGCGGCTCCGTCCGCTTCGAGCGTGTGGCGGTGCAGCCCGAGTGGGTGATCCCGTTCCAAACCTCGTTTGATCGCCCCACCACAATTGGTCCGCTGGCGCAGATCATCCACGCGGCCATTGATTTGGGTCAGGCCCGTGGCGCTTTCGAGGCGATGTTGCCGTTCATCCGCGAGCGTTCGCGGCCGTGGATCGATGCAAAAGTGGCGCATGCCAGTGACGACCCGTTGACGATCGCCCAGGTTGGGGACCTCGCGGTGCGCCTTCGGGCAGCGGAGGCCTTGGTGCGCAGAGCCGGACGGGCAGTCGACGCGGCGCAAGCCGAGCCCACTGAGCGCTCGGTGGCGGAAGCTTCTGTTGCGGTGGCTGAGGCGCGTGCGCTCACGACCACCGCTTCACTCGACGCGGGCTCGCGCTTGTTCGAACTCGCCGGTACCGCAGCGACGCTCGATGGCCTCGGTCTTGACCGGTTCTGGCGCAATGCGCGCACCCACACCCTGCATGACCCGGTGCGCTGGAAGTATCACGCCGTGGGCAACTTCTATCTCAACGATAAGCTTCCGCCCCGGCATGGAGCGCTTTGAACGCTTGCCTTTACGGCTGCGCTGCCTGCAGCTCACGCGCCACTTCCGCACTGCGTTTTCTTCGCAGCCGCGGGTTGAACGCGGTGTGCAGCGCGTCGCTCAGAAGGTTGAGTCCGAGCACGGTCAATGCAATCGCCGAGCCCGGCACTGCGATCATGTACCAGGCAGTGCGCAACGCTTCGCGCCCCGTGCCGACCATCGAACCCCAGCTCACCACATTCGGGTCGCCGAGCCCGAGGAACGACAACGCTGCTTCCGACAGGATCGCATTGGCGACCAGCAGCGCGGTGGAGACGAGAATCGGCGTCATTGCGTTCGGCAGGATTTCGATGAAAATCAGGTGCGCGTCGCTGGCGCCTAACGCTACGCTCGCACTGACGAATTCGCGCTCGCGCAACACAATGAACTCGCCGCGCGTCAGGCGCGCGATGCTGGGCCATGCCGTCACGCCGAGCGCAAATACGATGGTGCCAAGCGAAGGCGTCAGGATGGCGACAAGAATGATCGCGAGCAGGAAGGGCGGTACGGTCTGGAAAAACTCGGTGATCGCCATGAGCACCTGATCAATCAGACCTCCGAAATAACCTGCGGCACCACCAATCAGAATGCCTAGAACGAGCGCTATGACGGCGACCGACCCGCCCACGTACAATGAAACACGCGCCCCGTGAAAAAGCCCCGCCAGCAGGTCGCGCCCCATCAGGTCCGTGCCAAGCGGGAAACCGCTAGTGGCGCCGGGCCATTGATAAGGTGCCGCTACCATGTCCAGCGGATCGCCCGGGAAAAACCAGTTTGCCGAGAGCGCCGCGCCCACAGCCAGCACGAGCAGAAGTGCGCCGAAGAACGCCGACGGTTTCCAAAGAAAATGCAGGAATTTTTTCATTGCCGGTGCCTCGTACGCGGATCAATCAAGCCATAAAGCAGGTCGACAACAAGATTCAATACCACCACCAGCACAGCCGACAGCAGCAACACGCCGACGAGCAGATTCACGTCGCGGCTCTTGATCGCTTCGAACGAGAGTTGCCCGAGTCCCGGCCAGCCGAACACCGTCTCCACGATGATCGAGCCGCCCAGCAACGCGCTGCTCTGCAGGCCCAACATGGTGAGAACGGGCAGCATGGCATGACGCAATGCGTGATGCGTCACCACGTACCATGGCCGGCCACCCTTGGCACGGGCAGTGCGAATGAAGTCTTCCTGCAGCGTCTCGATCATCGAAGCGCGCGACAGCCGTGCGAAGACGGCGACGTAATAAAGCACGAGCGTGGCGGCGGGCAGTACCAGGTGCCGCAGCCGGTCGAGCAACAGCCCGAAGCCGTGATGCGCGATGTTGGTATCGACGATACCGCCGATCGGGAGCCATTCGAGGTGCACGCCGAACACCACGATGAGCATCAGCGCTGTCCAGAACATGGGCGCTGAATAGCCGAGGGTCGCGAGCGTGGACAAGAGCGTATCGACAAATCCGTGCGGCCGGCGTGCAGCGAGCACGCCCAGCAGCACGCCGAGCAGCACCGAGATGACCAGTGACGTGCCGATCAAAACCAGCGTGGCCGGCAGGCGCTCGAAGATCAGCGTCGCGACCGGCTCGCCGAAGCGAAACGAAAAGCCGAGATCGAGCCGCAGCGCATGCCCGACGTAATGCAGCAACTGCCACACGACACTGTGGTTGAGCCCGTAAGCCTCACGAAGCTGGGCCACATACTCCGGCGAGACGTTGCCGCTCTCGCTCGCGATGACATCGACGAGATCGCCCGGCATCAGCTTGAGCAGCACGAAGTTGAGCACCGTGGTGCCGAGCAGGACCAGCACCAGTTGAATCAGGCGGCGCCTGATCCTCTTCCCGTTAGTGCCGGATGTCAGTTGCAGCATGGTCGTTACGCCTTGTCGAACCAGACTTGCGCGAAATTGGCACGCGAATGGCTGGCGGTATCGGTGACATTGCGCAGGTTCTTGGCCCACACGCCGAACCAGCGGAACTCGAACAGGTTGATGAGCGACAGGTCGCGTTGAGCGATCTTTTGCAACTGGACGTACAGGTCGCGTCGTTTGGCCGGATCGGTTTCCGTTTGTGCCGCTTCGATCACATGGTCCATCTCGGGGCTCGCGTAGCCGGACGCGTTGAACCAGGGGGTGCCTTTGGATTCTGCTTTCGACCAGTAATGCTGCTCTATGCCGATCTGCGGATCCAGGCCGTCGGTGCCCCAGGTGCTGATGAGCTGGAAGTCGTAGTCCGTGAACACGTTCTTGATCCAGGTCGGGAGGTCCTGTCCCCGCAAGGTGACGTCGATACCAACGCGGCGCAGCGCCTGACGCACGAATTCACCGGTGCGGCGATAGTCGTCGCCATACGGAATGAAATCGTGGTTGAGCTTGAAACGCCAACCGTCCGCCTGCTTCGGGAAGCCCGCCTTGTCGAGCAGGGTTTCGGCAAGTTTCGGATCGTACGGATACTGCTGCGTGTCGGGCGTGTAGAACGCCTTCACCAGCGACGATTCCGGCCCCGTGGCGGGCACGGCGTAGCCACCCCATACCGTCTTGACGAGGACGTCCCGATTGATCGCGTGCGCGATGGCCTGACGGACTTCGAGTTTGGCAAGAATCGGGTCCCGCAGGTTCGGTTCGAGCCACAACCATGCCGCGTAGCCGTTGTAACCCTCCCGGGACACCACGAGGTTGGGCAGCGTGGCAAGCCGGTCTGCGTCCGCGAACGTCACCGGATTGCGCTCGCCATATTGTGCGGCGCCGGTCTCGAGCGCTGTCGCTCGGCCCGACACGTCGGGCGTGATCTTCCACGTCAGGCGATCCAGATACGGCTGGCCGGGCGCCCAGTACTTATCGTTGCGATCCAGCACAATACGATCGCCGCGCAGCCATTCCTTGAACACGAACGGACCGGTTCCTACCGGTTTGTTGTTGTACGGATTGTTGCGGATATCGGTATTTTCGTAGAGATGCTTCGGCAGGATCGGCGTGCCGAGCGAATCGAGAATACCGAAGGTGGCAGGCGTCGATTTCGATAAATGCAGAACGACCGTATGCGCATCCGGCGTGTCGATTTTCGTCAGGAATTGCAACACGCGCCGCGATGCCGGGCTGATCTTGAGCCAGACCTCCTCGGCGGAAAATTTCACGTCGGCCGAGGTGAACGGCTGGCCGTCGTGCCAGGTGGCGTTCTGACGCAACTTGAAAGTCCACGTGAGGCTATCGGGCGAGACTGTCCAGCTTTCCGCCAACTGGGGACGCGGTTTCAGGTCGGGGCCGTATTCAACGAGACCATCGAAGATCTTGCTCGCGACCGCACCAATCATGGTCGCGGAATTGACGAAGAACGCGAGGGTCGGCGGCTCCGGATGAATGACTGCGGTCAGCGTGCCGCCTCGTTTGGCGCCCTGCAGCGTGATCGGCAGCGGTTCGGTCAATGCCCATGCCTGGCCGGTGAACATGAATGGCGTCGTGGCGCCCGCGAGCAGCGCTCCGGCGCCTTTGAGCAAGCGCCGCCGCTTGAGGTCGGCGACTGCCGCGCCTAGCGGATCATCGCGAAACAGGAGCGTCGAGGTCGAAGGCGGGAGTGGCTTGGGCGGCTTGGATGTCACGATGGGTTTTCCTTGTAGTGAACGGTAACGGCACATGCGACGACGGTACGGCGTCGATTAGCGCGCGCGTGTGGGGATGCTGCGGCGAGGTCCAGATGGAGCGGTGATCGCCGGTTTCGACCAGACGACCCGCTTGCATCACGAGCACGCGATCAGCGATATAGCGGACGACAGAAAGGTCGTGCGAGATGAAGAGCAGGGCGAGCCCGAGTTCGGCCTTGAGGTCGGCCAGGAGATCGAGAATCTGCGCCTGGATGGATACATCGAGCGCGGACACCGGCTCATCGCAGATCACGAGTTCAGGTTCGAGCACGAGGGCTCGCGCGATGCCTATCCGTTGTCGCTGGCCGCCAGAAAATTCGTGCGGATAGCGCTGCAGTGCCGAAGAGGGCAGGCCAACCGCATCGACTATCCGGCGAATTTTTGTTTCGCGTTCGCGTCGTTGCGACACGCCATGAATCGCGAGAGCTAGGCCCATAGTTCGTTCAACGGTATGCCGCGGATTGAGCGAGCCGTACGGGTCCTGAAAGATCATCTGCACGCGCCGGCGATACGGACGCAATGCACGGCGCCGGCGATGCGTGATGTCGTCGCCATCGAATACGATGCTGCCGGCGGACGGTTCCAAAAGTCGCGTCAACGCGCGGGAAAGCGATGACTTTCCGCAGCCCGATTCGCCGACGAGGCCCACGGTCTCGCCTGCTCGAATGTTGAACGAGACACCGTCGACCGCGCGTACGGCACGCCCTGCGCCGGGATAATCGACTTGCAAGTCGGTTACCTCAAGCAAGATGCGCGGGTCGGGATTCGCTGTTGCGTTTGTGCCGGGCAGCCGCTCGCTGATCGTCTCGGTCAGGCGGCCGTCGCGGTAATGCAGTCCCGCACCGAAGTGCAGCGACGCGCCAAGCAGCGCACGGGTGTACGGCTGCGAAGGATGCGCAAACAACGTCGCGCTATCGGCTTCCTCCACCTTCGCGCCGTCCTTCATCACGATCACGCGGTCAGCCCAGCGCGCGACGACGCCAAGGTCGTGCGTGATCAGCAATACCGCCATCGACAACTCGCGTCGCAACTGATCGATGAGTTCGAGAATTTGCGCCTGGATGGTGACGTCGAGCGCGGTCGTGGGTTCGTCGGCGATCAGCAGGCTCGGACGGCACGCTACCGCGATCGCGATCATCACGCGTTGCCGCTGGCCGCCGGAAAGCTGATGCGGATAATGATCAAAGCGCAGAGACGGCTCGGGCAGACGCACGAGGTCCAGAAGCTCAAGCGCCTGTTTGCGTGCCTCTGAAAATGACATCGGCTTATGCAGCGTCAGCGCCTCGGCGACCTGCCGGCCAATAGGCTGAAGCGGGTTGAGCGACGTCATCGGCTCCTGGAAAATCATGCCGATGCGATTGCCCCGCAACGCGCTCCATTCGCGCTCTCGCAGCGTGAGCAGGGCCTGGCCTTCGAAACGTATTGACCCTTCAACATGCGCTTGCGCCGGCAGAAGTCCCATTGCAGCCAGTGCGATAGTCGATTTACCGCTGCCCGATTCACCGACCAGCGCCAGCATTTCGCCGTGTTTAATGGAGAGATCGATGGGGTGAACGGCCGGACGTCCGCCGAACGACACGGCCAGCTTGTTCAATTCGAGCAGTGGAGTCGTCGGGTTCATTTGGACAGTGTGCAGGTCTGTTGTTTCGGCAATTGCACCTCGCTGCGGGGATAGCCGATCACCTTGTTCCCGCTGGTTCTTTCATCGATGCGATGCTCCATAGTCGGAAATCGCCGCTTAAGCAGATAAGGCGCTTTGAAAGTCAGGTTCACGTCGATGTCGATGTCGAAGCCGTTACTGCCGACGAAATGCATGCTGAAAGCGCTCAGAGGGCTGTTCTGGCTCATGGCGGGACACGCGACGGACTAATTGAAATGAAAGAGTAGCGATCGGCTTGCGGCGTTAAACACAGTGTCGCGAGCGACGAGGCAGGATCGCTAGCATGGCATGGCTGCGCTTTTTGGCTAACCATCGAATTGACATTTGCATTCCACGAAAGCGCCATCACCACGATGAGCCGGTCGTGGCGATGGCCCAGGCGGGCAGTGGTTATTTGCTTCCGGAATCCGGCTGGCCAGCGCTTAGCGCTGTGCGTGCCGCATTGCCCCGTAACAGTGCATTCGACGGCGCATGAATCCGGCCGCAGAGCACATTGCGATGATGCAGCTCTAGCGGATTACGACGTGCCAACCCATGGTTGCCCGCAAGTTCGATTGCGAGTTCTACCGACTGCGCCGAATTTTCGATGACTACATGCTTGAGCGTGCCTGCCAGTGAGTCGGGCGCGGTGCCCGCGTCAAAAGCCTCGGCATGACTGCGCATCAGCCAGTCGTTGGTTGCAAGCAGAATTTCAATGCGTCCCACGATCTCCTGTACGGTCGGCAGGCTGGCGAGAGAGGCGCCGCCAAGCGAACTGGGGCGTCGCTGGTTAAGGAATTCAATAAGCCAATCTCGCGCGGCGCGTGCGGCGCCGTCGTAGACCGCGCCCAGCAAGCTGAAATACCAGGCAATGCCTTGCGCGTCACGCTGTAGCCCGAGACGAGCAGGCTTGAGCGCGACCACGTCCGCGAGCGGGATGGCGACATCCGACAAAATGACATCGTGGCTCGCCGAGGCGCGCATGCCGATCGGGTCCCAGGTCTCCACTATTTGTACACCCGCCGCATTGCGAGGCACCAGGAAATGGCCGAGTCGCGGTTCGTCCTCGTCGGTCCGCGCCAACACATTGATCCAGGACAGCAGCGGCACGCCAGTCACGTAGATCTTGTGTCCGGACAGATGCCACTTATTGCCCACGCGTCGGGCGACGGTATCGGGCAACCCGCCGTGCGAGGGCGAACCGAGTGCCGGTTCGACTTGCGCCGCATTGATTAGCGAGCGCCCCGTGACGGATTCATCCGTGAGCCGGCGTATAAGGTGAGCGGGCCAGTCGGGGTCGTGGTTTCTTGCGGCACGCGAAATTGCAGCGTGCTGCGCGTAGTGCATCGCGAGGATCAGCGCGACCGATGGATCGCCGTGGGAAATCGCGCCCACCACCGCGCGCGCCACGGCAAGGCCTGCGCCATAACCGCCAGCCGAATGTGCGATCGTGAGCTTCAGCAACCCGGCCGCGCTCAGCGCGTCGAATTGCGCGCTGGGTGGCTCGCCGGTGCGGTCGTGTGCAGAGGCATTAAGCGCGAACTGCCGGCCCAATTCGACAGCTTTACTAATTAATTCTTCATGCGAGGTTGCGTCATCGCGGGGCACTGAGAACGTACTCATCGAGCAGGCACCGCTTCGTAGCCAGGTGCGAAAGTCAGGCCGTCGAGAACAGTCGGCTTGGGGTCATCCAGTAAGTGTGCGGTCATGATTCGATACGCTCAAGTGCGAGTGTCAGGTCCTGGCTTCGATCCAGGTGTCGGAGAAATCGCCTGCTGCCAGGTCGATGCTGTTGCTCAAGTTATGGACACGGGCGTTATAGACCTGCAACGAAGGCACCGTCACAAGTGGTAGCACCGGCAGGTCGCGGCCAACAATGCGCTGGACCTCCCTGAACGCAGCGCCACGCTTTGTTTCATCGGTCTCGACCGCGGCTTGCCGGAACAGCTCATCGACTTGCGGGTTTTGGTAGTGCGAAGCATTGATCCAGATCAGCGGATGCTTGACGCCGTCGGACCAGTAGATGCGTTGCACGCCGACAGTCGGATCATAGAGGCGTCCCAGTCCATTGATATTCAGGTCGAATTCGCGGGTGATGTAAGCGCGGCGCAGGAAGGTCGGCTGGTCGCCATCGAGAATAGAGAGCTTGATACCCACGCGAGACAGCGCTGCGCGAAGATACTCCGCCGTGCGCCTGAAGTCAGGGCCGGGGATGTAGGTTAGCCTCAATGCGAAGCGTTGACCGTCGGACTGTCTTTTATATCCTGCGTCGTCGAGCAGCCGGTTCGTCACGCTCAGATCGTACGGGTAGTGGAACGTGCTGTCGTCGAAATAGTTCGACAACACGGCCGAGACCGGGGAGTTCACGACGGCAGAACGCTTGTAATAGATATTGTCCCTGATGAAATTGCGATCGAGCGCCTGGGCAATGGCTTTACGCACTTCGGCCTTGGCCAGAATCGGGTTCTCGACGTTGAACTCCAGAAACGACGCATTGTTCAGATAAGCGTCGTAGGTGTCGTCTATGCGGAGTTGCGGTAGCGTGGCAAGACGCCCCAGATCAGCCAGCCCGACATTGCCGGCGGCATCCGCTTCACCCGTCTCGAGCGCGGCTGAAATGGCAGCCTGGTCGGGGACGATCCGGTAGATGACGTGGTCCAGATGAGGTGTGCCCTTGCGCCAATAGTTCGGATTCTTGCGCAGGCTCACGTAGCTGCCTCGCACCCATTTATCGAAGATGAACGGGCCGGTGCCAATGGGTGCATTGAGGTTCGGGCTGGCGAGCGGATCGCCGTCTCCATAGCGATGCTGCGGCACGATCGGCAGTTCCGCCGATGACAGCGCCTTGATGAGATAGGGCGTAGGCTTCGTGAGTACCAGCACGACTGTAAGCGGGTCCGGCGTATCAACGCGCGCTACATTCGCCAGCGTGATGCGCCCGCGCGGCCCGAGTTTTTGTTGCGTAAGCACCGAATAGCGCACATCAGCGGAAGTAAACTCACGACCGTCATGCCACGTTACAGCGGGCCGCAGCTTGAACGTGTATTCAAGCCCGTTGGCGCTGACGCTCCAGGAAGTTGCCAATAAGGGTTGAGGCTTGAATTGAGCGTCATAGCGCAGCAATCCCTCGGTGATCTTCGCGCTGATGTTGCGAATAGTTGTGTTGGTGTCGAGCAGCGACACCAGCGATGGCGGTTCTGTCGGGATGGCGTAAGTCAGCGTGCCGCCTTCCACCGGCGTGTTCGATGCGGCTGCGTCGGCCTTGACTGGCACGATCCCCGTGGCCCCGGCCGACATCAACGCAAGCGATGTTTGCAGGAACGCTCTTCGATTCAAAGTCATTTTTTATCCGGCTTAAGCTGGCTGCCCTGGCGTTGTAGTAAGTGCGCGAATGCCGGGCACGGGCGAGGAAACCAAGTATTTCAAGCGTACCGCTGGGGGCGTTCGTCGATCCACATGCGCGCCCAGCGAGCCGCATAGGCCACGGCAAGATCTGATTCGAAGAAGTAGTCGAGTTCGTCGAATACGAAGGCCGGCTTCAGCAGCGATACCTCATCCTGAATCACGAGATTGGCTGCGAACAGTCCGCCGGGTAGCGCCTGTGCCGCCGGTGCGACGTCATAACCTTTGTAATGCATGCTCGATTGGCCTCCGCGACATGAAGCATGTTGAAAGCAACGAGTCGAGGTTAGCCTGCTTATCGAAGCGCGAGAAATAAGCATTTGGCAAAAGCAAATCCGAATTGGGTCGTCGTTGGATAGATGCAAAAGAAGAGTGCTCCAACAGAGCGGCGACCGGACTTGAACGCTTGAACATGATGAACCCGGGCGCATTGCTCGAAAACGCATATGCGTACCAGTAGATGAGTCATATTGGTAGCGTGAATTGTTAGATCGAGCCGTGTTTCTGCATAGGCAATTCTTGGGTAATGTACGCGCAGGACCTGAGTGGTCCAAACGGACTTAGGCACTTGCCTGGCGAGGTGCGCCTGAGTTCATCAAGCGATCCGAACCCGCCGCATGTGAATCGAAGAATACCGGATCGATAATTTCGGAGCGCCCACATGAATGACCGTACTGCTGCCCTGCAGGCTTCCCCGTCCGCGGCGATTCGCCATCAGCTAGGTTACCCGGTGATCGACACCGACGTTCACACGAACGACTACACACCCGCCCTTGAGGATTACGTAGCGAATTATGGTGGTGTGGGCTTGGTGGACGCGCTGCGACGCGCATCAGGCGCACGCCGCAACGCGACCTTGCGCGATGGACGGGACTGGTACGAACAGACTCCGGAGGAACGGCAGCGGCATCGCACGATCAGGTTGCCGTGGTGGGCGCGGGTCACGCGCAATACGCTCGATGTGGCGACTTATCATCTCCCCGCACTGCTCTATGAGCGCCAGGCCGAACAGGGCTCGGATTATTCGGTGCTGTTTCCCAACAACGCGCTCGCGGCGCTGGCTGCCGGCGACGATAGGCAAGCGCTGCAGCGAGCAATCAATCACTACCACGCGGACCTGTATAGGCCATTTGCGGATCATTTGACCCCGGTCGCCGGCATCCCGCTGCACACACCGCAAGAGGGCATAGAGGAGCTTGAGTTTGCGGTCAAGACTCTCGGCCTTAAAGTCATCAACATCAGCGGCGGTGTGCGGCGTCCCATTCGCGCGCTCGCCGAGAAATATCCTCCCGAGCAATATCCGGATATTGCAAAGCACGCGTCTTACATCGACTTTTACGGCATCGACAGCGAGCACGACTACGACCCGTTCTGGGCCAAGGTTGTTGAACTCGGCGTACCGGTCACGACGCACTACGGCAGTCAGGGCTGGACCGGCCGCTCGTCGATCAGCAACTACATGTACAACCACATCGGACATTTCGCGGACGCATCGGAAGCGTTTGCGAAGGCGCTATTTTTCGGTGGGGTGACGCGCCGTTTTCCAGCGCTGCGGGTCGCACTGCTCGAGGGCGGTGCCGCATGGGGCGCGAATGTTTATATCCATCTCGCAGACCGTTTTTCGAAGCGCAGCCGCGAAGGGTTGCGGCACTATGATCCGCGCGAGACCGATCGCAAGCTTCTGCTCGAACTGTTCAAAAAATATGGCGATGGCCTGACCAAGGGGCGTCAACTGGAAGAAGAGACGCTGATTCGCGACACGCTCGGTTCGTCGTACACCCGTGACGCGCGCCAGCCCGCAGCGCACGAACTTGAAGACTTTGCGGCAGCCGGGATTGAGAAGGTCGAAGACATTCGCTCACGCTGGGTCGACAATTTCTATTTCGGGTCCGAGTCGGACGACCGCACGATCGCCGCCGCGTTTAATGAGCGCGCCAATCCGCTAGGCGCAAAAATCAACGCGATTTATTCGTCGGATGTCGGGCACTGGGATGTACCCGACCTGACCGAGGCGCTGGCGGAGAGCTGGCAACTCGTGGAGCAGGGCGTGATCAGCGAAAGCGATTTCAAGGCCTACGTGTTCGACAACCCTTACAGACTCTACACGCAGGCGAATCCTGATTTCTTCAAGGGCACAGCGGTCGAACGTGCATTGGCCGGGAAACGCTAAACGACTGTCCGACTGTCTCTGCCAGGAAAAACACATTGTCTACTGACTACACGCTTGACCGCTTGTCCCTTGAGGCCGTTTCCGGGTCCGCCAATGCAGCATGGCAAGCCCGCTACGGAACGCAGTTGCCCGAGTCTCTGCCCGAATGGAACGACACGCTGGAGACGTTGCTATCGCATCGCTCTGTGCGCGCCTATAGTGATCGGCCGTTGCCCGGGGGTACGCTTGACACACTGATTGCGGCCGCACAATCCGCGTCAAGCTCGTCGAATTTGCAGACCTGGAGCGTCGTCGCAGTTGAGGATACTGAACGAAAGGCCCGACTCTCCGTTCTGGCGGGAAATCAGGCGCATATCCGGGAAGCACCATTATTGCTGGTGTGGCTCGCCGACTTGGCCAGGCTTGAGGCAGTGGCGGCGAGCGCCAGCGTTAAGCCCGAAGGACTGCACTATCTGGAGACGCTGCTGGTTGGCGTAATCGACGCGGCGCTCGCCGCGCAAAACGCGGTGGTCGCGCTCGAGTCGCTGGGTCTTGGTTCGGTCTACATCGGTGCAATTCGTAACGCCCCCGTGCAGGTGGCCGCAGAACTGGGCTTGCCGGCGCATGTGCTGCCGGTATTCGGCTTATGCGTCGGCTACGCGGACGAGACTCGTCCAGCGCAGGTCAAGCCTCGCCTGCCGCAGTCTGTTGTATTGCACCGCGAACGCTACGATGCGCATGTGCAGCCAGCCGGCATCTCTCTTTACGATAGGATTTTGTCGGAGTTCCAAGCTCAGCAGGGTCAGTCCGACGCGGCCTGGACCGACCGCTCGGTGGAGCGCTGGCGTACCCGGGAGTCGCTGCATGGCCGTGACCGCTTGCGCGATGCACTGGCCGCACTGGGCTTCGAGTTGCGGTGAAGGCCTTGGCGTGCATCATGTAAGCCACACTTGTAAGCCGCACGCCAGCTTTCCTTAGACCTACGTCAGAACCGCTTCCTTCGTAACAATCTTGCGGGGAATCAGCTTCAGTTCGTAGAAGGTATCGGCGATGCGTTGCTGTTCGGCAAGCACAGTGTCATCGATCGGTTTGTACACGTGCGCATAGTGGCGTAAGCCGGTCTCGATGATTGCCGCGTCAAGACCCTGAATAGGCGCCAGTTGAGCCGCGGCCGCCGAGACATTCTGCTTCACCCATTGTCCTTCCTTGCCTAGCTCTTCCAGAGCGATTGCGATCACGTCCTTGCGCTTTTGCGCAAACTCGCGCTGACTCAAGAAGAACTGGTGATGGCTGGCCACGCCTTGTGCGTCGGCAATGAGACGTGCGTTGCTTTGTCCCTCCACTGCTGCAAGAAACGGATCCCAGATGGCCCAGGCGTCAACGGCATGCTGTTCCAGCGCGGCGCGGGCGTCGGCCGGCGCCAGGTACACAGGCTGAATATCCGGAAAGTCGAGACCGTTTTTGCGCAGCAGCGCAACGATGAACCAGTGGACGTCCGACCCCTTGTTGAACGCGATCTTTTTCCCCTTGAGATCGGCGACGCTCTTGATCGGCGAGTCTTGCACGACGACCACCCCTTCGGCGTGCGGCGTGGGAACCTCGTAGGCGGTATAGACGAAATCCGCGCCGGCGGCCTGGGCAAATACAGGTGGCGCCTCGCCAACATAGCCGAAGTCGATCGCCCCGACATTCAACCCTTCAAGTAACTGCGGACCCGCGGGAAACTCGTTCCAGGACACCTTGACACCAAGCGGCGCGAGGCGCTTTTCGAGTGCGCCATGCGCTTTCAGCAGCACCAGCGTACTGGCCGCCTTCTGGTAACCGATTCTGAACTGGTCTGACTGGTATTTTGCCCACGACGGCAACGCAACGCCTGCCATGGTTGCGCCTAGTGCTGCGATAAAGGTCCTGCGTCCCCGTTGCTTCGAGTCATTCATTGCCAAGTGTCCGGTAGTGGTTACTCATCAAGGCTGCAAGCGGCTAAGGCGAGGAGCGATCGGCTATATGCGCGTGGTGCACACACGCTGCCGCGGGACTCGCCGAGATGAGCCAAGTCAGATTTCGCGCAACGATAGAACGCAGCGCCGGCAATCACAACGAAGCAATTGAAATATGCATATGGCCCTTTGATGCCGTCATGTCCGCGGCTACTCCCGCCAGCGGCACGGCCGCTTATCGATCCGCGTCACTTTGTGAATTTCAAATGAAATTAAATTATTTCTGCTTTCTGCGCCTTGCTCTCATAGTCTCAGTCAGGCGGCGCATTGCGCCGCAATCATCATGAGAATAAGCCGCGCGACTGACCCGGCGTTGAACAGCCAGTCCCCGCGGTTTTCCGTCTTTCAATCCGGAATCCCTGGCTTGCAGGGCGCTGCTTTGAAGTGAATCTGGTCTGGAGCGCTGTCCGATGTCGCACGTATCGCCGTCTCCCGAGAGAGCGTCGCAGAAATCACTTTGGGTGGTTGGCATCGCCATTCTTCTGGTGTGCATCGAGGCAAGCTGGAAGACCCAATCGACAAAAGAGACCGGCGCCACCGCCGCGCGCCGCGTCGTTATTCCCAATGACGCGAAAGCACCTGACTATGTGGTTTACCGGGCGGTCGATGACCACACGGTTTCTTTCAGCCTGAAGGCCGGGGATGATTGCGTCTATGTAGACGATGCGAAAAGCGTGAGTCGGGACGGCAACACCGGCACGGCACTCGTGCCGGTTTTTTGTCCCGCTCGCGGGGCTGGATGGACATCGTTGAGCCTCTTGACGCGTAGTGAGCCTGCGCAGGCGCGTTGATGAGGCATTGCGGGGGGGCGCTTCGCGCTATATCCCCCGAACGCCGATCACCTCGATCACGCTGGTCAATCCCCACTGTACCAACCGTTCTTTGCTTTTACCGAATGTGCCCCAGGCGTCCACGATTCTTCGTTTTGCGTGGCGACGTAATTCCACCGCTTTGAGAACGACCTATGAAGCCCATCCCCTGGTTGAGTGTTGGCGCGGTAGCGGCCGTTGCGGTCGCGGTCACGCTGATCGGTGTCAAGAATGTCCAGGGCGACGTCAACCGCCAGATACTGAATGTGTCGTACGATCCGACGCGCGAGCTATACCTTCGGCTCGATCAGCAGTTCGTCGCCAACTATCAGCGTGAAAATGGCGTTCACCTGCAGGTGAAACAATCGCACGGAGGCTCCTCGCGGCAAGCGCGCGCGGTCATTGATGGTGAACAAGACGCGGACGTGGTGACGCTCGGACTGTTCACCGATATCGATGCGCTCCGCAAGCGCGGCCTGATTGCCGATGGTTGGCAGGACCGCTTGCCGCATCATTCCCAGCCCTATTATTCGACCATTGTCTTCGTGGTTCGCCGGGGCAATCCCAGAGGCATTCATGATTGGCCAGATCTGGTGAAACCCGGCGTGGAGGTCATCACGCCGGACCCTCGAACGTCAGGCAACGGGAAGCTCAGTGCGCTGGCTGCGTGGGGCGCTACGACGACGCGTGGGGGCACCGACGCTGACGCACGCTCGTATCTGGAGGCCCTGTACCGTCACACTACGCGCCTTGATAGCGGAGCTCGCGGCGCCGCGACCACCTTCGTTGTCGAGAAGGTGGGTGACGTTCAACTGACCTGGGAAAACGAAGCGATACGCGAGCTTGCCGACGCGCCGGGCGAACTCGAGATTGTGTATCCGCCGGTCAGTATTCTTGCCGAGCCTTACGTTGCGTGGGTCGACCGCAACGTCGCCCGGCACCACAGCGAGCGCTACGCACGAGCTTATCTCGACTACCTCTTCACTGATTCGGCGCAGGAGATCGTGGCGCAAGCGGGGTACCGGCCAATCAATCCTGCGATTGCCAGCAAATACGCTGACCGATTAAGGCCGATCAAGCTTTTCAACGTGACCGATATAGCTAAAAGCTGGGACGACGCCAGTCACAAGTTCTTCGACGAGAACGGGGTCATCGATACCGTTCTCGGTCCTGCCGGCACGGCGGCCGCCGAAAACGGCGCTGTCGCAATCCAAAAGAGTGGGGCATGAAACCCAGCATGAAACTCCTAAGCCAACTTAACTACACCACGCAGAAGGGTCGCCGGGATCTGGTGGCCGGCCTCACAGTTGCCGCCATATCCTTGCCGCAAGGCATGGCGTATGCGTTGATTGCCGGCGTCGATCCGCGCTTTGGTTTGTACTCGGCCGTGATAGTGACGCTGGTGGCGTCGATCTTCGGATCGTCGTCGCATCTGATCAATGGACCGACCAGCGCCATTTCCCTCGTGGTATTCAGCGCGCTCGCTTTTCTGGATCCCAATGCAAGCGCGGACATATACGAAGCCATGTTCCTGCTCGGCGTGATGGTCGGCATCATTCAAATAGCGATAGCGGTGTTCCGTCTGGGCGACCTTACACGGTACATTTCCGAATCCGTGATCCTTGGTTTCATGGCGGGCGCGGCCGTGCTATTGGCAGTCGGGCAGATCGGCAATGCGCTTGGCGTGCGTGAGAAAGGGACTGGCCACCAGCATGTGCTTTACCGGCTGTGGCTGACTGTCGTCCACGGCGATCCGGTGAACCTTAAAGCCCTTGCGATCAGTGCTGTCACGGTCGCGCTTGCACTCGCATTACGCCAAGCCGTGCGTCGGTACAAGCTGCCGCAATTCGATATGTTGCTGGTGCTGATCGTGATAAGCCTTTCCGCTTTTGCCTTGGGATGGTCGACGCCGGGGGCAGGGGGCAAGACGGCGATTTCGGTGATCGGCGCGTTGAAGGCCAGCCTGCCCGAGCCGCATATTCCTGAGATCAAGTGGTCATGGCTTGGGCAGCTCTCGTCGTCGGCAATTGCGATCGCGTTCCTTGGTTTGCTTGAAGCGCTTTCGATTGCTAAATCGATTGCGCATAGGACCGGCCAGCCGCTGGACTATAACCGTCAGTGCATGGCTGAAGGACTCGCTAACCTGGTAGGCGGCTTTTTCCGGTGTTTGCCGGGCTCTGGTTCTCTTTCCCGTTCAGCCATCAATTACCAGGCGGGCGCAGTCACACGGTTCTCGGGCGTGATCACGGCGGTGATCGTCGCCGTTGCAGTGCTGCTTCTGGCTCCGTTGACACGCTATATTCCCAAGGCCTCGCTTGCCGGTCTTCTGCTTGTTACGGCGTTCCGCCTGATCGACTTCGAACGCATCCGCTATGCGCTTAGGGCGTCTCGTTACGACGCGGGGCTCGTGTTGATTACGGCATTGTCGGCGCTTGTGATTGGTGTCGAGTTTGCCATTCTTGTCGGCGCAGCCGTGTCGATTGTGCTGTTCGTGCCGCGCGCGGCCAAATTGAAAGCGACCGAATTGTTTGTTAGTCCGGAGCGGGTGGTGCGCGAACGATTGCCGAGCGACCCGGAATGTACGTCGGTTGCGGTGTACGACCTGGAGGGCGAGTTGTTCTTCGGCGCCGCACTAGAGTTGGATCGTCACTTCGAAACGATCAATGCGCAAGTCGAGGCTCGCGGGATTCGCCACGTCGTCTTGCGGCTCAAGCGAGTGCGTAATCCAGACGTGGTGTGTATAGAAAAGCTCGAACATTTTCTGCGCGAAAGTCAAAGCAACGGCCGGATCGTTTTGCTCGCGGGACTGCGTCCTGAGTTGCAGGCGGCGCTGGGCAATCTTAAGTTCTCCGACTGGTATCCGCCCGAGCGTTTCTTCCCTGAAGAGGACGAGCGCTATTCGGCAACGCTTCGTGCAGTACGTTACGCGTATAGCCTGATTGCGGATGCGAATACGTGTGCCCACTGCGCACAGCACAGGGTAGAGCCGACTCCTGTGCAAGAGGATGACCGCCTGTATTACCTCGTCTGACTTGTATTGCAGATGAAATCGCTTTCAGCCGATGGCGGCCCGAGCCGGCGCTATACGTTCATGGCCGGTCTTGCCCGCCGCACTGCTTGAGTCAGAATCGGCCGCCGTATTTGCTATCACGAATATGTCATTTGACATCATTGCTCGTGGCACCAAGAATGGGCTTCATGTTGCGACGCACCACGTTCGCAGCATGTTTTCGAATTAGCCGCCATTGCCCGCAAGTGTCCGCCTACCAGGAGCATAGAAATGACCCAGTTTTCTCCGGAACAGTTCGCCGCAGGACAAAAAAGCCATGTCGACACATTCTTCAGCCTGACGAACAAGGTGTTCGAGGGCGTCGAAAAGCTGACCGCCCTGAACTTGCAGGCCGCGAAGTCGATATTTGCCGAGACGCAGGAAACCGCGCAGAAGACGCTGTCGGGGAAGGACCCCCAGGATCTGCTCAAGCTTCAAAGCGGCCTGACGCAGCCGGCCGCTGAAAAGGCCCAGGCATATAGCCGTCATGTGTATGAGATCCTGACGGGCACCCAGGCGGAATTCCTCAAGGCCGCCGAAGCGCAGTTTGCCGAATACAGCCACAGCGCGCAGAGCTTCATCGACACACTGACCAAGAACGCGCCGGCCGGCTCGGAAACTGCAGTGGCCCTGCTGAAGTCGACGATCACCGCAGCCAATACCACGTACGACACCGTTCACAAGGCAACGAAGCAAGCCGTCGAAATTGCTGAAAGCAGTTTCGACGCAGCGACGTCTGCTGCGTCGAAGGCGGCGAAGGACACCGCTACGCAGGCATCGCGAGCCTCTAAGGCCGCCTGACACAACACCCAGGCGGGGGGGCAATGCGCCGTGCAGCACCGACCGCCGGGGCGTTCCCTCCGGTCGGTCGGAAAGGGCTTTGTTGGCCACCCCTGCGGTCCTTTCGCAATCAAATGCTGCTTGTTCTCTGAGGTGCGAGGACCGACGCATCCGTTGTCATCCTTTGCTTACGAGCCGGTCCGCCGCGGACCTCGAAATCAGTTCACGAAACCATGCTTGAGAATGCTGACCTCCCAGCCGATCCGCGCGAACCAACGGCCGACGGTCAGCGCTCGCACGCCCGGTTCGGCATCGATCAGAACAAGCCGCGCCCCGAGGACCGCGACCCACTTGCCGAGGCTGATACCCAGTTGTCCGGCAGGAGCGCTCACTGATCCACGCAGATGCGCGCGTTCGTAATCTTCAGGCAGCCGCACGTCCAACGCGTAAGTTGTCCGTGATGGTTCCGCAAGCCAGGTCTGTAGTTCGTCCGCGTCGATAGTGGGAAAGCTTTCGGCAAGAGCCGCAAGGGCCTGTTTCGCAAAATCCAGATCGACGGGACGGATGGCCTGCAGAGGGTTTTCTGGTCCGTGATTGAGTGGGTAGCCCGCGTCAACCCAGCCGAGCGTCCCGAAGTCGAGCGTCGACACGGGGTTCGTCAAGCCAGCGAGGATCAGGGTCTGGGCACCGAGCACAGCGCGGGAGCGCCCAGCACAGGTGACGACTACATGCGTGTCTGGAGAATCAACCAGTGCATTGAACCGCGGCAGTATTTCGCCGCCCGGCGTCGGGAACGAGCCGGGAATGTGCTCGCGCTCGTACTCCGCTACTGAGCGGGTATCGAGCACGATCACCGAGGCACCGTTACGCCTGAGCGCGGCCAGTTCAGCGGCGGTCGTGACCGGCGTGCGGAAGCTTCTTTCCACCTCACCCGCTATCACCCGAGGACCTGCGATACGAATCGACACCACAGGCAGGCGCTCGTTACCGGTCAATCCGCCCGCGAGGCCCCGCACGTCGGTATAGCCTAGTTCGAGAAGCTCGGATGCGGCTTTCGCGATCAGCTTGCCGTCGGCATCGAGAAGCACGACTGGGGTATGCCGGTGCGGGACAAGCTCGCGCACGCGACTCGACAACTCGGCGGCGGCAACATTGGCTCCATGGAGCGGGGCGCCATTACCGAATTGCTGCGCCGGCCGCAGATCCAGAACGGCGAGCTCACCGGAGCTGCGCAGAAAAACACCCAAAGCTGTAGCGTCGACTTCCTGATAGGGCATCGTGAGATATTTTATGTTTGGGGATTGTCATTGGGATCGAGCACCCGTTGTCCGGTAAAACGTTTGACGCTTTGAACATTCGGCATCCTGACGAAACGAGACTCGTGATCGTAATAGTTCCACCATTAACGGCATTTTTCCAATAGCGCGCACTCGCGCTGTTGGCGGACGGAATAGGTGTACAGCGGACCAACATACGACGCGGGGTTCTCAGTCACAACCAAGCAATCGCACTATGCATATATGTCGCGCCGGCGGTTTTCAGCGCTGTCCGTGTATTGGATATCAGCATTGATCGTTTCGTTCTCAGCCCCTTGGTTGCTAGGATTGTTGGCCTGACGTGATCGCCGGTATGTTTTGTCGTTCCCGCCGTGGCGTGGTGCGTCGAGACCTGCACGAATCTCGCGGGTCGATTCCTTGATGCCGTGCCAGCCGGGCGCAGTGTCACTTACATAACGAAGGAGCATGGCGATGGGCATCACCGCAATCAATATTCGCAACCAGTTCAGGGGACACGTCAAGGAGATCATCCGTGGCACGGTGGTATCCGAGATCGACGTGCAAACGCCGTTCGGTATCGTCACGTCTGTGATCACCACCCGTTCCGTTGATGAACTCGATCTTCAGGTCGGCAGTGAAGTGGTCGCGCTCGTCAAGGCGACCGAGGTATCCATCGCGCGGCTTTGAGCTTCGTGCGGATCTGAATGGGAAATGAAGCCGAGACCCGGCTAGCTGGATGATCGCGGCTAGCCCGGCGGCGGTCGCTCAGGAGCTCAACAGTTCCGGCGTTTGCGTGGCCGGCGCCGCTATCGTCTCGCCCAATGCGTTTTCCAGCAGATGGACTTCCCATCCGCGTTGCCGCAGCCAATAGGCGGTCGTGACAGAACGGGTGCCGTCGTCATCGATGAGCACGAGGCGCGCGCCGCGCGTGGCCACCGTGCGGTGGGATACCGCGAGCAACTGGCCCCCCGGCGCCGAGATGGAGCCTGGAACATGGCCTGCTTCGTATTCCTCGGCCGAGCGGATGTCGAGCAGGTAGGTCGTGCGCTTATCGGTGTCCGCAAGCCATTCCTCGACGCCCTGATGGCTCACTGTGCTGACGTCAGCACGTGTCGCGAGTGCGAGCGCGTGTTTCACGCCGAAGCCGGCTGCGGCGGTACTGGCGGGCACGCGCTTCTCGCCGCCGGTAGCCAGTTCAAGCGTTTCGCGAGTCCACCCTGCGGTGCCGTCCTCTAGGAACGCGACGCGGTTTGGCACCCGCGCGTCGATGAGCGTCTGCGCGCCGATGATCGCGCGTGGAAGGCCCGCGCATGACACGACAACGAATGTGTCCGGATTGGGGACCTGGTCGAGGAAGCGATACAGAATCTCTTCACCTGGTGCGTTCACCGCGCCCGGTACGTGGCCGCGTGCAAACTCGTCCCGAGTCCGGGTGTCGATCACGATGACGTCCTCTTTCGCGTCGACCAGTTTCTTGAGCTGCGCTGCTTCAATGGACGGTGTGCCGCGCAAGTCGCGCACGCTTTCTGAAAAAATTATGCCGGGGATGTCGAAGGTGGGCAGCCCGTTGAGACCATCGGCCGTCCAAGCGGGAATACCGCCGGTGAGTACGTTGATGTCACTGTAGCCAAGGCGTTCGAGCGTCGCAGCGCCTTCTACGGCTGCGTCATCACCGTTGTCGACGAGCACGAGCCGCACCGACTTGCGTGGTACGAAGCGCAGCGCATCGCGTTGCAGATTTTCCACCGGCAGGTTGGTTGCAAAGAGCGGGTGTCCTTTTGCGAACGCTTCCACCGACCTCAGATCCAGCAGGGCGAGTTCCTCGCCGTTGCCGAGGCCGCTTTCTGTCAGCCATTTCTGTAGTGTCGCGCGATGAATATGCCGGATGCTCATGTCGATCTCCTGCTACGTAGTCTTGAATGAAGTTGGGACGCGATAGGCGGATGCTGTCGCGCTGGATCCGATGCCCGTTGCACAGGCAGGCGGCGAAGGTCCCGGAAAGGGCGGTGCCAGGAACCAACATAGCGTACGAGCGAAAGCGCGACAGACTCAACGAAGCGATTGCGGGATCGTTAGCATTGGTACTGCAATCGGGCTGATTCTGTTGATGAGGCCCACCCGCACGGTGCGCTTGCTACAGACGCAGTCCCGCCTGCTTCAATAAAGGCAGAATACGTTCGCCGAAGTATGTGAGGTCGGGCAGGAAATCGAAGAAGCCGAGTTGCACGCCGTCTATGCCAGCTTTTTTCAGCGCGACGAGCTGTTCGACCACCTGCTCTGGAGTCCCGATAATCTCGATGTTGCCGCCAATCCCGCGTCCCTGTTTCTGCGATGCATCCTTGCGTCCGCGCCATGCGTGCGCATCGCTGTCGTAGCTTCGATCGCCGCTCGACACCGTGTTCGCCACGATCGCATCGGCATACTCGTTGGCTTCGCGCTCAGTATCGCGGCTCACGATCACCGGATTGATCACGGTGCGCACCGTGCGGCCCACGCGTGCGGCTTGCGCCTTGATGTTGGCAATATGCGCGGGCAGCGTCTCCAGCGCACTGTCGATATGCGCACCGCCTGGGCTTGTGATGAACACGATGTCCGAATACTTTGCGGCGAACGCGATGCCCGCTTCGGAGCCGGTCGCGTTCACCAGCACCGGACGTCCGAACTGCGGTTTCGGCGTGATGTAGCCGTTGTGTACTTTCCAGGGCGACTTACCCTCGAACGAGAAGTTCTCGGTATCGGTCCACAACCGCTGGACGACATCGAACAGTTCGCTGGCGAGTTCATAGCGGGTGTCGTGCTCGATGCAATCCCAGCCGAACATCTCGTGCTCGACGGCACGGTGCCCGGTGACAATGTTGATGCCCCACCGGCCCTTGGAGATGTGATCGAGCGTGGCGCCGTACTTCGCCAGATGCAGCGGATGGATCGGGCCGTACAGCACGTGGATGGTCGAGATCAGCAGGATGTTCTTGGTGATCGCGGCCATGGCGCCGAGCGCAACGAATGCATCGAGCGAAGCTTCGCCGTCATAGCCGCCTTTCGGCAGCCATTGCGTGCGGCTGAACGCGAGTTCGAAACCAAGCTCGTCGGCCTTGCGCACCACTTCCGCGTTGTAGTCGAAGGTCCAGGTGGACGTGCGCGGCAACGTCGAGCGCTTGATATCCTGCAAGTCAAGAAAGACACCCAGCATTAGCGGTTGCTCAAAGGCCTTCGCGAGCGGACTGCCGGGAATGTCGGCAGGAGAGGTCGTTTCGTAGGTCATGGTGGATGCGGCGAGGCCGCCAACGGAATGGACTTGATAGTGTGGGTCCCATGAAGGGCGCGGCCAACGAAGATTAAGCGGATTGGTTATGAATTCAGTCCGCTATACCCGTGATTTAGATATCTCGATTGCTTGCTTTGCTTGAACTTCCCGAAGTGCTCTACTATCCGCGGCCGGTGTTTGGGCCGGCCTCATTGGCACATTACTGAGCACAGTGCTCAGCACAGCGGGAAGCATGGCATGGATCCTTGGGACGTCATCGTGATAGGCAGCGGCGCGGCAGGACTGGTCGCCGCGTGGCATGCGCGCGCGGCGGGGGCGAACGTGCTCGTCGTGAACAAGAGCCTGGTAGGGCGCAGTGGCGCGACCATCACATCGGGCGGTGGTGTGTCCGTGTCGGGGCGCACGGCCGTCGAGCTCGGCTTCGACGCGAATCCCGACGATACCGACGAAATATTTTTCTCCGACACCATCCGCTCCGGCTCCTTCCTGAGCGACCAGAGGCTCGTGGCGGCGATGGTGGAGGGCGTGGGAGACGAACTGCGCCGGCTGATCGCAGACGGTGCAAAGATCAGTGCTCCGAAGCATGCACCGGGGCACAGCAGCGGCCGCGGTGTGCGGATTCCCGGACCGTCAATGCAGCGTGTGGTCACCACGGCCGCATTACGCGCGGGCGTGCGCTTTCGCGAGGACTTTCAGTCGACCGATCTGCTGACCCGCGACGGCGCGGTGATTGGCGTGGCAGGCCTCGACCGGCGCACCGGCGTGGTCGAAGCGCTGCACGGACGCGCAGTCGTGATCGCGACAGGTGGCGCGACCTCGAATTGGAGCTTGCGTACGGCGCCTGAGGAGCTGTCGGGCGACGGTCACGCCATGGCGCTTGCGACGGGCGCCGACCTGATCGAGATGGAGATGCTGCAGTTCCTACCATGCTGCCTGGTCGCTCCGGACATGTGGCGCGGCTTGCAATTTCCCTGGATCCTCGGGCCGCAGAGCGGCGTTCGCGCGTGGCTGCTTAACCGCTACGGCGAGCGCTTCATGGCGCGCTGGGATCCCGAGCGCATGGAACTTGCCACGCGCGATGTCGTTGCTGCGGCGAGCGCCGCCGAGGTGTTCGAGGGGCGCGGCAGTCCGAACGGCGGCGTGTATCTGTCATGGGCGCATCTGCCGCGCGACATAGTCGATAACTTCACGCAGTGGTCTCGCTCATTTTCCACAGACTGGCGTTGGGAAGGTTTCGACATGACACCGCTTGTCGAACGCATTCGCGCCGGCTATGCGATTGAAGTTGCGCCCGCAGCGCATTTCTCGCTCGGCGGGATCCGTGTCGATGTGGATGGCTCAACCGGCGTGCCACACCTGTACGCGTGCGGGGAGGCCACCGGCGGCGTGCACGGCGGCAACCGACTGTCCGGCAACGCGGGTGCGCAGGTGCTGGTGCAAGGCAAGACCGCGGGCCGTTCTGCCGCGGCGCTTGCGCTTAGCCGGTCTGACGAGGCGGTAAATCTTGTCGCACTTGAACAATGGCGCGCGGTGCAGGCCCGGATCAAAGCGCCGTTCGAGCGCACGGATGGAATCGCGCCCTTCGATATGAAAAGGCGCCTCGGTCAACTGGTCGACAGCGCGCTCGGAGCGGTGCGCGACGGAGCGGGACTTGCAAAGGCTCTGGATGAAGTACGTGGCATTTCGGGCGACGACCTTTCGCGGCTCGCTTGCCGCAATCGTGATGCCGGCTGGAACCGCGACTGGAGCGATGCGCTCGAATGCATGTCCGCGCTGCCTGTGATTGAAAGCGCGTTGCTATCTGCGCTTGCGCGCACGGGGTCGCTTGGCGCGCATCGTCGGCACGACCGGAACGAACAAGCCGTCACGGCTCCACTGGAACATGGCCTGATCTCGCGGCAGGCCGGCTCGCATGCGCTGCTTCACCGCGCGGAGCCGGTCCGGTTCCCATTTCTCGCGCTCGCATGAAAGCGAACAGTGCGTCGATGACAATGGTCATCCATCTCCACCGAAGGCCCGGCGATAACACCCCGAGCACCTACATCCTTCCGAGTCCCGAGGAAGCAGGCATTGGTGCGAGCGACTGGTCGGGCGTGAGCGTATCAAGCGCTTTGCAGTATTTGCAGCGCGCCGTCGATCCCGCGCTCGCATTCTCATTGTCGTGCCGGCGCGGGTTGTGCAACGTGTGTGCGATGCGAATCGACGGCGTGGTGACCACTGCCTGCACAACGCCAATGCGCGACGGCATCCTGATCGAGCCGGCGCGCAGCGCCTTGCTGCTGCGTGACACTGTGATAGAACTGAGCCTCGTTCGGCGCGCGCGCATGGAGGCCGTCACACCGCTGCCGGGCGAGCACGATGCCTGATGCGGTCGTCACACGGCATCTCGAGCGCCTTCTTTCGCCACAGCTGGCGGAGGATTTTCGGCGCGGTGTAGTGCCCGACAAGGCTGCCGCTACGCACGGCACGCTCGAGCGCTTGCCGGAGGTGCTGAGGCAGCCGCCACTCGCCAGCTTCGTTGCGTTGTCGCGCGTCTATCGCGGGCCGGTCGCGTTCGGGCGGGGTCTGCGCTTTCCGCAAGTCTTCGACGCAAGCGCAAACGCCGCCAATCTGCGCCAGCTAGGCCTGACAGTTTATCTGCGCGACATCGCGCCGTACGCGGCGGGCGCTCATGCGTTCCTGCGCGAGCTGGAAGCAGAATTGGGTATCGCGCAAGGAAGCGCTCGTCTCACGGCTTTCTCGTCACCGCATGATGACGGCGTCGCTTGTCACTACGACGCGGAAGAAGTGATCTCGGTACAGATGGAAGGCAGCAAGACGTTCTACGTCGCACCGATGGATGAGATTCCCCAACCGTACGGCTCGCAATTTGGCCCCGGGATGGCCGCCTCCGAGGACATGTACGCGCAAACGCGCGAGGCGTTTCCGGATGCGTCGCGTGCGACCTTCGACGCGATCAGGATGACACCCGGCTCCGTGCTGTTTCTGCCTCGTGGCACGTGGCACCGTACCGAAGCGACGGAAGACTCGTATTCGATCAGCATCGTGCTCCGGCCGCCTTCCTTGCTCGAAACGCTGCAGCAGCAGTTGCAAGGACTTTTGCTGCAGCAACCGGCGTGGCGCACGCCGCTGTACGGTTCGCGCTTAGAACATGGAGGCTCTGTTTCGGCGCATGAAACCGCCGCGCAGCTGCTTGCCGCGTTGCCGGACAGTCTGAAGCGCCTGAGCGCGAGCGACCTCATGCCTCACTCGATCGATGAACGGGTGGCGTCGATCGATCAGACATCGCGTTTCAGGCGCATCCCGACGTCGCGTGCGCAAACCATGCCTCTAAGTCGCATCGCAATGACGCTGACGGTGAGCGCCTGGGACCGCGACTGGGTGACGCGGACCACGCTCGGAACTGACGCGCCAGTGTTGCTCGAGCCGGTTATCGGATGGCTTGCTGCGAACGAATCGGAGTTCAACTTAAAGGATGTCGAGCGCGAGTTTCCGTCGCATCGCAGTGCGGATCTTCGTCAGTTGCTCGGCCTGCTCGTGCATGCTCAGTATTTGCGTTTTCTTGACTTTCCCGCAGCGTGAGCTGCGTCGATGTCCGCTGGTGCAGCGCTATCTTCCCGTGCAGAAGATGCGTTCGAAAATCATATAGATAACCTAATTAATTGGTTCATCCCGACATGAGGCGTCAGTACCATCCACGGGAACAGGACTTTTCCCGGGACCCCGATCATGGCTGTCAGTCGCAGAAGTTTTCTTAGGATTGCCGCGCTCGCCGGCATGGCAACGGACCTCGCATTACCCATAAGTGCCCGGGCGTCGCAGACGCTGCCACGAGGTGGCACATTGGTCATCGGTGCGGGACCGGAATCCACCAGCGGCCTGACAAGCGCGATCACCTCGGCGGGCACCGCGCAGCTCGTCTCGGGCAAGATCTTCGATGGCCTGCTCACCTTCGACGAGCAGTTCAATCCCAAGCCCCAGCTCGCTACGCACTGGGAAGCGTCCAGCGATGGGCTCTCGCTGACATTCCATCTGCGACCCGGCGTGAGGTGGCACGACGGCCAGCCGTTCACGTCGAAGGATGTTGCCTATTCGGTGCTGGAGATATGGAAGAAGTATCACAGCCGCGGCCGTACGACGTTTGCCAATGTGATCGCCGTGGATACGCCCGACGCGCTGACGGCAACCCTTCGTCTCGGCAAGCCGGCGCCTTATCTTCTAAGCGCGCTGATGTCTTCAGTGGAAGCGCAGATCTTGCCGCAACATCTCTATGCCGGTCGGGACGTGCTTTCGAATCCGCTGAACAACGCGCCAATCGGCAATGGTCCGTTCAAGTTCGTGAAGTGGGAGCAGGGCAACTATGTCCTGCTCGAACGCAATCCGGACTACTGGGATGCGCCGCGGCCGTACGTCGACAAGTTGCTGATTCGGTTCATTGCGGATCGAAGCGGTGGGGCAAGCGCGCTTGAAACCGGCGAGGTGCACCTGACCGACAACTATGGAGTCGCGCTGACCGACATCGTGCGCCTGTCACGCAATCCGCAGATAGTGGTCACCGACTATCCCGCCACCTATATCACCGGTACCGCCGCGTTCGAATTCAATCTCGACCGCCCGCAGTTTCGCGATCCTCGCGTGCGCCAGGCTTTTGCGCATGCGTTCGATCGTGATTTCATTGTGAAGAACATCTGGCTGGGTTATGCGGAAAAGGTCGAGGCGCCGATCCCGAAAGCCTTCCCTGCCTTCTTTACAACCGATGTGCCCACGTACCCGCTTGATCTCGCGAAGGCCGAGGCGCTGCTCGAAGGCGCCGGACTCAAGCGCGATGCACAGGGCGTCCGGCTCACGCTCACTAACGATCCCGCACCGACGGGTCCACTCGCGCCCATCGCGCAGCATCTTCGTAGCAATCTGCAGAAGATCGGTGTGCGGCTGAACATCCGTTCGTCGGACTTCGGTGAGTTCGTGAATCGCGTCTATACCCGGCGTGATTTCGACACGATCATCTATTCCGCCAACGCGGGTCCGGACCCGGCTATCGGCACGCAGCGCTTCTACTGGTCGAAGAACTTCAAGCCGGGCGTGGCGTTCTCGAACGCTGCCGACTATCACAATCCGGAGGTTGACCAGTTGCTGGAGAGTGGCCAGGCGGAGATCGATCCGGCCAAACGCCGAGCGATCTACGACCGCTTTCAGCAACAGGTGCAAACCGATGTCGCGCGCATCCCGCTGATCTCGCCTCATGTGGTCACACTCGCCCGGCGCGAGGTGCTCAATTTTGGCGGCAACCAGGCGTTGTATACAAATTTCGCCAACGTCGCACTCGACAGAAAACCCGCGTGAAGCATTCGCGCAACACCGTGCGTTGCTTGCAACGCCGTTATACGAGGACAAATTCATGAGTCAGGATTCAGTCTCGGAGCTGTGGTACACGCGCTGCCCGGTGCCAACCACATCGGGTATTGCCCAGCATTTCCGCTGGTTGCATCGCGAATTTGAACGCAAGGGCATCGCGCTCAAATCGATTCGGGCGGCTGACGACCAGGCGGTGCGCAATTCGCATTTCGACCACACGCATGCCGGGATGTTTCGAGAGGGCGGCAACGTCCCGCCGATCTGGGCCAGGGCCAACGGCCGCGACACGGCGGTGGTCGGCATTACGTGGGTGGATGAGGAACAACTGATCCTCGTGCGCGAGGACAGCGACATTCGCGATCTGGTGGGACTGAAGGGGCGCCGCCTGGGTCTGCCGTTACACGCGACGCATCTCGTGGATGTGGGCCGCGCTCAGGATTTACGCGGACTGCTCACGGCGCTCGAACTCGGTGGGCTCACGCGCGAGCAAGTGGAGTTCGTGGATGTGGCGGCGGGCGGCTTCGACTTGCGCGAACAGGACGCGAACACGCCGCGCCGGCCTCATGTGAGTGCGGCTGCACTTATTGAAGGCTCTGTGGACGCGATCTACGCGAAGGGCGCGGTCAGCGCGACCCTCATCGCTGAGCATGGCCTGCGGCCGATCTTCGATATCAACGCGAACCCCGACCCGCTGGTGCGTGTCAACGCGGGCACGCCGCGTCCCATCACCGTGGACAGGACGCTTGCGCTCACGCATCCAGAAGTGGTCGCACGTTATCTTGCCGTACTGTTACGCACTGCGCAGTGGGCCGGGGAGCATCAGGAAGAGGTGGTTACTGCGATTGCGGCGGAAACGGGGAGCACGACGGAGGCGGTGCGGCGAGGCTTCGGCCCGAACCTTCACCGGCAGTTTACGCCGTTGCTCTCGGACCTCTACGTGGACGGATTGCGCCAGCAGAAGGCGTTCCTTCTGCGCGAAGGTTTCCTCAAGGCCGATTTCGCCTACGACGAATGGATCCTGCGCGAGCCGCTCGAGTTGGCCCGGCAACTTGCCGAAGAGATCGAATTTTCGCGAGCGGCCTGATTGAAGGAAAACAAACGTTTGAACGCTATAGTCCCAGCGGCTTCACGCCGGAGCGAGCGTCGCGGAAGCAAAGTTGCCGTAGATTCCCTCAGCGGACACGAGCACGTCGTTCACGCGCTTGTTTGCCAGCAGCACGGTATCGGGGGAGATGAGCGGGATACGCGGCAGGTCTGTCTGCGCGAGCGACTGGAACGTCGCGTAGAGCGTGCGGCGCTTGCCCGGGTCGACTTCCACTTGCGCCGCTTCCAGCACGCGGTCAACTTCCGGGTTGTGATAGTGCGCGCCGTTGGAAAATGCCACGCCCGGTTGGAAGTCGGCTGACCAGTAGAAGCGCTGTGTTCCGATGGCGGGATCCGGACCTGCGGTCGCACCATTGAGCGTGGTGTCGAAATCACGCCGCTTGTAGACGCGATTGACGAATTCACCATAGTCGCTTGAACGGATCGACATGTGCACGCCGATCTTCGCAAGCGTCGCGCGGATGAATTGCGCCGAGAGGATCGAGGTGCCAATAGGCAAGGGGTCGTTCTGGAACGCCATGCGTACCCCGTCCGTTCCACGCTTGAAGCCGGCTGCGTCCAGCAAAGCCTCGGCGCGTTTCAGGTCGTACGGATAGAGTGGCACGTCTCCTGTATGGAACGCGGGCATTCCGGCGGGTATGGGGGAGTTCGCCACTTCGCCGTAGCCATAGAAGATATTCTTGAGAATGAACTCGCGATCAATGCAGTGGGCGAAGGCCTGGCGCACGCGCGGGTCGCGAAATAACGGGCGGTCGAGATTGAATTCGAGCACCGTCAAGCCGACAGCGTAGTCGGCGGCATGTTCGGTCACCGTGAGCGACGGCTCTCGTCCAAGGCGCCCAATAGCGCTTTGAGGCACTGTGCCGGTTGGGGCTATGTGCACGGCGCCCGTCTCCAGTGCGGCAGCCGCCGCGTTGGCCTCGGGGAGAATCCGGAACACCACGCCATCGAGAAAGGGCTTTCCCGTGTCCCAGTAGCCAGGGTTACGTTCGAGCACGATTTCGCTGCCCTGCGTCCAGCGCACGAAACGAAACGGTCCGGTTCCGACCGGCGCGTTGTTATAAGGGTTCGAGAGGACATCCCGGTTGGCATAGAGATGCTGCGGCACGACCTGGGATTCGACCGACGACAACGCGCTCAGGATGTAGGGAGCGGGCTTCGAGAGGCGCCAGATGGATGTGAGGGGATCGGGAGAATCGGCGGCAATGGCATTCGCGAAGGTCGAGCGTCCGCGGCCGTGATATTTCTTCCAGATTTCCATCAGCGAGAAAGCGACGTCGGCCGACGTGAAGGGCTTCCCGTCGTGCCATGTCACACCAGGGCGCAAGTGGAAGGTCACCGTCAGCCCATCGCTGCTCACTTCCCAGCGGGTGGCCAGTTGTGGACGCGGTGTCATCCCCGGACCATAGGTCAGCAGGCCGTCGAAGATCTTGCCGGATACGGACTGTGCAGGACCCGCTGTCGTCCATGCGCTGGTGAGGGTGGGCGGCTCCGGATACTGGGCTACCAGAAGCGTACCGCCACGCTTTGATGAGGCCGGCAAGACCGCCGCAGTCGCGAGCCGGCCAGTGAATTCAGAAGAAAGAGCGGCGCCTGAGAGCAGCGCCCGGCGGATGAAGTCGCGACGTGTCGACGGCATCGCTTAAGGGGTCTGAGGCGGTTCGGATACCAAAGCAATCTTGGAGAAGCCAGCGTCGTTGATCTCGCCCATTGTCTCGATCACCTTGCCGTATGCCAGACCCTTGTCGCCACGAATATTTATTCGCCGTGTCTTGTCGCCTTCCGTGGCGCTGGTGAGCGCGCTGACCAGCGTGACGTTAGTGACCTCGGTCTTGTCGACATACAATTTGCCCTCCGCGTTCAGGCTTAGCGCAATGGGCGGCTTCTCCTCGCTCAAGGGCTTCGCGTTGCTGGTGGGCAGGTCGACCTTCACCCCGGATGCCATGAGAGGAGCGGCAACCATGAAGACGATCAGCAACACAAGCATCACGTCGACGAGCGGCGTTACGTTGATCTCGCTGACCGGTGGCACGCCGCCTACGGCACCTCGATTATTCGACAGCTTGACGGCCATGATCAGGCTCCCTGGGTCGCGATCGATCGAACATCCGCGCCGCTTGCCGGCTGCACGGACTTATCCTTTTGCCTGGCACGGTTGTCGCCATCCGCTGCGTCGACCGTGGCGTCGCCCGCATCCACCTGACGCGACAACTGTACTTCCACAATCCCGGTGAGCGTGCTTAGCGTGCTGGCGTAGTCGTTCAAGTCTCCCGATGCACGGTTATAGGCGATCACTGCGGGAATGGCCGCAACCAGACCGAGCGCCGTGGCGAACAACGCTTCGGCAATCCCCGGCGCCACGACGGACAGACTCGTATTGTTAGACGCTGCAATCCCCTGGAACGAATTCATGATGCCCCACACAGTGCCGAAGAGGCCCACGAACGGCGACACCGAGCCGACCGTGGCGAGGATGGACAGTCCGCGTTGCAGCTTGCCAATTTCGATGTTCGTGGCAATCCCCGCTACGCGATTGATACGCTCCTTGAGGCCGTCAGCACCCCGGTGGGTGGCTTGGAGGTCCAGGTCGTGGGTCTGGCGCCACTCGCCCAGCACGGCGGCGTAGATGCGCGAGAAGGGGTCTGCAGGGTGCTGCTGCACGGACGCCGATAGCTTGACGAGCGAGCGGCCGCTGCCGAGCAGATCGAGCCAGACGCCGGCACGTCGGCGCAGGCTGCGAAACCGGGAGATCTTTTCAGCGATGACCGCCCAGCTGCTGACCGATGCCAGCGCGAGAAACACCATGATGGCCTTGACCACCACGTCCGCGTTGATGAAGAGATGCCATGGCGACAAGTGCGCCGACAGATTTGCTGCGTTCATGTTTGCAACTCCGTAATGAGAGAGTGGTAGGGCAACGCCGACGGTCAGTAGTCGAAGCGTCAGTCGCCGAACTTGTAGACGATTGCGCCGGTAAGCTGGTATGACGAGCCGCCGAGATCGGGCAGGTGCGGGAAGGGCGCAGCAGCCCGGATGGCTTCCTCGGCCGCGTCGTCGAGCACGCTTTCTCCCGACGACTGCAGATCGAGCTTCAGCAGCTTGCCCTCGGGACTGAGCGTGAGCTTGTAGCCAATCCGGCCTTCAAGATGGCGCATCTTTGCGGCGCGCGGATAGTGCCCGGCTGCGCTGCCGTTGATCCGTGCGTAGACCTGGTTCACGTAGTCGGTCGGGATGCCCTCCATGCCGATGTTGTGCGGTACTGGACGTGCCGGGGGCGCGGGCGGTGCCGGCGGCGCTACCGGTTCGGTGGTCGGCTTGGCCGTTGTATCGACTGGCGGAGCCGGAGGGGCTGCGACCTCGGCTTTCTCCGCGGTAGTCGGCACGGTAAGGCGACGCGCCACGGGCGCAGCGCGATGCACCGGCGCGGGCGTCGGCGGCTGCAGCTTCACCGGCGGCGCCTTTGGCGGAGGAGGCGGCGGAGGCGGTACGATCACCTTGGGCGGCTCGGGCGGCGCCAGCACCAGTTGAATGGCGTGGTCGACGGGTTTGGGCTCGTCTTTATGCCCCGACAATGCAATCAGCGCGACCGCGGCGGCAACATGCAGTGCGATCGAGACGACTACGCCGGGCCGCGCCCACCAGCGATCACTCATTTGTGACGACTCGACGAGCAGACCGCTTGGATGCGAAAGGACTATGGCGTTCATCGGCTATGACGTGCGTTGCGGGCACGTCCGTGAGTTGGATCGGATGGATCAGTGTCGGACGGTACTTCTATTCGCGACTTCAACCTTAGCAACAAAATATAGGATCACGAAACATTAATTCGCGATGAAGTTTCTCATCGTGCTGATATGTGAATGAGGAGCTGCATGAGATGTCGCGCGAGCAGCGTGATCGACAACCATGCGGTCACACTGCAAAGCGATAAAACGAAAACGGCAGGTCCACGTCGTCTTGTCGTGGCGCAGTCTTGTCGTGCCTGTGTCTGCTGAACGCCGGTTTCGGGACGGCGTCGATCAAGCTGCGCGTATAAGCATGCGCGGGGCGGGACCAAATGGTTTCGTGATCGCCGGACTCCACAATCTTGCCTGTGTTCATCACCAGCACGCGATCGGCTATGTAACGGACCACGGAAAGATCGTGCGAGATGAACAGGTAAGAAAGCCCGAGCGACTGCTTCAGTTCGACAAGCAGGTTCAGCACCTGCGCGCGGATGGACACGTCGAGCGCGGAGACCGGTTCGTCGCAGATCACGAGCTTCGGCTGCAGCACCAGGGCGCGCGCAATGCCAATTCTCTGCCGCTGGCCGCCTGAAAATTCGTGCGCAAAGCGCTGCAGCGATTTCGAAGCGAGCCCCACGCGATCCGTGATGTCAGCAATGCGGCGGCGGCGCTCCTGCTTGTCGGCGACGCCGTGGACAATCAGCGCCGCATCGAGAATATCCAGCACGCGCTGGCGCGGATTCAACGATGCGTAAGGGTCCTGGAAGATCATCTGGATCTTCGGGCGGATTGCACGCAGCTTGCTGCCGCCGAGATTCGTAATGTCCTGGCCGTCGAGGCTGATGGAACCGCTCGTTGATTGAATCAGCCGCAGGATGGTCCGGGAGAGCGTCGACTTCCCGCAACCGGACTCTCCGACAAGGCCGACCGTTTCGTCCTGACCGACGTCGAACGACACGCCATCCACCACGTTGCGCTTGCCGTCGTAGCGCGTGACGAGGTCGCGCACGGCGAGCAACGGCGCCCGAGTGTCTGCCGCCGGCGCGCGAACATACGGACTGCGGGTGAAGATGATGTTCGGCGCGCTTGCGATGCGTTCGTCGCTGAGCGAGAAGTCGCGCAGGCCGGTGTCGGCGTCGATGTGGCTGCGAATCTCGGTGAGACGGCGCGTGCGGTAGTGCAGGTTCTGGTCGAGCGTGAGCGACGCTCCCAGCAGTCCCTTGGTGTAGGGGTGGCGCGGCTGCGTGAAGATGCGCTGGGTAGTGCCGTCCTCCACGGCCTCGCCGCTATACATCACCGCGACGCGGTTCGCATACTGCCCGACCACGCCGAGATCGTGCGTAATGAGCAGCACCGCCATCGAGAGGTCCCGGCCCAGCGAATCCAGCAATTGCAGGATCTGCGCCTGGATGGTGACATCGAGCGCGGTCGTGGGTTCGTCGGCGATCAGGAGACGCGGGCGGCATGCCACGGCCATCGCGATCATCACGCGCTGGCGCTGGCCGCCCGAAAGACTGTGCGGATAGTCGTGCGCGCGACTTGCGGGTTCCGGCAGCCGGACGAGATCCAGCAGTTCGGTCGCGCGCTTCCACGCGGCATCGGCCGATAGCGGCTCATGCCGGCGCAGTACTTCCACAATCTGGGCGCCTACCGTCATCACCGGATTCAGGCAGGTCATCGGCTCCTGAAAAATCATGGAGATCGCATTGCCGCGGATCGAGCGCATGGTCGGCTTCGACAAGCCGACGAGGTCACGGCCCTCGAAATCGATCCTGCCTTCGAGCGTGGCGCTGGACGGCAACAACTGCATGATCGCGAGCGCGGTAGTGGACTTGCCGCAACCGGATTCACCGACGAGTGCGAGCATCTCGTTCTCGTGCACGGTGAAGCTCAGGTTGCTCACCGCATGCTGTGCGCCAAAACGTACGGCGAGCCGATCGACTTCGAGTATCGGTTTCATCATGAACGCTCGGCGAGACGCGGGTTGAGGGCGTCGTTGAGGCCGTCGCCGAGCAGGTTCAGCGCGAGCACGGTAAGCACGAGCGCGCCTCCCGGCAACGCGGTCAAGTACCACGCGGTGCGCAGCATTTCGCGACCGTCGCCAATCATGCTGCCCCAGCTCACCACATTCGGGTCTCCCATGCCGAGGAACGACAGCGCGGACTCCATAAGAATTGCCGTGGCCACCATCACGGAAGTCGTCACGATGATGGGAGGCAACGCGTTAGGCAGTATCTCGCGCCAGATGATGCGGGCATGGCCGAAGCCCAGGCTGCGGGCGGCCATCACAAAGTCACTCTGCACCAGCGAGCGGAATTCTGCCCGCACGAGGCGCGTGATGGTGGGCCAGGAGGTGACACCGATCGCAAGCGAAATGACGGTCATCGAGGGATGTCCAATCGACACGATCACGATGACGAACAGGAACGACGGCGTGGTCTGGAACAGTTCGGTTACGCGCATGAGGACATCGTCGACCCAGCCACCGAAGTATCCCGCAAGCGCGCCGACCAGCGTGCCGATCACCACGCCGATCAGCGCGGCCGTCACGCCGATGGCGAGCGACGCGCGGCTGCCATGGGCAAGTTCCGCGAGTACGTCGCGGCCGAGCGAGTCCGTGCCGAGCCAGTATTGCGGATCCTGCCCGGGGGCGAGCAGGGGTTGCGCGACGATGTCGAGCGGATCTCCGGGAAAGAGGGTGCCTGCGAAAAGTGCGATGAGAAGCAGCGCAAGCAGCAGCGCGGCGCCGCTCACAACAGAGGGATTGCGCGCGAGCGCCCTGAGTGCAGGCCAGCGGCGCGCTTCCGATTGGTCTAACGATGCGTCAGTCGGTCCATGTCCAAAGCGCCCAAAGCGCCCTAAGCGTCCAAGCCACAAAGAGATGAACTGGCGGCGCCAACCACTGCGCTCAAGTTCTACAGCAGTGTCGCGCAAGAGCCGATTACCGCCCGGCTGGACCGGCGAGCCATCGGCTTGTTCGAGAGGCGAATGATTGGATGACATGAGGGACTTTTTCAATGAAGCGCGATGCGCGGGTCGAGCCAGGCGTGCAGCAGATCCACCAGCACATTAGCCACGATCACGAGCATGGATGACAGCAACAACACGCCGAGCAGCACGTTGTAGTCGCGGCCCTGTACGGCTTCGAGCGCAAGGCGCCCGAGGCCGGGCCAACTGAAGACGGTCTCGATCACCGCAGCGCCGCCGAGCAGATTGCCAAGATGCATGCCGGCCACCGTGGTGATCGGCAGCAACGCGTTGCGAAGCACGTGGCGCACGGTGACGAACAGCGGGTGCAGGCCCTTTGCCTGCGCGGTGCGTACATAATCTTGCCGCTGAACTTCGAGCATCGCGACACGCGTGAGGCGCGCATAGATCGCGACGAAAAAACTCGCCAATGCGAGTGCGGGCAGCAGCGCATGACTGACGCGGTCCAAGAGCCAGGACCAGCCAGTGAGATTGACACCGAGCGTCATGTCGCCACCGCTAGGCAGCCATCCGAGCTTCACCGAGAACAGCACGATGGCCATGAGCGCGAGCCAGAAGCCGGGCATGGAATAAAGCACCAGCGCAAAAAACGACAGCACGCGATCGGGCCACTTCCCGGCCCAGCTCGCCATCGCCACGCCGATGATGATGCCGGCCACGATCGCGAACGCCAGCGCACTCACCATCAGGATGAGCGTGTTCGGCAGGCGGGCCATGATCAGCGTCATGACCGGCGTGTTGAAGCGCGGCGAAAATCCCAGGCTGAAGTGCGAAAGGTGCTTCAGGTACGCAAGAAGCTGTTGCCACAGGGTCAGGTCGAGGCCGAAGTGGTGGCGCATCATCGCCATGGTCTCGGCGGTGGCGGAGCCCGATTCCCCCGCGAGCACGTCAGCGGCGTCGCCGGGCACCAGTTGCAGGAGCGCGAAATTGAGCACCACAACGGCGATGATCGTCGGTATGGCTTGCGCTCCAGTGCGGTGCAGGCGCAGCGCCACCCGTTTCAAGTTAGAGGAAGTCATGCGCTAGGTTCCATCGGTTCCATCGGTTCAGGGACTCAGGTACACGTCGGAAAAATTCGAATCGAGGCCGTCCGGCGACGTGGTGTGGTTATGCACCCGCTTGTTGTAGATGGTCACTTGCTGTTGCTCGACCACGTTGACGTCGGGTAGATCACGCTGGACGATCTGCTGGAACTGCCCGAACAGTTGCTTACGTTTAGCATCGTCGGGCTCGACCGCAGCTTGCTCGAGCAAGCGGTCGACCTCTGGATTACTGTAGCCGGACGCATTCGTGAACGGCACACCCTTGCGGATGCTCTGCGACCAGTAAAGACGTTGCACACCGACAGTCGGATCGAAGAGGTTGCTCATGCCGTTGACCGCGATATCGAAGTCGTGGTCCGAATAGACGCGCCTGAGGTAGGACGGCAGGTCCTGGTTTCGAATCGTCACCGCGATGCCGATCTTCGCGAGCGCGGAGCGCAGGTAAGCGGCCGTGCGTTGCGGAATATCGCTGATCGGCAGCGGATCGACAATGACGGTGAAGCGCACACCGTCGCTGTTACGGGGCAGGCCCGCCGCATCGAGCAGCGCGTTGGCCTTGGCCACGTCGAAGGGGTAGGGCGTAGGTGTCTGGTCATGGTAAGGGCTTTCGGGAATGATCGGACTGCTGAGCACACTCGCGTAACCGTAGTAGATCGTCTTCTGGATCACATTGCGGTCGATCGCCCGCGCGATCGCCTGGCGTACGGCTGGCACTTTCAGGTACTGATTGCCCAGGTTGAACTCAACGCGCACGACGCCCGCTTCGAACTCATAGCCTCGCGTTTCAATACCGAGCTTTGGATCCTGCTTGAGCCGGGCGATGTCGGAAAGCGGTACCGGGGTATTGCCGCCCAGGTCGACGGAGCCCGTCTCGAACGCAATGGAACGTGCCGGCGCGTCCGGAATCAGCTTGACGATTATTTTGTCGAGGTAAGGCTTCGGCTTGTCCCAGTAGTCCGGATTGCGATCGTATTCGATGTAACTACCGCGCACCCATTTCACGAACTTGAACGGCCCCGTACCAATGGGCGCGTTGTTGTTCTGGTTTGAGAACGGGTCCGTTCCCTCATAGATATGTTTGGGCACGATCGGCGATTCGCTAGCCGAAAACGCCTTGATGAGGAAGGGAGAAGGCTTGGACAGCACGAGCACGGCCGTGAACGCATCGGGTGTCCTGATCTGCGTGACGTCGGCGAAGGTGCTTTTGCCGCGCGGATGCACACGCTTGAGCAGTTCGATAGAGTAAGCAACGTCCGCTGACGTGAAGTCCTGTCCGTCGTGCCACTTCACTCCGTGACGCAGGTTGAACGTGTATTGCAGGCCGTCCGCACTGACCGACCAGGACGTTGCAAGCTGCGGCCCGGGATGCAGGGCGAAGTCATAGGTCAACAGCCCTTCGGTGACCTTCGTGCTGACCTTGAGGGTAGGGACGGCCGTGTTGGTCAGGTCGACGAGGGTAGGCGGCTCGGGGTCGACCACGAAGTTGAGCGTGCCTCCCTGTATCGGCTGGGCTACGTCGGCCGTGCTTGCGCCAATGGCCGAACCTTCAATTAGCAGGGCAGTGCTGGCAACCATGCAGGCAACTACGAACCGCCACGGCGGCAACGCAAATCTCATCGATGAAATCCTGTGCGTGAATGTTGGGCGATGCATTTACGCCGGTACCGCGAGGTGTCGCTCGGCCAGCAGCGCGCGGGCCGCGGCGAGGGGCACCGGGTCGATCCAGCTTGCTATGTCGAAGTCTTGCGAAATGAATTCGTGCTTGAAGAGAAACTGCTTGAAGTGATCGAATGCCGCGATCGCGTTCCGGTCGAGGCCAATCTGCAGTTGTGTGGCCAGTTGCGAACCGTAGGCATGCCTCGCCCAATGCTCGGCAGAGCGGGTCTCGCGCGCTACATAGGCGGTCGCCTCCTGGGGATGTGCGCTCGCCCATTCGCCCGCTTGAATCGCCCGCGACAGCACGCGCGCGACCAGATCGGGGCGCTCGCGCAATAGCTTGGCATCGACCGTCAACGGCCGCGGTGTGCCGTTGTTGGCATGGGCGAACCGGTCCGGCTGGTTGCTGAGATCGACAATCGCGCGGGCGCCAATAAGGTTCGCGGCTTCGAGTCCACTCGCGCCCTTCACGAACACCACATCGACTTCATCACGCGCGAGGGCCAGCGCTTCGAAGCTGAATTCCTGGCCGCGTTCGGTTGCGAGCAACCGTGCTGCGCCGCTATCGAGCACGGCGGGTTCATCGGCGAGGCCACGTGGAGCGGTCGGAAGATCGACAAGTTGCACGTCGTCCAGCGTGAGGCCCACCGCGCCGAGCAGCGTGACAAAGCCGCGCAATGCGGTCGCGCGATGAAAGTCGACCACCTTCGCGCGGGTATTGCGAGGCAGGCCGAAGCGTCGTCCGCGCAGGTCGGCCGGCTCTTCAATACCGCTTGACGGGAGCGCGACCAGCCCTTGAAACTCATCGACCCACGAGAGCCCGATCACGCGCGTGTCAGCACCTTGCGCGCGCGCCCACAGCGCGGGGATGTTGCCGCCCTGGCGAAACGAATGCGCTTGCGAGTGCGTAAAGTGCGATTGCCGGATCACAGGGTCGCTGGAATCCTGCAACGCCTGGATGTCGATGCCGTCGTTGCGAAACTCGTCCTGCAGCCAACCTTGCTGGATGGCGATGCCGAACGGAGTGGGCGCAGGGCAACGCGTGTACCAAAGACGTTTGACGGGCGGATTCTCGGTCGATTGGGTCATGGCGCGTCCAGGAAAAGTGGGGTTGGAGCGAAGAGGGCAACGCTTCGCCCCGTGGCCGGGGCGTTGCAAACCAGCTCTTGATCTTAGAGAGTCACGATGACTGCGCATACGAAGCATTCGTCGTAAATATATGAGGCGTATGCTGATATCCGAAGTCATCGGATTGAGGCTTCGCTTGTTGCTTCACTTGTTGCCGGTGGTCCTCGGCTGACGGCCAAAGAACGGGTGGCCCGGATCGTTGAAGCCCGGTGTGGATGCGTGGCCTGGCGTGACCAGGGAATCCACGAACGCTTCGTCCTCCGCAGTAAAGCGATACTCGAGCGCGGGCAGATAATCGTCCCATTGCGCCTCGGTGCGCGGCCCGGTGATGGCTGCCGTGATCAGCTTGTTATTCAGCACCCACGCGAGCGCGAATTGCCCCGGTGTAATGCCGCGCTCTTCGGCATGACGCTTGACCTGCTGCGCCAGCGTTAATGATTCCGGACGCCATTCGGTCTGTTGCAGGCGCTTGTCCTGCCGACCGGCGCGCGTGCCGGCTTCGGGTGCCTGGTCGGGCTGGTATTTCGCCGTGAGCACGCCGCGCGCAAGCGGGCTGTAAGGCACCACGCCGAGCCCGTAGTAATCAGCCGCTTCGAGATGCTCAAGCTCAACTTGCCGATTCGCCAGGTTATAGAGCGGTTGCGAAGCAATGGGCCGGTCGACACCGAGCGCATCGGCGGTGCGGCTGAATTCGGCCAGCTTCCACGCCCGATGATTCGACAGGCCGTAGTGACGGATCTTGCCCGCGCGAATCAGGTCGTCAAGTGCGCGGACGGTTTCCGCAACGGGCGTGTCATGATCTTCGCGATGCAGATACAGCAAGTCGATATAGCCGCCACCGAGGCGCTTCAGACTGCGATCCACCGCTTCTATGATGTACTTGCGCGAGGCGCCGCGATCGTTCGGGCCGTCACCGCGCGGACTGGCGATCTTGGTGGCCAGCACCCAGCTGTAGCGGCGTTCCGCAATCAGCCGTCCAACGACTTGCTCGGAGGCGCCGCCCGCGTATCCGTCGGCGGTATCAATGAAATTGACGCCTTGTTCGAAGGCCTTTTCGGTGATGCGGCGCGCGGTCGGCTCGTCAGTCTGGGCACCGAACATCATGGTGCCGAGGGCCAGCGGAGACACCTTGATGCCGCTAAGGCCGAGGTTGCGATACGTTGTCATGGGTACTCTCTCTGGTGGAAGTGAATGGGAAGGCTTAAAGTAAAATTCGGATCAGAGCCGCAGTCCGGCTTGCTTGAGCAGTGGCAGGATGCGTTCACCGAAGTAGCCGAGTTCGGGAAGGAAATCGTAGAAGCCAAGCTGCACGCCGTCGATTCCCGTCTTCTTCAGCGCGACGAGTTGGTCGACCACTTGCTCTGGCGTGCCAATGATCTCGATGTTGCCGCCAAGGCCTAGTCCTTGCTTGTGCGAAGCATCCCCGCGGCCACGCCATGCGTGCGCGTCGCTGTCGTAACCGCCGAATGCTCCCTTGATGGCGTTGCGGGAAATCGCATCGGCATACTCGTTCGTTTCGCGCTCGGTGTCGCGGCTCACAATGACAGGATTGATCACGGTGCGCACAGTGCGGCCCACGCGTGCGGCTTGCGCCTTGATGTTGGCGATATGCGCGGGCAGCGTCTCCAGCGCGCTGTCGATATGCGCACCGCCTGGGCTCGTGATAAACACGATGTCCGAATACTTCGCGGCGAACGCGATGCCCGCTTCGGAGCCGGTCGCGTTCACCAGCACCGGACGTCCGAACTGCGGTTTCGGCGTGATGTAGCCGTTGTGTACTTTCCAGGGCGACTTGCCCTCGAACGAGAAGTTCTCGGTATCGGTCCACAGCCGCTGGACGACATCGAACAGTTCGCTGGCGAGCTCATAGCGGGTGTCGTGTTCAATGCGATCCCAGCCGAACATCTCGTGCTCGACGGCGCGGTGGCCGGTGACAATGTTGATGCCCCACCGGCCCTTGGAAATGTGATCGAGCGTGGCGCCGTACTTCGCCAGATGCAGCGGATGGATCGGGCCGTACAAAACATGGATGGTCGAGATCAGCAGGATGTTCTTGGTGATCGCGGCCATGGCGCCGAGCGCAACGAATGCATCGAGCGAAGCTTCGCCGTCATAGCCGCCTTTTGGCAGCCATTGCGTGCGGCTGAACGCGAGTTCGAAACCAAGCTCGTCGGCCTTGCGCACCACCTCCGCGTTGTAGTCGAAGGTCCAGGTCGAGCTTGTCGGCAGCGTCGACAGCCGGATGTCCTGCAAGTTCAGGAAGACCCCCAACATCAGGGGCTGCTTGAGCGCATTGGCAAGCGGACTGCCGGGGATGTCAGCCGGAGAAACCGTTTCGTATGTCATCAAAACTCCTTAGTCGTCGGGCCGCGTCTAGCTGAATCAAGCAGTCTGCAAGCGGGCTCGGGCCAGATCACCAGACAACGTCGAGGCGGGCGTAATAGAAGCCGCCGTTCACGCCGTAAGGCGAAAACCAGCTTGGATTAGGCGTGGAAACCGGGAAACCAAAATACTGGATGGCCGCGGCGGGGAGATTGGGCGGCTTCTTGTTGAACAGGTTGTTCGCGCCAATCGACAGCCTGGATTTCTTGGTGAGCCAGTAGCTCAGGTTCAGATCGGTAATGAAGGCCGCCGGCACATATTCGTCGCGATTGGCGGCAATAGCATTGAGCCCAATCACGCTCGAATAGCGTGTCTCTTTCACAAAGACACCAAACTTGCCGTAGGTCCAGTCTGCGGACAGCGATGTGACGTTCTTCGGATTCGCCACTGTCAGGCGCCCCTGAGCATCGCGTCCAATCAGCTGAATACCGTTCGCGGTCAATACGGCGGGATTGTTCAGACTCCGGATTTGCTGGTTCTGCTGCGTGCTCATGAAGGTCCACTTCACATCGCCGTATTTACCCAGCGGCGTGAAGTAATCGGCTATGACGTCGACGCCTTGCGTCACGGTCGTGCCTGCATTCGCAAAGTACGAAACCGTCTGGTTCGCACTCTGTCCGGCGGCCGTGAGCAGTGCCTGAACCGCGCTACCTTGCAATGCCGTCGACTGGACAATGCGGTTGTCGATCACGATCTGGTATGCATCAATGGAGACATTGAGCCGCTCTATCGGCTTGAGCACGAAGCCTACGCTGAAGCTGGTTGATTTTTCCGGTTTCAACGCCGTGGCGCCCAATGCTTGTGCTGCGGGGTTCGAAGCGGGGACGAGCTTGCTGATCTGCTGGATCCACGCGCCGGTGAAGACGTTGCGGTTGTAGCTGGAGCTAATGTTCGTGAAGTACGAGTCTTGCAACGAGGGGGCAGAAAAGCCGTTGCTGACTGTGCCGCGAACTGCAATAGCCGGCGAGAATTCATAACGAGTAGAGAGCTTGCCGCTCGCTACATTACCAACACCCTGGTCATAGTGCTCAAAGCGCCCCGCAAGGTCGACGGTCCACTTGTTAGTCAATGCTTGTGCCAGGTCGATATAAGCCGCGTCATTGGTGCGTCCGTAGGACCCGGCGGCGGACGGCGAGAAGCCGCCCATGCCGGCGGAACCCGGAGAGATAGGCTGGCCAGCGAACGCGCCGGTCGTAGGCACATAGCCGCCTTGTGCGTACGACTGATAGTCGCCAACGGTCTGTTGGAACTCATCGTATCGATGCTCGAAGCCGAAGGACACTTGCAAAGGCTTGTCGAAGAGCCCGGTGTTCACCTTGCGGGTCAAATCGAGGTTGGTCGTCCATTCGCTCGCGATCAGGCTGCCCAGATAAAAGTTGGTGGCGCTCGCTGTTCCGAACGACGGGCTTAGCGCGTTGTTGTCCTCGACTCTCGCGTCGTCGCGGCCATACGATGTGCTCAGGTCCCAGTCCCATCCCAGCAGGTTGGTTCCCTTGACCCCCGCGACTACCTGATAGTCGTTGTCCTGTACCGCGAATTGCGGCAGGAAGCCTTCGGGATAAAACGCGAGGTTGTTCTGCGACGAGCTGGCTGACCGATAGGTACCGAAACCTTGGGAAAACCGGTGACTGTATGTCGCATTCGAATAAACCTGAATGGAGTCGTTTATCGGAAGATTAAAGTTATAAGCGAAATTTTGCGTCTGCGTGTTCGGTTGTCCCATGATCTGCCGATAGCGCGAATTGGTTGTCTCGCGCGGATCGGGAGATCCGTTAGGCAGCAAGGGATAGATGTTCGTATTGTTTGGGACCGGCCCGGCCACATTCGTGTCCTTCTGGGTGATCACCGCGGCGCTTAGATTCAATGAGCCGCCGTGCGGAAGTGCAATCCCCTGATTTAGCGAAAAATCCCCGGTTTTCCCGTTCTGCCCGAGACCCCCCACGTTCGCATTGGCGTTTTGTCCATAAGACGTGCTAAGGCTGCCGCCGCTCGGATCGGATTTCAGAATGATGTTGATCACGCCCGCAATGGCGTCCGATCCGTACTGCGCGGCGGCGCCATCTTTAAGGATTTCGATATGGTCGATTGCGCTGACCGGTATCAGGTCGAGGTCGGTTCCCGTTCCGCCGATGCCCGCGATGGTCACCGCCGACGAATGCCGCCGTTTGCCGTTCACCAGCACCAGGACTTCATTGCCGCTCAACCCGCGCAGACTGGCGGTGTTCACGCCAATGCCCTGTTGGCCCTTAAAACCAGGCACGTTTGCATAAGTAGGATCGAGCGACGCGAGTGCGTCACGCAAATTCTGCTTGCCCGTCTTGGCCAACTCCGCGTCGGTCACGACCGTGATGGGGGCGAGACTATCGGCGACGGTTTTTGTGTCGCCACGCGAGCCGGTGGTGACCACGACGTCCTGAACCTTCGCGACGTCGTTGCCCGTTGTGGCTGATTGCGCCCATGCTCCGGCGCTATACAAACTTCCGAGAGCCACCGAAATGGCGGCCAGCCGCGGCGTATTGCGCTTCGAGATGCGAGCGTTTCGTCTATAGGGCCGAGACATAGCAATCCTTGATGCACGCCTGGCTCCGCGCGAGTAGTAGCGGGGGACGTGCGATTAAATGGAATTAATAGTGCGTTCTCAATCAAGCCGGAGAATCAACGCGCAACATCGCCCGTTCCTCTGGAGCTGAGAGGCGGAAACTGAACGTGTGGGAAAGTCATTTACCGAAGTGCATCCAAACGATATCAAAATTACTTTCCATTCCTAACGAACTATTTCTTATTTCGTTGTGTCGTATTGTTTCAGTTTCCGATTCCTTGCGGATAAGCTGGCGCGTGCGTCATGATTGTCCGCATCAGTGGCGGTTCCCATGACGAAGCAGTTTTACTCACGCTCAAAACACACGGCCTTCGTCGAAATCGGTGCGAACTCCGTTTAGGTAGTAATCGCCTATGACCCGGCCCTTCAGAAGCAGCGGATTGTGATTGAGGATCGTGCGGATGTTACGCCAGTGGCGGTCGAAGTCGTACTTGCGTGAGGTGGCCGATCCGCCGCCGGTGTCGAAGAGCTTTTCGGCCGAGCGAATGGCGAGCTTGCCGACCACGATCTGCGCCTTCGAGTTCGCAAGCGCACTCGCCATGACGAGTTCATCGAGGTTCGGTGCGCCCGTGACAATACCGGCCGCCGCCGCATCGAGCGTTCGCGCTACGTCGGCGATGATCACATTGATCGCATGGGAAGCCGCGGCTATGTCACCGATCACCTGCTGCACGAAATGATCGCCTCGCGCCGTTTCGGAATGGCTGTGCTTCGCCGAGCGCGCCTGCTTCTGGGCGTACCCGACGGCATCGCTGAAGACGTTGCGCACGATACCGGCGATGCATGCGACCAGATGCAGTTGCGCGCGCGTGGCATTGTGCCGCCGTACGAACGGATTGCCGTCGAGTCGGGAGGTGATCTCGTCGGGAAACACTTCCACGTCATCGAGATCCACGCCGCCGCTTGCCGTCAGCCGCTGGCCCATGCCGTCCCAGTCGTCGAGGATCTGCACGCCCTTGCGGTTGGCAGGAACCAGCGCGCCGGTTACCCGGCCGTCTTCGTCGAGTGCGGTGAAACTGGTGTAGTCGCAGAAGGCCGCACCCGTTGCGTAGTATTTCTTGCCCGTCAGGATGTACCTGTCACCTTGCTTGACCAGCTTGGTACGCAGCATGTTCGGCCGTGGCGTATTGATCTCCATATGCGCGCCGCCGAAGAGCTTGCCATCAAGCACTTCCTTGACATACTTCCGGCTGACCGCGGCGTCGGGATCGACAGCAATGGACTCGAGGAAGCCGAAATGACTGCGCAACGCGTGCGCCACGTTCGAGTCGGCGGCGGCCAGCGTGCAGATGGCTTCTACCTGATCGGCGAGGGTCCCGCCGGGGCCGCCCAAATGCTTTGGCACGCGCAGCCATGTCAGACCGGTCTGGCGCAGGGTGCGGAAGATTTCGAACGGCAACTCGCGGCCGAGTTCGCGAGCGACGGCGCCTTTGGCTATCTCCTCTGCAATGGACGGGAGGTCGGCGAGGATCGCCTCCCGGCTGCGGCGAGTCGAACCGGCAGGTGGGTTGGGCTCTGAATCGGCCCGGTCGAGTGTGGGTTCACCGGCGGACGAGTCTTGCAGAAGCTGGACGGACATTGCCTCGCGTTCCTTGCATTAGATGTTGGGAATGTCTGGAGACGCTGGGGAGCGGATATGGACAGAATGCAGCCAGCCGCGTGCCGTGCTGCCTGTTTTGGCCCGCCCTTGGCCCGCTCGACTGCTACTGATTAAGGAACGTAGGGGCAGCGCGTGCTTGCTCTAGTGAACCCCTGGCGCTTCGAGCGATAGATTGGAGCATCGCTCCTGTCAGGCCACAACGAAGCTATTCGAATTTTCTTTACACAGGAATGATCGGGCGTTTATCAGTCGCGACCGCATAGCCTTTGCACCTGTGCTTGTTTCGTGGGTGCATCGATGAAGGTGGCGTGGCGTCGGTAAGCGGCGCTCAACGTGCGGTTTCGACGCATGGTGGGCGCAATTGAAAGCTCAACGAAAACATTCATGTTTTATGGATGAAACTACTTAGGGTTACAAAACTATTCATCGTTGACCGGGCCGGGTTGAACGAGCCCAATCGAGATGAATGTGAATGCCCTCTACCTGCACCGGAGCTAAGACGTCCAGCCCGTCAAGTGCAAAGCCGCTCGAGAACTTCCAAAAACGCTCGTTAAACGGTGATTAGCATTCAACGAACAATTCTTAGGCCTTTGAAAACCCCGTCCCTATAATCGCCCAACACTAGTTCAACATTAAAGAGAGAGTCACTATGGTTCGCCGAGCCTTACGCCTGATAGCTGTTGTTGTTGCTACCTTCACGATGTCGCATGGCGTGGCATTCGCGGCCGATTCAGCGCCCTTGAAGGTGGGCGTGCGCGGAGGTGTGGACGAGCAGATCTGGGAGATCGTGACCCAGGTAGCAAAGAAGAATAACCTGCCGGTGGAATCCATCGTTATCACTGGTACGGCTAGCCCCAACGAAGCACTTAACAACGGCGATCTGAATGCCAATTCGTTCCAACACATCCCATTCTTGCGAGATCAGGTGAAGCAGCGGGGCTACAAGATCGTGCCGGTGGGGAACACGTATATATCGCCAATCGCGTTTTACTCAAAGAAGTACAAGTCACTTGAGGCATTGCCGGAAGGCGCAACGGTCAGCATTCCAAGCGACCCAAGCAATCAGACTCGCGCGCTGGTCATTCTGCGTGATCACAAACTGATTACGCTGCGCGACGGATTTGATCCGTTCACGGGAACCGCCACGCTGCAGGACGTGACGGCGAACCCCAAGAACCTGAAGTTTGTCGAGGCCTCGGACATCGTGCAGGTACGGTCGCTCCCGGACGTCGACGCTGCCGCTATCGTCAACAACTTCGCCTCCGAAGCGGGCCTCTTCGCAACACGCGATGGTATTGCGGTTGAGAGGAAGGACCACAATCCGTATGTCAACGTCATCGCGGTCCGTGAACAGGACAAGAATGCTCCGTGGGTCAAGAACCTGGTCAAGGCTTATCAGTCCCCGGAAGTGCGGACATACATCGAGACGCATTTCAACGGTTCTGTCATTCCCGCGTTCTGATGGAGTGACGGCGTATGACCTGCCCTTCGTCGATCGGAGGGCGTCGCATGATCTCTCACTCTGCCCGAGCGTCGCGCATGTCTTTTGAACCCCCGACGTCGTACTCTCCCGCCTTAGGCCGAATTCCTGTTCGAGGTTTATCTATCAACGATGTTCATGACTCTGTTCGCCGCGTGGTTAGCGGATCACTACCGAGCGCGAAATCGCCGGACGTTCATATTGCGTTCGAGAATTTGCAAAAACACTACTCAGGACGCAAAGGGACGGTCACGGCGCTCACGGACGTCTCGTTCAATGTAGAACGCGGCGAGATCTTCGGCATTATCGGACGCAGCGGGGCAGGGAAGTCCACGCTGCTCCGAGCGATCAATATGCTCGAGTCGCCTAGTGCGGGGCGGGTGCGCGTCGACGATATCGACGTAGGTACGCTCGATGAGGACGCACTCGTCGCGCTGCGGCGGCGCATTGGCATGATTTTCCAGCACTTCAACCTGCTCTCGGCGAAGACTGTCAGGGAGAACGTCGGCCTGCCTTTACGTGTTGCCGGTGTGAAGCCGAAAATTGTGCAAGAGCGGGTCGAGGCGCTGCTAGAGCTCGTAGGGTTACGCGACAAGGCGGACGTTTACCCGGCGAAGTTATCAGGCGGCCAGAAGCAGCGAGTAGGCATTGCTCGCGCTCTTGTTCACGATCCGGAGATTCTGCTCTGTGATGAGGCCACTTCGGCGCTCGACCCTGAAACCACGCAATCCATTCTCGATCTGCTACGGGACATCAACCGCAAGCTCGGTCTGACTATTGTGCTTATTACGCACGATATGTCGGTCATTCGGGAGATTTGCCATAAGGTACTGGTCCTGGATCGTGGGCAGGTCGTGGAGCGAGGAGAAGTCTGGGAAGTCTTCGGCAATCCACAAGCAGATGCAACGCGAGCTCTGTTGCGCCCACTGCTGCACGATCTTCCGCTGGATCTGGCCGACAGGCTCGTAGCGGATTTGCGCGGTCGTCCAGGTGAAGCCATTCTCAAAGTCAGATTTCCGGGGAATGGGCTTCCCGGGGGTGTCCCGTTCGCAGCCCTGGCCGCGCTGGGGCAGGGTGCGAACTTGTTACATGGTGGACTGGATCGCCTTCGCGGGCATGCGCAGGGAAACCTGCTGATTGCGGTGCCCGCGCAGGGGTGGAATGAAGAACAGGCGCGTAAGACGCTGCCGGCTGCTCATATAGAGGTGTTAGGTTATGTCCACGCCGATACTTGACCGATACATTCACGCGCTTCTGCAGACGCTGCTCATGGTGAGCGTGTCGATGGCGATCGCGATCGTGGCGGGTCTGATCATCGCCGTTGTATTGAACGCGACCACTGTCGACGGGCTCTATCCAAAGCCGCGTTTGAACAAGACGCTGTCGATCGTCATCAATATGTTTCGTGCGATTCCCTTTATTATTTTGCTGGTCGCGCTATTGCCCGTAACACGCTTCATTGTAGGAACGACGCTTGGCACGTGGGCGGCGGTCGTGCCGCTTAGCGCGAATCTCATACCGTTCTTTGCGCGGATTGCGCAGGTCAGCCTGAACAGCGTCGAGCCGGGTTTGATTGAAGCCGCGCGGGCGATGGGATGCCGGCGCTGGCATATCGTGCGGCATGTGCTGCTGCCTGAAGCGCTTCCCGGCATCCTGGGTGGTATGACCGTGGCTGCCATCGCCATGATCGATACCTCTGCAATGGCGGGAGCCGTGGGCGGGGGCGGCCTGGGCGACATGGCAATCCGATACGGCTATGAACGGTACGAGACGCAAGTGATGTTCATGGTTATCGTGATTCTTATCGCCCTGGTCTCTATCGTGCAGTTTGCGGGTGAATGGCTTGCACGTCGGGTTGACCATAAGCGTTGAGGGTTCCGGATTTTGGAGCGCGTGATGGCTTACATTGAATGAATCCGGGAATAGATAGGATCATAAGTCGCTTGGAGCGGGTTTGACGCGCAACTACTATCGTCAGGAACCCGTCTTAGTTACAGGATCGTCAATGAAGCTCACGCAGGTTACTCTTCTTGGTCGCATGCAGCTTGGCCGCGACTACAATCCAACGTATCTGGCGCAATATTTTGACGTCACAACCGCCATCCTGCGCGACACCCTATGCGCACTCGCCCAGGAGGGTTTTGTAAAAATGATCAATAAGGCGGATGGGAAAATCGCATTTCGCCGGGTAACGAATGAACTGCCTGTACAAGGTGACAATGCGACTGAACAGATCAGGAGTACCGCCACTTTCCCCGTTACGCGTCGCGTGACGGGTATTCTCAGCGGCTATGGTGCATCATTGGCAAGCGTTCGAGATCTCGCGCTATTAACACGCAGGGCTTAATCTTCTGCGTACGGTTGCAGACCGGGTATCGGCAGCTGTGCTGCCAAGGCCTCCAGGCACCGTCATCGTTCGTGCGGTGCAGCCGGGCCTTTACTTTTTGATGCTCGGGATGTACGACCTTTTCCGCAGCAGCGCGCACGTGGACGCCTTAGATCAATGGAGCCGAGTACTTTGCAACCATCCTTCATACCGGCGAAGCTGGTGCCGGAACTGCTGGTTACGGATATCAACGCAAGCTTGCGGTTCTGGCGTGATCTCTGTGGCTTCGCGGTCGTTTATCACCGTCTGGAGGAGGGCTTTGCCTATCTGGACCGTGAAGGTGCGCAAGTCATGCTGGAGGAGCGCGGTCGCGGGCGTAACTGGATAACGGCTGTGCTGGAGGCGCCGCTTGGACGAGGAATGAACTTTCAGGTCAGCGTTAAAACGCTTGCGCCGATACTCGAAGCGTTGGGAAGCGTCGACTGGCCCTTATTCCTGGCGCCGGAGCAAAAGTGGTATCGCACCGGTGAACTTGAAGCGGGAGTGCATCAGTTCCTGGTCCAGGACCCGGACGGCTATCTTGTGCGATTTTCGGCGAGCCTGGGTCATCGGCTAGTCGGAGACACGACCGGCGAATAGGGCGAGTGGTGCGCCGGGTCTGCTGTGCCTACCCGCTTAGTTCCAAGGCGCGGCGAGTTCAAGACCTTCGACAACTCGCTGCGCTACTACGTAGAAACGCTTCGCAAGAGAAGGAGACTGTTGAATTGCAGGTACGCCCCATTTCGCCGACCGAGCTCGATCAACTGCTGCTTCTCTATCGCCACCTCCACTCCGCAGATGAGCCGTTGCCGGATGCATTGACGCTTCGCTCAGTCTGGAACGAACTCATTACGGACCCTCGCCATATTGTGTTCGGTGGATATAGGGACGGCGAGCTGGTTTCCAGCTGTGCTCTGACTGTCATACCCAATCTCACACGAGGTTGCAGGGCCTATGGCGTCGTGGAGAATGTCGTGACTCATAGCGCTCATCGCGGGAACGGCTACGGCAAAGCAGTGCTTCGGGAGGCGTTGGCATCGAGCTGGTCGGCTGGTTGTTATAAGGTCATGCTGCTTACGGGACGAAAGGATAAAGCTACTGTCCAGTTTTACGAGTCAGCGGGCTTTGATGGGCAGGAAAAGCTTGCGTTCATCGCGAGGCCGGGACGGTAATCGTCAAGCTCTGGCGAACAGCCGGCGACGCGCTGGCCGGCACCTGGAAGACCCAGGCACGCGGCAAGCAATAGAGCGTTTAAATCCGACACACCACAAGGAGCCTTAGCCATGATCATCGCGCACTACTCGCATCGCCTGCCGGCCAATTACGACATCGGACTGATCCGCACCCGGGCGAAAGAACGCGGTCCGCTCTGGGATGACGTTCCAGAGCTTTACTTCAAGGGTTTTCTGCTGCGGGAAAAGGGGCGTTACGGCGCCATCGCGAATAGCTATTCGTCGCTGTATTTGTGGCGTCATGATGAGGCATTCCGTGATTTCCTGGTGAGCGGTCGCTACAAGGTTGTGACAGACGCTTTCGGGCGAGCCGAGATCCAGACGCGGTTTGCGCTCGACGCGCGCAAGGGGCAAGCGCACCACGCTCGATTTGCGATCAAGGAGGACCTGGACATTCCTCTTGATGCCGATTTGACGGCTGTGTTCGCCAGCGAGATCGAGCGGAACCGGGAGATCGCCGAGCGCTCCACAACGGTGGCCGCCGCAGTGGGTGTGGACACTCAGACCTGGAAATTCACGCGCGTCGTGCTGACTGAGCATGAACCGACCGGAAACGAAGCTGGCACAAGCTATGAGATCCTGCATCTCGCCAGGCCGCTTCTGGAAACACTGCCACGTGGAAGCGCCGCATAGAAACGAGAGGTCAGCGTCACACGGGAACCTGCGGCATTCGAATTCTCGTGTCGCACGTCACCCTTTAAACCGTCAATCCTGCTTTTGCTGGCGGTCAGCCCGGCACGAATAACGGTTACGGAACTCGCACGACTGCGTCTGCGACATGAACGGGCCGTGGAATCAAGTGATAGCGCGCGAAGGTGTCTGCCACTTCCTGTTGCGCGGCAATGACTTCGGGTGTGAGCGGCGCACTCACGCCCCATGGGTTACGTTTCAACGCTATCTGCCAGACGGCCGCCGGAACCCGGGTATCTTTCTCGAGAAAGGCTGCTGTCTCGTCGATATGTGTTTGCGCGTGATGCTCGGTGGCGTCGACGAGTTCCAGCACGCTGCGCAGTACTGCCGGATACTTTTCGGCGAACGCCCTTGGAGATACATAGAAGCTGTATTGCGCTGGCAGGCTCGCGGCGGTCGTGATCACGCGCATGCCGGCGTTGGTTTCAACGTCGGCCAGACGCGGGTCCGGTACGACCCAGGCGGCAACGTCTCCGCGTTCTATCGCTGCGCGCGCCTCGCTGTATTGCAGGTACGTGATATGAACATCGGCGGGGGTCAACCCTGCGCTCTCCAGTGCCTTCAGGAGCAGATATTCGCCTGCGGAGCCCTTTGCCACAGCGATCCGTCGTCCCGTCAGATCGGCCATCGTGCGCGCATCCGAGTTACCCGGCACGACAACGCCATAGTTCGTCCCATACGGTGCTGCGTAACCCACATACACGAGATTCGGTGCACCGCCCGCTTGAGCGAACACGGGAGGCGTAGCGCCGACGAAACCGAGATCAATATCGCCGGCGGCCAGCGCCTCGATCATTGGCGGCCCGTAAGCGAATTCGTGCCATTCCACCTTGACATGCAGCGGCGCCAGCGTCTTCTCCAGTTCGCCGTTCGCCTTAAGAATCACCAGGCTATTCCCTTTTTGATATCCAATGCGAATGATCTCAGGGTAACCCGGCGCCGCTAGTGCGAGCTGCGCAAGTGATAGAAGCAAGGCAACGATAAATGTGAAACGGAAAGCTTGGCGCACCATGTCAGAATGTCCTGGTCCGTGGTTTTCTCATCAGTCCTGCTGATGGATCTGAGAATGGGATGTGTGTTTGACAGATGCGTTAATATGCTGCGGATTCCTCAGCAGATTCAGAATGGGACAGGTGCGTTCGACTTCCGCGAAAAGGCTGTCGATAGCGTCCTTGCTGGCCGGTGAGTCAATATGCACGACGTAGCCAATATCGTGCGGATACACGGGAATATGCTCGAAACCCGGTTTGCCTCCGCGTGGGTCAATGCTTCCAATCACTTCGACCTCGATTTTGTTAAGGGGAACCTGCCGATGCGCCGCTTGAATCAGGAAGATGTGGGTGACGCACGACCCGAGCACGCCGAGTTGCAACTCGGGCGAGCTAGGTCCCAGGTCGTAGCCGGCGAAATCGGCCGGACTGTCGCTGATCACCTGGTGACCACGAATACGGATTCGACGCACACCGCTACGGCCCTCTGCGGCAACCACTGCGTTCAGTTCCACCGGCTGCGCGTCGCCGCCGGCAATCCGTTGTTCACGCGCCAGCACGGCGCCGCGCTTTTCTGTCAGGTATTCGTTAAGGCTTGTCATCTGGTGAGTGGGTGTAATGGTGAAAGGGATGGCACTATTTCGGGCCATACGTTACCGGCACGGCCCCGGCTTTAGCTCTTTGGCAAACCTGGCGGATTGGTCGTTGCCTTCTCGATTCTCTCCGAGCCGAGATTCCACTTTTCGAGTACCGGGTTGTATTTTCCCGTCTTGATCAGATCGTTGAGGGAGCAGGTGAGCGGCGCTTTACCGACGCCGAGATCGACCCGCCCGGGCGCGAGCGATGCAAGCCGATTGAAGTTCTCCACGACCCGGAACCGATGAAATCGATGGTTTTCCGCGAGCCGTGCCAAACCATTGAGCTTTCGACAATACCGTTTGCGAGCGGGGAGGCTAACCAACGAATTAGAATAAGGATATCGAACGATGCCTGGGGCTATCAGGGACGCTCAGAGTAAAGCGCGACGCTCACATACTCGCCATGGTGGACATCCGACCAGGTTGTAGTGCTACGCGCGGGGCGTGTGGTCGAGCACGGTCCCACTGAGGCAGTGTTCAATCAGCCGCAGGCGGAATATACGCGCTCGTTACTCGCCGACAGCTTTCATGTTGAGCGACGCGAGAGCGGCGTCGGGTCGGTTTCGCTCGATCTTGCCGTGTGACTCGCAAGGGCGATTGGGACTGCCAGCACTCGGATGAGCGGCGCTGGTCCGACTGATCATTCAACGGTTCGCACAAGCAAATTCGCCGCGGGCCGATGTTGATCTTGCCCACGGCCGCGCTCCCAAGATCACGTTTGCCGGGTGAGAACTGAAACGAAATTCGCCGTTTCGGGCTGCTTCGGCCGGTTGAAGATATCGTCGGCCAAACCGGATTCGATCACGCTGCCACCGCTGAGGAACACGACCTCGCGAGCAATCGATGCAGCCAGACGTAAATCATGCGTAGCAAACAGCATGGTCATGCCTTCTTTCGCGAGCTGGCTCAATACGTCGATCACTTCGGCCGCCAGTCCGGGGTCGAGCGCAGAGGTCGGTTCGTCGCAAAGAAGAATGTCCGGAGAGGGCGCGAGCGCTCGCGCAATGGCCACCCGCTGCTGCTGTCCACCGGAGAGCGTGGCAGGCCAGGCATCGGCCTTCTGCGAGATGCCTACCTTTTCCAGCAATGTGCCGGCTCGTACCCGCGCGCGTTCCTTGTCCCATTTCTGGACGGTGACCAGACCCTCCATCACGTTCTGTATCACGGTCCGGTGCGGGAACAATTGAAAGCTCTGGAACACCATTCCCGTCTTGCGACGTATCCTGAGGACCGCGTCACGAGACGGTTTCTCCGTGCTGCTGAATTCGACTCGCTCGTCGCCTAGCGTGAGCGATCCGGTGTCGGGAATCTCAAGCAGGTTCACGCAACGCAGGAGCGTGCTCTTGCCGCTTCCCGACTGCCCGATCAGTGCCGTGACCGTACCCTGTGCGAGCGTGAGATCGACCGACTTGAGCACATGATGATCACCGAAGGATTTCTGGATTTTATCGAGGGCTATCATCACTGACCCCCCTTGAAGAGAGCATGTTGGCCGAGTCTTCTTTCAAGCTGAACCTGGGCCGAGGACAACACGGAACTGAACACCAGATAGATCAGCGCCGCCTCCGTGTACAGGATAAGCGGTTCGTAGGTTACTGAAGCAATCCGCTGAGCCGCCTGGAAAATCTCGGGTACCGTGAGCACTGCGGCAAGCGACGTATCCTTGACGAGTGCGATGAAAGAGTTCGCCAGTGCGGGCAGGGCGACGCGAGCAGCCTGCGGCAAAATTGTCCGCCGCAGTGCTTGCGAGCGCGTCATGCCCATGGAATACGCCGCCTCCCATTGTCCATTCGGAATGGATTCGACTGCGCCGCGGATGACTTCCGAGTTGTAAGCGCCTACGTTCAGCGAGAAGCCGATAATGGCGGCCGTGAGTGGGTCCAGCACGATACCGACGCTGGGGAGGCCATAGAAAATCACAAAGAGTTGCACGAGCAGCGGTGAGCCGCGGATCAGCCAAACGTAGAATCGTGCAATCTTGACCGCCCATTGCGGTCCGAACAGCCGCACAAGTGCGGTTGCAAATGCCAGCGTCAAGCCGAGTGCAAACGATGCAATGGTGAGCGGCACCGTGAACACGAGTCCCGCGTACAGGAGTGGCCAGAGCGACTCGCCCATCAAGTGGAGCCATGCCGGCATATTTCGGATCTCTAATAATTAGCTATGGGCGGCGCTGAGCGCGATGTTACTTCGATACATCCTTGCCGAAGTATTTCTGCGAAATCTGCTTGTAGGTACCGTCTGCCTTGATGTCGGAAAGCGCCTTGTCAATAGCGGCCAGAAGCTCCGGATTGCCCTTCTGGATGATGACGCCCGAGTACTCGCTGTCAGCCGAATTGTCGATTGCCGCGATCTTCACCTTGGCGTCCGGCTTGTGCTTCTTGAAGTCGAGGAACGACAGGCTGTCGTTCACTGTCGCATCGACGCGGCCAGATGTCAGCAAATCAATTGATTCGTTGAAGCCCTGCACGCCCACTACGTCCGCACCGTGATCCTTCGCGATCTTGCCGAAGTTGCTGGTCAGCGTATTGGCCGACTTCTTGCCCTTCAGGTCATCGAAGGTCTTGATGGTCGTGTTATCCGAGCGCACGATCAGGGCCGCATGGGAAGCAATATACGGCTGCGAGAAGTCGTACTTGGCCTTGCGGGCGTCGGTGATGGAGACCTCGTTGATGACCGCGTCGTACCGGTTTGCATCGAGTCCGGCAATCAGTCCGTCCCACTTGCCTTCAACAAACTCCGGTTTAACACCAAGGCGTTTTGCAATAGCCTGGCCGATTTCCACGTCGAAGCCTGTCAGCTTGCCCGACTCGTCGTGGTAGGTGAAGGGTGCGTATGTTCCCTCGGTGCCGATCTTGATGACACCGGCGCTCTTGATGCTTGCCAGATCGTCGGCCGCGAAGGCGCTCGACAAAGCCGTCAACTGTACGATGCCGGCAAGCAGCATGACTTGGAGAATTTTCATGGGAGTGACTCCTTAAACGTTTATCTATTGTTTATTTCATCTTCGACGAGCGAAGACGAAACGCTTTGGCGCGACTGTAACAAGGGGGTTTAGTTTCACAAAGCACAACTGTGTCGAAGGTTATGCCTGAATTGAATAAAGGTGTGGGCAGTTTGTTAAGCGGAGGTTGAAAACTACAAAGGCGGTCTGACGCAAGGTTTAGTAACCCCGGCGGATATCCACGAGATCTTCCAGCGTCGTACCTTGAGTGAAGGCGCTGAAATTGCGCGCGAACTTGCGGGCCAATTCAACCGCATTGTGTGGACCGATCGCCGACGTGTGTGGCGACAGGCGGACGCGCGGATGCGTATAGAAAGGATGCCCGGACGGCAGCGGCTCCGGCTCGGTGACGTCGAGCGATGCCGCGTCAATGAGACCGCCCGCAAGCGCCTCAAGCAATGCCTCATTGTCGATTAACGAGCCACGCGCAACATTGATCACGTGCAGTCCCGGCTTCGCCTGAGCCAGCAACTCTCGACTAACGATATGACGCGTGGCCGCAGTAGCCGGTGCCGCGAGTACGAGATGGTCCACTTGTCGCACCAGTTCGCCGATATCGGCAACGAGGGTAACTCCGGGCAGGTCCGGGGTGGTGGAACTTTGACGCCGCACCGCAATAACCCGGGCGCCGAGCGCGAGCGCTTTCTGTGCGAGAGCCTGACCGATCGAACCGAAGCCGAATATGCCGACTGTGCTGCCCTGCACCGTTGCGAGGGGCGTCAACGCCCATTGCTGTGCGTCGTGAATCCAGATGTCCGGCAGGCGTTTCGCGTGGGCAAAGATTGCTGCCAACGCGAATTCTGCAATCGCTGTTGAGGAGGTGCCACGCGCGGTGGTGACGGGCGGTCCCTCAAAGAACCAACGCGGATAGAAGTCGATCCCCGACGAACCGAGTTGTACCCAGCTCAGCCCGAACGGCCAGCCGGAGGGGGCGTGTTCCGGTGCCCGTGCACCCCGTATGATGATTGGGGCGGCAACCAGGATCGACGTTTCGTCAGGTAATTCGGCCGGCACCCCGCGCGGTATGCCGACTACGTGAACATCGGGCAGCAGCGCGCGCACTGCATCATTGAAAGGTTCGGCGAGCTGGCTGGCTATTGTGACCATGGGTTTTCAAAACGGGAAGTGACGGCACACTCGCGCATGCAGGGCGAAAGGCTTGGTAAGGACTGCGTGAAGGAAAGATCGAGTAAGCGTAGAACGTGGCGAACCGCTGCGTCACGAATCCGATGCGCACGTCAGAGCGTCTGAAACTGGACGCGCTGACGTGCCTGCATACTTACATGTTGGAAAGCCTCAGAAATCGAAGCCCGGTCCACCCGCACCCGGTCCACCAGCGGGACCAGCAGGGGCTGCGTTTTTCGGCGCTTCGGTTACCGTTGCATCGGTCGTGAGCAGCAAGCCCGCGATAGATGCCGCGTTCTGAAGCGCGGTGCGCGTCACTTTGGTCGGATCGAGCACGCCCGATTCGACCAGATCACCGTATTCACCCGTCTGCGCGTTGTAGCCAAAGTTGCCCGTACCCTCGGCGACCCTCGCGACGACCACGCTGGCTTCCTCGCCCGCATTCGTGACGATCTGGCGCAATGGTTCTTCCAATGCGCGCAGCACGATCTTCACGCCGGCGTCCTGGTCCGCGTTGGCGCCCTTCAGGCCGCTGATTGCCTGCTTGACGCGAATGAGCGCGACGCCGCCACCCGGCACGATGCCTTCTTCAACTGCTGCACGCGTCGCGTGCAGCGCATCGTCAACACGGTCCTTCTTCTCCTTGACCTCGATCTCGGTTGCACCGCCCACCTTGATCACCGCTACGCCGCCGGCCAGTTTCGCTACGCGTTCCTGCAGCTTTTCGCGATCGTAGTCGGAACTGGCCTCTTCGATCTGCACACGGATCTGCTTGACGCGTGCCTGGATATTCTTCGTGTCGCCGGCGCCGTCGATCACGATGGTGTTTTCCTTGCCTACTTCAATGCGCTTGGCCTGGCCCAGTTCAGCCAACGTCGCCTTCTCCAGCGTGAGGCCGGTTTCTTCCGCGATCACCTGGCCGCCGGTCAGGATCGCGATGTCTTCGAGCAATGCCTTGCGGCGATCGCCAAAGCCCGGCGCCTTGACTGCGACTGTCTTCAGGATGCCGCGGATGTTGTTGACCACGAGCGTCGCGAGCGCTTCGCCTTCGACATCTTCAGCGATGATCAGCAGCGGCCGTCCCGCCTTCGCAACCAGTTCCAGCACCGGCAGCAGATCGCGGATATTCGATACCTTCTTGTCGTGCAGCAAGACGAACGGATCGTCGAGAACGGCGACCTGTTTGTCCTGATCGTTGATGAAATAGGGCGACAGGTAGCCGCGATCGAATTGCAGTCCTTCAACCACATTGAGTTCATCTTCGAGCGACTTGCCGTCCTCGACCGTGATCACGCCTTCCTTGCCGACACGATCGATCGCTTCGGCAATCCGCTGGCCGATCGATTCTTCGCCGTTAGCCGAGATGGTCGCGACCTGGGCGATCTCCTTGCTGGTCGTGGTGGGCTTGCTGATCTTCTTTAGTTCTTCGACGGCGGCGATCACGGCCTTGTCGATGCCGCGCTTCAGATCCAGCGGATTGAGGCCTGCAGCCACGTATTTCAGCCCTTCGCGTACGATCGCCTGTGCCAGCACGGTGGCGGTAGTGGTGCCGTCACCGGCGTCGTCGCTGGTGCGCGACGCGACTTCCTTTACCAGTTGCGCGCCGATATTTTGCAGCTTGTCGGCCAGCTCGATTTCCTTCGCAACCGACACACCGTCTTTGGTCACGATCGGTGAGCCGAAGCTGCGCTCCAGCACGACATTGCGGCCCTTGGGCCCAAGCGTTACTTTCACTGCGTTGGCGAGGATGTTGACACCTTCGACCAGTTTCGAACGTGCGCTATCGCTAAAGACAATTTCTTTGGCTGCCATTTCTGAAGCTCCGTTATTGTTGGGTGACTACGGCGACAATGTCTTCTTCGCGCAGCACGAGCAGTTCGTTGCCATCGACCTTGACCTGCTGGCCCGCATATTTGCCGAAGAGCACGCGCTCGCCGACCTTCAGGTCGGGCTCGATGCGCTTGCCGTCGCTATCACGCTTGCCGGGGCCGACGGCAATGACTTCGCCCTGGTCGGGTTTTTCAGCGGCGCTTTCGGGAATAACAATGCCCGACGAGGTTTTTGTTTCCTGGTCGAGGCGCTTGATGATTACGCGGTCGTGTAGCGGACGTAGGCTCATAGTTGGTTTCCAATTGTAGTGAGTGAGTAGCACTCCTCGCAGGCGGGTGCTAACAGGAATTGAGTATAGGAATCTGCGGTGGCTCGATCCAATAACGAATACATGAAACGTTATCGGCGTTTGGCATTTGGCCGCGGTGCTTCGAGTACGCACATCACGCGTGCCACGCAACACCATCGGGGCGCTTTAACAAAGCCCCTTGGCGCGCGTTTGCGATCGCGCTCAGAAGTACTGGCTGGTTGCCAATCAACGTCCGGTCGCGGCGATACTTCTATAGCGAGCGCCCGGGTGGTTCAGCTCGCCGCGCGCTTCTGTATAGCCTGGACGTAGCGATTTTCCGGACGTGGCAGTCCGAGATTCTCGCGTAACGTCGTGCCTTCATACTCGGTGCGAAACAGGCCGCGTCGCTGCAACTCCGGTACCACCAGTTCGGCAAATTCGGTCAGGCCACCCGGCAACCATGGTGACATGATGTTGAAGCCGTCCGCGCCTTCTTCCTCGAACCACTGCTGCAATTGATCGGCAATACTCTCCGGAGTGCCAACGACTTGCTGGTGTCCACGAGCACCTGCTATGCGCAGATACAGGTCACGAATGCTCAGGTTTTCGCGGCGCGCCAGATCGAACAGCAGTTGCTGGCGGCTTTTGCCGCCATTCGTTTCCGGCAGGTCGGGCAGCGGCCCGTCGATGGGATACTTCGACAAATCAACACTGCCGGTCATTTTCGACAGCAATGCGAGGCCGACATCGGGGTGAATGAGGTCCTGTAGCGCGTCGAACTTGGCGCGCGCTTCTTCGTGGGTCCTGCCGATGACCGGGAAGATACCCGGCATGATCTTCAGATCCTCAGGTTGCCGGCCGTATTTAATGAGCCGCCCTTTGACGTCCTGATAGAACGCCTTGGCTTCATCGAGGGTCTGGTGCGCAACGAAGATCACCTCGGCGGTCTGCGCGGCAAGCTCGCGGCCGGCATCCGATGCTCCGGCCTGCACGACCACCGGCCAGCCCTGGGGCGAGCGGGCGATGTTGAGCGGGCCGCGCACCTTGAAATGCGGGCCGCGATGGTCCAGCGTATGCAGCTTGTCAGGATCGAAATAGAGTCCGCTTTCACGGTCGCGGATAAAAGCGTCGTCTTCCCAACTGTCCCAGAGGCCTGCGACGACGTCATAGAATTCGCGTGCGCGCTCGTAGCGAACGGCGTGAGCCGGGTGTTGCTCGAAGCCGAAGTTGAGTGCTTCCGTTTCGCTGCTTGATGTAACCAGGTTCCAGCCCGAGCGGCCGCCGCTCAAGTGGTCGAGCGAGGCGAACTTGCGTGCGACGTTGAACGGTTCATTGAACGTGGTGGAGACCGTCGCGATCAAGCCGATGTTCTTCGTGACTACCGACAAGGCGGCCAGCAGGGTCAGCGGTTCGAAGTGGTCGGCGCGGGCCGTGCGCGAGAGCGATGCGAGATTCGTATCCCGGATGCCTACGCTGTCTGCAAAAAACACCGCGTCGAATTTCGAACGCTCGGCGATCTGCGCGAGTTCAGCGTAGTGTGAGAAATCAAGCCCACCGGCCCGATGCGTCTCGGGATGACGCCAGGCCGCAATATGGTGGCCCGTCTCCATCAGGAAAGCACCTAGCTTGATTTGCCGCTTGGCCTTGCTCATTGGTTTGCTCCACGTCGTTGGGCGGTTCGGATGGGTGGACGCATATTCTTGGGCTTGGGCACGATTTCACCAATCAACGATTTTTGCTTTGCATATTCAGTGCAACGGCAAATGCATGGCGCTAAACCACGAAAACATCTGCGAGGTTGCCGCTCAGGCCGTCGGCGGTGAGCGTGTGGTTGTGTACACGTTTGTTGTAGATCGTCACCTGCTTCAATGTCACCAGGTCCACGATCGGCAAATCACGTCCGACGATCTGTTGAAACTGCCTGAAGTAATCCACTCGTTTACGTGGATCATTTTCGACTGCCGCGGTTTCCAGCAACTGGTCGACCTCCGGGCTTTGATAGTGCGTAGCGTTCGAAAACGGCACGCCTTTTTTGAAGTTGTGAGACCAGTAGAGGCGCTGCACGCCGACCGTCGGATCGAAGGTATTGCCCAGGAAGTTCGCGTCGAGATCGAAGTCACGATCGGTATAAATGCGCTTCACATAGCTGCCGAAATCCTGCGAGCGCACGGTTGCCTCAATGCCGGCGCGGCGCAGAGTTTGCCGCAGATACTCGGCTAGCCGGGCGAAGGTCGGATCATAGGGGTTGTAGTCGAGATTCAGCTTGAAGCGGAAGCCGTCGGACTGGCGTGGAAAGCCTGCCTCATCCAATAATTGTTGGGCGCTTGCAAGGTCGTAAGGCAACGCCTTCGCGGCCGGATCATAGAATTGGGTAAGCAGCGGACTGATCGGTGACGGCGAGATGATCCCGTAGCCATACCAGACCGAGCGCAGGATCGCTTGCCGATCGATGGTATGGGCAATCGCTTGCCGCACTTTCGGATTGGCGAGGTAACGATTGTCCAGATTAAACTGCAGTTGCGTCAGCGCCGCGTCGTAGCTGTAGCCGCGGGTTTCGAGCGCCAGATGCGGCAACGCCTGCAGCCGGGCAATGTCCGTCAACGGGACCGGATTCTCCCCGGCGAGATCCAGTTCACCCGTTTCCAGCGCAGCAGCGCGTGCTGCCGGATCGCTCATGAAGCGCACCACCAGTTCGTCGATGTAAGGCTTCGGCGCATCCCAGTAGTCTGGATTGCGGGCGAAGACGGCGTGACTGCCGCGTGCCCAACTTTTGAAAACGAACGGTCCGGTTCCTACGGGATTGATATTATGAGGATTACTCAGCGGGTCACTGCCGTCGTACAGATGAGCCGGCAAGATGGGGGATTCCGACGCAGCCAGCGCGTAGATCAGGTAGGGTGCCGGTTTCGACAAACGCAGTACGGCCGTGTGAGCATCGGGTGTGGCGACTTCGATCACGTTTGCGAAGGTCGAGCGTCCTCGTGAATGGTACTGCTTGAGCAATCCAATTGACGTCGCAACGTCCTTCGACGTAAACGGCTTGCCGTCGTGCCAACGTACATTCTGACGAAGCCTGAAGAGGTATTCGCGGCCGTCCGCGCTGATGGTCCACTGTGTCGCCAGTTGAGCTTGCGGGCGAACATCGAAGTCGTAGCTCAACAATCCTTCCGTCACCTTCGGACTGATTTTTTGCTCGGCGCCTGCGGTGGTCGCGAAGTTGATCAGCGCATTCGGCTCGGGATTGACCAGCAATGTAATCCGGCCACCTCGTCTCGGTGCGACTTCCGGTGCCGCTGACGATCCGACGGCGCTGGCTGCCAACGACGTCAGCGGCGCCAGCGCAACGCCGGCCGCGCCGCTAGCCAGACTGAGAAGGGTGTTGCGGCGGCTGGACTGAAAGGGTTTGCGCTGAATCATCGATCGTTCTCAAGGTTGGCAATGGGTTAGAGCAATAAGTTGCGGCTCAACTTAGCCTACGGACCTAAGCCGTCGGACTCAACGAAGCAATTACGGGATCTTTATGACTAGTCGGGTGAATCGACGAAGCCCTGGTCTGATTAACCGTCTTGATTATTCCGTCTGGCGCTTAGCACAACACGAATCGATGGTTCGTTACGGCCCGGTGCGCTGCTACATTTCGGGCTGTGATGCACCGCTTGGGTGCTCGCTCTATCTACAACTGCGCAGACCAACACATAATGAAAATCAAACTTCTCACCGCAGCTTTCATGGGCTCGCTGCTGTTCATGTCGAGCCTGGCGCATGCCGATCGCCTCGACGATATCAAGAAGGCCGGCGTGCTTCGCGTGGCGACTTTTGACAGCAATCCGCCTTTCGGCTTTGTCGATCCAAAGACCAACAAAATAGTCGGTCTTGATGTTGACTATGCGAAAGCGGTCGCCGACAAGCTTGGCGTGAAGCTCGACATCCAGCCGACCAACCCGGCCAACCGCATTGCATTTCTGACATCGAAGAAAGTGGATCTCGTGTTCGCCAACTTCACCATCACCGACGAACGCAAGAAGGAAGTCGATTTCAGTACGCCGTACTTCGCGTCGGGCACGCAGTTCATCGCTAAGAAGGGCACGCTGAAGTCGCCTGAGCAACTGAACGACCTGCGTATCGGTGCGGATAAAGGCACTACCAACGAGCAACAGGTTCGTACTCAGTTTCCGCGCGCAACGATCGTGGCCTATGACGACACGCCGTTTGCGTTCGCCGCGCTTCGAACGGGCAACGTCCAGGCGATCACGCAAGACGGTCCGAAACTTGTCGGCTTGCTCGCTAACGTGCCGGACCGCGACAAATACGAAATCCCGGCTTTCACGATATCGAACGACTATGAGGGCGTGGGTGTCCCTAAGGGCGAGCCGCGCCTGCTGAGTGTCGTCAATGACACGCTGACGGGTCTCGAAGCAAACGGTACCGCAGGCCACATCTATGACCAGTGGTTCGGGCCGAAAAGCCGCGCGCCGTTGCCGCGTTTGTTCAAGATCGGCGACCCGCAGAAAAGCTGATCGATGCATGTTTCAGCAAGCCCGCTTCGACCGTGAACGGTCGAAGCGGGCTTGGCATTTCAATCTTCCATTCGTGTTTAGCTGAATGATTCCAATGAACGGATGGCTCGCGCCGAAGTACCTGATCTGGCTGCTCCAGGGCTTCGGCATGACGCTGGGATTGTCAGCGTCGGTGATTGCCGCGGGAACCTTGGGCGGTTGCCTGCTGGCGCTTGCGCGCACTTCGCGCGCGGCGCCCGTACGTCGTGCCGCTGCGCTCTATGTATTGGTATTTCGAAACTCGCCGCTAATCGTGCAATTGCTGTTCTGGTATTTCGGCGTGGCGACTCTCTTGCCCGAAGCGGTCATGACCTGGTTAAACACGCCGCATGCGGTGGATCTCGGCTTGTTCAGGCTACATTGGCCATCGTTTGAATTCGTGGCGGGCTGGATCGGGTTGACCTGCTATTCGACCACGTTCATTGGCGAGGAATTCCGTTCGGGGTTGTCAGGTGTTCCCGTGGGGCAGCACAACGCAGCAGCCGCCCTCGGACTCACGCCGTTAGCCGCATTCGTTCATGTGATCTTGCCGCAGGCGGTGCGGATCTCGACGCCGCCCTTGTTCGGGCAGTACATGAATATCGTAAAGAACTCGTCGTTGACCATGGCGATCGGGCTGGCGGAACTCTCGTATTCGTCGCGTCAGGTCGATACCGAAACCTTCAAGACGTTTCAGGCATTTGGCATGGCGACAGTGCTGTACATACTGACCATCGCACTGCTGGAAGTGGTGCTCGTGGTGGTCCAGCGTAGCGGTTCACGAGCAGCGGTGCGCCGATGAACGACGCTCTTTCCGCCATCCTGTCGAATCTGCCGTACTTGCTCGTCGGCACGTTTCCCGATGGTCCGTTGGGCGGCGCGGCGCTGACGCTGGTGATGGCCTCGATCTCCGCCGTGTCTTCCGCCATCCTCGGGCTGGCAGGCGGCATCGGGCTTGCCATGACGCGTGGCGTGAGCCACGTGATCCTGCTTGGCGGAATAGGGTTCTTTCGCGCCATACCTGTGCTCATGTTGATTTTCTGGACCTTCTTCCTGCTGCCGGTCTTGCTTCACATCGACGTGCCCGGTTTGGCGACGGTCGTGGCCGCGCTATCGCTGATCGGCGGGGCCTACCTGTCGCATTCGGTTCATGCGGGCATTGAAGCAGTAGGGAGTGGACAAGCTCAAGCAGCGCTGTCGCTGGGGCTGACGCGCTGGCAGGCGATGCGTCATGTACTGCTGCCGCAGGCTATCCGCATCATGGCGCCGTCGTTCATTAACCAGTGGGTGTCGCTCGTCAAGGATACGTCGCTGGCCTACATTGTCGGCGTGCCGGAACTCGCGTTTCTTGCCAACCAGGTAAATAGCCGGCTGATGATTTATCCCGTGCAGATCTTCCTCTTCGTGGGCCTCGTCTATTTGATCCTGTGCACATCGCTCGATGCGCTGGCGACGCGCCTGTTGCTGGGACGAGCGCAAGCAACTGAGCGGCGCGTAAGAGCGCGCCCTGCGGCAATTGTCCCGTCGCCGGATTGAAGCCGAGCCGCGCTCGCCGCTCAGCATTCGTATACTTTCAATAATTACGCAAAGATCGAAGGAATTTTGTAATGTTCACCATCATCATACGATTGCCGATGTCGCAAAGCCTGCTTTAGAAATACGTTTTTATTGGTTCAGCTTCTGAGCGGCCTCTTTCATAGTGTCAATTGATGGCTATAGACGGTTGCATTTCCTCTGGCAGCCGTTTGGCCTCAATGAGTTTTCAAGTGACAGTACAAGGAGACGTCATGGCAGTTGAATTGGAAGAACGCGTAACTCAAGAATCTCATGAGGTACTGGAAGCGGCGCGCGCCGCAGCGGCAGCGAATCAGCTGCCCTACGCGGGAGGCGTTTCACCTCGCGACGCATTTGAGCTGGTTGAATCGGGCTCAGCGGTGCTTGTGGATGTCAGAACGACCGAAGAGCGCAAGTTCGTGGGTTACGTGCCTGGCAGTGTCCACGTGGCCTGGGCGACAGGCACGTCGCTTACGCGCAACCCGCGCTTTGTCCGGGAGCTGGAAGCAAAGACCGGCAAGGATGCAATCGTGTTGTTGCTGTGCCGCAGCGGCAATCGTTCCGCGCTTGCAGCGGAAGCCGCGGCGAAAGCAGGCCTTACTCAAGTGTTCAACGTCCTTGAGGGTTTCGAAGGGCAACTGGATTCGCAACAGCAGCGAGGCGCGCAGGATGGCTGGCGCTTTCAGGGCTTACCGTGGATTCAGGATTGATCAAACTCTAATGGCTTGATGCCGAAGGATCTCCGACTGTGGCTGCATTTGACATCGACGACATCGTCCAATCGCTCCAGACGGTGCGCCAGCAATGGCGCGAAGTGCAGAAGCGTTCGCTCGAACCGGGCGGGCGCGAACTGCCGGCACGAGAGGCGCTGGCAAATATTGTAGAGACCTTGAAGGGCGTGCTGTTTCCTATGCGGCTTGGACCGCACGACCTGCGTCAGGAAAGCGAGAACTTCTACGTGGGGCATGCATTGGATTCGGCCTTGCATGCTCTATTCGCCCAGGCGCAACTTGAATTGCAGTACCGCGATCGTCATCTCTCACGTGACGACGAAAACATCGCTGCCCGTGCGGGTGTCGCCGTTCGCGCGTTCGCGGCCAAGCTTCCCGAGATCCGTACGCTCCTTGATAGCGACGTGCTTGCCGCCTATCACGGCGACCCTGCCGCGGGCAGTGTGGACGAGGTGCTGCTGTGCTACCCCGGCGTCCTCGCCATGATTCATCATCGGCTCGCGCACGAGCTGTACAAGCTCGACCTTCGCCTGCTTGCGCGCATTGTGGCTGAGCTGGCGCACGGTGCAACCGGAATCGATATTCATCCCGGCGCGCGTATAGGCAAAGGATTTTTTATCGATCACGGGACGGGCGTGGTGATTGGCGAGACCACGGTCATTGGCGATCACGTGCGTGTGTATCAGGCTGTCACGCTTGGCGCGAAACGTTTTCCCCGCGATGCAGAAGGGCATCTGGAGAAAGGACTGGCGCGGCATCCGATCGTGGAAGATGAAGTCGTGATCTATGCGGGCGCCACGATTCTCGGCCGCGTCACGCTCGGCCGGGGGGCGGTGATTGGCGGCAACGTATGGCTGACGCACGACGTTGAACCGGGCGCTAACGTCACGCAGGCCATCTCGCGCAATGACGGCGTGCAACCGCGCGTTGCGGCGAGCGTGTCATGACCGAAGTCGTCCGCAACTTCGGAGCCGCCGTCAGGCTTTTACGCGAGGCGCAGGCCTGGTCGCAGGAGCAGCTTGCCGAGCACGCCGGCCTGAACCGCTCTTATATTGGCGAGATTGAACGCGGCCGTGTGACGGCATCCATCATCACGGTGCACAAACTCGCTCGCGCGCTCGACGTTCCCATGGCGGAGTTACTGCAACCCCTGCCAGTGAGCGGGCCAGGCTGATCATTTTTTCCGAAATGCCGTCTATAGCATGTTGAATGACCCGGGACGTCGTCTTCATAATGACGCTTCCTGATAAGCATTCCCGTTTTTCTTCTATAGACTTCGGAGCAACACATGACGGCAAATGTGGGCGGCCAGACGGCGCTCGGCGATAACGCAGCACGGCAACTAGCCAATGCCACCAAAACCGTTCCCCAGCTATCGACTATCACGCCGCGATGGCTCACGCACCTGTTGCAATGGGTGCCGGTCGAAGCCGGTATCTACCGGTTGAACCAGGTCAAGAATCCCGAGGAAGTGAAGGCGGCATGCACGCAACGTGAAGACGAAAGCGAGCTGCCCCGGACTTTCGTGCCCTACGACGAAAACCCGCGCGAGTATTTTCTGAATGCGGTCAGCACGGTCCTCGACGTGCAGACCCGTGTGTCGGATCTCTATAGTAGTCCGCATGATCAGATCAAGGAACAACTGCGCCTGACGATCGAAACGATCAAGGAATTGCAGGAAAGCCAGCTGATTAATAACCCGGATTATGGTCTGCTTGCGAACGTTGCCGAAGAACAGCGCGTGTTCCCGCTGACCGGTGCGCCGACCCCTGATGATCTCGATGAACTGTTGACGCGTGTCTGGAAAGAACCCGCGTTTTTCCTGACTCATCCGCTGGCGATCGCGGCGTTCGGACGCGAGTGCACGCGTCGCGGTGTGCCGCCGCCGACCGTGAGCCTGTTTGGTTCCCAGTTCCTCACGTGGCGTGGCATTCCGTTGATCCCGTCGGACAAGGTTCCTGTTGCCGATGGCAAGACCAAGATCCTGTTGCTGCGTGTGGGTGACAAGCGGCAAGGCGTGGTCGGCTTGTTCCAGCCGGGCGTGGCAGGCGAGCAAGGGCCGGGACTCTCAGTGCGCTTCATGGGCATCAACAACCACGCGATCGCCTCGTACCTGATTTCGCTGTATTGCTCGCTCGCAGTGCACTCGCCGGACGCACTGGCGGTTCTGGATGACGTGGAGATCGCCAAGTACCATGACTATCCTGACACCTACAAGTAAGCCAGTGAGCAGCGCTTCGCTTCCTGATGTTCCGCAGGGTGCCGCACCGGCCGGCTTGCCGGACGTCGCCACGTTGTCGCGTCTTGCTACCGCGTTCTTTACGGCGTTGCCCGGCAGCGCTACGCCCGCGCTTGCCAGCCTCGGCAGCGGCGGTGGTGAGTCGCTGTCGGCAGGACTGCCGGTGGCTGCGCCTGTGCTCGCGTCTGCGAGCAATCCTGCGCCCCCAGGCTCGCCGTTTGCGGGGCCGGGCGGTACAGGGACGGGCGTGCCGGGCCTGAGCCTTCCGCAGGGCAAGGCAGCAGGCACTAACCTGCTGCCGTCGTCGCCCACGCACGTTTTGTCATTAGGCAATCGTGTACCGGCGCTGGCGCCGCATGCCGTTTCGCAAAACAACCTGCCTGACTCCGTGACGACTGCCGCGCCCGCGCTGGAGCCGCGCTTTGGCGGCGCTGCGCTTGGCGTTGGCGCGCCCGATGCAACGCAACGAGATCAATCGGCGGTGTCGCCGTTCTATTTCTTGCGGGACGCGGGTGCGTCATCCGGTGCGAGCCGCGAGTTGCCCTTGCCTTTACCTGGTCATGACGTGCCAACGGCTGAATCGCTCGGTCTGCCGGCTTTGGACGACTTGCGCTCATTCAACGGTCGCGAGCGTTCAGTGTCGACGGGCAGTGAGTCAGACCGCAACGGTTCATTCTATTTTCTCGACCATGCTCGTGCGCCGCATTCGAATGAGCACGTGCCGAAGACCGGTTCGGCGCATCCGCCATTTGATGTCAACGCTATTCGTCGTGACTTCCCGATTCTGCAAGAGCGTGTGAACGGACGTCAGCTTGTCTGGTTCGACAATGCCGCGACCACGCAGAAACCTCAGTCGGTCATCGACCGTCTGTCGTATTTCTACGAGCATGAGAACTCGAACATTCATCGTGCCGCACATGCATTGGCAGGACGTGCGACCGACGCATACGAAGGTGCGCGCGATACGGTGAGACGCTTCATTGGCGCTGCCTCGGCGGAGGAAATCATCTTCGTGCGCGGCACGACAGAAGGCATCAACCTGATCGCGAAGACCTGGGGCGTGCAAAACGTTGGCGAGGGCGACGAGATCATCGTCTCGCATCTCGAGCATCACGCCAACATTGTGCCCTGGCAGCAACTCGCCGCGCAAAAGGGCGCGACGCTGCGCGTGATTCCCGTCGATGACTCGGGTCAGGTCCGTCTGGATGAATATCAGAAGCTGCTTAACAGCCGCACGAAGATTGTCTCGGTAACGCAGGTATCGAACGCATTGGGTACCGTTGTGCCGGTGCAGGAGATTGTCGCGATGGCGCATCGTGCAGGCGCCCGGGCGGTGGTTGACGGTGCGCAATCAGTCTCGCACATGCGTGTGAACGTGCAGGAGATCGACGCCGATTTCTTCGTGTTCTCTGGCCACAAGCTGTTTGGCCCGACCGGTATCGGCGTGGTCTATGGCAAACGCGATCTGCTCGAAGATATGCCGCCATGGCAAGGCGGCGGCAACATGATCGCGGACGTGACGTTCGAGAAGACCGTGTTCCAGGCGCCCCCAAATCGCTTTGAAGCGGGCACGGGCAACATTGCCGACGCAGTAGGTCTCGGGGCTGCGATCGACTATGTGACGCGCGTGGGTATCGAGAATATCGGGCGTTACGAACACGATCTGCTGGAGTATGCGACGAGCGTATTGCAGCCGGTGCCGGGCGTACGTTTGATCGGTACCGCGAAGGATAAAGCCAGCGTGTTGTCGTTCGTGCTGAAGGGCTATGAGACGGAAGAGGTCGGGCAGGCGTTGAACGAAGAAGGGATTGCTGTGCGTTCGGGTCATCACTGCGCGCAGCCGATTCTCCGGCGCTTTGGCGTCGAGGCGACCGTGCGGCCGTCACTCGCTTTTTACAACACATGCGATGAAGTCGACAGGCTCGTGTCGGTCGTGCGCAGGCTTTCGTCGCGGCGGTAGGCTAGACGCTGGAAACTGGTAGCGCAGCGCGCGGTCACGGCGATTGCGCAGGGCGGCGTCATCGGGTCACGATCCCTATATTCAACTTTAGGGGGAGTATCTCGTGGGCCGCTTACCCGCCACGCTCCCTGGGCCACTTTGGGAACGGCCACACGTCTGCGATCGGTTGTTCCACGCGGACGACCTTGGCAGCCCGCCCGCGGCATCCACACGACGTTCGCAGGCCGCTTCGTACGTAACTGGAGGCAAAGATCTTCCCGACCCCACAGTCACACTGGAAAAACCAGCGTGCGCCGTTCTTGCCGTGATTCACATAGTGCGACGCAGTGAGTTGGCCAAAGCGATGGCCGGCTGCGATTTCAATCTGACGCAAGCAGCCGCACGATAGCGTCTTGCGGTACTTGACGCTTTGAGCGTCGAGAACCTTTTCGACGCCGCACGCGCACCTGAAAAGCCAGCGAGAACCATCCTCCCGGGCTACAGCGGTAAGCCTGCCAAACGTGCGGCCGGTGATATCGATTGCCATCTTGAATCAGCTCAAAGCAAAACTGCTTGTCGTAAAGGTGCAGCGGTTTTCATTTCGTCCGCGCGATCAAAGCGTGGGTTGCCGGTGAGTGTCCCGGATCGGCCTACGCCAGGGGTTCAATACTGGCAGAGTGCGCGGATCAGCAGAGAATCATACCAACGTCATTGTACGAGCCCGGCCCTTGTGATGTGAAAGCCCGCGATTGCGGTCAATTCCTAACACAAGGGTTTTGTTGCGTTGAGCATTAGCGCCTTGAAGAATTGACGGCTGAGCGCGGCGTTTCGGTCGGTCGTGCAACCGTGAACTGCTGGGCGCTCAACTCTCGCCGATAGTGGAGAGAGCGCTTCGCCGACGCCAGATGGGGTCTACTGAGGGCTAGTCGGAACATCGTATTGCACGACGATCACGACTCGGCGATTGGCTGCGCGGGCAAATGGGTCATCACCCATCACAGCGGGAATATTGTCCGCGCGTCCGATAGCCGTGAGCCTGTGTGGCTCAATGCCCCGATCAACCAGGAATCGTACGAGCGAGCCGGCTCTCGCGGATGATAGTTCCCAATTGGACTCGTATTTTGCCGTCGATATGGGTACGGAATCAGTGTGTCCTTCCACCAGGATCTGTTGCGCCGAATTTTCTTTGAGCGCCGTCGCTACCTGGTCCAGCACTGCGTTTGAGTCCTGCATCAGATGGGCCTCGCCCGAGCGAAAGAGTATTTTTGCATTGATTTCGATCTCAACGCCACGTGCACTTTCGAGCACACGGATTTCCTGCTTGTCGCGCATTGCCTTCAATGCATAAATCAGTTCTTTCTTGGACGCCTGGACCTGTTCAAGCGCCGCAGTCCGGGGCGCTTGAACATTTGCAGCGGTTGCGCTGCGCTTTTCCAACGGTGCAAGCGTGAGACTCTTTGTTTCCATTTCTCGATGCTGGGCTAGCTGCATCGCGTACAGAGCGATGAATAGAACCATCAGGGTGGTGACGAGATCCGAGTACGAAATCAACCACCGCTCGGACAGTATCTCGGCCTCGTCGTCAAACTTGGGATTGGGTTTGGTAGATACCGAGGACATAGTCTTCACATAGAAATTGGCGCTGTAAAGTGCCTGGGGTCACATGCATCCGGGTCGGGCACTCGCGGCTGTACTGCATGCGGCGGAGAATTGCTATCTCCAGGCCATCAGTCATCCTTAGCGAATTCCATTGGGGCCTGGAGCGAGAGCTTCATCATCAACTTTACTTATTGCATACGCCTCTAAGCAATATCTGCTACGAGGCGGGCTTCGATCAACTGCGGAGACTCCTTGCGGGAGATGGCAAGCAGCCCGTCAAAGTACAATTTCTTGAAGCGTAGTTCGCTATCTATTCTTGCCTTGATTTTTCCGTAGATGGGCAGCAACAGGATATTGGCGAGAGCCAGTCCGTACAGCGTCGTGATAAAAGCGACCGCCACACCCTGGCCTAGCTGAGCAGGTTCCAGGAGGTGCCCAGTCACCTGAATCAGACCCAGCACCGCGCCCAGGATGCCGAAGGTAGGGGCATACCCTCCAGCCTGCAGCCATATCCGCGCCGCAGCCATCTGGTTGCGCTCGTACGCATCAAGCTCTCTTTGCAACGCGTCCTCAATCACGGCAGTCGGCACGCCGTTGGCGATCAACTCGAGTCCTCTCTTGGCAAAGGGGCTGATGCCTTCGGGATTGATGGTTTCGAATGCGAGCATCCCTTCCACTTTCGCTTTATGACCCCATTCGAGCAGGATGGTCAGGTTTTCCCGATCTATCGGCTTGGCCTTGGTGAAAACCATGCCGAGTTGCTTCACCCCAGCCGAGAACTTGGCCCACGTGTTCTGGACCATCACGGCGCCGATCGTGCCGCCCGCCACAATCACGATGGCTTCCAACTGAAAGAGCGTCAGGAAGCGGCCGCCTTCCAAAGTGAACCCGGCCACAATGGCGACGATGCCAAGCAGCGCACCGCACAGCGTTAGGATGTCCATTCGATCTCTCGTTTATCTTTTGACGGCTGCGATTGTTTTCGATGCTGATTCGCTGTATGGGTCAGGACAGTCAGGCGACGACCGAAAGCTGTTCGGGAGCGTCGGCTGCGGGTCCGGCCTTTATCGACTTGACTAGTTGAATGAAGCGTTCTTCGATGTCCTGGATCTCGAGAGGATTGGTCACGAGATCACGCCGCATGATCCACGACGTCTCGCTCTGCCGTGCCTTTGTCATGACGGAAAGCAGCCGCTCGGAGATCGTGTGGTCCGTCGCCGAGGCAAGCAGTTTCGCGAGATCGTAGGTATCGAACGCGCTGACGGCATCGAATAGTGTCCGGTCGTCAATGAGATCAAGGTCCGTAAGCGATTCGAGTTCGCTGGCCGGTCGAGCCTTTTTCTTGGAGAAATAAGCGACGCCGTTCTTTTCGATATACGTCAGCACTTTGGTCCGCCGGAACGCGAAGATATCTTCGGCAATTTCCGCACGCGAGAGCTTATCGAGTATCAACTGTCTCTCGACGCCGATCAGCGCCTCGAGGTCGGACAGCTCGATCAACTCCAGTTCGCTCGCGATCGAAATATCAAGCTCTTGATCACCGACTCGTTGAGCACGTTCGATAATCCGCACGGCATCGAAGGTGACAACCTGGCGGCTGGACGTGTCGTCCGTGGCGGCAGCGGGGACGTTGCCGAGAAAGTCCGCGCGACCGGACTCCAGCGTGACGAGGTTGAGTTTCTCCATGCGTTTGAGCATGGCCATGACATGTACGCGCGGATGGCCTGCTACGGCCTGGCACCGCTTGCAGACTTCAGCGAGTGCGATTGAGACTTCATCGGATTGAAGCCGGCGGCCTCGCGCTTCCCTGTTTTCACCGCCCGCCATCAAGCTGAGCACGTGGGCGTAAGAGACTATGCCGGGCAGAAAGTCAGCGTTCGTGTATGTCGCGAGGAGTTCGTCCTTTCGTTTGTTGCGGCGAATCAGTGTGCGCATCAAATGGCGAAGGAGCGGCGAGACGCGTTCCAGTTCTTCTTCCACGACCTTCGCTTCAATCACGCTCAGCCGGCAGAAGCTAAGCGCCTTCGCTGTCGACCCGCGTGGCTCGGACGGCAACAACGCCGATTCTCCGAAGCACTCTCCCTTGCCCAGGGTCGCGAGGACAACACGCCTGTCGTCGCATTTTGCCGAGATCTCGACTTTTCCTTCAGCAATTACATAGATCGCCGAGGTACCGATATACCCTTCCGAGTAGATGACTTCACCCGGTGCGATAGCCCGCAGTCTGGACAAGCTTTCCTGATTCAATGTAGCCCCCGAAGTGTTGACGCCAGGTCCCGCTTTTGTTTGTTGGGTACTCAAGCGTTTTGCCGATATTTACGTGTTCTGCACGCAATATCGGCCCTGTTTGGGAACTCTTTAGCGATGGTTACGCAACAAATTGGTTGACTGGAGGAGGGCACCGCAGGGACTCTTCCCGGGCGCTGCCTAACGGTCATTTGCTGCAAATACGCAAACGTTAAAGCGGGTTAACAAGGGCCGGTTGACGTCAGGCTTGCATGGGAAGACCGAATGCATTGGCTCGATCAGTTATCGCTTGGCTGATGCACGGAATTTGTCCGGAGTTCTGTCCGTAACCCGGTGATTTCGAACGCTTCACCGTGACGATTGCCCAATGAGGGAGCGGACTTGTTTATTACAATGGCTAAACATTGAACGGGGACTAGAGAGAAAATTTCGCAGGGCGAGGGGCGCTATACAACCCAGCCGTCGATTGCCTTTCTGCCAAACCGCTCGAACATCTCTGACACGGAGCAATTAATATTATTAGTGTTACGGATTAAGTGCGTGATTATCAGAACTTGGCCGCCGCTTTCGAGTGCAGATATTTTTCAAATCACAGTCACGCAAAAAACAATGCTGATTTTTCGCTGCGACTGCTCAACGAAGTGTTATAAGGAATTCGAGTCACCCTAACCAATACGTTATGCGAAATACTTCGACGAATCACTCGGCATGCAGGTGAAGTTGCTCAAAGCAACTTTCATGCAACAACAGGCACTGCGTCGAAAGGGACGAAGCGCGTCATCGAGGAAGCGCCGAGCGTGGCACAGAAATAAATAGGCGAAGACCAGCCTATAAAGTAGGTTCTAATGGACGTCGAGGGCGCTAGAGGGGTTTCCCATGAGTGCAGCGTGGATGGGTATGGTCGTCGGTCTGTTCGTGCTTGCGAGCGCAGCCATATTGGTCATTGCCCACTATCGCCGGGAGCATCGGCGCAAGCGGCTGCTTCGTCGGATGGACCATCGTCAATGTTGGGAGGTCATGCGTCGCAGGCATTGAGCGTGACAGGCGTCGCTATTCACGGGTTCGCGTCTTGCGGGCCGCAACGGGCCAACTGAGGGTCGTGTCCGTCTGGCAGGCGTTAAGACAAAGTGACCGGGTGACAGTCACAAAGCATGGTGGGCGAAAAGCAAGAACCTGAGGGGAGGAATTCATGAGCCTCGATGATCGTCGACAACAAGATCTCTCACACATCGAGAGAATGATTCGAGAACTCGAACGCCAGGCACCGGACGAGCGAGGAATACCGGAACGAAGCCCGGTCATTCGGCCGGAATACTGGCGTGATCGTATCCATGTCCTGGTAAGTTCTTCGGACGCAAACGTTTCAACGATCAAGCACGCTGCTGTTCTATTGGAAAGGCTGGCGCGCTTGTCCGCGAGGTGAGCAACGCGATGGAGCCGTATCAACGTAACCAGGATGGGTCCAGATAGGGCTGTTGTCAGGGCGCCTTTCGTCTCAACTTGCTTTGCACGAAGATCGATCCTGGCGAAGAGATATGAGCAATACCATTCATCAAACAGTGAGGTTCCATGTGGAAGTGGATACGCTGACGCAGCGCATTCGGACCCGCGCCAATGAACTTTGGCGGCAGGACGGCAGTCTCGAAGGCTGCGCCGACGAATACTGGAGACAAGCGCGAGAACTCGTTGAACTTGAGGCGGCCCTGGAGGCTGCGGTAACGGGGATTGGGCGCGCCGAACAGAACAAACCTGACACAGCGTTCAGTCAGAGACAATGCAAATTGGGTGGCACTACTTTAAGCCCGAGTTATGAAGTCACTTAACCTGATGTGAGCACATCGAAGTTGCCAGAAATTCCTCAGCTATTCTCATATCATTCGTAGGACCTGCCGCCGCTACTAGGTTGAACAGGCTTGTTCCGTCTAGCTCTCTAGCAACAGCAAGCACAGCCGCCTTGATGCCTGAAACCATAGGCTCCTTCTTCTGTCGGCGTTTGTCTGCCGCGCGTTGCCAGCCGCACCGTGGAACCGCTGGCAACGCGCGGCGACAAGACACCGCACTTCGGGCACGGTGCTTCTTCACCGCGTCTGGAAACCGGACGCATGGAATCAAACGCACCGCAAGTATTGCAGGCATGCTCGTAGATCGGCATGACGTTCTACCAGTGGCCGCCAAGTTCGCCGCGCGCGACGAACTCTCCCTGACCGGTGCGTCCGACCCAGTCGCCGTTGTCGATCAGCAGCTCTCCTCGTAGCAGCACCTTCTTCACCCGGCCCGTGACCTCGCGGCCCTCGAACAACGTGAAGTCGCAATCGCTGTGCTGCGTGTGGGCGCTGATCGTGTGCGACTCGTTCGGATCGAACAGGACAATATCGGCGTCGCTGCCAACTGCAAGCGTTCCCTTCTTCGGGAACAGGCCGAAGAGCTTGGCCGGCGCAGTCGACATCAACTCGACGAAGCGATTCAGCGTGATGTGGCCGCTCCGTACGCCGCCGTCATAGACCACGGTCATGCGTGTTTCGACGCCAGGCACGCCGTTCGGGATCTTCGAAAAGTCGCTGCTTCCCAACGGCTTCTGGTTGACGTTGCCTCGATGGCCTTCCTTCATGCAATACGGACAGTGATCGGTCGAGATCAGTTGCAGGTCGTCGGTCTTGAGCGCCGTCCAGAGGGCCTTCTGCGACTCCTTCGATCGCAACGGTGGACTCATTACATATCGCGCGAGATCGAAGCTGTCATCGGAGTACGCTGAGTCGTCGAAGAAGAGATAGTGCGGACAGGTCTCCGCGAACACGGGAATGCCGAGGTCGCGCGCCTCGATCACATGCTTCAGCGCTTCTTTCGCCGAAAGGTGGACGAAGTAGACCGGTGCTTCGGCGAGTTCGGCGAGCTTGATGCCGCGATGCGTAGCTTCCCCCTCCATGATCGCGGGACGTGTCAACGCGTGATAACGCGGCGCGGTGTGACCAAGCGCCAGCGCCTCGCGAATCAGCAGGTCGATGATCGTGCCGTTCTCGGCATGCAGCGCGATCATGCCGCCGTGCTGACCGACCATCCGCATGGCCTGGAAAATGGCGGCGTCGTCCGACATCACCGTGCCGGGATAGGCCATGAACATCTTGAAGCTCGATACGCCTTCGTGACGGATCGCATATTGCATGTCACCAAGCACGCGCTCGTCCACCTGCGTGACGATCACGTGAAACCCGTAGTCGATGCTCGCCGCCGATGCAGCCTTTGACTGCGCCCGCGAGATCGCATCGAGCGGACTCGTGCCGGCCGTCTGCAACGCGAAGTCGATGATCGTCGTGGTGCCGCCGAAGGCCGCCGAGCGCGTGCCCGAGGCAAAGTTGTCGGCTGTCACTGACGGCCCGAAGGTGTTCTCCATGTGCGTATGGCAATCGACGCCGCCGGGAAACACCAGTAGCCCGGCGGCGTCGATCACGCGCGTATCCGGTCCCGCATCGAGGTGCAACCCGATGCTGACGACGCGCTCGCCTTCCACGAGGATATCGGCGACATAGTCGTCAACGGCTGTGATGATGCGGCCGCCTTTGATGAGGATGGTGCTCATGAGTCACTCCGTTGAACGCTGGTGGCGATGGCGAGCGCGTCTTCAAGACGCGCTATTTCTGCGCGGGAGAGCGGCGGGATGGGCGGGCGCATCGACGCATGCGGGAAGTGGCCGAGCAAGTGCAGGCATGCCTTCAGGCGCGCATTGGCGTGGGAGCCCGGCGCGGTTCCATAGATGGCCTTCGCAAGCGGATAGACGCGCTCATGAAGCTGCTGCGCCTGGGCGAGATCGCGGCGTTCCACAGCGCGATACAGCGCGACGATCAGTTCAGGCACCACGGCTGCCAGACTGACGAGGGTGCCTTCGGTGCCGAGCGCAAAACAGGTGAAGAGGTGCTCGTCGCCGGAAGCCATCACGGCCACATGCGGCGCGATCGACTTGATGAGCCGGCGGTTCGCTTCATAGGCGGCGGTTTCCCAACTGCCTTCCTTGATGGCCACGACCTCGGGCAAGCTGACGAGCGCGGTGAGCATCTCCGGCGTGTAGGCCATGCCGCCGGTGGCGACGCCGGCCTGGTAAAGCATCATGGGCAGGCGTGCTTCGGCGTTGGCGATCCGGTGATGCAGGAGAACGGTGTCGATATCGGTCGACAGCGCCCACGAGTACGGTGGAAACAGGAGCATGGCGTCGGCGCCGGCCTGCCGTGCATCGTTGGTGTGGGCCTGCGCTTCATAGCTGTCCTCGGAGTTCACGCCCGCTACGATGATCAAACGATCACCGCAGACGGCATGCGCAATGTCCACTACGCGTCGTTTGTCCGCTGCCGAGAGCGCGAAGTTCTCGCCGGCGTGGCCGTTCACGAGCAGGCCCGCAATGCCGTCCACATCCGCCACTGTTTCGATATGCCGCGCGAGCGCGGCTTCGTCCAGGTGTCGGCCGTCCGCGTCGAGAGGGCACAGCGTGGCGGCATAAACGCCGTTAAATGGGTCGGCATGCGTGGGAATCATTCTGTCTTTTCTCAATGAGGTTGGGCAAGCGCCTCGACAGGAACCATGAGGCGCGCCGGATCGAACAGGGGCAACTCGGGTTCCTCGCCGAGCATGGCTTGGGCAAGCAGCTTGCCCATGTAGGGACCACTGGTGTAACCGGAGTGCACGCAACCGATCACCCAGGCATCCGGAAGACCGGGAAGCGCGCCGATCATCGGCATGGCGTCGGCTGTTTCTGCCTCAAGCCCGAGCCAGATGCGGGCCACGCGCGCTTGGGCGAGCGCGGGGATCACATGCTGCGCGAGCCGGAGATTGCCGATCAGGTTGTCGGGCACCGTCTCTACTCCACCGCGAACACGATCGCCAACGCCTTGCCAGCCGCCGCCTATCAGCACGCTGCCGTTGGCGAACTGCTTCATCGACAGCAGTCCATTCGCAATGCTTAATACTGACTGCATCACGGGCGGCATGCGTTCGGTGACGATCAGCTGATTAACGAGCGTCTTGACGGGGATGTCGATATCGAGCATGGCGAGCAGGGGTTCCAGCCACACGCCGCCCGCCATCACGAGACGTGTTGCGTCTATATGGATTGCGTCGGCCGGACCGGTCACTTGATACATCCCGGCGACCCGATCGATGCGCGTAGCCGGTGTCTGCTCGAAAATATGCACGCCCGCTTCGCGCAATGCTGCATGGTAGGCGCGGCCAGTGAGGTAGGCGCTGGCGAAACCGTCGGTTGCGCAGTGCGCCGCTTGCAGGACTGCGGGATTCAAGCCGGGCTCGACGGCGAGCGCGGCATCCCGGTCGAGCAGATCGATCCGGGCGCCGTACGCGCGTCTTGCCGCCGCTCGTTGCTGCAACAGCGTCTTCTCGTGCTCCGTGAAGGCGAGCGAGAGGCCGGGCGCGGCGGTGGCGAGTACGCTTTGGCCTAGCCACGCATCAGTGTTCATCCACATGTCCCACGCGCGGATAGCGTAGGGAACGAGCGCGGCACGCGTCATGTGCAGCGTCAACGTGCCGGCGTTCACCCCTGATGCGCCACGGCACAGCGAATCGCGTTCGACCACCGCCACCCGCATGCCGGCACGCGCAAGGAATAGTGCGGTTGTGCATCCCATCACACCGCCGCCGATCACGGCGACATCGAATGCGGTTGTCATCGCCTGGTTCATAGGGGCGCCGCCATCGGGATCGGAATGTCGTCGTAGCTGAAGTTGCCGGTCAGCGCCTCCACTGTCATGGGCCGCAACGGCGTGCGGGCCGACAAGCAGCCGGCGCGTTCGCGCGAGCCACCATGCACGCGTGCGGCCAGCAGTTCCGCCGCCACGTCCCCGCAGGTGCGGCCCTGGCACGGTCCCATCCCGCACCGGGTCCACGCCTTGAGCTGATTCATGTCGTGCGCGCCGGCGTCGCAGGCGGCGTCGATCTCGGCGCGGGTCACGTCTTCACATCGGCAGACAATGGTTTGCGGCTCAATGCTGTCAGTGTGCCCAGGCCGCAGCGCCATCAATTGCGCCATCGAACGGCCGAAGCGCGCAGCCTTGGCGTGCGCCTGACGTGCGGCCGGTACGCGTGACCGGAGTTGGGCGGCGTCAGTGCCTAAGTGAGTACCTAAGTGAGTGCCTAAGTCGATGGCGCAGGCGAGCCCGGCGAGCGTGCCGTGGTGGCCCGCCGCGGCCGCGCCGGCGATACCTGCGCCGTCGCCTGCCACGTAGAGCCGTGGGCGTGACGTGCGGCCGTCCTGGTCGGCAACGGCGATCCAGCCACCCGCTTGCCGCGAGTAACGGTGTTCCGCGCGCAAGAGCCGCGTGATCTCGGATGACGGGGTCAGGCCATGACCGACCGCGATGCAGTCGGCGACCACGCTGCGCTGTTTTCCTGCGATGGGGCGCCCCGCCGCGTCGCACGGCGCGAGCGTCGCGTGCAGCCCGTCGTGGGCTTGCTCGACTTTGACCAGGGTGTGCCGTGAAAGCGTGGGTACGCCCGCGCTCCAGATCTCGCGCACCCAGTGGAACCCTTCACGCATCAGGTCAGGGCGCGACACCATGGCGGGCAACGTGCGTCCCCAGTCGCCCACGCCTGCTATATCCGCAATCGCCTCGACCTTGCCGCCGCCTTCTATGATCTTCGCCGCGACGGCCGCGAGCAACGGCCCGCAGCCGGCCACGAGCGTCGAGCGTCCCGGCAGGATGCCCTGCGATTTAAGGAGGATCGTCGCGGCGGCGAGTCCTATTACGCCGGGTGTGGTCCACCCGTCGAAGGGCACGACGCGTTCCGTGGTTCCCGTGGCGACGATCAGTGCGCGTCCGCTGCAATGCACGGGGCCGGCCGGACCGGCAGCATCGACACGATAGTCCGCAGTGACGGCCCACACCACGTGATTGAAGTATGTAATAACCGCACTTTGGTCGAGTTCGTGACGAAGGGTATCGCCTTGCTGCAGGTCCCCTGTCGGAGGGATCGCGCTGCTGATCGGGGCGCGATAGACCGGGTCGCGATAAACCTGACCGCCGGCCGCCGGGTTCTCGTCGAACAGCGCAACCTTGAGACCCGCCGCAGATGCCGCCAGCGCTGCGTTCACGCCAGCGGGGCCGCCACCGAGCACGAGGACGTCGAAGTCAGGCATTGATGCCGGCCTCCGGTACCGTCTCAACTCGCATGCCGTCAGCGACCGGGGTCCTGCACGCAAGCACGCGGCGAGCGTCGACCATGACCAGGCACTCCTGGCAAGACCCCATCAGGCAGAACATGCCGCGCGGCGAGTGCTCACGCGGACTTGCACGCAGGCTCTTCGTACCCGACGCGAACAGGGCGGCCGCCACGCTTTCGCCCACACGCGCCGACGCCGGCTGCCCGTCGAAGAAAAACCGGATGGTGGTGGCGCGGCCTGAATTGTCGATGCGCATGGTCTCGTCATTCAGCATGAGACGGCCTCCCTTGACAACTAATTTCGTCGATGTTTCCATACTATCGTATACGGTTCGTATACGTAAATTGGTCAAAATAAAGAGGGTCCGGGAGTACCCGAACCGCACGCCAGAACTGTGAGCAATCCGCCCCGAACCTTTTACGGAGTTACCGCATGAAATCCCTGATACTCTTGAGCCGCCGGCTCGCCGTGGGCCTTGCCGCTTGCTCGTTGCTTGGCTCGTTGCTTAGCCCCATGAGCGGCAGCGCCCGCACGCTCGACGAAATCATTGCGTCGAAGAAGATCGTGTTCGGCATCAACCCTAACTTGCCGCCGCTCGGCACCTACGACGCGAAGAACAACATCGACGGCTTCGATGTCAGCATTGCGAAGAAGATTGCGGACTCGCTCGGCGTCAAGCTTGAGATCGTTCCGGTCGGGTCCAATGATCGCGTGCCGTTCCTGATGACTGACAAGATCGACGCGGTCATGGGGGGCATGACGCGTAACGCTGACCGCCTGAAGGTGATCGATTTCACTGATCCGGTGAACACGGAAGTGCTGGGTGTCCTGACGACACAAGCGACGTCCTATTCGGACTGGACGCAGTTGAACGATCCGGCGGTGCGTCTCGTGCAGGTACGCGGCACGACGCCTATTCAGTTGATCCAGGAGAAGCTACCCAAGGCGCAGCTCCTGATCCTCGATAATTACCCGGACGCGGTGCGCGCGATTGCCCAGGGCCGCGCCGATGCATTGATCGATGTACTCGACTTCATGCTGAGCTATACGAAGAACTATCCGACAAAATGGCGTGTGGTGGACGCACCGATCGAAGTGGACTACGACTGTATCGGTGTGCAGAAGGGCAATACGGCGCTGACGCAGCGGCTGAACAAGGAAGTTGATGCGCTGCAGAAAAACGGCTTTGTCGCCGCGAGCTGGAAGAAGTGGTTCGGCAGTGCGATGCTGCATGACCCAACTGCTGCGCCTGCTCAGTAACTGCACAGTAACCGCATCCGGTGAGAGCCACTATTCGATGACCCTTCACTTCGAGCCGATTCTCCAGCAGTGGCCTTATCTGCTTGGCGGTGCATGGCTCAGTCTGCAAATTGCCGTGCTCGCGTTCATGCTCGGCATGGTCATCGGGCTCGTATGCGCTTCGGTGTTGCGCTACGGGCCGGTATTCTTGCGCCGGGTGGTGACGGCGTATGTGACCTTCGCGACCAACACGCCGCAACTCGTGCAGATTTTTTTCCTGTTCTTCGCGCTGCCCGAGATTGGCGTGACCCTCTCGCCATTCACGGCGGTGCTGATCGGGGCGACGTTCAATGCGGGCGCGTATCTGTGCGAGATCCAGCGCGCCGGTTTTAATTCGGTCCGCCTGATGGAAGTCGAAGCCGCTGAAGTGCTTGGGTTTTCCACGATGCAGATCGTGCGGCACGTGATTCTGCCGCACGTACTCAAGGTGATGTTTCCTCCGCTGTCGAACCAGTTCATCGTCATGACGCTCGGCACGTCGATGGCGTCGATCTTCGGCGTGGAAGAACTGACGGGCCGCACGTACAACCTCAGTTCTCAAACGTATCTCTCAGTCGAAGCGTTCAGCGTGGCCGCGGTGCTGTATATCGCGATCACACTGATCGCAACCTTCGCGCTGGCGATGATCGGGCGATATGTCTGCCGCGCCAAAATCAGGGTCTTCTGATGTTCGCTTCCTCACAGGCCGAAATCGCGCAGCTGTTTTCCTTTTACAACCTGCTGTTGCTGTTGGAAGGATTCGCCGCAACGTTTGTGCTGTCGGCGCTCGGCTGCTTCGCGGGGTTCCTGGCGGGCTTCGTCGTGGCGGTTGTCCGCGTCACACATTCCCGCGCGATGGCGCCCCTGCGGGCGCTCGCCTTCGCCTATTGCTTCCTGTTCCGCCGCATCCCGTTCCTGGTGACGCTGATGCTCGTGTTCTTCGCGAGCCAGTCGTCGAAAGCGAATCTCTCGACGTTTGCCGTGGCGTCACTGAGCGTTTGCCTGATCGCAGCCGCCTACCTTGGGGAGATCATTCGAAGCGGACTCGAATCGGTACATGGAAACCAATGGGAAGCCGCACAGACGATGAATTTCTCGACCTTCCAAACGTTGCGCTTCGTGATCGTGCCGCAGGCGTGGAGGGTGGTCGTGCCGCCCACGTTCGGCTTCTTCGTCATGTTCATCAAGGACACCGCGCTGGCCTCGCAGATTGGCGTGATGGAATTGACCTCGGCCGGCAAAGTGCTGACCAACAAGGGCTTTTCTTCATGGCTCGTGTACGGCGCGGTCCTGGTGCTGTATTTCGTCATGTCGTACCCGCTGTCGCGCTTGGGTAAGCGCCTGGAGAGAAAACTTGCCGCAACTCGAAATCGTTGATCTGAAGGCATCGTACGGACCGCACACGGTCCTCGAACGCATCAACCTCTCGGTCGAGAAGGGCGAAATCGTCAGCCTGATCGGACCTTCCGGGTCGGGCAAGAGCACCTTGCTGCGCGTCTTGACGGGGCTGTTGCCACCGGAGCGCGGCACCGTGCGATTGAACGGCAAGCTTGTGAACTACGGGGACAAGGCGGCCGTGCATGCGTTGCGCTCGGAGATCGCGATTGTCTTTCAGCAATACAACCTGTTCCAGAACATGACCGTGCTGGACAACGTGATGATCACGCCCACCAAAATCAAGGGTTGGCCGCGCAAGCAGGTGGAGGAGGATGCCATCAAGCTGCTCACGCGCGTGGGCCTTGGACATCGGCTAAAAGCGTATCCGGACGAGTTGTCTGGCGGACAGCAGCAACGCGTTGCAATCGCCCGTGCGCTTGCGTTAAAGCCGAATGTACTGTTCCTCGATGAGGTGACGGCCGCGCTCGATCCCGAACTTGTCACCGAAGTACTCGACACTATTCGAGCGCTGGCGTCGGAGGGAATCACGATGTTTATCGTGTCGCATGAGATGAGCTTCGTGCGCGAGGTCTCGTCTAAAGTGGTGTTCATGGCAGGCGGCCATGTGATCGAGAGCGGCTCGCCGCAGCAAGTTCTCGATGCCCCGCAGGAAGTCCGAACGCGCGAATTCGTCGGCAAGATCCTGCGGCACTGATCCGGAAGCGAATGGGCATCGAGCCGATGAACGTGTAGCGCTGCGAGCCTGATCGCGCTGGTCTGTTTCAGGTACCGCTGTCTTCACTCAGGCGGTCGAGCACGAAACGGCGCAGGTTTTGCAGATGCGCGCGAACGGCGCTGCGTGCGGCATCCGCGTTGTCCGTTGCGTACGCTTCGAGGATCGCGAGGTGCTCCGCGCGATCTTCCTCGATGCGGTTGAAGGGCGTCGAGAGTTCGAACAGCCGGGTGTTCGTGCGCACGACTTCGATCATCCGCGCGAGAACTTCGTTGCCGCTGGCGTGCGCCATCATGGTGTGGACCTGATCGTCGACCTGCCAGTGCTCCTGCTCCTGCTGGCCGCTGCGCAGTGCCTTGATCTTCTTGATCAGTTGCTGGATCTGCTTCTTGTCGATCTTGCCGATGGCCAGGCCGATTGCCTCGGCCTCGAGCAGCTCGCGCACCTTCATTGCCTGGAAATACTCCTGCGCGCCGACGAAGCGCACGGAATAAGAGCGGGCGCCCGCGCGGGCCAGCAAACCCTCGCCTTCAAGCCGCAGCAGTGCTTCGCGCATGGGCGTGCGGGAGATGTTGAGTTCCTCGGCAAGCCGCCCTTCGACGACGGGGCCGCCGCTGCGCAAGGCCTTGTCGAGGATCATTCGCCGCAGAGCCTGGTAAGCCAGTTCGCCTAGTTTTTCCGGGGTTGTCAGGGGAGATGCTGTCACGTTGTCTCGCTCGCTTTAAATGCACGGTATACGCATTGTATGCGATCAACCGGTCATCTTCGTTTCGCGATACCGCTCTCGTTCCCGAGCCTTTGATAAAGGCCAGGCGTGGACGCGGGCGAGCAGGCTGCAAGCATCTCTTGCTGCAAATAGTTCGGCGAACCGGGCCTGACTAAAAGGCGAAGAGCTGCATCGAAAATCTCTTGCAGTAGGCGATCAGGATGGAGTTCGAATATTATTCCGGTTAGTCTGCCAATGGCGCAGCGCCATTTTGCGTGATTCCGGCCGCTGCAAAGAAGCCTTTTTCGCCTTTGGCGTTTCCAGGGGAAAGTGCACACTGTACCGTGCCTTACTGCACAAACGAACAGAGCGAAATCACCATGACCACTCGAGTACCGCTCAACGGGCAATCATCAGCATCCAGGCGAGACGCAGTCGCCCCTCGCGGTATTATCAGCGCAGTGCTTGCGGGGTTGCTGCTCCTGGCAACCGTGTTGTTCCCGCTCTCTTTGGGGGCGACGCTGGAAGCGTTGATCGAGGAATACTGGGTAGGGACGGTCTCCAGTCAATACGATTCCTTTTTGGCGCTATTCATTCCGCTCACTAGTGGTACCGGTATCGCAGTCATGCTCTTGGTGTTGCTGCGCATGATAGCCGGCAGGCGCAGGCGTCAAGCGCGATAGATGACGACTCACTGTTTGCGGGTACGCACTTGCGCCTCCAACGGCAAGACAATCGCGAAACAACGGCTTGGGGCTCGCATTGAAAGTCCGGTCGAGGGTGCAATTCCGTGTCGAGTAGAACTTTCGTGGGCAATGTATGAACGAATCCGCACGCGACGCCGGCGGCACAGATGCGATTCTCAAAGAACTGGAACGGGAAAATGCTGCTTTGCGTCAGGACCGCGATAATCTGAAGCGGTTGCTGGCCGAGCGTGATGAACTCCTGCACCTGACCAGTTTTGCACTTAATCAGGTGCGCGAATCCGCCTATCTGTTCAATGAAGCCGGTCGCCTCGTCTATGCCAACGAGGAAGCCTGCCGGACGCTGGGATACAGCAATACCGAATTGTTGCAGATGGGCGTGGCGGATATCGATCCGGAATGGACTGCCGATCGATGGGACGAGGCATGGCCGGCGCTGCGCGAGAAGGGTTCGCTCGTTGTCGAGACTACGCATCGCCGCAAGGACGGCAGCCTGCTGCCGGTCCAGATCAACGCCAGCCATTTCGAATATGGCGGTAAGGAGTACAACCTGTCGATCGCGCGCGACGTCACCGAGCGCGAGCGTGCAAAACTCGCGCTGAGGGAGAGCGAACAGCGTTACCGGCAGGTTTTCGACAATGTTTCAGATGTCCTCTATCTGCTTGAAGTAACGTTGGAAGGACGTTTTCGCACGCTCGAGATCAACCCTGCCGGAGAAAAATCATTCGGTATCCTGAGGGAAAAATTGATTGGCAAGTTCATCGACTACGCATTGCCGAAAGAGGTAGCCGAGGTCCTGGGCGAGAAATACCGGCAATGTGTTCAATCCGGCGTGGCTTGCAACGATGAACTGACGCTCGAACTGCCCGGCGGGCGCCACCATTTCCACTCGACCCTGATCCCCGTGCACGACGAGTCCGGACGCATTCACCGGATTGTCGGCATTGCACGAGACATGACGGCCCACCATCGGACAGAATCGCTGCTGACGACCCAACTGGAACTCGAAGCTCAGTTCCGCTGGCTGGCGGAAAGCACGCTCGACGTTATCTGCCGATATGACCGGCAATGCCGTCTCGTCTACGCCAATTCGGGGCTTGCAGCGACGCTGCGCAAACCCTTGCAGGATTTGTTGGGCAAGACACCGGTGGACCATGAGTCCGATGGCCGGTACGCGCAGTATCAGGGGTTGCTCGAGAGCGTCATTGAAACCGGCACGGAGCGTCATGTCGAAGTCACTGTGCCCGATGGTGGCAGTGGCGCGCGCCATCATCACGTCCGGATCATCGCTGAGCGCGGGTTGCAGGGCGAGGTTGTGGGCGCGCTTGCGCTGGGTCTCGATATTACCGAGCGCAAGGAGGCGGAGCAGCGGCTCTATGCGAGTGAACAGGCCTTCCGCGCCGTTGTGGAGCATTCACCCGATTACATCGCCCGTTACGATCTCGACTTTCACCGCGTATACGCGAATCCTGCGCTTCTCAAGCTGATGAGCTTGCCAGCCAGCGACGTGCTCGGTACGACGCCGGCTCAACTATCGTCGTTTGTCGATGCTGCTCGCTATATGGACCAGTTGCGGCGCGTGGTGGAAACCGGCAACGAAGTGACAGAGGAGGTGCGGCTGCGCGGTGGCGAAGGCCAGATTCGCTGGGGGCATATGCTGATCGTTCCCGAGTTTGCGCCCGACGGTAAGGTTGCCAGCGTGCTCGCCGTCTGTCGCGACATCGACGAATTGAAGCGAAGCGAGCAGCTCTTTCGCACGCTGACCGAGAACTTTCCGGATTTCATTGCCCGGTTTGACCGCGACGGCAGGTTTCTCTACGCCAATCCCGCCATAACCAAGGGGTTCGGCCTGCCACAGGAGGCTTTGATCGGCAAGCGGCCAAGCGAGCTTCCTACTGATGACGCGGAGCAAACCGAGCGTATTGAGCAAGGTATCCAGCGGGCGTTTTTGGAGGGGCAATCGAACGAAGATGAAACGCGATGGCAAACCGTCCAGGGCGTCCGCATGCTCGAGGCGCGGCATGTTCCGGAAAAGGACGCCGAAGGCAAGGTCGTCAGCGTGCTGGGCATTGGCCGCGACATCACCAGACTGAGAACGACCGAAGTGGCATTGCGCGACAGCGAACGGGCCTTTCGCACGCTTGCGGAAAACGCGCCGGATGCGATTGTCCGGTACGACCGGAACTGCCGCCGTACGTACGTCAACCCGGAATTCGTGCGCGTGACCGGCGTTGCGGCCGAGAAGCTTTTAGGTGAGCCTACGGAGGTCATGGGTGCTACGGACGAAGTAACCCAGCGGGTTCAGGCGAAACTCAAGGAGATCATGGAAAGCGGCGTGGCGGCCAAATTCGAAGTGAGCTGGACCCGGCACGGCGAGGCTAAGTGCTGGTATGCCCATGCTGTGCCCGAGTACAACGCGGATGGGGGAGTGCAGAGTGTGTTGACAATCTGGCGCGATATCACCGAGCGCAAGGAAGCCGAGCAGCGCTTGCGCGAATCTTATGAGTTGCTGCGTGAGCTCACCTCACGGCGCGAAACGGCTCGCGAGGAAGAGCGCAAGCGTATCGCCCGCGAGATGCACGACGAACTCGGCCAGCACCTGACCGCGCTTCGCATGGGTGTCTCGACCCTGCGCCTGCGGTTCGGCCATGACAATCCGGACCTAGGCGAGCATGTCCAGAGAATACTGCTCCTGTCCGACAAAACGATGCAGGTGCTACGCGACGTCGTGACCTCGCTGCGTCCTGCGGTGCTCGACGCGGGTATCGCCGCGGCGCTCGAGTGGCTGGCTGCCGAATTTTCGCAGCATGGCCAGACGACCTGCCGCCTGAGCGTGTCGGATGAAAGTCCGGAGCTGGCAGAGGAGCGGGCCGTTGCGATCTTCCGGATCGTCCAGGAGGCGCTCACCAATGTCACCCGACATGCCGAAGCGCACGAGGTGTTCATTACGCTGGAGCAGACGGGGGACGATTGTTTGCTGGAAGTGCGCGATGACGGCCGCGGATTTGACCCCGTGGCGATTCCCAGGAAATCCTTTGGGTTGGCGGGTATGAAGGAGCGCGTGTTGATGCTGGGTGGCGCGCTCGACGTCGCCAGTTCGCCGGGGCATGGTACTTCTATCAAGGTGCGTGTGCCGTTTGGTCCGGGTGCCTGACGGCAAGCTTTAGTGCTTTTGACTAAAGGTCCGTCGTATTTGCTGCCTTGTACGCAAGGGTCGGGAGGCCGGCGCGTTCTCTCGCCCATGGTTGAATTGAAATTGCAGCCAAGACAGTTGTCACCCTGCACCTGCTGAACCAAATCGGCCACCGGGTCGTATTGACGACCCAGCGTAACGGTGCCCTAACTCGTACCCGACAATCCGACGAACCCCTGGCGCCCGAATTCGCGGCCGCCTCGACCCAGTTTTCCAGTCGTCGAATTAAAGCCGTTTTCCAACTGGAAAATAGCCGCGCAGTTGATCAATCACGATTTTGCACGGTGCCTCGGGACAAGCGGCAAGCACGCGTCTGAAAAACTGCTTCGATGCCACCGTGTCCCGACGCTCCTGCAGCAGGATATCGAACTCGGCGTCGTGCTGATCGACTGCTCTCCTCAACAGATCAACTAAGCAACTAAGGCTCGCCGCGGTGGGGGTGACCCTTGACCTCCATCACATGCTTACCGTTTCTTACTTGATGGATTCGGCCGTTGCTACGTCGGCGCTGCTGTCCAAATCAATCCGCTAGCCCAAAGCATATTCAACAATCTGTCGACCAAATTATGGTATTCCATAATATTGACGCGCTTGGCTTGCATACATATTATGGAATACCATAATCTCAACGAGCGACATTCTTAGCCTCGCCCACGTTGCTTGCCAGGAAACGATATGAAGCTGGAAGCGCGCAAGTTGGTCACCTATGTCGAAGAGACCTTTATCGAAGGTGATAAGGCTGCGGCCCGGCCATTGGAGGTGCTCAGCGCGGCGGCCGTGCTGCTTAAGCCGTGAACGGGCCGTGGACGAGCCGGGGTTGCGCCAACGACCTGAAGTCCGAGATACACGCACTTGCGCCGAAGAGCCAGGGACAGCTGGAAGAAATGCAGAACACGATCATGAAGCCAGCACGCTTTTCGCCGCTCGCCTGAGAGAGAGCGTACGACTGGCCGCCCTATCCGTTGATTGGATACCCAACCGCTACCCAGGAGATTGACATGAGCAGCAGAAGCACCTCGTTTATCACGCCGTTGATCGCCGTCTGTGCGGCGGCGTTTGCGGCGGCGCCAGTACTCGCCGCAGACCCGATCGTCTTCACGAGTTGGGGCGGCACGACGCAGTCGTCACAACAAAAGAGCTGGGCGCAGCCATTCACGCAGGCGACCGGTATCAACGTGCTGATGGACGGGCCGACGGACTACGGCAAGTTGAAGGCAATGGTCGACAGCGGCAACGTCAATTGGGATGTGGTCGACGTCGAAGGCGACTTCGCGTATGCCGCGCAGAAGGCGGGTCTGATCGAGCCGATCGACTATTCGGTCGTCAACAAAGGCGAGCTCGATCCGCGCTTCGCGTCGGCCAGCGCGGTGGGCAGCTTCTACTATTCGTTCGTGCTTGGCTACAACAAGGCGAAGTACACGGCCGCACAACCGTCGGCCTGGGCTGACGTGTTCGACACCAAACGTTTCCCCGGCAAGCGCACGTTCTACAAGTGGTCCGCACCAGGCGTGCTTGAAATCGCACTGCTCGCCGATGGCGTGCCGCAGAACAAGCTGTATCCGCTCGATCTCGATCGGGCGTTCAGGAAGCTCGACACAATAAAGAGTGACATCGTCTGGTGGAGTGGCGGCGCGCAGTCGCAGCAGTTGCTCGCCTCAGGTGAAGCACCGATCGGCATGTTCTGGAATGGCCGCCTGCATGCGCTCGAACAGACGGGCGTGCCGGTCGGCATTTCATGGAGCCAGAACCTGACGGCTGCCGACATGCTGGTAATTCCGAAGGGCGCCAAACACAAGGCCGAAGCGATGAAGTACCTGGCTGCTGCGACGAGTGCGCAGGCACAGGCAGACTTCGCAACGGCAACGGGTTATGCGCCAGTCAACGTGAAGTCCGCAGCGCTGATGTCGCCGTCGGTCGCGAAAACGCTGCCCGATCAGTACAAGACGTCGCAGATCAACCTCGACATGAAGTACTGGGCCGAGCATCGTGACGAGATCGCTGAGCGCTGGTATGCATGGCAATCGAAGTAACCGAGCCGCGGAGCTACGCGTCGCTGCCCGGGAGTCGTCATGCCTAATGCTTTGAGTGTTCAGCGCCGCTTATAGGCAACCTCGTATGCAATAGGGGTGTTCTAACAAGCCGACGGTGGGGCAAGGAGCGCAGACATTTTCGAGTATTCGATTGCTGACGTGTGTACCGCTAACCGGCGCCAGCTAGGACATATTCGCGTTCCTGGCGCCGATCCTCGTGTGTCGTCGGCTCCTCTGCCAAGACATTGATGTAGAGCTCGGGTTACTGATGTGTGACGCGTTTACCAACAATAGACTGCTTACAAAGACCTCCAATGAAGACCATCCAGAATCTATCCATTGCCGGAAAGATAAGTCTCGCATTTTTCAGTGCAATCTTTGCCTTCGTAGTGAGCGCGGGTATCTGCTTATCCAGCGTCCGGGCTATCGACCAAAAGCAGAAAGAGATTGAGGCATCGGAACAGATACTCCTCTTGCTAACGGATGGAACAGCGGACTATCTGAATATCGTCTGGGCTGTTCTGGCAAACAACCTGAACGGCAAAGCCGGGCACAAGGAATGGATTGTCAAGCACGGTGGCGATTTCGCCACGAGACTATCCGCGTTGCGGCCGATAGACGGTACAGCCTTAGGCGCGAGACTTGCCGACGAGTGCCAGAAACAATACGACGCATGGCTCCAGACTGTCGTCGGCCCTCTCGTGGACATGCGAAAGAAAGTGGACGAGTTTTCAGTCAATGTGAGTGACCTGTCCGGACTGACCGAAGGCTTCGGTTCGTACCTTGGAACCGAGAAGCTAATAGCGGCCATCGACAAGCTGGATGATTACGAGAAAGGGCGGATGTTGGCGAGCCGGAATGAACTCGATTCGCTGCGCATCAGGATGTATGTAACGATCCTATCCACGTCCTTGATTGCGGTAATTGCCGCCATTCTCGCAGGTGGTTGGCTTGCCCGCACTGTGTCCCGTCCACTGAAACAGGCCGTGATTGTGGCAACGCGTGTCACCGAGGGTGACCTGACGACTCGCATTGTGGCGTCGTCAACCGATGAAACCGGCCAACTGATGTTGAGTATGAAAGCAATGAACCAAAGCCTGCTAAGAATTGTGGGGGGCGTGCGGACCGGTGCCGATAGCATCGCCACCGCTTCGAGCGAGATAGCGGCTGGCAACTTCGATCTCTCCTCTCGCACTGAACAACAGGCAAGTTCGCTTGAAGAGACCGCGGCCAGTATGACGCAATTGACCGAAACCGTGAGACAGAACTCAGATAATGCGCGACAGGCCAACACACTGGCCGTGCGTGCCTCCGGCATGGCCGACGCGGGGAATGAGGCGGTACTGGGTATGATTCAGACAATCGGGCAAATCAGTGGCAGCTCGAACAAGATTTCCGAGATCACCGGCGTGATCGAAGGCATCGCATTCCAGACGAATATCCTTGCGCTGAACGCGGCTGTTGAGGCTGCTCGGGCCGGCGAAGAGGGACGTGGATTTGCCGTGGTCGCGAGCGAGGTACGTAGCCTGGCTCAACGCTCGGCCACTGCTGCAAAGCAGATCAAGGAGCTGATCGGCTCGTCGGTCGAGATAATTCAGAACGCCGCGAAGCAGGCAGATGACGTGGGTGCGACGATGGGGCAAGTCAACCTGGCGATCAAGCAGGTCTCCGACATCGTCGGTGAAATTGCTGCTGCGTCCGAGGAACAGAGCCGCGGCATTGAGCAGGTCAATCTGGCTGTCAACCAGATGGACGAGGTCACGCAACAGAACGCTGCGCTCGTGGAGGAGGCCGCCGCCGCGGCTCGGTCTCTCGAAGAACAGGCGAATGACCTGAAAGACGCCGTGGCTGTGTTCAAGCTCGCCGACATGGATGTCACCATGTCGCGATTCAGTGCTTCGTAAAGGAAATCGCGCATTCCCTTGCTGAAGGCATTAGCTGCAAACCAGAAAGCGAACGCAAATGGCCTAACGTTCGGCGGATATCTATGCGAAATCGGATGTATGTGAGCGGCGATTTCCGTGAACTCTGGACGCGATATCGGCGCATGCGGGCGATTGATCTCGAGCGGCACGGTATATGGCCGAGTGATTCACCATGAGCGCCTCTGCCGCCTTCTGCAGACGCCCGCATCGCGCGATTTCGAGTACCACCGAAATATGGCGAAGCTTCAGTGGGCGGCATAGGTTCACGCTCGCGACGCTTACTGAAAAGCGTCCAGTGCATTGGCCGCCACGAAGAGGGCGATCGTCTGCTTCACATGCGAACGGATGTCGCCGCGGACCTCATCAAGACTCTCGCCCATCAAGGCTCTCATGAGCATGGGCGAGACGATCGCGTCGAGGATCTGGGTTGCAAGGGCGCGCGAATGTCGCTTGGCTTGAGCGCGCGCCGGGGGATCGAGCGTGCGCCCGGAGTGCTCCGCGATCATCGTCGCCACCGCTTCTATTGCGCGCAACCTGCCGGCGTCGCTCGTCAGTTTCGCCAGCGTTGGAAACCGCGGCGCATCCGCGACCACCAGTCTGATCAATCCAATCACCTCGTCGCTGAGCAATCTCGTGACAAGCGTCTGCGTCACCGAGACCAGCCGTGGCGCAAGCGCCACTGATTGCGGCGCTTCAAACACGAGATGCAGGCTGCGTTCGCAGGTTCGTTTGACCACTTCTGCAAATAGCGCTTCCTTGCCGCTATACCGGCTGTAGAGTGTCGCCTTGCCGGCGCCCGCCGCCTCGGCGATGCGTTCGAGCGACGCCCCGCCAAAGCCGTCCTGAAGGAACACGGACGTGGCGGCATCGAGAATCCGCTCTTCGACGTCGCCCGCCATTGCGTTCGACGGCCGGCCTTTCTTGCGTGAAAACATCGACCTGATCGGGCAGGACGCCGTCTCTGCATCAACACTTTTCGGGGTACGTCCCACAACTGCTCCTTGCACGAAATCTCAAGGTCGGATTATCGCAGGCTTTTTTAATAGAACGATACCGTTCCGTTCTATTGTAGAATGCATCTCAATATTATTTTGGAGAGTGCAATGGCCGGAAGTGAAAGCGAAAACAGCACGCCCTCCGGCGGAAACAAAGCCGATGGCGACCACGCGGCAGCGGGCGAAGCGCAGGAACAGGAAACTTCCCAGCCGATGGACCCGCGGCGCAAGCGCCTGAACGCGATCATCGGCGGGGCGGGGCTGCTGGTCTGCGTGGCCGCGGGCGTTGGGTACTGGCTGCATGGCAGGCACTATGAAAGCACCGACGACGCATTCATCGATAGTAATCAGAGCCAGATCGCGTCGCAGGTGAGCGGGCGTGTCGTCGAACTGCTGGTCACCGATAACCAGCACGTCGAGAAAAACCAGCCGCTGCTGCGAATCGACCGGCGCGACTTTGAAGTCAAGCTCGAACAAGCCGAAGCGCAGGAAGCGAATGCGGTTGCACAAGTCGCGCAGGCGCGTGCCGACCTGCTGTACCAGACGGCAAACCTGGCGCAGCAGGCAGCGCAAGTGCGGGTCGCGGAAGCAGACCTGACGCAGGCAAAACAGGATCTGGCGCGGTTCACGGGAACGGATCCCGCTGCCATCACGCGCCAGCAGCTCGAACAAAGCCAGGCGACGACCAAGAGCGCGTTCGCCAAGCTCGACAGCGCCAAACAGGCGGTCCAGGCCGGCGAGGCACAGGTTGAGTCGCAGAAAACGAAGATCGACGCCGCGCAGGCGTCGGTGCGCCAGAACCATGCCGATGTCGACAATGCAAAGCTGCAACTGAGCTACACGGAAGTGCTCGCGCCGCAAGCAGGGAAGGTGACGCGCCGCACGGTGAACCTCGGCAACTACGTCACGCCGGGGCAGGCGCTGGTTGCAGTCGTTCCCGACGAGATGTGGGTCACGGCCAACTTCAAGGAAACGCAGCTCGTGCACATGAACGTGGGACAACCGGTTGATGTCACTGTCGACGCCTATCCGGACAAGGTCCTTCATGCGCACGTGCAGAGTCTGCAGCGCGGGACAGGGTCCGTCTTCAGCAGCCTGCCCGCGGAAAACGCAACGGGTAACTACGTGAAGGTCGTGCAACGCCTGCCCGTGAAGATCGTCTTCGACGGCGACGACTGGCGCCACCTGCCGCTCGCGCCCGGCCTCTCGGTCAGCCCGCGCGTGACGGTGCGATAACCATGGCCTTTACCCAGGCTCAGCACATGGCGTTACCGAGGTCGGCGGCGGGGCCGTTCAACCCGTGGCTGATCGCGGTCATCGTGTCGATCGCGACCTTCATGGAAGTGCTCGACACCACCATCGCCAACGTGGCGCTCCGGCACATCGCCGGCGGCCTTGGCGCGAGCCTCGACCAGAGCACCTACATTACGACCAGCTATCTCGTGAGCAACGCGATCGTCTTGCCGATCAGCGGATGGCTTGCGAACGTGATCGGCCGCAAGCGCTTCTACATGATTTGCGTGCTGCTGTTCACGATCAGTTCGGTGGCATGCGGGTTCGCGACAACGCTGCCGATGATGATCGTCTTTCGCGTGCTTCAGGGACTGGGCGGCGGCGGCCTGGCTCCGGTCGAGCAAAGCATCTTTGCGGACACGTTCACGCCCGAAAAACGTGCGATGGCGTTCGCGCTGTACGGCTTCACGGTTGTCACGGCGCCTGCTATTGGACCGATGCTGGGCGGCTGGATCACCGAAAACTATTCATGGCATTGGGTGTTCCTGATCAACCTGCCCGTCGGCATAGTGTCGCTGGTGCTGACGTGGATGTTTGTGAGCGACAGCAAGCTGGTGCAGCAGGAGCGGCGGCAACTGCTCGATAAAGGCCTGCGGATCGACTACCTGGGCTTTTTTCTCGTTGCGGCCGGTTTCGGCAGCCTGCAGATCGTGCTCGACAAGTTCGAGCGCGAGGACGGGTTTTCATCGAATTTCATCTGCTGGTTCACGGCGATCGCGTGCGTATCGCTGATCGCGCTGGTGATTCGCGAACTGACCACCGAGCAGCCGATCGTGAACCTGCGGCTGTTCAAGTCGCGCGCTTTTGCCATCAGTTGCAGTGTGATGTTTGCGTTCGGTTTCATCATCAACAGCACGACGCAGATGCTGCCGCAATTTACGCAGGAACTGCTGGGCTATGACGCCACCAACGCGGGCCTGACGCTGGGTCTGGGCGGCCTCGTCACGCTGTTCATCATGCCGATAGCAGGCGTTGTGACCGGGCGCCTGTTCCAGCCTAAATGGCTCGTCATGATGTCGCTCGCCGGCACCGGCTTCGCGCTGCTTCATACCGCGGGACTCGACTTGAACATCGGCTTCTGGGATGTATCGTTGTCGCGGCTCTATCAGGTCATCTGGCTGCCGTTCCTCTTCATTCCGCTTTCGACGGTGCAGTTCATCGGCATCCCGCCGAAAGAGAACAACAATGCGTCGGCGCTGATCAACATGATGCGCAACCTTGGTGGCAGTTTCGGCGTGTCGCTGGTGACGACGCAACTCGCGTGGCGGGAACAGTTTCACCATGCAAGGCTCGCCGAGCACATCACGCCGTACAACGGCTTTGTCAGCTCGCTTGGATCGATCGCCTCGACGGTCGAGCAGCAGGCGTCGGTCATGAGTTACCTCGACGTCTTCATCATGCTGGGTGTGATCTCGCTCGTGCTGGCTCCCATTTGTTTCTTTTTGCCTAAGCTGCCGAAGGGGGCACAGGTCAATGCGCATTGATTATCGATGGATTCCGTTTGTAGCCTTCTTGTCCGCCTGCACGATGGGCCCCGACTTTCAGCGCCCTGCATTGCAGACGCCGGCACAATGGCCCGACGCGCCGGCCACTACCGACGCAGTTCGTTCGGTCGCGGTGCCTGAGCCCGTTGATCCGCTATGGTGGAACAGCTTCGGGGATCCGCTTCTGACCGAGCTGGTCACGCGCGCCATGGACAGCAATCTCGATCTCAAGATCGCAGCGACGCGGCTCGCCGAGTCGCGGGCGCAGTTCGGGCAAGCGAAAGCGGACGAGCTCCCTACGTTGAACGGCAACGCGTCCTACACGCGTGAGCTTCAGAGCGCCGATGGCGTCATCGGCCTGCTCGGGGGCAGCGGGTCACCGTCAGCCACCGATACCAACGGGCTGGGCGGACGACAGGGCGGGATACCGACGCAAAGCGCGACATCGAGCGCATTGCCGCCATTCAACCTGTATCAATACGGCTTCGATGCATCGTGGGAACTCGATCTCTGGGGCCGCGTGAGGCGCACGGCAGAAAACGCAAGCGCCACAGTCGATGCTCAAAACGAAGCGCGGCATGATGCGATCGTGTCGACGGCGGCCGAAGTCGCTCGCGATTATCTGAACCTGCGTGGAACGCAGCAAAAGCTTCGCATCACGAAGGAAAATCTCGCGTTCGCCGAGCGTACCGTGCAGCTGACGAACGAGCGTGCCAAGCATGGACTCGCTACCGATCTCGATGTCGCCAATGCGCAAAGCCAGGCCGAGTCGAACGCCGCGGATATTCCGCAGGAAGAGCAGCAGGAGGCGAAGCTGATCAACGCGATCGGGGTCTTGCTTGGCGAGTTTCCGCGAACGCTCGCGGAGAAGCTGAAGGAAACGCCGGACGCGCCTGTGGTGCCGCCGCGCGTGCCGATCGGGCTTTCATCGGAACTCGCGAGGCGCAGGCCGGATATCCGTGAAGCGGAAGCACAGCTTCATGCGGCGACGGCGAACATCGGCGCGGCGAAGGCGGATTTTTTCCCGAAGATCACGCTGTCGGGAAGCGTCGCCATTCAGGCGACGCAATTCACGAATCTCGGTAGCTGGGGCGCGCGCAGCTATAGCGCGGGGCCGAGCCTTTCGATTCCTATTTTCGAGGGCGGGCGCCTGCGTTCCACCCTCGCCTTGAGGGAGGCGCAGCAGCAGGAGGCGGCGATCACGTACCGCAAGACGGTGCTCTCGGCGTTCCAGGAAGTCGATGACGCGCTGACAGGCTTTACAGCCGAACAGCGTCGCCGGGACCGGCTGGATGCAAGCGTGCAAGCGTCGAAGCGTGCGTTGGATATCGCAAATCAGCGCTATATCCGGGGTCTGTCGAATTACCTGGATGTATTGACGGCACAAAAAACCTTGCTGACGAACGAGCAGCAATGGGTCGACAGCACGGCGACGGTATCGACGAACCTCGTCGCGCTATACAAGGCGCTGGGCGGCGGGTGGGATGCGGAGGCTGGGCAGGACGCCGGCAGCGGCGTAGTGTCCACGGCCGGGCGGGAATGAAGTCGAACGATTGATGTTTTATAAGTTGTCCGGCCGATGCGCGAGCAGCGCCGGCATCGGATTGTCTCGACCGTCACGATCGCTCCGCGCTCGCGTCGATCACGAACCATCTGCTTTCTGAGCAAATGCGCGTCCTCTCCACTAGCACGGCGCTGACGCTTTAACGCGACAGCGCAGCTAGCTCAATACGCGAACGTGCAACCGGTGCGACCGGAATGAAGCGCGAACGCACGGTCGATGCAAGCCGCGATCGACCATCCTGACTCAACTCCCCATTTCACCTTCGGTCGTCCCATGGGCAACCTGGTATCCGTTGATGCCACGGTTCGTCCGTCAAATCTTCCCAGCGAAGTATTCGCCTCGCAGCATCAACAATCTTGCTTTGATCGACGAAAAGGGGCGACCCGCAACGACAAAGCCGTGCATATCAAAGTTGTTGGTAAAACGACATTAAAAAACCTAAAACGAACATTAAGCGATCGTTTACTAACCATCAGTCGTACGATAACTGTCGTGTTGTATCAAGTAATTTTTTCAAAATTCCGGTAATAAAGCGTCGTTTTCCCCACAAAACTCACGTTTTTACCTATTGGGACGACGCTTTCTAGTGGTACGATGACTGAATCGTAAATCGAAACAATATTCGAATACGAACATCACAGTGAACCGGATGGAGAGATCTGTTCCGGCGGACCAGAACGGAAGGAGACGGGTTTGAAAAACAAAATCGGCTTGCGTTGGTGGATCATCGCGCTCGTGTGTCTCGGCACGATCGTCAACTACCTGTCGCGCAACGCACTCGGCGTGTTGGCCCCGCAGTTAAAGACAATGCTGCATATGAGTACGCAACAGTACTCGTATGTCGTCGGCGCGTTTCAGGTGGGCTACACGATCATGCAGCCGGCATGCGGAGTGATCATTGACCTGATCGGGCTTCGCATCGGCTTTGCCATATTCGCTTGCCTCTGGTCCCTGGTTGGCTGCTTTCATGGTTTTGCCGGCAGCTGGGTTTCGCTCGCCGCACTCCGAGGGCTGATGGGCTTGTCCGAGGCAGTCGCGATTCCGGCGGGCATGAAGGTGGTGGCCGAATGGTTTCCCAACAAGGAGAAGTCCATCGCGGTCGGGTACTTCAATGCGGGCACATCGCTGGGTTCGCTGTTGGCGCCGCCGCTGGTCATCTTTCTCTCGCTTCGCTATGGCTGGCAGACCGCTTTCGCGGTAACCGGCGCACTCGGTTTCGTCTGGGCTGCGTTGTGGTACCTGTTCTATCGCTCGCCGGCGGATCACCCAAGGATCTCGCAGAAGGAACGCGACCATATCATTGGCGGGCAGACGAGCATCGTTGGTCCGGGAAAGCACGGCATCAAGCAAGTGCTGAGCACGCGCCGCTTCTGGGCGATCGCTCAAGCGCGCTTCTTCGCGGAACCGGCCTGGCAGACCTTCAGTTTCTGGATTCCGCTTTATCTCGTCACCGAACGCCACATGGACCTCAAGGAGATCGCGCTGTTCGCATGGCTGCCCTTTCTAGCGGCCGATATGGGCGGTTTGTTCGGTGGTTACCTTTCTCCGTTCCTGATGAAGCATCTGCGCGTGCCGTTGATCTGGTCGCGTATCGCAGGCGTCGCGCTCGGCGCACTCATGATGATTGGGCCGGCTTGCATCGGATGGGTCGCTTCTCCCTATCAGGCCATCGCGCTGTTCTGCGTGGGCGGCTTCGCTCACCAGATGATCTCGGCGCTCGTGAATACGCTGAGCGCGGACGTCTTTGAACCCGGCGAAGTGGGAACGGCCAGCGGCTTCGCCGGCATGGCGGCGTGGATCGGCGGGCTTGGTTTCTCCCTGCTCGTCGGCGCCCTGGCCGACACGATTGGTTATAAGCCGCTATTTGCCGCACTGGGCGCATTCGACCTGATCGGCGTGACGCTGCTGGTGATCCTGATGCGCGGTTACGCGCGCACATCCCGGCAACTTCCGGGCGATCACGGCGCGAGTACAGCCGTTTAATCCAACCTCATCCAACCTCATAGGTGTGAGATGGCAACACTCAACATTCGGCCTCGCTTTGCGCTTTCCGGTCACGCCGGTAACCACCTCGAATTGACGGCGGACACCGGCTGCCGGATCGAACTGTTCGTCCTTGCCGACGACATCATTCGCGTGCTCGTGCTGCCCGAGGGCGAACTTCGCGGACCCCGCACCTGGGCGATTGCGCCCGGGATGGAAGACACGGCGGTCGACGGCCGCGAGCGCCGCGACATGAGCGGCTTCAGCGACACGCACTACACGGTAGTGAACGCAGCGCAGCGGCTTGTGGTTGAAACCGCCTGCATCCGTCTTACCGTCGAGCACGACGGAGGATTCTGTTCGTGGGAAGTGCTCAAGGACGGGACGTGGCATCGCGTCTTGAGCGATCGCCGGACCCAGGCGTACAACTTCGGCTGGTGGGACTCACGGGTCTATCACTACGTCGAGCGCCAGCGCGGCGAGATGTACATCGGACTGGGTGAGCGCGCCGGGTCGCTTGACCGAGCGAACCAAAGCTACGAGATGCGCAACATCGACGCGATGGGTTATAGCGCCCGCACGACAGATCCTCTGTATAAACACATCCCGTTCTACGTGACGTGGCAGCCGGAAACGGCCACGGGATGGCCTGTTCTACGACACGCTCGCCGACTGCCGTTTTGACATGGGCCGCGAGCTGGACAATTACCACGGCGCCTATCGGCATTTCATTGCCGAACACGGGGATCTCGACTACTACTTCATCGCGTCCCCCGCCACGCCGCTTTCGGCGGTGCGGCGCTTTACGTGGTTGACGGGGCGCCCGGCCTGGATGCCGAAGTGGGGGCTCGGTTATTCCGGTTCGACCATGAGTTACACCGACGCACCCGATGCGCAAGAGCGCATGGGCGAATTCATCGAGCGGTGCAGCGAGCACGACATTCTGTGCGACTCGTTTCATCTGTCCTCGGGCTACACGTCAATAGGCGCGAAACGCTACGTCTTCAACTGGAATCACGACAAATTTCCGGACATCGAGGCTTTCGTCAGCGGCTATCTCGAGCATGGCGTGCGGTTGTGCGCCAACATCAAACCTTGCCTGCTGCAAGATCACCCGGCCTTCAAGGAAGTCGATGAAGCCGGGCTCCTCATTCGCGCCCGAGACGGCAGTCCCGCGTGGGTGCAGTTCTGGGACGAGGTCGGCGCGTACCTCGACTTCACGAACCCCGCGACGATCGACTGGTGGAAAGCGCGGGTCAAGGACAGCTTGCTGCAATACGGCATAGCGGCCACCTGGAACGACAACAACGAGTTCGAGATCTGGACGCCGGACGCCATGGCGCATGGCTTTGGTAAGTCATATCCGGCGCAGCAGGCAAAGGTGCTGCAGACCCAGTTGATGATGCGCGCATCAAGAGATGCACAGCGCGAACACGCGCCGGGCAAGCGTCCGTTCCTGGTCTCGCGCTCCGGTGGCGTTGGCATGCATCGATACGTGCAGACATGGTCGGGCGACAACACCACCTCATGGGAAACATTGCGCTACAACCTGAAGATGGGCCTGGGTCTCGCGATGTCGGGCGTGTCGAACACGGGGCATGACATTGGTGGGTTTTCGGGGCCCGCGCCGGAGCCGGAACTGTTCGTGCGCTGGGTGGCGTTCGGCATATTCCTGCCGCGTTTCAGTATTCACTCATGGAACGACGACGGCACCGTGAACGAGCCATGGATGCATCCGGCGCTCACCCGTCAGGTGTCCGATCTGATCAAGCTGCGGTATCGCCTGATTCCCTACCTCTACGAACTGCTGTGGCAGTCGCATAGCGCCTATGAACCGGTGATGCGGCCGCTCTTCGCGGAGTTTCCCGGCGATCCGAACTGCCTCGCCGACGGCGACGACATGATGCTCGGCGCTTCGCTGCTGGTGGCGCCCGTCGTGGAATCAGGACAGACGACACGCGAAGTCTATCTGCCCGCCGGCTCGCGCTGGGTCTCCTACTGGAGCGGGGAAGCATTCGAAGGCGGCGAGACCATCCGCTTGCCTGCGCCTTTCGACCAACCCGTGATGCTGATTCGTGAAGGCGGCGTGATCGCGATGAATGTGGCCGAACAACACTTCGCACGTCCCGCCGATGAACGCGCGTTCATCGTCGTGCCGTTCGCGGGTGAGGGCGTCGCGCGTGGCGGCTGTGTTGAAGACGACGGCGAAAGCGAGGCGTGGCGCACCGGCGAGCAGGGGCGATGGAACGTATCGATAGAAACCACGGCGCAAAGCCTGCTTCTTTCCGTCACGCGGGTGGGGCAGATGCCTAGTGAGCAATCGCATGTGCGGGTACTGATACCCGGTTGTGAGACGCGTCCTGTCACGTGTGCGGGGGCTGTACTGATGGCTGAAGAATCGTCTGCCGGATGGCGGAGCCTGACCGTTCGAATCGATTGACACTCAGCATGACGAGCTACTCAATGAACAAAAAGAGACTTCCGGGCCGGCGCTATTTTTAAAGCAGTACGCGAGTTCAGATCGTAGAAACTTTGGGAAACACTTAGTTAGGCTGAGTATTAATATTTTTTCGACAGGAGATGGAGAGATGAGTATGAAAAAAATAGCGCTTCACCGAGGCGTAGTGACGGGACTGTGTGCAGCCGTCTCGTCTGTTGTTCCGATCGCGGCGCACGCTCAGAGCAGCGTGACGTTGTATGGCGCTATCGATAACGGTTTTACCTACAGCAGCAATCAAAAGGGTAACCACAATTTCTACATGAGTCAGGGCAGCCTGAACGCGAGCAAGTTCGGCTTTCTTGGTTCAGAAGATCTGGGTGGCGGTCTAAAAACGATCTTCCGGCTCGAAGCCGGCTTCAACTCTCAAACTGGCGCTGCCAGCTCGTCCGGTTATGAGTTCAACCGTCAGGCATACGTAGGATTGAGCGATCAGCAATACGGTACGTTCACAGTGGGTCGCCAGTACACGCCGTACTTCAACTTCGTCGGCGCGCTGGGTCCGACCGGGTACCTGACGGGTGCCACCGGTGCGCATCCGGGTGACCTGGACGCACTCGACACCACCTTGCGATTCAATAATTCGCTTACCTACACGTCGCCGTCGATTCGTGGCTTGCAAGGTAGCGTGCAGTACGGTTTAGGCGGTGTGGCCGGGAGTTTCTCGCAAGGCAATACGCTGAGCGCGGCGCTTCGTTATGAGATGGGTCCTTTCAAGGCCGCGGTTGGTTTCAATCGCCTGAACGATCTTTCCACCAGCAACGCGGTGGGCACCGTAGCCGACAACTCGCCCGTCAATGTTGCATACGCCAGCGCGGAAACCAACCAGATGGTGGCGGCGGCCGCCCAGTACAAGTTCGGCAACGTGATGGTCGGGTTGAACTACTCGAACGTGGTGTATCGTCCGGGCTCGGGATCGGCTTTCCAGCAGACGGCTGTATTCAACACCTATGGTGCGATCTCAACCTACCAACTGACGCCGGCGATCTTTTTGGCCGCCGGATATAGTTATACGCGGGCGAGCGAGTCGAATGGCATTTCGGATTCGGCGCGTTATAACCAGTTCTCGTTCGAGCAGACTTATTCACTATCGGCCCGGACCTGCGTCTACTTCCTCGAGGCGTATCAGCACGCCAGCGGCAAGGCGCTCGCGTCGAACGGCACCTCGATTGTCAACGCGGTGGCGGTGGTCGGCGATTCGCAAAACGCGACACCTTCATCGGGACCTTCCCAGTTCGTGGGTACTATCGGCCTGCGCCACTTCTTCTGAAGTGGATTTTCCGGAGTACGCGTGGGGTGATCTGGCCGGCAGCATGAATGTAAGCCATGCTGCCGATTTATCTCCGTCGCGTGGCCCCGCAGGGTGACTTCGAGTTGCGTCGCGTGAGCCCACAGGTTGCGACCGTAGGCGAGACGCAAATCGATTGCGGCTTGCTCGCGCAACGCCTCGGGACTCGCTGTTTCGAGCCACCGGCGGGTAGTGTCCGGATCCCCGGTGCTCAGGGCCTGGTACGCTGAGAACACGGAGCGTCGAGGTGGCGATACACGAATGTCCTGATGGGTCGAGACCACGTAGCCGAGCCCCTCGCCCCGGTACACCACGTTGTCCCACGCAAGCGGTACGCCCGGCATTTCGTCCGGCATGCCGTCGATCAGGAAATTCGAAACATGTGCGGCAGCGCAGATCCAGAGCGCACGGTTGCTTCAACTGCGCGCGAGTTGAAGGCGCGTATCGGCAAAGTGGATGTGTCCAGGCGGGGCGCTTAGTACTTGTGATCGACCAGGGATCGGAGCGCAGGGTCAATGATGCGTGTCTCGGCGCCAAGCCACTATTCAGCAAGCCGCTAATCCAGGACCGGAGCTTCTTCTGCTAACGGCGAAGATACGCCACGACGCGCTTCGTTCTCCGCTTCGTTCTCCTTTCCTCCCGTGACTTCTCCGTGGTCGGAGCGAACCCGCCCAAGGAGTGCAAAGACCAGAACGGCAGCAATCAAGGTCAGAATAATTGCTACCCAGAGAAGCTTCTTGAACGCAAGATCATAGGCCAGGAGCAGGTGCGCGTGATCGAAGCCCGAAAGGATCGATCCGGCTTTTGCCAGCGTTCCGGCGGCGAGTTGCGCCGCACCTGATGCCAGGGAATCCGCATTCTGATCGGGCCTGATGTCGGTCAGGGTTTGCCGAGCGAAAAACGCCAGCAATGAACCCACAATGGCCATGGCAGTGCTATCGATCGAGACGCGCAAAGCGCCAAAGATACCGACAGCCATCCCGGCTTTCTCGCTAGGGACAACGCTCACGGCAAGGTTGTCCATCAGCCCCCATGGAATGGCGGCGCCCAGACCGATCAGAAGCAGATCCACGCGCATCAGGATGCCATGATCTCCGAGCGGCACCTGGGTGAGTAGAAAGAGCCCTGCGACCGAGATAAGCATGCCCAGACCCGAGAGGATGCCAACCGGAATGAAACGGGTAAGCATCGCCGACAGGAATGGAATAAAAAGCAGCGGCGCTGAAAAATAAAGCATCAGTATTCCGGCATCCAGGGCATTGAGCCCTTCGATCCCGATGAACCGCAGCGGCAAAATGACGAGCAGCGCAATATATGAATACGCTGTCGCGAGCGGCAGAAGTTGCGCGCCTACGAAACGCGGATAGCGAAACAGGCTGAGATCGAGCATGGGATTCAAGACTTTCGTCTCGATCACAATAAACAGGACCAGCACCAGAGCGCTCGCCGCGAAGAGTCCCAGGACAAGGGGGCCTGTCCATCCATGCACCGGGGCTTCAACGACCGCGAAAGTGAAGAGCGTCAGCATGAGCGTGAAGGTGCCGGCGCCGGCCCAGTCGAGACCATGCACCGACGCATTCTTGCTGTCCGTCATGAAGAAAATGCACAAGATCAGTGCGATAAAACTGATCACCGCGCTGCTGAGAAAGACCGCGTGCCAGTTGTAAAAAGCGATCAGGATGCCGGCAAGGGTCGGGCCGAACGCGAGGCCTGCGCCAAACGCGATGCCGATAAGACTAAAAATCCTGACGCGTGCGGGACCTTCAAATTCCTGGGCCAGCATCGACACACCGCCGGCATAGGCACAGGCAGCCGCAAGACCATGCGGAACGCGAAGAAAATCAAGCCACAAAACGCTGGGTGCGAGCGGCATCACAAGCGAAACGATCGTCATGACCAACATGCCGACGAAGAAGATTTTCTTGCGGCCGTAGTGATCGGCAAGCGCACCCGCCACCATCAGGGTGCTGCCGCAGGCGAGCATGAACGCATTCGTGATCCAGGAAAGAGCAACAGTCCCTCCCGCAAGGTCACGACTGATGAAGGTTTGGGCAGCGGGTCCTGCCGAGAGACTCAAGGGCAAGCTGATACACGCCAAAATCACCGCAATGAGAACAAGGGCTTTGGCGCGCGTGGACCGCGGCGCTGTCGGGGAAGCATTCGTGGTGCGCTGGAGCATCGATAAGATTCCCTAAGGTTCATGCGATACAGGAATGGCGCAACGTCGCGTCTCCCGGGTCTGGGTTAGGGTGAATCCTAAGAGGATCAGCGTCATGGATAAAGAAAGGCAATCCGAATTCATCTGTCGGGAAACCCGAATAATGAAAAACTGACTGCATGCTGCGGCTTTCCTGCACGACACCGATGCTCATCTCCTTAGCCGACGATGAACTGATAGTCGATGAGAATGCGATGATTGGTATCGACGATAAAGACTTCGCGACCTGTGGCGACGACGGCGTCTTCCGTGCTCGACACCATGTGCCAGTCCACCATGACAGCGTCCTGCAGGGCGTGGACAGCGCTTACCCTGAAACGATGGCCGCCATCGCGGACATTCTTCTCGTGCGAGCCTGTGATGCGCTGCTCCAGCGCATCGAAGCCCTGGACTTCCCGGCTTCCCACGTAGTGGACGCCCTCCGGCGCCCAGAGTGCAGCGATGCTTTCGCGGCGTATTTGTGGATCGGTCTCGTTCCAGACGGCGACGTAGCGCTCCGCCAACTTTTCAGCTTCGTTCATGACAAGCTCTCCCTGGATAGTGGCTTTCTGCCGGGGCCGGCAGCACCATGGACTCGACTGTGCGCTTGAGTCGTGCCACGGTCGATGACCTCCGAGGTCATGAAGCATGAGTCAGGTCACCAGAACTTGACCTGCGGAGTCATGGCGAGGAGCCGGATATCTTGCTAGAGTAAAAATATGAACCTCCATATGAATGCCGATCCAGCGCCCTTCGGAATGTTGCTAAACCGTTGGCGGCAGCGCCGTCGGCTCACACAAATGGACCTGGCTGGCGCAGCCAACACCTCGACGCGGCATCTGAGCTATCTGGAAACGGGCCGCGCGCAACCAAGCCGGGAAATGGTCGTTCGTCTCGCCGAACACCTCGATGTGCCGCTTCGCGAGCGCAACCTGCTTCTTCTGGCTGCCGGTTTTGCGCCGGCCTATCAGGAGCGATCGTTTGAGGAACTCGCCGCTGCAAGGCAGGCGATCGAGCAGGTCATACAGGCGCACAAACCTTATCCGGCTTTCGCGGTCGACCGTCATTGGAACATCGTCCTGTCGAACGCTGTGCTGCCGCAGCTGTATGTGGATGTTGCCGCCGAGTTCCTGCGCCCACCGGTCAACGCAGTGCGCCTCATGCTTCATCCGCGAGCCATGGCGCCGCGGATCGTCAACCTTTCCGAGTGGCGCGCGCATGTGATCACCGTCCTGCGCCAGCAGATTGAAGCCAGGGCGGAGCCGGGCGTCCAGGCGCTACTCGCGGAGATCCTGGCCTATCCGCAGGTAGCGGCCGGAGCGGTTGAGGATGTCACCGAAGGCCCGGTGCGTTTTGCGACGCCGCTCAAGATCGCGACGGATGAGGGTGTTCTATCGTTCCTCAACACCACCACGGTCTTTGGTACGCCGACCGACGTCACTCTCTCCGAACTGGCGCTTGAAATGCTGTTCCCCGCCGACGGCGAAACCATTGCGATCGTGAGCAAGCTCACCGCGCACGATTGCGCGGCGAGGCCTTCCAACACCGATCAGTGATGTGACAGGCGAGGTTCTCCAATCGCTCTTTACAGGGGCGAAAAACACTGCCTCTCGCCGAGTGCGCCGATTATTTTATTCGTTTTACTAATCGATAGAGCGCGCACGCTATCGTCACCCGCTTCTTCCGCACTTATTCCAAACTCCGCAATGCCGCAGTAACACCTCATCTGCGCAGATCCAGGCCGGGGGCGCAATATCGACCGTCCGGTACTATTGCCGCCACGCTTGGCCTCGCGACCTGATATTCCACTTAGGAATATCAGAAGAAAGATTTTTGATTGCCTGAAGTTCAGCTTTTTACATAGACTGGATGAGCGTCAGGAGATTTCCTCTTTCTTCACATGTGCCGGCACGCGTGCCCGGCATTCTCCAACAGGAGAGATAGATGGACGACAGACCGGCTTCCAACACATCCACAGTCCGTTCGCTGGCCCTGATCGCGGTCGTCGTGGTCGCGCTGGTCGCCGCCTTCGCCTTTACGGCCGGCTGGCTCTCGCCGGGGCGTTTGACGCCGGCAAAGATCGTCAACGGTCTTGCGCCGCCGGGCGGCGCGGCTCTCGGCTTCCGGCGCAATCACGCCAAAGGCGTGTGCTTTACCGGCACTTTCGAATCGAATGGCGCGGCGGTGGCCTTGTCCAAAGCGCCCATGTTCGCGGCGGGCTCGTACCCGGTCACGGGTCGTTTCAACCTTGCTACGGCCGACCCTAAGGCGCCGGACGCCACGGTTCGGGTCCGGGGCCTGAGTCTACGCATCGTCGCACCGGATGGCAGCGAGTGGCGCTCGGCGATGATCGACGCCCCCATCTTCGCGGTCTCCACACCGCAGGCCTTCTATGCTTTGCTCAAGGCCGCGGGCGACAAGAGCGATCCGGACGCCATGAAGAATTTTATTGGCGCGCACCCGGAGTTCGGGGCGTTTGCGGCGTGGGCCGGCAGCGCACCGTGGACGGGCTCTTTTGCGCAGGAGCAGTACAACAGCCTCAACAGCTTTATCTTCACCGATGCCGCGGGACAGGATCAGGCCGTGCGCTGGTCTTTTGTGCCGGCCGCGCAGCCTGAGGCCGTCACCCCCGACCAGTTGAAGGCGCGTGGCGATGACTTCCTCGACGCGGATATCACGCAGCGCGTGCACAGCGCGCCGCAAAAATGGACGCTGGTCGTCACGGTTGCCAATCCCGGCGACCCGACTGCGGACCCCACCAAAGCGTGGCCGGAGGATCGACGCAAGGTGGAGGCGGGTACGCTGGTGGTCAACGCCATCGAACCTGAGCCGGACGGGCCGTGCCGAGATCTCAACTTCGATCCCACTGTTTTGCCGCCCGGCATGCACGTCTCGGACGATCCGTTTCCCGCCGCGCGCTCAGCCGCCTATTCGGTCTCGTTCAACCGGCGGACCGCTGAGGATAAGGACTATCCGCACACCCCGGCGGGAGGAACCACGCAATGACCCCGATCCACGATCGCTTCACACCGCTGCAACGTGTTCTTCACTGGCTCATGGCGATTTGCATTCTGGCGATGCTGTTCATCGGTGTCGGGATGGTGTCCACCATTCGCCCGGATTATCTGACGCTCGTGTCCATCCACAAGCCGCTGGGCATCGTGATTCTCGTGCTGGGGCTGATTCGCCTGGTAGTGAGGTTCAAGCGCGGCGCGCCACCGCTGCCGGCCGCGATGCCGGTACCGATGAAACTCGCCGCCCACCTTTCGCATCTTGCTTTCTACTTGCTGATGATTGGACTTCCGCTGATCGGATGGGGCATGCTGTCGGCGGCTGATTATCCCGTCGTGGTGTTCGGCGTACGCTTGCCGTCCATCCTGCCGCATAGCAACAGCCTGCACTCGCTGCTCTGGAATGCGCATAGGACGCTCGCGCTATGCTTCTTTGCGCTGATCGTGCTGCACCTGGCGGCGGCGCTTTTGCACGCGCTGGTCAGACGTGATGGTGTTTTTCAGACGATGGCGTCGTGGCGTTCAGGCGTCGGGCCTGACGCCTCTGGCGATCGGTGACCTTCGAGCAAGACGAATCTTTGACTATGGGCCGCTGCCGTTCGCGACGCGGTGCTTTGATGGCGTCCGGCAAGCCGCGCTTGAGTTCGGCCTCTCCCACGTGGATAGTGTTTCGGGCGCGGGACACGACGCGTGGCCAGAGTCCTGCGCTCAACCCGCACTGCAGAACAACTGCACGACCAGACTTCGCAGCCAACGATTTCCCGCTTCGTGATGATATCTGGCGTGCCAGTGCTGACGAACTGCAAAGCCATCAACAGGAACTGGACAGGGATGCACCGCGAGATCATTGACTTTCGCCAGCGTCTCACCAATGTGTCGAGGCAGAGTCGCAATCAGGTCGGTGTTTTTGATGATCGCTCCCAGCCCGAGGAACCCCGGCAACTCCAGCACCACGTCGCGCTCGATATGCTCGCGCACCAGCGCCTGTTCAAGTAGTTGCGCGCCCGTCCCCGCCGCGATCGCGACATGTCCCTCCGCGCGGTAATGCTTCAACCCAAGTTTGGCCCTCAGACGCGGGTGATGGCGATTCGTCAGACACACCCAATCCTGCATGTATAACTGCTGTTGGTAAATCCCACCGCCAAGCCAGGGCACGTGGCCAATCGCAAGGTCGGCTTCGCCAGATTCCAGTGCCCGTTCGGTATTGCCGTCGATACCCGCCGCTTCCAGGCGTATACCCGGCGCCAGCGCGCGCACGTGCGCCAGCATTCGTGGGAGCAGCGTGATGTGACTGGCGTCCGTCATGCAGATACGGAAGCGCCGTTTCGCCGTGGCGGGATCGAACGCGATTTCCCAGGCAGCGAAGCGCCGCAGCGATTCGAGAATCTCCCGGCACGGCCCGATCAGCGCATCGGCTTGTGGCGTCGGCGCCATCCCGCCCGGTGTACGTACGAACAGCGGGTCCTGCAGATGCTCCCGCAAACGGCCCAGCCAGATGCTGATCGTCGGCTGACTCTGTCCGAGCTGCTCGGCCACGCGGGTGACGCTGCGGACATCGTAGAGGAGATCAAACAACTGCAGCAGCTTCAGGTCAGGAAGTTCGGTCGAGTTCATAGGACTATTGCCTCTCGCAATGACGTCATTGTAATCATTGTATTGCCGATATGAACGCCGGCTCGTATCTTGATCTCCATGTTAAGGAGACTGCAGTGAAGATTGCGATTCTGGGTGCAGGGGCGCTGGGCTGCGCTATTGGCGCGGCGCTGACCGAAGGGGGCAACGAGGTCTGGTTGCTGAACCGCTCGGCGGCGCACGTGAAGGCGATGAGGCGTGACGGTCTAAAGGTGGACGATGCGAGCGGCTCCCGTCACGTGAAGGTCCGCGCCACGACACGGGCCGCCGAAGCCGGCGTCGTCGATCTGGTTGTCGTGCTGGTCAAGTCATTTCATACCGCCGCCGCGATGCGCGGCGCACTGGAACTAATAGGACCCGAAACGCTCGTCCTGTCGTTGCAGAACGGCCTTGGACACGAAGATGTGCTTGCCGACATCGTGGGTCGCGATCGGGTGCTGGCCGGCAAGACGTACGTTGGCGGGGTAATGCGCAATCCGGGGCACATCGAGTCCGGTGTCGCCGGCAAGGCTACCTACATCGGCGAGCTCGACGGCGGAATCACTTCCCGCGCGACGGCGATCGCTGAAACCTTTAACGCTGCCGGACTGGCCACCACGGTCAGCGACAACATTGTCGGCACGATGTGGGACAAGCTGCTGGTCAATGTCGCGACAGGCGCGCTGACCGGCGCCACCGGCCTGACCTACGGTCAACTCTACGACGAACCGGTTCTGAAGACGACGGCGCTTGCGGCGGTCGCCGAAGCGATGGCAGTCGCCCATGCCGCTGGCGTGACGCTCTCCACCACCGATCCTGAACGCCCGTGGGCCCTCGCCGGCGAAGGACTCTCGCCGGCGTTCAAGACCTCGATGCTGCAAAGCCTCGAAAAAGGATCCATCACCGAAATCGACTTTATCAACGGCGCGGTCGTGCGCTGGGGACAACGGCACGGCGTGCCGACCCCGGTCAACGCGACGCTGGTGGCCTGCATCAAGGGCATCGAGCGTGCCATGAGCGACCGACAACATGAGGAGACAACCGCATGAACGGCAGCAAGGCGTATCTGGAGCATGTCGCCATCTGGGTGAAGGACATTCACTGGCACATCCGCTTTTTCGAAGATGTTCTCGGCATGACGATGCGCGAGATCGACGGCACCGTCGAGGAACCCCGGCAGTACTGGACGCTCGGCGGCCTGCAATTCATCCATCAGCCGGACCACGACGGTCCTGAAGGCCGGCTCGGCCACCTGGGCGTGATGTGCGAAGACATGGAGGCAGCGCTGGCCGCCGCGCAACGCTATGACGTCAGCGAAATGCCACAAGGACGCAACTGGTTGCGCCTGCCGGACGGCCTCGCCGTCGAACTGATCCAGGCCAAGCCCGCCTCGTGCGTTGCGCGGGCGCTGGACATCAACCCGCGTGCGGAGGTGTGAGATGACGATTGTCGATAAATACTGGGATGACGCAAACGAGGGTGACGAATGCGTGAGCCCGGCCTACACGGTGACCAAAGAACGCATTCTGGCCTACGCCGACCTCACCGGTGATCACACTCCGGTCCACGTAGACGAGGAATACGCGAACGCGAGCCACTTTGGCTCGATCGTCGCGCACGGCCTGTTTGGCTTGTCTATTGCCGATGGCCTCAAGACCCAAAGCGAATACCGTTTCCTGCCGGGCATGTCGCTCGGCTGGACCTGGGACTTCAACCTGCCGATCAAGGTCAACGACGTGCTGCATGTCAAATTCCGCGTGGGCGCGATGCGCGCCAGCAAGAGCCGTCCCGACTGGGGCATCGTCGTGCTGCCGTCGGACCTGATCAATCAGGACGGCCAGGTCGTCCAGCATGGCGAGCATCGTCTGATGGTGCCGCGCCGACCGGGAGCATTCTGATGCAAGCACGTCCTCTCGAAGGGATTCGCGTCGTTGACTACAGCCACTTCCTGGCCGGTCCGTACGTCGGGCGCTGCCTCGCGGCGCTCGGTGCCGAAGTCATCAAGGTCGAGCGTCCCGGCAGCGGCGACGCGGGACGTCAGCACGCCACCGTGCTCGATGACGAGCAGAGCGGCTATTTCCTGCAGCTCAACATGGGCAAGCGCGGCGTCAGCGTCGACATGAAGGACCCGCGCGGCAAGGAGTTCATGCAGCGGCTGTGCGACTCGGCGGACGTGTTCGTCGAGAACTACCGGCCCGGTGCGCTGGGCAAGCTCGGGCTGGGTTATGACGAACTGTCCGCGCGAAATCCGCGCCTCGTCTATTGCTCGATCTCGGCGTATGGCCATACGGGACCGGACGCGCATCGCGCCGGCTTCGGCCTGATTGCCGAAGCCAAGAGCGGGATCATGCAGATGATCGGGAACCCCGGCGAGCCGCCGCCGTTGATGCGCATCTCGCTCGGCGACATGTATACCGGCATCCACGCGGTGGCGGCGATCAACGCCGCGCTGCTCGGTCGCGTGAAGAGCGGCCGAGGCCAGCACATCGACATGGCGCTGTACGACACGCTGGTGTCGATGCACGAATACGCTGTGCAGTGCTACACGATGCAAGGCATCGTGCCCGAGCAGACCGGTCACGACATGCCTACGTCGACGCTCTATGGCGTGTTCCGTGCCGCCGATGGCGACCTCGTGATCGCAGCGCAGGTCGACGACGCCTGGAAACGCTTCGCCGCGCTCGTCGAGGCGCATGGCGGCCCGGCCGGCTTTGGCACCGACACACGCTTTCACACGTCCGCGGGCCGCAATGCCAACCGGCTGGAGATTCTGTCCGTGGTGAAGCCCTGGGTGGTCGGCCGGCCGGTCGCGCAGGTGCTGGAACTGCTCGATCGTATCGACGTGTCTTGCGCGAAGGTGCAGCGTATCGACGAAGTGCTTGCCGATCCGCAGATCATTGCGCGCGGCATGGTGGTCGAGCAGGAGCACCCGCGCTACGGCAAGTTGCGTCTGCCGAACCTGCCGTTCCGATTCTCCGATTGCGACACGACGATTCGCGAGGTTGCGCCCGATCTCGGTCAACACAACGCGGAAGTCGCGCAGTCGCTGGGCTTCGGCGCTGCCGAGATCGACGCGATGCAAACCGATGGTGTGCTGTATTCGAAGGTGAGGCCATGATGACTGACCAGTACGCAGTAATCGGAAACCCGATCGGCCATACGAAATCTCCGTTGATCCACGGTCTCTTTGCGCAAGAAACGCAGCAGGACATGTCGTATACAGCCATCGAGGGTCCGCTGGAGCCGCACGACGCCTTTGCCGCGACTGTGCGTGCGTTCGTCGCGGCGGGCGGCAAAGGCATGAACGTGACCGCACCCTTCAAGCTGAAGGCGTTCGCGATGGCCGATGAACGCAGTGAGCGCGCGGAACTGGCTGGCGCTGCCAACGCGCTGAGCTTTAAGGACGGGCGGATCGTGGCCGAGAACTTCGATGGCGTCGGCTTGGTGCGTGACATTGAAGTCAACCTGAGCCAGCCGATGGCCGGCAAGCGCGTGCTGGTCCTCGGCGCGGGTGGTGCGGTGCGGGGAGCATTGCTGCCGTTCCTGGCGGCGCGGCCCGCTGAACTCGTCGTTGCGAACCGGGACGTCCCGAAGGTCAGGGCGCTGGTCGCACAGGTCGCGGCGAGCGGTTCATTGTTCGCCTGTGGCTATGGTGATCTTGAAGCAATGGGACGCTTCGACCTTGTGGTCAACGCGACGTCGGCCAGTCTCACTGGCGAGTTACCGCCGGTTCCGCCGAGTGTCTTCAGCGCGGAGGGCGCCGCCTATGAGCTCGCCTACGGCAAGCGGCTGACGCCATTCTTGCGGCTCGCGCGCAATGCGGGCGTGGCGAGTGTCGCGGACGGCGTCGGCATGCTGGTGGAGCAGGCGGCAGAAGCTTTCGCCTGGTGGCGTGGCGTGCGACCCCAGACGCGCGCCGTGATCGACCAACTGACGGTTCCGCTTGATTGAACGCATCAGGAGGCCGGGGATGACACTTCGGCCTGATCGTTCAGCAGGACGCGATTCGCGCTTTGCAAACGCGCTATCCGGAAGTAGAGGATCGCGCTGTAATCTCCGCAGGATCGAGTTCTTGTCTATTCAGTTCCCGGCTCGCCGATGGCCCATTGACGCCCGTTTTAACTGTCTGTTGTTCAACGTAGGACCAGAGCTGTTCGGCGGCTCGGCCTCTCTGCTTGCCGGAACGGTACAGACGTATTTCCAGTTCGGTAGTCCAGGCGTCAGAGCTTGCCCTGACAAGCGAGCCGTCGCTCAATTCCTTGGTTATGCAGCTCTCTGGCAGCCAGCCGATACCGTGACCTGCCACTACCATGCCTTTCAACGCTTCGGACATATGAGTCTCGAAGCATCGGTACAAAGCGTACGGCTCGGTTGCATTCAGCAACAGCATTTCGACCACGTTCCCAAGGAACGCCCCTGACGAATAAGCCAGCAGGGGCAGTGGTTTGCCGCTTTTTCCAGGTAGCTCGAACAATGGTTTGCCATTGCTGTCGGCAGCAGAAACCGGCAGAACCCGCTCGACGCCCAGCGTAAGGAAGGGAAAGAGATTGGGGTCCAGTCCAAGGGGAAGATGGGGATGGTGGTAGCCCATCAGCAGGTCGCTGTCACCGGCAAGGAGATGTTGCACGCCCTCGGGGACATTGACCGCCTGGACCCGGGCCATGATGTCGCCGAACTTTCCGTTCAGCCGTTTGAGCCAGTCCGGGAAAAGTGTGAACACCAGCGTGTGAGCGACCGAAAAATGAACCACGTGATCGCTGTCGGCAAACTGTTCATAACCGCCCACCATATTACGGGCCGCATACATACTCTTCAAAATATCCGTTGCCAGGCTGCGAAACATCCGGCCTGCGGGCGTGAGCGAGATCGGGTTGACGCTGCGATCCACCAGTTTCGTTCCCATCCATGTCTCGAGCGCGACAACGCGCCGGCTGAATGCGGACTGTGTTAAATCACGGTTGCGGGCCGACCGGGAAAAGCTTTTTGTCTCCGCGAGACTGAGAAAATCTTCCAGCCATTTTGCTTCCATAGTCATCGCTCTTCAAGGACGTCGACCGTTGCCATGGGTCAATAAGTTTCCCTAGCGTGCCACAGGTCGACGAATAACCAATATCTATTTTCGAATGGCGTTAGTCGAAAATTGCATAGGCATTGCACCCGTCAATTTGACACCCTAATTTTGGGCTTCCCAGCTAAGTTGACATGTCGCTCGACATGTTGATCAGAGCCTGCGTCATCTGGATAGAGTTTGTAAGACTGAGCCGGGAGGCTTTGGATACGCACGGCCATTCCGCTAACGTTCATCGCCAAACTGTCGATTTTTGAAAACCGTTCTTAAGCAGGAGATGATCATGGCTACAGCACCCGATCAATCATCGGTTCAAGCGTCCGGTGAGCTGGATAAGAAAAGCTGGCTGGAATCCCATGAAGCGGGGTACCACAAAACGCTTGGCAATCGACAGGTTCAGATGATTGCAATCGGCGGCGCCATTGGCACCGGATTATTTCTTGGCGCGGGTGCGCGTCTGCAAATAGCCGGTCCGGCCCTGGCGCTAGTCTACTTGGTATGCGGTGTCTTCTCATTCCTGATCCTGCGCGCGCTGGGCGAACTGGTCATGCACCGCCCGAGCAGCGGCAGCTTTGTCTCCTATGCACGTGAGTTCCTGGGTGAAAAGGCGTCGTTTGTCGCCGGCTGGATGTACTTCCTCAACTGGGCGATGACCGGCATTGTCGACATCACCGCGGTCGCGCTTTACATGCATTATTGGGCGGCATTCAGCGCCGTGCCTCAATGGCTGTTCGCGCTGCTGGCGCTGTGTATTGTCGCCACCATGAACCTGATCGGCGTGAAATGGTTCGCCGAGATGGAGTTCTGGTTCGCCCTGATCAAGGTCGCGGCAATCGCGCTGTTCCTGCTTATCGGCGTTGCCATCCTGGGCACGGGTACGCCGGTTGCCGGACATGCAACGGGCTCGCATCTGATTACAGAAAATGGCGGCCTGTTCCCGCATGGACTGATGGCGGCGCTGGTCCTCGTTCAGGGCGTCGTGTTTGCTTTCGCGGGGGTGGAACTGGTCGGCACGGCCGCGGGCGAGTGCAAGGATGCCCGCAAGGTGCTGCCGCGTGCCATCAACAGCGTGATCTGGCGTATCGCGCTGTTTTACGTCGGGTCCGTGGTGCTCCTCGTTTGTTTGCTGCCGTGGAGCGCCTATAAGGCGGGGCAGAGCCCGTTCGTCACGTTCTTCGGCGCGCTCGGCGTGCCTGGCGTTGGCTCGGTGATGAATATCGTCGTGCTGTCAGCCGCGCTGTCGAGCCTGAACTCGGGACTGTATTCCACCGGACGCGTGTTGCGCGCTCTGTCGATGGGGGGCTCCGCGCCGCACTTCCTCTCCCGCATGAGTTCACAGTCCGTTCCGTATGCCGGCATCCTGGTGACGGTGGCGATCTACGTTCTGGGCGTCGTACTCAATTATTTCGTTCCGTCGAGCGTGTTCGAGATCGTGCTCAATGTAGCGTCGCTCGGTATTCTCAGCACCTGGGGGTTCATTGTTGTCTGCCAGATGAAGTTGCGTCAGGCGGTGGCCCGCGGTGAAGCTGAGCCCGCCACCTTCAAGATGCCCGGCGCGCCGGTGACGTCGTGGCTGACGCTGGCGTTTTTGCTGGGCGTGCTGGTGTTGATGGCATTCGACTACCCGAATGGCACGTGGACTGTCGCGTCGATTCCAGTCGTGGTCCTGCTGCTGGTCGCTGGATGGTACGGGGTGCGCCGCCGCGCGCTGACCATGATGAAACCGACGATTCCCTCGGTCAGCCTGACGCAGAGCATTCTCGAGGACAACCCGCGCTAGGAGCGGCGGCATGTCCGTTTCGGGCGTGCGCACCGGGAAGGGTACGGAGACGCTGTCGGTCGAGATCGAGGTCGTGCGTTCGCCGGTTTAAGAGTGACGGCGGCTGAGGACCCGGGCAGATGACGGTTCCTTCGAACGCTTTATTAAACGTTGTGTTTTCCTAACCATGAGAACGGGGGTAACAGCATGTCAGATTCCTACAACGCGGTGAACGACGTGGATAAAACTCTGCAAACGACAACGCTTGATTCCCGTAAGGTACGAGCGCGTCTTAAGCACGCCCGCAAAAAGGTGGCCGATGCCCAGGTCGTGGTCATCACGCGGGGAAAGAAATCGGCAAAGCTGGCGAACGGTTATGTGCGTGAGCGTCCATGGTCGACAGCCGGGGTGGCCTTGGGCGTCGGGGTACTCATTGGATGGCTGGTCGGCCGGAGATAGCAAGGGTACGGCCGTGGGGAGCCAACCCTGTGCCGGCTTTGGCACGTTGAATAGTCGCGACTACCCGTTCTGACGTGGGCTCCCGGGCCCACCGGCCGAGATGGCCGGTGCCCGGGGCGGGAAGCGTCTTGCCTTAACGACTCGATGACTGCGGTCGGAACGAGGCGAGTGAGGAATGCCTCAGCGCGAGGATGGAAGCGCTTGCCTCTTGACGTCTCACTGTACGATCTCGCCGCTCCATCGATCACGGTGCGCCCAGAACGGACACTTCATACATTCTTCGCCTTCTGGGTAGTCAATGCCTTCCTCATGCGGGCAGCCGATGATGCGATCGACGGCCGCCACCGATTCGGCTCCATGCTGATCAATAAATCGTACGATTGCTTCAGTGATTTCCGGATCGCTTCTCGCATCGGTTGTTTCGCAAAACCATCGCTCTACCGGGTCCGCGTCGGCATCTTCTTGCGCGACGATAGCAACAGAGACCTTCGTCGCTCTCGTGTCGTCTGGCCCGTAGAAAGCAACCGTTGCCACTGGATAGCTGCAGAAACCTTTGCCTCGTTTTTTTGCAAACTCGTCTCGGTACCACTGAGCCTTGAATGTCATGATCCCTCCCTTGCATGCCTTGCCGAGTGACGTGAGCGGCGTCACGGAAGTCAACACAAAGCGTAGCAAGTTTTTTTGCACCTTCAGCGTACGCCGCTACACGCGGATTTGCGAAATGCTGGCTGTTAGGCTGAGCAAGGAGCGTTCGCATAGACGCAAGCAAGCGCAATGGTGTGAATCACACGGGTCGGAGATCGGCGGTGGTCGGAGTGCAACGGTCATTGCTGCCTAGGAGCCGGTCGTCATATCTTCGGCCGGACCGGCCGTGCGGGATTCCTCGTCGTTGCGCTGCTACGAATGTCCGCTGACATGAAGATCGAATGAGTCTTCTCGACCCTCAACGGCCAATCCGGCCACTTTCGATTTCGTCCGCTTCAACACTAGCAAGCGACGTTCGAAACCGGAGGACGAAAAATCAAAAAAAGGCTCCGTACGTACCGTTGCGCGGTCGACAAAAGAGTGGGCTTACGTCAGCGACGATTGTCTGAACGATAAGCGATAGCGAGCGCATCGAGCCCTGCCGTTACGAAGCGCACAAAGTCCTCCGCAAGCGCGTCCTTGTCTTTCACGACAGCGGGCAAGAGGGAAGCTTGCATCTGCTTTGGTGCGACCATCATCGCGACGCAGGGGAGCACAGCAAACATCACGGCGCGTTGCACCGCTGGAGCCTTCGGGTTCAGCCCCAGCACCTCGCCGATTAGTCCGAGGATGAACGTAGCCTTCGGCCGCACAGCTTTCTCAATAAGCGCCGGAATGGAGGCTGACGGCGAGAGCACTTCGCGCAACATGACCATGAAGCCCCATGGGGTGCTGGCGCTCGTTGAAAGGCCGACGAATCGAGACAGTACAGCGCGAAGTTTTTCCCTTGGATCACTGAGTCCCGCAATCAGCGCCTCTAGTTCGTCGAGGCCCACAATCTGCCGATGGGCCTCGACGAGCGCTGCCTCATAGAGAGCCTCCCGGCTGCCGAAGTGGTAGTTGACCGATGCCATCGGCGTACCGGCACGCTCGCAAATCTCCTTGCTGGTGGCATCCGCAAAACCACGTTCCGCAAACACTTGGCCCGCGATGTTGAGCAAGTGCAGCCGTGTCGCCGCCCCGTCGGCACGCGAGGCACGTTTTGGCTGTTTTGCGGCTGTTTTTCTCGTATTTGTCGACATAATAGGGGCAATAGATTCGTGCAAAAATAGTTTGAATTCGAATTTCAATTCGAATATTATCCATTCTACTTCATCTGCGTCCGGACCGCGAACGGACGCGCCAGCACGAACTGCTGCAACGTCGAAGCAACCGGAATGTCCTCGCGGGGACCACGAATCCAGGCCGATCGATCCGGCCTGTTGAACGATGGAGAAGCCATGTCTCAATCAGTCTCCGGGATCGAACCCGGACAGCGTCAACTCAATGGGCCGCAGACGAGCGGCCGCGAATACCGTAATCTCTCCATGCCCAGCCTGCAAATGGATACCGACTATGACGTGTCTGTGCCGATGCGGGACGGCATCGAACTCCTCGCTGACATCTACCGTCCAGCGACCCCAGGCCGGTATCCGGTGCTTGTGTCCGCGTCGCCGTATCCTCGGCAGATACAAAACCTGGGAGCCCCGCTCGGTTTCATCGAAGCAGGCGCCAGCGACTTCTTCGTCCCGCGCGGGTACGTCCATGTCATTGCGAATATCCGCGGCACGGGTGGTTCGGGCGGGACGTTTGGGTTTTTCGACGGGCAGGAGCGCCGCGATATGTACGACCTGGTGGAATGGGCTGCGGTGCAGCCATGGTCCGACGGCAACGTCGGCATGGTCGGAATCAGCTATTTCGCCATGACTCAACTGGAGGCCGCGGTCGAGCAGCCGCCTCATCTGAAAGCGATCTTTCCGGTCGCGGTGACCGTGGATCTTTATGAAGCGGCCCTGCACCACGGGCTGGCGAGCACGTCCTTTCTCACGCCCTTCCTCTCGATGATCGGCATGACATCCGGACACGGCAGCGCGTTCTACCGCAACAAGTTCGTCGATGCGGCGAGTTACATCCTGAAGACCCCCACTATTCACAAGAAGTTTTCGACGATGAACGGCGAGGCGGCAATGGCCGGCATCAAGGGTTTGCTGAAACTGCAGCACGCGCCGCATCCCTGGGACGATCTCTGGCGTGCATGCGTTGTGGAACATCAGGCGCGCGACGGCTGGTGGGACGACCGCAATCTCCTGCCGTTGCTGGACCGGGTCAACGTGCCTGTCTATCTGGGTTGCGACTGGGATAACGTACCCTTGCATCTTCCGTCCACGTTCAAGGCATACTTCGCGCTCGTCAACAGTCCGCACGTTCGTGTGGGAATGTTGGGCAAGCATGGTCTCGCATGGCCGTGGGAGAGCTTGCACATCGAGGCTCTCGCGTGGTTCGATCATTGGCTGAAGGGGCGCGACACCGGGATTCTCGAAGGCCCTCCCATTCGTTACGTTATGCCGGGTGCCGAAGGGTGGCAGACTGCCGATTCATGGCCGCCCCACGCTGCACACATTGCGCTGGCGTTAGGCGCCGACGGCACACTTGCCGAGGACGAAGGCGTTGGCGGAATACGCCAGCTAATGAGCTCGGGCGCCGGACTGAACCGGGACCATCCGAGTCCCGTGGACCCTGTATCGAGCCTGACATGGACCAGTCAGCCACTGGAGCACGATCTTGATATCGTAGGTGAAATAGAACTGCAACTTGATGCGATCAGCACCGCGCCGGACACGGCTTGGATTGCCATTCTGCAGGACGTCGATACCTCGGGTGCGGTGACCGAGGTTACCGCCGGCTACTTGCGTGCCAGCCTGCGGGCTGTCGATGAAAGCATCAGCCGCCTCGGAGCGCCAGCCCTCCCTTGCAGGACATTTGAGGCAGTGCCCGTCGGCAAGCCTGTGAAATACCGAATCCCCTTGGTGACCAACGCACGACGATTCCGGCTGGGTCATCGCATCCAGTTGATCATTGCCAGCGACGACCAGAATCCCGAGACGCCGGCAATACTGCGGTTTCGACATGCGAGTGTTGGCACCAGCAGCCTTAACACGATCAGTTCGTCCTCCCGCTTGATGCTGCCGGTGCTGCTGGAGTCGCGCTGAAATCCTTCCGCCATAGAGGGGCGCAGAGCGCGTTTGTCGCCAGATCGCTGAGCCGTCGCTACTTTCCTGGAATGCGCGAGGTGCATTGGGCAAACGTCGTATAGACCTGTCACGGCAGTTGAGGAACAGTGCGGGTCCGGACGAGCACGGCATCGTGGCCCATCTCAACCAGATGTTCATTAGTAACCCGCTGCCGACTCCATGGCGCGTGCCATATCGGCAGCCAGCGATGCTCTTCTGCATCCTCGGATCTCAACCACACTCGGCCAACGGCTCTTGCCTAGCTCAAATCGGACGTTCGAAATCTGATGCCGAAAGGCGGATGATGGGCGATCGCGGTCGGACGGCGAGCTTTCGTACCGGCACGTGACCAGCCCGGTTGCCCCGCGCTATGGGTGTCTTTCATAGAGCCTTTTCTGCAGATAGTGTCGTTCATGTCTGCCGCTGAACTCCTCCAGGCGGCCGAACTCGCCATATCCGAGCTTTTGATAAAAACCGAGCGACTGAAAACTGAACGTATCGAGAAAGGCGTGCTTGCAGCCTCGCCGACGGGCTTCGCTTTCTGCCGCATTCAATAGTCGCGTTGCATGCCCCGCATTGCGATGCGCCTCGCTGACCCAGAGAACGTGGACTTCGAGATATTGCCAGAAAGTGTCGGCTAGCAAGCCGCCGATGATGCTGCCGTCCGCGTCGCGTGCGAACACGCGCAACAACTTGAAGTCTCTTACAGTAAACGCGGCGTTGTAGGCTCGGAGTTGCGATGCGATGAAAGCGTCATCGTGCTCATTCGGCACGTCGGTGACTTCAATTTTCATGATCGTTTGGCGCCGTACCTGGAGAGCGAAGATTAGCCGTTTTATGGCTGCAACCACAAAGCGTGGTCCCATTCTGCGTGGTCGGTCAGAGCGCCCAAAGCTGCCGCTTGAGAAGCCACCTTCTAGCTGCCGCTGAGCATTGGATCTCTCCCAGGGTCTTTCGCGTGAGCAGCAGTCAGAAGCAGCCACATTAAATGTCCCATCTGCTGTTCGCTAACTCTATTGCCGTTTCCTACAAGACCAAACAGGGCGCGGGTGTTGGTCTGATGAACAACGACGAGATCGTCTATCGGATCGACGATAACAAATTGACCATCTGATCCATCCGCCCAAAAACTGCCTGCAGGCAAATCTTGCGTATCTAGATGTTGGCCATTCCTACTGGTCCACCATAGGTAACCGTAACCAGCGTGCATGATCGCGTCGGAGTGAGGCGTCGTACTCTCTGCGACCCATGACGCCGGTACGACCTGCTGCTCTTTCCATCGGCCTTCGTTAAGATATAACAAGCCAAACCGCGCCAGGTCGCGCGCACTCATCTTGAATAGGTATGCGGCATGCAACGAGTCCGAACCTCGCTCGTAGCTTCCGTCGCTCACGCGATAGTCCTGCATTTCCAGCGGATCAGCTATCTGACTTTCAAATGATTCGAAGATTGATTTTCCAACGGCCTTTTCGTAGATGGACCCGAGGGCATTGAAATCCCAATTGTTGTAATACCAGAAGGTGCCAGGCGCATGGGAGCCCCGTATCGGCCTCACGCGGCGCTCGCGATCAGTTTCATAGAGTGCGACGTGGTAAACGCCGGACTTTGATTCGAGTAGGTCTCGTACCGTGGCTCGCTTCTCGCTATCGGTGAGCGCTGGAAACACGTCGTCTATTCCCAGCGTCCCAAGCGTGTCGTCCAGATCAAGTTGATGGGCATTGACGGCAATGCCAGTGAGTGCGCTCAACAAGCTCTTGCGTGCGGAGTAAATCTTGAATCGATGATCAATGTCACCACAGCTCGCGACGATAGTACCGTGTTGGATCGCAATGAAACTTGTCGTGCCTATCTGTTTCGAGTAGTCGTGCGCTTCCGTCAAGATCTGCGGATCCCATCCGGCCGCTTCAGGAGTAGTGCGGCTCCATTCGACACCTGGGTATAGAGTCGGCTGGGCCGCGTCAACGGAGATCTGACTGAACATAGCCAAAATCGAGAGAACAGAAAGTGATACGGATCTCGAAAAAATGCCTTGTGGTCGGCTGGTCATATCAGAATTCAGCATGAGGGTTACGCAGTCTACAAGCCGTTGCTTTCGAGTTGCTTTAACGTTGCGGTTGCCTCGATCGCCAGATAGAGCGCCGGTTTAGCCTCGATCTGTCGTGAGCCATCCCTCCGCCCTCATCCGATCACGAACCGCGTCGGCGGTCCAGTTTGTTAGCACGTCGCGGGCGGTGCTGTAGGCTTGGATGGGCAGTTTGCTTTTTACAGACTCGAACCTTGCCAACCAGAAAGGTCCTGCCGCAGGTGGCGCGTCCGGTTGGTGCAATGCGCCATCCACAATGTTTGCGGCTTCAATCTCCAAAAGGGCTGTGAAAGTTGGATCGTCAATCTCGACGTCTGTGCCCAACGACGGGAGCGGAATGCGATACGGTGCGGCGACCTGTCCATCAAAAAACGTGTGTCGATTTCCCATGCAAAAGAGAAATACGAGAGCTTCTGCATCTTGCCCGATGATCTGCTGAATTTTTGGACGCTGATCCAGGGAGACGGCTTTCTCGCGAAATTCTTCTGTGCCGTAAATACTATGAAAGGCGCCAGCGCGAACCAAAGTGGAGGAAGCCCCCCATTTATCGAGCCATTTGGCGGTCTCGATCAGATGCGCAGTAAGCGGTCTGCCGAAATGAAAAATCCCTTGAGTTCCAAACTCACGAACTTGCCTTTCCAAGTCGTTCAGCATAAAGAATGACCTCCCCATGACGGTTTCTCTGGCCGCAATCATGGCATAACCGGAGCGGGTAGCGTCAACTTGACTGTTCGCTTGACACTGAGATCTATGCGACTGTCAGCGGTCGGAACAACGGCGATGGAGGCGGTTCATGGCTTCAACGAGGTCGGGAGTAACGTCGGAAACTGAAGTAACGGAAATGATCATTGTCTGCGTTCGTTTGCGCCGCCCAGTTAGGCGACTGGTTCCTGCAACCACAGCATAAACACCGATTCTCGACGATGAATCATCGATACGGCAGCAAGGACGAGCGGAAAGCCCGTCAGTCACCATCCGAGCACGCGTGGCCGCACGCTTTTAGATAGTCATCAACCCGCTTCAACAACAACGCACAGCGTTGCATCGTCCCTTCACTATCATTCAATTCGTGACGTTCGAGAATATCGAATTCCTGAATAGTTGAACCGGCCGGGAACTGCTGCCAGCTTAGATCAATGTGGTACCAGTCGTTGCCAACACGAAGCCCGTTCCAGAAGTGAACGTCTACTGCCTTTCCGGTCCAAACCTTCCCTTTGATGATTTCGGTTTCGGGGTAGTAGTGCTGCACCACCCGGGACGTTGGATAGCACTGACCCAAAGCAGGATTGTCCACTTGCTCAACCTCTAAATAAGCCGTCCGCTTGTCCCAGGAGGCGGCTAGCGCTTCACGAAGGCAGAGCATGAAATTCGGGTTGCGCGCCATAGTCACATCCAATCTATCGTATTCGATCGGGTTCGCCGTTCATCGATTCGCGTCGGGGCAGAAGTCGACCCTGTATAGCGGTCAACCAACTTTCTCGACAACGGACGTTCACGCAAATTTTGTGTCGCGCCTCGTGAACCAGTCAGCAACGTGTTCAATCGCTCCGTCGAGTTCCCCTAATATCCGGAAGCTCAGTTCCGCGACCTCTGCAGTCGGTGGTTTCAGGTCTGGAACGATGACCACTGCTATGCCGGCGCTAGCGGCCGCGTGCGCGCCGTTATCGCTATCTTCAAAGGCTAGACAAGCATCCACCGGCACACCCAGCCGATGGGCTGCAAGTCTGTAGACCGCCGGATCGGGTTTCCCACGATCGACTTCATCGCCACCAGCGATCGCCTTAAAAAACTGAAGCACGCTTACACGCCCAAGGCGCGATCTAATCTCATCCACAGGAGATGAGGAAGCGACAGCGCAGGGAATGCCTGCTCTCGCTAACTCAGTCAGCAGGGCTCGTGCTCCAGATTTCAGCGGAAATATCGGATGCACTGATGGCTTGCTCAAGTGCTGCCGGACCCGGGTCAGCGCCTCCCGACATGTAGCCGCCCCACCGAGCAGTTCTGTCAGTATCAGCTCGCATTCCGTCGCCGACCTTCCGACAATCCGAAGATAATCGCTAGCCGACAATGCGATCCCAAGGTCCAATCCCACCGTGATCCACGTGTTCATGATCGCGCGCTCTGAATCGACCAGCAGGCCGTCCATGTCGAAGATCGCCGCTGAGAACATCTGCTTCACTCCCTGAACTCCCGTCGAGAGACCGCACTGTATCAAACGTAGCGTCGAGACAGCAGTCTCTGGCAGTCTATTGACTCGACATAAAGGGTCCGGCCAGCTACGTATTGATGTCGATCGCCCCGAAATGACCGCGTTGAGACGGATACAGGATTCAGGCTGTGCCGGTTCGAGTTGCAGTTTCAGGCGAGAAGCCGCGTTTTTCAAATAGTTGCTCTGATGCGTCGCTCCCAACGGTAATCATCGTGCAGCATTCCAGGTAACCGAGCGCCGCGAGCGACAACAGTGCTGCGTCCACCAACGCTCCGCCGTCACCCGTTCGTTTGTGCGAAGGTGTAGTCGCTACCACGGCAATGACTGGACAACCATACGGTTTGTAGTCGCAAACAAGGCATGCGGATCGAAGACCGTCAGTTTCTTCAATCGCCCAGGATGCTGCTGGAATCCATTCCCCGTACCGACCGGCGACAATTGCCATTGCCTTTGATCCGTATTGGGCTACGGCCTGACCAGCATCATCGATCGTTCCGAGGAACGCGCCAAAAAAGAGCGTGCCTAACGCGGGTATGTCTTCCCGCGTTACGTTGCTAATATTGGCAGGTCTCGCGCCCGCGTCAAAATTGGCCAACAACGTCCGCTTCCAGAGTCGGGCGTTACGCTCGTGCGTCGTGTCCGTCATCGCGTGTTCTTCTCATCAACATGAAAGCAGCATTGTTCGCGAAATGAAGATCGATTGTCGACTATATAGGCCGCATGGTCGAGTGTCTCTTCATGGCCGATAGCGCCAGTTCGACTAAGGCGCCTGAAGCCAACATTCGCGAAGACTGGGACGAGCTCGCCAACGACCGCAAAGGCCGACGACCTGCCGGTTACCAATGCAACATGAAGGACACGTGGTCGGCCATTCCCGACCTTCGGCTGTCGTTTAGCGTTATCGGTGCCTGCCATCGTCCGCAGGATTGTGAATGCTCCGTCGCGCGCGTGTTGGTAGGCGTCGAATAAGCCTCAACGGACCTTGCCCGTCGGTGGGAAAGCAATTGGATACGGCACAAAACGGTAGTCCGTCACGGTCCATCGCCGGGGCACCACCGCAGCACCGACTCTGCACCGTGGCTTGCCAGTCCCGGGCGGAAGTCCGCGACATCTGGTGACATAGTTTGCGCATGGTTTTTAACCGGGCCGCGCACTACATTAGCTTCACCCGACGCAGTAGCAGCCTTTTCCCGCAAACGACGCGTCCAATCTGAACCGGTTATCTGCCTATCATGGTTACCACTGGAAAAATCGCTCTTTGCGCTACGTTGTTCGTCATTGCTGTCTCACTGATCGAGGCATGCGTGCTCACTCGCAGGCAGCGCAATAGCGCCATGCCTTTCGATTGGTATGAAGTGTGGATTTCGCTGGCCGATGTGGCCGGTCGCAAACTGCTCGCACTGCTGCCGCTTTCGCTCGCGACCCCGATTTTCGCACTTGCCTGGGATCACCGGATCTTCACCGTCACGCTCAACAGCGCGCTGATGGTGTTCCTGCTCTTTATCGGCCAGGAGTTCTGCTACTACTGGTACCACCGCGCGTCGCACCGCATTCGCTTTTTCTGGGCAACGCATGCGGTTCACCACTCGCCGAATCAACTGACGCTTTCGTCTGCTTACCGGCTTGGCCTGACCGGCAAGCTGACTGGCTCAGCGATGTTTTTCGCCCCCCTCGTATGGCTTGGCGTGCGTCCGGAAATCGTGCTGGCGACGCTGAGTTTTAATCTGCTTTATCAATTTTGGCTGCATAACACGTGGACCCCGAAACTCGGCTGGCTTGAATATGTGTTCAATACGCCATCCGCGCATCGCGTGCACCACGCATCAAATGCCGACTATCTTGACGCGAACTTTGGCGGCGTGCTCGTCATATTCGACCGCTTGTTCCGTACGTATGTCGAAGAACGCGCTGATGAGCCGTGCCGCTACGGTCTGACGACACCAACGCGCTCTCGCAACCCGCTCGTTGTCGAATTCGAACACTGGGTCAGCCTCGCCCGTGATGTCATGTCGGCGGGCAGCGTGTGGACCGCGATCCGCAACGTGATGCTGCCGCCGGGCTGGCACGTGGACGGTTCTAGCCAAACAACCGAAGCGCTGCGTCAGCAGGATCTGGCCGCACGTCGTACAGTTCCAGTAAGTACGCAGGGACGGTAACGGAATATCAAACTCGCTGTGGCACTTCCATTGAAACCGCTGCCGCCACTGATTTTCTTTGCCATCGTCGTAATCTGTTGCTTCACGATGGCGTCTACGCGAGGGCCACGCTGACGTGGATGGAGCCGTGCTCACCAGTGCAATTGTCGGCGACATAAATTGCGGAGAAAGTGGGCGAGGTCATGGGCGAAGCGCCACGGAGCCTGACGCTGATTTTCACTGGAGACTGACCCACTGTTGGGTCAGTATTGTGTGGCCATCAACAGGTCGCGACAATCCAGCTCTTTAGGTTGCCGAAGTAAATTTCCGACGCAGTTTGCCGGCCGATAGCCACAACGCGGAGACCAGAAAATAGATCGCGCCGACACCTGCATAGCCGGCTACCTTGACAATCGCGGGAGGCACTGTTGCATGGGCCTGCGCGATGAAAAACGCGCCAGCCAGCGCCGACTGGCCCCCGCTCAGAATCATTGCCCATTGCGCACCAAAGTGCTTCCAGCGGCGAACAGCAGTGCCAAGCTGAAGTAATCCCGAGAGAACGGCCCAGACTCCGAATACATCGAGCACCAGGCTGGAATCAACGCTCAATACCACTATTACCGCAATCGCTATCGCCGCGCTAGCGAAGACGTTGAACGCCTGAGTGAGGTTTTGGCGCATTCCACCGCTACGTGACATATCGACGTAATTGGCCAGCGCATCCCATATGGGATAAACGATAAGCAGCGCGACTCCAATCGCCGTGGCATGCTGCCCAACGGCGAACACGAGCGCCACCCACACGACAGAAAACGCGGCGCGGGTAAAGTAGTAGTGTTTTAGCCACCGCTCGCCCTGAAGGCGAGTGGTATCTGAAAGATGAGTAGCCATTGAAACTCCTCTGAGATTTTGTCGACAGCGTCGCCTTTGGCTACGCGCCGCGCTATTGCCGAGTTCGGCTGTCGGCAGGACTGAGCCAGCGCTTTCACGACATGAAGGCTGCTCTGATAAGGATAATGGCATTCGGCCTGGCTTGACGGCATCGGTCAAATGACCGATGCGCTCTAAAAGGTTGGCATATAGCTGGCAATCTGTTCTACCAGCGCTGCGCTATCCATCTTAATGACCGACTGACCGACGAAAACGTCACCTTTTCACGCAGTGCGCGTATTCGATGAGTCCGCCTGTGGTCGACCCTCTGCCCCACGGACGATCGACCGTACCCGACCTTTTTAGCCCTCGGTTATCGCGTCGATTCACCGCTTCGCCTTCTGCCAGGAGCGGGTGATCGGGCCCGGTCGCCTCTCGTGAGTTACGTGGTCGACGGGTTTGGCTATCGTCATGAAGCCGCGCACGGAATCCCGGCACACCGGCGCTGGCAGGTCCGCGCTTTCACAGCTCGAGCGTTAGCCGCATTCGCACGCGACGCATTGATTTAATGATTTCCAGCCGGGCGCAGGAGGAATGATGCGTTTGCTTGCACCGTAGTCTACGATGTGATTTAGATACCCGCTCTCCTGCGACAGTACATCCGTATTCTCGCTGGACGTCTACCGCCTTAAGTCGTTGCCCGGCTGGCGCCACGACAGACGAAGCGTGTCATTCCCCGTTTGCGCAGAGCTGATTGATCGGCTGAGCCGTGAGCATGGCAAGCGATTTGCCGAAACGCCGGTATATACCTAAAGGTCCGTCGAGGGATCAGCTTCGACGCGGCAAAGTATCGGCGGACGTGCGGCATCCCAGGCCGGCGCAGCGGACCCTTGATGGAGGCAGAGCATGACAAACGACACATCCGAAAACGCAGAGAGCGGCACAGGCTGGATCGACCAGCCCGATGATGCGAATGTGATCGCTGCCCTCGTCGAGAAAATCAAGGCGCAGCAAGCGACGATCGCAGCCAGCAGCAAGACTCATCTGGACGGACGCATCGACCGGGGCCAGCACCAGAAGCAAACGCTCGGGGCCTTCGGCACGCTGCGTATCTTCGACACGATTCCTCCCGCATTGCAACAGGGACCCTTCGCGAAAGAGAACGCTCTTGCGCCATCACTTTCCTATCGGGTGGCTTGCCGCTTTTCGAACGGCCAGCCGTGTCCCTTTTCCGACAGTGCCGCCGACGTGCGCGGCGTCGCCCTCAAGTTCTTCACTCTGCAGGGCACTGAAACCGATCTGCTCATGACCAACGAGGGCGGCCGCTCGCACGCGAGGAACGCGGTGCAGTTCATGGATTTCGCCGATATCCTCGTCGCCCAGATCGCGAAGGGCGCCGTTGGTGCGCTGGAGCAAGCATCGATGGAGGTGTTCGGCGGCAAATTGGGACCCATCGAGACAGCCCGCATCGTCGCGATCCTGGCGAAGGAGACGAAGCTGCGCTCAGTAGGCAGTCTGGCGACCGAGCGGTTCTGGGGCTCGGTGGTCAAGCTGGGGACAGCCGCCATCAAGTACTCGCTTCAGGCCGATGACGCCGCCATGCAGGGCACAGACGGCGATCGCCACGGCGACAGCTATCTGCGCGAGGACTTATTGAACCGCTTGCAGAAAGGCCCGCTCAAGTGGCAACTCTGCGTGCAGCTCTTCACGGATGAAGAAAGCACGCCGGTACACGATGCATCGGTTGTGTGGGCGGGGACGCCGATTGCGGTCGGCGAGCTGGAGATTTCGTCGTTGCCCTCCGCCGATGACGAAACGTGCATCAATCAGATGGCATTCAACCCGGGCAACGGCTTTGAGCCGCTGGGCATCACGCACGCCCGCAAGGCCGTGTACGCGGCCAGCGCCGCAAACCGCAAGGACCGCGGCCTGCTGTCGACCGACGAGGCGCGCAAACACCTTTGATCGGTGTGAAGCTGCACATAATTTATTGGAGCAAAACACACGGTGTACGACCAATAAGCGGTGACCATTTTCTGTCGGTGCGCGGATGTATTCTGCCGTCGTATGCGCTCAATTTCGAAGCCGTCGGCGCTTATTGTCTGGAGAAGCGATGACCACTGGCACACAAAAGCCTGACACCTCTACCTGCCGACTGGTGCGAGCCGGCCCACAGTTCGAGGGAAAGCAAGGGCTGACTTATGCTGTAGGTATCTCAGCTGAAAGTGTGGGATCGAAGCATGTGCATCTTCAGCTCGCCACCATTGCGCCGGGCGCCCGTGCCAAAGCGCATCTCCATGCGGAACACGAGACGGCCATCTATCAGTTGAGCGGCGTCTCGGGGTGCTGGTATGGCGAACGATTGGAGCACCATGCGACGGTTCGGGCGGGAGATTTCTTCTACATCCCCGCAGGGGCACCGCATGTTCCATACAACGCGAGCGCGGATGAGCCTTGCGTCGCGGTGATCGCCCAAACGGATCCCAACGAACAGAAAAGCGTCACGATGCGGCCGGATCTTGATGCGTTGCCTGACTCGTCGCGCGGTACGCCTTTAGCGCTCTAATTGCGTAGTGTGCAACCGAGCAGTCGCACTGTAACGCGTGCGCCATATCATCGCTGATTAAAACAAACGAGCATGGGGAACTGCAGGTGCCGTTCGAGGGCATGCGATCTGGTTTGACTCACTCCGGCCACTCGTTGGCGAGCGCCAGCGAAGGTACAGTGGTCGTTCCTTTCCTAGATCGTCAGACAGGTCGTCAGCCTTTGCTGTCGTTGGCGAGCTCGTCCCAGTCTTCGCGAATGTTGGCTTCAGGCGCCTTAGTCGAACTGGCGCTATCGGCCAGTCAGAGACGTTCAACCAGACCACTACAATCTTCACTCTGACGTTCGGACGTCCGCTCCGCCCAAACAACGGACTTAGCCTCGCGATCATATCGACCGACGCCCGCCTCCCTGGGCAGCCATGTTCATGTTGGTGGCGTCAGTGTCACGAGCACCGGCGGCCTTACGACAGATCGGGGAAGCTACACAATCATCTTGTAGAAGGCGCACGAATTAAAGGAGGGAAAACCTGCGCCCACGCTCACGCTCAGTTCCCCCTCATAGAAAGCGCCATAGCGAGCAGGCGTGAACCCATCCGGGACTCGACTAGCGGAAGCCGTAGACCAGGACCTTTTTCCCTTCAAAGGTAACTTGCACACCTAACTGACAATTCGATGAACACGTCGTGCCGTCGGCGGTCGGCCCGGCGGACGGAACCGTCTCCGTAGCGATAATCGCTTTGACGAGCGTCCCGTCGTCAGCGACCACCATTTCCAGGTCAAGCACGACGCCGGCAGCCACAGGGCCGCCGTTGTACGTGATTTGCATGGTACCGGTGCAATCGGCGTTCACCTTGTAGGTGCCACTCTGATTCGGATTGAATGCAGTCTGTCCACCTTTCGGGACCCCGTTCATATTGCCGAAGTCGGTCCGTGTAAAACGACCTGAGCCATCAAACGTCACGATAGCGACGTCATTCAGGATGGACGGGGTGGTGAACGCGTGCAGCGTAGTTCCATCCAGCAATCCAAGAACTTCCCCTTGGGCGCTAAACCCATACGGTCCCTTTAGCGTTGCGTTCGAGCAAAGGCCGCCGGCTTGCGCGGCGCCACTTAGCGAGAGAAGTGCAACGGCGGCTGCCGACAAAACGCTTAAATGTTTGATCTTCATGTTCATCTCCTTGTCACCGAATCAGGCGCTTACCGTCACAGTGCGCACGGAACCTATTCCTGGCTGGATTAGGCATCCGATTCAAACAAATAAAATTTCAAATCGCCACAGTGATAACTCGCTGCCGCCGTTTGCGGAGCAAGTGATGAGAGAACGAGGGTCCGTCGGTGCGGCCAGCTGATCCGGAGCTGTCGTGCCGCAGCCGGCGTCGCGATCGGCCTGTGCCACCCAGTTTTAGACCGTCCGTATGCCTCCATCATCGACGCTCTGACGGGAGCGATCAGGTCTGAAGATGCGCACGCCGCCGGTGACGACGCCCTCAGACGATTCAGGCAGGTTACCCGGATCGTTGGGGGGTGTCGGGCGAGCCATCGGCGGTCAGTGACCGAAGAAAGTGTTGCAGTAACTGGCGGGGCCGACGCACGACGATGGCGAGGGCTTCGGCAGATGCTGGTAACTGCCGGCGGCCGAAGTGCCGTTGGTCGTCGTGCCGCCAACGTCGTTGTTGCCCGCCTTCTGGCTGTCCTCTGCAGCGATCTTTGCTTCAGCTGCTTGAATTTGCGCGGGATAGGTCGTATGGTCGCCGTCGCCGGCGTGATAGCCGGCCTGCGCGAGACGGATCAGTTCATCGCGCACCTGCGCGCGGGTGACGGGCGCAGTGCTCTGAGCGATGCTGACGACCGGGCTGGCAAGCGCACAGCTGGCGAGGACGATGCATGCAAGTGTTTTCATGATGGAGCTCCTTGAATCGGTTGAACGGGGAACGTCGTGTTACGACGCTGGCAATCTCCTTAAAAGTGAGGTGAAAAAACGTCGCACATGGAACCCACACGGGCGCGTGCCGATTAAGCAGTGATTGTTCGAAAAATCGACGATGCATATTTATGCACTGCGTGATCCCCACCGGTCGGTTATAGAGCCGTACTCGTAACAGGCATGCGAGAAAAGAAGAATGTGGGTCATCGTGCGGTGAATTACGCCGTCCTTGTGTCGAATTATGCTGCGTTATTCCGCCATGAAATACCGTCAGTTGTAGTGAGGTCGGTTATTTGATGTTCGGTATTAAATGTAACTTTATGGGCGAATAAATGTTCGGTGTCGCTTTGCGATTATTCGTTACAGTTACTTCGTGAGAGCATGCCCCGCACGCCAGGTCACGGAAGCAGATCGACCCAATACCCGACGCGCTGCGAGCGCCGAATATCCCGATTGACGAGCCGTGCTTGACCAGGACTATCGCGAGTTGCTGGTACTGCGTGGCGCCGCACATCGGCCCTATATTTACCCCCTATCGGCCGCTTTGATAGTTTTCCCGCAAATGCACGCAGCGGGCGCGAATCTCGTGCATGGTTCGCCTACGTGGTTCACGAACATTTGTTCGGCAAGTAACGGAACACCTGTCCATCGACTTGCTGACGGACCGGTAGCACAATGGAGCACATGCTGAAGCTGATCCTCGGAGGCTTCTTATGGCGTCCGGTACTCAAACACGAGGTGATTCTGACGCAGGCGAAAAGCCCGGGGTCAGAACATCACCGAGCGCGGGTGAAACGGTTCAGAAAATCGAGCGCCGCAGATTCGCTGAATTTGTGGATCTTTTTCTGGGACCCGTTGCAGCACTCAGTTCCGAGCAGACTCTTCTCGTCAAACGCGAGTTATTGGGATCACTGTCCCGTCGAGCAGTATATTGGATTGCGCTACTGTTGGTTGGAAGCTTGCTCTGGTTCGTATGCGGATTGTGGGATCGAAACTTGAGATATTTATCTTTGTTCCGTGCCGCATGGATCTTCGGACTGTGGGGGATGGTCGCTCCTATGGCAGCATACTTACTGAAAAAGACGATGGCCCTCCCAAAGCACGCTGGCGCCAACGCGATCGAGCAGATGCACTGGGCATGGGCTGCTTTGGTCATGCTGACATCGTTTTGGTGGGCGGCAGGTAGCTTTGGGTTAAGCCCACCAAAATTCACGCTGCTCCATGGTTATTACTTCAGATTCATCAGGTACAACTTCCTTGAGTTGACGATGATCAGCTATGCATTTAATTTGCTGCTGATCGCGCCTAGTCTTCGTGCGACTTTAGGTTCACTCGTGTTCGGCGCTATCCCGTTCGGATTTAGCATGGCACCCGCGCTATTTATTAATCGGCCAGGAATGTTTGACTGGAATACGGCTCAACTAATTGGCTATTGTTTCATGGCATGGTTTATTTGCAACGATCAGAAGCGCGCATGTGTCAAAGAGGTCATTCTAGAGGAAGCCCGATCGCAGGCTGAAGCGGCAACCGCGGAAAAGAACCAATTTATCGCGGCGATAAGCCATGACTTGCGCCAACCGCTCACAACGCTCGGCCTCAAGTTAAATTATATCGAGCGGAACATTGAATCAACCAAACTGACCGAAGACATCTCGATTGCGCAAAGGCAAGTGGATGCGATGGAAGGTATGATTAACGGCGCACTGGATATCTGCCGCCTCGAATCGGGTACCTGGAATGTAGAAATTCAGGAGGTAGTGCTGGCTTCACTTTTACACGGCATAGTTGTGGATATGCAGCCGCTGGCCCGGGCGAAAGGGCTGAAGTTACGACTTCATAGCCGGCCCTATCTGACCCATACGGATCGACATGCGTTGGACCGGATCGTCCGAAATATGGTGACCAATGCGATCCGTTACACGCCTTCCAAAAAGGGAGGTAGGAAGGGGCATATTTTGCTGAGTTGCCAGAGGCGGGGCAACCTCGTAAAGATAAGTGTCTGGGACAACGGGATCGGTATCCCTGAAGGTAGACAGGCGGATATCTTCAAAAGCTATGTCCAGGTCGATAATCCCGAGAGGGATCGTGAAAAGGGGTTCGGTCTGGGTCTGTCCATTGTCCAGGGTCTTGCGAACCTTCTTGGTCACAAACTGGACATGGACTCGACACCAGGGCTGGGATCGCGTTTTTCGGTTACGGTCCCTTTCGTAGGCCGCATACCGCCAGAGTTGCTCGAGGTTCAGACGGTTGAAAACGGCGCCCCGGACCTGACCAATATGGTGGTGGCGCTCATCGAGGACAATAGCGACTTGAGAATCGAAATATCGATGCGCCTGATCGAGCGCGGATGCTACGTCGTGGCGGGAGAATCATCATATGACGTCATCGAGCAGCTGCGCATTGAAGCATTGACAAGTGGTCCTCACTTCATCCTCTCTGACTACCGGCTGGAACACGAGGACGGTATTGCTGCGATTGCGGCGGTCCGCGCTGCGACCGACACCTCGATCCCTGCGATCCTGTGGTCGGGGGATACCTCGTCTGCTGTGCTCAAAAAAGTAGCTGTCAGCGGCATGAAGCTTTTGTCGAAGCCGGTTTCCGAACAGACCTTGTTGACCTTGCTTGCCAGGCATAAGCCCAAAACACCGATCGAAGGCGCGTGAACGTGATGGCAGCGGAACATGGAGCGGTGTAGCAGAGATATTCATGACAGTCCCTTATCTGGTCCCCGTACCCCGGCCAGCGTTTCCTGATCTTCCCTGGTGCCGGTACCGATGACGGACCGGTGTGCATGACCACACCGAGCAGGAGGCGCAGGCAGTCAAGACGGCGCTTTAGGCAAGGTTGGTAGCGTGCCATCCGGATAGCACTGGGGTCGTCTACTGCAAGGATGGAAGTCGCAAGAGCGTGGTTCACCTATGTGGACCACGAACATTTGTTCGGCAAGTAACGGAACACCTGTCGATCGACTTGCTGGCGGACCGGTAGCACAATGGAGCACATGCTGAAGCTGATCCTCGGAGGCTTCTTATGGCGTCCGGTACTCAAACACGAGGTGATTCTGACGCAGGCGAAAAGCCCGGGGTCAGAACTTCACTGAGCGCGGGTGAAACGGTTCAGAAAATCGAGCGCCGCAGATTCGCTGAATTTGTGAATCTTTTTCTGGGACCCGTTGCAGCACTCAGTTCCGAGCAGACTCTTCTCGTCAAGCGCGAGTTATTGGTATCACTGTCCCGTCGAGCGGTCTATTGGATCGTGTTACTGTCGGTCGGAAGCTCGTTCTTGTTCGTATGTGGATCGTGGATCAAAACTTCGGATATCTTTCTTTTATTCCGTTTTGTCTGGGTCTTAGGACTGTGGGGGATGGCCACTCCCATGGCAACATACTTACTGAAAAAGACGATGGCCCTCCCAAAACACGCTGGCACCAACGCGATCGAGCAGATGCACTGGGCATGGGCTGCTTTGGTCATGCTGACATCGTTTTGGTGGGCGGCAGGTAGCTTTGGGCTAACCCCACCCGACTACTCGAGCCATGCTCCTTACTTACAATTCACCAGGCCTGGCTTCCTCGAATATACGCTGATCAGCCATGCATTTACTGTGCTGCTGCTCGCGCCTAGTCTTCGTGCGACTTTAGGTTCACTCGTGTTCGGCGCTATCCCGTTCGGATTTAGCATGGCACCCGCGCTATTTATTAATCGGCCAGGAATGCTTGTCTGGTATTCCGCTCAACTAATTGGATATTGTTTCATCGCATGGTTTATTTTTTACAATCAGAAACGCGCATGTGTAAAAGGAGTTATTCTCGATGAGGCCCGATCGCGAGCTGAAGCGGCAAAGGCGGAAAAGAACCAACTTATCGCGGCGATAAGCCATGACTTGCGCCAACCGCTCACAACGCTCGGCTTCAAGTTAAATTATATCGAGCGGAACATTGAATCAACCAAACTGGCCGAAGACATCTCGATTGCGCAAAGGCAAGTGGATGCGATGGAAGTTATGATTAACGGCGCACTGGATATCTGCCGCCTCGAATCGGGTACCTGGAATGTAGAAATTCAGGAGGTGGCGCTGCCTTCCCTTTTACACGGCATTGTTGTGGATATGCAGCCGCTGGCTGAGGCGAAAGGGCTGAAGTTAAGCCTCCATAGCCGCCCCTATGTGGTCCGTACGGATCGACATGCGTTGGACAGGATCGTCCGAAATATGGTGATCAATGCGGTCCGTTACACGCCTTCCGAGCAGGGAGGAAAGAGGGGACATGTTCTGGTGAGTTGCCAGAGGCGAGGCAGCTGCATAAAGATAAGTGTCTGGGACAACGGGATCGGTATCCCTGAAGGTAGACAGGCGGATATCTTCAAAAGCTATGTCCAGGTCGATAATCCCGAGAGGAATCGCGAAAAGGGGTTCGGTCTGGGTCTGTCCATTGTCCAGGGTCTTGCGAACCTTCTTGGTCACAAACTGGACATGGACTCGACACCAGGGCTGGGATCGCGTTTTTCGGTTACGGTCCCTTTCGTAGGCCGCATACCGCCAGAGTTGCTCGAGGTTCAGACGGTTGAAAACGGCGCCCCGGACCTGACCAATATGGTGGTGGCGATCATCGAGGACAATAGCGACTTGAGAATCGAAATATCGATGCGCCTGATCGAGCATGGCTGCTACGTCGTGGCGGGGGAATCATCATCCGACGTCATCGAGCAGTTGCGCATTGAGGCTTTGGCAAGCGGTCCGCACTTCATCCTCTCGGACTACCGGCTGGAAAACGAGGATGGTATTGCTGCGATTACGGCGGTCCGTGCTGCTACCGGCACTTCGATCCCTGCGATCCTGTGGTCGGGCGACACCTCGTCAGCTGTGCTCAAAAAAGTAGCTGTCAGCGGCATGAAGCTTTTGTCGAAGCCGGTTTCCGAACAGACCTTGTTGACCTTGCTTGCCAGGCATAAGCCCAAAACATCGATCGAAGGCGCGTGAACGTGATGGCAGCGGAACATAACGAGCGGTGTAGCAGAGATCTTCATGACAGCCCCTTATTTGACCCACTTCCAAGGGCCAGTTCGGCACTGACTTTTAGCGCAGCTTCAACGCGGTTTCTGACTTGAAGTTTGTCGTAAATAACACAAGAAACCTGTCTGACATGTCCCGCGGTGACGTCAAGCTCTCTTGCGATTTGCTTCCCTGAGAGGCCACGTGCAATGCAGCGCGCCACATCCCACTCTCGCAGAGAAAGTCCAAGATGATGCTGATTCCCGCCAGGTGAGGGCGTTTGTGTCGAGCAGGCAAAGCGCATCAAGACTTCTTCCGGAATCCAGAGTTCACCTCCCAAGATCCTGCTCAGTCCAATGAACATTTTCTTGTGTGCACCTCCTTTCAAAAGTATTCCTCGGGCAGAGTAGTCACGCATGCACGCTCGCAAAATTTCGACTTCATCATCGTTTCCAGGAGCGAGTCCCGTACAGATGACCACGGGAACATTGGATGGATTTCCGGCCTGAAAATGTTCAAGTGTCGTGGTGCCACGGTTCTCACCATCCAGATTGAGATCCAGGAAAACGAGGTCCGGGGGAGGTGTCTTGCTTACCTCTTCGAGCGCGCTGGCAAGCGTAAATACGGGCGTGACTTCGATTGGGGTTACGCTCAACTCCGATGCATGTGTTTGGACATATTCGGAAAGAGCAACGCAAAGAATCTCGTGGTCATCGACCCATAGGATTTTCATGGTCGCTTCCCCTTTCGATACCTCAGAGAAAAACAATCGATCGCGCGCTAAGTTTGTGCGCAGCACCGCTTAATAGCTAACTTGAACCCTGGCATTCTCCGACCGTCAAAATGGGTGCCTCATGCCTCGCGGTATTTGCGTCCCCAAAACTTCGGGTCGATAGGGCCGATGACAGTTTTGGCCGTTGGGCGCAGCACTCGCACGCAGGTTGTAAACGCAGAATTCATTGACGGAGCTCTACTTCCGTGGCACACGCGATGAGGGTCGAATAAACGTAGCCCCGCGGGTTGGTGCGCTGTACCCGCCTTATCATTCTTACCGTGCACGCACAGGCATGGAACGCTGCGGACTACGTTTCGTGCGAACCCTTCAGAGTCTTCATGCCTGCTTAGCCTCGTTGCTGGTCCATTCTTGCCGCTCGCGACCAAATGAACAGGCCGGCGGCGCGACATATTGAAGAGGATACATCGCATCGCGGACGGGAGGAACAATAGAGGATGAACTTTACGGTTGGATGCGCGGCCGAATGCGGCATCGAGAACGCAATTGCGAGTGACATACGGTCAACCAACGATAGCCGCTAGACAACCGGTACAGTCCGAATACGTCCACGTCCGCATCCCGAAGCCGTCATCGATGCCGCGCCCGCCCGACTGACAAGGGTCGGGAGTGCGAGTTCAATGATGCAGGAGGCTGCCGTCCGGCTGCTCAATGGCGCCACCATCAGCAATCCCGCACATGGCTGACGTGCAAGCTAACACGCCCGGGTGTCGGAAATCGCCGAAGACGAGTCCATAGGTGAAGGCACGGTATGGCCGTTCCACTCTGATACCTGCCGTTGGAATCTCGACGACCCGACCGTCGGCAATGGGTCGAGAAGACTCATGCGATCTTCATGTCAGCGGACATTCGTAGCAGCGCAACGACGAAACATCCCGAACGGCCGGTCCGGCCGAACACCCGCCCCTCAGGCAAGCTTCGACAATCAAACTTCCATGTCGAATCAAATCAGAGCGACACGATTTGTCGCAAAAGCTCCAAGGCTTTCATTTCGTCCAGGCGACCAGTACGTGCTTTGCCCGCGAGTGTTTTTATCAGCGCCTCTGCTATCGGCTCGATACCTTGCAGATTGTCCAGGCTAGTGGCTGAAGCGAGATGGCGCGGTTCTGTGATGGCCTGCTGTGCGATAGCAGGCGCAATCTGCTGACGCACCGCAGAAAACGAGACGCCGTTATCCGCGGGTTGCCGAATCGCAGGTTCGGAGGCGGCCGGGAGCGTTTGATCCTGTTGCTCCAACCCCGTGTTCGTCTCAGCGTCGACGCTCGTTAAAACGCGCGCGTTATCCGCATCAGGAGGCACGGCGGGGTGAGCGCCCGCAATTTTCACCTTCGTACTCGCGCGCTTCTTCGCGGCTATTGATGTTGGTTCAACCGCGGATGGCAATTCTTGCTGAGCGGCCGCATGGCGACGTGACGCAGGAACAAGTAAATCCGAAACCGGCTCGGGGATATCGGTTACCGAACGCGGAACGTCTAGCCAGCCGTGCGGCAAACCAAGGCGTTCCGTGAACCTGTTTGCTTCGGCATCGTCCATACGTTTCTGTCCATAAAAACGATTGGCCATGTTGGAGTCGCTAATTTCCATCACCTCACCGAGCCGCACCTTCGATCCTTTGCGAGACGTCAGTACGTGCAGGTTGGCGCGACGAATGTTTTCCACGGTTGCGGCGTCATTCAACGCCAGAGATTGCTGAGACTCCGACTTTGCGGACGCCTTGAACTTCGCGGGTGCCGATTGCGGTGGGATTGCCGTAGCAGGCTTCGCCACTGGAGTAGGTTTGCTCTTCGCGACGGCCCTCGGCGACCCGCCACTGGTTTTCTTTGGCATTTCTGGTTCCCTGGGCAAACGATTAGTGGGGATAGGGTGGTGGTCCTGCGCGACCGGAGCTGGCTTGAATATTTCCTCGTACACAGCTTCCGGTTCAACGTTCGCGTGAATGAAGTCCAGCGGCGACCTTAAGCGAGCAATGGTCTCGGGCGTAAGCACAGGATTGGGTTGATCGAAAAAACCATCGGGCAGACCCAGCGTTGTTTCGATATGAAAGGCTGTCTCGGGCGTGAATCTTTCGCCGTTTACCAATTCGGCCACGCGCGTCAAGTTGGAGTCGAGTCCTAGTGCGATGTTCTCCGCGCCCACCGCATCCACCAGCAACTTAAACGAACGCGTTTTGAAAATGGACGCCGTCTGGGCAGGTTCTCGAGTAGGTGGAGGTTTTACGTATGGCTTGTTCTGTCGATGGGATGTCGTTTTTGAAGGTTGGCGCGATTGACGCTGGCCCTTGTCTCGAGATCCCGAGTATCGCCCGTGTGCTTGACTCATAAAGTGGGGCTCCCCGCCGTGAAATCACTATCAGTTTTAGCATTATAGGCGAGGGGGTAATGACATCGCACTTGCCGTCAGTCGATGAGCCATTCTGGTAACCCTGACGCCCAACCGGCATCAGATGATCCTCACCGCAACCGTTGCACGTCGCGTCGAACTGGTTCACGCTTATCCGTGACCGCACGATTTTCGTCGGCAATTCAGGCTACGCCATGCGCCCATCCCACTCTCTTTTCGTGCTGATCGGCACCTTGCTCGCCGGGGCAGGGTATGGGGCGACGTTTTTTCTCTCGATGCGTTTCCGCTCTCTCGGCGGAAGTGATCTCGACACGGGGCTGGCGCTCGCAGAAGCCACAGCCGGTACCCTCCTTGGCGTGCCGCTTGTCGGCTGGTTCGCGCAGCACATCGGCGCCGCGCGAACGACGGCGCTTGCCGCGTTGTGCATCGGGCTGGGTGTGACGGGGTTTGCGTTAGTCGACCATGTGAGCCCGCTAACCGTTTTTCCGGGGTTTCTCGTGGGTCTGGGTTGGGGCGCATTCTATCTTGCTGCGCCGATGTCGCTCGCAGAGCGAACCAGCGATGCAGACCGGGGAGTCTGGTTCATGCGCTTCGGCACGGTCCAGATGGCCGGCATCGGTGGCTGCCCGGCACTGGCGGCGTTTGCCATTCGCACGTTGCACTGGCCGCTCACCAGCGTGCTCTACCTCGTCGGCGGCCTGTGCGCAATCGCGGCGCTGATGCTTGAAATCTTCGGCCGGATTTCGCCGCATTCGCCGACGGCGACCGTGCCGGTGCGAGATCGGTGGCTGCGTGAATTTGGCGCCATCTTCCGGACACGCGCGGTTTTCCCAATCGTCATGATCTCGCTGTGCGCCTGCGTTTTTTCCGGCCTGATGACCTTCCAGATGGCTCTGGTGCAAGGGACCCACGCGCAAGCCGGCACCTTTTTCAGCTTCTACGCGATCGCAGTCGTGATGGCGCGCTGGTTGCTGGGGCGGTTTGTGATCAGACTTCATCGCGAGGGCATCACGAAAGTGTTGCTCATCTTCATGCTGCTCGGCGTAGTGGCGACGTTTGCGGTGCCGTATCACGGATGGTTCCATCCGGCGAGCGCAGTGCTGCTCGGTACCGGTTACGGGCTGGTCTATCCGACTATCGAGGCTCAGGCCGTCAACGATTCCGCGACAATCCATCGCCCGGCCGCGCTGACCTGGTTTGTCGTGGCGTACTTCATCGGCACGTTCGGCTTCCCGGCAGTAGGTGGCTGGGTCCTCGTCCACATGGGGCGAGGCATGCTGGTCGCGCTCATTGCCGCTTGCGGGATCGCCGCTCTCATGCTTGCCATCGCGCGAGACAAGCGGGGTGGGGTCGCGCTTGAGGCATAGGCGCAGAACTCGATGGCTGCACAGGTATCGCGCGCGAATCACCCTCTTGCGTTGACACCATCCTGTGCGCTGAACAGCCTGCCGTTGCGGCAGGCCGAGACTTCAGCTTCGCTTGTCGCCGAGGCCAAGCAGAGCGCGGATCGTCTTTTCCGTCTCTGCATAGTTCCCTTCGCCGAAATGGGAATAGACCAGCCGGCCTTGCTGATCGAACAGATACAGCGCGGGCCAATACTGATTGCCGTACGCATTCCAGGTTGAATATTCGTTATCCTGTGCAATCGGATACTCGATGCCGAAACGCTTGACCGCGTTCTGCAGGTTTTCAGTTTTGTGCTCGAAAGAATATTCGGGTGTATGCACGCCGACAACCACCAGACCCTTGTCGTGATATCGCGCATACCAGTCCTTGACGTAGGGAATCGTGTGCGCGCAGTTGATGCAATCGAACGTCCAGAAATCGACGAGCACCACCTTGCCACGCAACTGCTTCATATCGAGGGGCGGGCTATTGATCCAGCTGGTGATCCCCGTGAAATCCGGCGCGGGTGCGCCGGTCTGCAGTGAGCTTGAGTTGGACTGACCGGTTTCGCCTCCGGCGTAAACGACGCCGGCCAGTAAGGCAGCACCGGCCAGCGCGGCAGCAACAGTGGCGATCTTCAGACGATCAAACATGACGGTTTCTCCAATCGTTCATCAGTTGAGCTATTGGAGCGCGCCAACGTATCTCGCCTATGTCCACCACCGGCCGATATGCAAGGTTGTGTGTCTGCATGGCGCCCAGGTACATTGAGATACAAAGCCGATCGCTACGCTGCGCCGCACCCCCAGGGCCGGGGTTTTGTATCAGTGTGTGTCCAAGGCGGCCACCGATACATGCCGTTGCGCAATTGCCCCCTTCCTGAAATCTTCCCGATACATGAGAGCGCTGAAATACGGCACATGGCCTGGTATGCCGGTTCGCACCGGCGTTCGAGGCCGGTCCATCCAACCGTCTGCTCTCTGGAGACAGATCTCATGTTACTTATCGTCATTGCATTTCTGGGGGGCGCGTTCACTATCCTGAGCCCCTGCATCCTGCCCGTCGTGCCGTTCGTGTTTGCACGCTCCGACGCTCCGTTTGCCACGGGTCGTCTGCCTATGCTTCTCGGCCTCGCGGCAACCTTTGCGCTCGTGACCGGAGTCGGTGCCGCGGGCCTCGCCGGCGCCGAGCAACTGAGCGAATATGGGCGCTGGATTTCGCTCGCGCTCTTCGCCGGGTTCGGTGCGACGCTGCTGTTTCCGGCGATCGCAGCAAAGCTGTCTCGTCCGTTGTCCGCGCTTGCCGACCGCATGATGTCGCGCTCGCAAGGTCATGGCGTGACGCGCCAGATCGGCTCCGCGGTGTTGCTCGGCGCGGCGACCGGCCTGTTGTGGGCGCCATGCGCGGGACCGGTCCTTGGCCTGATCCTGACTGGCGCTGCGCTGCACGGCGCGACCTGGAGGACCGGGGCTGCCCTTGCCGCCTATGCCGTCGGCGCCGCGTGCTCGTTGGCGGTGGTATCCGGGTTGGGCAAGCGATCGCTGGATCTGCTCAAGCGTTCGTTCGGCGTCGGCGAAGGGCTGCGCCGCGCCATGGGTGCGCTCGTCCTGCTCACGGTGGCGGCAATCGCATCGGGCCTGGACACCCGGGTCCTTGCGTATGTGCCGGGCGCCCCGACGAATGGCCTGGAGAGCAGCCTGGTCGCGCTGCTCTCATCGAGTGAACCGGTACGCAAGGTACGGCAACCGGTGAGCACGGTGCAGCCTGGCCGCATCATCCGTGTTTCCATGCCAGCCGCGCTGCCGGTCGAGGGCCAACTGCCTCCGCTCGACGGCGCGACGCAGTGGCTGAACACAGCACCGCTTTCCAGCGATGCGTTACGCGGCAAGGTGGTGGTGGTCAACTTCTGGACGTACTCCTGCATCAACTGCCTGCGCACCTTGCCGTATCTGAAGACATGGGCGGATCGCTACCGCAATGACGGCCTCGTCGTGATTGGCGTGCACACGCCGGAGTTCGGCTTCGAGCACGATACAGGCAACGTCAAGCGGGCGCTGACGGACCTGAACATCCACTACCCGGTTGCGATCGATAACAACTACGGGATCTGGCAGGCTTTCGGCAACCAGTACTGGCCGGCGTTCTACATCGTCGATGCGCAAGGACGCATCAGATATCACCACTTCGGCGAAGGCAGCTATGGCGAAGCGGAGCAGGCCATCCAGCAACTGCTGGCCGAAAACGGCCACGCGATGCCTGGCGGCGATCGGCAACAGGTGCAGGCGACAGGCACGCAAGCCGCTGCAGATCCGGCAGACATCGGCTCAGAGGAGACTTACGTGGGGTACCGGCAGGCGCAGGGCTTCTCATCGCCGCAGCGCGTGAGTGCGGATGTCACCGCGACATACACGCTGCCCGCGCAATTGCCGGTCAACGACTGGGGGCTCGCGGGTCAGTGGAACATCGGCGCCGAATCCGCCGTGCCGAGCGCGCCGAACGCGCGGATCGCGTTTCACTTCCACGCCCGCGACCTGCATCTGGTGTTGGGGCCGACTGCGGACGGCAAGCCCGTGCGCTTCAGGGTCACGGTCGACGGCAAGCCGCCCGGCGACGGGCACGGTACGGACGTCGCCGGCGACGGGACCGGCACGGTGACGAGCGCGCGTCTGTATCAGCTCGTGCGCCAGCGTGGTCCGGTGGATGACCGGACGTTCGAAATCGAATTCCTCGATCCGGGCGTGCACGTGTTCAGCTTCACATTCGGCTGACCCGGGCGGTTCCAGCACCATGGAGAACACCCCCGCGTTTTCGAAGACGCGGGGGTGTCCGGGTTTTTCGAAAGGGGTTATGTTCGTTGACTGAAAAGACCGATGCCTGCCGGTCCATCCAACAGTTTGGTGGTTATGGCGCGGAAACCCTGCCCGTGGCATTCAAACCTTGCTGCGTGCCTCCGAGCGATACCGGCCGGGGCTTTGACCAAACATCCTTTTGAAAGTCGAACTAAAAGTGGTTTCGGACGCGTAGCCGACGGCGGCGGCGATGCTCGAGAGATTGTCGTTGCCCGTCTTCAACGCTTCCCTGGCAATCGTCATGCGCCAGCGGATCAGATATTCCACGGGAGGCAACCCCACGAGATCCTTGAAGCGGTCAATGAACGCGGTGCGTGACATGCCGACCTTCGACGCCAGTTCGTCCACCTTCCAGCGACGCGCTATTTCCTCATGCACCATCCTTAGCGCGGAGCCGATTCTTGGATCCGACAACGCACCCAGCCAGCCCGCCGACCTCGGGTTAGCGGCAAGATGAGCCCGCAGGATGTTGACGAGCACAATACTCGCGATGCTGCCCGCCATCACCGCCGCGCCAGGCCGAACTGACTCCGTCTCGGCCCTGATCAATTCGAGGGCCGGACTCAAGGCCCTGGCATCCGGAGAATCCGCGGCAACGTGAACAAGCGGGGGCAGGAAATTGAGCAGCAAGCCGCTCGTGTCACCATCGAATTCGAAGAGTCCTCCGACGCTAATCGTGCGCATTTCTCCCGGTCCAAAGCGGATGATCCCGTCCACACCCACGTTACTGGCAAACACCTTCTCCCCGTCTTGCAGTTCCACGCCGGGATCGCTGGCAAAACAGTAGGGCTGTCCGTCAGTGAGCAGACAGAAGTCTCCCTCCTCCATTTTCGCGGGGGCGGTGACGCCTTCAATCCACACCCATCGAGTGCCCTTGATGACTCCGGCAAATTTGACATGACGATAGGCGGGGAATCGAAGGCCCCAGGGATCGGCAGCCTCAAAGCGCGCCGAAAGCACGCTTTTGACCTTCAGCAGAGAGAAGACGTCAGAGAGCGGATCCATGTGAAAAATGGTCGATGCGATACAAAATTTGGTCGATTGATTATGGATTGAACGGATGTCATGAGCAAGAATGAGCCGTTGCGGGTTTCTCCCACGCTAACAGGCGCCATGTCAAAAATGTCTCAGATTCCACAAACAAGTAGCAAAGACGAACTTCTCGCCCGTCTTGTCCCCTTTCTGCAAGAGGTCAAAGACATGACCGCGAGCACCGAGGTCGAGCAATGGCTGAATACAAAGTATGGCGTTGAAAGCGCGTTGTACAGGGACCTGGCGCGACTGATTACGCTCGGCGTACAGGAAGGCTGGGCGGCCGATGCCGAAGTCGCCGGCCCGCGTTATCGTCGCTCGCAAGTCAGCTTGCCCTGCGCGGACACGTTTTTCTTCAGCATCACGGCGGTGCTGCTGGACAGCACGGATAACGCCCAGGACAACCCCGAACACAGCTTGCGTGCCGGCTATCACCTGCACCCGTATGGCGAGATCAATCTGGTGGTGCCGCTCAACGAAGGCGCCGCGCTCGCAGGTCCGAACGGCTGGTGTTATGGCGGTTGGACGGCGCCTGCGCCAGGAAGCCACCACTTTCCGGAAGTCAAAGGCGGTGCGCTCATCTCGCTCACTTTTCTGCCCGCAGGACGGATTGCCTTCGACGTCAAGCCGCCGCAGCAGTGAAGCGCTCAGGCGTGCCGGTATGAAGGTGTCCTCACGGTTCACGGGTGAGGAGCGTGCGAGTGAAGTGCAGTTCGAGAAACCAATGGGCACTTCGTCCGCAATCCCGGCCATTCAAGGCGCCGGGTCGACCGTCCCTTCATGGTCTGCCAGGGGCCAGGAAACCTGGTCAGAAAATCGGCGACGACCTGCCTTCCCGCGCCTGACCCGAGAAAACGCCATGCTACGAAGAAGTAGCCGACAGCGCGATTTGCCCCCCGGCATGGATCTCGTTGTCGATGATCACGAAAGTGGTACGCACTCGCTGAAGTCATAGTTACGCGTGACATTGGCCCGGCTCATCACGCCGGTTGCGCATCCACTCACAACGAAATCAGGATATCCCTACAAGCTTCCCCCTGTGCCATCCCTGAGCGCGCGCCGTATACCCGTCGAGAAGGTGAAAAAACCACGGGCCCATCCATGCGTAGCATCTCACGACCATTGCTCCTCTGGCTGAAAATCGGCCGCTATCGCCAAGCCTCCGAGCAAGGTTTCTCTCACCTTGCCGAGAACGCTTCGCTGTACATCTGCCGCTACGATCGCCATGGCCGCTTTCTCTACATAAGCCCGAACATGGCCCGGGCGTTGAACGTCGGCCCGGACGAGCTGATCGGAAAAGTCGCGACGGCCAAGCGCTATCCTGACGACCGCTTCGACACTTACCATCACGCGCTCCAGCAGGTTCTCGCGACCGGCGAGCCGACGGAGTTGGAGCTCACCGTCCCCAACGCCGACGGGAACACGGCGATTCATCACGTGAGGCTGGTGGCGGAGCACGATTGGCTGGGACGGCTGGCAGGCGCTCTCTGCATCGGCCGCGACATCACCGAGACCAGCCTCGCCGAAAAATCGCTGCGTACGCAAGAGGCGGAGCTTCGCTCGCTGGCGGAGGGCTCCCCCGACAACATCGTCCGCTACGACCGCGAATGCCGCATCACCTTCGCGAACCACAACCTGATGCAGCGCGTGAACGTGCCCGTGGCGCCGGTCGTCGGACAGCGGTCACACGATATCAGCTGGGGTGAGGCGCTCGCGGCAGAAAAACGCCGCTACCGCGAAACGCTCGAGCGTGTGATTCGAAGCGGCGAAGCGGAGACCGTCGAAGTCCTGATCGGCTCGCCCGACTCGACCGAGCCGCGTCTGCACCACATCAAGATGGTGGCCGAGCGCGACGAGGACCAGCAGATCAAGGGCGCCCTGGTGTTCGGCCGGGACATTACCGAACGCAAGCACATGGAGGAGCTTCTGGCCGCCCACGAGCGCGAGTTTCGCTCGCTCGCCGAAAACCTGCCGGACATCATCATCCGCTTCGATTGTGAAGGCCGCCGCACCTACGTCAACGGTGCCCACGAGCGCTTCACCGGCAGGCCGCCGGAGACGTTTCTCGGCAAGACAGTGCTGGAGATTTCCGCGTTCTCGATGGATTCGCGCACGTATCACGCGCAAATCCGGCAGGCCATCAAAACGGGCAGGGAGTCCGACGTCGAATGGAAAGCGTGCGGCTTGGACGGCATCGAGCAGATTTTCCACACGCGGCTGCGCCTCGAGCGCGACGCCAACGGCAAAGTGCTGGGCCTGCTCGCGGTTGCGCGCGACATGACCGAAGTCTACGAATACCGGAGCAAGATCCATCAGCTCGCGTATTTCGACACGCTGACCGGGCTCGCCAATCGCGCCCAGTTCAACGAGCGCATTTCGCAGGCGTTGCAGCAGGCCGGCCAGGAAGGCTGCAGGGTTGGCGTCCTGATGATGGACCTCGACCGCTTCAAGACCATCAACGACACGCTCGGCCACGTCGCCGGCGATCAACTGCTGTGCGAGGTCGCGCGGCGGCTCGAAGCGAACGTGCGCGCGACGGACACTGTGGCCCGTCTCGGCGGCGACGAATTCATCATCGTCTCGTCTCGCGTGCGCGACGCTGCGGAATTGCGCGGCCTCGCCGACCGCGTGCTGTCGGCGGTGGCCGCTCCGGTGCAGCTCGATGGCCGGGCGCTCGTGGTCCAGGCGAGCATCGGCATCGCGGTCTATCCCGATCATGGCGACGCCACGGAACAACTCGTGCGCTATGCCGACGGCGCGCTCTATCGCGCCAAGGAGGCAGGGCGCAACAACGTGCAGTTCTATACGCGCGACATCACGGACAGCGCCGCCGAACGCTTGCGCCTCGAAGCGGACTTGCGCCGCGGCATCGCCCGCGGCGAACTCGACGTGCACTACCAGCCGCAGGTCGACCTCGCGACCGGCCGCATCGTCGGCGCGGAGGCGCTGTTGCGCTGGCTGCATCCCGAGCGCGGCTGGATACCGCCGTCCGATTTCATCGGCATCGCCGAGGAGACGGGTCTGATCGTGCCGATCGCCGAGCAAGTCATGCGCAAGGCATGCGCCGTCGTCTGCCGATGGAACGCGCGGCAGGGGGGCGAGCGGCACATCGCCGTCAACCTGTCGCCGAGCCAGTTTCACCTGAGCCACCTGCCGGCCGTCGTGCAACAGGTCTTGAGCGACACCGGCTGCCGGCCGCAATGGCTCGAACTGGAGATCACCGAGGGGCTGCTGCTCGTCAACCACGCGAGCACGCTCGACACGCTAAACGCCCTGACCCAGATGGGCGTGCGCATCGCCATCGACGATTTCGGCACCGGCTACTCGGCGCTCAGCTATCTCACGCGCTTTCCCATCGCCACGCTGAAGATCGACCGCTCGTTCACGCAGCCGGCCACCGGCTGTTCAAAAAACCGCGTGCTCATGGAAGCCATCGTTGCAATGGCTCACGGCGTGGGGCTCTCGGTGGTGGCTGAAGGCGTCGAGACGCGCGAGCTGGCCGACTGGCTCGCCGGCATCGGCTGCGACATGGGGCAGGGCTATCTATGGTCCAACGCGGTTCCTGCGCACACGCTGCTCAAGATGGAAACGCACGCGCGCGGCTCTCTCGCCAGTTGCCATGACGACGGGCCGGTGCATCGATCCGCGCTTGGGCTTATCAACGAGAGGTTGCTGTAGTCAACTGAGCGCGGCAAGCGTGGTCCAGCCGAGGACATCGCGCGCTTCGATATGAAGGGAGGTGAACGCGCCGGCGCCTTGTGTGTCTTTTGTGCCTTTTATCACGAGCGGGTTTCCACGGTGTACGAAGTCCTCGAATGATCTATTTTTTAGTGCACCCTCTAGCAATAATTGTTCTTGCGGTGCAAATTCATTTCACGAAATATGAGGGGATCAACGAGTGGCTTGAACATAAAACCACCGATTGATCCGACCACCATCTACGCATACCGGACGGTATGCGCAAGGATGAGGCGGCCCCATACGAGGGCACTTTGGCTCATTAGCTACTCGATATCATGCACACGCACGTATCGGCATTGTGCTTTTCGACCGGCCCGATTCGGGCCGGCGTATTTATCGACAGCATTAATCGCTTACGATGGCAAACGCAATGATTGATGTGGTATTAGCGTCTGATACGAAAACCCCGGATGTGATTGCGCGCATGGTTGAATTCGGCGGAAGTCTCTCGTGCGCGAAAATCCGGTATAGACCGGATTCGGGGATCAGTGCGGGCGAGCCCTTGGTGTAGAGAGAAAAATAAATGGTTGCGATTGTGCGGCGTCACGTCATCTTGCTGCTGGCTTTTGGCCTGCTTTCTATTTTCAGACCGGATGTGGCGAATGCCGTAGGTTGCTGGACTGCACCGTATAGCTGTCATTCAGGCGGGGATATCGACCCGTCCACCGTCGCCACTTACGAAGCCCGATATAGGGCCTACGCCGAGCTGGCCTGGCGGGATTTCATCGCGTTAAACTTCCCGGCCGGAACAAGCCCGCAGGGAAAGCCGGAGCCGACACCAAGCAAGGAGCACGGGCTGGACTATCACGCCGGGGACTACACCGCCGTCTGGCAAACCTGGCCGGAGGCACGGGACATCTTCCTGCCGGAGGCCGCAGCGCCTGCTGCGTTCGGCACGGGCCACCAGACCCCGGCAAACTGTCTCAGGAAGGACGCATCGGGGCGGCTTGAACTGACTGACAGGATCGTGCTCGACGAGTATGTGCAGGCCAACCGGATGGGACCGGTGATCGACAAGCAGGGGCAGTATGTCCGCTATGGCCTGAGTTTCAACAAGCCGATGTTCGACTACATCACGGCTCACCAGCTCTATTCCACCCAGGGACAGACTGCCATGGACGTGAACAACCCGGACCATGACAAACAGACGGTCCAGTTCCCGGCCGGCCAATATTCCGATAAAGACGATCCCGCGATGACAGGATCCATCTTTGTCAAATCGTCCTGGAAGATACTGGACGCTTCGGACAACACGTCGAGCTTTTACCGGACCCAGGCCTATGTCTATGATCAGGCCGGCGGTGCATTCGCCGATGAACCTACGGTAAAGGAGCAGTGCTCGCTGAAGCCGATCGGACTTGTCGGTTTTCATATCGTCCATCTGACCAGGTCGGCGCCGCAATGGGTATGGGCCACATTCGAACATGTCGATAACGGGCCCTGGCTCAACGATTTCACTTCTAAGCTCAAGCGTGGGTACACTTTTTTTGACGCTGCCAAATGTCCGGCATCGGGTGGAGTGCCGAGCTGCGCGTTCGATACCGTACCGGCTGCGCCGTGGAATCCTCAACGTCCCGGACAGACGCCGACGCAGCTCGTGCGCCTGGCTGCCCCGGGCAAGCTCGCGCTGGCCGTCAACGAGCAATACAACAACCGGATCAAGACGACCTTTCCGGATAGCGTCTGGGCTAACTACTTCCTGGTCGATGTCCAGTTCCCGACCAACGTAAAGACCGCGGGCGGCGAGCAGGGCGTCGCTGTACCGAATCCCGCCTACCCGGATGGAATGCCCGCCACGTCCTTCCTGTCGAACTCGACCATGGAGACGTATATCCCGGGGTTCTTCCACGGTGAGATTACGCCGAGCGGCAACCCGATTCCCCCGGACGACCAGATGCAGACCCTGCCGCCAACGGGGGCGGTGACGCCCTTTTCTTCTACGGGACCTCATACCGTGTCGGGCGGTGCTGATCGTACGACGTCGAGTTGCGTCAGTTGCCACTCGGATGCCGCCATGACCACCGGCTCATCCAGCGACTTCGTGTTTTCGCTGAGCCGCGCGCAAAGCAAAGGCAAGCTGAACCTGAGCACTTCCGGCACCAAATCGGGCGGTGGTTCCGGCGCGGGAGTACTCACAAGACACGAAGCGTCCTCGGTCGTCGAATACGTGATGGGGACCACCAAGCCCGAGGAGCGGGCGGGGAAATAGGGTGGGCGGAAATCGCGGGTGAACATTAAAAGACAGCAAGAATGTCAAGGGACCATGCATGATAAAAATCAGTCGCAGAGACGTACTGAAAACCGCAGGTACGATCGGCGGCGCGCTGTTGGCGCCGGGGCTGCCGCTCTGGAGTCTTGCCGAGGCGGCGCCGCGCGAGAAGGCGCCCGCCGGCTTCGTCAATTTGTCATCGGCGCTGCTCGGTATTGACGCGGGCGTTCTGAATCCGGTGATCCGGCCGGATGATATATCGATGGCGGACGTGTTCTATGGCCTCACCGTGCTGGCCGGACCGCGAAGTATTACAACTCTGCTCGCCGCCTATGACGTGATGGAGAACCAGCACCTCAGGCCCGATCAAATCGCGCAAGCGTTGCTCGCCTCCGGGAATGGGCCCAATACCAGTCTGAATGGTGCATTTTCCCGCCTGATCACACTGATGTGGCTCTACGGCACCTGGTACGGCCACACCGAAATAACCAATATCCCCACGTCGGCAAGCGGGATCGCCGCTGATTACCAAAAGGACTTCGTTATTTCCAGCCGCGCATACAAAAGCGGCTGGATCTGGCGCATCGCCCAGACGCATCCAATGGGCTTCAGCCAGTTCAGCTTCGGTAGCTGGGCAAGCGCCCCGCCGTCGCTCGCCGATTACGGAATCAGTCTCGCGTAATCGCGGCGCCGTCTTTAAACATGGGGAATCGAAGATGCCTGAGTATGACGTGATAATTGTTGGGACCGGTCACGCGGGTGCCTTCATGGCTTACGAACTGGGAAGCAAGGGAAAGAAGGTGCTGATGCTCGAGGCGGGTCCTGCCACGCCGCGGCATCGTGAAGACTATATGGAGTCCTTCTATCTTGCCGGATTCAAGTCACCGGAATCGCCGTATCCGCCCGATGCCAATAACAATCAGCCGCGCAAGACAAATGCGCCGCATCCGACGATCCAGCAACTGGTCTTTGGCTGGAACAATCCGGAGATTTCCTATCTGACCTACACCCCGGGTTCACTGCCGTTCGGCAGTACCTATCTGAAGCTCGCGGGCGGTACCGGCAATCACTGGCAGGGCACCACGCTGCGGATGAGCAAGAATGATTTCATGCTGCAGCGGAAATACCAGCATGGACTCGACTGGCCGATCGCCCAGGAGGAACTGGATAATCATTACGCAAAAGTCGAAGCGTTCATGGGCGTTGCCGGCAGCACAGCGGAACAGCTCGCGGCCCGCGACGACATTCCGCCGAGCTATCAGTTCCCCATGCCTCCGATTCCGCTGTCACTGAGCGACAAGTACATGAAGGCTCGCGTAGATGGCGAGCCATTAACTGATGAGGATTACTTTACAGGTCAGAAGACGGTTGTCACCAAGACGCCGCAAGCACGAAATTCCGTGCCTTACGACGATCGCAGGGTATGTCATGGCAACACCAACTGCGTGCCAATTTGCCCGATCCAGGCGAAATACGACGCGGCGTATGCGTTGGGAAAGGCGCTCGCTACCGGGTGCGTCACCGTCAGGTATAAAACCGTGGTGGACAAGATCACGGTCGGCGAGGACGGAAAAATCAGCGGCCTGCATTACCTGACCTACGACGATATTTCAGTGCCGGCCAAGTCGGGACAGACCGGGCAAGGCACCGCGGTCGGCACATTGTTCGTGCTGGCGGCCAGCGCGATCGAAAACGCCAGGATATTGCTCAACTCGCCGTGGAAAATGGGCGTGACGGTCGCGAACAGCAGCGACCAGGTTGGCAGGAACCTGATGGACCACGCCACGTATCTGGCCTGGGGGCTGATGCCCGTCAATGCGCCGGCGTACAGCTATCGCGGCCCGCTCGCAACCAGCGGGATCGAATCGCTGCGTGACGGTCCGTTCAGAAGCACGCGCGCGTCCTGGCGACTGGAGCTCGGCAATGAAGGATGGAACTGGGCGAAAGGCGAGCCATACGCGATCGGCCCGGATTTCCTGTACGGCACGAACAAGGGCGGGCTGAACAACGGCGGTCCGAACGGGAGCGCGCAGGTGCTCGGCAACAAGAGCCTGCTGAAGACATTGAATGGTTACTTGACGCGGCAATTCAGGATTGCCTTCCTGGTCGAACAGGACGCCGAACAGACCAACCGCGTGCAGTTGTCGCCGACCGAGACCGACAACCTGGGGATCCCCAGGCCGCTCATCACGTACAACCTGTCCGACTACACGCGCAAGGGTTTTATCTCCGCCAGGCTCGCCACCACCGAATTCATGCGCAGGACAGGCGCGCAGGAATACACGCAATTCGATGCCGGCAACGCCAAACAATTTATCTGCGAGAAGCAGTCATTCAACTATTACGGCGCCGGGCACGTGTGCGGGACTCATGTGATGGGTTCTATCCCCAGGGCCTCGGTGGTCAACTATCGCCAGCAAAGCTGGGACCATTCGAACCTGTATATCGTGGGTTGCGGATCAATGCCCAGTATCAGTTCGCAGAACCCGACGCTGACGATGCTCGCAATCACATCGTTGACCGTGGACCATATTCTTACCAGAGTTTGATGGAGCAGGGGGCCTTTCAATTTGCGTGACTGCCGGATCGTCATCCGGTCATCCGCTTATGCGTCAACAGTCATGTCGATTGAGAGATTTGCGTATCCAGAATCACAATTTCCAAATGGGTGGTCGAAATGACAAAGGTAACAACCGTGGAGCAGGCGATGGAAATCGCCGCGGATCAAACGCTCATCGCCAGCTGTGCGAATACCTTCTCGGTCGGTGGCCTGCTGGTCGACGACGCCGGTAACGTCCTGCACGCGATGCCGAACCAGGTGATCAAGGGCGGCTATACCTCTGACCCCACAGCACACGGAGAGCGGCAGCTTACCGACTGGTATTACGCAAATAGCAATAGCCTTCCTGAGCCGGGCCAGATCACCGTGGTCACCTCTCTCGATCCGTGCTGCATGTGCACGGGCGCGATCCTGACGGCGGGATTCAAGGTTTTGACCGCCGCCTACGATACGTATTCCGGCATCAACTACGACACGAAGTCCGATTTTCCGTCGTTGACGCCTGGCATGGCGCGCAGGGCGAAGGAGCGATTCGGTTATCCCGAGGTCGTTGACGGTGTTTGCTACAACCGCCCGGCGAAGGGGCCGGAGAATAACGTTCCGGCATTCACCGCGAAGACCATCCAGGGCCGTACCGTTGCACTCTGCGAAAACATTTTTCAGGCGACGCTCGCGAGCGTACGCAAGCAGATCAACAATGATCTGCCGTTCGATGAACTCGGGGATATCCTGTCGCTGCCCTCGACGAACCCGATCCGCGTTGCGCTGTCCAGCAAGTATGCCCAGGCCCTGCAGTACCGGTCGCAGGCGCCGTTCACACCGGACGAGGGGCTGGTGCCGTACCTGAAGCCCATGATGCAGCATGACATCACGCTGGGCGGCAAGGGACAGGCGGTCGCGCTGCTCGACCACCATGGCAATCTGCTGCTTTGCAAGTCGGGGTCGGAGTCCATGTCGTCCATCCGGACCGCGTTCATGGAAGTGACCCGCGCTTATGCAGGATTGCGCCGGCAGCTTCTGGTGGATGGAATCACGGACACGCATAAATACCTGCCCCATCCGAAGTACTGCACTTTCGTTTTCGCCTTGGGACCGATGCTGGACGACGTGCCCCCGGTGCGCCCCGACATCGGCCCGCTTAGCCAGACGCAGAGCTTCATGGAGCTCGGCGCCTACGGTTCGACAATGGAAGGCGCGCTCGATACTGTCAACAACCCGTCGCCGTATCAATACGTGCGCACGCGGATGAACGCCGACGCACTGGCGGCGTTCTGCAAGAAGATGCCGCCGTTGTATAGCGAGGAGATCAAGGTCAACCCGATTCAGGTGACGAACCACGCATTGATCGAAGGGATCGGCTGATCCGCTTGATCCATACTTAATCCGTACTTGAGCCACGGGGTGTTTTCCAACCGGAACCTCGTGGCTTTTTCACGCCTGCAGGACGAGCGCTTCTTTCCCCACCTCGCACGCGCGTCGCACCTCCTGGACCGTCGCCGGTGCATCCAGGAAAAACAGCGGCGAGAGCTTGCGCTCGACGCGCGACGCACGGATCGCCGCCTTGATGGCAAAGAACACGCTGTTGGCGAGCACCATGGGCGGTTCGCCGGCCTCTTTCGACGAGTAGATCCCGTGCTCCTCGGTCTTCGGTACACCCGCGACTGACGGGTCGTTTCGCGGGAACAGGTGCACGTTCATTTCCAGCGGAATGGATACGTGCGCGGGGACTTTATAGCGCCAGGTATTGAGGGTGTTCAGGCGGCCCTTTTCGTCGCCTTCCGGCTCGAACACAAGCTCTTCAGAGATCAGGTAGCCGACGCCCTGCACAAACGCTCCTTCGACCTGGCCAATATCGATGGCTGGATTCATGCTCCATCCCATGTCGTAGGCAATATCTGAACTGATGATCTTGACCTCGCCGGTCAGAATATCCACCTCGACGACCGAGCATGCCGCGGAGTAGGTGAAGCCGACGAAACAGTCGACAGTACCGCCGGGCTGCGCACTTTCGTCAACGTCGATGCCCGGAATCCGGGGTTGCTGGTCCAACGGCTTGAACGTCTTCCATGGTACGGATTCCTCACCACCGGCGACCTGTACCGTGAAACTCGCTACCAGATTCACCCTTGCTACATAGGCGTAGTGAATCAGGTTCTGCCAGATCAACGCGGTTTGCCCGTGTGCGAAGACTTCTTGCGCCCAGCCGGTTTCTTTGTAATCCCAGTAGTTGATGCCATTGTCCTTGCACCATTGCTCGCCTTTGTCGACTCTCAGCTGCTGCCCAAATTCCCGAAGACGCCTGGCGAGGTCTGTGCAGATAGCCTTGGCCACTTCGCAGTTGTATTGCGTTCCGGTCGAGGCTCCGGTGCTGGTCGGGTTCGGCGTAACGCTGGTCTTGGGGCTTTCAATATGGATCATCTCCATCGGTATGTTCAGCACATAAGCGGCGACTTGCAGGACCTGGGTGATCAGGCCTTGTCCCATCTCCACGCCGCTTTGATGAATCGTCACCGTTCCGTCCGCCTGATTGACCACCGCGATCCCCGCGGCCTGCTCCAATTGCAGCAGGTTATATCCGGAGCCGTACTTCACCGGGATCATCGCGATACCGCGTTTGCGCCAGGTGTTGTCGCGGTTGAATTGCTCCACGGCGCGGGACTTGTCTGCGAAAGAGCAGGTGGTTTTCAGCCAGTTCCACACCTGCCTGATATAGCAGCCGTCCAGCACCTGTCCAAACGGAGTCAGGTCGCCAGGGTTATAAAAGTTGGCTTCCCTGAGTTGCTCGGACGGTATGCCGAGTGCGACGGCTGCATCGTCGATCGCATTCTCGATGATGTTTTTTCCCTGCAGGTCGCCGAATGCGCGCATCGCAGTGCTCGGTGCGGTGTTCGTCCGGCACACGTCGATCTGGCTCTGGTAATTCGGCACGTTATAGACGTTGTCGGCTCGTAGCTGGATGCAGTTTGAAACGATAAACGAACAGTCGTAGTAAGCGCCGCCGTCTCCCCACATCCGGGTCCAGAAGCCTTTGATTTGCAAAGTCGTGCGATCGACGGCGATCTGGCACTGGCCAAAAAATGCATGCCGCTTGCCGATCATGCGGGTATCGACGTCTCTTGGCAGCACCACCCGTACCGGACGGTTGAGCCGGTATGCGGCCACGACAGCGGGTCCGGTGACGAATCGCGCCTGTTCTGTTTTCCCGCCAAACCCGCCGCCAACCGGTGCGACGCGGACATCCAGCCGATTGTAGGGAACCCCGATCGCCATCGCAGACGTTTGATGCATTTCCATGGGGCTCTGCGAGGACGGGTGGACGATAAACCGGCCTTCATCCTGCGGCACGACCAGGCAAGCCTGGGTTTCCATATAAAAGTGGACCTGCCCGCCGTTGCGCTGGCTGTTCGCCAGCCGGATACAGTTGGCAAAGGCCTGATCCGGCACACCGGACAAGTCGGTTACCGCGATGCTTCGATCAAGCGGCTCACGGCTAGAATCCATCCAGTCGAACGTGCTTGCCGGTCGTGTGATCTTCCAGATATGCGTCACGTAGTTCGCCGTACTCGGGGCATCCGGGAAAATGCTGTTTCTCGCGATGGCATCCTCAATGCTCAGCACCGGTTCGTTCCACTGCGCCGGCCAGCTTCCGTCCCATGTGATCGTTCTATAGCCAATGCAGAACCGGGTCGCATACTCGGCTATGTCATTGGCTGCCTGTTCGTCGCGGGCCAGTACCATCGCAATCGTCTGGCCCGGGTAATGAACGCTGCGCTTCGCAAACAGCGGCTGGTCCAGCGCTTTTCCCTGAAGGTTGAGACCGTGGGGCGGAACACTGTCGCTTGTCAGGACATCGGTGAATTGATTGGGAAACGTTGCGTCGAGATGGGTCTTGAGTTGTTCGCGCTTGATTTCCGTATTAGAAGAACCCGGCAGGCAAAAATAGAACCCGGCCAATGCGCGGAGGCTTTGGACGAAGGCGCCATGAATTGTCCGTGGAGGGATCGGCAGTTCGTGCGTGTAGTGCATTTCGCCGAGGGCCTGGTAGATAGCCGTATTCTTGATATACGGCTGGCCCACCGGATGGCGGTCGACCGGCGGAACGGCGTATGACTGGCGTCCTGAACTGACGCCCCAGTTACCCCATCGGATATCGCCTGCCGAGGCTACAGCCGGGTCAACCGGCACGCCCCGGTGCACCAGCGCGTTGATCAACGCCTTGTAGAACAGGGACAAGGCCAAATCCACCCGGTAATCGTCGGAGAAGCCGTCGTCAGGCAGCTTGGCCCGAAACGACGCCCATTTCTCGAGCTCGTGCCTGACTTCCCGCTCCAGTATGGTCAGGCTTTCCGTGAGGTCTTCCGTCGTCAGTGGCCGGCCCAGGCCATTCAGGAATGCTTCCGTCCGTTCGGCCGGCCACGGCGCATCAGCAATCCCGCCGAATACAAGGGTTGCCGTCTGGATATAGCTACTGGAAGGTTCTTCGCCTGCCGCCGCCCACACCGTATCGCTCGTCATATTGACGATCGCGTGAGCGTTCACCTCTCTTAGCGCGGTCTTTTGAGAAAGGACAACCTGATTGGCCCGTTCAAGCGGAATCCGGTACGACACAATCAGCGTGGCTTCGCCGGCCTTCCCGCCGAGGTCCTGAAAGAATGCGATCGCCTCTTTCACGGACATCACATGGGTGGTGGTGCTGGACGGCGGGTCGATCAGAGATGGCCGTAGCATGACGAAGGTCATTTCCGCACCGATCGCGGCCAGTACCGTCAGCGTGTCGGAGGGGAACGGCTCACCACCGTATCCCGGATGTGCGCCGTTGCGCGGGAACAGGTGTTTCATCACCAGCATCGTATTGCCGCCCAGGGTAGCTGCATTTCGGACTATGCGTCCCCCGGTCCTGCGGGCCATGGAACGCAATGCGGCCAGCGGACTGACTGCGGACTGTTCATATTCCGCCATCACCGTGTCGAGAAGAGCGATCAGGTCGTTGAAGGTAATGCCAGCGCTGACCGTCAGCCATTGGGCATCCACGCTGTGCGGCCGGTTTAATTCCGGTACCCGGCGCACATCAATAGACGCACGCGACTCAAGACATTCGTCCTTGTAGATGCCGAATGAGGTGTGGCCGTTGATAAACTGGTAGGGAATCGCCTCGGCCTGGCACTGGAAGGCATACTCGAACGCTTCGTTCCACGAGGTCGCCGTGTACCAATGCTTGCCCGCTTGATGAGCCCCGCGAGGCCCGCTGATCGTGACCGGCCGGGGCACAGCCCGGGCCGCCTCCGGAAACGGAATCGCGACGCTGGCCGCCGGCAATTGCTCAGTCTGGCCGCGCTCCAGCAGGCACTTCATCCGCTCGTTCTCGTCCTCGGGGGTGTAGTCGCATGCGAAGGTCTTCATGCCAGTCAGGATCGGACGATAGCCCGTGCACCGGCAGATATTTCCATCGAAGATATCTTCGATCTGCTGCTTGGTCGGACGCGGGTTATTGACGATGAATTCGGACATGTTCATCACGAACCCGACCGTGCAGTAGCCACACTGACTGCCATTGTTTGCCGCCAGCCGCTGCGCGACAGGATTGATGCCGGGCAGGTTGCCGGCGATGTGCAGATCCTCGGCGCCAGGGTCGGGCATGCCGGCGGTGGCCGAAAAATCCGCTAACTTGGTTGTACCGGATGCGATGCTCGTCATGCGTGATCGCGTTGCGGCTTGCCGCACCGCCGGCGGCGGCGTCCAGTTGAGCGGGGCGAAGCCCGAAGTCGGCGCGTGCATGGGGTAGCGTGCGGGCAACACTCCGGGTGTTCCCGTTCCTTCCACGGTCGTGACGACGAGCCCGCTCAGTGCACAAACTGGCCGAAGACAGGCATTGATGGCGCGGTGCTCCTCGCGGTTGTCTTTCCAGCTAGACAGGATCACGGTGCACGATCCACATCCGCCTTGTCCGCACGCCTTCTTGGGTCCGGCGAGACCGATATCGGATGACCGCAGAAAGTCGATCAACAGAAAATCCGGACTGGGATTTTCGATGCTGACAGGTTCTCCGTTCAGAAAAAAGTCGACACGATTGACGTATTGGGTTTCACCACTCATATGAAGTCTTCCGCAGGTTTGTTTTTAAGCCCTCTCCATAGTAGTGCCGCTTATTTCGGCATCTGGTTTATACATTCGACCGGAGGAAAACCGGTTATGCGCTGAGGCCCGCAACACGCCCTTGTGTTCAGAAGCTTTGAGTCATACCGATCCGGACATCGACCTGCTTGTTTGTTGTGGACGGGGAAAACGCGTAGCCAATAGCGGCACGCGTACCCGCGTTCGCCAGCAGATAATCCGTGCCGGCGTAAACCGAGGTGCGTTTGGAAAACAAATAATTAATGCCGGTCGAAAACCGGCTCCATCTTGATTCTTCAAACCGCGTGCGTTGATAATCGAAAATGCCAAATACATCAGGTGCGAAATAGTATTGCGTTCCGCCCTGGTAAACTTGCATGGTCGAACTGGTTCCGTATCCCTTGACGTTGATATTGTTATAAAGAACATTCAGCTGAAGCTTACCGATTACGTAAAGGGCGCCGGCGCCGAAAACTCCTTTGCTGTCGACCTGTATGCCGCTTGGGAACAGGTCGGTGGCAACGCCTGTCGCAGGATTGATAGTGGCGACTTTCTGGCCCAAAAACGTTGTTACGCCCAACTGGGCATAGGGATCGAACCCCTGCCTGCCAGTCGGGTTATTGATTTTTGTATAGACAATTGCAGTGCTGAATGCGCTGCGCTTAAAGGCGCCGCCAAAGCTCCAGGCGCTTCCTTGATGAAAATTCCCCGCGACATTACCAAATTCATACATACCGCCAAATCTGGCGCCACCAAAATCGGCACTCGAGAATTTGACTGCATTACTTAGCCGATCCGCCCCTGAGTACCCGTCGAAGTCTCCCTGGTGGCTGCTATATCCTGTCCCTTCGGATGCGAGATTGAATCCACCCAGATTCAGATAATCCCATACGAAATCGTATTGATTACCCAAAGTAAATGCGCCCCATTTGCTGTTCAATCCAACAAAAGCCTGTCGCCCGAACAGTGCGCCATTTTGATATGCTTTCCCGGTTCCCAGTGCAAAGCCATTCTCAAGAGTGAATATTGCGCTCAAGCCGCCGCCTAAATCCTCGGCCCCTTTGAATCCCCACCGGTTACCGTACCAGATGCCGTCTTCAAACCGATAGGCACTGCTTCCGGCATAATTCGATACATAAGTTAGTCCGGCGTCGAGCCGGCCGTACAGTGTTACGCTACTTTGTGCGTGTACGAAGAGTGGGACTAGCGATGCGGCAATGGCGCCAAGCAAGTTAACCGCTCTTTTATTATACATATCTTCCCAGTTTTAAAAAACACCTTGATCTTATGGCAATTTGGGCTGCTTTCGTCAGACCAGTGGGGTCGATGCCAGATTTTTTGATAAAAAAATTGGTGTTGCAAGTACAAAATTTATGTGTATGTGCCCACAAAATCAGAACACCCAATAGGGAAAAGGCTCTCAGGGGAATCGGGTGGGGTGGACTAATTTTAGCAACACACGCAGGCAAAATTTGATCTTGTGGTGCACAAGTTTAGATGTTTTCATTGCAACAAATAGAGCGTTTCGCTGTTCGACGATCTGTTTTTCTTACATTTTGGGATGATGACCTGATGCATTACCGATTCAATTTGCCGAGACGAAAGCTCGTACTGGGGTCGCTAGCGACACTCGGCGTTGCGGCGACGGGTTCTCTTGCGACAGTCCAGGCTTTGGGTGCGGAGGATGGGCTCATCAATCTGCAACTTGGTTATATTGCCGGCGCCGATCAAATTGCCGAGGTAACGGCGCGGGCCATGGGGTATTTCAAGGATGAAGGACTGACGCTGGCGATCCAGCCGGGCGGCCCGAGTGTTGACGGCCTCGCCGTCGTGGCGTCGGGCCGGTTTGAAGTAGGGGAGATCTCGTCCAGCCCGTCGATCATGCTGGCCACATCTCAAGGCATTCCGATCCAGTCTTTCGCAGCGGGTTTACAGCGGCACCCGTACGGTTATTTCTCTCTCAAGAAGAACCCCGTTCGTACACCTCAGGACTTCATCGGCAAGCGCGTGGGTGTGGCGCCGACCGGCGTGATCTTGCTACGCCTGCTGCTGGCCAAGAACAAGATCCCGGAAAACCAGGTGACCATTATCCCGATTGGCGGCGACATGTCGCCATTGCTGACCGGGCGAGCGGATGTGGTGACAGGCTGGCTCTCGAACACGTCCTCACTAAGGGCGTTGGGCGACGAGCGAGTCGGCCTGACGTTATGGGACGCAGGCGTGCATCTGTATGCGTGGCCGTACTACGCGACTCAATCCACGCTCCAGACCCGTCCGGATCTTCTCGTGCGGTTCCTGCGGGCGACAGCGCGCGGCTGGCATGTCTGCAGGACGCAGCCGGATCGCGCTATCGACTACTTGATGAAAGATTATCCGCAGTTGAACCGTGAGGACGAACGGGCGGCGCTGGCCATCAAACTGCAATGCGCGCTGGACGACGAAACGGTGGCGAACGGCTGGGGCACGATGAGCGCCGACCGCTGGCAGCAGCAGATCACGCAGTTTGACCAGCTGGGTCAATTTTCCGGCCACGTACCCACGGTGAACGAAGTCATGACGACGGCCATCCTCGATAAGACCCGGTCAGTCCGGATGGCCGTATGAACGCGGATACCGACATGACGGCAGCCCATTCTCCGGCGCGCGGATTGCGCGGTGCCGGCGACGCGGTCACCGGACATGCGATCAGTTGCCGCGACATCGTTGTTCGTTTTTTTTCCGAACGCCGCAGCGTGACGGCAATTTCCGGGCTGTCGCTGGATGTGCCGGAAGGCGAATTCCTGACGCTGCTCGGTCCTTCCGGATGCGGCAAGTCGACCTTCCTTCGGGTTGTAGCCGATCTCCTGCCGCCCAGCAGCGGCTTGATCACGGTTCTCGGCGACAAGCCTTCGCGCGCCCGCGCCAACGGCGACGTTGCATTTGTCTTCCAGGATGCGGCCTTGATGCCGTGGCGAACCGTGCTGCAGAACATTGAGCTACCGCTCGAGATCGCTGGCAAAAGCACGCGCGAGCATCGTGTCAGAACCATGGAGCTACTGGATCTCGTTGGGCTGAGGGGATCGGAAAACGCCTACCCGAATGAACTGTCCGGCGGAATGCGGCAGCGGGTTTCCATTGCGCGCGCGTTGATAGGCAATCCCAGGGTCTTGCTGATGGACGAGCCTTTCAGCGCGCTCGACGAAATTGTGCGAGATCGTCTGAACGACGAGATCCGCAGGATATGGAAGGAAACCAAGCTGACGATCCTGTTCGTGACCCACAGTATTTATGAGGCGGCTTATCTCGGCGAACGGGTGCTCGTCCTGAGCGCCAATCCCGGGCGCGTGCGCGACATCGTCCCCGTGCCGCTGCCCTATGAACGCACGCTCGAAGCGCGGGAAACGCCCGAGTTCGTGTCGCTTGCCGCCAGGTTGCGCAGAACGCTGGAGACCTGCTGATGGACGCCTATTCAACCTCCATGAATGCGCCGCCGGCCTCTCTTGCTATCGACGAAGCGCGCTACCTTGCAGAGCAGCGCCGGCTCGCGCTGCAGCGGCGCATGCTGCCTGTGCTTGGCATCGTGGGCTTGCTGATCGCGTGGTGGGCGGTTATTGCCGGCTTCAACATCAAGCCCTTTATCGCGCCGTCTCCCTTGCTGGTGATGCAAACGATCATCCAGAGAAGCGATCTGCTGCTGCAGAACCTCGGCGTGACTGCACTGGAAGCACTGTTCGGGTTCATCTTCGGAAACCTCGCGGCAATCCTGGTTGCGTCCGTGTTCGTGCACAGCAAGATTCTGCAGTGGATCTTCCTGCCGATCGCGGTCGCGATCAATGCGATTCCCGTTGTAGCCAAGGCGCCGATTCTTGTGTTGATCATGGGCAACGGCATGGCGCCGAAAATCACGATCGCCGCCATGGTGTGCTTCTTCCCGACGCTGATCAACATGGTGCGCGGGCTGGAGGCGGTGAATCCGCAGATCATGGACTTGATGCGCATGCTGTCGGCAACGCGTACGCAGATCTATTTCAAACTGCGCCTGTTCAGCGCGCTGCCGTATCTGTTTTCCGCGCTGCGCATAGCCGCTTCCATGTGCGTGATCGGCGCCATCGTGGGCGAGTGGATCGGGTCGACACAGGGTATCGGCGCCCAGATCATTCAGGCGACCTACAACTACGACTCCCCGTTGTTATATGCCGCCATTGTCATGAGCGCATTTTTATCGGGTCTCTTCTATGTGGTGATCGCGCTGTTGGAAAAGCGGATCGTGAAGTGGTCCGCGTCGCACTGAAGCGACTAATTCGTTGATACAGGCAGCAAGGGAAAAAATGACTGTTAATAATTTTCTGCATGAACCGGCGCGCGACACGAAGATCGTTGCCAAAGCCGACGTGGTGGTCGTCGGCGGTGGCCCCGCCGGCGTGGCCGCGGCTCTGGCGGCGGCGCGCAATGGTGCGCAGACAATTCTCCTTGAACGTTATAACCATCTTGGCGGCCTTGCATCCGGCGGTATGGTGCTGATACTGGACGACATGTGGGACGCGAGCCAACACGAAATTTCAGTGCGAGGCACCTGCCTGCAATTCATTGAGCGGCTGTCGCATCGGGGCCTCGCTGTCTATCCGAAATCGAGCGAGTGGCGGCAGAGCGAAGAGGCGTATCGAAAGTGGGCTCGTTGGGGCACGTTCGATTTTCATAGCCACCAGAAGCCGCGTCCGGTTTGTTTCGCGGTGGCGTTCGATCCCGATGGCTGGAAACGTGTGTCGCTCGAACTCGTCAAGGAGACCGGGGTTCAACTGCGCCTGCATTCGTGGTTCTCAAGCACGATCGTCGAAGACGGTGTCGTCAAAGGCGTTGTGTGCGAGACCAAGAACGGACGTGAAGCCATTTTCGGAGACGTTGTGATCGACGCAACGGGCGACCTCGATGTCGCCGCGTCGGCAGGTGCGCCCTACATTGGCGGAAGCTACATCATGACGACCGTTTTCCGGATCGGCGGCGTGGATACCGACACCGCTGAGCGGTTCGAATTCGAAGACCCTGTGGCTTACGCCGCGCTGGACCGGACGATCAAGCAGATGCTGGGCGGCGCGTGGGCCTACTGGTGGCTCAAGACACCACTGAAGGGCATCGTCTGGTGCAACTGCCCGCACCTGCCCGGCTATAACGGGATCGAGGTCGAAGACCTCACCAAGGTGGAGATGCTCGGGCGCGAGATCGTTCACGAAGTGCATGAATTTGCGAAAAAGAACTTCCCGGGTTTTCAGTCGAGCTATGTGGTGGACTTCGCCTCTCAGACCGGTGTCCGGCAAACGCGGCTGTTGCAAGGCGAGTATGTGATGACAAAGGACGACATCATGAAGCGGGTCCGTTTTGCGGACGCAATCGCGCGCGGACGTGACTACTACTATCCGTATCGCTCGCTGCTGCCGAAGAAAGTCGACAACCTGCTGATCGCGGGCCGCCACTACTCCTCAACCTCCCAGGCGCAAAAAATGTCGCGTGAAATCCCGCCTTGCATGGCAATGGGCGAAGCCGCAGGCGTCGCCGCGGTGCAGGCGCTCAACGCGGGCAAAAAGGTTCGCGATATCGATGTCGGCCTGCTGCAACGAACCTTGCGCGCACAAGGCGCGGACCCGGGGGACCAGATGAGTCCCAACCCTGACATTCCCGCACTGGCCGAAGGCGTCACGATTGGGGTGGCCGCATGAGTTCGGTTTCGTTCAAGTCGTCTGTGTCTGAGCTCCCGCTGTCGGGAGTCAAAGTTGTCGATTTCACGCAAGTGATGATGGGCCCCGTGTGCACCCAAATGCTGGCCGACTACGGTGCGGACGTGATCAAGATCGAGCGGCAAGCTGAAGGAGATCTGAGCCGCTCGACGTTCCGGCCGGTCGCAGGCGCGGATAACCCGGTCTTCTGCAGCCTGAACCGCAACAAACGGAGCGTGGCGCTCAATTTGCGCGACCCGGCACAGCTGGAAGCCGTCAAGAAACTCATTGCCGGCGCTGACGTCGTGACCAGTAATTTTCGCGCCGGGGTGATGGAGCGTATGGGCCTCGGCTATGAGGAATGCAGAAAGCTTAACGAACGGATTATCTTTGCCGTCGGAACCGGCTTTGGCGAAACAGGCCCCTATAGCGCGAAGGGAGGGCAGGATGTGTTGGCGCAGGCAATGTCGGGTGTCATGGCCCGGCGCTCGGACGAGTCGGTGCCGCTGAACATCTATCCGACCACGCTTGCGGACTACTCGGCCGGCATGCACATGGTGCAGGGCATTTTGCTCGCGCTGCTCCATCGCGACAGGACCGGTATCGGCCAGAAAATATCCGTGTCGCTGTACGACTCAATGCTTGCCATCCAGATGCAGGAGGCGGCCATGCTGATGATGGAAGGCTCCGATCTGAATTGGGCCGCGATGCCGCTGTCGTCGGTATTTCACGCGAAGGATGCGGCGTTTGTGCTTGTCGGTGCGTTCAAGTCGAACCCGTTACGCGACATCTGCGATGTGCTCGGAATCGATGACCTGTCCACTGACCCGCGCTACTGCAATCTCGGGCAGCAATTGCTGCACAAGGCTGAACTTCGCCGCATCCTGGCCGAGGGCTTTCGCCGCGAGACCCGCGATCACTGGCTTCGCCTGCTGGAAGAAAAGGATCTGCTGTGCGCACCTGTGAAGCATCTGCGCGAGGTGCTGGACGACGAACAGACGCATCACAACCAGATGATTTTGCAAGGGCAGGGAATAGGGCGGGAGTTGAAGCTGATCGGCAGCCCGATCCGGATGTCGGCGTCACCGGTTGAACTGCGCCGGCCACCGCCTTCTCTCGGACAGCATACCGCCGAGGTACTTGGCGACGACTTCGTCAAATGACAGGTGACATTCAATGGGCGTAACTCTGGAAGTGAACGGCGGTGTTGCACGGGTCACGATTTCGAGGCCCGAGGTGCTTAACGCACTCGACTCGGCCGCGCAGCAGGAACTGGAAAATATCTGGCAACGGATCGAACGGGACCCGGACGTCCGCGTGGTTGTGCTGACCGGCGCCGGCGAGCGCGCGTTCTGCAGCGGCGCGGATATAAAAGCGGCAGGTTCCAGCGGGCTCGATTACTGGGCGCATCCGCTGCCAAAAGGTTTCGGCGGATTGCCGCTACGCGATACGTTGAACGTGCCGGTCATCGCGCGCGTCAATGGGTATGCGCTTGGCGGCGGACTGGAACTGATGCTTGGCTGCGACATCGCCGTTGCGTGCTACGAAGCCACCTTCGCGCTGCCGGAGCCGAAAGTGGGCAGGATGCCGCTCGACGGCGGCATGACGCTGCTCGCGCGCCAGATTCCCTACCGTCATGCGATGGGCATGCTGCTGACCGGACGACACGTCAAGGCAACCGAAGCGTTCGAGATGGGACTCGTCAACGAGGTCGTGCCGCGCGCGGATCTCGATGTGGCGGTCGAGCGCTGGGTCGGCGAGATCTTGTCCTGTGCGCCGTTGTCGGTGCGCGCAATCAAGGCTTTCGTGCGCTCGACGCAGGGACTGTCTCCGTCCGCTGCGCAGGGCATGCGCTTGCCCGCGCTGGTCACCGCGCTGGAATCCGAAGATGCGCTGGAAGGCGTCCTGGCATTCAAGGAGCATCGTAAGCCCGTGTGGAGAGGGCTCTGATGGCACATGTCATGACCGGGGCATGCATTGATGTCAAGGATGACCAGCCGGGTTTGGAAAATATGAGCGGATCAATTGCGGATTCTTCGGGCCTGCGGTAACAGGGCTTGGCAGTCCCCGCGGAGCGTGCGGCGCCGGCTCGACCGGCATCGGCCATCCGGAAATCCGCAGCTATACGAGACAGTAATACGGGTAACGAGGTTGAGATTTCCATGCATGCCAGCGTTTTAAAATATTTTACTGAAGTTGCCCGGTGCGGTTCGATGCGCAAGGCGGCGCAACATTTGTTCGTTGCGCCGAGTGCTATCAACCGGCAGATTCGGAACCTCGAAGATGAACTGGCGGTTGAACTATTCGACCGCCTGCCGAGCGGGCTGAAGCTGACGCCCGCGGGCGAACGGTTGCTCAAGCATATCCGCGAAACGCTGGATGGTTTTCATGCGATGCGTGCGGAGTTCGACGCAATGAAAGGCGAGCGAACCGGCCATATTTCCGTTATTGCAATGGACTCGGCCATGGAGAAACTGTTGCCGGCGGCTATCGACGATTTTGGCGAGTCGTTTCCCGCCGTGACCTACGCAATCCAGTATGCATCGTTGTCCAAGGTGGCGGAGCGAGTGGCGTCGGGGCAATTCGACATAGGCATCAGCTTTTGCCAGAAAGCGCCTGCCGGAACGCGGATCGCCGCCACCGCGAGTTTCCCCAGCGGCGCTGTGCTGTCGGCTTCTCATCCGCTGGCAAAGAAAGACCAGGTGACGTTCGAGGAGTGTCGTGAATATCCCATTTTTCAAACGGGCGTCGCCGATGAATTACCGAGCCCGTTGTCGCTCGAGTACTCCCGCCACTGGGAGGAAACGAAGGTTCATATGCAGTCCAACTCTATCCGTGTGATCAAGTCCATGGTGGTTCGGGGACGTGGAGTCGGGTTTTTTACGAAGCTGGGTTTCATCGACGAAATTGATCGGGGAGAGGTTGTCTGGCGGCCCATAGCAGGGGTGTCGGACAACACGCCGCCTGTAGCAATCCTGGCTCCCAGCCCGAAGGAACTGTCGCCGATCGGTGAGGAATTTTTGAACTGTCTCACCCGTTTTTTCAAGCAATTCGAAGCTATGACGCAAAGCGGTCATTAATTACTACGGGGTGCGGTCTAGAGTCTGAGAGAAAAGAAAGGGCGCAGTCCAGAGCCCGAGAGAAAATACAGGGTGCAGTTTAGAGCCCGAGAGAAAAGAAAGGGCGCGGTCTAGAGCCTGAGAGAAAAGATTGTCGTGATCATGGGGACGGGAGCTGGCGCCGGCATCGGAGCTGCGACCGCCCCCGGGTCCGGCAATGCAGCAGCGTGCGTAGCTGTGCGGGATGGCAGCAACGCAAGAGGCTAATAAGTAGTCCGGATGTTCTTGGGGCCCGGCAACCCTGCCGGGCCGTTTTACGCAGACGTAGGCGAGATCATCGAGGTCGACAGGCCCATGTCGGAGGTGCGTGCAGCCTTCGGCCAGATTGATGTGCTGCTCAACAACGCTGGTGGTTTGGTAAGGCACTCGCCGATCGTGGATGCGAGTGACGATGACATCGACTCCGTGTTCGCCTCAACGCCCGCTTGGCTGGTTCAGCAGCGTTTGATGGCGGTGTTCGCTTTAACTAACCGGTATGACTTTCATGGCTGCTTCTTCCCGACTTCCCAGGCATCTGTTTAGCGTTGGCAATCCTCTGACGCTCGAACTTCGTTCGCTGCTGGACACGCGCGGCTGGACCGTCAAAGCGCTGGAACTGGATCGTGAACCGGGGGATTTTTCGTCGCAACCTAGTGGTGGACTGCTTGATTTCTCGGCGCGAGGCGTGCTGGCCAACCTGCGTCTGGCCGAAACGTGGTTATCGGTAAAGACCGTGGGATGGGTGGCGCTCGTGTCGCCCGAGCAGCTTGAAGATCCAACCATCCGACGCCTTGTCCGCGATTTCTGCTTTGACTATGTCACGACCCAGGCATCAGGCGAGCGGATTCTGAATGCGCTGGGCCACGCTTACGGAATGGTGGCGCTGCATGACAGCGCCGCGCGCGACGCAGGCAATGACAAAGACGATGCCGGCACGGAGGGCGAAATGATCGGCTCGTGCGACGCGATGCTTTCGCTCTTCCGTGCGATCCGCAAGGTGGCCGCGACCGACGCGTCGGTGTTTATCTCAGGCGAATCGGGAACGGGCAAGGAACTGACAGCCGTGGCCATTCACGCGCACTCGGAGCGGCGCGACCGGCCGTTTGTTGCGATCAATTGCGGGGCGATTCCTCCGCATCTTTTGCAGTCCGAGTTGTTCGGGTACGAACGCGGCGCCTTCACTGGCGCAAACCAGCGCAAGATCGGCCGCGTGGAAGCGGCGAATGGCGGCACGCTGTTTCTCGATGAAATTGGCGACTTGCCGCTGGAGAGTCAGGCGAGCCTGCTGCGTTTCCTTCAGGAGCGCAAGATCGAGCGCCTGGGCAGTCATGAGTCCATGCCTGTGGATGTGCGCATTGTCTCGGCGACCCATGTCGACATGCAAAGCGCGATGGCTGAAGGCCGATTTCGTGCTGACCTGTATCACCGCCTATGCGTGCTGCAAATCGATGAACCACCGTTGCGTGAGCGTGGCAAGGATATCGAAGTGCTGGCCAGACACATGCTCGATCGGTTCGAAAAGGACTCAAACCGGCGTCTGCGCGGGTTTGCACCCGACGCGATCGCAGCCATTCATAACTATCGCTGGCCGGGCAACGTGCGTGAACTGATCAATCGCGTGAGGCGCGCGATCGTGATGGCAGAAGGGCGGCTGATCGGTGCGAGCGATCTGGAGCTGGGTGAGTTTGCGCAAGGTATCCCGATGTCGCTTGCGCAGGCACGGGAAGTGGGGGAAAGGAAGGCGATCGAAATGACGTTGTTAAGGAATCGCGGGCGCGTGGGCGAAGCTGCGCGGGACCTCGGGGTGTCCCGCGTCACCTTGTACCGGATCTTGTCTGCCTACAGCATGCGAAATGGTGAAGTGAACCGCGCCGGGTTTTCCGGAGACGCCAGATTCCTCGACTGAATTGCTCTTATAGCAGACGAGTCCCGTCTTCTGCGCGGCGATTTTGACCTCGGGGCACTGATTGGCGCCACTGTCGTCCTGCATACCCGGGGTTCCGCGCTCATGCAGCACGAGCGCCAGCGTGTGAGTTTCCTGGCTGAGCCCTCCCCGGACAGGTGCCGCCCAGCACTGCGGGCGGCATCCGGAATGCCTATTGATTTCGTTTCGGCGAGGGCTACTCGACCTGTCAGGCGCCGAATGTGAAGCGCGTGCCTGTCGATGACCAAAGTACCTTTCCTGGCATTGCCTGGGTCGCCATCGCGTAAAACGCTTCGCCCGAACAATGCATTGGGATCAGGTAGTCCGGATTGATCTCCTTCAGCATGTTCACCGTGGCCTGCTGGTACTCCGGCGGCTGCGGCGCAAGATGAAAGCCGCCTACGATCGCGTGAACCCGGCTAACCCCCGACACTTTCATTGCTGTCTTGACGGTATTGAGAACACCGCGGTGCGCGCACGATGTCAGCACCACGAGCCCCCGATCCTTCACCAGATAAGCTGTGCCCTGTTCATGTTGAAAATCGTCGGGAATCGTCGTGGCACTCTGCTTGTCCAGCGGCAATTTGTCGGCGGCACAGCCCACGCCATTACGCACACCTACGGTCATGTTGCTGGGATTGAGCGGCTTCTCGAACGTAGTCTGGGGAATCCAGCCCGTAGTGAACGCGTGATTCGCCACGACTGCGGGATGCTCCGCGAAGATGACGTTCAGGTTGGCGTCCCGCATCGCCTGCCGGTCTAGCGAGCCGAACTGGCGAACGCCAATTTCGCGTGTACAAAAACACTCTTCACCACCAAGATAAATGGGAAGCTGCGATTTCAACTTGTCGCGGTTGGCCTGGAGGAAGCCAACCATGCCGCCAAAGTGGTCGTAGTGTCCGTGTGTGAGCAGTAGCGCGTCGAGTTGCGCCGGATCGATTTTCAGAAGGCCAATATTATTGTTCAACGTCTCGGGCGTATAGCCGAAGTCGATCAATATCTGCTTGCTTTGCGCTCCTTGCGAGGACTCGACATGCATGGAGAGGCCCCATTCGTTCTCGATCGCGAGGCGCGGACTCTGATCTTGTGCGAGGGCCAGGCCGAAGCGCTGCACGTCAACGTTGCCGATGCGACGACTACTTTCCAGAGCCGAATAAGACGAATCGGTGACGACCCGAACCGATACTTTGTCGACGACAGGCACCGGCCCGTTCAACGGCTCGGCGAACGCAACACGCGATTCGCCGAGCAGCGCGCCTGAAAGCACACCTAGCGCGCCCAGTCCTCCAGCGCGCAGTACGCGGCGACGCGACCAGCTACCCAAATATCTTTCGTCCATTGCCCAACCTCCATTGGTCTCGTTAAAGTCAATGCAGCAATCGCCTGCTCATCCAAAGAGGCAATCAATTGATTGCCGGGAACAGGGGCGCGGTTACGGGAAAGCACCGATATTGCCTTCCACTTACGAGTGCAGTCGTAAACGGGGACAGGGTGCTTTCGGATGGTAGCCGAATGCACCTGGAAGCAAGCGAGAAGTTGGGGACGAATGCGCGATCGCGCACGGGCAAAACGAGGGATGTAAGTTAAACGATGGATACTGGTTAAGATAACGAAAGAATGTAATGGATCTCGATCTGTCGACTCTCCCGAAAGCCGTCATTCGCGCCCGAGAAATTGACGAGCCGTCGAATGACCCCGAAAGGTAGCGATGCGAAGATTTGCATAGCGACGCCTATGCATAAATCTCAACCAGGCATAGAAGGTTGCATTGAAACTGCTGTGCGTCGGCGGGACGCGGCAAACCGCAGGTCAGCTTTCGACTCGCTTGACTCAGAATGGAGGCAGCTTGCGGACAGTCGAATACCGCTTTTCCACCATTTGGCGTATCGATGCGCCAGTGCAGGAAGTTTGGGCGGCAATCCAGGATTCGGCGCGCTGGCCCGAGTGGTGGAATAACGTCGAGCGCGTGGACCAGCTAGAGGCGGGTTCCGATCAGGGCGTGGGGGTCGTACAACGCTATACGTGGAAAGGCTGGTTGCCTTATCGCCTTGTGTTCGATATGCGGGTGACGCGCGTCGACCCGTTGGTCGCGCTGGAAGGGGAAGCCAGTGGCGACGTCGAAGGCGCCGGACGGTGGAGCTTTTCGACCGACGGACGCAACCGTACCGTGGTCCGCTACGACTGGTGCGTGCATACGAACCGCGCATGGATGAATGCATTGGCGCCGTTGTTGCGACCGGTTTTCCAATGGAATCACGATGCAGTGATGCGCGAAGGCGGCGCGGCGCTAGCGCGGCGGCTGGACGCGCGGCTGCTTGGCATCGAGCATGGATGAAGCCAGCGCGCCAATGGATTGAACGCTCTGCAATGGTCGCTCTTTACCTCGATGCAATGCAATTCTCTGGATATCGCTCTTCCATTCCTGCTCATCAGGTCCGCCATCGCTGCCATTTGTCTGATGAAAACCGTGATCAGTCGTTTATCATGGTTAACTCCGACGTTTAAAAGATCAGTCAGTAAGTATGATGAATAGCCGAAAGATTTTGATGATTATTGGAGGGCTCCTGCTCGGTGCAGCAGGGGCCACGTACCTGATGTTCCTTCAGGCGGACCGCCACGCAATGGCAGGAGTCACGGCCGCCATGGATGAATCCGCGCGCTCTCCCGTCGTCGATTCGCGCGTCAGCGATCACGTGACGGAGGGCAGCATCGGCCAGTCAAAGCCCTCCGACGCAATCGAGATGGCAGCAGCGCCTGCATCCAGTTCGGCCGCCGTACAAGTCACCGGGCAACCGAAATCGGAGACACGGCTGAAGCAGGCGCCATCGACGGCAGTCGCGTCGGTGAACGTGCAGGACTCGGGTGCGCCGAAGGTGGTTCCAACGCAGCGCGCCCAGCGTGGGCGAGACGGTCTGGACCGTCGCGCGTTAACGACTCAAGGCGCGACTCAAGGCGCGACTCAAGGCGCGAGACCGGAAACGGACGAACTGGTCAGGGAATCGGCGAAGCTCGATCCATCGTTGCCTCCGCCGGATATGTCCGCCGCTCGCGCTGCCATGGACCAGCGTAGCTCGAAGCCACCCACGGGCTCGAGCCCGGTCGCGGTCGCGATGACGGATCAGCTTGTCAGGGATTCAGCCAAGCTCGATCGCTCGCTGCCGCCGCCCAAGTAACCGACTTCTCCGGCAGCACGTGCGGATGCACGAACGCTGCCGGCACTTGAGCACCGCGCTGCAGTGCCTGGCGCAAACTCTTTTCATTTAGAGGTATTGCGCGTCCTTATCGCTCTATACAGCAAAAATACACGGGGCATCCGCGAATCGAATTGCTTATAAAAAAACCATATCACGCCACGTGATTTCCTGGTTGGGATGCCCGCGGCGGAAGACATCAGCCAGCCCGGTCATGGGCAAGGCGAACACGCCATTGCAAGGCTCATCCATTTTCGTCTTTTTGTATCGGCGAGAGAGAGCTTTGCGAGCATTTGCTGAAGTCGTATGAAACACGCTGCTTCACTGTTCTTGACTCAAGAATCAAGGAAAAATGCCGTTATATTCATAGCGGCCAGAGCGCGATATGATCGAACGCAACGCGTACCACTATAAAGCCATGCGTCAGGATTTGAGAAAACGCCAATGTGAAGGGTAGGAGAACCATCAGGAACTGCTGGTCGCGTCGAAAAGGAGTTTGAGCAATGAAGCCGTCTCTTGCGTTTGTAAGTCACCGAGAAGCCATTCGTCGAGTGGTTGCGGCTCATCGCGCTTCCAACGCGCGCGTGTTTGGCTCCGTCATTTACGGCGACGATTCCGAGGGCAGCGACCTCGACATTTTGATTGACCCGGCGCCTGAAACGACATTGCTCGACATCGGCGCGATCCGGCACGAACTGCTCCAACTCCTTGGTGTGCCGGTTGATGTGGTGACTCCAAACGCCCTACCTGTGGATTTTCGTGCGATTGTCCTTGCTGAGGCAGTCCCGGTATGAGCCGTGACAAGGATCGATTACCTCACTATCTGGAACACGTCCTGGAGGCTATCCGGCGCATCGGGCGATGCACCGTCGACATGAGCGAGCAGGAACAAAAAAGTCCAAACGTTGCTTCAAGACCTCCGGCCAGTGGCCGCAAGACCGGCATCCCGCAGCCCCGGAGCTTGAGCACATAAATCGGAACATCACGGCCACACGGGCAAGGATCCATGGCTGCATTCAGAGACGACTTTGCTGTGCAATTGAACACGTTAAACAAATAAAACCGTTGCAAATGTCAAAGGGGATTCAAATGTCGAATGGCAATACGTTCGTGGAACCGACCTCGAACAAGACTAAAGTGAAAATCATCAAGTGGGCCATTATCGGCCTCTGTATTGCCGTGGGCGCGCCACTGGCAATCTTGTTGATCAAGGGGCTCGTTGGGTTGATCGTAGCCGCGGTCCTGGGTTTGGCGGCAATCAATTTCGCGCCGGTCATTGCGATGAAGTTTGCGAACCAAAAAGTCAAAATGATCGTCACTGAGGCGGAGAAGAATCCGATCGAGACGCTATATAACGAATTGAACGACAAGCGACAGGCGGCCGAAAAATTTAAGGACAGCATTACGGCCTTTCGCACTGAAGTGAAGAACTTCGAACAGAAGACCAGCGTTTTCAAAAAGCAGTATCCCGAAGACGCCGGTCGCTTCGAGTCGCAGTTGGAAACGATGAACAAACTTCTTGCTTTCCGTGAAGGTCGGTACAAACAGGTTCAGCAGGAGTTGCAGCGCTTTTCTGACGCGATCGAACGGGCGAAGGCACTGTGGGACATGTCGCAATCAGCGCAGCGGATGAACAAGATCGCCGGCATGCAGTCGAGCAACACGTTTGCCCAGATCACGACTGACGCAGCGCTCGATTCAGTGATGAATTCAGTCAATAAGGCCTTCTCCGAAATGGAAACGTCCCTGATGGAGAATTCCGAGGTGCAGCAGGCAAAGGCCGCCATTGACGTCACGATTGCAGCTCAGCCGGTGCAGCAGCAGTTGGGCTCGCCCGTGCAGCCGAAGTAAGCGCGGACTTGCGCTGAAACGCGAAAACAACCTTTAGCTATTCACATACAAGACATGAAGAAAATACTGGGATCTGCTCTCTTTCTGGTCGTGCTCGCTGCCGGGTGGCTCATCTATCACGGGGGAGTGAAGGGCTTGCTCGGTGAGGGCGAGCCGCACGTCACCGCCACTGATGCCTCCGCAGCCGGCGCAGCGAGCGGCGGGTGGAGTGATTCTGACACGCCGAAGACGGCGTCCAGTACGCCATCAGGCCCGGCACCGACCAGTGACACCTTAAAAGCGATCCTTAGCAGCGGCGTTGTGCGTGTCAGCGTCGAAAATCCATCGAAGCCCTTTTACTCGGAAGACAACGGTAAGGCGCAGGGCTTCAATGTCGACTTCGCGAACCTGCTGTTCTCGCAGAAGGAATTTGCTTCGGGCGATCACGGCAGCATAAGGGTGGACACGCGCCACGGCGTGGATACCTACCCAGCGGTGCCCGCGCAATTGACGCAGTCCGACAAACATGGCGACGCGGTGGTGGACGTTGCGATGGATGGACTGACTTTCCCGGATGACACGCCGAGTGGCGTGGTTTATACGGTGCCTTATATCGATGACTTTGGTTACTCACTCATCGTGCGAAAGGGGTCCCGGGTAAAGTCGGCGGCCGATCTGGCCGGCAAAACGGTTGGCATCCTGGAAGGAGACCCGGACGTCAAGGCGTTTGCGGAAAAAGCGTTTCCGGCGAGCAAGATCGTCGAGTTATCTGATGCCAGTATCAACGGTGAGCGCTCCTGGACTTCACATTATCTGGACAGCGGCCGGGTCGACGCTATTGTCTACGACTACCCGTTCGGCGTATCAGAGATCGAGGGAACCGACCTGACGTTTGCGGTCACGAAGCTTGATGGTTCGAACCTCGCCTACAAGATCGGAGTACGCAAGGATGACGCCACGCTTCTTGTCTACCTGAATTCCGCTATTGCGAAGGTCAAGCAGACGCCCGAGTATCTGAATCTGTTGAGGAAATATTTCATTAGCAATCAGGTCGTCACAACTGCCGCGACAAGCGGCGAAAAGACTTATTTGGTCAAGGGCGGCGATACGCTGAATTTGATCGCGTCGAGCCAACTGGGAAGCGCCGCAAAGTACGTTCAGATTCAGAAGCGTAACAACCTGCCGAATCCGAACCTCATTCTTGTAGGCCAGCATCTGATCATTCCAGTGTTGTAAGCCTACGAGACGATCTGATGCTGGCGCGATAAATTCGGCGCGGGCTTTGCTCACCGGCTGAAAGCGGCGCGACGCAAGCCCGGTGCACTGGGCGCCTTGACGAGATGTTCGTCACGCTGCGTAGCGAACCGTAGCTGCTCTGGCGTGCAGTCGACGAGCATGGCGCTGAACGCTGGTTCTTGCTGCAAAACGCACGTCGCCGTGGATCGCGCGTGCGAGTAAGCCAAGAGCGACGTATCGCTGAAACATCCTGTGATGCTGTAGTTCGTTGTCCAATGCTTCCAGGGGCGATCTAAACTTGGCCCGTGCTCCAGCGTGCCCCGCTACCGCACGCTACAGTAGCGGAAAGGATCGCACCGCACTCACTCGTTCACGCCGCGATTCATGCAGGAATGTCCCGCACCACTTCGATCAACTTGGCGGAACTGATTTCATAGAAGAAGCCGTAGAGCTTGACGTGCTTCGGCACCGCCGGGCTCGAACGAAGCAACTTGATGTCATAGTTAAGCGACTCCTCGAAATCCATGATGGCGAGGCTATCGTGATCGAACAGCTTGGAGATATCAGCGTGATGATGATCATGAAACTCCTCGACGATCAGCTCCGGCGTCAGGGTCGTCGTACCGCAGAACGAATGGTGAACTACAACGACTTTTTGTACATCGAATAGATAATCCATCGCCGCCACGGACGCTAGAGCGAAGGCGGCGCGTCCGCCCGCGTTGGTCGCGGCAAACAGTGTTCGCGTGGATCCAACTCGGGTGCCATTTTCGTCGGTGATGATTTCTCCCGGGTAGACCTCGTCCCCGAAATAGTCGGCGACGGCCTGCGGGATTTCGACAGCCCGAGGATCAAGGCAGTGAATCACAAGTGTCTTCATCGGGATGGCCTGGTTCGCGCCCTCGAAGGTCTTCATATCGAACCCGGGTAGATTCCTGTACTCGTAATCGCTAAACTTGTCCATTTTCTTGCTCCGTTGGTGCGCAACCAGGGTATGGAACATCGCCCCTGTAAGTTACTTGCGAATCCGTCACTTGCCGAAAGCGTCCGTTTAAAGAAGTGCGTTCCACACCGGAAGCGGTCATGGCGGCGTCAGAAGTACGCACGGAAGTTGCGGGTCGAGCAGGTGTGAAAACACGCTGGTCGCCTACACTGGATTAACTCAGGGCGTCTTTTCCCAGAATCGCGGGCGACCGAAGGGGAAGCGGCGACTGTCGCACAGTCGCCCTCAGGTACTTTATGGATGTTCGCAAGCGATACCTGGCCTATCCATTCTTCCCTGTGACAACTTCTTTCAGTTCCCCCGTTGCGAGATTTAGAACGAAGCCGCGAATGACGATTTCTGATGGCACCCACGGATGAGACCGGAGCTTCAACATCTGCTTCTTCGTTGCTTCATTGACGTCGGTATAGAAGTGGAATTTTGCGGGAGTCACTGCCAACACCCCGGTGCGTTCGTGAAGATGCTTCTCGAACGACTCGTCTGTAAACATCTCACTCCCACAGCCCGTGTGACCGACAATCATGATTTCCTTCACGCCCAGAACGTGAATCGAAAACATGAGCGACCGTACAACATCCTCGGTAACAGCTGTTCCAACATTCCGAATAAGGTCCGCATCAGCAGGTTTGATATCAAAACGTTCCAGTAGTCCGTTCATACGAGGGTCCATGCACGTGATGATCGCGACCTTCGGAGCGGGCTTATCCGCCAACGATGGATCGTGGTGCTTTGCACTTGCCTGACTTGAAACGATTGCGTGATCGATCAGACTCATTTGGATTCTCCTTTGCGCTTGACGATCGATATCTTCGATTTCGTCAAGGCGCGGTTTGTCGGCACTCGTTGAAAACTGACCGCGAAAGGGGCTGCGACCGAAAGATTGGCTCTTGGCCGTTGATAACCGCACCTCCCGCCCAAAAAAATAGCTTTCGACTTTGAAAATTTAGTAATCCGATATAAAGCATATAAATCTGTTTCGATGCTTTGGTCGGCTCGAGGTCAGAATTGCTCCAGCCACCGCTGAGCGCGCGAACGAGGTGCTTTGCCGATGAAGATGCCTCATTGGTCTGCTGCGCCTCAGACGTCTCAGTCGTGATCCGGGATGCTTTGGATTCTGCGCGCGTTTCGACGCGAAAACATCATGTCCCGTGGCAATTCAATTGTTCCCATCACTCAACCATGTGTCGGCCCTGAACTGATTGGTACATGTACTACTCCATGCCTCGCACGCGCGCACGGTCAAGGCATTCCACGCTTGGCCGAACTGCTGAACCAATACAGCTCCAAATTTAAAGTTATTTTTTTCGTGAACACTTAACGGATATCAAAATCGCACGCGGTTCGACCTTGCGATTCGTGCAGTTCAAATGTTTGCTTGACGCTGCTGCACTTCTAACTTGAAAACGCCGCGATTTGAAGCTAGTGTGATGAGGCCGTCGGGCGTGCCTGCATCTTTTTTGCACGGTAGACACGGGTCGCAACAGGCTCCAGCGGACAGTAATCGACATGCGCGACGTTGTCTCCGCGAAGGCGCCCTGAAGGACGAAGCCTGTGACGCATCGCGATGTTCATCGTGGTGCTGCTGGTGCTCTCCGTCCCCGCGAGCGCTTTAATGCACGCGGCCGCACCGGCACTGGAACAGATGCCCGGCACGATGCTGGCCCGCGTCCCGGGTGTGCCGCCTGCACAGTGTCGGACTATATTGACGGCAGGCAAAACCATGTCGATCCGGGCCAGACAGTGGTTCCACACGGCCCGAATCGCGAACTCAGCATTGCCTGAGTGCGCCCGGAGCTCAAGACATAACGGTTCGACATCGCGCGAATGTGTGGTTGCCTGCGGAGACGAAACATGGCTCGACTGCTATCGGTGAACGTTGGACTTCCGCGCGACATGGAGTGGAAGGGCCGCACTGTGCACACCGGGATCTGGAAGACGCCGCTGCAAGGCCGTTGTCGGGCGAGGCGATTGAACCTGGATGGAGACGGGCAAGGCGATCTGGCCGGTCACGGGGGCGAGCATCGAGCCATCTTCGTCTACCAGATTGAATCGTATCGTTATTGGCAAGAGCAGTTGAGCAGGACCGACTTCTCCTACGGACAGTTCGGCGAGAACTTTACGATCGAAGGCATGCCTGACCTGGATGTGTGCATAGGCGACCGCTATAGGATCGGAAGCGGGCTGTTCGAGGTCACTCAACCTCGTGTCACCTGCTATCGTGTAGGCATCCGAATGAATGAGCCTCGGATGCCGGCGTTCCTGACGGCCAGCGGCCGGCCGGGGTTCTACTTTCGCGTCTTGCAAGAGGGCGAAGTGGGTGCCGGCGACGAGATCGTGAAGGTGGCAGGGGTTAATGAGCGAATGACCGTCGCCGAAATCAACGCCCTTTTGTATTCACCCAATCATTCGCGCGATCAACTGGAGCGCGCATTGCGAATAGAGGCGCTTTCCCCCGGATGGCGCGGGTCGTTCGAGGCGTTGCTGCAGAGCTCCATGAACGGATCGACGACGGGCAATGCCGGCCTTGCACCCGCGGGGGCTTCCTATCATGTTGCACCGGGCTTTCGAGCACTAAAGGTGACGGCGATCGAGCAGGAAGTTGCAGACGTCCTCTCGCTGACATTCACGAGCACAGACGGACAACCACTGCAGAAGGCTCTTCCCGGCCAATACGTAGTGTTACGCCTCCAGCCGGTCGCGGGAGGGCCATCGCTTTTCCGCAGCTACTCGCTTTCGGGTTCACTTTCGACGGAAAGCTATCGCATCAGTGTGAAGATCGAGCCGCATGGTGCGGCGGGAACCTACCTGCGGCAGCATGTACAGGCGGGCGACGTGCTCGATGTCAGCGCTCCACGCGGGAGTTTCGTTCTCAAGCCGGGAGACGGGCCGGTGGTGCTCCTCAGCGCGGGTATCGGCGTGACGCCCGTTCTGGCAATGTTGTACTCGCTGTCCGCGGCCCGGTCGACAAGAGAGGTCTTGTGGATGCATACGGCGCGCGACGGGAAACATCATCCGTTCGCTGCCGAAGCGCGCCGTCTCATGCTCGCGCTGAGCCATGGCCGCCGCTATATCTGCTATAGCGCGCCAGACTCGCGCGACCAGCTGGATGAGAGTTTCGACGCGACCGGTCATCCGTCGCAAGCGATGCTCGATGAGGCGGGTGTCTCCCGAGAGGCGGACATCTATCTCTGCGGACCGCCACGCTTCATGGCGGACATGAAAGAGGCGCTTGCGAACCTGGGTGTGGCGCCGCAACAGGTTCACGCCGAAATCTTCAATGGGGGCGAGGCCTTGAATCCTGGCATCGTCAGCAACTCGACACGCGCTCCGCATCCGCCCAAAGACGAGACGAACAAGGGTCCGCTGGTATCTTTTTCGCGCAGTGGCATCGCCGCACGCTGGAATGCGTCGGCATACGGGAGCATTCTGGAGTTGGCCGAGGCATGTGACGTTCGGGTCCGCTGGGCCTGCCGCGCCGGTGTATGTCACAAATGCGAGAGCGGCTTGATCTCCGGGCCCATCGCGTACCAGCCTGATCCACTCGACCCGCCTCTTGAGGGAAACGTCTTGATCTGCTGCGCCTCGCCGCGGGGTGACGTGGTAATCGACATCTGAGCGGCGTCGCGAGTACGGGGAGGGCAGGCGCTGGTGCTTTGTCGCAAGAAGGGGCCTGCTATGTTGAAGTCCCGAGAACGAATGATCTGGTCGATGAAGCAGAATCTGAATCCGGCCGTGACGAAGGTGCTCAAGCGTCTGCATTCGCCGACAGTGAAACCTGACATTCGCGGCTATTGCTATGCGAATGTCAGGAAAGTGACCTGTAGCCGCGTCTCCGGCGTCGTCACCTCAATGTCGGCGATGGCCGACGACCTGCCGATCTGAGACGCATAGTGGCGGGCTGTTGATCGGCCGGAGCTGCCATTGGGACGGACAGGGTTCTACGTCAGCAATATGCCGGATTGCTGACGGTGGTGGCAACGAGCAGCCGGACGGCAGCTTCACTACATCAGCGAACTCGCACTCTCGACTTGATGCTGCGGTGGCGCTGTCTGTCGTTATTTCTTATCCGGCAGATTGACCTCGCCAGTGTATTTGGGAAGATGAAGTTCCACGTCGGGGTTTTTCTGCAGGCCGAGTTCCATCAGTTTCGTGATAGTGCGCTGAGCCGCCGGACGCTGAACCGAAGTAATGAACGAGCTCCATTCCGCGGCGACTTCCGCGTTGGAAGGCAAGGTGGATGCATTAACCATTTGCTTTATATCGGCAAGGGACTCTTTGTCGAAGCTCGCAATCCGGCGCGCCAACGTGTCCACAAACTCGTCCAGTTCGGCATCCGGAAAGGAACGGTTGATATAGCCGTAGCGTTCTGCAATGTCGCCGGGGTAGTCATTGCCACTCAGCATGACTTCTAGCGCACGGCCCCGGCCGATCAAGCGCGGGAGGCGTACCATCGGGCCGCCGCCCGGTGTAAAGCCCCCGCCGATTTCGAACTGCGACAGTACCGCTTTTTCACGGCTGGCAAAGCGCATGTCACAAGCGAGGGCAAGTTCACTGCCAACGCCACTGGCTCGCCCACGGATCTCGGCAATCGTCACCACGGAAGAACGGGTAAGGCGGACAAAAATATCTGGCAGGGGCGGCAGGCCAGTGGAGCCGGGCGGCATGCCGGTGGTGGTCTCGAGGGGCGGAATGAAGTCGAAATGAGTTAGAAAAAATCCTGGCGTTGTACTGTCGAATACGACGACCTTTACCTTTGCGTCGCTCTCTATTTCGGTGACGACACTATTGAGCATCGGAATCGACTGCGGGCCGAAGATGTTGAACGGCGGGTGGTCAATTGTGACGCGCCAGTAATCCGGGCTGACGCGTGTAATTTTGAATTCTTGATTCTCGTTCGACGTCATCATGCGTCTCCGAATGAACAAAAAAACTGTGATGAACTACACCTTGGTAATCTCTACCTGAACGAAAGAAATTTGCCGTCGAAGTTTTTCCTCTACCGGGCTAACGGCTTCCTCAGAAGGGAAATCTAGGATTATTGTCGCTCCGAGCCAACCCCCAATCATGGATAAACAGTCTTGCCCGCGCAGAAAAGATCGGGGCGCGGCTCGATGATTCATGGGTCAACGTCGCTTGAGAAACGAAATGTCCGACTTCCGCGTTTTGGTTGAACGCTTGCGCGTTGGCTACTGGTCAGCTAATGGGCGATGAGCCAAATCCAGGAGCCACCGCCCCGATCTGCAAAGACGCCACCATTGAATTGATTGATTTGCTGCGTGAACAATTAATGTGTGGGCGTGGAGGACATTGAAGGCAAGTGAACCCATCCGCACTTGGCTCACCACACTTGCCGAACAAAGCAGCTATACCGCGGCGGCTTCGCGCATGGATGTCAGCAAGGCAACGATGAGCTGGCGTATTTCAGACTGGAACGCGCCACACCGGCGTAACGACCCAGATCACAACGCGCGTCACTTCATGCCTGCTTCGCTCGGGCAGTAGCGTGCGCGCCAGTCGCGCATGATTCTTTCCTCTGATTCATAACTGTTTGTCCGCACCGGTTATTCGAATTCGACGCCAAAACGCCTAGATTGAAATGATGTCCCAGATTGGCCGCGGACCCCTCCCAACTGATCGGAGGTTTCATATGGGCGATTTACCAGCGGAAGGCTTGTCAACCCCGGCAGCAGCCGACGACGACTATGCTTCGCTCGCAAACCAGATCGTTGACATCTTCTATAAGATCTACGGAACCCATCCTGGCTTCCGCGTCAACCACGCCAAAGGCTTGGTCGCGACAGGCAGCTTTGTCGCCACGCCTGCCGCGTCGGCATTGAGCCGCGCGGCGCTCTTCGACGGCAGCAGCATTCCCTTCACCGTGCGCTTTTCAAACGACGGTGGCTTTCCGGCCATCCCGGACGGCGCCCCTGGCAACATCAAAGGCATGGCCGTCAAGTTCCATATGGTTGGCGGGGCCGAAGTCGACATCGTGATGCTGGCGATAAAGACCTTCCCGATGGCAACTGGAGAGGAGTTTCGCGATCTGCTGATGGCCATTAGCGAGAGTCCCGACGGTACTCCCAAGCCGACCAGGTTCGATGAATTCGCCGCCAGCCACCCGACGGTTCCCGCGGCCTTCGGCACTGCGGGCACTCCGGACAGTTTTGCACATGAGGAGTACTGCGGCCTCAACGCCTTTATCTTCATCGACAAGGCCGGGCGCAGGCAGGCGGTGCGGTACATCATGACCCCGGATGAACTTGTGTATCTGACGGCTGATGAGGCTGCCAGACAACCTCCCGATTTCCTCATCGACGACCTGCCGCAGCGCATCGCGAAGAAGCCGGTCGTATTCCACCTCACGGCCCAGCTTGCCGAAGCCGGCGACCAGACGAAGGATCCAAGCCAGCCTTGGCCCAACGATCGTCAGGTGTTGGACCTGGGCGTACTGACACTCCACAAGGCCCTTGCCGACAGCCGGGAGGTGCAGAAAGATTTGCTGTTCCTCCCGACCAACCTCCCCGATGGAATTGAGCTCTCTGACGACAGGATGCCCGTCATCAGGTCTGCGGTTTACGGGGTAGCGTTCACACGACGCAGCCGTTAACCACACGCCGGGACCGATGTGCTGCAACGGACCGGCGTCTCAGGACAAGCAACGCATGCCTGACGCCGCGTTCATCACCGGCCACATCGCCCCCAGCCTGGCGCGCTCACTAAGCTCACTAAAGACCGGTCATTGAGGGCCCGCAGTCCAGGCGCAAGATCATTTGCGATTCGTCCTCGAATCAAAGTGAGGCGCGCTCCATCTCGGCTTCCGCTCGCAAACTATCGATATCGCGATAGATCGAAGCTACCGCAACCACACGTCCGTCTCGCTTGTAGCGCAGCACACAGTCGCGCCCTTCAATACTGCCGTCAACCGAAATTGCATCCCAACTCTCTGCAAGGCCGACATAGTTGATCGGAACATCGTAGTGCTGGCCCCGACCACGACAACGCGCCGCGCACTCGCTTCGGCGTTTTCCCCTATCAGTCCCCGCTTGCATTCGTTTGAAATTAACTTATCATCAATAACAAATATACAACATAACTAAATTCCAAACTGAAAGGAGACGTCTTCATGAGCATTGCCCCGCAACACGACACAGCTTACGAGCGCAAGACACTTGTCCTGCTTGGCCTCGGGTTCGGCCTCGTTGGTCTTGATCGATGGATTGTCGCCCCGCTGTTTCCGCACATGATGCATGACCTAGGGCTCAATTTTCAGCAACTCGGCAGTCTGATCGGCATTCTGAGCGTGACATGGGGAGTGTGGGCTATCGCAATGGGGGCGGTATCTGACCGTATCGGCCGGAAGAAAATTCTCGTGGTCACGATGATCGCTTTCTCCCTGTTATCGAGCCTGTCCGGGCTGGCCACGAGCTTCGCCAGTCTGATGCTGATCCGCGCGGTGATGGGGATTGCCGAAGGGGCGTTCACGCCGGCTAGCGTCGCCGCCACCGGCGAGGCTTCATTACCGTCGAGGCGCGGCTTCAACCAAGGTTTGCAACTCAGTATGTTCTCGTTGCTCGGTCTTGGTTTCGCCCCCATTCTTGCCACGCAATTGCTGCGGGTCGTGCCGTCGTGGCACTGGGTATTCATGATTTCGGCGGTGCCAGGGCTCATCGTGGCGGCGTTGATCGCACGGACGCTGCGCGATCAACCGCGCAGCGTTGGCGTGAGTGTTCGGACCACTGCTACGTCCAGCGCGGCGCGTCCGCGCTGGACTGCGCTCTTCGCCAGCCGCAACGTATGGCTGGCAATGGCTGCGATCCTGTGTGCCATGGCCGGCATTTTCGTCGTTAGCGCGATGGTGCCGACGTACCTCGTCGAAGTCCTGCATCTGGATACGCAGAGCATGGGTTTCGTCGTGTCGGCCATCGGTTTTGGCGGCTTCATCGGTTCGTTCGGCGTGGCCGGTGTGTCTGACTACATTGGGCGCCGTAACGCGGCAGTCATCGCGTTCGTTGCCGCGGCCGGATTGCTGTATGTGTTCTCGTGCACCGGCCCGAATCCGCAACTGCTGTTCGCGCTGTTGTTCGGCATCTCCGTGTTCGCACTCGGCCTGCTCGGACTTCTGAGCGGACCGATCGCCACTGAGGCCGCACCGCTTGGTCTGATCGCATCGTCGGTTGGCTTCGTCTCCGGTACCGGAGAGATATTTGGCGGCGGTCTCGCGCCTGTCATTGCGGGCTTCATTGCGCAGCACTTCGGTCTGGCGTTCACGCTTGATTTCGCGCTTGGCGGCCTGATCGCCGGCGCCGCGGTGTCGCTGTTCCTGGTCGAGACGGCGCCCCGCAAACTGGCAGAACGAGCCGTCATTCCCGGCACTTCGGGCGATCAGCCAGTATGAAACGCTAACCCGGCCGTTTCGAGACGCGCCGCGTCACTCGCTGACGCATCCGTACAGATCAACCCTTTGGATTCAGAGCGGCCTGAAGGCTGTGGCTTGCCACGCCTGTATCCGCTGCATCGAATCCGGGGGGCGTACCGCAAGAGCAATAGAAATAGAAATAGCAATACCAAACCAACTGACGACGAAAAGTCGCAATTTTTATATCCGGTAAGGAGACAGTCGATGAAGATGAAAGCGGTATGTACGGCAGCCGGCATGCTGTTCGCGTGCCACGCGTTCGCCCAAAGCAGTGTGACACTCAGCGGTTTGATCGACGGCGGCGTATCTTACGTCAGCAACGAAGGCGGCGGCCGCACACTGAAGTTCGATGATGGGATCGCGGTGCCCAACCTCCTGATATTTACTGGCAAGGAGGATCTTGGCGGTGGCACGCGGGCGATTTTTGAATTGACGAATCAGTATGAACTTGGCACCGGCTCCTTTATGCCCGGACAGAGTCTGTTCAGCCGCACGGCCTATGTGGGTCTCGCTGACGATCGACTCGGGCGTCTCACGCTCGGCAATCAATATGACTTCATGGTCGACTCGCTGTTCTTCGGCTTCGACGACGCAACCCTCGCCGCGGCGGGTGTTTACGACTTCCGCAACGGGCCGTTCGCCAAGCTTGCGTTGCCCGACAATCCGACTGGCGCGTTCGATTGGGACCGGATGGCCGGCGAACGGATCACCAATTCAGTGAAATATCAAAGCGCCACTTTTAATGGTTTTTCAGCCGGCGCGATGTACGGCTTTGGTGGCGTGGCTGGATCGATTGGCGCGAGCAATGCATCGAGCTTCGGGCTCAATTATGCGAACGGCGGGTTCGGTGCGAATGCCGCCTATACACTCGTTAAAACGGCGACGACTGGCGGTCAGGACAGCGTGCGCAACTGGGGCGTCGGTAGCCACTATCACGTGGGCGACTTCACGCTGACGGGGCTGTTCACAACAGTGCGCAACAACCTGAACGGCGCTGGCATATGGCAGGTCGAGGCCGGCAGCGCGTGGCAGATCACCCCCGCCCTGCTTTTGAGCGGCGCGTATTCGTATATGAAAGGCAACGCGGTGGTCGACGACAATCACGCGCACCAGTTGACGGCGATGTTGCAATACTTCTTGTCGAAACGCACCACCGTTTATGTCACGACCATTTATCAGCGTGCAAATGAAGGCGCCAACGCGCAGATCAACGACGTGATGGTGGCGTCGAGTTCGGCGTCGCAGTTCATCGGCCGGATTGGTGTGCTGACACACTTCTGAGCGGTGATCTGCATGGTCGCCCGCTTCGAATCATTCGTGCTGGGCCCAGGCGTTGCCGCGATGCGGCGGCTGCGCCTGCGGGCCAAGCTGACGGCGAGTTGCTTGATCGCGACGACCGGTCTGGCGCCTGCACAGACCGGCCAGAGCGGGTGCCGGTTCAGTCGGCAAAGATCTTTCGCAACAGCGCTTTCAACTGCTCGCGTTCGGCTGCGGAAAGCCTGTCTACCGCAGCGTTGTCTGCGTCCGCCGCCGCTTTCAGGGCGCGGCCATAGAGCCGCGCGCCTTGAGTCGTCAATTCGACGAGCTGCGCGCGCTTGTCTTCGGGGTTGCGCTGGCGGGTGAGCAGGCTGCGCGCTTCGAGCCGGTCAAGCAGCGTCGCGAGATTGGGCGGCGCCACCACGAGCGCTTCGGCCAGCGCCTTCTGATTGATTCCAGGATTGTCTTTTACGATCGACAGCACGCTGAATTCCGCTTGCCGCAGGTCGTGTTTTTCCATTCGTTCGTCGAATAGCGACTGTATGACGAGATACGCCCGGCGCAGGTTGTAACCCACGAGGCCGAGCAGTTCGGTCTGGTCGGCCTGATCGTCGGAAGCAACTGGAGCGGGTCTTGAGGCCATGGAGGTAGACGCTTTCGCGCAAAAGAGGGCGCGCCGATCATAACACGCTGGTTCATCGAAAAAAGCTTGCAGACACCCGATGAACGCGCCCCGCTTGTCATCTTAATAGTTATGTTGTATAACTAAATTCATGTTTTAACACCGACGCTTAACGACCATGAATATGACGCAACCTGAGTATGAGTATCTGAGCGTCCAGCTCGAAGAATCGATCGCGCTGGTCTGTCTTAATCGCCCCGCCAAGCGTAACGCGATCAGCGATGCGCTAGTGGCGGAATTGCGCCATGCGTTCGAAACGATGCCGGAGACCGTGAGGGCGATCATCCTGCATGCCGAGGGTGAACATTTTTGCGCAGGACTCGATCTGGCCGAGATGCGCGAGCGCCCCACGGTGGAGGCGATGCATCATTCGCGCATGTGGCACGCCGCTTTTGAGCAGATCCAGTTCGGGCGAGCGCCGGTTATCGCCGTGTTAAAGGGAGCGACCATTGGCGGCGGTCTCGAACTCGCCTCCGCGTGCCACGTCAGGGTCGCGGAAGAGTCGGCGTTTTACGCGTTACCCGAAGGCAGCCGCGGCCTTTTCGTGGGCGGTGGCGCGTCGGTGCGGGTGTCGCGTTTGATCGGTGTCGCACGGATGGGGGACATGATGCTGACCGGCCGGGTTTATAACGCACAAGAAGGGTACGACACCGGGATTGCCCAGTATCTGGTCAAGAGCGGCGAAGGGCTTGAGAAGGCGCGTGAACTCGCCGCGCGGATCGCGCAGAACTCGCCGACCACCAACTACGCCGTGACCCAGGTGCTGCCGCGAATCGCCGATCAATCGATTCAGGATGGCTTGCTGACTGAATCGCTGATGGCGGCGATCGCGCTGAGTGATCCGCAGACGCAGGAGCGTCTGGCGGCGTTCCTCGAACACAAGGTTGGCCGCGTGGTTCCAAAATAAATCCGCGCTCGCTCGTCACGCAACAAGATGGCCGCAAACGGCCGCTGCAAACAGGATGATGGACGGAGACAATTGATGCCAGCACATACCTATCGACGCGTAAGTTTCGGCGTCGGTCCGCTTGAAGTGAGCAATGACCGCAACAGCTCGTTGCGCGTTCGCTCGACAACACCGCTTGGTCCCTATCCGGATCGCGTGATCGATCGGTTGTTCGAGCATGCCGCCACGGCGCCGGAGCGCACCCTGGTTGCACGCCGTGGCCCCGACAGACAATGGCAGCACATAAGCTACGCACAGGCCGCCGCTGCGGCACGCAGCATTGGCGAGGCACTGCTTGCGCGCGGCTTGTCGGCTGAGCGTCCAGTCGCCATTCTTTCTGGCAACTCGCTGCAACATGCGCTGGTTGCGCTCGGCTGCATGTGCGCCGGCGTTCCGTATGTGCCGGTGTCTCCCGCGTATTCGCTGCTGGACAAGAGCTATGGGAAGCTGCGCCATATTCTTTCAATGCTCACGCCGGGACTTGTCTTCGCCGACGACGGCGCACGCTTTGCCGCAGCGTTGCGTGAAGCGGTGCCGGCTGACGTCGAGGTCGTCGTCGGAGAGACGCCGCCAGCCGGACGCACGAGTATTTCGTTAAACGAACTGATCGCCACGATGCCGACCGACGTTGTGGAGCGCGCGCGGGCCGCGACTGGCCCCGGCACCATCGTCAAGTTCCTGTGCACGTCGGGCTCGACGAAGATGCCGAAGGCGGTGATCAACACGAACCGGATGTGGTCCAGCAACCTCGTGATGGAAACCGCGGCATGGCCGTTTCTTGCCGAAGAGCCGCCGGTTTTTATCGACTGGCTGCCATGGCATCACACGTTTGGCGGCAACCAGAACTTCGGATTGACGCTGTTTCATGGCGGCTCGCTTTACATCGACGACGGCAAGCCGACAACGGATGGCATGGCGACAACGCTCGCCAACCTGCGTGAGATTTCGCCAACGGTTTATTTCAACGTGCCCAAAGGTTGGGAAGAAATTGCGCGTGCACTGGAGCAGGATGCCGAGTTGCGCGCGACTTTCTATCATCGGCTGCGCATGCAGTTCTATGCCGGCGCCGCACTCGAACAACCGGTATGGGACAGGCTTCATGCCAGCGCCGTCGCGCATTGCGGTGAACGGATCGTGATGAACACTGGCCTTGGCATGACGGAGACCGCGCCGTCCGCGTTGATGATCGTCGAGACGGAAGTGGTGGCGGGTCAGATCGGCGTGCCGCTGCCGGGAATGGAACTCAAACTCGTGCCGGTGGGTGACGGCCAGAGCCGCAAGCTCGAGGTGCGCTATCGCGGTCCGAACGTGACGCCGGGCTACTGGCGCGCGCAGGAGCAGAGCGCCGAGGCGTTTGACGAAGAGGGCTTCTTCTGTTCCGGCGATGCAGTGCGCTGGCTCGATCCGGAAGACCCCGACCGCGGCTTTGTTTTCGACGGCCGGGTTGCCGAGGACTTCAAGCTGAATACCGGCACCTGGGTAAGTGTGGGCCCGCTGCGGCAACGCGTGATTGCGGCGGGCAGTCCGTATGTGGGCGACGTGGTTGTTACCGGGCACGATCGCCACGAGATCGGCGTGCTGATCGTGCCGAATCTTGCCGCCTGCCGCCAGCTTGCCGGGGCATCGGACGATACGCCGGTCACTCAGGTCTACGCGCATCCCGATGTTGCCGCAATATTCGGCGCCCTGGTCGAGCGCCTGTACGCCGACGGTACGGGCAGCGCGAGCCGCGTTGCCCGTGCTGCGCTGCTCGATCCGCCGCCGTCCCTCGCGACCGGCGAAGTCACGGATAAAGGCTCGATCAACCAGCGCATCGTGCTCGCACAGCGTGCCGCAACTGTCGAAGCGTTATACCGCGGCGACACCACGCTCACCGTCTGGGTGCCACGTTCCATCGTGGCAGCATAAAGGGGTAAAGGAGTCACTAATATGGATATCGATAACCTGATCGCAATTGACACTCACGTTCATGCCGAAGTGTCGTGCTGCCAGCCGCCGGACCTGTTCGGCAAGGAATTCGACGACGCGGCGGACAAGTACTTTGGCACTGTGTTGCGCCAGGGGCGCCGCCCGACGATTCCCGAAACGATTGAGTACTACCGCGAACGCAAGATCGGTTTCGTCATGTTCACTGTCGATGCCGAAAGTCAGATGGGCCGCCGCCGGATTCCAAATGAAGAGATCGCCGAGTTTGCGGCCAATAACCGGGACATCATGATCGCTTTTGCGAGCATCGATCCGCACAAGGGCAAGATGGGCGCGCGCGAGGCACGGCGGCTGATCGAGGAGTGCGGCGTACGCGGCTTCAAGTTTCATCCGACCGTGCAAGGCTTCTACGCCAACGACCGCATGGCTTATCCGTTGTACGAAGTAATTGCCGAATACGGATTGCCGGCGATATTCCACAGCGGTCATTCCGGCATCGGCAGCGGCATGCCCGGCGGCGGCGGACTGCGGCTCAAGTACTCGGAACCGATTCACCTTGACGACGTCGCGGCTGACTTCCCCGACATGAAGGTTGTCATCGCGCATCCGTCGTGGCCATGGCAGGACGAGGCGCTATCAATCTGCCTGCACAAGCCGAACGTGTACATCGATCTATCCGGTTGGTCGCCGAAGTATTTCCCGCCACAACTTGTGCAGTATGCGAACTCTCTGCTGAAGGAGCGCATGTTGTTCGCCTCCGACTTCCCGCTGATTCACCCAGACCGCTGGCTCGACGATTTCCAGAAGGCCGGCTTCAAACCGGAAGTGCATCAGTTGCTGCTCAAGGACAACGCGGTGCGTCTGCTCGGACTGGGCGCGAAGCCTGAACCAGCACAGGCTGGCTAATTTTTAAAGGGACTGAAGACATGCAAGCAGAAGGACAAGCCGCGCTCGTCACCGGCGCTGCATCGGGGCTTGGCGCGCAAACAGCGCGTGCACTGGTTGCAGCCGGCGCACGGGTCACATTGCTGGACGTGAACGAAGCGGCGGCGCAGGCGTTGGCTGAAGAGCTCGGCCGTGCGAATGCGTTCGCGAAGTGTTGCGACATCACGGACGCGGCTTCGGTCGAAGCGGCCATCGATGCCGGCGAGCGCGTGCACGGCGTAGCGAGGATTCTGGTCAACTGCGCAGGGATCGGCGGCGCGAAGCGGCTCGTTGGGCGTGACGGTGCGCCGATGCCGCAAGAGGAGTTCGCGCGGGTCATCAACGTGAATCTGCTCGGCACGTTCAACGTGGTCCGCATTGCAGCGGCACGCATGACGGGTGCAGAGCCGCTGGCGGACGGAGAGCGTGGTGTCATTGTTTGCACGGCTTCGGTCGCCGCGTACGACGGACAAGTGGGGCAGGCCGCGTACGCGGCGTCCAAGGGCGGCCTCGTTTCGCTCACCTTGCCGCTCGCTCGCGATCTTGCTCAATACGGCGTACGCGTGATGACGATTGCGCCGGGGCTCTTCCTCACGCCGTTGCTTTATGCGCTGCCCGACGAGGTGCAACAGTCGCTCGCCGCTTCGATTCCGTTTCCGAAGCGGCTCGGCAAGCCGGAGGAGTACGCTGACCTGGCGCTGCATATCGTGCGTAATGTCGCGCTGAACGGCGAAGTGATCCGGCTCGATGGCGCGTTGCGGATGGCGCCGCGATAAGGATGGCGCCGCGATAAGGATGGCGCCGCGATAAGGATGGCGCCGCGAAAAGGATGGCGCCACGATCACTCAGTTCCAGTACTCACACGCTCAGCTGTCGGGGACAACTCATGCTGGATAAACAACTCGAAGCCATCGTTGCACAGGCGCACGCGGCCGGTGTGCCTGATCTTAGCGACCTGCCGCCCGCCGCTGCCCGCAGTTTGTACCGGCAAATCCTCGCGGCCGCCGACGTGGCGCCTGTGGACGTAGACGTGCGCGACCGCACTATCGATGGCTCAGGCGGACCGCTTTACGGAGATCGCCTGCTTGCGGCCGGCAATGCCGTGACGACGATCGAATATCACGGGCTCGCGCACGGCTTCATCAGCATGGGCGGTGGCGTTTCGGCGGCCCGTCTTGCACAACAGCAACTCGCACAGGCGTTGCGCGGCGCATTGCGTTAAGCACACGGGTGGCGGCGGGCAGGCTTTACCTGCGCTGTCGCTTTCGCGCTCACGTAACAGATCCAGCAAGACTTCTCATGCGAGCGCCGGTTTGATGACCGGCGCTCGCACTCCTTTGCTGCGTGGACCTACATGCGAACGATCGGCTTGATCGTGCGTCCTTCGAGTGAATCGGCAATTGCCGTATTGATCTCGCCGAGCGAATAGAACTTCACCATCCGGTCGAACGGAAAGCGCCCCTGGCGGTGCAGTTCGATCAGCATCGGGATGAAGGTATCCGGATTCGACTCACCTTCGACGATCCCCATCAACCGGCGGCCGCCGCTCATGAAATGCACCTCATCGAGCACAATCTCGGTGCCGAGCGCCGACGCACCGAGCACGCCGCAGGTGCCCCGCGGGGCCAGACTATCGGCGGCCTGGCGGATCACTTTTGCGACGCCGGTCGTGTCGAGCACATAGTCGATTCCGTAGCCTGTCAACGCAATGAGCGACGCGACCACGTCGTCGCGCGACGGGTTTAGCGTATGCGTCGCACCCACGTTGCGCGCGAAGTCGAGCCGCTCCTCATGCAGGTCGATTGCCACGATCGTCGTTGCTCCGGCGACGCGCGCGGCCATCACCGCTGAAAGCCCGACGGAGCCGGCGCCGAATACCGCGAATGATGCGCCGGCCGGTACGCGCAGTGCGTTCAAGACGGCGCCGGCGCCGGTCTGCACGCCGCACGCAAGCGGGCCGAGCAGTTCGAGCGGCGCGTCGCCGGGCACCTTCACAATATTGCGTTCGTGACATAGCGCGTGCGTTGCAAACGACGACTGACCGAAGAAATTGCCGTGAATCCGCTCGCCTTCCTTCGACAGCGCGCTACTCCCATCCGCACGAGTGCCGAAGAAGTTGCGGGGGAAAAAGGCGTGGCAATAGCTCTGCGCATGCGCCGCGCAGGACGGACATTGTCCGCACGAGTCGTAGGTCATGACGACGGCGTCGCCTGGCGCAACCTTGGTCACGTTGCGTCCCACCCGCTCGACGACGCCCGCGCCCTCGTGGCCGAGCACCACTGGATGCGGCGTCGGCAACAGGCCGTCGCGCACCACGACGTCGGTGTGGCAGACGCCGGTTGCCACGACGCGCACGAGAATTTCGTCGTCGCGCGGGTCTTCGAGCTCGAGTGTTTCCAGCGTGAGCGGTCCACCTTTGTCTCGCACCACGGCAGCCTGGATTTTCATCGTTCGTCTCCTTGTTGTTGTTTATCGTCTGTCGTTAGAAAGGCGTTGAGCGGGCGGCTTCTTTCACCGTGACCCATTGCCATTGCGTGTACTCGTCCAGGTCGGATGGGCCGCCCACGTTGCCGCCGTTGCCTGACTGACCGCGTCCGCCGAACGGGTTCACGCATTCGTCCGCAACGGTCTGATCGTTGATGTGCAGAAGGCCACACTTCAACCGCTCGCCGATCGCCATTGCGCGACCCACCGAGGCGCCGATCACCGCGCATGACAGGCCGTATTCAGTGCGATTCGCGAGGGCGACGGCTTCGTCGTCCGTATCGAACGGTGTGATGGCCGCAACCGGCCCGAAGATCTCCTCATCGAATGCGCGCATGCCGGGTTGAACGTTCGACAACACCGTTGGCTTGTAGAAAAGCTGTTCGTAGGCGCCGCCCGCTTCGAGCACCGCGCCAGCCTCAACCGAGGCGCGCACGATCGAGTCGATCTGCTGCAATTGCCGCGCGTTGATGACAGGTCCCAGCGCGACGGTGCCGCTCGCAGGATTGCCGACCGGCAAATGGTTGGCCTTCTCGATGAGCCGTCGCGTCAGCTCCGCGGCAATCTTGCGATGCGCAACGATGCGTCCCGTCGCCATGCAGATCTGGCCTTGATGAAAAAACGCGCCGAACGCGGCATTGCTCGCGGCGACGTCGAGGTCTGCATCATCGAGCACGATCAGCGTGTTTTTGCCGCCGAGTTCGAGCGAGACCTTCTTCAGATGGCGTCCCGCAAGTTCACCGACCTTGCGCCCCGCTGCGGTCGAACCGGTGAAGGCGATCATCCCGACCTCGCGCGCTTCGACGACTGCGGCGCCGGCATCCGCGTCGCCGGGCAACACTTGCAGCAGGCCCGGCGGCAGGCCCGCTTCCTCGAATGCGCGGGCGATCAGGAAACCTCCGGAGACGGGCGTTTGCGGATCGGGCTTGAGCACGACGGCATTGCCGGTCGCGAGTGCCGGCGCGACGGAGCGCATCGACAGGATCAACGGAAAGTTGAATGGCGAGATCACGCCGACTACACCATGCGGGACGCGCCGCGCGTAGCTGAGACGGCCGGCTGTTGTCGGCAGCACGAGCCCCTGCGGCTGCAGCGGCAAACTGGCTGCGATGTGCAGGAGCGTCGCGGCTTCGGTGACTTCGTGCTGCGCCTTCGCGAGGATGCCGCCGGTTTCGCGGGCGATGTAGAGCGCGAGCGCGGCGGCGTCGCGTTCGAAGGCGGCGGCGGCGCGGCGAAATACGGCTGCACGCTCGCGTGGCGCAAGCGCGGCCCATGCGGGTTGCGCCGCGGCGGCGTGAGCGGTGGCGCGCGCGGCGTCCGCCGGGCGCGCAAGACCGACCTGAGCGAGGCGTTCTCCCGTAGCGGGTTCGATGACGTCGCGCGTCTCGCTGGCCGCGTACCAGGTGCCGTTCGCGCCGCCGAACAGGCAGCCGGTCCAGAGCCTGTGATCGATGAGCGGGTTCGGTTGCGTATCTGCCATGTTGTTTGTCTCCTTGATTTGATTGGATGAGCATTGGGCTTTGAGCCAGCTCACGCAGGTTCTTTGCAATAGCCGTGCCATTGCCATGGCGCGCGCCGCGCAAGCTTGCCGTCTCCATGCACAGAAGCGCTGGTGGGACTGTATGAGCGACAGCAGCATCTCGCATGATAGTGGCGCCTGAGAACCAGCCGGCGGCATGGCCGGGACATCCTCAGCTTGCGCAAATGATAAAAGTTATATCAAATAAGTAATATGAGTTTTAATGATTTCATCAAATAACTATTCGACGAATCTCTGGTTGCACGTCTTTGAGGCAAAGACGCAAAGGGAAACGAAAGGAGACGAGATGCTCGATTCGATCACGCAATTGCATACCGGTCCGGGCAGAGTCTCGCTCGCCGACGCGGCGCGCTTATCCGGTGCGCTGATGAAGGCCGGCGACAGTGCTCATCTCGACGTGGGTGCTGTGCCGACGCTCGGCGATCTTGCCGAATGCCTGTTCTTCTCACCCGGCGATGGACGGATCTGGCTCAACGACCAGCGGATGCTGTTGCTGCACAGCGCATCGTTTGGTTCGCTGCGGCGCGAGTTGATCGAATGTGTCGGCGCTGGATCCGCGCGCCGCCTGCTGACGCGAGCGGGTTACGCATCCGGCGCACGCGACGCGGCGCTGGTCCGGCAACGCTGGCCCGCGGCCGATGGCGCGTCGCTGCTTGCTGCAGGCACACGTCTTCATGCGCTCGAAGGCGTGGTCAAGGTCGAGCCGCTGCATTTTGCGTTCAACGCCGCGACCGGGCGCTACGACGGCGAATTTCTCTGGCATCACTCGTCCGAGGCGGATGAGCATATCGCCGCTTACGGCGTTGGTAACGAGCCGGCCTGCTGGATGGAACTCGGTTACGCGATGGGCTATGTGACGGCCCTGACCGGAACGCTCGTGATTTTTCGCGAAGTCGAATGCCGGGCGATGGGCAGCGCGGTGTGCCGCGTGGTTGGGCGCAATGCGCAGCGCTGGGACGACGTCTCGGACGATCTGCGCTATCTGGACCCGCCGGTCACAGCCGTCGGCGCGGCGACCCATTCCGAGGCCAAGGGCCCGCCAATCCGACGCCCGGCCGAGCCGACAGAATCTGTCGCGGACGAAGGTCTGGTAGGACATTCGGCCGCCTTCGTCGCGGCACGCGATGCAATGGCGCGCGTGGCGCCAACCGACACCGCCGTTCTGCTGACCGGTGAGTCAGGCGTGGGCAAGGAATTGTTCGCGGCGACGCTGCACCGGCGTAGCCGCCGCGCGTCGGGTCCGTTCGTCGCAGTGAACTGCGCAGCGTTACCGGACACGCTGATCGAGGCCGAGATGTTTGGTGTCGAGCGCGGCGCATTCACCGGGGCCATGCAGACGCGCGCGGGCCGTTTCGAACGCGCGGCGGGCGGCACCTTGTTTCTCGATGAGATCGGCAGCCTGCCGTATGCCGCGCAGGGCAAACTGCTGCGCGTGCTGCAGGAGCGCGAGGTTGAGCGGGTTGGCGGGACGCGCTCGTTGCGGGTCGATGTCCGCGTGATCGCCGCGACCAATGTCGAGTTGCGCGAACAGGTGAAGCGCGGCCGGTTTCGCGAGGATCTGTTCTACAGGCTCAATATCTTCCCGATCGTGATTCCGCCGTTGCGGGAACGCCGCGACGACATTGCCTTGCTGATCGAGCGCTTCTTGCTGCAGTTTCGCCACGAGCACGGCCGCATAACGCCAGGCCTCACGCAGCGTGCGCGGCGCACGCTGCTGAACTATGCATTCCCCGGCAACATTCGCGAGCTGCGCAACATGGTCGAGCGTGGCGTGATTGCTGTCGATGACGGCGAGCTGATCGATCTCGCTCATCTGTTCCGCCATGAGCCATTGCCGGCTGCGGAGCTGTATTCCGTCGATCACGGCATGCTGCGGGCAGAGCGAACGGACGAGTCTCCGGACGGCTTGCCGAGGGCCACCACGGCGAACTTGCCTACGTTCGTTTCGATCGACGCGGCCGAGGCGCAATTGCTTGCCGATGCGCTCACGCGCGCGGGCGGCAATGTGTCGGCGGCGGCGCGGCTTGTCGGCTTGACGCGCGCGCAGTTCGCCTACCGGGTCGCGAAGCGCAGTGGCAGAAGCTGAGCTTTTCGGCGTGTGCGCATCGTATTCATGTTTACCCGCGAACTGAAGGGAAAAGTTAGACATCACCGCTTAGTTGTATACAATTGGCACCCAGAATGTCTGAGATGGTGGAACTTGTTTTTGCAGGCATCGAAATACTCGCCCTAAAAATGGCCATATCCTCAAATATATCTGCGATAACTCAAATCAATTCTTGATAAATTGTATACACAGGTGGAGACATGTTCCTGAAAAATGCCTGGTACGTGGCATGCACGCCAGATGAAATTGCTGGCCGTCCGCTCGGCCGCCGAATTTGCAACGAGAGCATGGTGCTGTTTCGCGGTCCCGATGGCGCGGTCGCCGCGCTCGAAGATTTCTGCCCGCACCGCGGCGCGCCCCTTTCGCTGGGTTTCATGCGCGAGGGCCAACTGGTCTGCGGTTATCACGGGCTGACGATGGGCGTGGAGGGCAAATGCAGCGGCATGCCCGGACAGCGGGTCGGCGGGTTTCCCGCGATCCGCCGTTTTCCTGCGGTTGAGCGTTACGGTTTCATCTGGGTATGGCCTGGCGATCCGCTGCAGGCCGATCCGGCCAAGATCCATCATCTCGAATGGGCGGAAAGCCCCGAATGGGCACACGGTGGCGGCCTGTATCACATCGCCTGCGATTACCGCCTGATGATCGACAACCTGATGGACCTGACGCACGAGACGTACGTGCACGCATCAAGTATCGGACAGGCGGAAATCGAGGAAGCCGCGCCGGAGACGAAGGTCGAAGGCGACACGGTCGTGACCCGCCGTTTCATGGAAAACATCATGCCGCCGCCGTTCTGGGCGGCAGCGCTGCGCGGCAATGGGCTCGCGAACAACGTGCCGTGCGACCGCTGGCAAATCTGCCGCTTCACGCCGCCGAGCCACGTCATGATCGAGGTGGGCGTGGCGCATGCGGGCAAAGGTGGTTATCACGCTGAGCCGCAGCACAAGGCGTCGAGCATCGTGGTCGATTTCATCACGCCGGAGACTGATACGTCGATCTGGTATTTCTGGGGCATGGCGCGCAACTTCAATCCGCAAGACACGAAGCTTACGGAGACGATCCGGGAGGGTCAGGGGAAGATTTTCGCTGAAGACCTCGAGATGCTTGAGGCGCAGCAGCGCAATCTGCTGGCGCATCCGGAGCGCAACCTGCTCAAGCTGAATATCGATGCGGGCGGTGTTCAGTCACGCCGGATCATCGAGCGGCTCATCGCGGGCGAGCGTCAGCCTGTCGCGGCTTTGTCCTGAGGTTCGGCATGCAAGTCAGGATCATTCGTAAATACGACGTAGCCACCGATATCTGCGCGTTCGAACTGGCAAGACCCGACGGTTCGGCGTTGCCTGCCGCCTCGGCGGGTGCGCACATCGATGTCCACCTGAGCGATGGACTCGTGCGCCAGTATTCGCTGTGCAATCATCCCGACGATACCAATCGGTACAAGATCGGCGTGTTGCGCGAAGCGAATTCGCGGGGCGGTTCGGTCGCAATGCACGCGCTGAGCGAAGGCAGTCTGCTGGAAATCAGCGAACCGAAGAATCACTTCCCGTTGGCGCAGGCGGCTAGCCATTCGTTGTTGCTGGCGGGCGGTATCGGCGTGACGCCGATTCTCGGCATGGCCGAGCATCTCGCGACTTCTGGGGCGTCGTTCGAGATGCACTATTGCACGCGCGATCCGGCGCGCGCCGCGTTCCGTGAACAACTGGCTGAGGCGCGGTTTGGGAGCCGTGTTTATCTATACTTCGACAGCGCGCCTGCCGACGAACGCGTGAACCTCCGAGCGCTATTGGCCGCGCCTGAGCCCGGCAAGCATCTATACGTGTGCGGCCCGTCCGGGTTCATAGGCGCGGTGCTGGACACCGCGATTGCAGCGGGTTGGGATGAGCGCAACGTGCATCGGGAATACTTCGCGGCGGTGCTGCAGCATGAGGCCGCGAGCGATGATTTCCAGGTCAAGCTGGCCATCAGTGGGCAGGTGATAGACGTCAAGGGTGGTCAAAGCGTCATCGCGGCGTTGACGGCGGCGGGCGTCGAGGTCCCGACCTCGTGCGAGCAGGGTGTATGCGGCACCTGCCTGACGCGCGTGCTGTCCGGCGTGCCAAATCATCGGGATGTCTATCTGACCGATGAGGAACGCTCTGCCAACGATTGTTTTCTACCGTGCTGTTCGCGCTCGAATTCACCTATGCTGGTGCTTGACCTGTGAGGGCAGGGCGCCGCGAGGACGCTGCAACGGCCGAGATTATCCCTGGAGTGCGACCAACGGAGTCAAGCGCATGGAGCAAAACGATCAGACACAACTCGATGCAGGCGCATCGGGTTCCGCATCGCAGACGGTTAAGGCGCAGTTGGGTTTGCGTGACCTGATTCTGGCGGGCGAACTGACGCCGGGGTCGCGCATCACCGAATTGTGGGTGGTCGACAGACTGGGCGTGTCCCGCACGCCTGTGCGGGCGGCGCTGATGCGCTTGCAGGACGAAGGCCTGCTTGATCCGTTGCCGTCGGGCGGCTATGCGGTGCGTTCGTTTACGGCAGCCGAAATCCATGACGCTATCGAGTTGCGGGGCACGCTTGAAGGACTGGCCGCGCGGCTTGCGGCCGAGCGCGGGGTCGATGCATCCTTGATGTCGTTGCTGCATGACTGTGTGGCACGGATCGATGACGTCCTCGAAGACGCAGACCTGTCGGAGCAGAAGTTCTCGCAATACGTCGAACTCAATGAGCGCTTTCATCGCCTGCTGGCTTCGGCTTGCGGCAGCAGCGTTGTAGAGAAGCAATTGTCCAAAGCAATGGCCCTGCCGTTTGCGTCGCCGAGCGGCTTTGTCAAGGTGCAGGCGGTGGCGCCCGATGCACACAACGTCCTGATCGTGGCCCAGGCCCAACATCGTGCGGTGCTCGAAGCAATCGAATGCCGTGAGGGAGCGCGCGCCGAAGCGCTGATGCGTGAGCATGCCCGGATCGCACACCGCAATCTGCAGAATGCGCTGAAGAACCAGCAGGCGCTATCGCACCTGTTCGGAGGCAATCTGATCCGGCAGTGGGCGCGCTAACTTGAATATCTCTTCCACGATTAACACGCTGGCAAGCCCGAACAAATCAGCTCGGTCAGCATCGACATGTCGCCGGCTTTCATCAAGGGCGTCAATGAACATCTGCCCGACGCTCGCGTGAGCTTCGACAAGTTTCACGTCGTCGCTCACGCGTCCAAAGCGCTCGACACAGTGCGTCGGCAGCAACAGAAGCTCGACCCGCAACTTAAGGGCATGCGTTGGACGCTGCTCAAAGACGCGAACAAACTTAATCTCGCCCAACTTACCGACCTCGAGGCGCTCGTCAGTCAGTACACCACCAAGCGTACTGCCCGCGCATGGCTGCACCGTGAGCAACTGCGCGACATTCTCGAACGCAAGCAAATCAATGTCGTGTCCGAGATGTTGCAGCAGTGGTGCACCAACGTCATGCGCTCAAAGGTCGAACCGATGAAGGACGTGGTGAGATTGATTCGTCGACATTTCGACGGCATCGTTGCCTGGACTCAGACGCGTCAGACCAACGGTTTTATCGAGGCCATCAACGGCTTGTTTCAGGCCGCCAAACGCAAAGCACGAGGATACGCTCGCTTCAAAACCATGCGCACCGTCCTGTTCCTCATCGCCGGAAAGCTCGACTTTACACGCTTTAACGAGCATGCCCGTTGAGCCCCGTTGAGCCCCGTGAGCCCCGTGAGCCCCGTGAGCCCCGTTACCCACTCCGTTTTCAACAGAGCCAGATAAATGCAATAAATCCTTCACGGCGGCCCACTCGCGCGGAGTGCCGCGGTGTAAGTCAACGCCGCGCTCTGGAGCCCATGCATCGGCTCGTTGGTGCAAAATGGCACGACCCGTACAAGGGGCGATTCCGCCTACGGGTTCCCACCCATGAACGCAGGAGACAACCATGACTTTTGACGGTTCGGCCATCAAGGCGCTGTTGGACGATGCTGTTTCGAAGGGCGCTGTTCACGGCATTGCTGCGGTGGTAGTTGACCGCAGCGGCCCCCTGTTCCATCACGCGGCCGGCGAAGCCGGCCAACATGCGATGTTCCGCAATGCCTCGATGACGAAGGCCGTTGCCACTACGGCGGCATTGCAGTTCGTGGAGAAGGGGCTTCTGAGCCTTGATGCTGCAGTCGAATCGATCTTGCCGGAGTTCGGTCAGTTGCAAGTGCTGGACGGCTTCGACGGCGACAAGCCGCGCTTGCGCCCTCCTGCCAGCCACGCTACCGTGCGCCAACTGATGACTCACACGGCCGGCCTCAGCTACTTCTTCCTCAACGAAAAGTTGCTGCGCTACCACGACCTGACGGGCGAGCCTCACCCTCTCACGGGATTGAAACGCAGTCTCTCAGTGCCACTCGTCAATGATCCCGGCACTGCCTGGGAGTACGGCACCAACACCGACTGGCTGGGGCTCATTGTCGAGAAGCTGTCGGGACAGGGCTTGGGCAGCTACCTCAAGCAACATGTGTACGAGCCGCTGGGAATGAACGATACGACATTCGCACCCAGCGCCGAGCAGCGCGGCCGGCTGTTGCGCGTGATGCAGCGCCAGACCGACGGCACGCTCGCGCCTTCATCGCTCGACCTGCCGCCAACCTCCGAATGGGACGCAGCCGGCCACGGGTCTTACGGGACCGTGCAGGACTACGGCCGCTTCGTGCAGGCATGGCTCAACGACGGTGCGGGCATCCTGAAACCGGCGACCGTGCAGTTGGCGCTGCAGAACTACCTCGGGCCGATCAGGCTCCCCGAGCTGATGAAGTCTGCGATGCCCGAACTCACAAACGACGTGCCCGCAATGCCGGTGCCACAGGGCTGGGGTCTGGGTTTCCATCTCACGCTCGACGACGTGCCGGGTATGCGCAGCAACGGCACCGCCGATTGGGCCGGCGTCTTCAATTCATACTATTGGATCGACCGCTCCAGGGGTGTAGGCGGCGTGCTGATGACACAACTGCTGCCCTTCTTCGACATGCCTGTCATCGAGACACTCATTGGCTTCGAGGCGGCGGTGTACCAGCAGGTGGGAGCGGCCGTCCAAGCGGCATGACGCCCGTGCACGAGCAGTGAGATCGGGACCGGCCGCATGTTTTCTCAGCAGGGTACGGTCCAGTTCGACCTCGAGCGACTGCTCTCGGCAGGTCGGCTTCGGCTGGAGCTGACCCGGTCTCGTGGACACCTATTCTTTGGAACAGGAGGTGTCCATCATGCAGAGACATCGCACCCCGTACGCGGCGCAATTCCGGGCACAGATGGTCGGGCGTTGGGCGGCTGCCTTTTGTCATCGCGCCACAGTCGTTGCCAACTCTGCTGCCAACTCCGCTGCCAGTTCATTACCCAACCAAACTCCTCACATAGTTGATCGGTGCATGATCCGCGAGGTCGCGAACCACATTATTTCCCGTTTTCCACGCATATTCGCGCACAAAGTCGGCCCTCGCGGCCAGTTGGTCCGAGAGAATGAACTCAGCGTCCGCCTGAGGCTGCAAAGCGCCACTTCGGTCTATGTAGGTCGATAGCCCCACATGAACATAACCGCCCAGTTCCGGCGGCAGTTCCGTGACTACATCGCAGCAATCGACGAAGCGGGTGATATCGATTCCGTCGAGCGTTTCAGCGAATGCCGAGTCGCCGATACGAGGCGATCCGATCGTGATCAGTTTGTCCGGCGTTACAGCGCTGGCAAGGAGCGTGGCGATTGCGGCGCCGAGACTGTGACCTGTCAATACGAGCTGCTTGCGTGCAGCCGAGTTAGTCGATAACCATTGCTTGACCGGTTCGAACACGCTTAGCGCCGCGCGCGCAAATCCCGCGTGTGCGTGCCCGCTGCTCAGCGGCCAGGCAGTCATGCTGACGTTCAGATCAGTGCCAAGGTCGGTGAGCGAGTTCGGCTCGGTACCGCGGAAGGCGAGCAGCGCAAGATTATCGGCGGATCTCCAGGCGCCATAGCCCTGCGTGCCTGTAGGCGTATCGATGAAAGACACAAAGCCATTGAAACCCACCAGGGCGAGCGCGGCCTCCAGACTCGCCTGCTCCGCGCCGCCGTCTTCAAAATGGATATACGCGAGCCGCGAAAGTTCGGCGCAAAGAGCCGGGAGCTCATAGTGTGCATCCGTCGTGAAAACGGTCGGCCGCAGTTGCGGACTATAGAGCGCGTCGCGGCTTGCATCATAGGGAATGTCTGGCATGCGTCGCTCCTGTTGTCATAACGAGTGGTTCTACGCAGTACGATTGAATGCTCAGGGCTTCGGGTACACGGTCATGCCGTCTTCGTTTACAAACGCTTCCGTTAAATCGCTTTCATTCAAGGACAACAGTACAAAGCCGTTGTTGACACGGCCCGTATAAGTCAGATCGCCCGCTAAATTGTTCTCGTACCAAAGAACGGCTGGATTCGGGTTCAGTCCTGAGGGTGCGCCGGCAGGAACCGCGCCATGACCGCAACAACGGGGATGGATCGTGCCTTGGTCCGCATAGGCAACGCCGGCGTGCAGGTGGCCCCAGTACCACCACACTTCGCGGCCAGCAAAGAGAGGGGCGATTTGTTCCCACAGGAGGGTTGTAGCACCGTCCGTAGACAGGCCGTTGTGATGAGTCAGCAGAATGATTTTTTGGTTGACTGCGTTGTTGAGAAGGCTGGTCACATAAGCGCATTGGTCCGGATCGAGCTTGCCGTTCTGATAGAGGTTGATCTCATCGGCGTGATAGGCTGTATCGAGTCCAATCACAAGCCAATCCTGGTTTTGCAACGCGAAGTAGCTGTTCGACTTCTGGGCACTGAACTGCGGGTCTGCGAGCGTCTTGCCGAAATAGCCCTGCGCGCCCGAATACATCTCGTGATTAGCGTTAAGTGCAAAACTTGCTTGTCCACCTGCAGGCCATAAGCCAAGAAAATTCTGTTGTTCTTCGCCCTGCGTGCCGGCGTAATACACATCACCCAGGTGAACAGTGTAGTCAGGGCGGAGGTTGTTGATCTCGTCCTTCACTTTCCCGGCACCGCTCGGTTGCCCGTCCGTCCTGTAATCAACCCCGGTTCCCCAGTCACCCGCAATGGCGATAGTCACAGCACTGCCAATTGCCATGACCGGCGGTGGATTTGTCAGGAAGGGCGCCTTTTGCGCGGGGGGGAAATGCTCGAGCCAGCATATCGCCGCCTCGGTCCATTCAACATCCAGCGACTCATATTTAAGTGTTCCCACCAGATCGCCTTCGCTCGTTACGCTGCTCGCAACAAGTGCGCCATTTTGATTGGGTAATAAAGTGGCGTTTGTCAGAAGGCTTCGTATGTTTGCAAGGATGTGATGTTGCGGAGAAGAGGTCGTCCGACCGCTAAGCAAATCGACGGTTTGACTTTGCGCCTGATCGAAAAGCTGGTGGAGCGCCTGGACTTTGGGGTCGTCGTCGGTCCCAATCGCTGCAAGGGCGTTTTGCAGGCGTTGCTGCATTGACGGTAGGGACATGTTTGGCTCCAAGTCGTTGATGGCGTCGTTACACCTAAAAGATAACGACCGGGATTTTTCGAAATCACCACTAACACAACGGCGTTGCCAGTTCGAAAGCATAGGCTGGCGAACCGTGTCAGGACATGATCGTATTAGAAGATGGCTATCCTAACCAACATATCCTCTTGGAATCTTTTACTTACGGCGGCGATGCGTGGCGCCTCATGCAGAGGCCTGGCAGTGAACAGGGAAGTAGCCGTTCTTAATTGAACTTAATGTAAGCAAAAAAGTTTCGCGTACAACTTGATTGCTTAGGCCCGATTTTGTGCGTTTTTATTTAATACACAACCCCTCATAGGAAGGGATAAGCAGTGATGCGGGCGAAAGGCAAGGCGGCGAACACGATCAGCAAGGTCGTCATCGCGAGAATGTAAGGCTCGATCCAATCTCGTATCCCGCCCCAGATCTGCCGTGGCATGATCCGCCGATCCGGCCTGTCGATAAGCTCAGTTCAGTGTGCGGAAGCCTTGCAGCAAATAAAAAACGTGGGTCCAGGGCAGGGCGCCGCAGCGAATGCTTCATTTGATCCGGGCGGCAGCCGGCGCATGGTTGATTGCGTGCAAGGAAGGCCTGCTAATACCTACCGCGCAAGAAAGTCCTATCGTTTGGCAAGATAGTCCTAACGCCGAGGGTCCATGCGCCATACGCTTCGTATGAAAACAGGCGGCGCGAGGACGATGCTGGAAATTTTGAAACGCGAAGCGCAATTCGAAGGCGGTTTTGAGTCGCGTTGCATCAGGTATGTACATTTCTCGCGAGGACTAAGCGGGATGGACTGTAGCGGAGGTAAATGACAATGAAAAATCATAGTGGTAATCAAGAACCGGGAGGGCGGCCAGAGGAGTCCTGGAACTACTCCGGCAATTACGTAGCCGCTTTGCTCGAGGACTGCATCAGAATGCTGACTTACGCGACAGACAAGGGTATCCGCATTTCCAAGCAAGATTCCCAAAATGTGGCGGCAGCTGGACAAGCGTTCGCGCGCGGAAAGTGGACCGGCGACGTAGAGTCAGATCTGTACACGACGAAGAGTAAGCTGGCCGAGGCGATCAAGCCGGTTACCACGGAGACGCTTGCCCCCGGGGCATTGCATTGCGCGCGAAGATCCACGCGCTTTTACTTCAAGGCGACGCTCGTGATTGCCGCCATCCTCTTGCCGCTGTCGATGGTGGTCTTTGCGAGTGCGAAGCTGACGAGCAGTAGTAAAGCGCTAATCGAAGCAAACGACATAATGGCCGTATCGCTCTACAACGAGCTTGAAGATCATCGCGATAAGATCATCAACAAGAAGCAGGAGCTTATAGCAGCGTCCTCTTCGTCTGCTCCGCCTTCGTCTGCTTCTTCCGCGTCGGCTGCACGTGTCGGCAAGACCGCAAAGGACGCCGGTTTTAAACGAATCCCCGTCTGCATGGAACCTTCAGACGCTGACGGGGCGACGGCCATGAACGTCGGCGCGACGACCTGTTCTGTGTCCGAGGCTTCGCTTACGAATGGCGTAACTGAACCGGGCATGGATGCCGACGATAAATTGGCCGACACGCCGTCCGCTCTGTTGATCAAGGCGGCACTTCAGGATTTTGCGCGAAACAACCGGTCACTCTATGCGCAAACCAGATGGCTGAGTTGGTTGAATCTTGCACACTTCCGGAATGTGTATGCGTCGCCCTGGATGCTCGACCAAACCACACTGCGAGAGAATCTCGAATTGAGCCTGCCCATTCTCACCAACCCGAACCGGTTGAAGAAGCAAGACGTGAGCATGAACGACGAGAAAATGAAACCGGAGCATGCAATCGATGACGGCCTGCAAAAGCTCGCCGTGTATCAGGATATCCGCGCGATGGCGCAAGACGCGGGGCGCACCAGTGACATCCTGTGGGCAGCTATAACAACTTACGTCCTGCCGGTGTTGTACGCGGTGCTGGGCTCGTTGGCGTTCATCCTGAGGGACCTGTCCGAGCAAAGCGTCAGTAAGACTTTCCATCCGACCCACGGAAGATTCGTCAATCGTGTGCGGCTTGTGGTTGCGGTAATCGTTGGCACGGTGATCGGACTGTTCGATAACTTCTGGCACGACAGTGTTGTCTCTGCGTCACCGCTCGCAATCGCGTTTATTGGCGGATATGCAGCAAATACTTTCTTTGCTTTCCTCGACACGAATTCGTTTTTAGACAAGCGCTCTGGCAAGCGCGCCTCAAATGGCTCTGCGCGATAGAAAAAAGTGCTAACGATCGCTCGATCGCAGGGCATATCCCAATTGCGTAGTTCAGGATCCGGTGTCGCCGACCGGACCTGATCATTGTCGCCGCCCGACGCGGTCCTCGTTGGACAGGATGGATCGCAAGACGCCGCCTTGTCGACATGTCCAACGCGCAACTCCGTGAGCGCTGACTGCGTTACTGATCACGCGCCGGAAAGCAACGCTCCCGCGCCGGGGACGATCGGCTCGAGCTTGAGCCGATCCAGCATGCCCCGGACGGTGCATACCGCAGTCGAGACGGTGCGGATTCCCAGCATGTCTTCGATGCGCTGAATTGCCGGTAATGAAGGCATTTGGACGCATGCGGACGCCACCACTACGTCGGCGCCTTCCGTGTTCAGGCCCCGGACGTCGTGGACCAGTTGCATCGGGTCGCGCAGACCGACTTCAAGGTTGTCGGGAATCTCAAAGCAGATGGAATCGATTACCTCAATCCCTTCGTTCTCGATATAAGCGACAACGAGATCGGTCAAGGGCCGCATGTACGGCGCCATAAGCGAAATCCGGCGAGCGCCCAGGATCTTCAGTCCTTCGACCAAAGCTCCCGCGGACGTCATGACTGGCGCCATGCAATGATTGGCACGCGCAACCTCCAACAGTTCACGTTCAGTTTCCCGATGATATCCGGGCCCCATCGCCATGATTGCAACCAGGCACGCCGTGCTCATGACATCAACTCGAGCGTCGGCGAGTTCCGCCGCGCAGCGCAAGCCTTCCTTGTTCATGGCTACCAACTCCTCCTTTGTGACCTTGTGCATTCTCATCCGACTCGAATGGAAAGTGAACCGCTCGGGGCGGATTGTTTCACGGGCACGTAACATGGCGGGAATCTCGGTTTCCATGGTCGTATTCGAGCTTGGAACGATCTGGCCAATGCGAAAGTTTTGAGGCATTTCCTTCTCCAAAATACAGTTAGGTATCCAAAACGTGGACCAAGATTTTCATGACGTCATGATCCACGTGAAAGTCGACCGGGCAAGACTCAACCCGGCATAGGGAGCGGCAATATCATCTCGGTTGACTTCAGACTTAATCGGAAAGACCACAGCCTTGCGAAGACGGCCCGCTGTCTCGTCTCCGCTGGTCTCGGTATGATGAAGTCAGCCGAGGTGCGTTGCTTGCATACGCTTTCCAGAACTACAATCGGAAGATCGCTGACTCAGTCCGGCATACCTGCGCCACGCGTCTCAGGCAAGAACCACGGCAGCACGATACCGAGCAGATACACAGAGCCGAGTGCCAACGCCGCCTGCGACACACCACCGAACGATTTGATCATGCTGCCAGCGATGATCGGGAAGACCCACGCGATCAGGCGCGCCGCATTGAACACAAAGCTGATCGCAGTGGAACGCACGCTGCTGGCAAAGAGTTCACATGGGTAGATCGCCATCCAGACATAGGCACAGCCGAGGGTGAAGAAGCCATTGATCGGCGCTACAACCATAATCGCTTCGACGCTTGTCGTCAGCTTATACGTGACGAATGTTGTTACCAGCGAACCGACGAAAGTCAGCGACATGAAGGCCCGCCGGCCGATTGCATCCACCACGAAGCCCGCAATCATGTAGGCCACAATCGCGCCAATGGTGTACGCGATCGATATCTTCGAGCCCCACGACAAAGCGTCGGTGAGACCTTCGGCTTTAGCGAGCGACACGGTGTAGGTCGGCAGCCAGCTGGAAATGGCCCACCATCCGACGGTCGTGACGATCGAGAGCACCAGTAGAAGCAGGGTGCGGCGCAGCGCTTCAGGTTCACTGAACAATTGCGTGAGCGTGAAGGGGCGCTTGCCCGATGCAGGCGCGTCGCCCGCAACCGGCTGGGTGCTCGTCGCGCTCCAGCGTTTCTCGCGCACCGCGCGTTGCCATTTCTCCGACTCGTTGACCCCGCGGCGGATGTACAGAACAAAGAGCGCCGGGACTGCGCCAAGCACGAACATCAGCCGCCAGGTTTCGGCACCGAGTGGATGCGCCGACGAAAGCGCGTACCACACGACCGCCGCGATCAGTGTGCCCCAGCCGAAGCCCGATTGCAGGAAGCCAGCCCCTTTCGCACGAGCCCGCTCCGGCCAGGTTTCCGACAGCAGCGCGACGCCCGTGCTCCATTCGCTGCCCATTGCGAGGCCAGTCAGGAAACGCAGCCCGCACAACACCCAGAAGGTTTGCGAGAACGCAGTCAAACCCGAAAACACCGCGTAGAGGAATACGGACCAGAGCATCATCCGCTTGCGGCCGACGTAGTCCGCGAGAATCCCGCCAATCAGACCGCCCGCCCCCCAGCCGAGCAACGTGATGCCGATTACCAGACCCGCGTAAGTCGTGGGGGACACGGCTTGTGCAGGCGACAGCACCGAATGCAGCATCGGCCCAAGAACAACGACGAGAGCCAGTGCCTCGTAGCCGTCGAAAATCCAGCCGAGAAAGCTAGCCTTTAGGACGCGCCAGTGCGTTGGCGTGAGACCCTCGTACCAGCGAGTTCGCGAGCTCAATGCAAGTTGTTTGTGTTCCATCTTTTGTCTCCTTCATATTTTCAACAGAGGTTTCATGCGTTCCGGCGGTGCACCGGCCTGTGCTTCTGAAAAAACCAGTGTGCTGTCTGCGGCAGCGATCCGTTCGAGGCCGCGCCGGTGCAGCTTTCTCACGGCGCCAATACGCGCACGGGGCTGCAACGTATCGCGCAACTAGGTGGCGGCCAGGACAGCTTCCACTTCTCGACATAAAATCGTGATGCACGCTACCCGGCCCCGCGTTCTGGTCGATGGTCCTGCGCGGATCGAACTCCATGGCACATAGGATGCCGGTTGCCGGGTGTATTGAAAACTTCTCAATTTTCAATACAGGCATCGCCAAACGCGATGGGTGCAGACCGAGCGGATATTCAACCCGAAGGAGCGAGGATGCGTGTTTCAACAGATCGGCCACTGCGACTTGACCTGGAGTCCCTGCGTATTTTCGTGGCTGTCATCGAGGAGGGCAGCATTGCTGCGGCGGCGGCCCGCACGCACATCGTGGCATCGGCCGTCAGTAAGCGCGTATCAGATCTCGAAGACGACGCCGGCACGCCACTGTTATATAGGCACAGCCGCGGTGTTCAAGCTACGCCTGCGGGCGAGGCGCTCTATCATCATGCGAAGCGGCTGAGCGAGCACTTGCAGCAAATTTCGGACGAACTGTCTGAATATTCGGAAGGATTGAGGGGGCATACCCGGATTTATGTGAACTTTACCGCAATGGTCCAGTATCTGCCCGGCGTGCTGCGCTCCTTTCTGCGCGCAAATCCGAAAGTGCGGATTGATATGGTCGAGAAATCGAGCGATGAAGTGGTGCAGGCGATCGCAAGCGGGGTTGCCGATCTCGGCATCTGCTCGACCACCGAGGACGCCCTCGGTGGTCTGCAGTGGCGTCCGTACAGCATCGACAAGCTGGTAGTGATCGTGCCGCCGGATCATCGGCTCGCCGCGTGCGCCAGCATGCCCTTCGCGGAAGCTCTGGAGGACGATATCGACATCGTCAGCATGCCGTACGGTACGTCTATTTCGAAATTGTGTCGCGCTGCCGCCGAGCGTGCCGGCAGGCGGCTACGCGTACGCATAGAGGTGACTAGCTTCGAGGGCGTGCGCAACATGGTCAGCGCGGGTCTCGGTATCGGTGTGCTGCCCAAGGGAAGCGTGACACCTTATATGCATTCGGCGCCGTTTCGCGTCGTCGAGCTTGATGAACCATGGTCGCTGCGGCCGCTCTTGATAATCGCGCGCAATTTTGACACGTTGCCGCTTCCTGCGCGTATGCTGGTCGACCACCTCGAAGAGCATCATGGAAATGTGGCGTGAGGAATAGTGCGAATCATGGCGAGCCGCACAGCGAAGCGAACTGCGGCTGTGCTCCTGGCGAGCTGGGCGTGGCGATTCTCACTTCACGGGGCACAGTCAAGCCGGCGCCCAACTTTTCTTCCAACACTGCGCGCGGTCTGATAGCTCACCTGGACTGCCATCGCGGTTCACGATGGGTGGCGTCGCTACTTATTGATTTACGTCGTGGGCTGGGTTGCATAGCATGCAATTCGGGAGTTGCGGTTTGAGTATTCCCGTGCTGTTGTGCAATGCTTTGCGCACCTGGATCAATTGCGGATTATTCTCGCAGTGATTCTCACTTTACCTGTTTGGCATCCACGCTCTGGGATATACGCCTGGCTAGAGTGGTATTAATCTTTTCAATTCCTGGAGCGCGTTTCATGGACCCCAAATTCCCTATCAAGGTAGCAATCCTCGACGACTATCAGAACGTCGCGCTGAGCATGGCAGACTGGTCGCCCCTCGAGAACCTGGCAGACGTTACGGTGTTCAACGACCACGTCGCTGATATCGGGAACCTGATTCAACGCCTGCAGCCATTCGACGTCGTATGCGTGATGCGAGAACGCACACCGCTGTCCCGAGTGGTCATCGAAGGCTTGCCGAACTTGAAGTTGATTGCCTCTACCGGCCCAGGGAATGCGTCGATCGATCAGGCCGCGGCTGCGCAACGCGGCATCGAAATTCGGCATACGGGCTATTCGTCCACGCCGACGATTGAGCTTACCTGGGCGCTGATTCTCGCGATGGCCCGCAACATTCCCCTCGAGAATCAGTCCCTGCGTCAGGGCGGCTGGCAGCTCTCGCTTGGCGATGAACTCGCGGGCAAGACGCTCGGATTGCTTGGTCTTGGCCACGTCGGATCGGCTGTCGGCATTATCGGGCGGGCATTCAGAATGAACGTCATCGCGTGGAGTCAGAACCTCACCGCGGAGCGCGCCGCGGAGAAGGGCGTGCAGCTAGTCAGCAAAGAGGTACTGTTCTCCACTGCAGATTTCTTGTCGATTCACTTGCGGCTGAGTGAGCGCACCCAGGGTTTGGTCGGCACGACGGAACTCGCGCAGATGAAACCTGCAAGCCGGCTGATCAATACGTCCAGGGGACCGATCGTTGACCATGTCGCCCTGCTTGGGGCGCTCACGACCGGTCAGATTGCCGGCGCTGCGCTGGACGTATACGACGCCGAACCGCTCGACAATCCGCACCCTCTGCGCGAGTTGCCCAATGTGCTCGCGACACCTCATATTGGTTATGTATCGAAGGAGTTGTATCGCACCTTCTATAGCGATACCGTGCGTAACATCGTTGCGTGGCTTGATGAAACCGGACGCTCTGCGCAAGGCTAGCGGAGGAGATGATCTTCGCGAGGTCCGTCTCGTACTCGAGGTTGCGCAACGCAGTCGGGCGGACAACAGCAGGCAATTTCGAATGCGTCGTGATCGAACATCGCGAGTGAGCAGGTCTAATTTTTCACGACAAATGGGAAGCATGACTTGTCGTGTTCTGCAGTCTCGCGCCGCACGCACAGCAACATCAAATCGAGCGGATAGTGGAGGCGCTTCAGCACCCGGGCGATGCCCGGAGCAAGCGTCTTTCGCCATGTTTGCGCTTCCTTCATCGCGCAGCCAAAGCATATTTGTCAGCCGCGAATACTACCTCTCCCGCATTAGCGCAGGAGAACCAGTTCGGGTCTCAGCGGACATTACCGAGCCAACTGTCCAACGCTCGCAAAGGCTGAGCCTGTGCCGTCAGGCGCGCTCAAGGCATCGGCCGTTGCTGCTTACTAACCGCCGTTCCTGCGGCGCTGCGTTAAACGGCGGCAGTGGGTCGCGTGCTGACTGTCGCGAGAACACCCGTGCTCGATCAACGTGCGATCGGCGACCAGCGCGCATGCCGAGAAATCCCCGGGCTTCTCATCAGGCCAATCATGCCGGACACGCATTCCCGGTCCGGACCGGAAGCCGACTGGATTCCTTATGCGCCGCTGCCGTACGGCTGCGTGATGATCTCGAGATTGTGGCCGCTCGGGTCTTCGAAATACGCGCCTCGACCGCCATCGTTCGTATTGATCTCGCCCTGCCGGCGGTGAAAGGGATCCGCCCAGTAGGGCAATCCGCGGCCCTGTATTCGCGCAAGAATGCAATCGAACTCCGTCTCGCTCACCAGAAACGCATAGTGTTCCGGCCGCGTTTGATGATCATCGCTGTAAAAGTCCAGCGTGACGCCGTTATCCAGTTGCACGGCAAGGAACGGCCCGAATGGCTTCGGCTCGGGAAGTCCGAGTATTTCTGCGAGAAATGCCGCCGATGCATCCCTGTTCCGCGCGTACACGATAGTGTGATTAAGCGTGATGCTCATGTTCGCTGCTCTCCTTTCGCCGCTTGCGTGACAGTGCCTGCTCATGGTGCCGGCCGGCGTCATAGCCCAACCCACGCTCCGTCCCTCGCGCAACCGCTGAACATGGCTCCAATCAGTGCGGCTGACCGAGGCACGCATCGGCGACGTCGACGATCGGCTCGCTATCGGCGTGGGCTTCGGGAAAGCGATCGACACATTTGATCTGTAGTAGCGTCCACCATGTACCTGGCGGATCGTGGCCGAGCCACATCACCGTCGCGGCCGCTTTGGTTCGAAGCCTCCATCGCTGCCAGTCGGCGCCCGTTGGTGAAAAATGGCCCTGACTGTCGGTGTATTGGCCCGGGTCCAGATCGTAGCGTTTCAGGTAGGCCGGATTAAGGCGCTCATCGAGCGTAACCTGCTCACCATGGGCGATGCGCGCCCGTTCCCGTGTCTCGTCCTGACTGAAATCGCTCACCGCACGGCTGATGACCGACAACTCGAACAGCAGCACTGCGCCAGTTGCCAGACATGTCGTGGCAAGGCAGAGCACGAACACCCAAAGAATCCGCCGACCGACTATTAGTGTGCGCGCCATCAAGTCCCCTGGCCTCGCAATGTGATGAAAAGAACTCGTGCCGTTCCAGCGCGGAAATTCAGCAGACGTTTCCGCTCCCCTCTTCAAACGATACAACTTCACGTGCCGGTGGTCCAGACTGACCGCTGCGATGTTCCCGGGCCTCGACACGGCGGCAATATGAACTGAAGTGGCCTGCGTCAGGAAACCATGCAATGGTGAGCGCCAACATGGAGTGGTGCCGCGGATCTTGCATCGCAACGGTAGTTGGTTCGGGTGGCCGCTTTTCACTCTGCATGAGGGGAGCTGACAACGAGCATCTATCTTTATGCCGACGATGATCAGCGGCATACCGGGACGGAGAAAAAGCATCGCGTCCACTGGCAATGTCTCGCGGTGCTATCCCCTTACCGGCGAGTGATCGGCCACAGGAGAAATTCGAAGCCAAGTGAGCATGGCCCGCACATGTCGTTTTGCTGCTCGACGAGATCAATGCAATGGATCGAGAAAAGGCGTGTCCGGGTCGCTGGTGTAAAAGACAACGACACGGAGCGAATCGCTATTGCTGCGGTTATAGCCGGTCATCTTCACGTGCGGCGGCTCCACCATTGCCTGACCTTGAGTGACGGTGACGGGTGCTCTGCCTTCCATCTCCAAAGTGAAGGCACCCTCCAGCACATAGACAGTCACCGGAAACCTGTGCGTATGAAAAACGGTTTTATCGCCGGGTTTGAAACTCGCTGTTAAAACGCGAAGTTCCTGTTTTTCGCCTCTCGGCATGCCCTCGACAACTTGTTGAAGAAGTATTTGAGGTTTGACGGTTCCCGACTCTTGTGCGGCGCAAGGTAGGCAAAAAGCCGAGCCCAAAGCGACGGCTGCGAAAGCCAGACAGGTAGTTGTTTTCAATTTGTATGCTCCATTCAATACACGTCCCGGTCACGTGGTGAGTATTGGCAGGACATCGTCGCGTGCCGCATCTCATGTGAGGCTACGCATCACCTCGTTCCTTACTCCGGGAATCGTCGCCAGTTCCTGCTTGAGTTCAGCACGCCACGTCTGCAGGCGATACGTCTGGGTCTTGACCGGAAACACCGCATGCACTGGCCACTCGGGCAGACGCCAGTCGGCGAGCAACTGGACGAGTCGCCCGCCGCGGATGTCGGCATCAACGGCGTAGCGATGAATCAACCCGACGCCCGCACCTGCCAGTAGCGCCTCGCGGTGCCCAACGATCTGGTCGATCCTGAGGCGGGGCGTAACCCTGACTTTCTGCTTGCGGCCTCTACGTTCGAGGCAAACGTCGTCGCCGTCCAGCAGTCCCGAGAATGCAACCCACGGCAACGACTGCAAGTCAGTTGGCCGTGCAACCGGTCGAATCAAACACCGAGGATGACTGACCAGAACCTCTTCCAGCACGGCCAGTGGTCTTGCAAACAGGGACGAATCGGCAAGTTTGCCAATGCGGATGGCAACGTCGATTCCTTCGCTGACCAGATCGCTCTGGCTGTCGGACAGGCAAAGCTCCAGGGTCACCTTCGGATGCCGTTCGACGAACCGACCGCAAAACGGCGCAATCACGAAAGCGCCAAATCCTGACGGGGCGGCAATGCGGATACGCCCTTCAACCTCCGCGTTATCGCCCGTCAATCGTTCTCGCAGAATGTCGTCCGATTGCACGATGAGCCGCGCCTGCTCGTAGACCATCCTTCCGGAATCGGTCACGCGCAGGGTGCGGGTGGTTCTGATGACGAGCGCGGTGCCGTAGGCCGTCTCGAGATCCTGCAGTTGTCGCGACACCGTCGGCTGCGTCGTGCCGAGGTCCCTTGCCGCCGCCGATAGGCTGCCACGCTCGACGATCCGCAAAAACGTTCTCAACTGCGACAGGGATGCATCCTTCGTCATGGCCTCACCCATGTGGTTTCCGTATGAATTATATGCGTTCTATGCACCTTCTCTCATGCCGGTCAGTGGTCAACAATTCAACGGCGTTCTCTTCCAACCCGTTCAAGGAATGGCCATGTTCAATGTTCACGTTTTCAGATCTGCCGAATCTGCATTTTTCGTCAACTCATTTATCATCGAAACTGGGCGCGGCCTCGTGCTCGTTGACACCCAGTTCCTGACATCCTCCGCGCGGCAGTTGTGCGAGGCGATCCGGGCCCACGGCAAGCCCCTTCTCGCAGTCTTCATCACTCACCCGCATCCCGATCACTTCAGCGGCACGGCCGAAATTGTGCATGGGTGGCCGGGACTACCGATCTACGCAACCCAGGCAACGATCGACGTCATCCGCACGACGCAAGCCGAGAAGCGTGCCGCATGGACTCCAGTCTACGGCGACGATTATCCTCAGGAGACGGTGCTGCCCAATACTGTGGTGGTGCCCGGTCAGTCTATCTTTGTGGACGGTCTTGAGCTGCGCGTAGACGATCTTGGCGAGGGAGAGTCCGCCGATATCACCGTTATCCACTTGCCGCAGAGCGATCAACTAATCGCCTCGGACCTGCTGTATCACCGCGTGCACCCCTGGCTCGCTGAAGGTCGGACAAAGCAGTGGCTAAGCCAGCTTGAAATCGTGCGTGAGCGATATTCGACTGCGACCGGCATCTTCGCGGGACACGGCGAAGCCGCCGGGCCGAACGCCCTGACGCAGCAGGCGGAGTACCTCAACACGTTTCGTAACTGGGTGCGCGACGGAATAGGCGACCTCAGGCACCCTACGCACGAGGAAAAGAGCATGGTCGCTGGAAAAGTACTTCAGCGATACCCGAACTATCCGCTTCAGATGCTCGTTGAGATGAACATCGATGGAGTTGCAAAGGAACTCGCAGCTGAGTTTGAATCGGCGCGCTGACCCGGCTATCGTTCACATGGGGGCGAGACGAGGAACTCCACAGTGCCGGGTGCTGCAACCGGAGCCAACGAAATGTTATCGACCGGATCGTCACCGAGTGCGACGGCGCGTGACACTAACTCGATGCGCAGCCCGCGGACTTCGAGCATCGCGAAGTCCGCGCTGACCGCGTCGAAACGGCCTCGCCCGGTTACGACGAAACGCAACCGGGATTCGTATCACGTGATCATCGCCCTCAGGTCGCCGACGGCCAGCGCCACGTTATGCAGCCGCAGACCGTGCGCGGGCGGGGGAGTGGGATGAACTCTGTACATGACGGTTGCTCCTATCCGTGCACGAGCCATACCGTTGCGCGTCATCGATTCAGGATTCAGGGCTGGCCACCCGCAGGTGACCAGCCCGGGTCGTGCTGCGAGTCGCGTTTAGACTGCCAGCGACGCGTTTTGCGGGAACAGCGCTCGACGGGTTTCCTCGTCGAACTCCGCTTTCAGTGTGAGCTTTTCCTTTAGCGCCTGGGCTCGTGCTGCGGCCGGGCGTGCGGAGATTTCTTCGACCAGATGCTTGACGTGCGGATAATCGGTGAGGCCTTTCTCGCCGAGGATGTAGCCCGCGAAATTGGCCCAGCCCCACAGCGCCATATCGGCGATCGAGTAGGTGTCGCCCGCCAGATACTTCGACGCAGCGAGACGCTCGTTGAGAATGCGGTAGTGACGCTCGACTTCCTTCAGGTATCGGTTGCGTGCATACGGCAGGGGTTCCGGCGCGTGGTGCTGGAAGTGCACCGCCTGGCCCGAAAACGGCGACAGGCCGGTTGCGACGAACATCAGCCATGACAGCATTTGCGCATGTTGCGATGGCGTGGACGGCACGAACTTGCCATGCTTCGTGCCCAGGTGCAGCAGGATTGCGTGGGAATCGAATACGGCGATGCCGTTGTCCAGGATAGCCGGCACCTTACCGTTCGGGTTGATCTTCAGAAACTCGGGCTTATGTTGCTCGCCCTTGAACGTATCGACGGCCACGAGTTCGAACGGCGTTTGCAGTTCTTCGAGCATGAGCGCGACTTTCAACGGATTCGGCGACGGATGGAAGTAAAATTGAATCATGGTATTTCCTTGGGGATAAGACGAGGCGGATCATGGCCACGTCGGATGGTGCGTGGCCAATCTTTGGTTTGGCGCGTGCCTCAGATCGCGCCATCAGATGAATTAACGCAGGAAGCGGGTTAGCGCCGCGCGGGTGGCAATCAGGCGCTACCTTTCAGCTCATGAACGCTGTGGCGTGAAGCCTGTGAGCCGTGCGCGGTTGTGCGGCGCGGAGAAATCAAGCACGGGGCCAAGCGGCACGATGCCGGCCGGATTGATCCCGCGATGGCTCTCGTAATAGTGCCGTTTGATGTGCTCGAGATTGACCGTGTCCGCCACACCGGGAAGCTGATAAATCTCGCGTGTGTAGGCCGAGAGATTCGGGTAGTCGGCGATCTGGCGCAGGTTGCACTTGAAGGGCTACTCCTTGTGTTGCGACGCGTCTCGTGTGAGCGGGGCGGTCGTGAACGGTTTATTTCGGCGATGGCGTATTGATGAACTGAACGATAGCCGGGATGGTTTGTTCGGACGCTTCTTCCATTAGCCAGTGTCCCGAACCCTGGATGACGATGCCCTGCACATTCGTATCGACGAGACGCGCCTGGTTGATCAGGAAGGTACCCGAGGCCTTTTCTCCGGTCAGCACCAGCATCGGTATCGTCAGCGGTGTTTTCGCGAACTCTGCAAAGTCTTGGGCGTCTTGCGGGAACGCACGGAAGTACTCGAACCCCGCGCGCATCCGCCCTGGCTGGGCGTAAGTCGCGGCATACAGTTCACGATCGGCCTCCGGCATCGAGTGCTTGGGATCTGCTGCGAAGTCGTTCCAGAAGTGTTCGAAGTAAATCCGCTCACGTCCCTCAACCAGCTTCAACGGCGTCTCCCCGTAAAAGTTGTAGTGCCACTTGTCGCGCAATAGCCATACCTTCTGCCAGTCGCCCACGCCGGGCAGGAAAGCATCCATCAGTGTGATGCTTTCGACCTCGTCCGGATACTGGGCAGCATACGCATAGGCCACCATCAGCCCGATATCGTGTCCGACGATCTTCACCTTGCGATAACCGAGCGCGTGAACCATTGCGTGAATATCCTGCGCCATGGTCTTCTTGTCGTAGCCGGTTTCCGGCATGCTTGAAGCACCGGCGCCGGGCAGATCAGGCGCAATGACGACGCGCCGGTCGTCGAGTTGCTGGATCAGCGGCAACCACATATGACTGGATTCCGCGTAGCCGTGCAGCAGCACGACGGGTGTGCCGGACCCATGCCCGGCTTCCACGTAGTGCAGTTCGACACCGTTCGTATTGATCGAATGATCCTTGATGCGCGGGCTCGTTGCGGCATGTGCCGCGGCTTGCAACGCTCCAGCAACCACAAGCGCGGCGCCGAGTTGACGTGCGACCTTACGGATAATTCTCATGACTTTCTCCGGTGATGAACCGTTGCGCTCCCGCCATGCTTTGAACCTGGTGCGGTGCGTCCGACGCCAGCGTCGGGATCCTGTGCGTACTGAATGGTTTCAGATCGCGTAGTGATATGGTGGACTGCAGGTATCCATTTGCCGTACGATTTTCCCGATGAACACGTTCGACGGAGTTGCACATGCTCTCTGAAGAAGAACTAGGATTGCTCAACGCGATTCGCGAAACCGGCAGCCTGTCGCGTGCAGCGGCCCGGCTAGGCAAGGCGCCGTCGACGGTGTCCCATGCGGCAAGACAACTTGAAACACGTTTCGACGCATTGCTGTTCGATCGCCGTCGTTACCGGCTGCAGCTCACCCCGGCGGGAAATCTGCTGACGGAAGAGGCGGGCCGGCTGATGCAAGACATGTCGCGCATGATGCAACGCGTGCGGCAGATCGCTAGTGGCTGGGAGGATCGCTTGTGGATCGTCAGTGACGAAATCCTCGAGTTCGAACTGTTGGTACCGGTGATCCGCGCATTCGATGCACTGGAGTCCGGGGTCAAGTTGCGTATGACGAATGAAGTGCTGGGCGGGACATGGGAGGCGCTGCGTGATGGACGGGCCGATCTCATCGTCGGCGCGACCAACGAACCGCCGGCCATTCCTGGCCTGCGCTGGTTCGAACTCGGCGTGATGGAGTGGGTGTTTGCGGTATCGCCGCGCCATCCACTGGCGGCTGCCAAAGGTCTGCTGAAACGTGAAACCATCTCGGCGCATCGTGCCGTGGTGGTTGCCGATTCGGCGCGTACGACGGCGGGGCGGGTGTATGGGCTCGTCGGCGGCCAGGCTTCGCTGGCGGTACCCAGCATGCGCGCCAAGATACTCGCGCAGCGCAATGGTCTGGGCGTCGGCTGGTTGCCGCGGCATCGGGTCGCCGGGTTGCTCAAACGTGGCGAACTGGTGGAAAAGACCACGATCGATCCGCGTGAACCCAACGTGTTGTACGTCGCGTGGCGTGGCGATCAGGAAGGTCGCGCGCTGCAGTGGTGGCTGGAACAACTGCGCCAACCACGGCTAGCCAAGCGGTTGGTGCGAGGTATCGATCTGTTTTTGTGAGTCTGCTTTTTATTTATTATTTTATAATACGTCATCCTGATTGATGGCCACGGCGCAGCGGTGCAGTGGCGTGGCACGCGCGACTGCCTCTTGTACGATTCAGCGTCTGCCATGCGAAACACGAGGGCTGCGATTGTCGTAGTTCAAAGACAAGTGCAAGTGTCCGGTCACAGTCAAAGTTGAGATATCCTGCTTGATTGGTTGCCAGAATCCTGAAAGAGATACCGCGATATATGGTCAGCGGGGAGAGCGGCTCGATCGCGTGTTGCAACCGGAGATATCATATCCCCAGTGGATGCAGCAGTTCCACGACAGGGATCACGTCTCAACTTGATGGAATCCGCCATGAGCAAAGACTCTTCAGGTAAGCCCAACGAGCTGTCGTCAGGCGGCAGCCGCTACCATCAGGTATATCCCACGCTGGACGAAAGGCAACTGGCGATATTGGAGCGATACGGCGAGCGACGCAAGCTCAAAACCAACGACATCCTCTACTCTGAAGGCGACCGGCACACCGCAATGTTCGCCGTTCTCTCCGGAACGATCGAGGTGATCCGAGCGTCCGTTCAGGGCCCCCGATTACTGGGCACACATGGCCCCGGCAGTTTCACCGGTGAGGTTGCCACGCTCGCCGGCCGGGCTGCGGTCGCAACAACACGCGTCGTCTCCGATTGTGAGGTCATTGTCATTGATGAGGAATCGCTGCGCGCGCTCGTGATCGCTGAAGCGGAGTTGAGCGAAACCATCATGCGGGCCTATATCTTGCGCCGCGTCGCTTTCATCCAGGGCCAACACGTAGGCCTGGTGGTGATTGGGAGTACGTCCTCGGCCCCAACACTACGCCTGCGCCACTTCCTGAGCCGCAACGGTGAGCCCTCGGCCTACTTCGATATCGTTGAACACGCAGAGGCCATGGAACTCCTGATGCACTATGGCGCAACCGAAGCCGACATTCCGGTTGTGATCACGTTGCAAGGCGTGGTGCTGAGGCAACCCAGCCACCGGGCCGTCGCGGACGCAATCGGTCTGAGTCCGGACAGGCTCAATGGCGAGCACTTTGATCTCGTGGTGGTGGGCGCGGGGCCCGCGGGGCTCGCGGCCGCGGTGTATGCCGCATCGGAGGGATTGAAGGTGGCGGTTCTGGATGCCAAGGCGCCGGGGGGCCAGGCCGGCACCAGCTCGAAGATCGAGAATTACTTTGGCTTTCCGACTGGCATATCGGGGCAGGCGCTAGCCGGCCGCGGCCTGTCTCAATGTCGTAAGTTCGGCGCCGAGGTCGGCGTGCCCATCGAGGCGTTGACGATCGACTGCACGGACGCGTCGTTTCACATGGGCCTGGATCAGGACGAGTGTGTTTACGCTCGCGCTGTCGTCATTGCCACCGGTGCGCGCTATCGGAAGCCGGACCTTCCCCGTCTCGAGCATTTCGAGGGGCGCGGCATCTACTACAGTGCGACATTCATGGAGGGGGCGTTCTGCAAAAACGAAGAGCTGATTGTAGTGGGCGGCGGGAATTCGGCCGGACAGGCTGTGGTATTTCTTGCGAGGTTCGCGCGTCATGTCCACGTCGTTATTCGCGGCGACGGACTCAGTGCGAGCATGTCGGATTATTTGATCAGGCGCATCAACGCGACGACCAACATCACGCTTCACACGCGGACACAGATCGTCGAGTTATGCGGCGAGTCGAAACTTGAGGCAATAAAGTGGGACCGGCAGGGGCAGGTCGAACAGAAGCCCATCCAGCACGTTTTCCTTTTTCTGGGAGCCCAGCCCAACACCCGGTGGCTTGGCGATTGTGTCGCCCTGGACAAGGATGGGTTTGTGCTGACCGGTGCCGATACGGGCGACAGCTGGCAAGCGGAGCGCCCGCCGCATGATCTGGAGACAAGCAGGCCCGGTGTGTTTGCTGCCGGTGACGTGCGGAGCGGCTCCGTCAAGAGAGTGGCGGCTGCTGTGGGAGAGGGGGCAGCCGCCATTCAGGCCATTCACCAATATCTTGCAAGGTGAGGGTGAGGTGGGTCGAGCCTTTGTCATACGCTCGCTCATCGCATAATCAACCGGTTCGCCGCTGGACAGGTCTTTCAGGCCAGGCGGCAATCCGGTCGGCCCGTAGCGTTAGCGTACGACCCCCCTTTCTCGAGAACACCCCGTATACATCGCTGTGGATAACGAGCAGGTAGAGAAGCTGCGCGAATTAGATGGAACGATTAGAGCGTACGAACCGGGATTGCTTCGGCGCGATGCCACGCCGTCATGCGTGGAGATTTCCGCCGGACGAGCGCCAACGCGCTGGCGAAACACCGATATGACGCTTGAAAACGCGTTGAAACGCCGCATTCGATTGATAGCCTACCGCCTCACCGATCTCAGCGACCGGCGTGGCGGTATGCAACAGCATTCGGCCCGCGATGGTCATTCGAACCTCAGTCAGGACATCCGACGCCGAGCGGCCGATGCCCTCCTGAAACTGACGTATGAAAGTCGCTCGGGACATATTGCAAAGCCCCGATAGCTGATCCAGGGTCCAAGGCTCACCCGGTGTTTCAAACATCGCGGATATCGCAGGTTGCAAACGAGGCCGCCTCGAGAGCGCGAGCAAACCATGCGGCGGCTCAGTACCTTCGGCGGCGAAACGCAACGTCAGTGCGAACAACGCCGCCGACAGGTGATTGACGAACATCTCGCTGCCAGGGCCGGGATCGTTGGCCTCCTCGTACATCAGTTCGATCAGTTGCCTCAGGCGGGTGCGGACAATGGATTGCGCCGAACCCTCGACGTCGTTACCTGGTTCGGGCAATGCGCTATGCACAACCAGGCGGCCTGGCAGATGGTCGCGTAACAGCCCGTCTGGAACTGCACCGAGCAGAAACCGTCCGCATAGGAAGTCAGCTTTTTCGCCTGTCCGGTCGTTCTCAAAGATAATCAGCGACGCCTTCCGGCTCCTGGTTTCCGGCGCCGCTGTTTCCCCGCTACCGTCATGAATAAGATGGGCGTTGCCCGCTGGAAACAGGATGATGTCGCCTGCTGTCAACCGTTCGGGCGGACCGTTCTCGTCTTCGAGAATGGCATGGCCGGACAACAGGATGTGGTAGGGGATTTCTCGCACGCCAGAGACGGCCTGATCGATTTTCCACGGCGCACCGAAAACACAGCGCAGCTCCAGCTGCCCTGTGACGGGTATCAGTGAAAGCAGTCGACTTAGCAGATCCATGTGAACCGGGTGAGCATGTTTTCGCGTCGTTCTGGACTAAGTACCAACGCATGCCAAGCGGAGCGTCGACGCAAACAATGACGTCGGATTCTACTTGGTTAATGCGCGGCTCTCATTGGTAACTTCGTACTGCGCTGCCCGACGGACCCGTCACACCGTTTGAGATCATCGTTGAAGCGTTTCGACGAGCAGAGTTATTTAAGCGGAGATTGTTTGATACTTTTGAGCATAATAATGGCAATATTTAGTATCGTAAATATCACTCGTGGAATCTAAAGTGGAGGCTCTTAATCACCACCTCTGAAGGAGTCCCACCATGAGCCGCATCACTTTCCCCGCTATCGCCACCGCCACCGGCGCCACCGCTGAGGTCTACGCGCAGGTCAAGAAGATCGCTGGGGGCACCGTGCCTAATCTCTTCGCGGCTGTCGGTCACGTGGCCCCGGAGACGCTCTCCGCCGTGCTGAACGCAGAAGGCGTGCTGGCAGTTGGAAGCCTGAGCAAACAGGATCTGGAAACCATCAAGCTGCTGGTCAGCGAGCAGACCGGCTGCGACTACTGCGTAGCTGCACACGCGATGCTGGGCAAGATGACAGGCCTGTCGACCGAGGCACTCAAGCAGATTCGCGCCGGGCAGGCCACCGGCGATGCCAGGCGCGACGCACTCGTGCACTTCGTGCTGAATTTGCAGAAGACGAGCGGCACGATCAGCGAGAACGAATTTGCCGCTATTCGCGCGGCAGGCTATACCGAGACGCAACTGGCTGAAATTTCGTTGGCCGTTGCCATGACGATTTTCACCAATACGTTCAACCGTATCAATGATACCGACGTCGATTTCCCGCCGGTCAAGTAACAGAAAACATCGCGCAGCGTGTAGTCCACGCGGTGGTTACACGCTCGCACCGCGCATGTAGGTGTTGTCACCATCACTGCCACAAGATCTGACACGCGATGAACGACGGCCGTGCCGGACTCAATAGACCTTTCCCCGATTGGAGGATGTTATGTCTCACGTTGAACATTTCGATACTGTGATCCTTGGCAGCGGCCAGGGCGGCAAACTTCTGGCATGGCACCTCGGGCGGTTGGGCCAGCGCGTGGCCGTCGTGGAACGACAGTGGGTGGGGGGATCATGCCCAGCCGTCGCATGCCTTCCCAGCAAGAACGAAATCTGGAGCGCACATGTTGCGCATGTGACGCGCCATGCTGCGGACTTCGGTACGGTCACGGGGCCCATCATCGTCGATATGGCAAAGGTTCGCGAGCGCAAGCGCGGCATGGTCGAGCGCGAGGTCACGGCTCACCTTGACGCCTATGCGGCGAGCGGCGCCGAACTGATCATGGGCAGCGGCAAGTTTGTCGGACCCAGGACGATCGAAGTTGAACTCAACGATGGCGGGAAGCGTACGGTTAGCGGCGACCAGGTTGTGGTCAATGTCGGAACCCACGCGGCCATTCCCGATATCCCGGGACTGCGCTCCGCTGAACCGTTGACCCACATTGGATCACTGGAGTTGGGCTACGTGCCGGAACATTTGGTGGTGTTGGGTGGGGGGTACGTTGGGATTGAGATGGCGCAGGCCTATCGTCGTTTCGGCAGCCGCGTAACAATTATCGAACGCGGGGAACGACTGATGATGCGTGAAGACGATGATGTCGCCGAAGTGATGCTCGCCATTTTGCGTGGAGAAGAAATTGACGTTATCTTGAACGCCGAAACGGTGAAGGTGGAAGGCCAGTCCGGATCGGGTGTCCGGGTTGTGCTGCATACTGATTCTGGCGAAAAGGTGATCGAAGGCAGCGACCTTCTCGTCGCGGCGGGGCGGGTTCCGAATACTGCGGGCATCGGTCTGGAAGCTGCCGGTATTGAGTTGAATGAACGGGGGTATATTCGTGTGAACGAGCGGTTGCAAACGGTCGCGCCTGGCGTCTGGGCGATAGGCGAAGCGGCGGGCAGTCCGCAGTTCACCCACGTGTCCGTCGACGACTTCCGAATCGTGCGCGACAACATGGCCGGCGCGGACCGCAGGACGACAGACCGGTTGATTCCGTACACGATGTTCACCGAACCGCCGTTAGCTCATGTGGGGTTGAGCGAACGCGAAGCGCAGCACAAGGGCATTGCGGTTCGTGTCGCGAAGCTGCCGATGACTAATGTGCTGCGAACCCTTGCGACCGATGAGACGCAGGGATTCATGAAGGTACTCGTCGGAGCGAAGGATGATCGCATTCTGGGCTTCACGATGATTGGCGCCGAAGCGGGTGAGGTGATGGCCGCGATGCAGACGGCTATATTGGGAGAGCTGCCCTATCAAAAGCTTCGCGATGCGGTGATTTCGCACCTGACTTATGCCGAAGGGCTTGGGCCGTTGTTGTCGAATGTACCAGCTCGGGCTGCAGGATAAGGTTTCGAACTGCACAATGTGCGCTTGATCTTCGGTAGACCAGATTAAATCTTGTATCGTTGTTTGAGTGAACGTTTCAACTCGCGACCAGATGGATCCTTGAGGCGGTCATGGCGCCTGGTTGCGAGACTTTTACCACACAGCGAGTACTTCACGTGGCATCGTTACTTCCGTCGAAGCGAGCGCGAAGAAGCACGGCATAATCCGGCAAACGCCTCGTGTGAGCATTTCCACCCGACTTATTGCACTCGCGAAGCGAACGTTGGGACGAAGCGACCTCAAGCAATTCACCGACTGGAATGACGGCCGGCCCGAGACTGAGCTCAATTTCAAATTCTATCGTCAGGCAACGAACAAGATCGCTGGTATCTCGGAAGAAGCCGCGGCGTTTCTCAGTGGATTCTTCTAGCGCAGTCGACTAGCGATAGAGGTCGGTCGGGTACGGTAGTTCGTCATCCGGCGAGACCCCGATGTTCGGACTGACCGTGTACTTCGGAGTTCGGCCAATTTCGGTCAGTCAACGCGGTTTCGTGGATCGTCGCCCATCGCTACTTAGCACGCACGGTAGTGGCGACTTAACGCCTCATGTTTTCGGGGATTTACTCGCCGCTGCAAGTGGGTGACTGTATCGGCCCATCACTCCAGGTGCACCCAATGCTCTGCGATCGCATCGATAGATTCGGTGCGCTGTCCGCAGCCTGCGGTACGAATTGCAAAACGTCGTTACTCGCGATGAATGTGTCCCTATCGGTGATCAGTAAGTCTGGTCCGCTATGACCCTGGCCACCGTTCCCAGGGATCGCTCGAGCGTGCTTAAGCTGACGGAACCAAGTGCCAACCGGATGGCGTGAGGCACATGCGCAGACGCTGAAAACGGATGGGCGGTCGACACTGAAATTCGCTCGCGACTCAACGCCATTGCGATTGCGTCCGCCCGCACCTCTTGAGCCAGAGGAAGCCAGAGAAAATACGACGCGGGATGGCCGACCCGTTTCAGGTCACCCAGCACGCGACCGGCGATATCCTGGCGAACCGCAGCATCCCGCCGTTTTTCAGCCTCTAGCATGGCGACGGTGCCGTCCTCGATCCAGCCGCACGCAATCGCCGTCATGGTCGCCGGGGTGTTCCAGGTTGTGGCCCGGATCATTCGTTCGAGCTTGGGAATCCATTCGGCCGGCGCATGGATGAAGCCGACGCGCAGCCCTGTCGAGACACTCTTCGACAGGCTCGATACATAGACTGTTATCTCCGGCGCAAGCGATGCGAGCGGCGGCGGTGCGGCCTGCGCGAGGAACGCGTAAGCCGCGTCCTCGATAAGCATCAGCCCATGCCGTCGTGCAATGGCGACGAGTTCCCGGCGCCGCGTCGCGCTCATCACCCAGCCGAGCGGATTGTGCAGCGTGGGCATCGCGTAGACAGCGCGCACTCGCCGCCGTTTGCAGAGCGTCGCCAACGCGTCCAGGTCCGGGCCGCTTCCTGCGGCTGGGATCGGTGCGAGTTCCAGGTGATTCGTCTCGGCGGCCAGTTTGAATCCTGGATAGGTCAATGCGTCCACGGCTACCACGTCGCCGGGCTCGAGCAACGCCATGGCGGTCGTCGTCAGTCCGTGCTGTGCGCCACTGACAAGCAAGGTGGTTTCGGCCGTTGCCTTCAGGCCCCGGCTGGCCAGGTGGTGTGCCACCGTCGCCCGCTCATGCTCGCGCCCGCCATGGGGCTGGTATCGAAGCATGGACTCAAGGTCGCCCGCTGCCGCGAGCTGGCGTAGCGCCGCCCTGAAGAGATCGGTCTGGTCCGGCAACGACGGATAGTTGAAGCTCAGATCGACCGTGTCCGCGCTCCACGCGGCAAGGTCATTGACTTGAGCGCGAGGCAGCGGCTCTTTGACGAAGGTGCCTCGGCCCGTTTCGCCACTGACCAGACCCATGACCTGCAGCTCGGCGTAGACCCGCGTCGCCGTGACCAGCGCAAGGCCTTCGCGAGCAGCCAGGTCGCGATGCGTCGGCAGACGCGTCCCGGGTCGCAGACGGCCTTCACGGATATCCGCCGCGAGGCGGTCGACCAGTTGTTTGTAGCGCCGATCAGGCATGCCAATGTATCCATGACAATTTTTTGATTGTATCGATTCTCGGTCTTACCATGGCGCAACACAAGCTCTCCACTCACACGAGGACGCCATGCACATCGCCATCCTGACATTCGAAGGCTTCAACGAACTCGATTCACTCATTGCTCTGAACATTCTTGCCAGGGTCAAAAGGCCCGGCTGGCGTGTTTCGGTTGCGAGTCCTGCGCAGCGCGTGCGCTCGATGAATGGCGTGGTGCTGGAGGCGCAAGCGTCTCTGCAGGACGCATGTGACGCGGATGCGGTGCTGGTGGGTAGCGGAATACGAACCCGGGACGTCGTCGCCGATACGGATTTGATGTCGCGAATCAGGCTCGACCCGACTCGCCAGCTGCTGGGCGCGCAATGCTCGGGCACCCTGATTCTCGCAAAACTCGGGCTGCTGGATGGCGTGCCTGCGTGCACGGATTCGACGACCAAGCCATGGGTCGAGGCGGCCGGCGTCGCGGTGCTTAACCAGCCATTCGTGGCCAGGCAGAATGTCGCGACCGCAGGAGGATGCCTGTCGTCGCAGTATCTGGCTGCCTGGGTGATCGCGCGTCTGGAGGGTGTCGAGGCTGCGCGCAGCGCGATTCATTACGTGGCGCCTGTGGGGGAAAAGGAGGCTTACGTGACGCGCGCGGTGGCGAACATTTCGCCATTTCTTTAAGGCAATCGAGTCGCTGCCTGCGATATGCGCTGCGCAACTCTCGACCGCGTCGGTCAGGATCGTGATGCGATCGGACACACCGGGCGCCGCCTCCTGAGAAGGCAATACGTCTCATGGGCTGTAGCGCGAGCGCCTCCGTTCACGCGGGCCAATTATTCGGAAAACAACGCGAACAATTTCAATGCGGTCGATATCTCGATTCCGGCGGCAGTCACGGTGTTTCCGGGCGAGATCTACCAGGCGCCTCGTACCTGGACGGAGCGCAGTTACCACCGCCTGATCTACTTCGACGAAGTGAGCAAAGGTGGACACTTTGCAGCGTGGGAACAGCCCCAGCTTTTCGCGCAAGAGCTTAGGGCTGTGGTCAAGAACTTTGCGCTAAGGTGTTCTGATTACTTTTGCCTGTCTGAGCGCCGGATTGATCGCCACCTGACACGCAGCGTCGATCCGCCTCTGCTGGGAAAGCGAATGTCTGCTTTTTCGGCCCGGTCATTCTGTTTGTTGGACTACGTACGAATACGAATTGACACTTTCACCTTCCTTGACTGAGGCTATTGCTCACGTATTCATGAGCCGTAAACGCTTGCGGGTACAGCGAAAAAGCGTACGCAGACGCAATCTCCTCTCACGACGTATCTCGTCTCTTGGCTCGCGCCGCTCAACGATGTCACACAACAATTCGAAGGGAGATAGTCGTGAGACCTTTTCTACTGTTGATTGGCGCTTTGGTTGGCGGGTCACTCGTCGTCGCGGTCCAAGCCGCCGACATTACTGGCGCTGGCAGCACGTTCGCGGCTCCTCTTTACTTCAGGTGGGCCGCCGAGTACCAGAAGGCCGGCGGAGGCAAGGTGCTCTACCATAGCGTTGGCTCATCAGATGGCCTCAAACAGATCCTTGCAAAGGAGGTCGACTTTGCGGGCTCGGACGCGCCACTTACCGACGATGAACTAACGAAGGATGGGTTGCTGCAATTCCCGACCGTTGTCGGGGGTGTGGTACCCGTCGTCAACCTTCCCGGCATCAAGGCGGGCGAGTTGACGCTGTCAGGTCCGTTGCTTGGCGACATTTTCCTCGGCAAGATCCAATACTGGGACGACCCGGCAATTGCTCAGTTGAATCCGAAAATCAAAATGCCCGATACCCCCATTGCCGTGGTGCGTCGCCAGGATGGGTCGGGCACAACCCTCATCTGGACGCACTATCTCGCGCAGGTTAGTCCCGAGTGGAAAAGCAAGGTTGGAGAGGGCACTAGTGTGCGCTGGCCGCGTGGATTAGGCGGCAAAGGAAATGAAGGCGTGGCCACCTACGTCGGGTATCTTCCCGGCGCGATAGGTTATGTCGCATGGGACTTCACGAAGCAAAACCATATGACATACGTGGCCATGAAAAATGCGTCGAGCGCCGCTGTCGAACCCAGTGCGCGGACCTTCAAAGCGGCGGTCGCAGACGCTGATTGGTCAGGATCGCACAACCAATTCCTGACCAATCAACCGGGCAAGGATGCATGGCCAATTATCGGCGCTACGTATGTGTTGTTGCGTATGACGCAGGACCAGTCATACCGCGGCGAGGAAACGCTCAAGTTCTTCGACTGGGCGTTCAAGAGCGGGGGGCAGGCTGCGGAAGACCTGGACTACATCTCACTTCCGGTCTCGGTTGAAACGGAAATCCGCTCGCAATGGCGCACAGGAGTGAGCGCTATTCCTTCGCGCAAATTCGTCGCCGGGCAATGATTCGACAGCCCTTGCGCGTGTATTCACTTGCAGGGAGGCGTATGAGACAGCGACATGCGTTTTCGATCCACCTGTGCGAGGAATTCGCGGTGCTCGTTGCAGGTATTTTGCTTGGCCATCTATAGCGTGCCTGGTCAGATGTCCGTATCAGTTTGCGCGTGGTTGAGGAAGCATCCCGTGAACATCGTCAGTCCCAGAAACGCGAATGCCTCGGTCAGATGCTCGTCGCCCCAGCCGGCCTTTTGAGCGGCTTTCCATGTGGCGTCGGTGACCTTTCCCGAATTCGCAGCGGCTTGCCTGACCACGTGGGTCAACGCGTCGGTCCTGGCGTCTCCCGTGGATGTGCTAGTCCGCAGCGCGGTTACCTGGATGTCTGTTCAACCGCTCATGCCGGCGAATCGACTGGCTATACCAATCATGTAGTCGTTCCCGACTGTGACCGCAGTTGCAAGATTTAGCGCCCCGCCCGCGCTTGACCAGATTCTCGAGATCGGGCGGCTCCATGCAGATGAGCAGGCACCGCCCGGCTCGGTTCGCGTCGCCGCGATGGCTCGCCCGTTCGAACTCCTCGGGATGGAATGGCTGGTCGAGTTTTACGCGCGCTATCCACACATCAGCCTCGAGTTCCTGCTCGACGATACGCCGACAGACCTGATCTCCGAGCGCATAGACCTGGCCCTGCGCATGGGCATTGAGACTGGTAGCGGCTTCAAGGTACGTCGGCTCGCGCCGAGTGCAATGATCCTGGCCGTAAGTCCGGCCTATCTGGAACGGCGCGCTGCGCCACGCACGCTGCATGAACTGGCCGAACCATGCAATTCGATAGTACGGATGTCCAGCAGAGGGTCCATCGTTATGCGGAGGAGGTCATTGCGCCAGGGTCGCCTTACTGGGAGGCGCGCAAAAAATATGTCGAGCTGGGGTTTGGCTGTCGACGGGCTTGTTCCCAGGAGGCGGTGGTTAGTATCTCGGGTTAGGGAGCTGACGAATGCACTCGTTGCTTCCTCCGTAGATGCGCGCTGGCCGTATACCCCAGCCAGCAATGCATCTATCGATCACACTCGCCGTTACATCAACCGGAGAAAAAGGCCTCCGTCCGAGGCGGCTTAAGGATATCCCTACCTCCAATTCAGGAACGACTCATCGAATGGTGTCTTCAGCGGTCGGAGTTTGCAGCCGTATACCTGTAGTGCGCGAACTCTGATAGTCCCTATTGTCGGCGGATATTTTTCCCTTAAGGTTATTGAAGAAACTGACTATGCCAACGTTTATTTCCAACCTTCCCATTGCCAAGCGACTGGCTGCAGGATTTGTTGTGGTATTGATTATGTCGATGATCAGCATCGTCATAGGGCTTGCCCGCCTGTCCTCTGTGGCGCAAGCAACCCGCGATCTGGTTGCCAATCCAATACAGACCGAGCGGCTTGTCAACGACTGGTCACGCAATATCAATACCGCGGTGACCCGCACGACCGCGATTGCCAAGAGCGCTGACCCTGGCCTTGCCAGTTACTTTGTGGAAGAAGCAATGGCTTCTTCCACGGTGTCAGGAGCGTTACAAAAGTCAATAGAAGCTTTGATGATCTCTGACGAGGAAAAGACCTTGTTTGGCGCAATTGGTGAACAGCGCAAAATTTTTATCTCTACCCGCGACCAGATTTATGCACTGAAAAAATCGGGCAAAGCCGAGGAGGCGAACCAATTGCTAGAGCAAGAGTTCATACCCGCGTCCAGGCTCTTCGTGACGAAGGTTGACGCTTTAGTGAAGCAGCAGCGCGCAGAAATTGACAAGGTGGCCACGCAGATTGAGGCCAACTACGAATTCAGCCGCACACTGATGATCGCTCTTGGAGTGGTCAGCCTGCTGCTGAGCGTGCTGTGTGCGTGGCTGATCTCCGGCAGCATCACCAGGCCGCTGCTGAAAGCCACCGGGGTAGCCCGCCAGGTCGCCGAAGGTGATTTGACCGCCCGTATTGATAATCACAGCACCGACGAAGTGGGCCTGTTGCTCAACAGCCTGAGAGACATGCAAACCAGTCTCGTGCGCGTTGTCTCCGACGTACGTTCCGGCTCGGAAAACGTGGCCACCGCCAGTGCCGAAATCGCCCAGGGCAACGACGACCTCAGCGCCCGCACTGAAAGTCAGGCCAGCGCCCTGGAAGAAACCGCCGCCTCCATGGAAGAGCTCAGTTCCACCGTGCGCCAGAACGCCGAGAATGCCCGCCAGGCGAACCAGTTGGCCATGAACACGTCTGACGTCGCCATACAGTGTGGCGGAGTCGTCAATCAGGTCGTGGAAACCATGAAAGGTATCAACGACAGTTCCAGGAAAATCTTCGACATCATTGGCGTCATCGACGGCATCGCCTTCCAGACCAACATCCTGGCCTTGAACGCTGCGGTGGAATCAGCCCGTGCCGGTGAGCAGGGTCGCGGCTTCGCGGTAGTGGCCAATGAAGTGCGCAGCCTGGCCGCACGTTCCGCCGACGCGGCCAAGGAAATCAAAAAGCTCATCAGCGCCAGCGTGGAACGCGTAACTCAGGGTTCGGCCCAGGTCGAGCAGGCCGGCCTCACCATGACCGAAGTCGTCCGCTCCATCCGCCGCGTCACCGACACCATGGGCGAGATCAGTGCCGCCAGCAACGAACAATCCCTGGGCGTGGCCCAGGTCGGCGAGGCTGTCACCCAGATGGACGAGGCCACCCAGCAAAACGCCGCGCTGGTGGAAGAAATGACCGCCGCGGCCAACAGCCTGCGCGACCAGTCCCACGAACTAGTGCAAGTGGTCTCGATCTTCAAGCTCGACGGCGGCGCAGGTCTTGCCACGTCGCTGGGTTAAGGGAAATGAGACGACAGTCTTGGGCGTGCTCGACATAGCCGACGAGCCACGCCGGAGTGGATTGAGCGAGGCCAACGCCTCGCGCAGCAGATCCGGTAAATATCGGTCAGGCTACCCTCAACGTGCAGGACTCCGATCTGGTGCCGGTCGTTGTCACAGTAATAAATGGGGAACTCCCTGACGACCGCATCTTTGACCTGTACTGAACCTCGGGAAACCTTGAACGGACTGGTGACGTATGTTTCGCGGACTTCGACATAGCGTATCAATGGCAGATGCAGCATGCCGTCGAGCTGATCCGGGTGAGATGACCGTCGTGCGAAAAGCTGTTCTGGAGTGCTTATCGGGTGTAATTTTCCAACACCGCACGGATCGCCGGATCATTCAAGTTGTCCGGCGTTACCGTGACCACGTTGACAAAAACTTTGGGGCGCGGCGGACGGCCTCGCAAGGCCCCAACCAATGCTTCCAGCGCAAGATAGCCCATGCGGTAAGGGTCTTGCAATATATCAACATACACGATGCCACGTCTGAGTCCATCCATGAATTCTGGACGCCAGTCGAATACGACCAGACGCGGGCGATCTCCGATCGACCGGGCGTCAATAACCCGCAAGGCGCCGTAGGCGATTGGCTCAGCGGGTGCAAAAACGGCATCGAGGTGACCCGGATAGGCGTTCAACGCCTTGGCGGTCAAGCTCTCCGCTTCACGGGGCCGGTAACCCACATAGATATCGATAACCACATTCCATCCCTCTTCCCGTGCCACGCTTATGAACCCGTTTTCTCTCGCGGTCGTGGAGCTGATGTTCGGTGCGAGCCGCAACACTGCTACCTTGGCGCCCTTGCGAAGGACGGGGACAAGGCTGAGCGCAGCCTTTCTACCTGCACCAAAATTGTCCGTATAGACGGTCGAAATGCCGTCGTAGTCAGCGCTGTCCCTATCGACGAGAACTACCGGGACGGAGATCGATACCGGGGTTTTGCCCACCAGCGGTTCCGGTGCCAGCACGACCCCAGCCACGCCCTGCTGCACCAGGTAGTCGATGATGTGCAACTGGAGATTCGACGTGTCGAGCGACGTCCCATCCGATGGGTTGCGAATCAGGAGCTGGACATGCTGATCGTGAGCCGCCTGTTCAATTCCCTTGATCATCGCTTGGTAGAAGAGAAGTGATGACCCCGGCAGGACGACACCGATTGTGGTCTCTTTCGCAATCAATTCGGTCCCGGTCAAAGCGGAAAGAAGGAAGAGAAACAATAGGATCTTGCGCATGGCGACTGACCATCCTTATCAAAATCGATCGGACCTGGTTTCGCTTGGGGAGGAAGATTCCCTCAGGACGATACCTCGTTCGAGGAGAGCAGCCACAACCAGGCTACCTCGCACAAGTATACGGCGGAGCAGAACCTTCGAAGGTATTGTCACGTCGTTGGCATGTTGCCGGAAATGCAGCGACAATTGTGGGCATGACACGAACTGCTCTCCAACACAACGCACCTGCCAACGACCCCATCTTCTATGCCGGCTACCGGTTCCCACCCGATGTGATCAGTTATGCGGTGTGGCTGTACTATCGTTTTCCGTTGAGCCTGCGCATGGTCGAGGAGTTGCTGGCTGCCCGGGGCATTGACCTGACGTACGAGACGGTGCGACGCTGGTCAGTGAAGTTCGGCCTGTGCATTGCCCGGCGCATCCGGTCCACTGCTCTCGAGCGAGGCGACAAGTGGCACCTCGACGAAGTGGTAGTCACCATCAACGGCAAGAAGCACTGGCTGTGGCGGGCGGTGGACCAGCACGGCGCAGTGCTCGACGTGCTGGTGCAAAGCCGGCGCCACAGGCATGCGGCACGGCGGTTGATGCGCAAGCTGCTCAGGAAGCACGGACGCGCACCGCGCGTTCTGATCACCGACAAGCTCAGGAGCTACGCTGCTGCGAACCGGGACCTTGGGCTGAACGTTGAGCATCGCCAACACAAGGGATTGAACAACCGGGCCGAGAACTCGCATCAGCCAACGCGGGTGCGCGAGAAGGTGATGCGCCGCTTCAAATCAGCGCGCCACCTGCAGCGGCTTACCTCGGTCCATGATCAGGTGGCAAACCTGTTCATGCACTGCCGCTACAACACGAACGCGCAAGAGAAGCGGGCCGAACGCACGCAAGCCTTCGAGGCGTGGGAGGCCGTGACCGGGCATTCGATGTTGGGTCGTCTTGCCGCGTAACACAGGATTCCATACGTTCTATGATTTCACTCGCACGACCATCAACAATGTGACAGTACCGCTGGAATACCTTGGACATGTTGTATTTTACATAATACAAATTATCAACTTTTAAGATCTAAGGGCAAAGTAGTAATGTCGTACTTAGGCAAAGTTCAAATGTCGTAGCTGAGCCAATTTCGGATCATGCTGGATACCGGTTCTCAGGCTGCCGGAGTCCATCGTGACGCTTACCGGGAAGATCACCATGACGATGCGTGAGCTGGATCGGCTCAAGGTTATTGAGGCCGTGATCGAAGAACGGCTGATGCCCTGGCGTGCCGCTGAGCGGCTCGGTATCAGCCGGCGTCAGGTGGAACGGCTGACGGGCCGGTATCGAAGCGAAGGCGCCGCCGGTCTGGTTTCCCGCCGTCGTGGTCGATCGAGCAATCATCAGTTACCGGTCGATCTGGGCGCCCAGGCCATGGCGCTGATCCGTGAGCGCTACGCCGACTTCGGCCCGACGCTCGCCTGCGAGAAACTGCGTGAGTGCCACGGGCTGACATTGTCGAAGGAAACGGTGCGCCATCTGATGAGTGATGCCGGGCTATGGGTGCCGCGCCGGCAACGCCCACCCAAGATTTACCAGCCGCGCTCGCGCCGCTCGTGCCTGGGCGAGCTGGTGCAGATCGACGGCTGCGAACACGCCTGGTTCGAAGCACGGGCGCCGCAATGCACGCTGCTGGTGTATGTCGACGATGCGACCAGCCGGCTGATGACGCTGCACTTCACTGCGACCGAGTCGACCTTCAGTTATTTCGAGGCAACGCGCCACTACCTCGCGTCACACGGCAAGCCGGTGGCGTTCTACAGCGACAAGGCGAGCGTGTTTCGCAGCAACCAGTACGCCACGAAGGGCGGAAAGGGAGTCACGCACTTTGGACGAGCGATGTTCGAGCTGAATATTGATACGTGGTGTGCAAACAGCAGCTCGGCCAAGGGTCGCGTGGAGCGGGCGCATTTGACGTTGCAGGACCGGCTTGTGAAGGAGATGCGTCTACGCGGCATCAGCACGATCGAAGCGGCGAATGCCTATGCGCCCTCCTTCATGGCAACCTACAACGCACGCTTTGCGAAACCGCCGCGCAGCAGCTTCGATGCGCACCGGCCACTGCGTGATGATGAAGAGCTCGATGTGATTCTCACCTGGCGCGAGCCGCGACGCGTGACGAAGTCACTGACGGTGCAGTACGACCGCGTGATCTATCTGCTTGGAGATACGCCGGCCAATCGCAAGCTGGTACACCGCTACATCGAGGTCTGGGAGTTTCCGGACGGGCGCATCGAGATTCGGGCAGACGGCATCGCTCTGCCCTATGTGTCCTATGACCGGCTCTCCGAGATCGATCAAGGCGCGGTGATCGATCACAAGCGTCTTGGCCATGCCTTGCAACTGGCCCAGGTGCTTCAGGCACAACGCGATAATCGCCGTGCGTCGGGTTCGCCGTCACGCACGAACCGTGGTGCAGCCGTACGCGAGAAGGAACGACTTCCGGGCACGAAGAAGCAGCGCGAGTTCACGAATGAAGATCTGAATGCGGCGCTCAAGTTGATTGCCGCTAAGCAGGCCAAACCTGCCACTCGACCAAGCAAACCGAAGTAGCGGATTGCAGGAACCGGCTGCGCGAACGTAAGCGCAGTGCCAGTTCAAAACTGTCCTTCAACACCGCGTGCCGTTTTAAACCAGGAGACAGACAGAATCTCGCTGACACACTCCCGGCTACGACATTTGTACTTTGCTGCCGCTACGACATCTGTATCTGGCCTCGACATAAACTCTAAGGGCAATATCCTAATGTCGTGTTTGAGCAAGATAGAAATGTCGTGTTTTGGTGCTGGTGCGATGCCGGGAGCTTCCGATTCAACGATGGGAACTTCGTTCGACCACACTTACGATTGATGCAATGGTCATAGGCGAAAATTGGCGCCGCAATCAACTTTTTTGCGTGGATACATGACTTGAGGTAATGCGTGCTGGCAGGCATCGAACGAAAACTGAGATGCACCCCACCATGCTTACAGCTAACCTGACACATGCTTCGCGCTCATCCGTGCCGTACTTATATTCAATTGTCCGGCGGTATCCGGATCGGCTAACATGAAACCGCGATAGCGGAGATGGATGGCCTGCTAACGGCGACCCTGCGGATTGGCAATTACCGCTCTCTATAGATGACCGGCCGCTAAACCAGCCGGAGATGAGTTTGGACTCTTTGAACAATGACTACTTCAAACACTCAGACAACCGATCAAATTACCCGGCATCGCAATCCTGCTTCCGAAACCGAACCTTGGGCGCGCGAATTCGCCGAGGTAATTGAAATTTCATCGGGAGTCGAGCAAGTTGTGCTGAGTGGCGTCGGTCCTCAGATCGCCGATCCAGAGGCGCAGCCCGACACGTCGTCGGCATATGGGAACACCGCAGTACAGACGTTGAGCGTGCTCACGCAGATCGAGAGAATCCTGAACGCTCGTGGCTACATCATGGCTGATATCGTTTTGATGCAGGCTTTGCTCGTTGCCGACCCGTCGGGTGACGGCTCCGCTGATTTCGCCGGGTTTTCGGAGGTGTACAACCAATTCTTCGGTACAGATGAGCAGCCAAACGTGCCGGCACGCACACGAGCACAGGTTATTCGCCTTGTCCCGCCAGGCTGGCTGGTCGAGATAACGGTAACCGCTTGTCGTGCAGCGTCTCGCTGAGCAGAAAAGTATAAAAAAGTCGAACCCATATTTGCCTGCAATGATGGGTTCGTCGTTGGATATCAGAACTTGTGCACGATACCTAGACGAAATGCCATCTGATTTCGGCCCGATGATGCGCTCGCAATTGCACCGTCGAAAATATCGGCTGTTTTCGCACCTGCAATCGCTCGTTGAAACGATGCCATTGCGTAGACCTCCGTCCGCTTAGAAAGCTTCTTGTCCGCGACCAGCCCCGCAAGGTGATATCCGATGTTTTCGCCCGAATATCCCAACTTGCCGTAGGTGAAAGTGTACTCACCCCCAACGGAAAGCGTCGGTTCGACAACGTAGTTCATCCAGACATCGTAATTGGAGAACGTCACGGTCGATGTCGTGCCGTTTGCGTCGTCGAACAGCGTGCGCGTGTAATCGCCGCCGAAGGTTGCCCAATCGAATCGATAAGAAGCGCCAAGACCGATGATCTGTTGATTCACCGGGTTGCCAACATAGCTGAACAGTCCGGCAGCGCCGATCGCGGCACCGCTTGTGTTGCCAACGAAATCGCCGTCGGGAAAGAGTGTTGCTGGATCCTTCGCGAAGAAATAAGCCCCCGCCAGCAGGAGACGTCCGTTTTGATAGCGTGCACCCGCACTCCACGTGCCGACTGTCGCGACGCCTGGCGCGTTTGAGTTCGTGAGCCCGAGCATGCCCGCGAATGAAACGCCGCGATAATCGACGCTCGTGAATTTCACAGAGTTACTTACGCGGAAAGAGTCGCTGGTGTTATCGATATCGCCTGAGTGAGCGAACATGGGTCCCCACTGACCGTTGAAGCTGGTCGGTTGGACGAAATCGACAATTTCGTCTCACGCATCCGCTGGGGCAAGATCGCGATCTTTTCGTATAGACGCACGGTCTTCACATCGAAACCTATCGGACTCATCCGGTCCGCGGTTGCAATCAGGTCGAGGGATTGCTGAACGCTTTCCTCAATCTGCTGCCGCTTGTCGATCTTGCCGGCCTGTAGTTCCTGTCACGGCTGTTCACAGCCTTAAACTTGCTGCCGGGATTACTCAGAGCGACTCTTACTTGTCTCATTCCGTGCGCTACTTTATGCTTTGGCACCCTAATTCGAGCGCCTGGAAATGATGAGTGAGAGCAGGTTTCTTGACGGTGTTGGATCTTGTAACGCAGCCACTCTCCATATGGTCTGCGGCAAAATTGCCTCGGGCAAGTCCACGCTAACGGCTCGCCTGGTGAATTCTCAGCGGACGGTCTTGATCAGCGAAGACGTATGGATCGCGCGTCTTTATCCGGAAGAAATTCATACGCTGGCAGACTATGTGCGCTGCGCGGGACGCCTCAAGACGGTCCTCACCGAGCACATTCAATCGATCCTCTCGGCCGGGATATCGGTGGTACTGGACTTCCCATTCAACACGGCCAACACTCGTGCATGGGGGCACTCTTTATTTCGGGCCGCCTGCTGCGAACATCAGCTTCACTATCTGGATGTGAGCGATGAGATTTGCAAATCCCGGCTAAGGGTGAGAAACGCGTTGGGCGAACATCCATTCCAGACGACCGAAGCTCAGTATGAGCTGATCACCCGCTATTTCGTCCCGCCCGCGCCAAGCGAAGGATTCAACATCGTGGTGTACGACGAGACAGGGAATGTCCGTTGCCGGAGCGCGCACGACATTGGATTGTCCAGATAGAAGCAAATCCCGATGGCTGCTCCTGGCCGCTCTGGGCTCGACGGCGATCGGCGGCACGGCTTGCGCGGTCTTCCTACCCCGCATGCCATTCTCATTATTAGGGTGTTAAAGCTGCGCGCGGTCGGACCGTGTCGCGAGATAAGTCGCAGCAATTCATCGATCGTCAATGATCAAGGGCCCACCAAAAAGCGTTAATTTGAAAATAACGCATCGACCTGTGAATAGGGCGCGGCACCCTCGAACAGAGGTTCCGATCTACCGTCGGTGAGAAAGTCTGTCACTAGTGTGGACGTGTGCGCCCAAAGACTCTGCGGAATCCACGAGCCAACGCTGACCCGACGCACGCCGAGTGCTGCCAATTCAGTCGCAGGAGGCAGTTCTGGCCACGCAATTACGTTCAGCAACAAGTCAGTTCCCGCCGCAATCTGCTTGATGTCCGCGCGGGCGGCGACGCCTAGCACGAACAATCCGTCCGCCCCGGCGTCGGCATATCGCTTTGCGCGCGCAAGAACTTCAGTAACACGGTCCCCTGTTGGCACCAGACCAAGAGCGTAAACATCGGTGCGTGCATTGATATAAATCCTAACGCCACAGCGTTCGCCCGCCTCTCGCGCTCTTTCGATTTTCCCAGCCAGTACGTCCGGAGTCGAATGTCCGTCCTGGATATTAATGCCGACCGCGCCAGCGTCGATGAACCGGCCGACCGTATTTCTGACGTCTTCAGTTTCGCCGGTGTAGCCGCTTTCGATATCGACGCTAAGGGGCACATTGATTACGCGGGCGATCGCTGCAACGCTTGCAAGATGCTGGCCAAGCGGCATTGCATCTCTGTCACGGTAACCCATCGACCATGCCACGCCGGCGCTCGTGGTCGCGATCGCTGAGGCACCGAGATTCTCAATCAAGCGTGCGCTACCTGCGTCCCAGGCATTCGGTAGTCGAAGGGGACTTGGCCCTTTATGAAGATCGGCGAAGACAACCGCGTTGCTCTGAGGATTCATCATGTTCTCCGTAGAAAACACTGATTTTATTGATCCTCCAACTGGATGATAATAACTACAAATCCAATACATTCATTCTCGGGGAGAACCAATGGAGGAACCATCACTGCACCTTGTGCGCGCATTCGTCACGGTGGTGGAACACCAAAGCTTCGCAAAGGCAGCGAAAGAACTCAGGATGACGCCGTCCTCAGTCAGTCGACTCGTAAAGGCGCTCGAAGAGCAACTGGGCGTCCTGCTTATCAATCGAACGACGAGGGCGATGTCGCTGACCGATGCAGGGCAACGTTATTTTTCGGATTGCGGGGCGGCGTTTGACCTTTTGCGCGGCGCATATGAGCGGACGCGAGACGAGCAGCATTTGCCGCGCGGTACGCTTAAGCTCAGTGTGTCGGTTTCGTTTGGCCGTGAGCAAGTAGTGCCGCATTTGTCAGCGTTCATGCAAGCCTACCCCCAACTCCAGCTCGACCTTCTCATGACAGATCGCTATGTAGACATCGTTGCCGAGGGCGTCGCTGTGGCAATCAGGATTGGTCACCTTCCGGACTCGACATTGATCGCTCGAAAGTTGCTGGAAAACCGCAGAATTCTGGTTGCAGCTCCTTGTTATCTCGAACGACACGGTGCTCCAAAGGACATCGAGGAACTTAATCGACACGAATGTCTAGTCTCAACGGCAAATCACGACGGTCAGATCTGGCGGCTGACTAGCCATGCCGGTGAGCGGTCATTTCATCCGCGCGGACGTACGCGGGCCGACAGCGGTGATGCAGTCAAACGACTATGCGTTGATGGACTTGGCGTCGCCTTTCACTCTGAAGTGACAATGGCCGAGTCAATACGTTCGGGCGAGTTGGTGCAAGTACTGCCGCAATGGACCGGAAAGGAGACCGGTGTCTATTGTGTCTGCCCTCCTCGGCCAATCGGAGCCGCCGCAAAGGCATTCATAGACTTCCTGAGCAGCCGCTGGAACGAATCTCTGCGCTCTGCGCTTATCCGACCCGAAACGTAGTTCGCAATGAGCCGATCAAATGACGGCTTACGTATGAGAGGTGGACACATTCGCCAGAGACGACCCTCGAGCGGATGCTCGCTACGCACGATTTCAACGTCCGATCAGCCCCGAAGTTGTTATCGATTTTGGATTCAGTGCGCTTTACCCGCTGACCTGATACACGCGGAAGCCGCGCCGCTGCCTGCCAGCGGTTCGCAAACCGCCGTCGACGCACGCTCGCATTTGCACATGGTAGCCACTCAACGTTGCGATCCGCATATCGTCTTCGGTGGATAGCTCGCCAGCACGACTGAGGTCGTCACTGGTCCGAATCTGGCCAACGCGTCGATTGCCGCTTCGAGCTGCGTCATCTCCTCGACCACAATGCGAACCATGAAGCAGTCTTCGCCAGTGATCCGGTGCGCCTCGACGATCTCAGCCATCGTTTCGAACGCGCTCAGGCAACGTTTTATCTCAGCGTGGGTTGTGCGGATCCGCACGATCGCTGCGATACCACGGCCCACTAGACCAGGATTGATCCGCGCCGAGTAACCCTCGATTACGCCTTGCTCTTCGAGTCTTTTGATGCGGGCGGTGACAGCCGGCTGTGAAAGTCCAATCTGCTTTCCGAGCTCGGTATTGCTGATGCGCGCATTGCGTTGGAGCACCTCCAATATCCCCCAGTCAAGCCTGTCCAACGTTACCTGCTTTTGTTTCATCTGTACGAACCCCCAACTCCAGTCGATTTGATTGTGCAGCGCCGTTAATTCATTTGATTCTCGATGTTGCCTGAATTCGCGCGCTTTTACACTGGATGCTCATTCAATGATGGAGAACTGGCAGATGGATCACCCCGTTTTCGTTGTCCCCGGCATCGGCAATTCCGGTCGATTGCACTGGCAAAGCGTGTGGCAGACGGCGCATCCAGACTGGCGTCGCCTCGTTGTCGAAGATTGGGATCAGGTCGTATGCGACGATTGGGTATCGGCAATCGAACGACAGGTAGCAGAAAGCGGCGAGGACACCGTCATCGTGGCGCACAGTCTCGGATGCCTGGCGGTCGTGCATTGGGCGGTTCGCCGTTCAACCCGGATCCGTGGCGCGATGCTTGTCGCCGTGCCGGACCCGGCCACATCGGCATTTCCCGCAGCAGACGCAACCGGATTTGCGCCTTTGCCATCGGAGCAGCTACCGTTTCCTACTATCGTTGTATCCAGCTCCAACGACCCCTATTGCGACGCAGACTATGCGCGTCGCTGCGCTAAAGCGTGGGGTAGCGTACTCGTCGAAGCTGGAGCACAGGGGCATCTCAACGCGGATACCGATATGGGCGATTGGCCTGAAGGATTTAGACTGCTGCAAACGCTGGCCTAAGAGGGTTACCGGGATTACGTCCGCCAACGCCCTGTTCATCGCGGGCCCGGGCGGTGGATTGGGCCGGTTCGACCTCACGGAATCCGCCGGTCCTCTACAAAGCCGCCGATCAAAGCGGAGACCCGATGTATTCTGGCGGGGAGGATTGACATTTATATTCAGGCAGCGCTTCGCTGTCACAATGCCGCACATCAAATTTGGGAGCACAGCTATGTCTTCTGAGCCGCCTGACGGCTTGCCACGCTATCGTCTTCTTACCGGAATGGATGACGCTGCTTTCTGCCATAGGGTTTCGGACGCGCTGGCGCTGGGGTATCAACTCTATGGCTCGCCCGCAGCGACTTTCAACGGGAACAACGTGGTCGTTGCACAAGCGATCCTTTGGGGAGCGAGGACTGCGCCTGGGGAATCATGATGTAAGTGGGGTCGTCTCAGAATTCGGAAAAAATCGTACTACAAGGGCCTCCCCGTTGAGCACAAGCTCAAACGCGGTTTTCTGTTGTTGACGAACTGCATTGCTTTGCCAGAGTGACGTGAGAAGGTGAAGGACTGCGGGAGAGCGTGCAAAAGTGGGGGAGATCGGTTTCGTCAGGCCGCCACGGCTTAGTGCAAGGAAGAGTGAACCAAACTGTGGGAGGTCAATTCACGCTGCTCGGCGCGCGTTCGGCGAGTTTGCAACTGCAGAAGTCTCGGTCAACCCGACAAGTTTCTTAACCGAAAATTCTTCGTTGAGAACGGCAACTCTGACTTGCGCCAGACAGTGCGCGCCCTCGTCCGTCCATCGCATTTGTTGCCTCTTCGCCATGCGATGGCTGACCACCAGGTTCACCGCGGACTCTGCAATGCTGCTGCTGATCGGTAGTCCCTTGTGATAGCGCATTGCATAGTTCACCAGCGTACCCGCGTTGTGCCCGATGTAGAAGTACAGGCGGCGCAGGTTCCAGTACAACGTCGAGTGCACATAGCCTTCCCTTGCCAACAGCGTGGCATCCAAGGCTTTGATGCGGAAAACCGATTGCCGGCTCTTTCCATGCCAGACCAGCCACTTGGCGTGATCGATCTCTATCTCTACAGCGATTCGCTCGTGGGGCTCCATCGTCTGGCTTCCTAACACCGAGTTCTTGGCAGCCTTGAACTTCATCGCGATGTGAAACCAGTCCAGGATCCTTCCCCTGGCGAGTTGGTTGCCGTCCACAGCCTTGCCGAATTCGCCAGCGTCATCGCTGATCACGGTGACTCGCTCGTCTGGAGCCACGCCGCTTGCAAAAAGAAATTGGTCCAGCCGCGCGGGCGCCGATGGCACCATCTTATGCACGTACGCGTAGAGACGCGGGGTACGATCAGCAAGAGTTGCACGGCCCGCAACGATGTTGACATGTCGATCCCGAGTCAACTTCTGCGCCCAAGGCGATTTCAGCTCGGCAAGGTCGCGCGCCGCTTTGCGGCTCTTGGGGCTGCTGCTGAAGCTCAGCCAAGCCGAGTCGACGCTCATGCAGCCGACGGTGGTCGATTCGCGAACCTGCTCTGCGCTGACCGCTTTTGGTCCAGACGCGATATCGCGCTCGATCTGCGCGTCCAGCGCCCTACCGATGGCGAGGATCCGACGGCGAGTACTACCGAAGGAAATCCCTTTGGGATGTCGAGTTGACCAAGAGAGCGGACGTGCGACGTAAACGTAGGGTCAGGTAGCAGTGCCGTAGAGCGGCAATATTCTGGATTCGAGCATTGCGATAGCCTGGATTGCGAGTTGCGACAGGGTGTGCTTGCTACTGGTCGCGATCGCAAGACGGCTGAAGAGCGTCGGCTCGGTAATGCGGATTACCTGGAAGCGCCGCTTGAGTGCATCACTGGTCGTCGCGTTAAGTGGAAGTACCGCGTAGCCGATGCCCTCGTCGACGAGATCGAGAATCGAAATCACCGCATCGACCTCCAGTTCGATCCGCAATCTGACGCCTTGCTCCGCGGCAGCCGCCTCAACCATCCGTCTGATCGCGTGCATCCGACCGGGAATCACGAGCGGATAACGCGTGATTTCCCGCAACGGGATCGCCGCTAGCGGCGCGCGCACTGTCTCGTCGTGCGTGGTGCCGTCCGTGCCATTGTCCGGGCCAATCAAAAACAGTTCTTCAGTGAAGACGGTTCGCTTGTCGATCAGCGGTGTATCGAACGTGTCATAGAGCACCGCCACGTCGATACGTCCCATCATCAGCCACTCGACCAGGTAGGTCGACAAGCCTTGCGCAACCGAGATGGTCGCGCCGGGAAACGAAGTGCGAAAACCCCGCACCAATTCATTCGTAGCGACCCTGGCAAAACTCGGCGTAATGCCAATGGCGAAATGGCCGCCAGCTGCGCCGCGCAACGCATCCAGATCCTGCGAGGCGCGCTGAATTTGCTGCAAGATGCCCTTCGCATGCGCGAGCATCCGCTGACCGGCGGGCGTGAGCGATACGCCGCGGCCGTTGCGCTCGAGCAGCGTGTGCCGCAATTCCACTTCCAGGTGCCGCACCAGCCGGCTCAAGGCGGGCTGGTTGGTGTCGAGCGCAATCGCAGCGCGCGTAAAACTGCCGAGTTCGGCGACATGAACGAAGGCCTCCAGCTGCTTCAAGTCCATTTTCCGTGAGCCATGTGAATTTTACATATCAGCTAGTTGAGTATTGAGATTGTAGCGACGCAGGCTCGCGGCCACAATGCGTTCAACCAGAGAAAGCCGCGCCCTGCGGCAATGATATCGAGACGACGCCCATGAAATCCTGCCTGCCGCCCGATCCCCTTCCCGTTCAGCCCGCCCAGCGCCTGCCGGCCGGCGCCTGCGACGCGCACTGCCACGTGTTTGGCCCCGCCGAAGTCTTTCCGTACGCGCCAGAGCGCAGTTACACGCCGCCGGACGCGCCGTTCGAACGCCTGGTTGCGCTGCACGATTTCCTCGGCGCGAGCCGCGGCGTGATCGTGCAGGCAAGTTGCCACGGCACTGACAACACCGCGATGCTGGATGCGATTTCACGCGGCAACGGACGCTATCGCGGCGTCGCGATCGTCGACGGCGCTGTCACCGACGAACAATTGGCCGACCTCGACGCGCGCGGCGTGCGCGGCGTGCGCTTCAATTTCGTTGCACATCTGGGCGGTGCGCCCGACCTCGACGTTTTCGACAGCGTGCTCGAGCGTATCGAGCGGCTCGGCTGGCACGTCGTGCTGCATCTCGACGCGCAGGACATCCTGCAATACGCGGAACGGATCGCACGCATCAAAGTGCCATTCGTGATCGACCACATGGGCCGGGTTCGTGCCGACGCCGGTGTCGATCAGCAGCCGTTCCGCCAGCTTCTGGAATTGATGCGCAATCCGCTCGCATGGGTCAAGGTGTGCGGAGCCGAACGCGTGTCCGCGGGCCACCGTCCATTCGACGATGCAATTCCCTTCGCGCGCACGCTGATCGAAGCCGCGCCCGACCGGGTCCTGTGGGGCACCGACTGGCCGCATCCGAACATCAGCCACGACATGCCGAACGACGGTGAACTGGTCGATTTGCTGTTCCGCTTCTGCCCGGACGCGGCGCTGCGCGAACAACTGCTCGTCACGAACCCGGCACGGCTTTACGGATTCTGAGCGAACCGTTCGCTTCACTCACTTTTGAACTGCCACACCAAGAATGGCAGTCAGGCGGAAATCCCGAATCGACCGGTTTTCCACCACCCTTCCAGTCAGGAGACAAGCATGACCGATACGCATCGCCACGTGGCCCATCCGGCCCATTTGGCTTATCTGGGAGCAGCGCCATGAATGACAGTGCCGTCATGACGCCCCCCGCACGAAGCTCGAAGAAACCGTTCTACCGCACGCTGTATTTCCATTTATTAGTCGCGATCTTTCTCGGCGTACTGCTCGGTCATTTCATGCCGTCGCTCGCCGTGCAGATGAAGCCGCTCGGCGACGCGTTCATCAAGCTCGTCAAGATGGTGATCGGCCCGATCATCTTCTGCACCGTCGTCTCCGGCATGGCCGGCATGGGCGACATAAAGAAGGTCGGGCGTGTCGGCGGCAAGGCGCTGTTGTATTTCGAAATCGTGTCGACACTGTCGCTCGTGATCGGGCTCGTGGCCGGGCATCTGTTTCATCCCGGCACCGGCTTCAATCTGGATCCCGCAACGATCGATACCAAAGCGCTCGCCGGATTCACGACTGCCGCGCATCAACAGAACACGGTCGAGTTTCTGATGCAAATCATTCCCGACACCGTCGTCAGTGCATTCTCGACCGGTAACGTGCTGCAGATTCTCCTGATCTCGGTGCTGTTCGGCGCCGCGCTCGCGGCCACGGGCGAATATGGCCGGCCACTAGTCCGCATGATCGACCGCTTTGCACACACGTTCTTCGGCATCGTCCACATCATCATGAAGGTTGCGGCGATCGGCGCGTTTGGATCGATCGCGTTCACGATCGGCACCTATGGCATCGGCGCCGTACTGCCGCTGCTGAAGCTGATCGGCGCGTTTTACCTGACACTCGCCTTCTTCGTGCTGGTCGTGCTCGGGATCATTTCCCGGTTGCTCGGTTTCAGCATTCTGCGTTTCCTGAGCTATATCCGCGAAGAAGTTCTGATCGTACTCGGCACCAGTTCGTCTGAGGCCGCGCTCCCGCAGATGCTCGAAAAGCTCGAACGGCTCGGGTGCTCGAAATCGGTGGTGGGTCTCGTGATTCCAGCCGGCTATTCGTTCAATCTCGACGGCACCAACATCTATCTGACGATGGCTGTGCTGTTTATCGCGCAGGCGTTCAACATTGAACTCAGCCTCACGCAGCAGCTGACGCTCGTGGGCGTCGCGACGCTGACGTCGAAAGGCGCGAGCGGCGTGGCTGGCGCGGCCTTCGTGATGCTGACCTCGACGCTGCTGGTCTTCCCGATTATCCCGGTGTCCGGAATGGTGCTGATCCTTGGCATTCACCGCTTCATGGGAACGGGGCTCGCGATTGTCAACACCATCGGCAACGGGGTCGCCACCTTGTTGGTGTCCGCGTGGGAGCACGAGCTTGACCGTTCGAAACTGAACGCCGAACTGTCCCGCCGTCACATCGAATGACCGGCTAGCCGGCGGGAAAAACCCTCGTGTGTTTCGCTGTCTGCGTGTGCTGCTCGTGCACGCAGCGGGAGGCGCTCGCGCATAAAACTACAAACTGGTTTGGAGATGAAACATGAAGTCAGCAAAAAACAGCGCAACCCCCAGGCTTCCAAAACTCAACGCCACCCGCCTCGGCACGGCATTGCTCGCGGCAAGCGGGCTTGTCGCACCTGCCGCGTATGCGGACGATTCGCAGGCAGCGGCCGGCGCAGCGTCGATGTCAAGCTCTTCCGTGCAGCTGTATGGGTTGATCGGTATGTATATCGATAGCTCGAAGCTGAGCACCACGCGTTCGAGCACGGTACAGGAAGGCGGCGGCGGAATGACAACTTCTTTTTGGGGCATGCGCGGCAAAGAGGACATTGGTGGCGGCAATGCGGTGTTCTTCGCGCTCGAAAGCTTCTTCAGGCCAAACACGGGGCAGATGGGGCGCAATACGACGGATGGTTTGTTCTCGCGCAACGCCTATGTCGGCTTGACTGGCGCATACGGCACGTTCAAATTTGGTGAACAAACCAATCCGACGTATTTCAATCAGATCCTCGTCAATCCGTTCGGCGGATCGGTGGTGTTTTCGCCATTGATCGTGCAGTCGTACACGGCAAGTTACAACAATACGCAAATCGGCGACACCGTTTGGGCAAACGCCGTCGAATATGTTTCGCCCAACTATGGCGGACTCACCGGCACGGCGATCTACGGCGTCAGCAGCACTACGGGTCAGCAGGGGAAGGACAATATTGGTTTGCATCTGACATACGTAAGCGGTCCGCTCACAGCCGTGCTCTCGGCGCAGCGTGCACGGGCGGCTGCGGTCGCGCCGTCGAGCGGACAATATCTGTATCTCGCAGGCGCCGCATACGATGCAAAACTCGTCAAGGTCTATGGAGCCGCGCAGATGACCAGTAACAACGATGTCGAGACCGGCTCGCATACGTATGAACTGGGCGTCTCGGTGCCATTGTCCCCGTCGAACCTGATCCTCGCCGAATGGGCGCGCACGAAGCACAGCGCGCCACTGAACCATAGCAACGTGCGCAACACCGGATCTGTCGCATATGAATACATTTTGTCCAAGCGCACGTATGTGTATGCGGTCTATTCCTACGACAAGCTGACGGCCAATCCGTCGGGCAGTACCTACGGTGTCGGCATGCAGCATTCGTTTTAGGACGAGGTGCCTCTGCAGGCGAACAAGGTGTACTAATGAAGTTGGCGCGCATACCACTCGGGTAATCGCGCCGGGAATTCAACTAGTTGGAGCGACGATGATCATCGACATTCACGGCCACTACACCACCGCGCCGAAGGCGCTGGAGGCGTGGCGCAACCGCCAGATCGCTGGCATCAGCAATCCGTCGGAGAGACCGAAGGCGTCCGAATTGCAGATTGGCGACGATGAGCTGCGCGAGTCGATCGAGGGCAACCAGTTAAAGCTCATGCGCGAGCGCGGCCTCGACCTCACCATCTTCAGCCCGCGGGCGAGCTTCATGGCGCATCACATCGGCGACTTTGAAGTTTCCAGCACATGGGCTGCGATCTGCAACGAACTGTGCTTTCGCGTGAGCCAGTTATTCCCCGATCACTTCATCCCCGCCGCAATGCTGCCGCAAAGCCCGGGCGTTGATACGGCCACCTGCATCCCCGAGCTCGTCAAGTGCGTGGAGCAGTACGGCAACGTGGCGATCAACCTGAATCCCGATCCGTCGGGCGGTCACTGGACGAGCCCGCCGCTCTCGGATCGCTACTGGTATCCGATCTACGAGAAGATGGTCGAGTACGACATCCCCGCAATGATCCACGTGAGCACGAGCTGCAACGCGTGTTTTCACACCACGGGCGCGCACTACCTGAACGCGGACACGACCGCCTTCATGCAATGCCTGACCTCGGACCTGTTCCGCGACTTTCCAACCTTGCGCTTCGTGATCCCGCATGGCGGCGGCGCCGTGCCATATCACTGGGGTCGCTTCCGCGGGCTCGCGCAGGAGCTGAAAAAGCCATTGCTGAAAGATCATCTGCTCAATAACGTCTTCTTCGATACCTGCGTTTATCACCAGCCGGGCATCGACCTGCTCACGCGCGTGATTCCCGTGGACAACATCCTGTTTGCGAGCGAGATGATTGGCGCGGTGCGCGGCATTGATCCGGAGACGGGAAACTATTTCGACGACACGAAGCGCTACATCGAGGCCGCGCATATCGATGCCGACGAGCGGTACAAGATTTACGAGGGGAATGCGCGCCGTGTCTACCCGCGCCTCGATGCAGCACTCAGAACGAAAGGACATTGATCATGTATGAGCTTGGAGTCGTGTATCGCAACATTGCGCGAGCGCACAGCGATGCGGCCACCGGACTGGGTGCGCTCGGTTCTGCAACCGTCCACGAGGCCATGGGACGCGTGGGCCTGATGAAACCCTATATGCGTCCAATCTACAACGGCGCGCAGGCGGGGGGAACGGCGATCACGGTCCTGCTTCAGCCGGGCGATAACTGGATGCTGCACGTCGCAGCCGAACAGATTCGGCCGGGCGACGTTGTCGTTGCCGCCGTCACGGCCGATTCCACCGATGGCTTTTTCGGCGACCTGTTGGCGACGAGCTTCAAGGCGCGCGGCGCACGAGGACTCATCATCGACGCAGGCGTGCGCGACGTGCGCGTGCTGGCGCAGATGAACTTCCCGGTGTGGAGCCGCGCGATCTCGTCCAAAGGAACGGTCAAGGCGACGCTCGGGTCCGTGAACATTCCCGTGATATGTGCCGGGGCATTGGTGACGCCTGGCGACGTCGTCGTGGCGGACGACGACGGTGTGGTCGTGGTGCCCGCAGCATGGGCGCAGAAGGTTCTCGAAAAGGCCACCGCCCGAGAAGCCAACGAAGGCGAGAAGCGCGCCAAACTGGCCTCGGGTGTGCTCGGCCTCGATATGTACAACATGCGCGAGCCATTGCAACAGGCCGGTCTGCGCTATATCGACTGATAACGGCGGTCAAATGGTCATTGATCAAAACATGCGCAAGAAGATCACCGGTATTTCATCGATGGCTACGCGTCAGGTGCTGGCAGAATTGGTCGAAGATTATGAGCGACGATCGGGGTGCACGGTGGTCATCGAGTCGGTCGGCGGCGTCGCCGCTGCCCGGCGCGTTCAGGAAGACGAGCAATTCGATATCGTCGTGCTCGCGGCGGACGCGATCGACCGGCTCGCCGTAGGCGGCCTGGTCGATCCGGCCAGTCGGGTCGACCTGGCCCGTTCGGGCGTGGCGATTGCGGTGGCGGCTGGGGCGCCGCGACCCGCAATCGGCTCCGAAGCGGCCGTTCGCGATGCCATTCTGGCCGCGCGCACCATCGGCTATTCGACAGGTCCCAGCGGTTCGCACCTGAGCCGTCTGTTCGAGCGCTGGGGCATTGCTGAAACCATCGCGGCGCGCACCGTGCAGGCACCGCCAGGCGTCCCGGTAGGCACGCTTGTCGCCCGCGGCGATGTCGAGCTTGGTTTCCAGCAATTGAGCGAGTTGATGCATCTACCAGGCATTGATGTCGTAGGCTCTTTGCCATCCGAAATCCAGATCATCACGGTTTTTTCGGCGGCCATATGCACAGCATCCAGACAAAAAGATGCCTCGAGGGCGCTGCTCTCGTTTCTGGCCTCCCCCGAGGCCGGATCCGCCAAGCTTCGTCACGGCATGGAGCCGGCATGACAAGAGATGACCTTGCTTTGAAACTGCCGTGCACGTGACCACGGCGCTCGTTACCAGGCAGGCATCGCGGCTACATGCGTGCGCGAAGCTTCATTGTGACAGCGTGTCCGCGAATGGAATCGTGTTGTGGAGCGGGCAGCTGCCACCCGCTCGGCGTATGGGCGGCGGCCTTGCGCGCCGGCCCCGGCTGCGAGTGCTTTCGAGCGCCGGAGCGTGATCTTCAGTAAGTCCCGCATGTCTTCGTCTCGCATCTAATGGTGTCCCACGCACCGCCATCCTCGCGGTAATCCCGCTGGGACATGTTGAGCGGGCCTACTTAAACGCAGTTGCCCCTTGCGCGACAGCTCATAGAACAAAGGTTGCATGAAACTCGCCACCAAACTCTGGATTTCAACTGCGTTGCTGCTTGTGCTGATTTTTGGCGTCGTCGGCCTGTCGATGTGGCGGTTCGCGAGCATGGAGGCGCAACGGGAAATCGCGCTGAAGATACTGTCGGGCAAAGTGACTGCAGCCTACGCTTGGTCGAAACTCGCGGACACCGCGGCATTGCGCACCCAGGCGATGATTATTAGCGCCGATCCGGCTTTATCAGACGTCTTCAACCACGACAACGCCGCGACAATTTCTCAGATCGTCGGAGTGCAGAAAACGATAGCCACCCTCGCGCACACGCCTGCTGACCGCAAGCAACTCGACACTGTCGCCGAGTTGCGCAAGCAGGTACTGGCAACCCGCGACAAGATCGTGGCAATGCGATCCAACGAGGCCGGGAAGCCGGCGGCGCTTGCCATGTTGAACGAAGAATACGTGCCGATTCAGACTGCTTACGGTAAGGCGATCAGGACATTCGTGGAACTGCAGGAGCAGCAGTTGGCGATGGCCCAGGAAAATTTCGAGCGTCAGCAATACACCATTGTTGCGACAACAGCGATACTGATTGTGATCCTCGCGCTTAGCGTACTTGCCGGTGCTGCTGCACTGATCCGATCAATTCGCAGCCCTTTGCTCGAAGTCAATCAATTAGCGGCGAGAATTGCGCAAGGTGATCTGAGCGCGGAGCTAACGGTATCCCGCGTCGACGAATTTGGCGAGCTGATGGGGTCCGTCCTCGCGATGAATCGCTCGCTGGCGGGCATCGTTCAGCGCATTCGTGCCGCATCCGAAAGTATCGGTACAGCATCCAGCCAGATTGCATCTGGCAATCTTGACCTGTCGCAACGCACCGAGCAACAGGCAGCGTCGCTAGAAGAGACGGCGGCCAGTATGGAAGAGTTGACCGGCACCGTAAGACAGAACACCAACAATGCGCGGCAGGCCGGTGCACTTGCATTGAGTGCTGCGGACACGGCGGCGGCGGGCAACGAAGTTGTGAGCCGTGTTGTCGCCACGATGGCGGAAATCAGCCAGAGTTCGGCAAAGATCGGCGTTGCACTGGCGCTCACGCAGATGGACGAAGTGACCCAACAGAACGCCGCGCTCGTCGAAGAAGCGGCGGCGGCCGCGCAGTCACTCGAAGAACAGGGCCGCGACCTGAAGGCGACCGTCGCCGTGTTCAAAATATCGGACTATAAGCCCCTCCCGAGCAATGAGTGAGCGGTGGCTCGCAGCATGCATAGACCATTTACGACTTCTGTTGCAATAAGGCGATCCACTAGATGTGCGGAACGACATGAACGACTGAAAGCTCGCTGAAGACGTTGAAGCCGGCGGTGGGCCGAGTGCTCAATCGCTTGCATCGACTTCCCCGCGGCATGTAGGCGGCGGCTGCGCACAGCAAGCGACCCATCGGGGCTTTTCGCTGCCGGCTCCAAGACTTGCCAAGTGCCGCCGAAACCATCTGCCTGCAATCGAACTTGAAGCGCGAAGATCTTTCCCCTTCGCAGTCAAATACACATTAAGATATATTTAGAATGCATGCTTTGTAGGAGCTGCAATGAGAGTCACCGAACCAGTCGCCGACCCACCACACCAAGAAGCATCAGACTTGGCAGTCCTTCGGCTCGGATTTCGACCGTTCTACCTTGGCGGGGCCTTCTTCGGCTCGCTTGCCATCGCGTTCTGGGTGTTCGCCCTTCACGGCTATTTAGTCGCAGGTCGTTCTGCAGCCCTGAGTGGCCTCCTCTGGCATGCTCACGAAATGATCTTCGGCTTTGTTGCCGCAATCGTGGTGGGCTTCCTGCTGACAGCCGTGCGCGCGTGGACCTCGCTCGACACGCCACGAGGCTCGTCGCTCGCGTGGCTCTGGCTCCTTTGGGCGGCTGGGCGTGTACTGGTCTGGACCGGCCCGGAGCCCGTCGCAGCAGTCGTGGATTGCGCCTTCCTGCCGATCGTTGCCGTCGTGTTGTTGCGGGTGTTGATCGCCGCAAATAATCGTCGCAACTTATTCCTGCCTGTTGCGTTGGCGCTCTTCGGGGTATTAAACGCACTTTTCCATTGGTGGGCGTGGCAAGGCCGTGGCGACCTCGCATTGCGCGACGCATACGCCTCGGTTGGACTCGTGGTTATGTTTGTCACTGTAATCGCGGGGCGCGTGGTACCGATGTTCACGGCGAATGCCATTCCCGGTTTCTCAATAAAACGCTGGAAACTGATCGAGACCCTCGCCGCGCCGGTCGTCGTAATCACCTTTCTCGCCGATGCGCTCCCGACACCGCCCTTGCTGATCGCGGCATGCGCGTGCACTGCGGCGGTAGTTCATGGCGTCAGGGCCGCGGGATGGCGCTCGTGGCGACTCGGAATGCGGCCCATTCTCTTGATCCTGCATGTCGCCTATGTGTGGATCCCCGCAGGATTCGTCATGCTCGCGCTGGCAGCCCTTGGCGCCGTGCCGCACACGCTTGCGCTCCACGCGTTCAGCGTCGGTGCGATTGGCTGCGCCATCATCGCGATGATCACCCGTACCGCGCTCGGACATACCGGCCGGCCGATTGTTGCGGGCCGGGCGGAGATCGCGAGCTACGGATTAATCATCGCAGCAGGCCTTCTGCGCGTCTTCGGACCGTGGCTGGGAGGCGGCACGGCGCAAGTCTGGATCGACACAGCGGGGCTGTGCTGGTTCGCGGCACTAGTCATTTATTTGCTGAAATACGTGCCCTATCTGATCGCGCCACGAGTTGATGGAAAGCCTGGTTAACACCCCCGAAACGATACTTTACATTAAATCACGTTGTGATATATAGACACGCCAGCGATGGCGAGACGCGGTTGGTAACGGATCGTTAGCGACTTGACATAGGTCAAACGAAGGTACCCGGTACGGAGCGAAGCTACGACCATTGATGAGACACAACCCGCTTCGCGCGGCAAGGAGACACATCGATGGATGCGAAGCTGAGACAACTCATATTGGAGATCATCGAAACAGGACGTGATCTGTCTCTGGCAACGCTGCGCGAGGACGGCTATCCACAAGCCAATGCGATCGGCTACGCCAACGATGGCCTGACTCTCTTCTTCGGAACGGCGCGCACCAGTCAAAAAATCAAAAATATTCTGCGATGCAGCAAAGTATCGCTGACCATCAACATGGCATACAACGATTGGGAACAGATCAGAGGTCTTTCCATGGCTGCGACTGCGCACATACTGGCAGATGATTCGCCAGAACGTGCGCGTGCGATGGACCGGCTCCTCGCGCGTTTCCCGACAGCATGGGACATGTCACCTCCCGCCGAGCCGGGCCAGGTTGTCTTCGTCAAACTTGTTCCGATCGTCGTCAGCGTGATCGATTACACGCGCGGTTTCGGTCACAGCAAACTGGTCGAAATAGGCGTACGTGACCTGCCTGGCTAAGCGCGCAAATCTGGAGCGTTCATAACCAGAAACAGGATTCTCTTCGCAATACGAACTAAAATTAATTTTTAAAAAAACAGAAAACGTCACCCTCGTTCTTAGGCACGTTTTCCCGTAGCCCCTTCAAACGGGGCTACTACCACCATAAAAATACACAAGAAATGCATATTTTATGCATAAACTTCGCGCAAACCGGACGTTAGGAGTAGATCGGATGAGCCATTTTATTGATCGCCTGAAATACTTCTCCACTTCGAGGCCGACCTTCTCGGAAGGTCACGGAATGACGACCCAGGAAGATCGTGGGTGGGAAGATGCCTACCGGCAGCGCTGGCAGCATGACAAGATCGTGCGCTCTACCCATGGCGTTAATTGCACCGGCTCGTGTTCCTGGAAGATTTACGTCAAAAGCGGGATTGTCACGTGGGAAACCCAGCAAACCGATTATCCGCGCACCCGTCCAGATATGCCGAATCACGAACCGCGAGGCTGTGCGCGCGGCGCGTCGTACTCTTGGTACCTCTACAGCGCAAACCGTCTTAAATATCCGCTGATCCGCAGCACGCTGCTCAGGCTGTGGCGCGAAAAACGACTGACGCTGGAGCCCGTGCAAGCATGGAGCGCTATCGTCGATGACCAGCAAGCCCGTGCCTCGTATACGCGTCGCCGTGGTCTCGGTGGCTTCGTTCGTTCAAGCTGGGACGAGGTCAACGAGATCATCGCGGCGGCGAATATCCACACCATCAAGCGGCATGGTCCGGACAGGGTGGTGGGGTTTTCGCCGATACCCGCCATGTCGATGGTTTCCTACGCGGCAGGCAGCCGCTATCTCTCGTTGATCGGCGGCGTCAACCTGAGCTTCTACGATTGGTACTGCGACTTGCCACCCGCCTCGCCGCAAACCTGGGGCGAGCAGACCGACGTTCCCGAATCAGCTGACTGGTACAACTCGACCTTCATCATGATGTGGGGGTCCAACGTACCGCAAACGCGCACCCCCGACGCGCACTTCATGACCGAAGTACGGTATCGCGGCACCAAAGTCGTGTCGATCTTCCCGGACTATGCGGAAGGCGCCAAGTTCGGCGACATCTGGCTGCACCCGAAGCAAGGCACCGATGCCGCGCTCGGTCTTGCCATGGGCCATGTCGTGCTCACGGAATTCCACGTTGCGGGCAAGAGCGCATATTTCGCGGACTACTGCCGTCGCTATACCGACATGCCGCTCCTCGTGCGGATCGTTAAACAGGGCGAGCACTTTGTGCCGGAGCGTCTGCTGAGATCAGACGAGTTCGACCACGCATTGGGTCAAGATAACAACGCCGCATGGAAAACAGTGGCCATCGACGAACTGAGTGGAAAGCTCGTCACCCCGGTTGGATCGATCGGGTTTCGCTGGGGCCAAAAGGAAGGTGGCGATGCCGGCAAATGGAATCTGAAAGAAGAGGATGCGCAAGGTACGCCGATTCGACCGGTGATGTCGTTTGTCGAGGATCACCATGAGGTGATCGATGTCGCCTTCCCGTATTTCGGCAACGTCGAACATACTCACTTTACTCATACAGGCCATGCCAGCGTATTGCCGCGCCGCGTCGGTGTGCGTAAGGTGACGACTCGCGATGGCGACGTGCTCGTCGCCACGGTGTACGACCTGTTCATTGCCAACTATGGCGTAGATCAGGGCCTGGGCGGCGCCAATGTCGCGGCCAGCTTCGACGACGACGTGCCCTATACCCCGGCCTGGCAGGAGAAGATTACGGGCGTCAAGCGACATGAGGTCATCGCCGTTGCGCGCGAATTTGCCGACAACGCCCACAAGACCGAGGGCAAATCGATGGTGATCCTCGGCGCCGGACTGAACCACTGGTTCAACATGGACATGAGCTATCGCTCGATCATTAACCTGCTTGTCATGTGCGGGTGTATCGGGAAATCGGGTGGCGGTTGGTCTCACTATGTCGGCCAGGAAAAGCTTCGCCCGCAAACGGGATGGTTGCCGCTTGCGTTCGCAACCGACTGGCACAGGCCGCCGCGCTTCATGAACGGGACCTCATTTTTCTACGCGCATACGGACCAGTGGCGCTATGAAACCATGAGGGTTACCGAGCTGCTCTCGCCGCTGGTCGATGGCAGCCAGTTTGCCGAGAGCCCGATCGATTACAACGTCCGGGCCGAGCGCATGGGCTGGTTGCCCTCCGCACCGCAGTTCAAGACCAACCCGCTTGAGGTCGGCCGCGCGGCAGCCGGGTCGGATGCCGCCGCCTACGTCGCAAATGGACTCAAGGACGGCTCGCTTGAAATGTCATGCGTAGATCCCGACGCACCGGAGAACTTTCCGAGAAACCTGTTTGTCTGGCGTTCGAACCTGCTCGGCTCGTCGGGTAAAGGGCACGAGTATTTCCTCAAGCATTTGCTTGGTGCCGAGCATGGCGTGCAGGGAAAAGACCTGGGCGCAAGCGCCGGGATCTTGCCGAAAGAAGTGAAGTGGCACGATAAAGCGCCGCAGGGCAAGCTCGACCTGGTAGTGACACTCGACTTCAGAATGTCGACCACGTGCCTCTATTCGGACATCGTCTTGCCGACGGCAACCTGGTACGAAAAGGACGATATGAACACGTCCGACATGCATCCGTTCATCCATCCGCTATCCGCAGCCGTCGATCCCGCGTGGCAATCCAAGAGCGATTGGGATATCTACAAGGGCATCGCGCACAAGTTCTCTGAATTGACCGTTGGTCATCTCGGCATAGAACACGATGTGGTGTTGTCGCCGCTTCAGCATGACAGTCCGGGGGAAATCGCTCAAACCGATGGGATCGCTGACTGGGGCCACGACGAATGCGATCCGGTTCCGGGCAAAACGATGGCGAGCGTCGTGACCGTCGAGCGGGACTATCCGAACACCTATCGCAAGTTCACCTCTCTCGGCCCTCTTCTCGAATCGCTCGGCAACGGCGGCAAGGGCATCACATGGCAAACCGGCGAAGAGATCGAACAGCTTCGCGCATTGAATTATCCGGTCACTGAAGAAGGTATGTCACACGGACGTCCTCAGATTCTTTCGGCAATCAATGCTGCCGAGGTGATTCTGTCGCTTGCTCCCGAAACCAACGGCGCTGTCGCGGTCAAAGCCTGGCAGGCTCTGTCGGCACTCACTGGCATCGATCACACCCATCTCTCGCGCGCACGCGAGGACGAAAAAATCCGCTTTCGCGATATTCAGGCGCAGCCGCGCAAAATCATTTCGTCTCCGACGTGGAGCGGGATCGAATCCGAGCATGTCTCATACAGTGCAAGCTATACGAACGTGCATGAACTGATTCCATGGCGCACCCTTTCGGGACGCCAACAGCTTTATCAGGATCACGCATGGATGCGCGATTTTGGCGAGTCGCTGTGCGTCTACAAACCACCGATCGATACGCGCAGTACGGTAGGCATGGCGGGCAGCCGCTCGAACGGGAACCTCGAAATTGCACTGAACTTTCTGACTCCTCATCAAAAATGGGGAATTCATAGCACCTACACCGACAATCTGTTGATGCTGACGCTCTCGCGCGGCGGCCCGATCGTCTGGATCTCCGAGATCGATGCCAGAAAAATTGGCGTGGTCGATAACGACTGGATCGAAGCCTTCAATGTGAACGGAGCGCTGACCGCTCGGGCGGTTGTCAGTCAGCGTATCCCCGTGGGCGCCGTCATGATGTATCACGCGCAGGAAAAGATCATTAACACGCCTGGGTCCGAAGTCACCGGCGTACGCGGGATCCACAATTCGGTCACGCGCATCATGCCGAAGCCGACCCACATGATCGGCGGTTATGCGCAGCTCTCCTACGGCTTCAATTATTACGGCACGGTCGGCTCCAATCGCGACGAATTTGTGATCGTACGCAAAATGAACACAGTCGACTGGAAGGATGAGTCGACCCCATCGTCAGTGCTCTCGCCGGCAGAGGCTGCCCGTCATCAACACACCCTCGCCCATGGCGCCCCGACGCTTGCGATGGCCAACGATGAGTCAGGAGATAAAAAATGAAAATCCGCGCTCAGATCGGCATGGTCATGAATCTGGACAAATGCATCGGCTGCCATACGTGTTCGGTCACTTGCAAAAACGTCTGGACCTCACGCGAAGGGATGGAATACGCGTGGTTCAACAATGTCGAGACCAAGCCAGGCATTGGTTACCCGAAGGACTGGGAAAACCAGGATCGCTGGAACGGTGGGTGGAAGCGCAAGACGAACGGCAAGATCGAGCTTCGCGCCGGTAGTAAGTGGCGTGTGCTCGCGACTATTTTCGGCAACCCGAACCTGCCGGAAATAGACGACTACTATGAACCATTCACCTTCGACTACGCGCATTTGCACGACGCACCGGACGTCAAGGTTGGACCGGTTGCCCGGCCGCGATCGCTGATCACCGGCGAGCGGATGGAGAAAATCGAATGGGGCCCCAACTGGGAAGAAATCCTCGGCGGCGAATTCGAAAAGCGTAAGCAGGACTACAACTTTGACCAGGTGCAAACGGACATCTACGGGGAGTTCGAGAACACCTTCATGATGTATCTGCCGCGACTCTGCGAGCACTGCCTGAACCCTGCATGCGTCGCCTCCTGTCCTTCCGGCGCGATTTACAAGCGCGAGGAAGACGGCATCGTCCTGATCGATCAGGACAAGTGCCGAGGCTGGCGCATGTGCGTGTCGGGATGCCCCTACAAGAAAATCTACTACAACTGGCAAAGCGGCAAATCGGAGAAGTGCATCTTTTGCTATCCGCGCATTGAGGCAGGCCAGCCGACAGTGTGCTCGGAAACGTGCGTCGGCCGGATTCGCTACCTCGGCGTCCTGCTGTATGACGCCGACCGGATCGAAGAAGCCGCATCGGTTGCGGATCCGCAAGATTTGTACGAAGCACAGCTTTCCATCTTCCTCGATCCAAATGATCCGGCCGTGCGTGAGCAGGCCGCTCGCGATGGCGTGCCGGACAACTGGCTTGAAGCGGCGCGTCATTCGCCGGTGTACAAAATGGCGATGGAGTGGAAGATCGCCTTCCCGCTGCACCCCGAATACCGGACCTTGCCGATGGTCTGGTATGTCCCTCCCCTGTCACCCATTAATTCGGCCACCAACGACGGCCGCCTCGGCATGAAAGGACTGCTCCCCGATGTCGATTCGTTGCGCATCCCCTTGCGATATCTGGCCAACCTGTTGACGGCGGGACGCGAAGCGCCCGTGCGCCTGGCGCTCAAGCGAATGCTCGCCATGCGCGCATTTATGCGTGAGCGCCATGTCGAGCGTCGTGAAACTCCCGAACTGCTCGCCGAAGTCGATCTGAGCAGCGCGCAAGTTGACGAGATGTATCGCTATCTTGCGATCGCCAATTACGAGGACCGCTTTGTCATCCCGACGGCACACCGGGAATATGCCGAGGATGCTTTCGACCTGCGCGCATCGTGTGGCTTTTCGTTCGGCAATGGGTGTTCGGATGGCACGACTGAAACCAGCTTGTTCGGAGGCCGCAAAGGCATCGGCAAGGATCGAAAGACGATTCCAATTCGCGCGGCGGGTGAGTAATGGACAACAACGGATCGATTTTCAGCATGTTGAGCGCGCTGCTCGACTACCCGGATGAATCTCTCGTTGAGGGGCTGGCCGAGATTCGTACTTCAATGGCACGTCATCGGGCCTTTGCACCCGCCACACGTGACGCTCTGATCGCGCTGGTCGACCAGTTGGCGTCGCGACCACTGCTGGACCTGCAGGAAGACTACGTGGAAACGTTTGATCGAGGGCGGGCAATGTCCCTTTACCTGTTCGAACACGTCCATGGCGAGTCACGCGAGCGGGGACAAGCCATGGTCGATTTACTTGCGATGTACGAAGCAAAAGGACTGTTTCTTGGCAGAGGCGAGTTGCCTGACTATCTTCCCGTCTTCCTGGAATTCCTCGCACAGGAAACACCCGCCAAGGCCCGGTCGCTGCTAGCTGAAATCGCCGACATCAACCGGCAAATTGCGACGAAGCTCGCCGAGCGCGGTAGCGCGTACTTTGCAGTGGTAGCCGCTTTGTTGCCGCTCGCCGGCGAGGCATCGCTGGACGTTACACCATCCGCGCATGTTCCAGACTCGAAGATCGATGGTGAGGCGCTCGATCGCGAGTGGCAGGACGAACCCGTTAGTTTCCTGGGTGCGCAAGCCCCTGTCTCAGCACAGTCTCAGCCTATCCAGTTTTACGACAAACGACCACCGCGGTAGCCCGGCAAAACTGATTACCGTGTTCAAAAGCATGATTCTCGTTGGAGATGCCTCATGAATCAGCACTTCATCAATTCGCTTTTGTTTGGCATTTATCCCTATGTCTGCCTCGCGATCTGGCTGCTTGGCAGCCTGATCCGTTTCGATCGTGAACAGTACACGTGGAAGAGCGATTCCTCGCAACTGCTCAGACGCCGGCAACTACGCCTGGGGAGCAATCTGTTTCACATCGGTGTACTGATCGTTATTGCCGGACACTTCGCAGGCTTTCTGGCGCCGCACTGGATGGTGTCGCCGTTTCTGAACGCCTCGCAACATCAATTCATTGCAATGGCTGCAGGCGGTAGTGCCGGCATCGTTGCAATCATCGGGTTGTCGATTCTGCTGTATCGACGGCTATCGGACCCGCGAATTCGCATCAACAGCGCGCATGCGGACATTCTTGTCCTGGTCATATTGTGGTTGCAGCTTGCGCTCGGACTTTCCACCGTCCCGCTTTCATTGGCTCACATGGACGGGCTCATGTTCGAAACGCTGAGCACCTATGTCAAGGGAATTGTCACGTTCCAATCCGTCGCCGATCTCATTGCTCCGGTACCGCTCGTCTACAAAATCCATATCGTGCTGGGCTTCACGATCTTCCTCATTTCTCCCTTCACGCGTCTTGTTCATATCTGGAGCGGCATGGCAACCGTAGGCTATTTGTTTCGGCCGCACCAGATCGTGCGTAAGCGCTAACGCGAGGAACATCACATGTCTTCAAACACGAACGGCGCATCGGCGGTATCAGACCCGGTCGAGCTCAGTGTCAACGGCGTCTTGATCGCTGCGGCCACAATCGATGCCGAATCTGCGTCCCATCTGAACGAAGCCGATCCGGACCGGGCCGCGCGTCTGGCATTGGTGGTGCGTGAGTTGCTCACACAGCGAGCTGTGACAATGGGTTTGCTTGCGGCGCACGCCGAACTTGATGATCCGATCACTGACCGCCTCCTGGAACTGGAATGTGCGACTCCCGTGCCATCCGATCAGGAATGTCAGCGCTACTACGCGGCAAACGCGCAGAAGTTCCGCAGTCCGGACCTGGTCCTGGCGCGCCACATCCTCTTTGCGCTGACAGACAAGTCGGCAATGACCCAGGTCCGCGCCCGCGCGGAAGAGGCGCATCGCGAACTCGTTCAGCACCCCGATCGGTTCGAAGCGCTCGCCGCGACCTTGTCAAACTGCCCGTCCGGTCAGGTCGGCGGAAATCTCGGCCAGTTGACCCGCGGCGAGAGCGTGCCCGAATTCGAGAGGGCAATTTTCGATAGCAAACAGATCGGCTTGCTGACGGGTCTCGTCAACACGCGGTATGGCTTTCATATCGTGTTGGTGGAGCGCCGGATCGAGGGGCTCTCGCTGCCCTTCGAAGCGGTTCGAGAAACCATCGGACGCTATCTTCTGGAACATGTCAGGCATAAGTCGATTCAGCAATATTTGACGCTGCTGGCCGCAAGCGCCGACCTGCGCGGCATCACACTGGATGTACGCCCCGGACTGCTATTGCAGTAGCGCTCCGGGCGTCGCCTCTGGAAGTTTTCTTCAAACCCGTGCCAATCGATCGCGCCCGAGTGCCAACCGGCACTCTGGGCATCCTGATCTGGAGCAACTATGGCCTCACGAAAAAGTCCGATGTTGGTGTTATGCGTCACCACGCTGGCCTTTATGGTCTGCTTCGTGGTCTGGATGATGTTCGGCGTAATTGGCATCCAGCTACGAACCGATCTCAACCTGAACAGCACTGAGTTCGGGCTGCTGACAGCAACACCGGTTCTGACTGGCGCGATGTTGCGTTTGCCACTCGGCATCTGGACCGACCGTTTCGGCGGTCGCTTGGTCATGACCGTATTGCTGGTTCTGTGTGCCATCCCCGTATTCCTGATTTCTTTTGCGACGGCGTTCTGGCAGTTTGTCGCGATCGGACTGTTTCTTGGCGCTGTCGGCGCATCGTTTGCGGTGGGCACGCCCTATGTCGCCCGCTTTTTCCCCCCTGAAAAGCGTGGCTTTGCGATGGGATTCTTCGGCGCCGGCACGGTTGGCGCTGCCGTGAATTTGTTCATCACCCCATCGCTGCAGGCAGCCTATGGCTGGAGAGCCGTCCCGAAGATCTATGCGTTGGCACTACTGGTCACTGCGGTTATTTTCTGGCTGGGATCGGCACCCGACCCCGGTGTCGGTAAGACATCAGGACCCTGGTACAAACAGTTCCTTGTGTTGAAAGACCCGAAGGTCTGGAAGTACTGCCAGTACTACTCGATTTGTTTCGGTGGCTTCACCGCCTTGTCGCTATGGATCCCTCAATACCTAAAGGGCGAATTCGGTCTGTCGGTTGTCGCCGCTGCAGCTTTAGCAGCGGGCTTCTCGCTTCCAGGGTCAGTACTGCGGGCGCTCGGCGGCAGTCTCGCCGATCGATTGGGCCCGCACAAAGTGACCTGGTGGGGATTGTGGGTCGCATGGATATGCTTGTTCCTCTTGTCGTACCCGGATACGGCCTTTGTCGTGAGCACGATCAATGGTCCGCGTAGCTTCCATATCCACCTGGGGTTGCCCGTGTTTATCGGGTTGCTGTTCATCCTGGGCGCGGTGTTTGCGTTCGGCATGGCGTCCACATTCAAATACGTCGCTGACGATTTTCCAGAGCAAATGGGTGTCGTGACCGGCATTGTGGGTTTAGCAGGCGGATTGGGCGGCTTTCTGCTACCGATCCTCTTCGGCATCATCCTCGACTGGTTTGGCCTGCGCTCAAGTTGCTTCATGTTGCTCTATGGAATTGTCTGGGTGTCCCTCATCCTGCTCTATCAATCGAGCGTGCGGCGGACCCGGTTAGATGGACAACTCGACCGCGGTTGAGCAGCTGGTCACCGCGTGGCGCCGGTGCCACGCCTTTAGGATACGCAAAAATGAGTATGAGCATTTCGAGTTTTGAGGACCTGGTCACTGTCGCGCGGCAACAAGCGGAGCCGCAACGGTTGTTGTTCGTCTTCACCCGAGTGGAGTTGCCCGAGGACTGCACGCCAGAGCAGCGAACCCGTTTCGAAGCGGGTGTTGGCGGTGTCCTGACGCCGTTGGCATGCCTCGACAAAACGCCAGAAGAATTAGGCGCATTTGACGAATTGCTCGAAGAATCCCGTCAGTTCCTTCAGGATTGGACGATCGTCTTCGTTGCAGCGCTGTCGGGCAAAAACGGGCGCGCACCAACTTCCGAAGAAACCGAAGCGCCTTTGAACAACATGGTGGAATCGATCAAGGCGGGAACCGTGGGCGTGTTCGTTTCATTCGGCTTCGACGGGCTACCGGTTATATTGAGTGCCTCTTGAACGGTCCACTATGTGGGCGCCTGTCGAGGTGGGCCTGGACCAGCTTCCGCGCGCATAGACTTCTGTCATCTCCTGATGAAAGGATAGTCATGTTCGGCAAACGAGACGGAGCGCCGAATCGGCGGCACCCGGCAGAATTTCAGATGGCAGAGCTCTGGATGAGTGCTTTTCTCTTTCGCGGAGCCGATAGCCGTGAATCTGTCAGTGATGCGGGTGCAGTCGCTTGGTAAGCGCCTCGCATACACAAGTTCGGATCCCAGGCCGAATGTCGCTGAGGCGACGGACGCCACACCCCATGACGGCATTCCACGGCAGTGGATCGCCTGCTCGTGCAAGATACATGACGATGACTTAGCGGTCGAAGCAGCGTGGTCAAGCGGGTAAACGCCTAGGCGCTGATAGAGCATCGGGATGGATGCACGAGCCATTGACCTTCGTCAATTGGGCCGCTTGACGGTGGGCCAACATGCAATGACAAGAAGGAGTCGTCCTGCGAAGAGCCCCATCAAGTGCCCCAAAATGCACACTGGCGCGGGACTTGCTCTAAGTTTTGCCTACGATGTTCCGGCGAGACGATCGGAGCCCAACGAGCAGGAGGAGACAATGCGCGATGATGCCAATCACGTTGATACGCCATTAGTACAACATGAAGCCGAATGGCTTACGCCATCAATCCAGAAATCGCACCAACGCTCTGAGACCTTCGGATTGAGCGCATTGATGCGGCCAGACTACGATGTACTGCCTGCCGCCGAACTTGCCCTAAAGCTTGAGCAAAGCCGCATATTGTGCGCACACGCTACCCCGGTGATGGAATCGCTTCATGAGCAGATCGTCAACACGCAAAACGTGATCGTATTGACCGACGCCGAGGGACTGATTCTTCATTCGATCGGCGACGATGATTTCCTGCGGCGGGCCGAGAAAGTCGCGTTACGTCCCGGCGCGAACTGGGCAGAACAGCAGCAAGGCACCAATGCGATCGGCACTGCCATCGCTGAATGTTGCCCGACCGTCGTGCATGGCGCGCAGCACTACCTGGCCGCAAACCGTTTTCTGACTTGTTCCAGCGTGCCGATCCTCGGTCCGTATGGGGACCTGATCGGCGTGCTGGACGTAACGGGCGATCATCGCAGCTATCACCAGCACACGATGGCACTCGCGAAGATGTCAGCACAGATGATTGAAAACCATCTGTTTACCAATACCTTTCGCGAGACGTTGCAGATTGCCTTCCATGGCCGCGCAGAGTTTCTCGGCACATTGATGGAAGGTATCGCCGCATTTACCTGTGACGGACGCTTCCTGTCCGCGAATCGCAGTGCCCAATTCCAACTCGGGCTGCCGCTTACGGCCTTGCGCGCTCACACGCTGTCGTCGTTGTTCGGCCTCAGTAGCGCACAGTTGATCGACCGCCTGCGAGCAAACCGGGATCGGCATCTGTCGCTGAACCTGAACACCGGTGCAGTTGTCTGCGCGAACGTCGAGTTTCGGCGCGCCGTGCTCGCTGACGGCGGATGGTCGCACAAGCCGAGCAGCGAGGCGAGGCCGGACGCTCTCCGTGCGCCGAAACCTACCGCTCCCGCCGCTCCGCTTTCGAGGCTCAGCTATCTGGACACTGGCGACCCGCAGGTGGCCAACGTCATCGCCAAGGTACGCAAGGTCATTGGCAAGGACATTCCTATCCTGATCACCGGCGAGACCGGAACGGGCAAGGAACTGCTGGCCCAGGCGATACATAACGATTCGCCACGCCGCTCGGGCTCATTCGTGGCGGTCAACTGCGCGTCGATTCCGGAAAGCCTGATCGAATCCGAGTTGTTCGGCTATGAGGAAGGCGCGTTCACCGGCGCGCGGCGCAAAGGCGCTGTCGGCAAGCTGTTGCAGGCGAACGGCGGCACGCTCTTTCTTGACGAAATTGGCGACATGCCTTATCCACTGCAAGTGCGCCTGCTACGGGTGCTGCAGGAACGTCTCGTCAATCCGCTCGGCTCGACCAAGTCAATCCCGGTCGATATTGCGATCGTCTGCGCGACCCATCGCGATCTGCGCGAGATGATCGCTCAGAACCGTTTTCGTGAGGACCTGTACTACCGTTTGAATGGACTGGTGGTTAAGTTGCCGCCGCTGCGCGAGCGAACGGATCTCGCGTCTGTGATTCAGAAGATGCTGCAATGCGAGTCGCTCGGCGACGCCGACGGAGCAAGCCTAAACGTTGATAGCGAAGTCATGACGCTCTTCAAACAATGCGCGTGGCCAGGCAACTTTCGCCAACTCGGCAACCTGCTACGCACAGCTTCAGCCATGGTCGACGCCGACGGGCAGATACGGCACGAACATCTGCCAGACGATTTCTTCGAAGATCTCGACAATGCGGGCACTGCGCCGCCGGGGACAATTGACGCCGTGGCGCGGCAAAGCGCGCGTCTCCAGGACGTTGCCGTCTTTGCGATCACCGCAGCCGTTGCCAAGCATCACGGGAACGTATCCGCCGCCGCACGTTCGCTCGGTATCTCGCGCAACACCATCTACAGGAAGATGCCGGCGCCGCCGTGCACCGATGACTGAACGGAAATCTCCTCCCCACAGGCTGCTTCACGTGTGTCATTTTGCAACATGGGTGCGCTGAAACAGAACACCGCTCAGGCAACGGATCGGGGAGAGGTTTCCGATGATCGACGGGCCGCAACGCGTGCGTGCAGTCCTCCAACTCTTCCTTCTGACCAGCACAGCATCCAAAGCGCTACGAACACCGCTTGCCACTCCCGGCACAGACCTTGCATTGAATGAACCGACCGCTTCCCAACTGCGGTTTTTCACTCACAAGCGTTTTCAAGGAGACAGCCATGCATTGGATCACCCCCGCCTATACAGACCTGCGTTTCGGCTTCGAAATCACGATGTACATCGCCAACCGCTGAAGCAACGACAAAGCGCCGCCCACTGCCGTTGCTGACGGAGTGTGGGGGCGCCCGGAGCATCGTTCATGAAGATCAAGATTCTGGGCTCAGGCGCAGGCGGTGGTTTGCCGCAATGGAACTGCAATTGCGCTAACTGCACCCACGCCCGCGACGGGACTGGCGATGTCACGCCACGCACGCAATCGTCGATTGCAGTCAGCGAGGACGGCATCGACTGGATCCTGATCAACGCGTCACCCGACTTGCTTGCTCAACTGCGCGCAAATCCCGAGCTGCAACCTGCCCGTTCGATTCGCGACACAGGCATAGCAGCTGTGTTGTTGATCGACGCGCAGATCGATCACGTCGCCGGGCTGTTGATGCTGCGGGAGCGCACCACTGCACTCCCGATCTACGCCTGTGCCCCCGTGTTCGCCGATCTGTCGAGCGGCTTGCCACTTATACCCTTGCTCGAGCACTACTGTGGCGTGGAACAGCACGCCATTACGCTCGATGAACCTTTCGCGATCGCCCCATTGAACGGCATCCGTTTTACCGCAATTCCAATCGATAGCAAGGCCCCGCCCTACTCGCCGCGGCGCAGTGAAGCGGTGCCTGGCGACAACATCGCGCTGCTGATCGAAAACGAAGCTACCGGGGCTCGGGCGTTCTATGCGCCGGGCCTGGCCAGCGTATCCGACGCGGTGCGTGAAGCGATGTGCTCGGCCCAGCTAGTGCTTGTCGACGGCACATTCTGGACTGCTACCGAAATGATCGATCTAGGCCTGTCGACGAAGCACGCCGGCGACATGGGTCATCTCGCCCAATGCGGACATGGCGGCCTGCCAGGCATGGTCCAGTGGCTCGACTCGCTTCCTGCCGCAACACGCAAGGTGCTGATTCACGTGAACAACACCAACCCGATTCTCGATCCGCATTCCCCCGAATATGCCGTGTTGCGCACCCGCGGCATCGACGTTGCGTGCGATGTAATGCAATTTCAGGTCTAGCCATGAACGCACCCCTGCACATCGGCATCCCCCAAGCCTCGCCCTGGCTGGCGAGCGAGTTTGAAGAACGCCTGCGCGAACTCGGCGCGCGTTATCACATTCATCACCCGTTCAATATGCGCATGAACAGCGGCCAGTGCTCGCCGCAGCAGATCCGCGGCTGGGTCGCAAACCGCTTCTACTATCAGATCAACATTCCGTTGAAGGACGCAGCCATCTTGTCGAACTGCCCGGACCGGCACACGCGCAGGCTGTGGATCCAGCGTCTGCTTGATCACGACGGCATGGGTGACGACGCTGGCGGGATCGAAGCATGGGTGCGCTTGGCCCATGCAGTCGGCCTCGAGCGTGAGGCATTGTGGTCGCTTGACCACGTGCTGCCAGGCGTGCGCTTCGCGGTCGATGCTTACGTGAACTTCGCACGGCGTGCGCCGTGGCAGGAAGCCGTGTGTTCATCGCTCACAGAGATGTTTGCTCCGCAGATTCACCGCGACCGCCTGGCCGGGTGGCCTTCGTTTTACCCGTGGATCGATGCCGATGGGCTGCAGTATTTTCGCAGCCGCATTCCACTTGCCCAGCGCGATGTCGAGCACGGGCTCGACGTCACGCTGGGCTACTTCCGCACGCCGGAAGCACAACAGCGTGCGCTCGATATCCTCAACTTCAAGCTCGACATCCTGTGGTCGATGCTCGATGCAATCGAAAAGGCCTATCCGGTATGAGCTCCCTGAACGCCGGCACTGACGACCACGCCCGTCCCCATTTGCGGCTGATGTTCCGGCTGCAGTGGGAAACTACACAGGATGCCTACGTGCTTCTCTATCCGGAAGGCATGGTCAAACTCAATCCGAGCGCAGGTGAAATTCTCGCGCGCTGCGATGGGACACGCAAACTGGACGACATCATCGATGAACTGGAGGATCTGTTCGGCGCATCGGATCTGGCCGCCGATGTCTACCGTTTCATCGATCATGCACGTCAACGTGGCTGGCTCGACTGATATGAATACCGATAGCATCCGCCCTTCCCAGCCTTTATGGTTGCTCGCCGAACTGACCTATCGCTGCCCGCTGCATTGCGCGTTCTGCTATAACCCGACCGATTTTGCTCACGATGCCACCGAACTCGACACGCACGCCTGGCTCGACGTGATCAGCCAGGCGCGCACGATGGGTGCCGCGCAAATTGGCTTCTCAGGCGGCGAACCATTGTTGCGCGATGACCTCGAAACGCTGGTGGCCCATGCACGGGGAATCGGCTTCTATACCAACCTGATCACCTCTGGCGTCGGACTGACCGAGACGCGGATTGCTGGTCTGAAGGAAGCCGGTCTTGACCATATCCAACTGTCGTTTCAAGACTCTACGCGCGAGCTGAATGATTTTGTCTCCAGCACCCGAACGTTCGACCTGAAGCAACGCGTCGCCCGCCTGATCAAGCAACACGGCTACCCCATGGTGTTGAACTGCGTGCTGCATCGCTACAACCTGCCGCACGTCGCGCAAATCATCGAGATGGCACTCGAGATGGAAGCCGACTACCTGGAACTCGCCAACACCCAATATTACGGCTGGGCGATGCTCAATCGCGAGCAGCTGATGCCGACGAGCGAGCAACTGCGTGAAGCCGAGGCGACTGTCAATCAATACCGCGAGCGCCTGGGCAATCGCTGCCGCATTCTGTTCGTGGTGCCCGATTATTTCGAGGAGCGTCCTAAAGCATGCATGAACGGCTGGGGCTCCGTATTTCTCGGCATTGCACCGGATGGAACCGCGCTGCCGTGTCACGCAGCGCGCTCGCTGCCGGGTCTTGAATTGCCACATGTACGTGACGCGTCACTGGCTCACATCTGGTACGAGAGCGCCGCATTCAATGCCTTTCGCGGTGACAGTTGGATGCGTGAGCCATGCCGGACCTGCGACGAACGCGCGGTTGATCATGGCGGCTGCCGCTGCCAGGCGTATCTGCTGACAGGCGACGCTGCAGCAGCCGATCCGGTTTGCTCGAAATCACCAGATCACGACAAGATCGAACAGGTCGTGATGCTCGCACGCCGTCCGGCGCGTGATGAAAATGTGCAACCGCTGATTTTCCGAAGTCGGGAAAACTCACTGCGCATTGGATAGTGGCGACCTCCACCGACTTTCGGCGTGCGTCCTGAGGAAGCGAAGCGCGAATAGCCACGATGCGAGGCCAAGGCACGGCTGAACCGCGTTTCGAATCCGAATCAAATCGCCGTCCTCCGCTAAGTCCCCGCCGCCGTCGCGACTGCACGAAAAGCGAGGTACCGGTCCACCGTCAGGTGCGCTTGCTGTAGGCGTTGCACCACCCGCTCGCGGCAACGTCCTTTGCGCCAAACATCGGACATCCGCCAAACGTGTCTCCCGATTTACCACCGAAAAACTGGCAAGTCGCACAATTCTGGCCAGGCTGATACTTCGGGAATCGAGCCCGGTCGACTGTTGCCGCATCCGACTTGTAACCGAGTGCCTGTGCCGCCGAATCATTCTCAGCGAGGTGCGGCTGCGCCGCGAGCGACTCCCGATAAAAGCTGAGGACCGCACAAAGGCCGGCTGTTCTGGCAAGGAATACTCTGCGTGTTGAACTCATGAATTTCAGTCCTGGAAAAAATGGCGTAGATGGCGCGAGTCCGCCGTCACTGCTCCGTGCCTTGTCGCGCGCACGGCATGATTGAGCGAGCGGCATGTCGCCGCTCGCGATCCGGCTGCCGAAGACGACCGCATGTTCAATGCGACGTACCCGCATTCAAAGGTGTCGACGAAGCCTTCGCGCTGTCGGCGGTCAGCTTCGTCGTACTCGCGCTGTAGCCGTTCGAATTCAACAGGAAGGCCATGAGGTCGGCGTAGTCATCGGGCTTTAGCTTCCCTGGACGATCCGCCGGCATGTTGCTCGCCATATAGCCAAATACGCCACCGATCGTGAGATGCGCATTGGCCGCCGGCGCAAACGCGGGGCCGCGAAGCGCGGGCGCATTGACGCCTTGCAACTGCGCACCGTGGCACTTCGCGCAGGAGCCGGCATACAGGGTCTTTCCGTGTGCGACCTGGCCACGACTGAAAGCTGGCGGATCACCGCCCATCGTCGCGTCGACCCGGATGAAATTACCCGCCCGGATTGGAAGCCGTGCGCGTGCCTGCGCCATGTCAGAGGACGCGGCGACGCGCACCGGCCCGTCCATATAGGCAAACCGGTCAGTAGCCGGCTGCGCCGCCTGAGCCGTGTCGGGCATCGCCCATTGCAGCGTCAGCGCGGCCAGCTTGCCGTTCGCAGTCATCTTGGCCAGCGCCGCGTCGATTCGTTGCTGCAACGCTGCGTGAGCCGGACCAAACGCGAAGACGAGTTGCCAGTCTGCATACGGCGAGGCCGTGCCCGCGACCTCGAAGTGCCGCTGCGGATGGGCGAGCGAGTAAGCGACCACGGCTGGATACCAGACGATCGCACGCTGTGCATGACCCTTGGCTACCGCTTCGACAGTAAGTTCGGGCGTATTCTCGAGATCGAGCGTAATGTCGTGCTGCTGCACGGCGATCAGTTGCGCCGGACTGGCGTAGGTCGCAGCAACAATATCGGTCGCTGCTGCTGGTTTAGCTGATGGATCTTTCACGCTCACGCTGACGTATCCGGAACGCAAGTAGCTCTGAGAGAAAAGCAATTTGCTACCCGTTCCGTCGGCGACCGATGAGCGCGGAAATCCAGCGATCACATCACAACTATGGCCGAGCGCCCGGCCAAGTTCCTTCAGCGAGATACCGTCGTCGTCGCTCCCGTCGAACCCGCCTGGAGCGAGCGATACCGCGATACCGGCTGTCTTAAAGGCCTCACGGGTAACTGCCTGATCCAGTGCTGTGGACGGACTGCCCGGAAAGGTGCAGACACGCACGCCAGCCGTCGCGATGCCTGGCAGGACCGCGCTGCAGGTCATCAGCAAACAGGTGACGAGGGAATTGAGTCGAATTTTCATGATCATGTTTCCGATAAGTGCCGGGATGCCACGGCGTCTGCGCGGAAGGCTCAGCACGCCGTGACAACACTCGGCGATCAGGCGTGATTCAATGCGAACACATACAGCGTTCCGCCAACTGGCACCTTCTCCGCTGCCTTGGCCATCGGGCCGCCCCATATCGGATTGGCGCCGCCGTAGCCGGTCAGGATCGCGACATATTCCTTCCCGTCGACTTCAAACACCGACGGCTGGGCAATGATCCCGCTGCCGAGTTTCGGGCTCTGCCACAACACCTTGCCGGTGGCTTCATCGAACGCATACAGGTGACCATCGAGCGAGCCGCTGAAAGCTAGACCCCCGGCCGTCGTCGCGACGCCGCCGTTCCACGGCATCTTGGTCCAGTGACTCCAGACTTTCTTGCCGGTGTTGACGTCGATCGCCTGCAGCTCGCCGTAGCCCTTGCTACCCGGCTCCGGCTTGATCTCGAACCCCTCACCAAGATAGGGCAGTCCCTCCATGTAGTTGACCGACTTGCCGGACAGCGACATGCACGCATGCAGGGCTGGAACGAACGCAAGATGCCGTTCCGGATCATACGAAACGGACCACCAGTTCTTGCCGCCGAGAAAACTCGGGCAGGTCTCGATCGTCGTACCCGCCTTCGGATACTTTGATTCGTCCTGGATCGGCGCACCGTCAGCCGAATAGCCGGTGACCGAGCTCGCCGTCACGAACGGCGTGGCATAGATCAGCTTTCCCGTGGTACGGTCGATCGCGTGAAAAAAGCCGTTTCGATCAGCATGAATAATTGCGTCGTAGTCCTTATCCTTGTACTTGATGGTCGCAAGCACCGGCGTATTGACGCCGTCGTAGTCCCACGTGTCGTGGCGGGTGTACTGGTAGTGCCATTTGAGGTCGCCGGTTTTCGGATCGAGCGCGAGCAGTGAGTCGGAGTACAAGTTATCGCCCGGTCTAAGATCGGCGAGCCACGGCCCCGGATTACCCACCCCCCAGTAGAGCGTTTTGGACGCTGCATCATAAGTGCCCGTCAGCCAGGCGGGAGCCCCGCCGTGGTCCTGCATGCCCTTCGGCCAGGTGTCAGCATACTTCTCCCCGGCCGCCGGCACCGTAAAACGTTTCCAGAGCACTGAGCCGTTATCGGGACTCAATGCGGCTATGAAACCCCGCGCTCCGTATTCGCCACCTGAACTGCCGACCACGAGCGCGCCGTCGAGTGCGAGCGGTGCGAGCGAGAACGCATAGCCGAGGCCCGGCTCGAACATCTGTTTTTTCCAAACCACAGCGCCGGTCTGCGCGTCGAGTGCTACGACGTCCCCGCTCAGCATCGCGACATAGACATTCTTGCCGTACAACGCCACGCCCCGGTTGACCACGTCGCAACACGCTGTCTTGAATGACTCCGCGCCCAGGTTCGGTTCGTACTTCCACAATTGCTTGCCGGTCACGGCATCGAACGCGTACACGTTGTCCTTTGGCGTGGTCACGAACATGAACCTGCCATTGATAATCGGTGTCGCTTCAAAGCCCTGCTTGAGGTTGGCAGGGAACTTGTAACTCCACACCTGCTTGAGTCCGCTGACATTGGCCGTATCGATCTGTTTGAGCTGCGAATGCGCTTGACCGTTGTAGGTGCGATAGTAAGTGAGCCAACCGGGGTCGCTTTGCGCAGACGTCAAACGCTCATAGGTGACGGCCGGGTAATCGGTGGCTGCGGCGGCTGCGGCGGCCGCGGCCGCCGCTCCGAATGCCAGACTGATGGCAACTGCGACGCCCATCGCAAGCGTCTTGGGCCGCGTCACCGAAGCTAAACGTGCTTTCATTCTTGTCTCCTGTTGAGTTGTCGACGCAATGCCTTGCGGCGGCGCCATCGCCTGGTGTTTGCATGCAAACTGCACACCCTTCAAGGCAAATCGCGTGCCATCGTGACCCGCATCACGGCGCGCCCCACAGGGCTCAGGGAAATGCGTGGTAGCACGCCCCCCATGCACTGCACACGAGCCACACGGCGTTGCATCGAGGTACAACAGGCACCACACGTGTTGCTAAATGGGACAATCGAAACGGTTCACCATGGCCGTTCAAACAGACCGACGTTTGTGCCAGTGACGCAGTGCGCCGGATAGCGCGAGGAATAACGGACTCAAGAAACGTAATGGCATGGTTCTCGCTGTTTGACTCCGCACCATGAAGAGCACTGGCGAAGTAGCACTGTCTGTGCATCGCAGTGCTCTACATCGGCTCGCTCACACAACTACTGGAGGAGTGCGGTATGAACCACGCAGATATGCAGTTTCTCGACGTCGAGTTTCCATTCGCAAAAAAATATGGCAATTTCATTGGTGGCGAATGGGTACCGCCCGTGCGCGGCGAATACTTCGACAACGTCACGCCGATCACCGGCGAACCGTTCACGTCGATCCCGCGCTCAACCGCAGAAGACGTCGAACTCGCCCTTGACGCCGCGCACCGTGCCCGCAAGGCGTGGGCCGACACGTCGCCGGCCACCCGCGCCAACATCCTGAATCGCATCGCGGAGCGCATGGAGGAGAACCTGTCACGCATCGCGTTCGCCGAATCCATCGATAACGGCAAGCCGATCCGCGAAACGCTCGCGGCCGACATCCCGCTTGCGATCGATCATTTTCGCTACTTTGCAGGCTGCATCCGCGCGCAGGAAGGCACGCTCTCCGAGATCGATAGCGACACTGTGGCGTACCACTTTCACGAGCCGCTTGGCGTGGTCGGTCAGATCATCCCGTGGAACTTCCCGATTCTGATGGCGGTATGGAAAATCGCACCCGCACTGGCCGCGGGAAACTGCATTGTCCTCAAGCCAGCCGAGCAGACGCCGGCATCCATCCTCGTGCTGATTGAGTTGATTCAAGACCTGTTGCCGCCAGGTGTGCTCAATGTGGTGAACGGGTTCGGTCTCGAAGCGGGCAAGGCGCTCGCAACCAGCAAGCGCATTGCGAAGATAGCCTTCACCGGCGAAACCAGCACCGGCCGTTTGATCATGCAATACGCAAGCCAGAACATCATCCCTGTCACGCTCGAACTCGGCGGCAAGAGCCCGAACATTTTCTTCGCCGACGTGATGGATCAGGACGACGGCTACTTCGACAAGGCGCTTGAGGGCTTTGCGATGTTCGCGCTGAATCAGGGCGAAGTGTGTACGTGTCCGTCGCGCGTGCTGATCGATGAGAAGATCTATGACCGCTTCATGGAGCGTGCTCTTAAGCGCGTCGCTGCGATCAAGCAAGGCCATCCGCTAGATCCACGCACCATGATCGGCGCACAGGCCTCGCAGGAGCAACTCGAGAAAATCCTGTCGTATATCGATCTCGGCAAGCAGGAAGGCGCTGAATTGCTGATCGGCGGAGAACGCAACTCGCTGGCCGGCGAGTTGGGCCACGGCTATTACGTGAAGCCGACCGTGTTCCGCGGGCACAACAAGATGCGCATTTTTCAAGAGGAAATCTTCGGTCCGGTGTTGTCGGTAACGACGTTCAAGACCGAAGACGAGGCTCTGGAAATCGCCAACGATACGCTCTATGGTCTCGGCGCCGGCGTGTGGACTCGCGATGGCGCCCGTGCTTACCGCATGGGGCGCGGCATTCAGGCGGGCCGTGTGTGGACGAATTGCTATCACGCGTATCCTGCACACGCTGCATTTGGGGGCTACAAGCAATCGGGCATTGGACGCGAAAATCACAAGATGATGCTTGACCACTATCAGCAGACCAAGAACCTGCTCGTCAGCTATAGCCAGAAGCCGCTGGGGTTTTTCTAAGCCGGCGACACCCAGAGCAGCCCCACGGCCGCCCTGGGTCATCCTGCGTTCTGGGTCGACCTGCGGGAGGCGCGTAGCCGATGTTTCGGCCACCGCGCCCCGTCCTACTTCCACGCATAGCGCAATCCCACCCAGAAGCCGCGTGGCGCTCCCATACCGAGAAACTGTTCGTTCGTCACGTCGTTGCCAGAAAACGAGTGCCCCGGCCCGTTGAAGAAGTTCTCCCCGAGGATGCCGAAGTCCGCATAGCGTTTGTCGAACAGATTGTTCAGGTGCGCGAACACCTGCAGCTGCTTGGTGACCTGATAGGTCGTATCAAGGTCGACGACGAAGTAACCGGCGATCTGCCCGTTGACGTCCTGATTGTTCTCGTCGCCACGGGCGAAGATGGAACTTCGATACAGCACGTTTGTACCCACGTTCCACTTCGATGTCGCCGCATAATCGAAGCGCAGTTTCAGCGTGTTCTGCGGAATGCCGGGAATCCGGTCGCCGGGATTCACCGTCACGTTACCTTGCGCATTGGCGCTCGAATTGCTGGCGCTCTGCTCCACAAACGAACTCTGGTACGTCGCGCGCAGATAGGTGTAGCTCGCGGTGACGGCGAGCGGCCCGGTTTGCCCACGTGCGTTGAGTTCGAATCCCTGCCTGCGCGTGGTCCCGACGTTCTGGAAGTAGCCGGTCGAGGACGATGCGCCATTGCTGCTGACAAACGCGATGTCGTCGTGCAGGTCGGTACGGAAAATCGCACCGCTCCAGTGAAATGCCGAGGTCAGGGTACCGCGTGCACCTGCTTCGAAGGTGCGGGATATGACGGGTTTCAGTGCTGGATCGGCGATGAAATCATTCGGCAGCGAGCAAGGCGCGGCTGGGTCGGCGCACGCGAGTTCGATCGCCGTTGGCGTGCGCATGCCCTCGTTGTAGCTCGCGTAGGCTGTGAGCCACGATACCGGGTTGTACGTGATGCCGAGCGCAGGATTGACGCGTGAGAAACTATTTGAGCCGTTGAGAAGCGGCTGCGTTCCGGTCAGATCCTCAATATTGACGCTCGCGTGGTTGTAGCGGGCCGACGCTGTCAGCGCGACGGTGCGTGTCAGTGAAAGCGTGTCGCTCACAAACACGCCAAGGTTGCTATTGCGTGTAGACGCATCTGTTTGCAGCGTGTAGTTGTCGGTACCCACGGTCTCGCGATCAGCGGTGAACTGCGCGTCCTGATAGTACTGCGAGAAGCGCGCGTTGGCGAAATCGCCGCTCACGCCCGCTGTCAACTGGTTGTTCATACCGGCGAGCTTGCCGGTGGCGCTCAGTTGCACGGCGAATCCGTAACTGTCCTGGGCGATGACCGAGCGAGTATTGTTCGCTGTCGTCAGATCGATCTGGCCTGTTAGCGGGTCGATCGAACCGTAATCGTTGTTCACGTTGCTACTGGTGTTGTCGTTGTTGTAGTGCCGGTAGTACGCGTTACCGGACAACTGCAGTGCATCGCTGAAATCATGCTTGCCGGTCAGGTTCAGCATGATCGCGCGATTCTGGTTGACGTCGGGATAGGTGTACGCCTGACGCGGATTGTCGAGGAACGAGCGAGGAATGGTCTGTGTTCCCTGCAGGTTGTTGTCAGCGGCAGTCAGGCTCAGGTCGATCGCGGTGTGCGCATCCGTATAGCCCACCTTGCCGAACAACTGCTTCACCCGGCTCGGATTGTGGTCGGCCCAACCCTGGTCCGCTTCATCATTGGCCGTGACAAAATAGTCGAAGTTGCCGTTCTGGCCGCCTTGCTGGAATACCATGCTTCGGCGTCCAAACGATCCGCCCTCCACTTCGACGCTGCCCCCGGGATTGTCCCGACCGCTTTTTGTCGTGATCGCGATTGCCCCGCCGAGCGTGTTAAGGCCAAAGAGCGGGTTGGAGCCAGGCATCACCTCGATACGCTCGATCGCCGACTGCGCAAGCAAGTCCCAGTTCACCACGTCGCCGAACGGCTCGTTGATCCGTACGCCGTCCTGAAACACTGACATCCCCTGTGGCGTGCCCAGCAACGGCGACGCGGTGAAGCCACGGTAGTTGACGTCCGGTTGATACGGATTGCCCTGACTGGAATTGAGCGTCACACCCGTCACGTTCTGCGCCAGATAGTCGGTGATCGTATTCGGATGTTGCGCTTCGATCTCCCTGGCGCCAACGATCTGCACGGCCGCCGGAATCTCGGTAAGCGGCATACCCAGACCCGTCAGAGGTGTCGTGCCGACGACGGTCACCACCGGCATCGTCTGGGTCGACGGCGAAGCGAGCGGCACGGGTACTGTTTGCGCCGCTACGGGCGCGCCTTGCATCATCGCCATTGCACCGGCCATGGCGAGTGCGAGTTGAGTGCGCCCGCACTCAAGATACTGCTTCTTCATCTGTCTCCTCCGCTGCACACATCGGTCTTTACGCCCGTGTGCTATTTGTCCCGTTGCCGGGTATATGCATGCTCAAAGCAACATCGATGCCTATCGCCAACGCCTTCGCACTCGATGCCGAATGCTACGCACCGTTGGCGAAAAGCCGATGTCGCCTATGTCTCAAAATGGCACACCGGTGTCACAAACGAGGACAGTCTCCAAACAGATTGCAACAGCTGACGCGGCGCAGTGAGACGGGACATCCGCGCGCTCGACCGGCACACATGTTGCGTACTGGTTCACAGCCAGCATGAGCATTAGGAGTCGCAGGGATGAGCACTTGGACATGCAACGGAATGGCCGCGACGCGGCGGCGCATGGCCGCATTGCAATGCGCCGTGAGTACCTCGACGGGTGGCGTCACGATGTGCCGACTGTTGCCGCGCGACAGTGGCGCATTCGGCGAAGTGCGGCGAAAGCGTCTAAGCGTGGTGGTATTGGCCGTGCTGGCGGCGCATGGACTAGTCTTAGTCGAGATGCAGCGCGCCATGATGTCGGACACGGCAATGACGAGGCCGCACGTGCTTGACGTCGAGTTCAGTATGCAAGACGTAATACCTCAATCGCCGGGCGTCATGCGGCAGCCTGCAGCACTCTCCCAAGAGAATGCTGCACGACCCACATCGCCGAGGCCGCGAACGTCATTACCCACGCGCAGCCTCAATGATGCGAAGGCGCACCGCAGCGTGTCAGAACCCCGACGCGCCATGCCGAGCGCGGACGTTACGCGTGCGAAGCCGCCTTCACCCACACCTGCTCCGGCACCCGCGCAGTCATCGACGGACACGTCGGTTGTGCAGACACCCGGGCCTTCGACAGTTGCACCACCCAGCCCCCTGCCGGTCGCCGAACCACTGACCGAACCCGGCTTTGGCGCCGCTTACCTGCACAACCCCGCGCCGGCCTATCCGGCCGTCGCACTGCAACGAGGCTGGCAGGGCACCGTGCTGCTCAAGGTCCACGTCCTCGCGAACGGCCGGGCGGATCACGTCGCGCTCGTGTCGACGAGCGGACACCCATCGCTCGACGATGCCGCCACCGAAGCCGTCGCCGATTGGAGTTTTGTACCTGCCCGTCGCGGCACTCAAGCCATCGATGGATGGGTCCAGGTGCCCATCGATTTCAAACTCGGAACCTGAGGCCCTGATGAACATGTCCGACTTCGCTACGCTGTATATCGTTGATGGTGCGCTTTTCGTGCTTGCCGCGTTCTCTGTGCTCACGTGGACTCTGATTCTGCACAAAGCCTATATGCATTGGCGGCTTGCGTCTGAAAACCGGCGCTTCACGGCCTTCTTCTGGAAGACTGCCGAACGCGATCCGACGGGCGCACTTGCCGGCCAGTTGCACGCGGCAAGCGGTTCGAAGGCGCGTGTAGCTCGCGCGGGCTTCGCGGCGCTTTCGAGCGCCGCGCCCGTCGAAGCGGACTCCCGGACGGAGTTCGCGACGTGGGACCGGCAGGAAGTGCTGGAACGCTTCCTCGCGCAACAGATCCAGCGCGAGCGGCGCGGTCTCGAACGCGGGCTGACGCTGCTTGCGTCGATCGCCAATGTAGCGCCCTTTGTCGGATTGTTCGGTACGGTATTCGGCATCATCCATGCGTTGCATACGCTTGCGGCAGGCACAACGGGCGGCGTCGAGGCGATTGCGGAACCGGTCGGACAGGCACTCGTCGCCACGGGCGTCGGAATCGCCGTCGCCATACCCGCGGTACTTGCCTACAATCTCTTTCTACGCCGGCTGCGCGTGACGATCGCCGACCTGGATGACTATGCCACCGACCTGGTCAATCTGGCTCGGTGCAACGGATTCCGGATCAGCTTCGCGGCGGACGCACTCGTCAGCGCCAGCCTGCCGTCGCATACCGGCGAGGTACGAGCATGAGGTCCCGTTCGAGTACGAGCGACACCGATGAGCCGCTCGCCGAAATCAACGTCACGCCGCTCGTCGACGTGATGCTCGTATTGGTTGTGATTCTTCTGGTCATCGCGCCGTTGCTAACGAGGACGATACGCATCGACCTGCCCACAGTGATGGCGAGCGCATCCGAATCGCGCGCTCACTCGGTGACGGTAAGCCTCGACGCGAATGGGAGGATCTTTGTCGACGGTAGTGAAATCGCCTTGGAGCAACTCGAACCAGCGCTCAGGCGCCTCGCGTTGCAGGACAAGCGAACCACTGTCAATCTACGCTCGGATAAAAAGGAATCGTTCGGCGCGGTCGCGAACGTGCTGGCCAGGATCGGCCGTGCGGGGATCGAGCATGTGGCTGTGGTGACAGCGCACACTGGCAACCCTTCTGAATAATGGCTTTCGAACTCATGCTGCGGATCGTGCACGGCGAAGCACTTCCTTCGAATTCTTGGTGCCCGGCGGCAAGCATGGCATTCGAAGGGTCATTATTCAACATCGGTGACGGGTTTGCCTCGGACCGTTTGGCTGGAGAACGCATTGAGCATCGCGCCGCCGACTGTGTCCATGACCAGATCGAAATTCCCGCCGGCAGCACACGCCTCAACGTATTGCTCGCTGCAGCACAGCGTTACTTTGAGAAATCGATTGATCAGAACGGCGAGCCTGAGACGATAACGATCGATAAAAGTGGCTCAAACCTGGCCGCGCTTGAAGCGCTGAACGCCCAGCGCGGCACGGCGATCAAGATCCGCCAGAACAAGTATTTGAATAATATTATCGAACAGGATCACCGGGCAATCAAACGGCGCACTCGCTCCATGCTCGGCTTCAAGACATTCCGGTGTGCACGCATTCTGCTGGGCGGCATCGAACTCATGCATATGATTAAGAAAGGCCAGATAACAGGCTCTGGCCAAACTGCTGCCGAGCAGTTTTACTCGTTGGCCAAATAAGCACTGCATATCATATCGCCTTTGCTTGCCCCTCCATCCTTATTGCGACAGAACCCTCGGGCGAGCTCTCCACTCGTCGTGACGTCAGCCAGTTGCGTCATCCACCTGCGGTTGCAGGCTTCGCAGTCAGGCGACGAGTGACTGACGTTGGTCGAACACTCCCGAACCTGAAGTGGCCGTTTCTTCGATTTTGAATACCGAGACAGCGTCCCGCAACGCCGTCGCCTGCTCAGACATGGCTTGCGCGGCAGCCGACGCCTGCTCGACGAGCGCCGCGTTTTGCTGCGTAACCTCGTCCATCTGGCTGACCGCGTCGTTCACCTGCTCGATCCCGGTGCCCTGCTCTTCCGAGGCCGCCGCGATTTCGCCCATGATATCGGTCACCTGCCGCACCGACTTCACGATGTCGTGCATCGTCGCGCCGGCCCGTTCAACCTGCTCCGAACCTATAGCCACACGTTCGACCGATTCGGTAATCAATTCCTTGATTTCTTTCGCCGCGCTAGCGCTGCGCTGCGCCAGCGTCCGAACTTCGCTAGCGACCACCGCGAACCCTCTTCCCTGATCACCGGCCCGTGCGGCCTCAACCGCCGCATTGAGCGCGAGGATATTGGTCTGGAACGCAATCCCTTCGATCACGGAAATGATTGCGGTGACCTTATCCGAACTCCGTGAAATCGACTGCATCGTTTCGACCACCTGATGTACCGCTTCGCCTCCGCGCATCGCGACTGTACAGGCTCCTCCAGCCAACGCGTTCGCCTGTTTCGCGTTTTCCGTGTTCTGACGCACCGTCGAGGTCAGCTCCTCCATGGTCGCCGCCGTCTGCTCAAGCGATGCCGCCTGCTCTTCCGTGCGCTCGGAAAGATCCCTGTTTCCTTCTGCAATTTCTCCAGCCGAAATCGTCATCGATTCGGCTGACGACTGGATGCCTGCAACGATGGTTCTAAGCTGCTGCCGCATAGACTCCAGCGACGCCATCAGGCTGCTGTGATCGTCCGGTGCCACCGGCACTGCAATCGCCAAGTTGCCTTCCGCGATGCGCGCTGCAACCTCCGCTGCGTCCACGGGCTCTCCGCCCAGCGACCGGATGATCCCACGGGTAATCAAAGACCCCAACGCGATCGCGAGTAGCACCGTCGCGACACCCGCTGCCGCAAGCGCAAGCTTGGTCGCCAGGGTCATTGCCGCCACCTCGTCAGCGCGCTTGTCGAGCTGAGCCTGCTCGGCGCTGTCGAATTGCGCCGAGACCGCTCGATAGCGATCCATGAACTGCTTGTCGTTACCCTGCCTGAAATAGTCCGTCAGCGCGTTCCACGGCTGCTCGCCAGCGGTTACTGCTCTACGCAATCCGATCAGCTTCCCGTCGATTTCATTGATCTTCGTACGCATCTCACTCAAAGTATTGAGTCGTTGTTGCTGATCGGGATTGTCGGCTGTCAAGGATCGGGACAGCTTCAGTGACTTGGCGAACTGATCGCGCCCCGCGTTGTAAGGCTCAAGCACCCGTTCAGTCCCGGACGCCACGAATTGACGCAAACTCGCGTCCATCTTGATCATATTGGTCAACATGTCGTCGCTGGTCCGGAGAACCTGGTAGCTACGGACGTTCCAGCCGTTCGCTTGATTGAGCCGGAGGAAGTTGATGATGGAGATCGTGTTTCCGATCAAAGAAACGACTACCACTGCCCCAAACGTTGCGGCGAGCTTCCTGCCGATCGTCATCCTCATGATCTTCTTCTCGGTGGTGATATGCTACCTTTACGGCGTAGATATTTCGAAATTAAGGGCATGAGGCGAAAAATCGATATTTTAATTCGCATTGCGAGTAGTTTTACTTCTGATACTAGTGTCCTGAGTTAGGGATTCGCAAACAAAATCGTTCGATACTGGCCATGACGTCGTCAGCGGATTTTGCCCAGATGAAGGGCTCCGGCTCAGCGTTGTAGATCTCGAGATAGCGACGAATCGCGTCTTCCAACCGGCGTGTTGAACGATGGGTGCCGCGCCGGATTTGTTTTTCAGTCAGCGTGGCAAACCAGCGCTCCACCTGGTTAAGCCAGGAAGCTCCGATGTTGGAGTGACTTGGATATGAAAGCGCGGATGACGAGCGAACCAGGCGCGAACGGTCGGTGTCTTGTGAGTCCCATAGTTGTCCATCACCAGATGCACGTCCAATGGAGGGGGAGCATTGGCTTCGATTGTGCGCAGAAACTTCAGGAACTCAGTGCTGCGATGGCGCCGATGCAATTGGCCGACGGACTTCTCCGGTAGCTATATCCAGGGCCGCGAACAGAGTCGTGGTGCCATGGCGCTCGTAGTCGTGCGTACGGCGCTCGGCTATGCCGGGGGCCAACGGCAGAATTGGTTGAGTCCGGTCCAGTGCCTGAATCTGACTCTTCTCGTCCACACACAACGGCATGGCCTTGGTCGGCGGATCGAGATACAAACCGACGATGTCACGCGTCTTGGCAACGAACTGCGGATCTGTCGACAGCTTGAAGGTTTCCTGACGATGAGGCTGCAGGCCAAACGCACGCCAGATCCGACTCACCGCCGTCTGCGACAGACCACTTTCACGCGCCATGGTGCGCGTGCTCCAATGTGTCGCTTTGGTCGGTTGTTCTTCCCGTGTCTAGGCAATGAGTGCATCGACCCGAGCATCATCAATGGTGCGTGGCGCACCTGCCCGGGGCGCGTCGAGCAATCCATCAAGTCGCTGCTTGAGAAAGCGCGCACGCCATTTCGTTACTGTCTGCGGCGTGACGCCAAGCGTGTCGGCTACGACTTTGTTGCTGGCGCCACTGACGCAACTCAGAACCATGCGCGAGCGCGGGGCGAGCACCTGAGCTGTCTTGCGCCGACGCGACCAGGCCTGCAACTGCTCACGTTCCGATTCACTCAACACCAACTCCGCTTTCGGTCGACCTCTCATCGCGCCTCCGTCGTATGGAACCAACTATACGACGGACAACACAGTGATCAATAAATTCCATGAATTTCTAACTCAGGACACTAGTAGGAAATGCGCTCCAACGGATTGCAGCCCATATTCGCGGCAACGATCTTGAGAGTTCCCAAAGCGATATTGCCGAGCGTGTGAATTAGATGCTTGTGCAACAGAGCTGTTATCGCTTCTACACACTTAATGTTTTTCGCGAGCTTGGGGCGCTTTGCGCTGGCGCAACTACAAATAGAACTCGGATTCATCGCGTGCGGTTGCTGAGGCTTACGGTTTCTCGCCACTTACTTTACGAATCGTTTTGCCGACAACGGTGCTAGAAACGGCTAAACATGTTGATTAGCCGCCATCATAGTCGAACACTCCGCTACATCAGCATGTGGTTGTACAGGACAAGCCGCAGTAACCAAATCGACGAGAACGGCAGCAATTTCGAGTACGTGTCTTCACAGCGGACTTTTCCGAATTTACGCATCACAAGCGGTCTCAGTAGCAAAGGTTCTCGGTCATCTTTCTAGTAATGCAGTGTGGCGAATCGCCGTTTCATCGTCTGCGGGAAACATACATTCTATTCGCAGCTCCTGCGCCGCGACAGTCTGTGGCGTCCCCACTGTAGTAATCATCGAAAAGTAGTTCAGCACCGCTCCGTCCTTGATGAAACCAATGGGTACCATTGGCATGCCTGACGCGGAATCGGAAGTGCCTTGCCATTTCCATTCAGGTCGCACGCCGGGGTAAAGATGCAGCGCGTCAAGGAGCTGTTGCGTCTGAATATCGATGACATGTCCGACCGCTTCCCGATACACGCGTTGGATCAAACTCTGTGCCACGATCTCCCATTTGGCCACGTGCGGCCGCATGCCTTGCGGATCGAAGATGAGATGCAGAAGGTTGCGCGGCTCCGTGCGGGCTTCCATATCAATGAAATGATTGAAAAGGCTTGGAGCAGCCTTATTGGTCATCAGCACGTTCCAGTAACGGTCCATAACGATGGCAGGAAATGGCTCATGCTGCAGCAAAAGACGCCCTATTGCCTTGGTGACGCTCGCCATCTCATTCGCGTTCCACCCTGCTTCCGAATACATCGGGGCGTACCCGGCGGACAGCAGCAACGCGTTGCGCTCGCGAAGGGGTACATCGAGTGACTGTGCGATATTCAGAAGTGTCTGACGCCCCGGGACGCTACGTCCATTTTCAATGAAGCTGATATGCCGCTGCGAAATTCCGGAACCGAGTGCCAGATCGAGTTGGCTCGCTCCTCGCACCTCTCGCCAATAGCGAAGTAATCTACCAAGCTTATTCGACGACACTCTCTGGTCAAGATCCACTGTATTCATGGTGTTCCTGTGCGAACTAGGACAAACGGTCTTTTTCGCGATCTTCACCACGATTAGCCGGACAACTGAATATATTAGCTTGATCCCACCATCCGCAATTACCTCGGATGTAATCAAGATCGGCCCTTTCCGGGTTGACCTTAGGGCGACGGGGTAAAGGACACAAAATCCGAATCGGCTAAGGAGGGATTACTTTCAAGGTAGTTGCGGCGGCGCCTAGCGTCGGTACGCGTAGTTGCGGCGCCTTGGTTATGCCGACAGGTCTTATTACCCGTGACGTAATTGCGGGGCCTCATGCTCATCGTTAATCTTCGGTTGTAGTTTGTCGTCCCCGACAGATACTTTTAACATTTAAGGAAATATCATGGTTAACTTTCCCATCTATACGCTCGAGTCTGCACCGGAGCAATCGAAGCCCGCACTGAACGGCCTCGCGCAGGCATTCGGCATGGTCCCCAATATTGCAGGTGCAATAGCCGGTTCGCCGCATCTGATTAATGGCCTCGTCGGCGTGTTTCAACAGGTTCACGGCGGAAGCTTCACGGAAGCGCAAGTCCAGACGCTGCTGCTGACCAACGCCGTCACGAACGGCGCGACTTGGGCGGTTGCGTTCCACACGTTTCTGGCGCTTAAGGAAGGGCTGAGCGAGGCTGATGTGAAGGCGATCCGCGAACGCCGTCTGCCGCTGGACGGTAAGCTTGCCGCACTTTCACGTCTGGCACGTACACTGATCGAACAGCGCGGCCGAATCAATGATCATGATGTTGCTTCGTTTACCGAAGCAGGATTTGACCAAGCTCTGGTGCTCGACGTCATCCTCGTCGTGGCCGCGTCGACCATGACAAACTACACCTCCAGCGTCACACAGCCGCCGCTCGAGGAACTTTTTCAACAGCACGCTTGGAAGGCTTAAATTGTCTCGGATTGGGTGAGTTTTTCCGCTAGCTGTTGTAGAAAGTCCAGGTCGAGCCCTCTCCCTCGTTGAGCTCGTTGAGGGAGCGTTTGAACTATCGGTCGTCTCGGCCCGGCCGCGTGGAGTTTGGAACTGCGCGGCAGCCGGTTCGATCGGTGGATGAAACTTAAGCTTCTCGTCCTTCATATCGATCAATGCGGTCATACATATTTTCCCCTGCTGTAGTTGGATTTACGGTGAGCGTCTCACCTGTTCGATTCACTGCTTGCACATATAGGTGGAGCGCCAGCACTGACGCTAGTACGAATCTTGGGTTCGGTCACTGTGATGAAGGCGGCCGCCAGCTGGCCTCACCCTCAAGATTGTCTGAGCTGAAAGGTTAATATTAGCGCGTTAGTTCAATAGATTTAATTCAGTTAAATACATCGTAATACTAACCATCGCGTCATCGTCGTATGGAATGCCGACCAACGGCACATCGGTATCGAGCATCGCACCAGCCAACGACGCCAAGTCGATCTACTTCGGTCACTAAGTCGCACGCAACATCGGACAGATGCGCCATGACCACGACGGTGACAAACTCGCGGTGCAACGATGTAGCAGTCTGGTCCAAGAACGCCGCCGGGGCATGAATCGATCTCGACCACCAGTCAGTATCTGCATGCGGACAACGATCGGCATCGGGCAACCGTGGCCGGACTGAGACTCGACTGGTAGCAAAACGACGATCGATCCAAGGTCTGCATCAAGTCGTCTGTGATCGGTATCCACCGAGCGGCCGCTATTGCGCACCGTGAATGCCTCAAGTCGACCAAACAGTTTTTGCCCTTCGGTGACGACGTGCGAATGTCCGACTTTGAATCAGGCCTGCAAATTAAAGCCTGGTCGTCTCTGAAGGAGGCTGACTGAAACTCGCTTTGCTCGCTTACGGAGTCTGCAGGGCGCCATCCTTCAAACGCGTCTGCGTCCAGGTAGTCACGGTGTTTTCGCACGGATATTTCGCGGCCTCGGCCTCGTCGATATCCACTCCAAGGCCCGGCTTGTCGTTGGCATACACGTGCCCATCCCTGAACTCGGGAAGACCGGGAAAGACATCCAGCAAAGCCGCTCTCGGCCCCTTGAGTTCCTGGATCACGAAGTTGGGCGGCTCGGTGCCCGACCATTCCTGAACGCCGAAATTGCGCGCCGCCAGGTCGATATGGATGTTCGCTGCATGCGCGAGCGGCGACATGTCGCCGGGACCGTGCCACGCCGTCCTCACGCCGAATTGCTCGGCAAAGATCTGAAGCTTGCGCGCGGCCGTAATGCCGCCGATCTGACTAAGGTGAACCCGGATGTAATCGATCAATCGCTCGGTGATCAGGAATCGCCACTCGGAAGGATTGTTGAATAGCTCGCCCTGCGCCAAAGGCGTCGTGGTTTTCGAGCGCAACTGACGAATCCATTCGCCTTCTTCCAAAGCGATCGCATCTTCGAGAAAGAACAGGTCGTACTGTTCCAGTTCGCAAGCGAACCTGATCGCTTCGACGGGTTTCAGCCGGCCATGCACGTCATGGCACAACGCGACGTCAAAGCCAACTCTGCTGCGAATACCGTCGAACAGCTTGAGCGTTTCGCGCATGTACTTTCTGCTGTCGAGATAGACACCGTCCGCGGCGCCCTGGGGCGCGCTCGACGGTGCACGGCCATAGCTGCCTCCACCGTAGCCGCCGCTCTGACAGCGAATGTGCGTGATGCCCTGCTCGCGGTACTTCTGGATGTTCTCGCACAACTCATTCAGGTCACGCCCATCAGCATGCCGATAGATCGGTACCCCTTCGCGGCACTTGCCCCCAAAAAGTTGATACAGGGGCATATTCGCCATCTTGCCCTTGATGTCCCACAGGGCCATATCGATGCCGGAGATTGCGTTGTTCTCGATCGGACCATTGCGCCAGTAAGCGTTCTGATGCATTAACTGCCAAAGCTCTTCGATCGCCTCGGCATCCCTGCCGATCAGGAGCGGCCTGAGATACTCCTCGATCAGACACTTGACCGCGACATGCCGGTAGGCAAAGGTCGCGCAACCGAGCCCATACAAACCGGCCTGGTTGGTCTCAAGTTTGACGACAATCAGGTTGATGCCTTCCGGCGCGGTCAGGATGACTTTTACATCGGTAATCAGGGTTGCCATTTTCAGTCTGCCAGAATCGAATCAATAAAGCGGAGCCGCATCGCGCGCTTACTTACCTACCGCGTTACGTGCGGCGTTACGTACGGCGCAGCGAGAGCGGCTCTTCGTGCTTCGCGCGCTGCCCGGAATGCGCCGGTACGGTGATCATCAGGATGACCGCGAGAAGCAGACCGGCCGCCATGAAGATATACGAGGCCGCGGGACTGCCGGTCACGCCGTTCAGATAGCCGACGACATACGAACCGGCGAACGCGCCCAATGCTCCACACGCGTTGACCAGGCCGATTGCACCGCCCAGGACGTTGCCCGGAATCAGTTCCGGTATCAGCGCGAAGAATGGGCCGTACGGTGCGTACATCGTAGCGCCCGCCACCACCAGCAGTGCGAACGAGATCCAGAAGTGCGATCCGCCGATCAGATACGAAGCCACGAATGCAATGGTCCCCACGAGCAGCAGCGGCCACACGAACAGCTTGCGGTTGCGGGTCTTGTCCGAGAGCCACGACGCGAGCAGCATCAGGATGATCGCCGCGAGATAGGGCACGGCGGCAAGCCAGCCGACCGACACGATATCGATGGTCGATGCGGCCTTGAGAATCGAAGGCAGCCACATGATGAAGCCGTACACGCCGATGCTCCACAGCGCATGAATCGCGCAGCATTTCCAGACGATCGACGAACGGAACGCCGCCTTGTAGTCGCGCACCGGCGCGATGTCCGCTTGCTCAGCCTTCAGGCGTGCGCTGAATTCGAGCTTTTCGGCGTCGCTCATCCAGGTCACTTCAGCCGGGCGATCCTGCACGGTGAACCACCAGACCCCCGCCCAGATGAGCGCCGGGATGCCTTCGAAGACGAACATCTCGCGCCAGCCAAAGCTGTGGACCAGATAGCCCGACACGACCGACATCCACAGCACCGTCACCGGATTGCCGAGAATCAGGAACGTATTGGCGCGTGAGCGTTCAGTGCGTGTGAACCACCGGCTGATGTACATCAGCATCGACGGCATCACGGCGGCTTCCACGACCCCGAGCACGAAGCGCAGCACCATGAGCATCGGAATATTGCTGACCATGCCGGTCGCCGCAGCGCACAGGCCCCACAGGACGAGGCTGATGAAAATCAGCTTCTTGACGCTGTTGCGTTGCGCGTAGATTGCACCGGGCACCTGGAACAGGCAGTAGCCGAGAAAGAACAACGAACCGATCAGCGACGAGGTGCCTTGCGAGATGCCGAGATCCCTGTTGATCCCGGCCGCCGCGGCGAAGCCGTAGTTCGCGCGGTCCAGATACGCAAGACTGTAGGTGATGAAGATGATGGGCATCAGATACCACCATCTTTGAGGTGCAACGGGTTTAACGCTTTCCATGATGTCTCCGGATCGGTACGGCGTACACACAGTTCGGTTAGTGCGGGTCATTCTTTTTGTTCTCGTGTTCCCGCGCGGACTTGCATTTAAAGCACGGCCAGCCAGCCTCCATCGACGTAGATGATCTGGCCGTTCACATAACTCGATGCGGCGGACGATAGGTACACCGCTGTGCCGACGAGCTCTTCCGGCCTGCCCCAGCGTTGCGAAGGATTGCTGCTCTTGACCCAGGTATCGAAGGCCTCGTTCTCGACGAGCGGCTTGTTCATGTCGGTCAGGATGTAGCCCGGACCGATCGCGTTCGCCTGGATATCCGACGCGCCCCACTCGGCGCTCATCGCTCGGGTCAGCATCTTGATGCCGCCCTTGGCCGCCGTATAGGCACCCACCGTCGCACGTCCGGCTTCGCTCGTGAGCGAGCCGATATTGATGATCTTGCCGCCTGTGCCGCGCGCGATCATGCGCCGCGCCGCCTGCTTGGAGACGATGAACGCGCTCGTCAGATTGGTGTCGATCACGCGCTGCCAGTCGCTCAGCTCTAGTTCGACAAGCGGCTTGCGAAACTGGATGCCAGCGTTGTTGATGACAATGTCGACCTGCACTCCGTCCTTGTCCCATTGCGCGAACGCATCGGCGACGGCCTGTTCGTCGGTCACGTCGAAGGCATGGCCTCGGGCGTTGAGCCCCTTGCTTTTGAGCCGGGCGGCCGCTTCGGCGACCGTGTCGGCACGTGTGCCGTTTAAAATCACGCTGGCGCCTGCCGTAGCGAGCCCCTCGGCGAGTGCGAAGCCAATGCCTCGGGCCGAGCCTGTCACGAGCGCCGTGCGGCCGCTCAAGTCAAATAGCTGTGTCATGCGCTGTTCCTTTTTCGGGTGTGCAAGTGCAAGTGCGAGACGCGAATGCGCCCCTCGCGACCGGGACGCCGGTCGCGATAACGTTGATGTCAGATCCGCTGGTTAAAGCGTCAGATGGGCGTGTCGTTGGCGACGTGATTCAGCGCGGCGCGGTCTTCGAAGTCCTTCTCCGCGCGCTTGATGAGCGTGAGAACCGCCTCTTCCGCCCCCGCCGGATCGCCTGTCTCGATCGCGATGCAAAGCGCTTCATGCATCGGCAGCGAACGGGCCGGGCCGCCGGCTATTTCGGAGCTGAGTTCGAAGCTGGTGCGCAGGATCGCCGACAGCGCGTTCTGCATCTGCTGGATGAACTGGTTGTGACAGGCGGCAAGGATCGCGCCGTGGAACGCGAGGTCGGCGGGAACGTATTCACCGTGGCCGGCGACGGCACGCTCCATCGACTTGAAGGCACGCCGCACCGCGACGCGATCCTCCGCCGTCGCACGTTTTGCAGCGAGCTTGGCCGCATTCGGCTCGATGATCAGCCGCAGCTCCATCAGGTCCTGGATCAGGCCCTCGTCTATTGCGCCCGCCCGCGCACGCCAGGTGATCACGTCCGGATCGAACAACTGCCATTTCGAACGCGGCAACACGATCGTGCCGTAACGCCGGCGCACTTCAAGCATGCCCTTGGCGGAGAGCGATTTCATCGTCTCGCGGATAGTGATGCGGCTCACCTGCATCTGCTCGGCGAGCACGGGCTCGGCGGGAAGAATATCCCCCGGCGCAAACTTGCCCGAGCAAATCTGCTCGCCCATCTGATTCAGGACCTGCCGATGTAGTGTTGCCACGATTTACACTCTAGATCATACGTATGATGTAGAGAAGATAGGCGCATCAATACTGTCCCGCAATTCGGGTTGACCCGAGGTCGAGGTTTGACTTGCCGCAGGCCAAACCTCCGCACCTTACATAGAGATCTACGCGTCAAACGGGCCGGCGGCGCTTCGCCGCGGCGAGTGTAGGCAGCGGAATCGGGACGGCACCCGACATGCCTTGCTCGATAAGGAAATCGCGAAACAGGCTGGCCACATGCGGCAGGCGCTTGTCGGAAACATGCATCACATACCAGTCCCGTTCGATTGGATTGGAAGGCAACGGCAGCAACGCGAGCAAGCCTGCCTGAAACTCCAGCGAACACGCATGCAACGATAAAAACGAGATCCCAAGGCCCGCTTCAACCAGTTGCTTGATCGCCTCGTTGCTCGATAGCTCAGAGCCAATGTGCAATTTATGGCCTTCCTGCTTGAACAGATTTTCGACGGTCGAGCGCGTACCCGAACCCCGTTCACGCACGAACATATTCGCGCTTTTAAGATCGTCGAGCGACAGGCGTTTCTTTTTCATCAGCGGATGCGACGGCGAAGCGACAAACGCCATGGGATGTTTCGCGAATGGCGTCGCCGACGTACGCAACTCACGCGGCGCGCTGCCCATTACCGCGAGATCGATCTCATGCGTCGCCAGCATGCGAATGATGTCCGCACGGTTGCCCACCTTCAATTGCACCTTCACCTGCGGCCGCTGTTCGGTAAAGCGAACGAGGAACGGAGGAATCAGATATTCGGCCGTGGTAATCGCACCAATGCGCAGCGTGCCGCCCTGCTCGCCCTGCAGTGCGGCCAGATCGTCGGCGGCGCCATTCCATAGATCAAGGATTTCAAGCGCGTAACGCGCAAGGATTTCGCCTGCTGCCGTGAGCTGTATGCCCCGGCCGACTCGCTGCAATAACGGCGCACCCGCTCCCTCCTCCAGCAAGCGAATCTGCAGCGAAACTGCCGGCTGCGTCAGACGCAACTCTTCAGCGGCGCGTGACACGCTGCCCAGCTTCGCCACGGTGTGAAGCGTTTTCAACTGGCGGAAAGTCGCTGCTTTTAGCATAAGTTAGAGCTTATATATTGCGTATAAACATTAAATTGTGCTGTGGTTTTACCAGATTCTATACTCGGCCTCAGAGAACGTGTCGATGACCTTGCGCAAGGTCTCATCAACATGTTCGTGGTGATCCGGAAAAATCGTCCAACGCAACACAACGCTTCTGGAGGACACATCATGGCGGCAATCGATCAACCCGCAGCACGCTCGAACTTCCAAAGACCGCATCGAATCGTTATTGTTGGTGGTGGTGTCGGCGGTCTCGGGCTGGCAACACGTCTTGGCGAGACGCTCGGAAAAGCAGGCGACGCGCAGATCGTGCTCATCGACCGCTCACCGACCCACTTCTGGAAGCCGCTGCTGCATGAAGCCGCGTCCGGACAGATCGACCCAGCCACGCATCAACTGCAATATGCGGTGCAGGCGCAACGCAACGGCTTTGAATTCGAGCAGGGTGAACTTGCCGGCATCGATCGCGCAGAGCGGCTCGCGATGATCGGCGCAACACACGATGCCGATGGGCGCGAGATTCTGCCTGCGCGGCAACTTGCTTTCGATACCCTGGTGCTCGCATTGGGCAGCGTGACCAACTTCTTCGGTGTGCGCGGTGCGGCCGAGCATGCGCTGCCGCTCGAATCAGTCGTGCATGCGGAAACCTTCAGACGCAAGCTGCTGGACGCATGCATTCGCGCGAACCATACACGTCGCACGAACCCGGCACAGGCGGTCGAGCCCGTGTCGATCAACATTGTGGGCGCCGGCGCAACTGGCGTTGAACTCGCGGCTGCGCTGCGCGATACCGTGCGGCTCCTCAATCGCTACAGCTTGTTTGCGCTCGACCCGGTGCGCGACTTCCGCATCCGGCTGATTGAAGGCAGTGCCCGGGTGCTGCCTGCGTTGTCCAACGAGATCTCCGATCGCGCGCAACGCATGCTCTGCGGCCTCGGTGTGGACGTACTGACCGACACGCGTGTCACCGAAGTGCGCACAGATGCAGTGTTCACGCACGGCGGCGTTCAACTACCAAGCGACATCGCTATCTGGACAGCGGGTATTGCCGGGCCACCAGTGCTGCGCGCGATGGATGGCGTTGCCGTGAACCGGAGCGCACAGGTGCTCGTGAACCGCACGCTGCAGACTACAGACGATACGAACATCTTCGCGCTTGGCGACTGCGCGGCGTGCCCGTCGCACAGTGCAGATGTTTTTCTCGCGCCGCGCGCTCAGGTCGCACACCAGCAGGCCGTATTCCTCGCACAGGCAATGAAGTGCCGCGTCACTGGGCGCGCACTGCCGGAATTCACCTACCGCGACGCGGGCACGCTGGTCGGGTTCGGCAACAAAGGAGCCATCGGCAGCCTGAGCGGGCTGCGAGCGCGGCCAATATTCGTCGATGGCTGGCTTGCGACGGTCGTGTACAAGCTGATATACCGCAAGCACATAATGACCCTGACGGGCTTCACCGGGATGGCGTTCGATACCGCAAGCCATTGGTTGCGGCGGTGTGCCCAGCCGTTGATCAAGCTTCACTGAGCAGGATACCGCCGGCCGGTCCCGGCGCTTGCACGGTTAGATCATAGGGGCCGGAGGTTCTTCGCCGCGCACGTTCAAGCTAGCTAAATAATGCTTTAAACCGCCGGCCCGTAAGTGCGCCGATCAGGCAGGAATCGCGGGCCGCTCGCGATGATGGCGATCCAGGTCACGACGCAGAACCTTTTTCGCTAATATTTTGGCAAAGTGCATTGAGCGGTCTGTACGAACGGTAAGCCCGAACCGCCCGAGCGACTCGGTGCTCGACGCATGTCGTTCAGCCCAGGCTGCCTGGATCTTTTCGTAATCAGCGGCCATTTGTTTAATCGTCACGAATCCGTCGCTGAATGAAGCTCGGTCGACGCGAGCGCAGATGTGACACGCTCGTATAAACAGTTTGCGAAAAATGGTCAGCCAGAATTCTTCCTGCTCGCCGTCCGTGATCTTTTCAAGTACTTCCCGGCCAGTTGTTTGCAAGTCGCGGACGTCCTGCACCGGCGCGCCTTGTGTGATGCTGCCAAACCGCCGACGGTAACCGATCAAAGGGCGAGCAATCTTGTACATGGAATGGGCACTCAGATAAACCGATGGCACCACCGCGATATCCTCGTAATGCCGGCCGAGCGGGAACGGTGCCGGCCCGAACAAACTGGTTCGATAGACGCGAGCCCAAACGAATGTGTGGAAGGCCTCGGCGAAATGCATGCGCGCAGTGTGATCGACTGGACTGCCGCCGCCGATGGCTTGCGGGACCAATTCGATAGTGTCGAGGTTTTGGCTATGGTCGTCGATAATGGACACGTTGTATTCGAGCATGTCCCATTTGCCTTCGGCCAACAGCGGCACAATGCTGGCTGAAAAATCCGGCAGGAAGATATCGTCGCCATCCAGAAATCCTACGTAGGGCGTCCGCACTGCAGCGATGCCCGCGTTGCGGGCGCCGCTAAGTCCGCTGTTACGCTGGCGGATCAAACGGATATGGCCCCCAGAATCCCGGTCCATTACCCTCTTGACGACAGCAGACGTAGAGTCGCTCGACCCATCGTCGATCACGACAATATCAATGTCGTCGATATAGCGCTGTGAAAGCACTGAATCAAGCGCCTCCTCAATGTATCCGTCCACGTTGTACGCCGGGATAACGACGGTGAGAATTGGGGTACGCATTCGATGCTGTGCGAGTGTCATAACGATCCGGTGAGTGAGTAGCGCGACGGTGCCTAAGCGAACTTCCGTAGCAACGCTTGTGCCCCATCGGGCATGGCACGTCAGAGTGTCAGAAAACGCCCTCGAATACGCACTTTCAATGCGGACCTTATTACGAACTCTTTCCGAGGGCGGCTTGTCTGACACGGGTTTGACTGAAACAACAAACCCAACGCGCAGTGCTTACCAGCTGTATCGATACCCAAGCTGACCAAACACGCCCTGCCGATAGTCGCCGCCAATGTTGCGGGAGTACTTGACGTTGGCATACATCTCCGAGGACTTGCTCATGCTCGTGGTGACACCCACACCGACTTCATACCAGGTCTTCGACAGACCGCTGTTGAACGACGCGCCATCCACTGCCGTATTACCCGGGTTCAGGAAGTCGTGCAGTACGTCGGCGGTGAAGTACGGTGTTGCTGTTCCCGTCTTCGTGTCGTTGGTCAGGTTCGCCTTGAAGATCCGGAAGCCGGCCCGTCCGCGCAACGCGTTGCTCGATGTGCCCGACACTGGCGAGATGCCATCGTCGAAGCCGTTCAGATGCAGGTACTGGTACATCAACTGGGCTTGCGGCTCGATTGCGATCGTTGTCGATCCGATCAGGAACGGCTTGCCCACTTCACCGGACAGACCCGTGCCAACGCCGTTTTGCGAAGCGCCGCCACCGTACACATCACCGAACTTGTTGCGATAGTGGGTGAGTTGCGCCACGGCGTCGAAGTAGCTGCCGTCTTTCAGGTACTTGGTCCAGTAACCGCCAAGCGATTGCGCCTGCGTTTCGACTGAGCCGGCTGCGTTCGTCAGCGTCGGATTAAGGCTACGCGCGCTGTCTTCGAAGGTTGCCGACGACGAGCCGATGGTGACCGTAACCCCTGCATGCGTGCTGCCGCCGGCCGGGTTCGTCGAGAGTGTCCAGTCCTTGCCGAACTGCGCGAAGAACGTGCGTTCATCGGCGGAGAAACGATCGCCCGAGTTGGCGTTCAGGCTCTGCCCGCCGATACGTCCCCACACGCCGTTGCCGTATGTTCCCTGCGCATTCTCGAGGCTCGCGACATCGCCGACACGCTCATGCAGCCGGCTCATGATCGAGAAACCGTAGTCGAGGTTGAGCGACGGCGTCATGGTGTAGCCGACCACACCGGGACGGTATGCAATGACCGACGGCTGGGCTGTGGGCGTTGAGTCTGGCGTGCCCGCGGATACGATCGGCGTCACCGGCGTGATTACCGCACCACCAGGGTTGGTCGGGGTGGTCGCCGGAGGCGTTGTAACTGGCGGCGTTGTAACCGGCGGTGTCGTAACCGGCGGTGTTGTGACCGGAGGCACGCTCTCGAGCGACGAACGCAAGTAGAAGTCCTCGGGACGGTTCGAGCCGCCTTGATACAACAGATACTGGTACGCCCCGGCCTGAACCGGCGCAAGCGTATGGAAGGCCGTGGCGGCAGCAGTGCCGTTCACCTGGACGATCTTGATGCCGTCGCCGACCGTCAGCGCGCCCAGGCCGCTCGGGCGCACAGTCACGACCGTGCTGCCGGTCGCGTTGCCGCCAATGACCAGTTGGTCGGTGAACTGATTGGACGCTGCGCCGCCCGCGTTCATCACCGTGTTCACGATCAACTGCGCGTTGGTCCCGCCCACGTAGTTGCCGCTCACATTCAATACGTTGCCCGTCACGCCCGATGCAGCCGCCAGATTGATCGTGGCGTTGTTGGTGAGCTCGCCGTGGATCGCGAACGTACCGGTCGACGATGCCGAGAAAGCCGGCAATGCGTTTGCCGCGGCGATCGTGCCCGAGTTGACCACGGAGCCCTGCACAGTACCGAAACCGCCGAGCGTGGCGCCCGGCGCAACCGTAGTCGTGCCGGTACCGATGCTTGCCAGGTTGTGCTGTGCATCGCCTACCGCAAGGGTGCCCGCCAGCACGTTCGTGTCGCCGTAGGTGCTTACGCCGTTCATCGTGAGGATGCCGCTACCGAGCTTGGTCAACGAGCCGGTTCCGGTCACCCCTTGTGCGAGCGTCGATGAATATTGCTGCGTGTCGATCGTGCCGCCGTTGTCGCCGATCGAGATCGCACGTGTCGCGGCGAGGTCGAGGTTGTTGTTCAGTTGCAGCGTGCCGCCGTTGAACGTGAGACCGCCCGTGGTCGCGCCCAATGCGTTATCAGCTGCAATGTTCAGCGTGCCTTGCGTGATCAGCGTGCCGCCCGAATACGTGTTGCCGCCGCTTGCAGCGGGCGCAAGGAACAGTGTGCCCGCACCGGTTTTCTCGATTGAGCCCGTGCCGCTCAACAAGCCCGCGTAGGTGCCGTCATCGGTCTGCGCAAAGCGGACCAGCCCGTTGTCAGTGATCGCGCCGGGCAGGCTCTGTGCGCGCCCCTGGAGCGTGCCAGCGGCATCGACGAGCATCTGGCCCGTGTAGGTGCTGTTATCGCCCGTCAGGATCAACGTACCGCCTGCTACTTCCGCACTTTGCACGTCGACCGGGATGCCGTTGACGGTCCACGTACCCGCGTCGGTCTTGACGAGCGTCTGGAAGTTGACGATGTTGCCCGTCAGCGTGTCCACGCCGAGTCCGCTCAGGAACAACCGGTTATTGCCTGCGCCGCCGTCGATCGTGCCCGACACCGACGAGCCGGTGTAGATGCGCATGACGTCGTCGCCACCCGCGAAGTCGATATCGCCGATAACCGTGCCCTTGTTGGTGAAATGGATAGGCGCGTTGCCGGTCGAACCGATCACGCTGCCGGGCGACTGGATCACACCGGTTGCGTTGTTGATGATCGTGTTGGTGCCGGTCTCGTTCTGGAACCAGATGGCGCGGACATTGATCGCCTGGATCAAGCCGCTGTTGGTGATGACGTTGCCATGGCCTTGCACGTTGACGGCCTCGGCAGTGTCCTCCGTGCCAGTGGACAGCACCTTGCCGCCGGCTTGAACGGTCAGCGTACCGTTGTTCCGGAACTCGATGGTGTTCACGCCGGTGCGATAGTTACCCCACGCTCCAACGGCAGAAGTGGTGACCGTGCCGCCCGACCGAACCGTGATTTTGGCGCGGTCAGCGAGGCTGATCGCCGATACTTCTTGCGTGGAAATCGTTGCGCCGTTCAGGACAGTGACCGTTCGATTGTTATTGCCCGGTGCAGGGCCTGTACCGATGGTCGTAGTCCACGGGTTCGGCGATTTTGAATTGCAAATCGTATCGAGTCCGTTCACGGCGCATGCTGCTGCCGCTGCAATGGGACTCAGGAGAAAAGGAATCAGCAGCAGTGATGGAGCAAGCGAGATCGCCCGCGAACGAACTGGATTAGACATGGACCGCCCCGGTGTTTGTTATTTGTAAGCGGGGCGGAATTTAACAAGCAGGCTATCTTGTGAATGTGGCTAGCCGAACAAAGGAGGCCGGAAACCTTACCAAGTGCTACCTGCTTTGTGCAGCATCGCGCTTTGAACAGCAGAAAGGGGCTGGCTATTTGTCAATTGTTGTTAACTCAGAACAGGATCGGCAAAGCTGTGTGTGGTAAGTCCCCGTGTCTTTTGCGCTTTACTTGCGGCTTGTGACCCCGTTCAATTTTCTCCACAGGGTCGTCTTACTGATTCCGAGCGCCTTGCAGACGGCCTCCCGGTCACCGTTGCAGGAAGCGAGTGCCGCGCGGATCTCGTCCCCCTCGATGTGGCGGCTGCGCTCGCGCAGCGTCAGCGCTTCCTCTCGCTCGTTTGAAAGCTCGCCTGAAAGCGCGCTTGAACGTACATCCAAGAGTTCCGGCGCGATCGCGTGCAAATCCTCGCTGGTAAGCGCGTTTGCTCCGGCGCCATCCGCATCGGCCAGTTCGACGGCAATCCGTTCAATCACATTCTGCAATTCACGCACGTTGCCCGGCCACGTATAGCTGGACAGTGCGTCGCCAATCCCGCCAAGCGCGTGCGCCGCGGCCTCCGCGTTACGGACCCGCGCACGCAGCTGCGGCTCGCGCTTCGCCACCTGCAGCAGCAGTTCGATGGCAAGCGGCATCAGGTCCGCCGGCCGCTCGCGTAATGGCGGCAAACCTATGTTCAGGATGTTGAGCCGATAATAAAGATCCGCGCGAAATGTACCGGCCTCAATGCCATCGGTCAGCGCCTGGTGAGTGGCTGCGATCACCCGTATATCGACGCGCGTGGGTTCCGTCGAGCCGAGCCGCACGACCTCGCGTTCCTGCAATACGCGCAGCAGCCGGCTTTGCAGCGGCAAGGGCATCTCGCCAATTTCATCGAGGAACAACGTGCCGCGATGGGCCACCTCGATCAGCCCGGCCTTGCCGCCCTTGCGCGCCCCGGTGAACGCGCCCTCCTCATAGCCGAACAACTCGCTTTCGAGCAACGCCTCCGGGAACGCTCCGCAGTTGATCGCGACAAACGCGAAGTCTCGCCTCGCGCTCAACTGATGCATGCTTTGCGCGACCATCTCCTTGCCGGTCCCGCTTTCCCCGAGGATCAGCAACGTTGCGTTCGATTTCGCGTAGCGTTGAACGAGCGTGCGAACCCGTTGCATGGCCGCACATTCGCCGACCAGATCATCGAGCCGGTAACGCGCAGTGAATTGGCGGGGCCGCTGCGTCGAGCGCAGCGTGCGGTCGAGCCGCTCGACGGCACGCGATTCCTGGAACGTCAGAACTGTGCCGGCCGCCGCACCATGTGTCGCGAGCGGGCCGCGATGCACGACATAGCTCACACCGCGTACCGAGCCGAGCGCGTCGCCGTCGGCGTCCGGCAAGGCGGCGGCTATATCGGGCGCGAGCTCGAGCAGCGAGCGGCCCACGGCGTTCGCTGCATCGATGCCAAGCACCTCCGCCAAGCGCCGGTTGATCGCCTCGACCCTGCCCTGATCATCGAGCGCGACGACGCCGTCGCGCATGTGCTGCAACAGGTTATCGAGCCGTTGACGGCGCAGCGCTTCGCTTCTCGTCGCCTGCGCAACTTCCAGCGCCGTGTCGAACGCCGACCGCACGGATGCGCGCGAATAAAGAAACACGGCCTCCATGCCGGCGCGCGAGGCCAGATCGGTGACAAGTCCGGGGCCGACGACGGCACCCACTCCCCGATCGCGAAGATCGAGCACGCATTTTTCGGCATCCTCCGTGGATTGATACGAGGCAAACACGACCTCGATTCCGTAAGCGGCGACGAACCGCCGTACCTCGTCGGGCGTTTCACCATGGGTAACGAGGGCCACTGACGCCGCTTTGCGCCTTGCTCGTGCCAACGCGTGCATCACGTCGAAACCCGTCGGGTTGATCAGCACGACGGGGACGTCGACCCGGGACTTCAGAAAAGCCCCGTTCGCGCCACCCGCGACAACCACGTCAGGCCGCGCCTCGCCCGCCGCGCTGATTTCCTTCACCGCGTCCTCGAAACCACGCGACACGATGCGCAGATCGGCGCGTGCGCCATACTCGTTCGCAATGTCGAAGAACAAGTCTTGTAATCGGCTTATACCCATTGCCCAAAGGCGAGGGCGTTCAACGGAATCGGAGATTTGAGGCGTCATAGAAACAGGCGAAGCAGCGAATTGGCGGTGCATTCATTATGCACCGGCGTTTCGAATATGAAATCTATATTTCATATTCGAAATTAAGTGTGAGTTCAGTGTTTTTAAATAGCCATGCAAATCAAATAGTTACAGCGCTCTCGATGCATGGCCCGTCTTTTGCATCTGGAAGTGCACCTTTATCGGAGCGAACAATTGAATTCAGCTAAACAGGAACCCACCAGCGCCGGCGCGCGATTTCGCGTCGCTGTGTCTGAAGGACAGCCCTTGCAGGTGGTGGGCGCAATCACCGCTTACGCTGCAAAAATGGCTGAAGCCGTCGGCTTCAAGGCGCTCTACCTCTCCGGCGGAGGCGTGGCGGCAAATTCACTCGGCATCCCCGATCTAGGCATCAGCACGATGGACGACGTACTGATCGATGCACGCCGCATTACCGACGCGTCTAACCTGCCGCTGCTTGTCGATATCGACACGGGTTGGGGCGGCGCGTTCAACATCGCGCGCACGGTGCGCTCGTTCATCAAGGCAGGGGTCGCTGCCGTGCATCTGGAAGACCAGGTCGGCCAGAAGCGTTGCGGTCACCGGCCGGGCAAGGAAGTCGTACCGATGGACGAAATGGTCGACCGCGTGAAGGCCGCCGTCGATGCACGCACGGACGACCAGTTCGTCATCATGGCGCGTACGGATGCAGCGGCGGCGGAAGGAATCGACGCGGCGATCGAGCGCGCGGTGGCGTATGTCGAAGCCGGCGCCGACATGATTTTTCCCGAAGCGATGCAATCGCTCGATGATTACCGCCGCTTCAAGGCCGCGGTGAAGGTACCCATCCTGGCGAACCTGACCGAATTCGGCTCGACGCCTTTCTTCACGACTGATGAGCTGCGCAACGCCAATGTCGACATCGCGCTCTACTGCTGCGGTGCGTATCGTGCGATGAACGCGGCGGCGCTCAACTTCTACCAGACGGTGCTACGCGACGGTACGCAGAAAGCCGCCGTCGGAACCATGCAGTCGCGCGCCGATCTGTATCAATACCTCGGCTATCACGAATACGAAGACAAGCTTGACGCGCTCTTCGCCACGAAAAAGTAACCCTCACGCTGGAGACGACATAGACATGAGCGACGCAAACACCACCACGCCGGCCACCGGCGCATTCAAACCGAAGAAGTCAGTCGCGCTGTCGGGCGTGACAGCGGGCAACACCGCGCTGTGCACCGTCGGACGCACGGGCAACGACCTGCACTACCGCGGCTATGACATTCTCGACCTTGCTGGCGCGTGCGAGTTCGAAGAAATTGCTCATCTGCTGGTCCACGAAAAGCTGCCCACGCAAGCCGAACTGACCGCGTACAAGGCCAAGCTCAAGGCGTTGCGCGGATTGCCCGCAAGCTTGAAGACCGCACTTGAATGCGTGCCGGCGTCCGCTCACCCGATGGACGTGATGCGCACCGGCGTGTCGGTCCTCGGCACGGTGCTGCCGGAGAAGGACGACCACAACATCGCCGGCGCGAAGGATATTGCGGATCGCCTGATGGCGTCGCTCGGTTCGATGCTGCTCTACTGGTACCACTATTCGCACAACGGCAAGCGCATCGAGGTCGAAACCGATGACGACTCCATCGGCGGGCACTTCCTGCATCTGCTGCACGGTAAAGAGCCGTCGAAGTCGTGGGTCGACGCTATGCACGTATCGCTGAACCTGTACGCGGAACACGAGTTCAACGCATCGACGTTCACCGGCCGCGTGATCGCGGGCACGGGCTCGGACATCTATTCGGCAATCACCGGCGCAATCGGCGCATTGCGCGGCCCGAAGCATGGCGGTGCGAACGAAGCAGCGTTCGACATTCAAACGCGCTATCAGACGCCGGACGAAGCAGAAGCCGATATCCGTCGACGTGTGGAAGCCAAGGAAGTCGTGATCGGCTTCGGCCATCCGGTGTACACAATCTCCGATCCGCGAAATGTCGTGATCAAGGAAGTGGCGCAGAAGCTTTCGAAGGAAGCGGGCAACACCAAGCTCTTCGACATCGCCGAGCGGCTCGAGTCGGTGATGTGGGAAGCGAAGAAGATGTTCCCGAACCTGGACTGGTTCAGCGCGGTTTCGTATCACGCGATGGGCGTGCCCACCGCGATGTTCACGCCGCTTTTCGTGATCTCGCGCACATCGGGCTGGGCTGCGCATATCATTGAACAGCGCATCGACAACAAGATCATTCGCCCGAGCGCAAACTATACGGGGCCAGACGATCTGCCCTTCGTGCCGCTTGCGAAGCGTTGACCGTGACACGGGATAGTTGACCGGCAAGGTCTTGTTCGCCACACCGGCAATTATTCCGACCATTACTATTTATTCCCCCACGGTATGAATACTGCAAACCGCAAACCCCTGCCCGGCACGACGCTGGATTATTTCGACACGCGCGCCGCAGTCGAAGAACTCCAGCCCCGCGCCTACGACACGCTGCCGTACACGTCGCGCGTGCTCGCCGAGAACCTCGTGCGCCGCTGTTCGCCGGTCTCGCTCGCCGCATCGCTCAGACAGATCATCGAACGCAAGCGCGAGCTCGATTTCCCCTGGTTTCCGGCGCGCGTCGTGTGCCACGACATTCTTGGCCAGACCGCCCTCGTCGACCTGGCCGGCCTGCGCGATGCAATCGCTGCGCAAGGCGGCGATCCGGCGCTGGTGAATCCGGTTGTGCCGACGCAGCTCGTGGTCGACCACTCGCTTGCGGTCGAGCGCGGCGGCTTCGATCCGGACGCCTTCGAGAAAAACCGCGCCATCGAAGACCGTCGTAATGAGGACCGCTTCCACTTCATCGACTGGACCAAGAAGGCTTTCAAGAACATTGTCGTGATTCCGCCGGGCAACGGCATCCTTCATCAGATCAACCTCGAACGCATGAGCCCGGTCGTGCAGGTGAAGGACGGCGTCGCATTTCCTGACACGCTCATCGGCACCGACTCGCACACGCCGATGGTCGACGCGCTGGGTGTGCTCGCGATTGGCGTGGGCGGTCTGGAGGCCGAAAGCGTGATGCTGGGCCGGGCTTCGTACATGCGCTTGCCGGACATCGTTGGCGTCGAACTGAGCGGCAAGCCGGGACCTGGAATTACCGCCACCGACGTGGTGCTTTCGCTGACCGAATTCCTGCGTAAACAAAAGGTCGTTGGCGCGTACCTGGAGTTTTATGGCGAAGGCACGGCGAACCTGACGCTCGGCGATCGCGCGACCATCGCGAACATGGCGCCCGAATTTGGCGCCACTGCCGCGATGTTCTATATCGACGAACAAACCATCAAGTATCTCAAGCTCACCGGCCGCGACGACGAGCTCGTCAAGCTGGTGGAAACGTATGCGAAGGAAACCGGCCTCTGGGGCGAGACCCTGAAGGACGCCGACTATGAGCGTGTCTTGCAGTTCGACCTGTCGACGGTGGTTCGTACGCTGGCCGGCCCGTCCAACCCGCACCGTCGACTGCCCGTGTCTGAGCTGGCGGCGCGCGGCATCAGCGGCAAAGTCGAGAACGAGCCCGGCCTGATGCCGGACGGCGCCGTAATCATCGCAGCGATCACGAGTTGCACCAACACCAACAACCCGCGCAACATGATCGCCGCCGGCTTGCTCGCGCGCAACGCCAACCAGCGAGGCCTCACACGCAAGCCGTGGGCGAAGACGTCCCTCGCGCCGGGCTCGAAGGCGGTGACGCTGTATCTTGAGGAAGCAGGCCTGCTGCAGGAACTGGAACAGCTGGGTTTCGGCGTGGTGGCGTATGCCTGCACGTCGTGCAACGGCATGTCCGGCGCGCTCGATCCGGTGATCCAGAAGGAAATCGTCGATCGCGATTTGTACGCGACCGCCGTGCTTTCGGGAAACCGCAATTTCGATGGCCGCATCCACCCGTATGCGAAGCAGGCGTTCCTCGCCTCGCCGCCGCTGGTGGTCGCTTACGCCATTGCCGGCACGATCCGCTTCGACATCGAGAAGGACGTGCTGGGCACTGACGCCGATGGCAACGAGGTGAGGCTTGCGGACATCTGGCCGTCGGACGAAGAGATCGATGCGATCGTGGCGTCCAGCGTGAAGCCCGAGCAGTTCCGCAAGGTGTACGAACCGATGTTCGCGCTCGCCGCCGACGCCGGCGAGCGTGCCGCCCCACTCTACGACTGGCGCCCACAGAGCACCTATATCCGCCGTCCGCCCTATTGGGAAGGTGCGCTTGCCGGCGAGCGCGCGTTGCAGGGCATGAGAGCGCTTGCGGTGCTGGGCGACAACATCACCACCGATCACCTGTCCCCGTCGAACGCAATCCTCGCCGACAGCGCTGCAGGTGAATACCTCACAAAGATGGGCCTGCCGGAAGAGGACTTCAACTCGTACGCAACGCATCGCGGCGATCACCTGACCGCGCAGCGCGCCACTTTCGCGAACCCGACGCTCCTCAACGAAATGGTGCTGGAAGACGGCAAGGTAAAGGCGGGTTCGTTTGCTCGCATCGAGCCCGAGGGCCGAGTGACGCGCATGTGGGAAGCCATTGAAACCTACATGGAGCGCAAGCAACCGCTGATCGTGATTGCCGGCGCGGACTACGGACAAGGCTCGTCGCGCGATTGGGCCGCCAAGGGCGTGCGTCTCGCGGGTGCCGAAGCGATTGTCGCCGAGGGGTTCGAGCGCATTCACCGCACGAACCTGGTTGGCATGGGCGTGCTGCCGCTGGAATTCAAACCCGGCGTGAACCGCACGACGCTCGGTATTGACGGTACTGAAACGTTCGATGTGCTCGGCGAACGCACGCCGGGCGCCGACCTGACGCTCGTGATCCATCGCCGTAGTGGTGAGCGCGTGGACGTATTGGTGACTTGCCGGCTCGACACCGCGGAAGAGGTATCGATCTACGAAGCGGGCGGCGTGCTTCAGCGCTTCGCGCAGGACTTTCTTGAATCGTCGCAGGCGGCGGCTTAGCAATGCAATCCGGGCGGTGAACGTGTTAAACGCGATAAACGCGTACCGCCCGGCTTCACCAGATAATCAAGGACAACAACATCATGGCCCACGCGCCCCAGATCAAAATTCCTGCGACCTACATGCGTGGCGGGACCAGCAAAGGCGTGTTCTTTCGCCTGCAGGATTTGCCCGAAGCCGCCCGCGTGCCGGGTGCGGCACGCGACGCCCTGCTCTTGCGCGTGATTGGCAGCCCGGACCCGTACGGCAAGCAGACCGACGGCATGGGCGGCGCGACGTCGAGCACCAGCAAGACGGTGATTATCGCCAAGAGCAGCAAAGCCGATCACGATGTCGATTATCTTTTTGGTCAGGTCGCCATCGATTGCGCATTTGTCGACTGGAGCGGTAACTGCGGCAATCTCTCCGCTGCGGTGGGACCGTTTGCGATCAGCAACGGACTCATCGATCCCGAGCGCGTGCCGGATAACGGCGTGGCCATCGTGCGTATCTGGCAGGCGAACATCGGCAAGACAATCATCGCGCATGTACCCATCACGAAAGGCGCCGTGCAGGAAACCGGCGACTTCGAACTCGACGGCGTCACCTTCCCCGCTGCCGAAGTGCAGCTCGAGTTCATGGACCCTGCCGCCGATGAAGACGGCGCGGACGGCGCGATGTTTCCCACGGGCAATCTCGTCGACGACCTTGAGGTTCCGGGCATCGGCACGCTGAAGGCCACGATGATCAACGCAGGCATCCCGACCATCTTCGTGAATGCGGAGGCGATCGGGTACACGGGCACGGAATTGCAGGACGCCATCAACAGCGATCCGAAAGCGCTGGCGATCTTCGAGACCATCCGCGCACATGGCGCGATTCGCATGGGCTTGATCAAACATATCGACGAGATCGCGAGCCGGCAGCACACGCCGAAAGTTGCCTTCGTCGCGAAGCCCGCTGATTACGTCGCGTCCAGCGGCAAACAGGTTGCCGCTCATGATGTCGATCTGCTCGTGCGGGCGATGTCGATGGGCAAACTCCATCACGCGATGATGGGAACGGCAGCCGTGGCAATAGGCACGGCCGCGGCAATTCCGGGAACGCTCGTGAGTCTCGCCGCTGGCGGCGAAGGGCGCGACACCGTGCGCTTCGGGCATCCATCCGGCACCCTGCGCGTGGGGGCTCAGGCGAGCCTTGTAGAGGGCCAATGGAAGGTCACCAAGGCCATCATGAGCCGCAGTGCCCGGGTGCTGATGGAAGGATGGGTGCGTGTGCCTGTAGACACACTCTGACGATCGACGATGCATCGTCGCTCACCTCGGTGAACAGGACCTGGTTACAACTTCTTGCCGGGTCCGTCATCGATCACAACGGTATTGGCGATCCGGTCATGCAGCGCCTGCTTTCGTTGGTTGAATAGCACCCACAGGAATCCTGCACCGCATGTTGCAAAGCTCAGCAAGTAGCCCAGCGTGCGCAGACCGGCTTGCCTCGTTGTCATCGGTTCTCCTGTGTCTGCATCGACAATCCGCAGATGCAGCGCTCGTTTCCCCGGTGACGTGCCCCATACAGCCCATAAAACTCCGGTAACCAGGATTGGTATGCACTGGCCTATCGCCAACCATAAAAGAATGGTCGAAGCGAACGACTCCGGCGCCATGAGCAATTCGTCCATTGATGGCCCGAGAGGGATGAAAAGCGCAATCACGGTCCACCAGATTGAATCGATGGCCAGTGCGCTGGCGCGTCGCGAGTAGGAGGCAAAATGCATCGGATGCTTGATGTGCACTGAACGAGTCAACTACCCAAGGCGTTTGGATCCCGCCACGCTCGCTCGAATGGAAGCCGCCACGCCCGGGGCGCGACGAGTTGATGGATAGCATTTGGCCCCCACGATCCCGGCGCGTAGAAGCGAACCGGCGGAGGAGATTCGATCAAGGCCGTCGATACTTGCCACAGCCGCTCGATGCCCTCGGCGGTCGTGAAAAGCGTACGGTCTCCCCGCATGGCATCGAGGATCAATCGTTCATACGCTTCCAGTACGTCGCCAATCAGACCGGTATCGCGCATGGCGAATTGCAAGCTCAGTTTGTCCAGCCGCATGCCGGGACCCGGGCGTTTGCCATAGAACGAAAGCGACATCTTCGAGGCGTCCGCCAGGTCGAACGTCAAATGGTCCGGTCCTTGCGAACCGACACCTGATCCAGCCGGAAACATGCTCTTCGGCGGTTCGCGAAATGCGATGGAAATGATCCGTTGTCCCTCAGCAAGCCGCTTTCCCGTGCGCAGATAAAATGGCACGCCGGCCCAGCGCCAGTTATCGATCGAACATTTCAACGCGATGAATGTTTCGGTTTCCGATTCCGGACTGACGCCTTCTTCGGTTCGATAACCGGTGTATTGCCCCCGGACGACATCAGTTGGCTGTATCGGCAGCATGCTGCGAAAAACCTTGTTCTTTTCCTCGCTGATGGGCGACGGTTCCAGTGATGTGGGTGGCTCCATTGCCATGAACGCGAGAATCTGAAACAGGTGCGTGACGACCATGTCGCGAAACGCCCCTGTCTGTTCATAGAAACCCGCGCGCTTGCCGAGTCCCAGCGTTTCAGGCACATCGATCTGAACGTGGTCGATGAAGTTGCGGTTCCAGATCGGCTCGAACAGGCCGTTCGCGAAGCGGAAAGCGAGAATGTTCTGGGCAGGCTCCTTCCCTAGAAAATGATCGATCCGGAAGATCTGCTCTTCTTCGAAGACTTCGTGTAACCGGGTATTCAGCGAAACAGAACTCTTCAGATCCGTTCCGAACGGCTTCTCCATGATGATCCGCGAGCGGTCCACGAGGCCCGCTTCCTTGAGCATGCCGACTGCGGAGAGTGCAGCGCTGGGTGGAACGCTCAGGTAATGCAGCCGCCGGCACTCGCCATCGAAACTCATCTCGGCGTTCAGCACGGCCGCCTTGAGCGCCTCCGCGCCTGCTGTCAGCGGCACGTAGTCCAGATTGGCGGCAAACGTGTCCCACTCCGTCTGGGCGACCTTGCGAGAAGAAAACTCGTCAAGCGCTCCGCGCGCCGTGCGACGAAAGTCGTCAATGTGAATGTCGTCGAGCGCGACAGCAATGATCCTGCAGCCCGGAATGAATCCTGCGCTCGCCAAATGGAACAAGCCTGGTAAAAGCTTGCGTCGCGCCAGATCGCCAGTGGCGCCGAACAGGACAACGACTTGTGGGAACTGCGGACCTACTCCTGCAGAGATCTTGGCCATCGTGCAAATCCTTTCTGGGTTGTCGATGCCTTGAGGACGAGCCCTGACGGAGCCCTTGCACTCGTCATAATTCGATTGGCCTGACAAGATTTGACATCAGGCCGGGTGGTTTTGCTGCCACAGTATCACGCGCTTATAAGTCGAACTCGCGATGCTGGCCGCGCACCGGCACGGTGTTCGCATTGTGACTTTTTTCCGGACCCGACAAAATTGCTGATTTTTGCGCACGTGCTTTCTCAGACCTTACCGACTCGCAGCCAAAGTGCGCGCTCAGCGTTCGTCCAGACCGTCTTGCTGCGGATAGGGATGACCCTCCGCAAGAAAGCACTCCGTAAGGCATTTCGCGAGAACGAGTGATCTTTGGATCATTTATCGGGCAACACGTCTATCGTATGAAAAATCCGAATCCTGAGGCGACCCCTAACGTATGAGATTTCCATTGCAGCGCCGTCTCGCGATCGCACTTTGGACCGATGAGCGCAACACCAGGATCAGGCTCCAGCATTGGTGGCTGACCTTTGTCATCTATGCGGGTTGCGCCGGGGTAATGAGTTTGTTCACGCGCTCCAAAGTCGTCTCGGGCGATGCCATCCTGGCGTGGATTGTTTGCGTGCTGATCTGTCTCTGCGTTTTTCACGTGCTGATCCGCAGCGGTTGGAGCCGCCGGTTCGAGGACGCGGCACTGAGCCAGGCGCAGATCGTGTTTGCCATTTTCGCGGTCATGGCGGGGTATACCATAACGGGGGCCGCACGTAGCGCCGTTCTGCTTCCATTCGTCGTTGTCTTGAACTTTGGCGCGTTCTCTATAGGGTGGCGCCGCATGGTTCAACTGACGGTGTTTGCGCTCGTGGTCATGGGCGCGGTCATAGTGTGGATGCATGCCCGCTGGCCAGGCCGCTATTCAACGGTCGTGGACCTGTCCAACTTCCTCATATGCATGATTACGTTGCCGGGGGTATCGGCGCTGGCCATGAGGCTCAACTCATTGCAGGCACGACTGAAACAACAACGATTAGATCTGAAGGCCGCGCTGGACCGCATCCAGGACCTTGCAACGCTCGACGATCTGACGGGCCTCGCCAATCGTCGCCGCGCCCGGGAACTGCTGCTGACCGAGGTAACCCGCGTGGACCGTGCGGTGCAGCCATTTTCCGTAGCATTGCTTGATCTTGACCATTTCAAGCAGGTCAACGATCGCTTCGGCCACGCCGGCGGCGACCAGATACTGCGTCGTTTCTCCGAGGTCGCGCGCGCAAGTGTGCGCAGTGTCGACACGGTAGCGCGCTGGGGAGGAGAAGAGTTTCTGATTCTCATGCCAGAGGCCGATGCGTCCCACGCATTCGAAGCGATGGAGCGACTACGTGAGCGCATCGCCGTGCTTGGGGTCACAAGCGCGCAAGGCGACATGCACTTTACGTTCTCGGCTGGTGTCGCGGGTCATCGCTTGGGCCAGTCTGTTGACGATACGATCATTCGGGCCGATCGCGCGCTTTATCGCGCCAAGGCAGCGGGCCGCAACCGTGTCGAGCTCGCAGACAATGCAAACGACATCCAAAAATAATGGCCACTGCTGAGTGAGCACCGGGAGGCTCGAACCCGCCTGATCTTCACCCGCCCTCACCCTGCGGGCGCGGCGCAAACGCTCCCGGCGACGACGATCCGGTCCGCAGCGCTACGCAGGAACGCAAGGAACTCGGCGGCGGGCAACGGCCGGCTCAACAGGAAACCCTGCGCCTGATCGCAGGCAAGTTCGCTGAGCGTACGGAATTGCGACTCCGTCTCGACGCCTTCCGCCACGACCTCGATCTGCAACGCGCGAGCGAGCGACACGACGGCGGACAACAATGCGCCGCCGCGCTGGCCGGCGGAGCCGAGATCGCTCATGAACGAGCCGTCGATCTTGATCTGGTCGAATTTGAAGCGCTGGAGATAGCCGAGGCTCGAATACCCGGTGCCGAAATCGTCGATGGCGACGGTATAGCCGCGCGACTGCAGCGCTTCGATCGTGCAGCTCGTCTTCTCGATGTTTTGCATCGCCGTCGTTTCCGTGATCTCGAACATCAGCCGGGACGGATCGACGCCGGCCGCGCCGATCAGCGCATCGATGCGGGCCACCAGGTCCGGCACGTTGAACTGGATCGGCGAAAGATTCACCGCCACGGCAATTGCGGGCAACCCTTGCGCGTCCCATAGCGCGATGTTGCGGCAAACCTCATGCAGCACCCAGTCGCCGATCTCGACAATGAGGCCCGAGCGTTCCGCGATCGGGATGAATTCGAGCGGAAGAATCTCGCCGAGTTCAGGATGATGCCAGCGGATCAGTGCCTCGACGCCCGTCACCGATTGCGATGCAACGCTGAACTTCGGCTGGAACGACACGCTTAGTTCGCCGTCGCTCAACGCACGATGCAAATCGCGTTGCAGGATCAGCGACTTGAGCGCGACGTGGTTCATCTGTGGCTCGAACACGCGGAACGTATTGCGCCCGCTTTGCTTGGCGGCGTACATCGCAGCGTCCGCACTGTGGAGCAGTTCGTCGGAATTGCCGCCATCGCGCGGATAGAACGCAATGCCGATGCTCGCACTCACGCGCAGCGGCAATCCGTTGACGATGACCTCCTCGCTTAGCCGCCGCAGTACGCCGTTGGCGACCGCCACGGCTGACGCTGCATCGTCCACATCTTCGGCTACGTTTTCAACCACGATCACGAATTCATCTCCGCCGAGGCGCGCCACCATGTCGGTACGGCGCAAGTCCTGGCACAGGCGCTCGGCACACACTTGCAGCAAGTCGTCGCCAACGCCGTGACCGAGCGAATCGTTGATCGACTTGAAGCCGTCGAGATCGATGAAGAGGACGGCGAACGCCGATTCTTTCCGCGTGCATTGGTCGACCGCCTGCGCGATTCGCAAAGAGAGTTGCTGGCGGTTCGGGAGCTTCGTCAGCGCATCGTGCGTGCCGAGATAATGCAGTTGCCGGTTCGCGCGCTTGAGCGAGATGGAGAGGCTGCTCGTATGGAAACCGAGCAAGGCGAGCGTGCCGACCAGCACGGCGAACGACGTCGCCGTGACAATGAGCGCAAGCCAGTTCGGATTGAGCTTTTCGCCCGAGAGGCATATGCTGCCGTCGGCGAAGTTGGCCGCACTCATGCCCAGGTAGTGCATTCCGGTGATCGCGATTGCCATGATGAAGGCCGCGCCGAGCCGCTTGACGACGAGATTCTCGATGCCCGACGTTCGCAGCGTGAAAGCGAGCCAGAGCGCCGCCATTGAAGCGGCGATCGCCACGCCCACCGACAGCGCGACTTTCCAGATCGTGTATCCGATTCCCGGCGACATCTGCAACGCGTGCATACCGGTGAAGTGCATCCCGGCCACGCCGATGCCCATGATCGTCCCGGCGACGCACAGGCGCCTGCGCGACAGCGCGCCGCGGCTCGCCGTGGCAAGCGCGATCAGCGACACGATGATCGCGAGGAGCAGCGACGCCGCGGTGATGGAGAAATCGTAGCCGACAGCAATCGGCAGCGAGAACGCAAGCATGCCGATGAAGTGCATCGACCAGATGCCGAGGCCCATCGACACCGCGCCGCCGACAAGCCATAGCGGCCGCCGTTTCGCGCTCGCGAGCGCGTTCAGCCCGCCGGACAGTTCCACCGCCGTGTAGGACGCAAGGAATGCGACCATCAGCGACAGGCTGACAAGCAGGGGGTTGTAGACACCGGTCATCGGCCCTCTCTCTCGTTTCGTATCAGTCTTGTGCGACTGTTTTTATAGCGCCTCGGCGAGCCGCGCCACATCAGTGCGCGGCGCGTCCTCAGCGCTGTTATATCGGCAGACTGGCGGATAACTTTATGCTTTCGTCATGCGCATGTGAGGCCCGCCTGGGGCGCAAGCGCGAAATTTGGGGGCTGATCGGCAGGGCGAAGTTCAGCAGGCGCCGCGAACGAGTGAGCTTAAAGCCATAGAAATCCCTTGACTCAAGCGGCGCGTTTCACTATCGGTCGGAAATGTTCGTTCGAACTATTTCATCGGCGAACACCTCTGTCGCGACATCTTGCCTGCGTGAACGGACGGGCGGAATCCGCACGAGCGGAGTTTTTTGTTCAGGCATTGGCCCTCAAGAACTCGCAATTTCAGATGATCGAGCAGTTAAAAGCCCGCCTCGCCACGCGTCAAAACTCTGGCTCTTTGGGGGATTGATTGAGGTTTGATTGAGGTTTATCAGCCGAAGGCGACGCGCAAGATCTTTGCGTCGCCTTTGCCAGTTATCCTCAACGAATCAGCATGACTTCGCTTCGCGGGCAACCGTTGTTGTCGAGACATCGGTCGTTCATCAAGTTCAAGTTAATGTCTCGAACAGGCTTGGATCTGCCTGCACGCTACATCGGCGCCAGTTTGCATAACGAAACCTCTTTCATAAGCGGTCAGGTTCGAGTCACCACTGGATCGGGTTGGCGAGCGATGCCGACCGGCAGCGGTTCCTGCTCCTGGCAGCTAAGGCCGCGCGAGTCGTCATACCTCGTATTGGGCCGTTTTGCGTCTCGTGACTCAAGCGGCCGCTGGGGAAGCCAACCATCGTAGAAAAGGACCATGAGCAAACTGACCGCCACGATCAAGCATGGCTTGATGGAAATGTTGCCACCGACAATCTTTTTTTTCATCATCCTCCACATTGTCGTGATCATTCGCGCGCTGATGACTCATGGCACCGGCATCACGTTGCCGACGTCCGCCTCCATAACCATCGCCGCCCTGATTCTTGGCAAGTCCGTACTGCTCGCCAACCTGCTGCCATTCATCAATCGCTTTCCCGAGAAGCCGCTGATCTGGAATACAGCCTGGAAGACCGCCATTTACGCCGTGGTGGCGTTGATCGTTCACTATCTGGAGCGCGTTTACGAGTACTGGAAGGAAGCGCCCGGCTTGGTCGCCGCCAACCAGAAACTCCTCGCCGAGATGAACTGGTCGCATTTCTGGGCCATTCAGATCCTGCTGGTAACGCTGATCGCCCACTACTGTGTGCTCGCCGAATTGGCGCGCGTGATCGGCCACGACAAGCTGCGGAAAATGTTCTTCGGCCCGCTGCCTGCCAGACCAACGGAGAAGATTTGATGAACCTGATCGAGAGCATGCGCATATTCGTACGCATCGCGGAACTCACAAGCTTCCGTTGCGCCGCCAAGGAGTTGGGCTTGAGCAACGCCTGCGCGACGCGGACCATCGCGGCTTTGGAAGCCCGGTTGAACCTACAACTGCTGGATCGTTCAACGCGCTCAGTCAGGTTGACACCATCCGGACATAACTATTTAACGATGTGTCGCGTCTGGCTTGAACACCTTGACCATCTGGAGGGAGCCGTTCGTCACACGGAGGATGAGCCTGGTGGTTCGCTACGAATCGTCGCCTCCAACGCGCTACCGCTGTCCTCGTTGACCTCTCTCGTTAGCGCCTTCCATCGTCGTTACCCCAATGTAGATTTGCAATTGACCGTGTCAGAGCGTGACGACAATTGCCTGGATTCAAGCTACGACGTGGCGCTCGTTGCCAACGTAGATATCGACGAAAAGGGACTGACGGCGCACCCCGTCTGGACAAGCCCGTTGATTTGCGTTGCGACGTCGCAGTATCTTGCAGTTCACGGTGCGCCGCGAGTACCTCAGGACCTCTGCACCCACTCTTACATTGCGTTATCCACTGAGACTACCAACGCACGACTGTTGTTTTTGAATTCGGCAGGACAACGAGAGCAAGTCGCGTTGACGCCTGCATACACGGTCAATAGCGCAACTGCCGTACATGCGGGTTTGCTTGCAGACATGGGCTTTTCTATCGTACCGGCTGGTTCAGTCGCCGAGGACGAACAGCGTGGCGATCTGTTGCGGCTGTTACCGGGCTACACCGTCGACGCGCGTGACGCTGGAGCGGTCGTTGTTTACCGCAGCGGCACTGAGCCGACGCCTGCAGCCCGGGCCTTTATTGCTTGCGCTCGCGCAAACATTGCCCAGGAAGCGATGTGGGCAAGTGACGTCTGTGTCACGATTCCAGAAAACACGCTCGGCAAATGTCGAGCTGTGGGCTGATAGCCGTAAGCCCGGCTCGGCGGCGGGAAGACTTATTGGTTGCACAGTCCCCGAGTGCGACTGAACAGTAGTTCCAGACCGCTCCGGTTTGCGACCTTGCACCAGCGGGTTTTATCCGGGAGTCGCCGCGCGGGTCCGTCGAGGGTCGACTCTCTGAGCATCTGGGAAGCCAGTGCTCGCAACGCGCAATGAGGATATTCCAAATGGCACCGAAAACTTCTAATCCCGATAAGCCGCTGCGCCGCAGATTACTTCTCAGCAAAATACACATCGGTCTTGCTGCTATTGGCACGTTATCTTCGGTAGTTGGCATCGGAGTCGCGATAGATGGCGGACTTGAATTCAACCGGACGAAGGTGTTTGTTGGTGTTGGAATCATAGTCGCCTCAACGATTCTCTATATCTCCATGCTCTTCGTCCCGGACGTTGAATAGGACAGAGCTCTTTTTTGGTGTCCGCAGGAAGCTCCGCCAGGAGCCGGTCGAGGACGTTGTCCTTGTGCGTTGCGATGGTGCCAAGGCGCTTTTCCAATAATCCCGCGAACATTCAGGCGGCCGAGCAACGTGTATGGATCGCCGCATCAGAGGGTGCACGTCGGCAGTGTCAAGGTAATGAAATTGTGGTGCATAAAATCAGGCACGTAAACTGCTGGTGTTCTTATGCCGCACGCATTCAAAGGCGTCGATCAGGCATGAGAGCGGAGACATAAAAATGAACGTACTTGAATCAGCCCGTAAGTCGGGGCTGGCCATCCTCTTGGACGGGCGGATCGGATGCCAGGACTACACGAGCGTGTCCGGTTCGATGGATGCATTGTTACGCTTCGCGGCGGTCGTAAGAATGGCTTCGCTGCGAGAACGCAACCGATGTCCGCGCCGCGTTAGCATTGGTCGATTAGGACGGCGTGAACCTCTTTCAATGGAACCGAGGCTCAACAAAGAGCTTTTACTAACGAACCAGCGTAAACGCAGGTCTGTCACTGATTCGCCGAACACCGCCAGCTGCCGGATAGAGTGGCGCCTAAGGTCGCTGCGGCCTGCCCTGTGCCGATAGCGCAGCGCAATTTGATGACTCGCTTCCGAACACGGAGCGAGTCTTTTCTTCTTGGAAAAGCGGTTGAGAAGCACTCGGGCGAAGCACCCGGGTGAAGCACTCGAGCGCCGTCCGCGCCCCTTCCGAGACGATCTTCGGCAAGCGGGTCAGGTGCAGCGTGTTTCACTGCTCAACGTGAGGCCGGCCCACTGTCTCGTGCCGATGCCTTTGCGCACGGATGCCAGGTTATTCAGGCGGCTCAAAGTTGCCGGCGTCTGGCTGATGTGACCGGCCGTGCCCTGTACAGATGGCGACGGTCCACGTCCTCGGCATGAAGGACCTCCGTGATGCCGCTGCGCTTCACTCCTCCTGGGGCGTCAACTTGTCCTGGGTCCTGGTTTCGAAGTCCGCGGCGTCATGGCGCTCGTGCAGTTGACTGGAAGGCTCGCCAAAAACACGGTTGACCATCCGCCCACGCCGCACGGCCGGGCGTTCGCCGATCGCATCAGCCCAGCGCTGAACATGTTGATAGTCCTGCACGGCCAGGAACTCGGCCGCCTCGTATAGCCAGCCCTTTACCAAGCCACCATACCAAGGCCAGATCGCCATGTCGGCTATCGTGTACTCGCTGCCAGCTATGTATTCGTTGCCCGCGAGCTGCTTATTGAGCACATCGAGCTGACGCTTCGTTTCCATCGCGAACCGGTCGATTGCATATTCGATCTTCGTCGGCGCGTAGGCATAGAAATGGCCAAAGCCTCCGCCGAGATACGGTGCGCTTCCCATCTGCCAGAACAACCATGACAGGCATTCGGCGCGCGCGCCCGCCTCCGTCGGCAGGAAAGCGCCAAATTTTTCGGCAAGGTACAGCAGAATCGCGCCGGACTCGAAGACGCGGATCGGCTTCGGGCCGCTTCGGTCCAACAGCGCGGGAATCTTGGAGTTCGGATTCGCTTCGACGAAGCCACTGCCGAACTGCTCACCATCGCCAATTCTGATCAGCCAGGCATCGTATTGCGCACCGCTGTGGCCGAGAGCCAACAATTCCTCCAGCATCGTCGTGACCTTCACGCCGTTCGGTGTCGCCAGCGAGTAAAGCTGAAGAGGATGGCGGCCGACCGGCAGGTCCTTGTCGTGGGTCGGCCCCGACATCGGGCGGTTGATGTTCGCGAAGCGGCCGCCGTCGGACTTATTCCAGGTCCAAACCTTCGGCGGCACATAGTCAGACGAATCGGTCATGCTCACAGCTCCTTGTGTCTCAATCCTTGCATCTCAGGGAAAAGCCAGTGCGGAGCGAGAGTAACAAATTGACGCAAAGTATGCCGAAGCCCCCTTCCGCCCGGAAATGCAGTCTCAACACGATCACGCCGTCATCCTGGTCGATACTTCCCGTTTTTCCCGCGACCAGATAACCTTGCATTTACGCTGCTAGTCGAATTAGCCCTGCCAAGCGATACGGTGAAGCCAATGAATGACGATCCGCAAAGCTCCATGGACCATGGTGGGAATTTTCGTCGGGGCATCCTGCGGCCTGTTGAGGCGGTCGGCCGTTGGCTGGACCAGGTTGACCCCGGTACGCACCGTCGCATCAAGGGGTTGCGACTCGCGACGGCGTACGGCATCGCGGCCGCGCTCGGGATGCTGCAGGATATTGCGCACAGTGTGCCCAGTAGCGTATCGCTCGGTTACCTCGCCGGAAACTTCGCGCTTTGGGCGAGCGTGTCCGAGGGGAAAACGACGCGCGCCGAGTCAAGCCGCGATCTCCTTCTGTTGAGTTTTGCCGCCGCATTAGGCGCAATGCTGTTCGTGCTTTTCCTCCGGCCATTACAGCTTGCCGGGCGGGCGGGCCCGGAACTGATTCTTGTGACCGGCGCATTCCTGGTCGGATATTTAAAGCAATTCGGCGTGCTGGGCGCCGGAATTGGATCGCAAATATATATTGGGGAGTTGCTCGCGTACGGCACCCGGCTGACGGCCACCGACCTGTGGGCCATTGGGATTGCCGCGTTGATCGCCGCGCTGGCGTCCATCGTGCCACGCGTGCTAAGCGGCCCCGCGGAGCGCCCCGTCCAGATAGCTGCGCTCGCGGCCGGCACGGCAGCCGGTTCCCGTAGATGCTCGCCGGAATTCTTCATGGGATTACAGGCGGCCACTGGCGCCTTGATCATCGTGGCCCTGAACGGTTTGATTGGCCTCGAAGAATCTGCCTGGGCAATCACTGCAAGCACTTACGTCGTCGCGGGGTCGGCGACCGGCACCCAACAACGCGTGCGTCGCCGCATTATCGGCACATTGATCGGCGTTCCGTTAGGCCTTGCCTGTCTGCCGGTCGCGGAGCATGCACCGCTGCTGATCTGGGCTGCGGCCGCACTCGCCATGGTCGTCTATGCGATGGCATTGCCGGAGCGCTATGACATCGCCTGTGGGGCGTTCGCTTTTATCTTGATCGTAACGCTCGCGGCAAGTGGTGTGCATTCAATCCCCCTGCTTGCAGCACGCGCCTGGGAGACCCTACTCGGTGGGGCAATCGGTCTCGCGGCAGCTATGTTTATTTTCCCGCTCCGATCCCCTGGCCCCGGCGAATAGACTGCATCGAATTCGACGTTATCCACCCGCGCCAACTCGAGCGTAAGACGGGACCAGCGCATTGCATGCGTGCCGATAACGCTCTTTAATGAATTGTTGCGACGCAACAATTATCGGCCTATGCTGTAGCCCAGCGACGGCGACTTGACGGCTCATGCCAGTCGCAGAAACCTTACTAAAGTGCAGGCACGGTATGCACATCGCGTATCTGAACCTGAACGTCTTCCACTCGGCGGGGTTGAAACCGCAGATCACAACGAGCGCAGTCCGCGTGTTCGCATGATCGGCGAAAAGTCGTTGCGCTCAAATCTTCGCTTGGTTCGAATACTATCCATCGCCTGCAGTGCCGCAGCACCGTCTTTATTCAAAAGCAACTTGACGTCAGCCGGGCGAGAAGTCGACGATTAACAATCCCGCCACCATGCGGAATGGTCCATCGCACGCACCTTTTCGTATTGACGAATACATATAACGGAACCGATGCTGGTTCACCGCCTTGTCTTGTTTGTTAATCAACATGGTTATGGCTAAGCGGCAGTTTTTTCCTGCATCAGCCTCAATCCTCCCACCAAATTTCCGATTTGGCTCATTCATCGACTGTAGATGATATCTTTATTAGGTATCCGTATCAGACAGACCGACCCTGGAGCACTTCATGACTTACTCGACTTTCTCGCCGTCTCTCAGTGAACTTTCCAGGAACTGGATGCGCCTTTTCACTGAGACCTGCGAAATGCTCGGCGCGACCGCACAAGTCGTTAAAGTTCGCAGCACTCGCATGGCGATGGCGGGGCCGCTCCCCAACGAGCGAGACCGGGTCGAATTCAGTCTGATGAGCCAGGAAAAGAGCGAGGCGGCGTCCGAGTCCATCCAGGCGATGGGTTCAGGATTCGTCAGTCTGGGCATGGCGCTGGCAACCGATACCAGCAAACATATCTGGGCTACGTCCGCAGCGGCCTCAGCCTTGGGGTCGAGCCAATCCTTGACACAATGGATTGAATGCCAGGCAGCGCTGTTGAAGATCGCAGCAGCCTCTCCGGCCAATCCATTGCGGCTGGCCAATTCAACCGCGCGTGTGGTCCAGGAGAGTCTCGCACCCATTCGCGACCGTGCGACCGCAAATGCCAAGCGTCTAGGTGTGCTTTGACAGCCGCCGTTCTAGGCGAGCCGATTCGTGACGAGGCTTCGCAGGCTCGCAATCACAGCGCCGACACTTTCCCGAAGATCCAATGCAAATTGGAGGGCGTGTCAGAAACCATGCTGTGGACCCTCTATGACCGTGCGTGCGAAGCGCGCCGGCCTGACGGTATTCTCAATGATCCCGACAGCGTGCGCATCTGCAATGCCATTGACTACGATTTCGTGCGTCGTTTTGGAGAACCCGTCGGCTCGTTTGCCGCACGGGCGGCCAGGATAGACCAATTGTTGACGCGATGGCTCGAACGCCATCCGGATGGGCTGGTTGTGTCGCTCGGTGAAGGCCTCGAAACGCAGGTTCACCGCGTGGACAACGGCCAGATGCAATGGATCACGGTCGACCTGCCGGCTGCGATCGAACTGCGTCAGCACTTTCTGCCTTCGACCAAACGCTTTCGTCACGTCGCAGCGAGCGTGGTCGAGCCAGGTTGGATCGAAAGGATCGAACCGAACCCGGATGTATTCATCGTTGTTCAAGGCCTCTTCATGTATCTGGAGCCGGAAGCAGTGCGACGCTTGTTTATCAGGATCGTCGAGCGTTTTCCGGGCGCGGAGATTGCGTTCGACGTGATTCCGCGGTGGTTTTCCCAGCTAACCCAATGGGGCGTCATGCAAACGCCACACTATCGCCTGCCTCCTATGCCCTGGGGCATTAACAGCGATGAGATCGCAGCGCGCCTGCGCAGCTGGTCATCAGCCATAGCGACATTGAGCGTGCTCGAGTACCGTGCCCCCCGTGGTTGGCCAAGGATGACGGAGGACCTTTTCCTGATGAATCCGCTGGCTAAAGCTCGTTTGCCTTGCCTGGTACATGCAAAGGTTGGGAATCGTTGATTGCTCGCCTGGCAGTTGATGTTCAGCTGGAAGCGGCAGGGGCGTCCGCACATTCACCTCTTCTTTGAGCTGCGCCATGAAAGACAAAATTGTCACCGCTGACGAAGCGATCGCACTCATTCGCGACGGCGACACGGTCTGCTGCTCGGGCTTTGTCGGCATCGGTACGCCGGACGAATTGATCATGGCGCTGGAGCGGCGGTTCACCGGCGCGGGTGAACCGCGCAATCTGACGCTGGTGTTCGCCGCCGCACCCGGTGACGGCCGGGACCGTGGACTCAACCGCCTGGCGCTGCCGGGACTGGTCAAGCGCGCGATCGGCGGGCATTGGGCGCTGTTGCCGAAGCTCGCTCGCATGGCGACTGACAACTTGATCGAGGCGTACAACCTTCCATTGGGAACGATGTCGCATCTGTACCGGGACATCGCGGCACATCGGCCCGGCACGCTCACGCAGGTCGGACTGGGCACTTTTGTCGATCCGCGTCACGGCGGCGGAAAGATCAACGCGAGCACGACCGAAGACCTGGTGAGCACCATCGACATCGACGGCAAGACCTGGCTTTTCTACAAGGTCTTTCCGCTTAACGTGACCCTGATCCGCGGGACCACGGCCGACCCCGAAGGCAACGTCACGATGGAACGCGAGGCGCTCGTGCTCGACGCCATGGAGGCCGCCATGGCCGCTCACAATTCCAACGGACTGGTGATCGTCCAGGTCGAACGGATCGCCGCTAGCGGGACGCTCGATCCGCGGGCAGTGGTGGTACCGGGAATTTTTGTGGACCGTGTTGTAGTCGCCCGCCCTGACACTCACGCCCAAACCTACGGTACGGCGTATAACCCTGCGTTCTCCGGCGAAATGAAGGTCCCGTTGGACACGATGGAAAGCCCGGTTCTCGACGAACGAAAAGTGATCGCACGTCGATGTGCCTTCGAACTGCCGCTCGGTGGCGTCATCAATCTGGGTATCGGAGTGCCTGAAGTCGTCGCGGCCGTGGCTGCGGAAGAACGTCTGCTCAGCCACCTGACGCTGACCGCCGAACCCGGCTTGATCGGCGGCACGCCCCAGGGCGGCTTGAATTTCGGCGCCGCAATCAACATCGATGCCCTGCTTCATCAGAACCAGCAGTTCGACTTCTACGATGGTGGAGGGCTAGACTTGGCGTGTCTCGGCATGGCGGAGATCGATCGGTGCGGCAACGTCAACGTCAGCCGTTTTGGACCGCGCCTGGCCGGTGCCGGCGGGTTCATCAACATCAGTCAGAACGCCCGTAGCGTGGTATTTGCGGGAACGTTCACGGCTGGCGGCCTCGAAGTGGTGGTCGAGGACGGACATCTGCGTATTGTCTCGGAGGGGTCGAAGAAGAAACTCGTCGAGTCTGTCGAACAGATTACATTCAATGGATCGCTCGCTGCCGAACGCGGTCAGTCCGTGCTGTATGTGACCGAGCGATGCGTCTTTCGGCGCGTGCCCGAAGGACTCGAACTGACGGAAATCGCGCCCGGCATCGATATTGACCGCGACGTTCTTGCTCGCATGGACTTCGCTCCTATTGTGCGAAACGTGCGATTGATGGACCCTCGACTATTCTTGCCGCAGCTCATGGGCCTCGCAACGGTGCTGCTCGATCAGCAAATGAGCGAGCGGCTCAGCTACGACGCTGGGCGAAACACGATGTTCGTTAATTTCGAAGGCATGTCGATCCGCTCGAACGGCGACATCGAAACTGTTCGGCGTGTGCTCGGCGCATTCTGCGCTCGCATCGGCCATAAGGTTTCGCTGATCGTCAACTATGACGGCTTCCGACTGGACGAGTCGGAAGCCGATGCCTACTTCGAGATGGTCAGGCAGTTGCAACTCAAGTACTACAGTTCGGCGACTCGCTTCACCACCAGCGCATTCATGCGCATGAAGCTTGATGCTGCGTTTAGCAAGCTCGATTCTGCATCACATGTTTGCGAAACCCATGAGCAGGCAGCAGCTCATGCGACTCGCCGACTCGAGGATATTGGAGGGCGTTCAGCCGGCAGGTGATAACCCGCCGGTTCACGCCGCGATTGCATGTTGCCAGCACGTCCATTGATTCGACCCGCGACTAGCTGTGGGTCTAAAGAAACAAGGTGAATACCCATGAAAGCATCCGACCTGTTCGTCAAGGCACTTGAGAATGAAGGTGTCGATCGCATTTTCGCCGTGCCCGGCGAAGAGAATCTCGACGTCGTCGAGTCGCTGCGACGCTCCAGCATTCAGCTGATTCTGACCCGCCATGAACAGTCTGCAGCCTTCATGGCGGCGACCCACGGCCGCCTGACAGGAAGGCCGGGCGTCTGCATGGCGACGCTCGGCCCCGGTGCGTTAAATCTGGTCACTGGCGCCGCTTACGCGCATCTTGGCGCCATGCCAATGGTGCTCATTACCGGGCAGAAACCCATCATGACCGCGCACCAGGCGCGCTTCCAGATAGTCGACATTGTCGCCACGATGAAACCACTGACCAAGGCGTCCCGGCAAATAGTCAGCGGGAGCAGCATTCCGACCGTGGTGCGCGAAGCGTTCCGGCTGGCTGCAGAGGAGCGGCCCGGTCCGGTCCATCTCGAGTTGCCTGAAGACGTGGCCGCCGTCGAGGTAGACGATGACGTGGCGATCGTTCCGCTGCATCCCGTCGAGCTCCCGGTGGCGCAAGAGGCCGCCATTGAACGGGCGGCGTCTTTGCTCATGAAAGCCGAGCGTCCGCTGGTCATGTTCGGTGCCGCCAGCAACCGGCCGCGGCTGGTGGGTCAATTGACCGAGTTCATTCGGTCCACCGGTATCCCGTTCTTCAACACCCAGATGGGCAAGGGCACCGTTGCCGCCGTCGGCCATGACGAGGCCAGCGAACTCTGGATGGGAACGGCCGCGCTAAGTGCGCGCGACTACTTGCACGAGGCGATCGACCGCGCCGACCTGATCCTCGCGATCGGGCATGACACCGTCGAAAAACCGCCGTTCATCATGGGGCCGAAGGGACCGAAGGTCATACACGTGGGTTATACGCCGGCGCACGTCGAACAGGTGTTCTTCCCGCATGCCGAAGTGGTGGGAGACATCGGCCTGAGTCTGGCGCGGCTTGCTGATCACGTGCAGGGCAAGCTTCCGAATGCGGCTGCACTGGCGCCGCTGCGCGAAGGTATCTTGAGACGCACGCTGGACCGGGCAGAGGAATCACGCTTCCCGCTGACGCCGCAGCGCATCGTCCACGACGTGCGCGAGATCATGCCGGTCGACGGCATCGTCGCACTCGATAACGGAATGTACAAGATCTGGTTCGCGCGGTGTTACCGGACCCGCAGCGCCAACACGCTGCTGCTCGACAACGCATTGGCGACGATGGGGGCGGGCTTGCCGTCGGCCATGATGGCGGCACTCCTCTACCCTGCCCGGCGCGTGATGGCGGTCTGCGGCGACGGTGGTTTCATGATGAACTCGCAGGAGCTCGAAACCGCCGTCCGGCTGAAGCTTAACCTCGTTGTACTGATCATCCAGGACGACGCATACGGAATGATCCGATGGAAACAGGCCGTCGACAACTTCGCGGATTGGGGTCTCACTTTCGGCAACCCCGATTTCGTCAAGTATGCGGATGCCTATGGGGCTAAAGGACGGCGAGTCGAGTCGGCCGAAGCACTGGCACCGACACTTGAAGCGGCGTTCCGCGAAGGCGGCGTGCAGTTGGTCATCGTCCCGGTCGACTACTCGGAGAACACCCGCGTACTCGTCGAGGAACTCAAAAACCGCGTGATGGAGGTTGCACAATGAAGATCAAGGCAGCAGTCCTGCAGGCGATGGGCGCAACACCGCCCTACGCCGTCTCCCGTCCTTTGCATATCGAAGAGATCGACCTGGCGCCGCCAGGCGCCGATGAAGTGCTGATCAAAATCGCGGCCGCCGGCCTGTGCCACTCCGACCTGTCCGTGATCAACGGCGACCGGCCGCGTCCGATGCCAATGGCCCTCGGCCACGAAGCCGCCGGTGTTGTCGAGGAGTTGGGTGCTGGTGTGACCGACCTCAAGGTTGGCGATCATGTTGTCGTGGTGTTCGTGCCGAGCTGCGGCCACTGTGCGCCCTGTGCCGAAGGCCGCCCGGCCTTGTGCGAGCCCGGTGCTGCCGCTAACGGCGCCGGCACGTTGCTGTCCGGTGCACGCCGCCTCACGCGCGGCGGAGAAGCCTTGAACCATCATCTGGGATGTTCGGTGTTTGCCGAGTACGCGACCGTGTCGCGCCGCTCTGTCGTCAAGATAGATCCTAGTGTTCCGCTCGACGAAGCCGCGCTGTTCGGGTGTGCCGTGCTCACGGGTGTCGGCGCGGTGGTCAACACGGCGCAGGTAAGGGTCGGCGCCTCGGTGGCGGTGATCGGCCTCGGCGGTGTCGGGCTGGCGGCCCTTATTGGTGCGCAAGCAGCGGGCGCGCGGCAGATCATCGCAATCGATTTGTTCGATGACAAGCTGGAGCAGGCGCGCGCGCTTGGCGCCACGCACACGGTCAACGCCGGCCGGGCTGATGCGGTCGAGCACATCCGCGCGCTCAGTTCCGGTGGCGTCGAGTTCGCCTTTGAGTTCGCCGGTTCGATCAACGCGCTGGATCTGGCTTACCGCATTACGCGCCGTGGCGGTTCGACCATCACAGCCGGGCTGCCCCCGTCGACCGCGCTTTGGCCGCTTCCAGCGGTCAGCCTGGTGGCAGAAGAACGCACCCTCAAGGGCAGCTATATCGGCACATGCGTGCCTTCGCGCGACATCCCGCGCTACATCGATCTTTATCTGCAAGGCCGTCTGCCGGTGAACAAGCTGCTCACGGGCCGGTTGAAACTCGATGAGATCAATCATGGCTTCGACATGCTGCACGAAGGCAAGGCGATCCGCCAGGTGGTGGTATTTGACTGAGCTAATGCGCAGATCGGTAGAAAACGTGAGGAGTCCTGTTGCCGATAGAGCTTAGCCGCTTGATCCGATCGGCGGCAGCTCGGTTTGCCCGAGAGCATCGGGATTCGGCGCCGAGACGTGCAATACCTCGTCGCTGCCTGGGTTTGCCGACAGAGCATCGTGGGCACAGGTCCAAAAAAGCTCCGCCTTTCCTCGGCCAAGAGAGAAGCTCAGTGCAGCGTTGAGCGCCCGCCCCCGCCGTCTTTTTGTGCAGTTGCTTCCTCCGGGCTTTCGTAGATATATGAGGAAACACCCCGCTCACTCAACGCGCTACCTAGCTTCATTTTCAGAAAGCTGCTGGTCGTGTATCGCGTCACCGCCGAATAGAACTGACTCACCAGCCTGGAAACCATCTTCGAATAGTCGTTGATGATTTCGGGGCGAATGGTGAAATTGTCGTAGTTGACGATAGCGTGGGGGCGCGACAGAACACGACCCAGCCTTGATTCAACCTCCGCGTATATCGCCTCGACATCTTCGTGAGTCGCAACGTCCAGCCCTTCAAAGTTAATGAAGAACATGTTCTTTTCGGTATCGAGGCTAAAGCGCTCGCTCAGTTTCAGCCGGAGGAGAACGCTGCGCAAGCCCATCGGCGTGCTAAGGAAAATTCGTTCGTCCATGAGTCGCGGCGGCGCTTTGATGACGGGAGCGAATCCCATCTGAGAGACGATGTCGCGTTGCACATCGACGCCGGGCGCGATTTCAATCAGCTCGAGTCCGTCCGGACCGAGCGAAAAAACACAGCGTTCCGTGATGTACAACACGGGTTGCCCGCGCTCACGCGCATACTGACCGCTGAAAGTGCGATGCTCTACTGCATCAACAAATTTTCGGCACGTTCCATCCTGACGGATGTTAAGGCGACCATCCTTGATCTCGACATCCAGTTTCCCGGCGTTAAATGTCCCTACGAACACGACCTTCTTGGCGCTCTGGCTGATATTGATAAACCCGCCCGCTCCCGCGAGTTTTGGACCGAACTTGCTGACATTGAGATTGCCTTCGCGGTCTGCCTGAGCGAGCCCAAGAAAAGCGATGTCGAGACCTCCTCCGTCATAGAAATCGAATTGATACGGCTGGTCAATAATCGCCTGCGTGTTGGTCGCCGCGCCGAAATTGAGGCCACCTGCAGGGATGCCTCCAATCACACCGGGCTCGGTCGTCATGGTGAAGAGGTCGATTACTTGCTCTTCATTGGCCACACTTGCGATGCCTTCGGGCATCCCGATACCGAGATTGACTACGCTGTTGGCCATCAATTCAAACGCTGCCCTGCGGGCAATGATTTTCCTCTCGTTCATCGGCATCGCCGCGACGGAGCTCGCTGCTACGCGAAGCTCGCTTGAAAACGCGGCGCTGTAGGGTTCGGCGAAGGTTTGCCAGTGGTTCGATGGTTGCGCCAGAACCACGCAGTCGACCATGATTCCCGGAATCTTGACCTGTCGCGGGTTCAGCGTGTTTGTGTCGGCGATCCGCTCGACCTGCGCGATGACGATGCCGCCAGAGTTTCGCGCTGCCATCGCAATGGAAAGCGCCTCGAGCGTCAACGCCTCCTTTTCCATCGTTATATTGCCGCTCGCGTCAGCGGTCGTCCCACGGACGATTGCGACATTGATTGGAAACGTTTTGTATAAGAGACAGTCTTTCCCGTCGACTGAAATCAGACTGACCAGGTCTTCAATCGTGCGGGAGTTGAGCTTTCCTCCGCCGTGACGTGGGTCGACGAACGTGCCTAGACCAATGGTCGAAAGATGCGCTGGACGATGCGCGGCAATGTCCCGGAACATCTGGGAGATGACGCCCTGCGGCAAGTTATAAGCCTCGATAAGGCCATCCATCGCCAGGCGCTGCAGCCCGGGTACCAGACCCCAGTGACCGCCGATGACCCGACGAACCAGCCCCACATGCGCCAGATGATTCAAGCCCTTGGACTTGCCGTCGCCTTGTCCTCCGGCATAGACAAGCGTCAGGTCTCGCGGGAAATCGCCGGTCGACTTATTCTCCTCGAGGTAAAGCGCTTCGAGCGCGATCGCTATTTCCTCGGCAAAACCAATTCCGACAAAACCTCCCGTCGCGACGGTGTCACCCGGTCTGATCAGTCGTACGGCTTCACGGGCGGTGACCACCTTGCCGCGCTCCGAACTGCGCGGCGACGATAGAAACGGATGCTGAAAGCCTGCGCTCATGATGTCTCCTCGATCAGCGGCGAGCGAACGAACCCCGGGCAAGCGAACCTGCGAGCGGACATTGTGCGCCGCTCCCTCTTTTGCCAGAGTCCGAGATAACCCTACCGGCCGGGGAGCGGACAGCGAAAAATCCACGCAAGAGCGGCTCAAAATGGGCTTGACGGCGATCGGCTTGCGCCGGTCGCTTGCCTTCTATGAGTGATTGAGGCGACGTTGGACTGACACGACCAGCTGCCGCAATAGGCGCGGCACTGGCTCCGTTCAGGAAGTGATTGTTGGTGCGGAGATTGACCGCTGGCCCGAGCATCCGCACGAAACCGCGCGGAATTTGATTGGTTTTTGCGCCGGCTTGCGCTATTCCAGTCCGAGCAGCGCGAGATAACGCGTCAAGTCGCCCTCGGTGCGAACGATCTCGCGCATCAGGTTCGCGAGTGGCATTTGTCCCCATGACACGGCTCGTTTGAGCAGATATGGCGTGGGACTATGCGGCTCGTTTTCCTCGAGATAGCGTGCGACGATTTCGATCAGCTGGTAGGCGTGCGCGCGACTCTCGATATGTCCCGGCGATAACGCCACCGCATTACGCCCCAGCTCCACCTCGCGTTGCGAATCGCGGACGAGTGCCCCAGATCCCAACGGCCCCTCGTGTTCCGCAGATGCAAACCCGTCTGCAACCGCCGGCAAATGCGTGAACTTATCCTGCCCGCCATTAAGCTGAGTCTGCGGCAACGCGTGCTCGCCAAGCAGGCTGGTCGTCGCACGCGCGAGGCGCGCCAACACGTCGCTCACGCGCGAAAGATTCGGACCATCGTCGTGCAACCGTTCGTCGACCAGACCGGTTAGCGAGCGCCAGGCGCCCAGCGCGCCGTCCAGTTGCTGATGCAATGACCTGAGGTTCGCAAGATTGCGCCCTTTGTTCAGATTCTGCGCGAGCAGATCGCGCGTTAATACGCCACTGCCGGCGTCGTCATCGGCAAGCTGCAGAACCCGCTGCCAGTCGTCGAGATTGACCTCGGACGGTTCGCGCCCTTCGATGGTCATCAACGGCACATGCAACGACAGCATCAACGAAAAGGCATCGTTCATCCAGACGAACGGCGCGATCCGCGCGTCCACGTCGTCGCCCTCGATCTGCGGCCATGCGTGGTCCCAATAGCGCTCGACCAGCGCGGCCAGCAGCCGCGTCCCGGCAACGAACCCGTCGATCCGGTGCAAACGCGTCCACGCTTCGCACAGCCATGCGGCCAGTTGAAAATCCTTGCTGCGGTTGCCGAGCGCGTCACTGCATAACGCCGCGACCGTTTTCCAGTCGGCCTTGATCAGCGGACGCTCCCATTCGCGCATCGGCAGGGTAGCGTCGTCCTGATGCCGGGCATCGCGAATCCGCTGGTAGAGCGCGTCGTAGCGCAGCGAAATGCCGGCGCCACCCTCGCCGCCTTCGACAGGCGCAACAAGCGAGCCGAGATCAGCGCCAAACGCCGTCGGCGCAAAATCCAATGCGGAATCCAGCGTGGAATCCATTGTGTCAGCCAGTTTCATAACGCGGTCCAGTCCGGCGCGCGCGCCGGGAAACTGCCGGGCCACGGCAGTGGGGTTTTCTTGCCGGCAGGCATCAGCGTGAGGCGCAGGAACGCGCTGCCCCGCGCCTGCTTCGGCAACAAGGCCAGGTCGGCCGGGCTCGCCGTTGCAAGCGGAAAATCAAAGCCCAGCAGTTGCGACGCGCTATCGCCTCTCAGGCTCGCATCCGGCACGCGCTGACGCCCGATGAACGACAGCAGCGCCCAAGGGTCCGCGAATTGCCAGGTGAGCGTGTGTCCGTCGGTGGACAGTGCGCGCTGCTGCGGGTCGCTTGCCGCCGCGAGCGGCGAGTCTTTTGCAAAGCGCAGCACCAGTGTCACCGGCGTGCCGTAATCCCAGTGAAGCGCATGCGGCGCATCGTGTAACGACAGACTCTGCGAACCGATCGACAAGGTCCAGTCGATCACCTGGTTCGCAGCCACTTCAGCGCCGCGATTGGCGCGGAATTCGACGCCTACGTCGTAACCGGTCGGCGCGCCATCGTCAGCGGGATAAAGCGGCGCGAGCAGTGTTCTGACCTGATCGAAATTGTCGATGAACTGGCGCACCGAGGCATTTGTCAACGACGTCTGCGTGCCCGCCCCCGCGCGCGTGGCGCGGACCGTATCCGACACCGCCGCGTAACGCTTGAGCACCTGACCCAGTTCGCCGAAATCCGCCGGGCTGGCGTCGCCCCGGTTCACCACATGGATCAGCATCGAGCCGCTAAAGGGTTGCCGCCCCGCGACGTTCTGGTTGAAGGCTGTCGCAAAGCTGTCCCACTGCTGCCGCAGGTCGTACACGTAGTTCTGGCTGCAGCGCGCCAGCAGGCTATCGTAAAGACGCGCATGCAACGCCGCGAAATAGTCATCGGCTCCGTTCGCGGCAGGCCGGCCGGCAAACTTGGCCATGCAACTGCCCGCGCCAGGGTCGGCCGCGGCTGTTGCTACAAACTGCTCGAGCCGCAGCAGGCTGCTGTTCGGATTTTTCAGCCGATAGCGTTCGAGATCGCGCACTATCGCCTGCCAGCGCTGCGCCAGCGGCGACGCCGCATCGGCCTCGTTGAGCGCGGCCAGATAGGTCGACGCCTGCTTGCCGAGCGTGAGCGCACGGGCCGATTGCTGGTCGAGATATACCGCGAGCGCACCGGCATCGGGGACGCCGAACGCCACCAGCACGGGCGAGCGGCTACTGCTGGCGTGGTCGTACACGACGCTTTCGCGAGTCGCGTACAACTCGGACTGCGTGAGCGCATCGTCGACGAGTTTCAGGTGCGCCGTTGCATCGCGTGACATCACGCTGTCCAGATCTTCGACCTGAGCCGAGGCATTCATCTCCGCCAACAATGATTCGATCCTGACGAGGCGTGCGCGCGACGCGTCGAACGCGGCGCTGTCCGTGTCGCCTTGAGCTTGAGTAACGGTCGCGGCGCCCGCAGTCTGATCGAGGATCAACTGCGCGAACTGCACGTCGAGCGCCTGCTCGATCGCCGGCCGGGTTGCCGCCGGCAAGCTCGCGAGACCATCGGTCATGAAGCGCTTGTGCACGTCACCCAGCGTCAGCGCCTGGTCGAGTTGCGCCCGATCCCAGACGATCGTCGAGCCTTCGCCAAGGTCAGGCAGCGTGCGGCCTCGCGGCGCCGTCATGAACGGCTGGCCCAGCAGATTGGACAGGCCGTCGCGCAGGGCAAGCCGTGCCGGCGAGACCGCATAGCGGGCGTCCTTGTCGAGCCAGACGAGGCCGCTGTCCGGTGTGTCAAAACGCAGTGCGAGTTCGCTGCGAAATGCCAGGAACGCGGTGTCATCGCGCTCACGAATACGCGCCACGAGATCGGGCCCGAGCAGACGGTTCTGTGCGGCATGCGCGAGCGTGCGTTCATAGACCGGCCCCGGCGTGAATTGCGGCTGGCGCAGCCAGCCACCGTTGCCCGACGCCAATAGTTCGCGCTGCGAATCGATACCCGCCACGATCGCACGATAGTTATTGGTCAGCTGCGTGAAATCCGCGGCGCCTGCGGTACCCACCGACAGGTTGTTCAGATGCTCGGTGACCGAACGCTCCGCAGCCAGCAATGCGTTGTTGGTGAACAGGCCGCTGTCGACCTGTTGCGCGCCCTTGTCGAGCGTGCAGCGCAGTGCCTGCTGGATCACCGGCAGATTGACGCCGCCCACGGGGTTGGCCGCAAAATTGGCCGCGAAGTTGGTCGCACCGCGTCCGGCCGGATCGCGATAGAAGTAAGGCAAGGTGCCGGCCACGCTGCCCTGCAGTTCCGCGCCCAGCGCATAACGCACCACCAGCCGCAACGCGTCGGCATTGTCCGGCGACGGCGTTTGCAGGCGCTGCAGCGCCTGCAACGCGGCGTCGAGCTGATCGACCGAGCCTACATACTGCTGCAACGCGCGCACTTGCGGCGAGTTGTCGACAGAGAGGCTCGACGCACCGCGCACGTCGCTGCGCGCCGCGGCCGGCGCCGTGCAGTCGTCGTTGACGATCAACTGGCCGGTGCTCGGATCGCGGCTTTCGCCGGTCAACTGACTCACGCGCAAGAACATCTCGCGCTCAAGCGCAGTCACCGCGATCTCGCCGAATTCACGCTCGAAGCGCTCTTTCACGTGGGCGTTCAGATCGTCCACCACGCTCCACGAGCCCGGCATGAAAACCGTCCACGTGCTGTCGGTTTTCAAATGCTGGTTCAGGGCAATCAGCGCGAGCGCCTTGCGCCGATACCAATCCGCCGGGAGGTCCTGGGCCTGCTGCGCGGCCGCGGCACGCTCCTGCGCATCCCTGTGCAGCGAGCCGAGCGCTGCGACCAGTTCGCCGTTGCGATGGCTCAGTTGAACGGTCGCCACGACCAGCCCGAGACCCCAGCCCCCAAGCAGCGCGATGCCGCCCCAGCGCAACGCCCGGCTCAGCACCGGACGCGCCAGGTATTGAGAGCGCGACGGCCGCGTCAGGCCGTACTCCAGGAAGATCTTCTTTTCGAACAGGTCGCGCAGGAACGCGGGCTGCAGCATCAGGTCGTTGAGCGAGCCACCTGGTTCGCGGCGGCCCATGGGCGATCCGCCGCCGGCCGGCTGCAACGCTGAATCGCCCGCGTCGTAGACGGCCACGCCGCCCGTCGCCAGGTCCTCGCTGAATGCAGGCGATGCAAGCGCATCGCGCTTCACCGCGGCTTCGTCGCCCTGCCCCACGCTCCATTGAGCAAATTCGCTGCTGTCACCGGTCAGGTAGATGCCGCGGAAGAAAAACGGCTCGTGGTAGGCGCTCGCGCGCAGCAGTTCGTCCACATAGCGCTGCAATTGTGCGCTCATCGCCTCGATCCGCGACGGCAAGAGCAGGAACTGGCGCGCGTCCATCTGCCCCGCATCGAGCGCGAACAATTCGGCGCTCGCATCCGAGACCGAACGCATGATGCTGTGCATCGCGGTGTCGACCCAATCCGACGAATACGTGGTGGACAAGTCATACGGCGACGACCAGCCGAGCATGCTCGCGCGCAACGCCTCCGGCAATGCGCGGGCAAACGGCGCGAAGCCCGTCAGCGCCTCGCAGCCGGTGACCACGACGTACACCGCGAAGCGCATCGCGAAACGGTTCTGCGCGAGCCACAGGCGCCGATGCGCAAGCTTCGCATGACGAACCAGTTCGAGTTGCGCATCGGTATCGTCGGCCAGCAGGGTTGCAGCTGGCACGGTGATGACGACCGAGTCGAACGGCCGCTGCTGCCTGTAGTTCCGGCACAGGCCGAGAAACTCGTCCCACGGCTTCTCATCGCCGTCGTCTTCCGGAGAACCCAGATAGGCCGCCTTGATATCGACGACAATGCCGCGGTCGAAGAAATGCCACGAGATCCCTTGCGTGGCGGCAGGGCTGGCCGCCTCCGCGCTCAGCACGCTCGCGACACCGGATTGCGCGATGGGCAACGGGCACGGATCGTCGCCTTCGTTGAGGATCATGATCCACGGAATGTTGTAGCGCTCGGCACGCGACGCAATATTCCCTTCGATCAACTCGACAGCCTGGCGAAACGCACTGCGCAGCGAATCCGAACGCAGGCGGACGATCTTTCGATCCGGGGCCGGCTTGCTTTGCGCGCCATGCAACGCGAAGTACAGCACGGCGCCGAGCACGACGCATACGACCAGCGTCAGCACGGCAATGGACAACAGGAACAGATTGCTCGTCAACATGCGCGCGCTCCCGCAACCCTGATCAGCTTGAGTGAATTCACGGGTTCACCCCCGTCACGGGATCGGCATATAACGCTTCGCGCACCGGCCACGATTGCCACAGCCAGAGCACTTCGGAAATCGCCAGCAACGACACCAGCGAGAGCAGAAAAATGACTGTCCAGCGACTGACGGTCGGCAGCTTGCGGGGCGCCACGTGCGACAGTGTGTTCGCGTACGCCGGCTCGGCCAGCACGCGGTCGCGGCCGCCCAAATCCGCGCGGCGCTGGTAGACGAACTCGTAGAGTTCCTCGCGGTAGCTGCGCAGCCGCGGGGCCGCGTCGGCATCACGAAAGCGGCCCTGAAAGCCCATCGCGAGCGCGAACAGGTAAAGCCGCGCGACGTGACGGCGCGACGGTTCACGGTCAGACAGCAGTTGCTCGATGCGGCGGAACACCAGGTCACCCGCGACATTGGTGCGAAACAGCGTCGATTCGAGCAGATACGCGGTCCAGCGCTCGCGCCCGGTCCACGGCGTATTGAGCAGGATTTCATCAGCGAGCACGGTTTTCAGGTAGCGCGCATCGGCGACGTTTTCCATCTCGAAGCGGGTGGTGTCGCGCCGTGACTGCAGCGTCTGTACCTCGAGCAGATTCAGAAGATGACGGCTCAGGCCCTGAGCGGCGACATCCGGATCCGTGCCGGGCACTTCGGAAAAGCGCGCCTGCGCCTTGACGAGCTCATCGAGAAAAACCCGGAACTGTTCAGTCACGAGGTCGTCTTCTTCGGGTTCAAGCGGTCGATTGCGTGCCATGCTCAGCGTACCTTCATCGTTGCTTTCATCTTCTCTGTCTCACTCTCAGGCCGAGCGTCAGCCGTCAGCCTTTCACGAACAGCAGCATTTCCTGCGGCCGTTGGGCACTCGCACCTTCGTTCGGATTTCCTATCACCAGCGGCTCGGTGGCATGCACGAGCGCCGCTTCCGCATCGATTTCGAACAGCAGGTACCCGGAGCCGGAGCGGATTCCAAGCTCTTCCGCATAATCGACGCCGCGTCGCGTGGCTCCCAGTACACGGCGCGCCCGCAGCGCTGCATACACGGACTGCGAGCCGATCACCGCACCCTCCATCCATGCGAGCAGGTCACGCTCGGACTGGCCGCGCAAGCCCACGACGAGACGCTCGCCGACCCAGTCCGGCTGCAAGCCGATTTCGAACGCGCCGTGGCGGAAATCGAACTTGTGCTCGCGGTAGTCTTCGCTGACTTCGGAAACCGCTTCGCGCAGCGAACGCAGCAACGGCGTGAATACCGCCAGCGGATCTGCATGGTCGTAATCGGGCGGCACCGGAGGCAGGCCTCCGGGCTTGATCGTGGCGAGCGCTCCGCTTAGCGATGCCAGCGACCAGAACAGCGCGAGCGGATGCAGATGCGGCGTGCGCAGCACCGCTTCGGCAAGCGGCAACGCGCTCAGCAGGCTGCGCAGGCGATCCTTCAATTCCAGTTGAGTCAGGCGGTCGTCCACCTTCGACGACGGATTGGCCGTCTGCCGCGCGACGAAGGCCGCCTTGCCGCGCAACTGTCCGAGCAACGAAGCAACCGCGGTCCACAGCGGGTTGTCGCGGGCTATTTCGAGCAGCGGCGGCAAGCTGTCGCCGAGCCGCACCACCTCGTTGTCGCGATACACCGAGCCGAGCCGCAAATGGACATGTATGCCCGAGGGCAGCTCGCCCGCGGTGAGCGCGAGATTCGGCAGGAGGCGCGGGATATCGGCAGGGGGAGCATCGGACACTTCGTCTTCAACCGGCACACCCGCGGTTGAACGAAAGCGCTTCACCTGCGCATCGCGGCGCATGGTTGCGGCGACCGGCAGCACGAGATAGAAATCGAGCGGCCCTTTCGCCAACTGCTCGGCAAACGGCTCCAGCGACAGTTCAAGCCGCCCGTGCTGGCTCGACTCGGCCGCATAGGAAACCGCCGTGCCGTCGGGCATGATCGCGTCGAGTTCGAGAATCCGCACGAGTCCGGTCGGCAACAGGCCGTTGTCGAACACCAAGCGCCGCACGCCCCAACTGAATGGCGCGGCGGCCAGAGTCTGCCACGCCACGAGGGAATCGACCCGCGCGCCCATCAACTGAAAATGCTGCGGTGACAGCAGCATGCCCTCGAACCACTCGATGCGATCGGTGACCGGGTTAGCCATGGTTGTTCCCCCATACGCCGCGACGGTGTGCATCCGCCGGGTTGGCGGCGTAATCTTTTAATTGGCGCTCACACGCTGTCATTTCGTATCCGCGACTGAAAAACTATTGCTGTCCAACTGCACGACAAGGCGGCCGTTGAACTTCTGTATCCGGACGCGATGCGCGCCGGGGTCGGGGTAATTGGCAAACACAAAAGCCGCGACGACACGCGGACCGCTGAATGCATCCTCGGGCAGGTCGACCCGCTGGCCGGGCACCAACTCCCAACTGCGGAAACGCAGGCTCTTCGGGAAGGTACTGAGCAGATCGGCGCGCCCTGCAAACCATTTCGATGCGGGCAACTCGGCGAGCCGTGCGAGCATCGCGTCGTCACTCACCAGCACCACGTCTACCGCCAGAGGGCTGTTGTTGTTCATGTCGTCGCTGGCGGTCAGCGTGACCTGCGACCACGACGCTTTCTCTCCGCTCAAACCCATCATGCCGCAGCTCGCGAGCAGGCACGCGAGACCGCAGGCGCAGCCGATTGCCATCAGCAGGCGAGCGCCGCGACGCGACATGCAGCGCACACCATCGCTCATCAACCAGTTCGTCATCTCGCTCCAACTCCAATGCCCATCAATACGATCAGCGACGCCGCCACCGCCGCGCAGCCCACCGCCAGCACGAGTTGCGCACGCGTGAACTCGAAGCGCAGCACCTGTCCGAGTTGGGGGCCGCCATGCGAATGCCCATCGGCAAACTGGGTCCGTTCCGAAGGCAACCCCGCCGACACGAGCGCAATCACCGTGCACACCGATAACAGGCTCAGCACGTTGCGCGGCCCTTCGCAGATAAGATCGATGGTAACGAACAGCACGCCTGCGGCTTCCACCGGCAGATGCAGGAACGACAGCACGACGCCCGTATAACCGACTGTCGCCACGCCGTTCTGCCCTGCCGAGATGAACGAGGCCAACGTGGCGGCAGCGGCGATCATCGCGATGTCGCTGGCATCGAGCGGTCGCTCGTACAGGTTCGCGACGAACACCGTCGCCAGCGCGAAGTAGAGTGCGGAGCCGGCCCGCACGAACACCGAGCCGAACGGCACCACCAGTTCGACAATACCGCGGCTAAAACCCAGTCCCGCGCTCATCGCCTCGATGGTGTGCGGGATCGGCGCCGTCGCGCTTCCCGACGTGAGGCCTACCAGCAGCGGCGCCTTCAGGCCTTTGATCACCTGCCCGAGCGGCTGGCTGCTGCGCGCCGTGATCATCGCCAGTGCGAAGCCGCCGAGCAACAAGGTGACCAGCAGGAAGCACAGCAGGAAACCGCCCATGGCGCTGAGCGTGGCGCGCTCCGTATGCGATGTGAGATGCGCGGCCATGCCGAACGCCAGCACGGGAATCAGCAGGTTCGCATGCGCGATAATGACTTCGAGTGTCCTGTACACGCCCTCGAACACGTTGTTCAACATGTTCGACTGGTCGCGTGAAAGCGTGGCGAACGCCATGCCGAAAAGGATCGTGCCGGTCAGGATGCCGAGCGAACGGCCTTCGGCGAGCACCCGGTAGAAATTGTCCGGAAATAAATCATGCACGCCATAGGCGCCCACGTTCGACGCAGCGTGCGCCGCCTGGCCGAACAGTGTGACTCGCACTTCCCCGCCATCGCCCGCGCTTTTGAGCACCAGTCCGCCGAGCTGTTCGTGCGCTGCAATGGAGAGATGCTGACCCGGCATCATGAGCACGCCCGCCAGCGTGCCGCCGATTGCGCACAGCACGACCAGTCCGACAGCCAGACCGACTATGGTGCCTGTGCGCACAGTCGGCCTCGGCAATGCCAGCACCTGACGCAACCCGAAGAACGTCGCCACCACCAGCAGCGGCACGGCCGCCATGTTGACGACCGACAGATACAGTTCCCCGATGAAATACGCGAATGCGCCGGCCTGTGCGGCGAACACGCCGCACAGGCCACCCACTGCGAGGCACAGCAGCAAGCCGAGGGTGCTCTGCGAGAGCGTCTGCAAAGTCTTCATTGCGGCCGGTTCCAGCCGCGCGCAACCGCGAACGATACCGTGGCGCGCGCCAGCTCCAGGGAACTGTCGATCAACGCTAGCGGTGAATCCGGCAGATGCCGTGCGGCCAGTGGAATCTCCGTGCAAGCCATTACCGCCACCTGCACACCCTGTGCGGCCAGCTTGTCGAGCACCAATGCCAGATGCCCGGCGGCATGCTTCAACGCGCCAGCCTTGACCTCATGGATGCACGCGGCGATCTCTTGCTGCATGGCGGCGTCGGGCACCACGGGTTCGATGCCGCGCGCGGCCAGCGCTGTCTGGTAAAAGCCGGACACCAGTGTGCCGCCGGTGCCGAGTACGGCCACGCGTCGCACCGAATCGGGCACTGCGGCGACGCAAGCATCGGCGATGTGCAGGACCGGCGCGTCACTGCGCGCCAGCATCTGCGCATACCAGTGATGAGCCGAATTGCACGGGATCGTGACGAGTCCTACGCCGTTGCGGTTCAGCAGATCGATGCCCTCCAGCAGGCCGTCGAGACAATCCTCGCCATCGCCGAGAATGGCGCGCGAGCGGTCCGCGACGTGCGGCAGATTGGCGACCAGCATCGGCAGATGCTGCTGGTCACAGGAAGCGTCGGTGAGCTGCACGACCTTGGCCATGAAATCGACCGTCGCGAGAGGACCCATGCCGCCGAGAATTCCGATGAGTGCCATCAATGGTCCTAGATTTTCAACGGCCGCGGACAGATCAGCGTCACCGCGGCTGCGTTGCCGATCACGAGGATCAGCGTGCGCAGCATGTCGCACAACGGATCGACCGCGAGGAACAGGATGAACGCGGCTTCAAACGGCAGGCGCAGGTACGCGCACGTCATGCCCACCAGCGACACCGTGACGAGCCCGGTCATGCCCGCCGATGCAAAACCCGCCAGCACCGACGCAAGCAGCACCGTGGCCAGCTCGACGATGCCAAGCGCGTGCCCATACAGTTGCGCGATGAAGAGCGTCGCGCACACGTAATAGACCATCGGTCCCACACGCAACAGCGAGATCGTGAGCGGCACCAGCAACTCGACGCGTGAACGTGCAAAACCCAGTCCGTCGACCAGGCTTTCGATCATGCTTGGCATGCATGCCGCGCTATTGCGGGTCGCGAGTGCGAGTGCGAACGGCGCGCGCAGTTCGTCCAGCGTCTTGCCGAGACTATGACTCGAACGTTTCCAGATGATCGCGGTCGCGAGCAGCAGCAACAATACGGACGCGACGAAAAACGCTATGACGAAGTGCAGCATCGCGTGCAGCGGTCCCACGCCCGACTTGCCGAGCTGGGCGGCGCTCATGCAAATCAGGATCAGCGGGAGCGGATAGCTGAGCCAGTGCATCAATCTCTGGCAGGCGTGATAGATGGTTTCCAGCGACTGGCTGAGACCGGCTGAAATGCGCTCGGGCACACGTCCGACCGCAAGACCGAACAGCAGTGCGAACACCAGCGCCTTGAGCGCGTCGCCGTTCGCGAGCGCCGCGAAGATGTTGGTCGGCACGAGGCTCGTCAGGACGTCGGAGAAACTGAGCGACGGTTGCGCGACATCGGCCCCGTACAGGCTCATCACGGTATCGCTGGATGTGCTGTCGCTGCCGACCATCAGGCCGAAAGTCTGCATAGTCGCACTCGACAGGTTCTTGCCGGGATGAAGCACCAGTAACACGATCGCGCCAACCACCGCCACGGTCGCCGAGGCGCACAGGAACACCGTCACCACCCGAACCAGCAGGCGCGAGGTGCCACCGTCGCGAAACAGTCGCTGCAAGCTGAAGATGACTGCCGAGATCATGAACGGCAAGGTCGTCATCTTCAGCAAGTCGACATAGATATCGCCAATGAAGCCAAGTTTCTGCGCCTCGACGGGCAAAAGCAGGCCGAGTGTGCCACCGATCGCGAGGCTGCCGATCACCACCCACGGGTTTAGGGCGAATGCATAGATCCTGCTGGAATTCATGGTCTGCTCTCTCGCGTATGTGTGTGCTTATCGTGCGCGTATCAGTCGTTAGTGGCCTGCAGGACCGTGCTCACATCGAACTTGGTACTGCGCTCCGCCAGGAACTGGTTGATGAACGCGAGCAATGTTGGCTCGGAAACGTTCACACCGATTGCGAGCGTGTCTTCCAGATCCTGCAGCGTGACCACACGAAGCCGCAGCGACGCGGTCGGGTCGAGCTTCAACACGCGCTTCACCTCGAACTCGTCGCGATAAGCCGCCGTTACTTCGCCCATATTCAGCGCGCGGAGCACCGACTCCCAGGTCGGATAACTGTGTACCTGTGCCTTCGGAAAATTAGTGACGACATAACTGGCGTACGACGAATTGGCGACTACGCCTATCGAACCATCGTACGAACGGATCACTTCCGGTACTCCCCGGCCATGCGCGAGTTGCGCAAACTTCACACGATTGAGCAGCAACGAACGCTTCAGGCTCAGGTAAGGCGTGCTGAAACTGATGACCTGTGCGCGCGTCAGCGTCCGCGACAACTTACTAACGGCCAGATCCGCCTGGCCTTTAGCGAGAAGGCTCACAACGTCGTCGAAAGTTTTCGCGTCGCGATTGAAACGCACCTTCACACCGAGCTTTTTGGCGATGTCGCCGGCTAGGGTGATATCGAGTCCGGTGAGCTGGCCGGCGCGTTCTTCGAAGAACGGCGGCTGGTCGACGCCGAGTACCGCGACCACCAACTCTCCCCGTTCGATGATGCGTGCGAACTCGGGCGCGAGCAGCCGGCCGTCAGGCATCTGGACGAGACCTGTGGATGTCATTGGTAAGGCGGCTGTGGCCGTGGCTGAGGCAGCAGCGGCGGGCGCGGCTGGCGGCGCCGGCCGATTGCTCGCAGCGTCAGCGGGCAACGCAACCAGCGTGACGACGGCCGCGAGCAGCATGCCGCTCGTAAAACGTGCCGCCTGCGCACGTCGGTCGAGGGTCCGGGTAAACCTTGTAAAGATACGAAGCAGAGACGACATGAAAAGCACCAGTCTTAGAGAGTCGAAGAAGCGGGAACCGCGGCGAGGTCATTGGCACCTTGCTGTGCCGGCTGCGGCGGGACACTGTCGGTGGATACCGCCGAGTGAGCGGCCGAAGTCATGGGTGCGTCGGCCGACGGCGTCGTGTTAAACCGCGCGCCGATCTCGATGCCCAGCACGAACAGCAGGACACAGAGCAACAACGCGCAGGCCGCGGCGATGGTCACCATCCGTGAAGTCATCGAAAAAACGTATTGCTGCATCGCGTTCTATCCTTAAGGAACCATGGTGGTGAACTGTGCGGGCGCGACGATCTGGATCACGCCGCCCCACGAGCACATCAGCTTCGACGAGTTCTGCAGCGCCGGCTGTCCGCCGATCAGCACGGTCGGAGATCCCGGCACCCACGGCGCGGCCGTGACCGGCAGGCAAGGCATGGGCGTCAGCACGCCGAGCGCGGCGGCCGTCGCGGCGGCCACCATCGGATTACCCATGCACATGCATGTGCCGAAGGGCATCACGTTGACCATCGGCAGGTGGTCCATCACGGTTGCCGCTGGCGCCCCGGACAGCACGGCGTTCAGCGGCAGCACGCCGAGCGTTCCGGGCGCGGCGCCGAAGCTGCATTGCAGCGTGGTCCCTGCTGTGACCTGAATGCCCACGTCTAGCCCCTCACCCATTTTTCAAAATTCTTGACCAGCCGCGGCGCGCCCGGCGAGCTTCCGGCTGCCGGCGCTGCGTCGACGCTGCGCCATTCGCCCTGCGGCTTGCCCTGCTGGAAGACGCGCTCTTCGAAGACGCTGCCATCGGGCGCGAAGCGGCGCACGGTCCCATGCAGCAGATTCGCGCGGTAAGGCGACGACTGAACCAGCGCGCCGTCGCGCGCGTATTCGCGCGTTTCCCCTTCAAGCAGTCCATGGCGATAGTTCGTGCGCCGGACCACGACGCCGTCGGTCATGAACAGCGCCTCACGATCGAGCTTGCCTGCCTCATAGGTCATCCGTGACGTGACGAGCCCCGACGGTGCATACGACACGCTCTCGCCGTGCAGCACGCCTTGTACGTAGTGCTGACGCGCGGCGAGGCAACCGTCCTGATAGACCGTCACCACGCCATGCGGCTTGCCGTTCAGGTAATGCGCGTGCTGGAGCGGCGCGCCTTGCTCGTCGAATGAGCGCAGCGGTCCGTTCAGTGCACCGTGCGCATAGTTGGCTTGCAGCAGCATGGTGCCGTCGGGCGCATAGCGCGTGCTCTCGCCATGCGGCACGCCGGCCATCAACGACGCGCGACCGACGAGGCGGCCCGCGTCATCGCGCTCTTCGACGATCTGCGTGACTTCACCCGCGGACGAAGCGTCAGGCGTTGCGGCTGGCGGTGACAGGAAAGTTTCGATCGCTTGCCTCAATTCAGTTTGACCAGCCCGCCTTTCAGCGCGAGCATGCCGCCACCGTCGACTGTTTGCGTCGCCGATGCCTTGTGTGAAATCGTCATTCCTTCGCCACTCAAGGTCGTGCCCGCCTTGCTCGCGTGCGTCGTGCCGCCCTCGCTCGCCAGCGACGTGCCCGCCTTGATGCTGATCGACCCCGTTACGTCGATCACCAGGTTACCGGTGACCTTCAGCGTGTAATTGCCGCTGACGTTTTGGGTGAAGGCCGCATGATTGGTGTGCGTCTCGTCGCCGGTCACATCGAGCGTGCGGGTGCCCTTGACCGTGTGCGTCTCCTTGCCGGTCTGCACGTCGATCGTGCGGTCGCCCTTCTGGATGACATGCGATTCGGCGCCGGCGATCAGAGTAGTGGTCAGCCCATTCTCGATCGCGACGTTCATGTCTTTTTGCGCGTGGAAATAAAGCTCTTCGGAATCGAGCTTGTCTTCCATACGGATTTCGTTGCCGGCGGTGCCGCCCTTCGATGAGCGCGAGCGCATCACGCTTTGCGTCTGCAGCGAAGGCAGCGCGACGGGCGTCGCGTTCTCGCCGTTATAGACACTACCGGTCACGAGCGGCCGGTCGGGGTCACCGTCGACATAGCTCACCACCACTTCCTGCCCCATGCGCGGCAAGAACAGGTGCCCCCATCCCTGACCCGCCGATGATTGCGATACGCGCACCCAGCAAGAGCTGTTTTCATCGGCGCCGGCGCTGCCGTCCCAGTAGAACTTCAGCTTCACGCGGCCGTTTGAATCGGTCCAGATTTCTTCTCCCGATGAACCGACCACTTTCGCCGTGTGCGTGCCGGCGACCAGCGGACGCGGTGTCGTGAGCGGCGCGCGAAACGGTACCGATTCCGGAAACACATGGAACTCGTTGCTGTAGGTATCGTTGGACGCTGTGTGCGTGACGGCACGCACCACATACGACACATTCAGCGCGCTGTTCACATGCCCGCTTAATGTGAAGGACGTGCCCGCCGTCAGCGCGTAGCAATAGCCGGCGCCGCGACCGGTCTGCTGCTGGACGGTTTGCGCGGCGAGCCGGACCGCGGATTTACGCGTGCCTTCCGCGCTGGTCGCGTACTTGCCGGGAAACGTAAAGCGCCGTCCGGTGGGCACGGACGCGCTCGCGCTCGACGATGCCGTCGAGCTAGCGGCGGTGAGATAGTCGTAATCGGCAAGCACGTGAACGCCTGACACAATGTCCTGCGTCATCGCGAATTCACCGACCCGTTCGGCGCGCGGCGCCACGCTGCTGTCGGGCGAGAAATACAGCGTGGGCTGACCGACTTCATGTGCGGATGCGCTGTCGGCAAGCACCATGGTGTGAGCACCATTAGCGAAGGTGAAGAAGTAGAAGATGCCCTCTTCTTCCATCAGCCGCGAGATGAAGGCAAATGCACTTTCGTCGTACTGCACACAGTACTCGCGCACCGCATAGTCGCCGCTGATGCGCAATTCGAGCGGCACCTGGAAGGTACCGAGCACGGCCTTGACGATATCGAGCGCGCTCTGGTTCTGATAGATCATCCGGTCCTGGCCGAGCGTCAGCAACCACAGGCGCGGCGCCAGTTCGGCCGAGTAGAAGCCGTACTGCGAATTCGCGCCCGTGTGCGCGAAGCGCTTCACGATACCGTTGAAGTAACGCGCCGTGCCGACCTGATCCTTGACCGTCACCGTGACGGCCTTGCCGATGATGGTCTGTGCATCCAGCGCCTTGTTCGTCGAGTGCATCCGCAAGTCGAAATGAAATGGCTCGGAGATCGCCTCGCGACCGCCGAACCCGTCGAGCAGCAGCGCATCGGCACCGAACGGCGTCGTGACCGACACAAAGCAGTCAGCCTGGCTGGGCACAGTCGACATGCTGCTACGCCTCCTCGACAGACTGGAAGCGGAATTCGATGCCGCCCGCACCGTTCAGCGCGAGGTGTACGCCGCCGAACGGTTCCGCGATCGAAATGCGCTCCAGCACCTGGCGCGCCAGCTCGGGCAATACCGATTGCGTCAGGATGTGATCGACATTGCGCGCGCCGCTATCGACTTCCTTGCAGCGTTCGGTAATCAGCGCGGCCAACGGTTCATCCCACGTCAGGCGTGCATGATGATTGCGCTCGAAACGCTGCGCGAGCCGCGTGAGCTTCAGGTTGACGATCGATGTGATCTGCGCGTCGCCAAGCGGGTAGTACGGCACGAGCACGAGACGGCCGAGAAACGCCGGACTGAACTGCTTGAGCAGCGCCGGACGCAGGCGTTCGATCAGCGCTTCGGGTTCCGGGCGCCGCCCGCCCTGGCACGCGTCGGTGATGATGTCCTGGGCCGCATTCGATGTCAGCAGGATCAGCGTGTTCTTGAAGTCGATCGGCACGCCTTCGCCGTCTTCCATCACGCCCTTGTCGAACACCTGGAAAAACAGTTCGAGCACATCAGGATGGGCTTTTTCCATTTCATCGAGCAGCACGACGCTGTATGGGCGACGCCGCACCGCTTCGGTCAGCACACCGCCGCGTCCATAGCCGACATAACCCGGCGGCGCGCCCTTCAGGCCGGACACGCTATGGGCTTCCTGGAACTCGGACATGTTCACGGTGATCATGTTGCGCTCGCCGCCGTACAGCGTATCCGCGAGAGCGAATGCCGTTTCGGTCTTGCCGACACCGCTCGGGCCCACCAGCAGGAACACGCCGACCGGCTTGCCTGGATCGTCGAGATCGGCGCGGAACGTGCGCACGCGGCGCGCGATGGCATCGAGCGCCTGGTTCTGGCCGACCACACGTTCGGCGAGCTTGTCCTGCAGATACAGCACGGTGTGCAGTTCGTCGGCGAGCATGCGGCCAACTGGAATCCCGGTCCAGCCGGAAATCACCTTGGCCACCGTGCTGGAGTCGACGCAGACCGGCACCATCGGCTCATCGCTTTGCACGGCTTCGAGCCCTTTCTCGAGGCGCGCAAGATTCGCCGTCAACGAGGCGCCGTCTTCACTATCCTCGCCTTCCGCCGCCTTGCCTTCGTCCGCCAGATGAAGGCCGATCTTCTTGCGCCACGCGATGATTTCACCAACCGCATGTTTTTCCGTGGCGAGCTTGTCGCTCAGCCGCGCGTGCTGTGCGCGGTGTTCCTCGAGTTGCTTCGTAACGGCAGCAATAGAGTCAACGTGATCGCTGCCGGTGGCGGCTTCGTGACGCAGGATGCGCAACTGGTTTTCGTTGGTCTCGATCAAGCGGCCCAGCGCTTCGATCTCCTCAGGCACGCCGTTCTGGCCGATAGCAACTCGCGCGCAGGCGGTGTCGAGCACGCTGATGGCCTTGTCGGGCAATTGGCGCCCTGAAATGTAGCGATGCGACAGCTTGACCGCATCGCGTACCGCGTCGTCCAGAATTTCAACGCCGTGATGTTCCTCGAGCTTTTGCACCATGCCGCGCAGCATATCGATTGCAACCGCTTCGGTCGGCTCTTCGACCTTCACCACCTGGAAGCGCCGCGCGAGCGCCGGGTCACGTTCAACGTATTTCTTGTATTCCGCCCAGGTCGTCGCAGCGATGGTGCGCAGTTCGCCGCGTGCCAGCGCCGGCTTGAGCAGGTTGGCCGCATCGCCCTGTCCTTCGCTGCCGCCCGCGCCAATCAACTGATGGGCTTCATCGATGAACAGGATTACCGGCACCGGCGACGCCTTCACTTCCGCAATTACCGACTTCAGGCGGTTCTCGAATTCACCCTTCACGCCCGCGCCCGCCTGCAACAACGCGAGATCGAGCGAGCGCAACGACACGTTCACCAGTGCGGGCGGCACATCGCCCTGCACGATGCGTTGCGCGAACCCTTCGACGACTGCCGTCTTGCCGACACCCGCTTCGCCGGTCAGGATCGGATTGTTCTGGCGGCGGCGGAGCAACACGTCGATCAGTTGACGGATCTCGGCATCGCGACCGCGGATCGGGTCGATTGCGCCTTCGCGGGCCAAAGCGGTGAGGTCGACCGTGTATTGGTCAAGCGCGGTGCGCTGTGTTCCTCCTGCCTGTCCGCGAGGCATTGACGGCATCGCAGGTTGCGATGGCGAGGCAGCCTGTTCAGCGTCCGTGGCTTTGCTGGTTGCCGCTGCGCTGCGCGCAGCGGCTCCGCCGCCGTCTTCCGCCGAACCGGCCAGCACCGTTGGCAACAGTTCGCGCAAAGTCGCACGCGGAATATTCAGCAACGCCGGCGCCGAATCGAGCAGCAGGCCGCGCAAGCTATCGACTTCGAGCAGTGCCAGCAACAGCGTGCCGGAGCGGATCTGTTGCTCTGCAAGCAGCATCGAACTCAACAACCACGCTTCCTGGAAGAGCGACGAGAAATTCGGCGACAAGGCCGGCGTGCGGCCGTTGCCGCGTTTGAACTGGTCGACCGATTTCTGCAGTTGCGCAATCAGCGTATCCGGCTTGATCTGGAAATGCGCAAGGATCGCGTGCAGATCTGGCGCATCCAGTTCCAACAACGTCAGCAGCAAATGCTCGACATCGACGTTGTAGTGAGTCTGCCGCACGCACAATTGCGCGGCCTGTTCCATCGCGTGCTTGCACTCCGGGTTGAGCCGGCTCAGCAGCGTACGGATATCAATGTTCATGCGCTGCATCCTTCGTAATGGCGCTCGGGTTGGCCGGCCGCGCGCAGCGCAAGCCGAACCGGAGCCGGCGCTTCGGTGGTCATACCGGTTTTATAGGGTGTATCGGTCTCTCGCGCGGCGCTGCTCTGCACACCTGTTACCCATGAGGTCCAGCCGAGCCGGGCCGCATTCGTGCCACCGAGCGCGCAGGTCACTTTTTGCGGCGCAAGTTTCAGCACGAACTCCACATCGAAATCCTGTTGCACGTAGCAGCGAATCAGCCACTGCGCCAGCACATGATCCGGGCCGCCGGGCAGCAACGCCGCAAAGCGCCCACGCGAAAGATTAGCGAACTCGATGCGAATGCCCGCAGCCTGGTCCCACGCCCGGCGCCCAAGCATGCTCTGTCCGCCGAGCCGGGGCGCACGCGAACCCACGCGCGCGAGCCGCAGCGAATCCGTCTTGTCGATCTCACGCCAGCCACCGACAAACTGCACACCGCGCACCGGCATTCCGAGACGATCGGAGAGCAAGGCGAGCAGGCCCGTCATTGAGCGCGGCGCCGCACTGAGCAGCCCGGCATGACGCAGCCACAGGTGTTCATCGTGCGGGCCTCGCAGCGCTCCGCGCAGCCCAAGGTTGCTTAACGCATCGAGACAGGCAGCCAGCGCCGACGAGTGCGGCGAGCGCCAGTTAAGACCCGGCGCGTGCTTCTTGCGGCTGCGATAGAGAAACGACAGGAAGCGGTGATTGAAGATATCGAGCAGGTCGGCGGTGGCGGAGTCCCGCTGTGCACGGCCTTCCAGCACGAGTTCGGTGAACGGCATGGGCAGCGGGCCGTTCGCGCCGGCCAGCGTCAGCACCGGTGTTGATAGCGTATAGGCGGGACGGTGTGCAGCGTGAACTTCATGAGCCTCGTTAGCTTCATGAGCGGCAGTACGCTTGGGCAGCTCGCCTTGCCGCACGCTGCGGACATCGCTTGGCTCGAAGGTGAGCGATACAAAGCCGCTCAGCCGCACGGCTTCGCCCGCGCCGTTGCCGCGCCCAAGCGGACGCGCGTGAGGCACTGCGCGCTCGAGCAGACTGATCGCCTGGAACAAATCGAACCCTTGCGGATTCGCAATGAGCCTGGCGATCAGAGCAGCTGCTGGCAACCGGTCATCGGCTCCCATTGCTTCCATATCTCGTCTCCACGGCGCACGACCAACCGCACAAAAGAATTGACCGATGTGTACATCGCGAAAAAGCGCGCGAGCACCGCGCCCATCAGCAACGGCGAGCCACCAACGAACGCATGGGCGTCGAACTCGATGCTGACTTCTGTGCCGCGGCAGTATCCGCGCCACGCATCGGCGCCAACATGCGCGGTCACGTTGCGTGCCTGAATGCTCTTGATGCCGTGAATCTGGTCCTGCTCACGCGTGCTTTCCGACGCGAACAGACGCAGCATTTCCTGCAGTTGCTTGTGCCCCGTCGCGCCGCTTACGAGCGAGTGATAGTTGAGCGTCAACATGGAGATCAAGCGCCACAGCGTCTCGCTGCCGAGCGGCGGGCTGCGCTGCAGGGTCGGTTCGTAAAGGCAACGCACGCGTACGTTCTGCGAGACCTTTTCCAGCATCATGCGTGCGCCGACCGGCAACTGTTCGGCAAGATGACGGTTGGTGCACATCACATTCGCGTAGACGACCGGCTCGGTCGGCTGGCTGCTGACGTTGCCTGCATCGACGAAGCTCAGGAACATGTCGGTGCCCTGCACGTTCTCGCGCAGACTATGCTCGCGGCGCGCCGACCAGAAGACGGTCGCGCCGTTCGCGTCTACATGGTCGATCGCGGAAAACCCCGGCACGGTCGCCGAGCGTTCCATCGACGGGTCCGACGCGACCACGGACACAATCGAATGGATTTCGGTCATGGCGTCGCGCCGCTGGTCCGCAACCAGCCGGTATTCGTACTGCCGATGATCGATTGCAATGGGCTCGCTGGTCTGCGAGAACAGGTTCACGATCGGGGTGCAGCCAAGCTTGAAATGTTGCGCGCCCAGCATGCCGAGTCCGCGCGGCACCCGCTCCAGATGCAGCACGATTTCGCATGTGCGGCCAGTGCCGAGGCGGCCCGCCAGATGATGCAGATCGAAGAAATGAAACTTGCGCGGAAAGGCGAAATATTCCTGCATCAGCCCATAAGCCGGCTGCGCATGCGGTGGTTGCGGCAGCACGCTGTCGGCTTCCGCGTAACCCACTTCACGCCATGCCGACGCGGGCAAGACGACACCCCCGCCACTCTCCGGCCGCAGCGATACATCGGTCACACCCGACGCGAGCAATTCATAGAGCGGCATTGTCACCATCCAGTCGCCGTGCAGATGGATGCGCAATTGCTTCAGTTCGAGTTCCGAGAAATCGACGCCCGGTTCGCACTCGAGCGTGAGCCGTAAGGTCGAGTCGTCGCCGAACGCGGCCCGGCTGATCCTCAGCGGCCAGAGCATCGTTTCCCACGCCGTGCGGAACCGGCAGGCGTCGCCGCTCTCAGTGAGCGCCTGCAAACCCGTATGACGCGCCACCTTGAAGCCCGCCGTCACCTTGCCCTGGCTCGGATCGAGTTCGAACTGTGCGACGGTCATCGACGGCATCGGCTGAACGAGCGACGGGCAAACGTTGTCCAGCAAGGCCGAAGCAACCTGCGGAAATTCCTGATCGAGATCACGATGGACACGTGCCGCGAGAAATGCCGTGGCTTCGATCAGCCGCTCGGTGTGAGGATCCAGCGATTCGGTGCCATGCAACGCCAGCCGTGCCGCAACCTTCGGATAACGCTGCGCGAAATCGGCGCCTTGCGTGCGCAGATAGGACAGCTCGCGTTTGTAGTACTGGAGGATATCGTCGCGGGCCAGGTCAGCCATGTTCCACCCAACGCGGGTCTGCGGTGTAGTGGCCCGACGGTGCCAGTTCGAAGGCCACATGGTCCACGCCTGTTCCCTCACGAATCTGGCCGCCGATCAGCAGGATGGCGTCGGGCGCGCGATCGGCGGGGAAAGCAAAGCTGACGGTGACATTCATGAGACGCGGTTCGAACAACTGAATCGCGTGCTGGATTGCCGCGGCAATGGCGTCGCGATCGCCACCCGAGCGCATCGAACGTTCCGAGAAGTCCGGCACGCCGTAGTCGATGACACTTCCATCGGTCGCACCGAACGCCTCGAAGGTGAGCCGCGAACGCGTGTTCAGCAACCTGCCCAGATCGCGCGCCACCGAATCCCGCAGCCCATTCTTGCCCGGAAATTGGGTCTCGCCGCTAGCGGCGAGACGGTCGAACAGGGGCATGACTGAACCCCTTGAAGTTGCCGGCATGACGCGAATACTCCTGAGACGGATAGGCAGATTGTGAAAAGTCTGTCGCTTGACGCGACCCACTCTCGGCTATCAGGCAGCGGGCGCCACCGGGACGTTCTTCGACAGGTCCCAACCGAACGATGCGTTGCCCTTCTTGGTCGAGTCGATGTTCTGCTGCGTGTATTGCGACGTCATCTGCGTGAAGTTGAGCGAGAACGTGTCGCCCATTTCACCGCCGCCGCTCGTGCCGATGGACGACACCATCGAATTGGTCAGCACGTACTTCATGTGCAGCATGAACTTGCCGTTCTCATTGCGGCCGATCGACAGCGTTGCGTCGCCGAGCTTGGTGCCTTGGGCGCAAGCCGCGAACAGACCCGGCGTCGCCTGGTCGGTGCTCTTGGAGAAGGAGAACTCCTGGAAATTCGGGCGGCCAAGCGTGCGCTCCGTGTTGGTCGCGTCCATGCCCATTGGCAGCGAAACAGAGTGCGAGAACGAGTGGATCACGATCTGATCGGCGTAGCCGTCGATCATTGCGTTACCCTTGATGTCCTTGATGGAGAGAAGAATCGTATCCATGACTGTCCTGGTTTATTGGGTGAGGTTGAGCAAGGCTTGCGTGCGGCCCGGCCGCACGCAATGCATCAGGCTGCCGCTGCCGGCAGTTCCGCGACGAGGCGAATCGACGCGGTCAGTTCTTCCATCTGGAAATGCGGCTTCAGGAAGCAGGTGGCGCGATACGCACCCGGCTTGCCCGGCACTTCCGTCACATCGACACGCGCTTCGCCCAGCGGATAACGCGCCTTCGACGCTTGTGACGCCGACGGATTGATCAGCACGTAGTCGGCAATCCAGTTGTTCAGATAACTTTCGACATCGGCACGCGTCTGGAAGCTGCCAATCTTGTCGCGGATGATGACCTTCAGGTAGTGCGCGAAGCGCGAAGCGGCAAGCACGTACGGCAGGCGTGACGACAGTTGCGCATTCGCGTTCGCCGAGTCCTTGTTATAGGCCTTCGGACGGTTGGCGGTCTGGCTGCCGAAGAACGTCGCGAAGTTGGAGCCCTTCGAATTGACGATCGCGATAAAGCCGAGGTCGTTCAGTTCCTTCTCGCGGCGATCGGTGATCGTCACTTCGGTCGGGCACTTCAGCACGACATCGCCTTCGCCGGTCTTGAACGTGTGAGCGACCATGCCGTCCACCTTGCCGCCGCCTTCAACGCCGCGAATGGCCGTCGACCAGTTGTACTTGGCAAAAGCGTCGGTAATACGCAGGCCCAGTTGATAAGCCGAGTTGGCCCACAAGTACTTGCTGTGGTCGGTACCGTCGACGTTTTCTTCGAAGCTGAAGCTGTCCACCGGCTTGGTCTTCGCGCCATACGGCAAACGCGCGGCGTACGACGGCAGCACGAGCGACACGTAGCGGGAATCCTCAGAGTCGCGGAAGCTGCGCCATGCGGCGAGCTCGGCGCTTTCAAACGTCTTCGAGAGATCGCGCGTGACGCCCAGTTCCGTGTACGACTTCATGTCGAACAGGCTCGGTGCGGCCGCGGTGATGAACGGTGCGTGCGCGGCAGCGGCCACCTTCGAAATGCGTTCGAGCAACGCGATGTCTTGCGGATGACGGCCGAAGCTGTAATCGCCGATCAGCAGCGAATACGGATAACCGCCGAACGTGCCGTACTCCTCTTCATAGATCTTCTTGAACAGCACGCTCATGTCGTGATCGACGGCCGTTTCGAGATCTTTCAGCAGTTCTTTCTTAGTGACGTTGAGCAGGCGCAGCTTCAGCTTCGTGCTCGTCTCGGTGCCGTACACCATGTCGTGCAAACCACTCCACGACGCTTCGAGCGCCTGGAACGACGAGTCGTGCATGATCGCGTTGAGCTGGTCGGTCAGGAGCGAATCGATTTCGGCGACGCGTTCGTTGATCATCGCGACAACGCTCTTGTCCGGACTCGTGCGCATGCCTTCGTCGAGAATCTGCGACGCGAGTTGCCCTATCAGCTTCTTCGCGTAGACGCTTTGCGACTCCTCGACCGCCATGTTGCCTTCATGAACGATGCGTTCAAGCAGGCTCAGTTCGGCGCCCGGCGCCGGTGCTTCGAGTGTCTGGGTATCGTGTGTATCACTTGCCGCCGTGCCGGCTGCATTCTTGCTTGCCATCTGGATCACCTATGAAAGTTCGTTACGCCCGCGGTTGTGGGCATGCAATGCCATTGGGCTCATTGCGGCCGTTTAAGCGGCGGGTGCGGCTTCGTCGGCGGCAACTACGGCCACCGGCTTGTCCCCGGCGTGAGCCTGGCTTTGAACTTTCTTCAGCTCCTCCGAGTTTTGGACGATGCGTTCCAGCATCAGGTCGAGCTCGTCGTTACCGTCGAGCTTGGCAAGCAGGTCACGCAGTTGCTGACGGGCTTCGAGCAGCTTGGCCAAACGCGGAACTTGCTGAACGATCGCTTCCGGATGGAAATCACCGAACTTGGCGAAGTTCAGTTCGACCTTGAGGTTGCCTTCGCCTTTCATCGTGTCGGGAACCGACAGGTCGAGGCGCGGTGCGATCTTGCTCATGATCTCGTCGAAGTTGTCGCGATCGATTTCGACCAGCCTGCGTTCTTTCAGCTTGGGCAGAGGCTCTGCCGGTTGGCCCGACAAATCGGCGAGCAGGCCGACGACCATCGGCAATTCACGCTTTTCAATTGCGTCGCCGATTTCCACGTCATAGGTGATCTGGACACGCGGCGGACGATTGCGCCCGACCCACTTCTGCAAACTATTGGACATACGTATCTCCCAGGGAAGCTCGAGGCATTGAGGAAACCGCCCGCTCGCCCAGATTCGAAGGCGACCGGAAAATCAGGTAATTCGGGGTAGAACACGCAGGAATCGCAGTACGAGGACGGGCGCGCGCGAACGCCGCTAAAAGCCCTCATACGTATATCGGCCGGGGGGGTTCGGTTCTTTAGACCTTTTCCTCAGGTTTCGGGTTAGTCCCTATGACGGGGCTTTACAGACAGTATTTTCGGATTGAGTTATTTGTCTTATCAATATCAAGTTAGATCATTCATCTAATTAATACAAAGACTTGTGCGGCTATTTGTCTTATAAAATATCGCTGCTTTATGACAATCATAAAATTGGCTTTAAGCACGCTCGTTTTGTAGTCAGCATGCCTAAGCGGCAGGAAGAGCTATAAGGTCTAATTCGCGGTTAAAACGAAAGGAGTGAATTCTGTCGGTCAAGGACGGACGAGTGTCGGGCGGGAACGGCCCTCGCATCGGGCTGGCGAACGTCTGTGGACGAACGGCGAGTCGCCACTTTGCGATGCGAGGTCCTACCGGCGCCTGGGCAGAACAGCGTGCACGCTTCTCAAGCAGGCGCGCATTCGAGCTGGACTGTGCCTAAGTTGCCGCAATGAACGCCGCGGCCTTGCCGGCCATCGTATCGTTGCCGTGGTGGTGCACGGCGTGATCGAGCAGGCCTTGAATGGCACCGCGTGTATCTGTTTGACGTGCCTGGAATTTGAAGCCGGCAGTCTGCAAATACCGCGCGCCGAAGCCCTTCAGCCGGGAAAAATAGGCCACGCCACTGTCGTAGGTCGCTCGATCAACCACCTCGCGACCCGTTTTCTCCTCGTCCCTGAACAAGTTAACGAGGGTCATCAGGCTGCCGCAAATCCCGGTATTGAGCGTGAGCATCGGGATCAGCGGGCTGGCGTCGCAACCTTCCTGGAAGAATGCCTTGAACTTCTCCAGGTCGTGAATAATGCCGCCTCGGGTGGGATCCATATTCGGCTGGAACTCCAGGCCGCGCGGGCCCGGATCGCGCGTGGCGAGCTCCCGCTCCGCCAGATAGAACTCGCGTGCCTTGACGAGAAACGCCTTGATCTTGCTTTGCTCCCACAAGCGGAAGGTGAACTTCACCAACCACTCGACGCCTGTGACAATCGCCGACACGAGGCTGCCGGCGCCGGGCAGGAATGAGTTCAGCGCCATGGAAATCACCCCTTTCAGCGTGGTCCACAGACCCTGGAAGATGCCCGATTCCATTTCGCCCTCGAGCGCCGCGGCAATCAGCTCCGGGTGTCCGGGGTTCAGTTCGATGCGTCGCCGTTGCAGCCAGGCGCCGACCTTTTCCGCTGCCGCGCGCAAGGTCTTGACGATGCCCGCGCCAATGTCCATGGCAGCACCAATAAAAGGCGCCGCGCTGGCGAGGCACTGTGTGACGACAATCTTGATCAGCGAACGGACGACGCTGCCGGCCAGGTTGAACGTGCCGGCCGACGAGCCGAGCAAGGCATTCTTGATTTTTTCGAAGGCCCACGTGACGGCGCTGTCTATCTCGCGGCGCAAGTTGTTAAGCGTTTCAGTAATGGTGACAAACGCCGTGCCGACCAAGGTCGCGGGCAGCACCCAAGGGTTGAGGAACAAGGCTGGATCGTCCTTGATCATTTCAAAGCCGGCCTGGGTCACCGGGTAGGTCCAGGTCACCTTGGACTTTACAACCGAGCTTTCGGCGTTATCCATGCCGGGCCTGACGGTGCCTGTGGGCGACCATAACCGCTCGCGGCCATTGGGGTCGCTGAGGCCGAAAGTCGAGTCGATCGTCTTGCCTGCCTTGGGCACCAGTTTGACGGCCGTCGCGGCGCCCCTGGAGATCGCCTGGGCAGACACCTGGTGCCCAGCCACCGCGACATGCCGGACGCCCTGCGTGGCGCTGTTCAGATGTTGCATGTTGGTCGCGAATCCCGATCCGACTGCGCCGCCCACCACCGCTACGCCCTCCATGGCGACGGTGAAGCAGTTCATGTCGATGTCGATATTACCCAGGAGGTAAAGCACACCGTAGCGCGAGTGCGGGATATCAAACGTCTGGATTTTGCTGCGTGCGGCTGCGGCCGACGGCCGGGGCGGTGCAACGGCTGTTGCCTCCCGGAATATGTATTCCATCAGGCCGCCGCTTTCGGTGTTGCGTGGTACTCGGGACCAGACACCGCCCTTCTCTGCCACGTAGTCGTCGAGCGCGTCGCGCAGGGTGGCGGCCTTGAGCTGGTCGAAGCGCGCGGTGCACCAGGCGGTGTACGCAGCATCGACCCGGCGCGTGCTCGCGCTTCGCGAACTGAGTGTCAGCGCCGTGCGCCGGATCCACTCGGTTGCATTGACAACGGCCAACGGTCCTTTTGCGCCCATATCCAGATCCCCTGTCGCCGATTCAACGGCTTATCCTAGTATCGAACCCTATTTCGTCAAATAAGGTAAGTGAACTTCTACACCGAGCTCTTATGCGTCCGCCGAAATGCCGTCAAGTAGTTAACGGCGCGCGCGCGGCGGACTTTAGTGGGAAATTCAAGTCTCACAGGCTATCCGCCGAGCGTCACTGGGAGGCTAATCGCCCTCCTGGCCGATGTTTTTCAACCGCACGCGTCGCTCATTTTCCGCTCATTCTTCAGGCCTACGATGCACTCCATCGACGAGCGGCACCCTGTTTAACGGCTCATTCCAATTGCCTGCAAATCGTCGCGACGAGGTGGACCGACGGTCCGCCATCAATCGAATCACTGACGGGAGTGCATCATGTTTGCAAAATTCGCTAATACGCTGAATGAATTTTTCTCCACTACTGAAGAACAGAAACGCGAGGCTTATCTGGGGGAGTCAGTCGACTTCGTCGATCTCGAACGTCGCATACACGCCTTCGAGATGAATCACCAGCCGATCAGTTTGTATTCGAATGGCGCGCCGCGTGACTGGCATGTTTGATTTCGAGGTTATTCGCAAGGCATGACGCGCTAATTTTGTTCTCACTCTGCCGCGTGATGATACGGCCATGGATCACGAACGGCACAGTCCGCAGTGGTCCACTGTTCCACTACAAAGAGGCACCCAGAATGTTCACAAGGATTCTAGTTGCGGTTAGTGCAAGCTCGGTCGATACAGTATTGGAATCGGCCATCGACATCGCCAAAAAATACGATGCACACATTTCAGTGCTGCACGTGGTCGACCCCGCGCCCTGCTGGATGGGGCCAATGGACTACGACTTCGGACTCGCCGTCCAGTTGCTGGAAACACATGGACGAGAAATCGTCACGCAAGCGGCCAATGTGCTTGACGACCATTCACGTCCCGCCGAAACCCGTATGGTCACGCTGCCGATAGCGGGTCAAACGGTCGGCCAGGCGATCGCCTCTGCCGCTGACACGTCGGGTGTCGATCTGATTCTTCTCGGCGAGCGGAAATCGGGCTGGTGGCACTGGCTGAGCGCAGACGTTGCATCGGAGGTACGGCGCCATACGAACACGCCGATTCAGATTGTCTCCAGCAAAGTCATTGGCGGCTCGACGCGTCGCGCCGCATCACGCTGGGCAGAGGCGTCGGCCGCTGACGCCCGATAGTCCGGGCGCCGGCATCGATCGCGACATTCGCCGCTGAGCGGCGACCACGCGATTCCCCAAGATTCATTTAACGATCAATCCAATCCTCGGCATGACACATCAATAAATTCGTTATCCTTATCTAAAGAATAAATAGGGTGAATCGAATTTTCACGGTGACTCATCTGGATCATTTCAGAGTCCATATCACCGGGCCATTCTTGCCGAGATAACAAGGAGTAGAGAATGCGACACTATCACCGCAACAGTCCTGAGGCCGCGGGCCGTATCCTGGCCGCATGCCTGCTTTCCGATGGACACCTTGGCCTCACGGAACTTGAGGCGCTCGATCGCTGCGGCATGGAAAGCCGGCTGTCGTTGAATCGCAGCCGTTTGCTCTCCATCGTGCAAACGCTTTACGAAGACCTGACGCGCTCCGGGTATCTGAGCTGGAACGACGTATGTCAGGTCGATCCCGCGACACTCGCCTGGCTGGCGGCTGATGTGCACGACCGGCAACTGCGTCGAGACATCATCGACCTGTGCAATGAGGCCGTCATGGCGGACCGTAGCCACTGTGATCGGGAAGCCGACTTCCTGAGGCTGCTGCGCGACGCGTGGCAAATTCCGGCGCATTGAATTCAGGCGCATTCTGCTCGCCTGAGCGAGCGGCGCCGGCTCCAGCAACTCGTTTTCGAGTCGGCGCCCTACCTCAAGTTCAAGTTATCGTCCTATGAACTTGAGCGCATCCATCATCGGCGTCTTCGACACGTTAACCATTCCCTGAAATGGCGTGTCGAGGTCGAGCACCACAAACACGGCGGTTGTGGCCGATAAGGCGCAAAGAAGAAATACGACGCACATGCTCCAGTTTCTTGGCGCACTGAAGCCGAATATGCCGAATATCACAACCAGCCATCCAATCAGAATCGCAATGAGAGGGGTTGGAATCGAGCCCCTCCTGTGTTCGAGTGCAAACCATCGACCCGCAAATATGTTGTCCCACAGTTCCATCGCATGGTCACGGAGTTTTTCCTGCGAAGGGCCGAGGGTCTGCAAAGCAAAAATGCGCCCCTGAATATCATAGGTACTCGCGAGGACTTCTCGCGATTCCGCCTCCGCAGTCGTTCCCCTTTCGTTGGAAAACAGGAAGGCAATCCATCGCGCATAGTCGCTCTTGATGTCGACGCGCAGACCTTCGGCCGATGGGCCAAACTGGGACAAATTTCGGTCCAGCTGGATCATGGCGACACTATTATGCTGGAGCGCGGTGTTGACTAGGTCGAGCGAGGACTTTCCCGACGAAATCAGCAGGCTGAGCACTAACGCCGACAGCGTTGCTACGAGACCAACCGCAATACGCATCGCGGCAAGCGAGTCTTCCGAGAAATGGTGATCTGCGAGTCTTGCGCGTACGCGTGATCCAAGCGCTGCTCCCAAAAGAATGAGCAGAAGCACAATGGCGGAAAAGACATAGTGATCCATGTGGAAACGGTTTCCTTCGATCGCGTGGGCTGGGTGATTCAGGTCGAGCCGCCGCGGCAATCATGCTGCAGATGATAGGAATGAGCGCGCAAGAGACTTGCGGTATCCGGCATCCGATCTGGCGGGTTCAAATAGGCGGCTAGTCCGGTGTTCCACCGGGCCGCATCAGGTATGGCGATGGGGATTTCGAGGTCGCCCCGCATGCAGGCCACGCGGACCTTAGGTGCGGTGATTGTTTGTGAGCAAGCGTTACGTAGAGGGGTAGAGATCAACCACCGGATTCAAGAAATTTCAGGAAATGCGGCTTCTTGCGCCGTGGTGCCACTCGCCAGCGAGCGCGGGCGGATAGCTGGCTGCCAGCAGCCAGCTATCCCGACACACTCACGAATCCCGATCGGCGACGAAGCCACGACAAGGCGTGTCAGAGGTCGGCTTATGATGGAACCTACGCTTTACCAGGGTACTGTCCGTATGGAACGCATCGGGACATTCCGTTTTCAACTTTTCGATCATCATTTCGACATGCTCGATGCCGAACTTTGACGCGTTAATCAATTCTACTTGATGAGGATAGCTGATCTTCATGGTTTATCATCCTTCCAGAAATGGTTCACTAAAATACAAGCGGAAAAATTGGAGCGGCGACGCTCAGCTGTGGCTGAACAGCGTCATTCGACCGCTCTTGTACAGGTCGTGGACTTTGCTCGCGAACGGCGCCTTCGGCGTCTGCTTGCACTCGCCAACTACCATGGCTACCGGAGTTCCAACATCGACGACTGTCGTCACGGTTTCCTTCACGCCTAGCTTGTCGACGCCTGAGACCCAATAGACGAGCGCGGGTTTATAGGCATCGTCCACGGCAAGGAAATCCGAGCAGCTCATTTGTGCGGGCGTGACTGGCTTTGCTGATTGTGCAAAAGCAACGGAGGACACACATACGCTGGCCAACACGACGGTCGCAATAACAAGGTGTTTCATAACATTCTCCAGATAATGTTGCGGGTCTTTCCGCCTTCGCGGCGGCAGGGTCCTGCTTGTTGATAAATCAATACGCCCGGCTTCGAGAGTGAATGCCCGGGCTGATGGTAAGTACCCTTTCGAATCGGGTACGCTTGCTGCAAATTGAAACTTGTCAGGTGGTGTTCACCGCAAGTGCCGGTGTGCATCGACTGGATACATCGTATAAGCGCTGAGTTAGGGAAAAATTATGTCGCCGCCATCGACCGGGGGCGTCGTCCGTATTACCAGTAGCCGAAAGCAGGTTGCGGATAACCATAGACGACCGGCGTAGGCGCCATGACGGGCGGCGGTGCGTACATGGGCGCGGTCGAATAGACGGCCGGGTGCGTGATTTCATTTCCCTTGGACGCCATGCATTGCGAATAGGCGGCGTCGTAGCGGGCTTGCAAACTCTCCGAGGTGGCCTGAGCGCCGTTGGAACCCACGGCGCTGCCAAACAGCAAGCCGGCGCCCGCGCCGATCGCCGCGCCAATACCTGCATCGCCTGCTGCCGCGCCCAAAAGCGCGCCTGCCGCGGCACCGCCTACGGTGCCGATCGCCCCGGTGCGCAGACCGTCATTGGTCGCCGCTGCCGCTGGTTGCGATGCGTTGTCAGAGCGGAACGCATAATCCCTGCAGGCGTAATCTTCCTGCTGGAATTTGCTCAGCGACTCTCCCTTGGGGGGCAACGCGACCACGGTCGGGCCGCTGGGAGGAATGACGGCGCACCCGGTCAATGAGAGGGCGATCAGGCATAGAGGTGTGGCCACGCACACGAGTTGTAAACGTTTCATGATGTTAGATATCCAGTGAGTACACAGATGCCATGGTGACGTCGAAGAATTAGCGCTGAATTACTTCGCAGGCCGCGACGCATGACGACGATGTAATGCGGGTTGAACCGTAGCCGGCAAGCGTGGGCCGCGATGCCCATCGCTCGACGGCGTGAATCACATTGATGCGTCGACCAGGCTTGCCTGCCGACGCGATTGCGGATCGAACTCGATCCGTCGCGTTCTATTACGCAGCCCATCCTGAAGAACCGCTTCAATCGCCATGCGGTCCACTTTGCCCTGTTCGGTTTGTGGCACGCGATCGACCGGGATAATGTTCACCCGGTTCGCAATGGAAGTGCCGAACACTGATTCGAGAATGCTTGCGCAGCGCGCAACCTCTACGCGTCTTCCTGCCCATGGCTCAACCAACGCGTTCCATGTATAGGCCGCTGAACCGTTTCCTGGTGCATACGCCGCGGCATACCGTACGTCAGGCAGCCAGCAGAGGATTTCCTCGATCTTGGTCGGGCTGATGCAAACACCGTCGATTACCGCAACATCGGACGCGCGCCCGAAAACATGCAGGTGGCCATCCTCGTCGATGAAACCGGTGTCGCCCATCCGGCACCAGCCGTTGCGAAACTTGTGTGACTCCGCTTCCGGCTGCCTGTAGTAGCCCTGCGCCACACAGCACGACCTCACCTCGATGTTGCCAATCTCGCCGACATCCGCGAATCGTTCGTCTGCGCGGCGGATGCGTACCTCGACGCCATCCACAATGCGCCCTGCGCCGAATGACATATCGATGGTCGGCTCGTACGAAGGCGTTGCAAGCACGCTCACCAGACCCGCCTCGCTCGCGCCGTACATATGCTTGAGCACCGGGCCGAAACGCTTGATTGCGCGTTGTCGCAGAACCGCGGGCGCCGAGCCGCCGATGTGTGCAATCGAACGCAACGATGACAGATCGCGCCAGCGTGCGTCCGGATGATCCATCGTTTCGAAAAGCTGCGGCTCAACCAGCAGCAAGTCGGTGATGCGTTCCGACTCGATCATCGAGAGCGTCGCGGCAGCGTCGTATTGGCGCTCGAGCACGACCGTGCCTCCACCGATCAAGGTCGAGTCCACGAGTACTTGTGAAATGTATGCGAGCGCTCCATTGACCAGTTGCCGCTTGTCTTCTGCCTTCTCTGCCCTGACCATTGCCGAATACGCCGCGAAAGATCGCCGGCTGCATTTCGGCATGCCTGTCGTGCCACCGGACGATACGATTACCGCGAGATCATCGGCCATGGCACGGCTGTGCAAGGGCCGATCCGACTGTGTTGCGGCAAGCCGGTCCAGCCGAAAAGTATCCATGTCGAAATCCACTGGCACGACGCGCACAGTCACGCCGTCAGGGACGAGATGCTCTGTTTCTCCGAACACGACCAGGAGCGTGGGCTGGATTCTGGCAAGCAGTGCACTGAGTTGATCGCGCTTCGCGAGCGCAGGCATGAACAGCGTCGCGGCGCCAAGAAGATTCGCCGAGTAGCGGATGGCGAGTGCATCGGGACAATTGGGTGCGAGCAATGCGAGCAGAGAGCCCCGGCCAATACCGAGTGCCTGGAGCGCACGTGCGTAGCGGAAGATCGAGCGACGCAGCGCGCCGCCGGTCACGTCAGCATGAAGATAACGCAGCACGGGTTTATCCGGCCGTATTCCAAACTGGTCGAGTAATGCATCGACATAAAGCCGCTCTGTTGTTTCGCTGTCATTTTTCATGATCGATCCTCCTTGGTGAATGATGGGGTGGGCATTGCTGTGGGTTTGGCTGTCAGCCTGCGCGTTATCGCAAGCCAATCCCGCTCTTGCGTTCAACGCATGATGTACGGGAAAAATGAGCGCAGAATGAGCGCGGGATTAGCTGACCGAATTAGCTGACCGACGGAGTACTCACGGTCCAGCCGAGACCCCGTATATTTCGGATCAACGATTGCCCGAACCTCTTGCGCATCGAGTGAATCAGCACGTCGACTGCATTGCTTTCCACCTCTTTACCCCAGCCGTATAAATGGGTTGAACAAGCAGAGGCCGCTTACTGCACCGGACTGATCGAGAGAATGACGTTGTCGTCGAGATCGCTGGCATAAAGCGACTGCCCGAACAACAACAATGCGCCGATGTCCGGCAGCGGCGCGGGAAGCGGACCCGTGACGAGGCCGTTCTGGCCTGGAATCCCCGCCAGCGTGCTGACAACGCCAGCTGGCGATATTTCGCGAATCGTGCCGTTGTTATAGTCGCTCGCGAATACGTTGCCCGCCCCGTCCAGAGCGAGTGCATCGAGACCGTTGAAGCTTGCGACGTTCCCGGGACCGTCTGTTGCGCCCGAGACCGCAGTGGAACCGGCAAGCGTGGTCACGACCCCGTTCGTGCCGGTCAGCGTGATCTTGTAGAGTGCGCCTGCATCCTCGTTCAGGTCATCGTCCGACACATAGATGTTGTTGGCCGAATCGATCGCGATAGCCTGCGGATTCACCAACGCCATCGGCGCCCCGCCCAACATTGCGGTCAGCGAGATCAGGTTCACCTGGCCGGCAGGTGTGATCTGCTCGAGTACGCTGGGCTGCGTCGGCGTAGACGTGAAGACGTACACATTCGAATTGCTGTCTACTGCGATCGCACCACCGCCGTCAGTCTGGATTGCTGTGCCCGTGGCGGCATTAGTGAGCGTCGTCACCTGAGCCGCGGGAGTAATCTTCCGGATGACGGCGCCTGCTCCGTTGCTGCCCTGATCTGTCACGTAGAGGTTTCCGGCACGGTCTGAGGCGATCATCCACGGACCGGCAAACAGCGCGCCATTGGCAACATTACCCGGGCCGTCCGCGCTACCCGCCTGACCCGGCGTGCCCGCGAAAGTCGACACCACCCCGTTGCTCACCTTGCGTATGGTGTAGTTGGCTGTATCGGCGATAAAGACATCGCCTGCGGCGTCGGTCGCCAGACCTTGCGGAGCGTTGAACTGCGCGGTACCAGTCGTTCCGTTGACAGCGCCCGTTGCACCCACGACGCCGGCGAAGATATTGACCACTGGTTGCGTCGCCGGCGGTGGGGAAGGTTGATTGGACGAACCTTGGGAACCGCCGCCTCCGCAAGCACCCAGAAGTCCAGCCAAGCAGCCAATCACAACAAATTTAGCAACGGCAGACGAGCGCGGAATAGATGAAAGCAATTTCATTTGAGACCTGTACCTGTATTAGTGGAAGCCGTGCTGTTGGACGGCGGCATACACGGAAAGCGGCTGGCGCTGGATAAGAAAATCCGGACCGGCACACCGCCCGCACGTTGAAGAAGGACCACTTGGGATTCAAGGTGCGTCGAATTTCGCGTGGGTGAATTCTGCTGAACACCGGCGCGATTTCCATCACCAAAAATGGGGATAAAAACGACTGGTTTTACGCAACTGGCAATTACGCGGACAATAAGCCAACAGCAGCCTCGACCTGACATGCGCAACGACGTTAAAACGTAGCGGGAGTATGTCTGCCGAGTTCCTGCCAATCATCCCCAAAATTGGTGATAACGGCACCGGCTCTGCCCTTGATTCAGGCGTTGATAAAAAATGCGGCGGAAGCCGTTACTTTCGCGCGTGTATTTTTATTTGAAGCGCTTACTTCGGACGGAACCAGAGGTCTGCCACACGATAAAACAAGCTATCCGCCTCGGATTCGGAAAGTTGCTGCGTGAGCCGGTTGTAGCGCGCTAGCATCTGCGCAAACCCGGATGCCGCTTCGGACGCCGTCATGTGACTGGCGAACATGCACCGCGATACGCCCATCGTTTCTATGACTGTAGTGATCCATGTGCTTGCAAGCTCGAACGACCAGCGCACGCCAAACACGCGCTCCAGCGCGGAGACGTCCACTCGCACGTTGTCGCAATCGGCCAGGTCAACGAGCCCGCGTTTCCATCGAACGTAGTTTTCCGGATCGCCATTCAGCGGCCAGCCCATCGGTTCAATCGTGAAGCCGATCTCCGGATATTTCCGAACGACGGAGACAAGAGCCGGTAACTGATAGGCAAGGACCTCGACACCGAACCTGAAGTCATGTCGTTTCAACAGTTCAAGCCGCTTTCGCCAGAATGGATCGATCAGCAAGTTGATGCTTCCTGGACGGTATGTCCGGCGTACTTGATCCCAGGCCATCAGCTGGCGCACGCCCGTGATGCGGTCCATGCCAGCGTAGCAAGCCAGTGTTTTTTCGATGTCCGGATCGAGCAGATCGACTTGAGCGACGAAGGCATGGCGTAACCCGTGCGCCTGTTCCCAATGCCGTATTTGCGCGCTCGCCCCATCAGGAGAAAAAGGAATCTTCCCGGTGCAGATCAATCCGTCGAGATGGTAGTCCCGCCTCTCGCGAGGAGAGTCCTCAGGACGATTTCCATTGACCAGGTCGCCCGCAAAGCGTTGCATCAGCAGAGGCGTTTCGACTGATTCAAGCGTAGTCGCCGTGTCCCTCTTCAGGCGCAAATGGGCATCGATAAACTTTTGTTGTTGAGGCATGTGAACACAGGACTGTTGGCTTTGAGAATTGCGTCGGACGGCGCCTTGATACGGTCCGCAAACCCGTACGCTGCGCGCCAGCACATGCATTGTTCGCTAGCAGAATTAGATTCCCGTTAAGAGCAGACGCGCGCACCACAGTATTTATCTAATTGTCGTTTTATAACTGCATCGCATCTGACGATATCCGTTGAATTGACTAAACTAGTTTCTCTACCGGGATATCATTTCTCGTCGACATTCCCACTCCCGTTTGTCGGAGGCCAAGGTGCCGCAGTCCGAGCTTGCGGATCTTATCGACCTTATCTATGCGGCCGCGCTGGCTGAAGGCGCGAGCTGGCCGGAGGTCGCACGCCAGATTGTCACGCTGACGGGAGCCCAGCAAGCCAGCCTGGTTCTTCCCGCTGCGAACGGTAGAGAACACAACGTCTTCCTGGAGCCCGGCACTTACGATGAGCGGGTTCGCCATTACTACCGGGACATCTCTCCCTGGCGCGTGGAAGCGGAAAACGCGATTCGTAGCGGTTTCGCTCCTATCGGGCGGGTCGTGCGCGGCGAAGATATCGTGCCGGATCGTGAGTTTTTGAACAGCGAGTTTTATAACGACTTCGGACGCCACGCCGGTTTCCGGCACATGATTGGCGGATTGCTAAGCGCGGAAACGGCTGTGTCGATCGCATTTACGCGCGACGTCGCGGCAGGACCGTTCGACGAGCGCGACCGGCATACGCTGCAGTCGCTCATGCCGCACTTGCAACGCGCGCTTCAGTTGCGCAAGCGGTTCGAGCCGGATGCATCCAGGCTTGGCGCCGGCGCGCTGGATGCCCTTTCGATAGCCGTTATGGTTGTAGACGGGAATATGCGCGTCAAACACGCGAACGCAGCAGCAGTCGCACTAACGAACGGGGTGTGTGGCATGACGGTGAGCCGGGCCGGGCCGGACCCGAGCCCGGGAAGCACAACGCTTTCGGCACGCCACCCAGACGATCATTCAAGATTGAGCCAGCTCGTTGCCGCAGTCGCAAAAGGCGGTTCCGGATGTGCGCTAAGGATGCGCAATACGCGCGACGAACCTGCGAGCCGAGCCTCGCTCGCCGTCCTCGTCTCTCCTGCCATGACTTACTTCCTTTCCGGCCCAGGTACTGGAACGGGAACGGGAACCGGAACCGGCTGTCGCATCCAGCCAGGCACTGCGATGATCGTTGCGCGCCATTTGAACCATCCTTCGTTGCCGCACCCTGGTCTGATGTGCGACCTGTATGGGCTTACAAAAGCCGAGGCGGCCGTCGCGCTTTCATTTGGCGGAGGCGCGACCGCCGAGGACGTTGCAAGGACGAGGTGTGTATCGTCTGAGACGATCCGAAGCCAGGTCAAGGCCATCCTGCGCAAGACCAACACGAGCAACTTGCGTGATCTGGAACGCGTCATCGCAATCAGTTCCGCGATGCTACCTGCTCCGTTGTGATCAACCGTGCTGCGGCATGAGGATAGGGTCAACATGCCCGAGCACCTGTCGAGCGTTCACTGGCGCACACCAGTCGGGCGAGACGATGCCACTGAACGCGACGGATGAGGTACCTGCCGCAGTCGCTTCAGTTGAGTCGCTTCAGCTGACCATCGTCGGCGTACCAGTCGACCGTGGTGCCGCTCGTATTAACGGTCACCGCGCGCGGCTCGCTGAATTGATCGAAGGATTCGATCCCGGTTTCCCGTCCCACGCCGCTATTCTTGAAGCCGCCCCAAGGCGAAGCCGGATCCAGCCGATGGTGATCGTTGATCCAGACCATGCCGAACACCAGCTTGCTCGCCACGCGATGAGCACGCGCCACGTCCATTGTCCAGACAGAAGCCGCGAGGCCGAACTGCGTGTCGTTGGCAATGCGCAGCGCGTCCGCTTCGTCCTTGAACGGCATGATCACGGTGACGGGACCGAACACCTCGCCCTGCCCCAATTCCGATTTCGGATCGACATCGTAGAACGCGGTAGGCTTGAGATAAAATCCCTCCTTCAGATGTGCCGGAATACCGCCGCCTGCAAGCAGCTTCGCACCGTCCTTAATCCCCCGTTCCAGCATGTCCAGGATGCGCGTACGCGAACGCTCGGAGATCACCGGGCCCAGTTGCGTGTTGAGATCGGCGGGGTTCCCCACGCGAATTGCCTCGACCTTCGCGCGGAATTTATCGAGGAACTTTTCGTAGATGGACTCGTGCACAAGCAGGCGCGCACCGCACACGCAAGTCTGTCCGGCGCCGATAAACGCCGCGAACGCCGCGCCGTTCACCGCGCGATCGATGTCCATGTCGTCGAACAGGATCACTGCGCCCTTGCCGCCCAGTTCGAGCGTTGTCAGCGCAAACGTCTGCGCCGCCGCCTCGCCGATGGATCGGCCCACTTCCGTACCACCGGTGAACACGACCTTGGCGATCAGCGGATGCCGAGCCAACGCAGCGCCCGCTTCCTTGCCCTCGCCGTTGATCACGTTCACCACGCCGTCAGGAACACCCGCCTGCTGCAATAACGCGACCAGCCGCACCGTGGTGAGCGGGGTCTGCTCCGACGCCTTGATCACGACGCTATTTCCCGTTGCGAGCGCCGGCGCGAGGCTCTTTGATAAAATCATCAACGGATGATTGAACGACGTCATCAGCGCGCAAACACCCAGCGGCACGCGCTGCGTGTAGCAGAGATACGGACCTTCGATCGGGATCACGTCGCTACGGCGTGTGAGTGCAAGCGCCGCGAAGTATCGATAAAACTGCGGCAAGCGCGAAATCTGCGCGCGCGTCTCAACGATCGGCCGGCCATTGTTGAGCGTCTCCAGCTTGTAGAAATTCTCCAGGTCCGCTTCGAACAGATCGGCGAAACGGTTCAGGATACGAGAGCGTTGCGTAAACGGCATATCGCGCCAAACACCGCTTTCAAATGCATCGTGCGCGCATTGCACGGCACGGCCTACGTCCTCCGCCGACGCCTTCGACAACGAGCCGATCACTGCACCATCGGCAGGATTGATGATGTCCATGGTCTCGCCCGACGCCGCATCGACGAACTTCCCGTCAATAAACAACTGCGCACTCAGGAACTGCTTGTTCACTGCATCCATCTTGCTTTCTCCGTGTTTACTTGAGCGGGGAAACCCGCGTATCAGCGCCGATATCAAGACGCGCGGGCGCGTCCGTCGGCTGAATGTCTTCCAGGCGCTGACCGGTCGGCTCGACGCCAAGCCATGCCACCACCACAATTTGAATTGCCAGCAAGCCGATCATCAACGCAAGCACGCCGACTACGCCGTAATGTCCGAAGAGCGCCACCACAATGAACGGCGTGACGATCGTCGCCCCTCGACCGAGGGTGTTGCAGATGCCCGATGCACGCAGGCGTACTTCAGTCGGAAACAGCTCGGGCACGTAGATCGCGAACAGCAACGCGACAAGCACATAAATAGGGATCACCAGCAGCAAGCCGACGGCCGGCAACATGATCGGGTTGCTCACAAACGGATAGATCGCACCGAAGATAATGGCGAGGATCGACGCGCCGATGATGGTCGGCTTGCGACCCCACCTGTCGGCAGTCAGGGCACCGATGCCCGAGCCAATAGGCGCACCGAGCGACATCACGAGCGCGTAGCCAAACGACTTTGCAATGCTGAATCCTTGATGGACGAAAAACGTCGGCAACCACGTCACGAAGCCGTATAACAAGGTATTGATCACCACCAGCGTCACGCAGCCAACAATCATGCGCGGCAGCATTGCGCCCGTAAAAAGCGAGCCCAGCGCACGCGATGGCGCAACCGAGGGCTTGGGCGATGGCGCGGGCAACGTGCCACCGTGTTCGGCCTTTACCTCGCTCTCGATCTTCGAAAGAATCGCTTCGGCATCCTGATGACGACCTACCGACTCGAGCCAGCGCGGCGACTCCGGCAACGACTTTCGCGCATACCAGACGCCAAGTGCGCCAATTCCACCAAGCACGAACATGGCTCGCCAGCCCATCGCAGGAATCAGCACGAGTCCGATCAGTCCCGCTACGGGCAATCCCGAGACGACGAACACGGCCATCAATCCCTGCATCTTGCCGCGTGAAGCAGGCGGCGCGAACTCGGTGAGCGTGGAATATCCAACGACGTTTTCCGCGCCAAGCCCGAGTCCCATCACAAACCGGAACGCGATCAGGACCAGCATGTTCGGCGCCATCGCAGCGCCCAGCGACGCAATGCCGAAGATCATGAGATTGGTCTGGTACGTAAAACGACGGCCAAATCGATCACCAAGGAAACCTGTGGCCAGCGAGCCGAGCATCATCCCGAGGAATGTCAGCGATACGAACAGCGCATTCTGGCCGAGCGTCGAAAAGCCGCTTTGCAACGTGGCGCCGAGGACCGTGGAGGCTACGTAGATATCGAAGCCATCGAAGAACATGCCGATCCCGATCAGCGACATGATGCGCTTGTGGAAGCCCGATACCGGCAACCGGTCCAGACGTGCGCCTGCATTCACATTCATTTGCGTCTCCTGCAAACCTTCGTGGGTTTGTCGTAATACATGAGCGACTACTTCAGCGCCATCAGTCGCAACGCCGAGACCGTCAGCGTTTCCGTCGCGCATCGGAAGTTATGTTCGAGCGAACTTTCCTCGGTCGCCTGGAAGAAGGACTTGCACTGGCGCGCGCCGGTATCGTCGAGTGTGAGGATTCGATCCGCGAGTGCATCGGCTTCGGCTTGCAGCGTATCGGGCGGACAAACTCGGGTCACGAGCCCGGCATTCAATGCCGCCTCGGGCGTGATTGCATCGCCGAAAAGAACCATCGGGAACACTTGCTTGGGCAAGGTGTAGCGGCCAAGGTAGGCCATGATCGCGGCAGGTGGCAAGCCCTTGCGCATCTCCGGAAAGGCAAGCTTCGCGCTGCTAGATACCAGCGTGAAGTCGCACAGGATCGCTAGACCAAAGCCGAAGCCGAACGCGTTGCCCTGCACTTCGGCAATCGTGATCATGGAAGACGCCCGCAATAACCGCTTCAACTCGATCAGGCGCGATACTTCGCGATGAATGGACACCGCGTCCGTGCCGGCGCGCTCGCGCCCCGTGCAGAACACGTCACCGCGTGCGCGGATACGCAGCACGCGCGCCGTGGGCACGGTCGCTTCGCTGCGGAGAGCTGCGATCATCGCGTCGAACATCGGCGCGGTGACTTCATTGCCGGCTTCGGCATTGTTCAGGGTAAAGGTCAGAACTTCACCCGATCGATCGATGACGACCGGGTCCGGCAAGCGCGCATGATCCAAGCAGCCTCCTGTTGTATAATCGCCTGTATAAGCTGTATACAGCGTATTCACTGGATAACGGAAAGTCAATGGCCTCTGCAACGAAACGCGCTCAAACGGCAAATCTCATCGAGGCGCCGGAGCAGGCGCTCGAGACGATCGGACGCAAATATCACTCGAAGATGCGCATGGTCGACGCATCCAGCGATTCGCTCAGCGACGGCGTGGTGGTCCCGGCGTTGCGGGAAGCGATTGTGGAAGGCGTGCTGGCGCCGGGAAGCCGGTTGTCGGAGGTGCAGGTCGCGAAGCAGCTGAACGTTAGCCGCACGCCAATGCGTGAAGCGTTCGCACAGCTTGAACGCGAGGGTCTCGTGACGGTGGTGGCGCGTGTTGGCGCATTCGTGCGGTCGGTCACGCTGCGTGACGTGGCGGAGATCTACACGGTGCGAACCGCGCTCGAGTGCCTTGCGGTCCAGCTTTGTGCACAGAACATCACGACGCTCGGGCGCGCTCAATTGGAAGACGTCATAGGCGAGATGCGCGCGAACGTAGCAGCCGATGATCCCGCGGCCTATGTCGATGCGCTCGACCGATTTTATTCAATCGTGATGACCCTCGCCGACAACCGTACGCTGCAGGCGACGCACGCGAGCCTCATGGGCCCCGTGCGTCGATTGCGACGCATTGCGATGGCGCGCGGCGGGCGCATGCGTGCATCGTTTGAACAGGCCGTGAAGATCAAGGACGCAATCTCCACCGGCGACAAACGCGTTCAGGACCTGATGCGTGAGCAATTGCGCGGCGCTTGCGAAGCGGCGACCGCAGTCCTTAAAGAAACTGAGGGTGATTGAGGGGAAAGTCGAAAACAGGAGATCAGCGGTTTCGTCACTCCGCGTCGAGTCCCCCAACCCGCATGAAACTTGACCCGTGCTTACCGAATGTAGGCATCTGGGTTTCGCGAACTCATCGATACGTTCCGCAGGCCGACCGGCATTCGACCAAATAGAGGCGCTAAACGTCCCTAGTTCGTTCGATCGCATTTGTCGGTGCCCGCTAAACTTACCTGTCGCAAGCAATTAGGCGCACGCAGGCTTGCATTCCGACGGCTAGCATAGGAATCGATAATGAGCAAAACCGGCACCCACTCGAGCAATGGAAGAACGGCCAAGCGGCAACAGCTGAGGCGGTCCGATCTCCTGCCAATGTCGGCGGCTGCCTTCCGGGCTGCGTCGCTGCGCAATCATTTGGCGCTGGTCGCGATGCGCCAGGGTTTCGGCCATGCCGAGATTGCTGGCGACTTGTTGCAAACCGCCTATCTAACCTACTTCATATGCGGCATGGACGCGGACCAGGATTCGCTCGAGACCTGTGTTGCCGCAGAACTGACGATCAAGGCGAGTGTTGCCCATGCAAAAATGGCGGGCGAATGGACGTTGAAGTCCGAGCACGCTCACTACGTCGAGAAAATGCTGCGTCAGCATGATGCCCAACTGACAACATTAGCTCTCCGCACAATTGAGGCGGCAGCGCGGCGACTATCTCAGGTGTTAGAAGACGGTGGGATGCCGAACCTTGCCTCGACGTACATGAGAGTGCTGAAACAGCGCTGCGAATCGCCGGCTTGTGTAGTCCCAGCGTAGAGAGATGGCAACCCTTGCCCTTTCGCAGGCCTCGATTCTCATGCCAGCGATTCCCGAGCCCCTGTAGCACCCCGCTCGAATTCGAACATCCCCGCCTTGCGATATCGGGTTAGTCAGCATATCGGCCGGTTCTCATGGCGCCGATATACATACTAAGGATATCGGATATCCACCGCATGCCGACCAAAGGGGCCGATCATGAAAACCTCGCACTTTCTCTCTCACCAAGAGATTTTCGATAAAGCCGCGCTTCACCTGTTCACCCAAGGCCACGCTGTGCTATTACCGCATGGAGGCGGCGCATACCGTGGGTATTGCGGGGGATGCCCGGTGGGCAATTTCATTGCCGCCCGAGATCACATGACCGCTATGGAAGGCGTACCTGTGCGCTACATTGGGGCGTCCGTGCGCTCTGTGCCGGCTTACATGGACGTGGGCGTCGCAGCGCTCAAACGCGCGTTATTGCGTTCACGGATCAACGTGTACGATCCGACAACTGTCGAGTTACTCAGTTGCCTGCAAAACGTCCACGATGTCTTCGGCAAATGGGAGTGGCGAGATCGTCTGGGATCGATCGCACGCCAATTTGCCCTTTCCGACGCCCTTCTCGAGCACGCCGCGTGAGTTACCTCCATGTTAAACGCCAAGGAAATATACGCACGCGTTAGCGCCCACCTGCTGACGCAGCAGGCTGTTTCAGAAGACGAAAACGGGACCTGCCGGCTGCATGGCGACAACGACCGCCAATGCGCAATTGGATCACTCATTCACGATGAAGTGTATCGCCCGGAAATAGAAGGAGTGGGCATCTCCTACTATCAAAACACTTGCGACGGCGCGCTCCTGCAGGCGCTGTACGCGTCTGATGTCAACGTCTACGATGAAACGATCATCGAACTGCTGACAGAGTTGGAAGAAGTGCATGACAACGCCCAAGTTGACGAGTGGCCAGCGTTATTAACCATGATCGGCCGGCGGCATGCGTTGATCTAGAAATCGTCCGCAAGCGCGCCGCTCGTCCAACGCTCAAACCTGATGGAAAGCTACCGTATAGTCGCGCAAGCGGCGCGACTGCCGTAAGCCTAGGGTTGTGCAGACGCAAGGGGCGTCGGCTCTCCATTTCGATAGTTATAAATGGTGATAGGAGAATCCGTGAGATCGCGATTCTTGTCGAACTGGTAGTGGCCGGAAACACCGCGAGCATCCATGTTCGCCAGCGCGGTGCGGTATTGGGCCGGTTCGATCGAATTGGCCTTCGTCATCGCTTGCGCGACGATGTTCACGCCATCGTACAAGGCAGCGCTATAGGTCAGTGGATCGGTATTAAAGCGTTGCTTGTAGTCTGCCTTGAACCGCCGCCCTTCCGGTGTCTGATCGAGAACGGGGCCGCCTTGCGGGCAATACACGCGCGTGTCGACCGCGTCGCCGCCAAGTTTCGCCAGTTCGGCATTGCACATTGCGTCGCCGCCCAGCAGGTAGCCATTCATTGCGAGGCGCTTCATCTGCTTGCGCAGTGCGCCAGCCTGAGCGTAGTAACCACCATAGAAAATCCCTTCGGCGTTCGAGCCCTTGACGTGCGTAAGGATGGAGACGAAGTCGGTCGCCTTGTCGGTCGTATATTCGCGATCGACGATCTCGATGCCGTTGGCTTTAGCCGCGTTGATGAACTCGTCGGCGACGCCCTGGCCGTACGCAGTGCGATCGTCGATCACGGCAATACGTTTGACCTTCAGCACCCTTGCTGCAAACTCCCCCATCCGGCTGCCAAGTTGCGTATCGCTGGCGGAGATGCGAAACACGAACGGATAGCCATGCTGCGTGATCGAGGGGTTCGACGCGACGGTCGCCATCACAATGCCAGACACGTTCACGAGGTTCGAAATCGGAATCGCGACGCCGGAATTGAAGGGCCCGAAAATAACCTTGACGTTCGCGTCCACCAGGCTTTGTGCGACCGTCATGCCGGTGCGCGGGTCGGCGGCGTCATCCTGTGAGACCAGTTCAAAGCGCGTCTTCTGGCCGCCGATCACGAGACCCTCGGCATTCAGCCGCTCGATCGCCATTCTCACCCCGTTTTCGTCGTCCTTGCCAATGGCGGCCTGCGCGCCGGTCAATGGCCCCGTCAAACCGATCTTGACGACCTGATCACCGGCCGTCGCGCTCAGGGAGATCATGCTCAAAGCGACTGCTGTCAACCAGCTTGCACCTGCGTAGGGCTTGTTCATCATGCTCTCCTCACCTCGTGTGGCGTGCCAGACCGTGTCGTCGCCGAGGGGCGAAGCGTATCAGTGTGGGCACAGAAAACAGCGCGTGGCCCCGTCCGCCGCGACGCCTCTTCCGAGGTCTGGGCAGTGGGGTTGACAGCAATTCTGCGTAGCCAAATTCCCCAATAAAATGCATGATTGATGGAACACATTTCGGCAATTCCCGAAGTAACAAGGGGCGGCACGATGCAAGTTCAGGACACGGATCTCAAGCTGTTGCGGATCTTCGAAACCATCGTGCGATGCGGTGGTTTCGCCGCGGCGCAGCCCATTCTCAACATCGGCGCATCGAGCATCAGCGAATATATGTCGCAACTGGAGACGCGACTCGGGCTGCGGCTATGTGAACGCGGACGCGCCGGTTTCCGGCTCACCGAGGAAGGCGCGCAATTGCACGCCGCCGCGCAACGCCTGCTTGGGGCCGTCGACACGTTTCAAATGGAAGCCGGCGCACTGCGCAATGAGCTGTCCGGCGTGCTGCGGTTCGGCATGATCGAAGCGACGTTGACCGACAAGTCCTCGCCTCTGCCAATAGCCATTCGAGAGTTCGGTCAGATGGCGCCGGAAGTGCGCCTGCATGTGCAGATCGAAACGCCCGGCAGCATGGAGCAGCACGTGCTCGACGGCCGTCTGCATCTTGCCGTGGGGCCGTTCCCCGCGCAGATTCCTGGCCTCGATTACTTGCCGCTCTATCGTGAGGAACAAGGGCTCTACTGTGCGTCGACCCATCCGTTGCACGAGCGGGCGAGCGGTCGGGTTCCTGTTTCACTGCTCAGCAAGCAGCGGCTGGCGGCCCGCGCCTATCTCGGCAGCCAGGAATTGAAGTTGCTCCACATGCCGGAAGCCGCGGCCTCCGTCGATAACGTCGAAGGCCGGGCCATGTTGATCCTGTCCGGCAACTACATCGGCTTCCTGCCGCCGCACTATGCCGAACCTTGGGTGGACAGCGGTTTGTTGACCCGCATCGATCCGGGGCACTACGCGACCCATCTGGACTTCCAGATCATCACGCGCAAGGGGGGTGAATCGGCACGGGTCGTACAGGCCTTTTGCAAGCAGTTGCGGGCAGCAGCCCGGCAACTGGACCACACCATGCGAAGCGGTAAATAGCGCGCGGATTAATGTGTGGATTAATGCGTGGAATAACGCGTGGATCAGCGGGAAAGGTTTCGTTTGACCTTGCGTTGATGCATGACACGGCCGATGGTGTTCAGCAGCAATTGCGCCGCAAGAATTGAAGTGGAGGCTGAATGGTCGTAGTCGGGCGCCACTTCCACGAGGTCGATGCCGATCACGTCGCCCTGCTCTGCGAGGCCAGCGAGCAGTTCGAGTCCTTCGTAGTACAGCAGACCGCCGTGACTCGGTGTGCCCGTGCCAGGCGCGATCGAAGGATCGAAACCGTCAATATCAATCGTCAGGTAATAGCGCACGCCCTTCGGGATGCGCTCCAGCACGCCCTGAATGCCGAGGCGCCGGAGATCGCGCACCGAAATAATGTCGGAGCCCATCTCGCGAGCCTGAGCGTAGCCTTCGCGTGCAGTCGACGACACGTTGCGAATGCCGATCTGCGTCATGCCCGACACCACGTTTTTCTCTGCCGCGCGCCGTAGCGGATTGCCATGGCCGTATCGCACACCATGACGCTCGTCGACGAAATCGAGGTGTGCGTCGATGTGAACGATATGAAACGGCTCCTGGCCTTCGAACGCGTTGATACACGGAATGTTGATTGAGTGATCACCGCCCATCACGACCGGCAACGCGCCCGCCGCCAGGATCTTGCGCACGCCGTACTCGATGTTTGCGTGGCTCTTTTCAGTGTTGGTGTGCACCATGTCCGCATCGCCGATATCGACTATACGAACTTCGTCGCTAGGCAGATAAATAACATCGTCTTCGAAGTCGTACGCGCCGCCGTGGCCGAACGAGAACAGCGTCGACGCATCGCGAATCGAACGCGGGCCGAAGCGTGCCCCGGCGCGCCACTGGGTGCCGCAGTCGAAGGGCGCACCCATGACCGCGACGTCCGCATCGATCTTGTCCCAGTCAAGACACAACGGGGATTTTGCGAACGTGCAGATACCCACAAACGGCAAATTGAGCCGACCCGTTTCGTAGCTGTTTTCAGACATGATTGTCTCCGTTTTGTTCTATTCGTCCAGATAGGTGCGACGTGCGGGCACCGCTCTCTCCATGGCTGCAGCAACGCCCTTTGTCAGGCGCGGCTGATGCATCTGAAACGGAGTCTAGGCAAACAAATTCAACGGAAAAATACCAAAAATAAGAAATACACTTCGGGATAGTCCGAAGCGATGTTAAAGCGTAGCGATTTCGCGAATTTAAAGTGAATAATCCGGATCGTGTTTGTTCAGGATTCGCTTGATGCTCTCGAGATGGCGGCGTGCGCTTTCACGGCAGCGTGTTGCGCGTGCAGCAGAACTTCCTAACGTGTCAGGCACCACGGTGCTGGTTGCATCGATGGCCGCCGGCGTCGAGTCCCCCTCGTATCGGGTCCGGCTTTTTATCAAGCATGGCCAGCCGCTGCTCATTGCATGCGTTTCTATCGACCTGCGGACAAAGCCAGAAACTTTTTCGCGAAGATTGAATCCGCGACCGGGACGCTCTATTACGAAAAACTTTCGATGCGAACCTTTCGGAAAAGTCTGATTGTCCAGAATGCCTCGCATCACTAGCGTTCACATCCATAGATCGAATCGATGTGCAAATGCGCGGAGAACGGTTCTGCTACTGCACATTGTCTATTCCCGGATGTTCAAAACAGAACGAGGTATTCAATTGGCATTCCAGTCTTTTGCATTGACCCAATCTCAAGAACGGACGCTCGCCCGCAGCGACACTGCTAGCAACGTGTGCGCGGTCTACCGGCTCGACGCTCACCCAGACGCAACTCGCCTCGCCAACGCCATTACCCAGGCGACCAACCACTGTGAACAGCTTGCCTACCGGACCATCGACTCGGAGGATGGCACACGCTTCATTGTCCAGCGCGACGCCGGCTTCGAACTGAAGATCATCGATATAGGCGAAAGCTCCCAAGGGACTGAGCATTCGTTGATCGAAAGCTTGTGTGCACGCAAGTTCCGCATGGACATGGGGCTGCCCTGGTCGTTCACATTGCTGCTCGCGGGCGAACAAAGTTTCCTCGTGTTCGCCTGTCACCCCGCGCTGCTAGACCGTTTCTCGCTGAAGTCGCTGTTTGACGCACTCTCGGATGCCTATGGCGGTGAAGCACTTGCGCCGGCACTCGGCCTCGACCAGCGGGGTCTGCTCGAAGCAGAACAGTCGTTGCTGGCGAGTGAACACCTGGCGACCAGTCGCGAATTCTGGATAGGACAGGTCGGCGAATCGTCGTTCGAATGGCATGCACCGCGCAACGAAAACGGGTCGGCTGAAAACTGCTTCACGACCTCCCTCGACGGTGCGGCAAGCCGGGACTTTTGTGCCCTCGCCGATACGCTCGGCATGGCGCCGGACGTTCTGCTGCTGTTGTGCGTCCATGTCTTGCTGCACCGTCTCACGTCCAACTCGACGGTCCTCACCGCCTATCACCAGCGCGGTTGCGGGCGCACCAGCACCGGCATCGGCTTTGATGAGCGGCGGCGCATTCTCAGGACAGAGTTTGATGATGCAATGACACTGCGGGAGTTTTTGCGCCACGCGGCCGCGCGGCTCGACATGAACTACTTCCATGGGGATGTTCCGGCGTTCGAGATACTGGACGAGATGGAGCACCGCATACCGGGATACGTCAGCGCCACCAATGTGCTGTGCGAGGCTGATTCGCTGCCCTACGATGCGCTGCGGCTCGGCACACTCAAGGCGGCGCTGCTAGCACCGTTCTCCCGCGGCACCACGCAACAGGATGTGGCGATCTACCTTGATGTGCGCGAGCAAGTCGCCTTGCACATCCAACTCCGACATCCGCAAGAACTGGACGGTGTGCGCGTTGCGTTCGAACACTGCATGGCGTTGCTCATGCGCATCGGCGATGTCCTTGATCAGGAGATCGACGCCATCGATTTGTACACACCGGCGCTGCATGCGCGCCGGCTCGCTTGGTCGGATGGCGGACCGATCGCCGTGCCTGCCACGGATGTGCTCGACCTGTTTGCGGAGGCCGTGCGGCAGCATGGTCACCAGCCGGCCGTTAGCGGCCCTGACGCCGTCTACAGCTACGCAGAGTTGTCGGCCGCTGCGCAGCAAGTGGCATCGTCTCTGAGCGCAGCGGCGCCGGACACCCTGATAGGTATTTGCATGTCGCGCGGTGCGCTAATCGTGCCTGCAATCCTCGGCGTGCTTGCTGCCGGCGCCGGCTATCTGCCCCTTGACCCGCAGATGCCGGACGAAAGGTTGCGCTACATAGGCCGCGATGCGCAACTGGCCGGAGTAATCGTCGATGGCGAGACGGTCGACCGCGTGAGGGCTGCCGTCGATTGTCCGGTGTACTTGCTCAGCGAACTCCTGGACGGCGCTGCGGCAAGCGCGCCGTTCACGCAGCCCTCTGTTGCCCCGACAAGCACCGCCTATGTGATCTATACCTCGGGCACCACGGGCAAGCCGAAAGGCGTCGTGATCGAACGCGGAATGCTTGCTCATTTCATTGCGTCGCTCGATGGCCTCTACGAGCGCTCCGCCGGTACGCGCTGGCTGCAATTCGCATCGGTCAACTTCGATGCCAGCGTGCTGGAAATATTCAATCCCCTCACGCACGGCGGTCATTTGATCATTGCCCCAGAAGCGGTCCGCACGGATGCCGAGGCGCTATTTTCATTCCTGCAGACGCATCGGATAAGCCACGCATTCCTGCCGCCGGCGATCCTCAAGCTGTTGCCGCGCCGGCCGTTGCCGGATCTGGCGACGGTGCTATGCGGCGGTGAAGCCAGCGATAACGATACGATCCGTTTCTGGTCAAAAATGCTACGGCTGTCGAACATCTACGGTCCGACCGAGACCACGGTGATGGCAACCGAGAACACCTTCGGCTGGTATCAGTTGGCCAATCATCTGGGTCGCGCCTTACCCGGCTATCAGATCCATTTGCTGGATGACCGGGGGCAGCCTGTTCCGCTTGGCGGCGTCGGCGAAATCTGTATTGGCGGGGCGTCGGTGTCGCGCGGCTATCTGCGCCGGCCTGATTTGACCGAGCAGAAGTTCGGGCCCAATCCGTTCAGCGCCGGCCGCCTGTATCGGTCCGGGGACCTCGGACGGTTCCTGCCGAACGGCGAGATCGAGTTCCTCGGCCGCCGTGACTTCCAGGTCAAGATCCGCGGCTACCGGATTGAAGTGGGCGAAATCGAAAGCGTCGTCGCCGCGCAGCCGGAAGTGAGCGGCGGGTATGTCGGCACGTGCAAGCGGCAGAGTGGCCTGGCGCTCGCCGCATGGTATGTCAGCGACGGTCTGGACCCCGAAGTATTGCGCCAGCGGCTGGCAAACTGCCTCGTGCATTACATGGTGCCGTCGTTCCTGATCCCGGTCGCAGCGCTGCCGTTAAATCTTAACGGCAAGATCGACCGTTCAAGGTTGCCGGAGCCGCAAGCGGTGGCTCTCCAGGAAAGTGAGCGTGAACCCGATGCCTTCGAACGGGCCGTGCGCGCGATCTGGGCCGACACGCTCGGCGTACCGCTCAAGAGCATCGGCGCAAGCAGTCATTTTTTTCAGCTCGGCGGCCATTCCCTGCTCGCGACGCTAGTGTGCAACCGCGTGAGTTCGGCGCTGAACACACCCGTCAAACTCAAGGCTCTGTTCGAGCATCCGGTCTTCAGCGCGTTCTGCACACACGCGCGCGACAGCGATCCGCTTGAGGCTAGCTTGCCGCCGCTCGTCGCGGCGTCGGGCGGCGCAGCGTCGGCACCCGTAGCGGTACCGGTCGAAAATCTCCTTGTGCGAATGATGGTCAACCGCTCGATCGCCAAGCCGGACGACAACACATACCACATTGTCGTGCGAGTCAATTTCAACCGCGAAACGAACCCGCTGCGCTTGCATCAGGCGCTGAGCGGCGTGCTCGCCCATGATCCCCTGTTTCACGCGTGCCTGATCGAGCGCGACACAGAATTGCTGCTCCAGGCAGGTCCGGCAGCCGCGCCGGTGATCCGCGTCGAAAGCCGTGACGCGCAGGCCATTGCCGCACGAATCGATGCATTGCAAAAAGACCCCCTGCCGCTCGGCGAATCACCGCTATGGCGCGCCGAGTTACTGCTGTGCCCGGACGACGGGTCCACCACGTTGCTGTTGTGCATCCATCATGCGATTTTTGACGGCTGGTCGCTGAAGCTGCTGCTGGACGAACTTGCACGGCGCTACGACGGCCAGCCGATTGCACCGCGCCCGCTGTCGTGGTTCGACTACTGCAAATGGGAGCCACAGCTGAGAGCGTCGCCGTTATTTACGGAGGCTCGCGATTACTGGACCCGCAAGCTGGCACCGGCCACGCTACGCACAGAATTGCCCTTTGATTCGCTGCGGCGTACGGATAACGCGAACCGGTCATTAGCGGTGTCTGTCGGGCCGGCGCAGGTGGAGCCCCTCAAGCGGATCGCTGAGCTGCACGGCATGACGTTGCCACCGGTATTGTTTGCCCTGTTCCTGGTCTGGATCTGGCGCGTCAGCGGGCAAGCGCAACTCACCTGCGCGTATCCGAACGCCGGCCGCGACGTGGCCGGCAGCGAGGATATCTATGGGATGTTCGTGTCAATGGCCGTGCTCGTGCAAGGCATCGAGCCGCGCCAGACGTTCTCCGAACTCGCCCGGGCGGTCCAGCGCCAGATGCTAGACGACCAGGACCATCTGACGGCGACGCCTTATGACACGGACAACGTGCAACTGGGCGCTCTCAATACAATTTTCAGTCTGCAGAACGGCATTGATCTGGAGGGCCGGATCGGCGATGCCTCGTACCAGGCCGAAGAGTTGCCATCGCTGACGTCGAAAGCGGATCTCACGGCGATCTTCTACGTGCGGCGAGACGGCGGACTGAATGGACGGTTCGAGTACGACGGCTCTTTGTTGCACGCAAGCTCGATGGAGCGGATGGCCGAGGTGTTCCATACGCTCATCGAGACAGCCGGTCAGAACCCCGGCGCGCAAGTTGGCGAGTTGGGATATTTGAGCGAGCGTCAACGCGCGCAATGTTTGACGTTCGCATGCGGGCATCCGCTGCCGGATGCGTCGCTGTCCATTCCGGTCCGCTTTGCGCAAACCGTTGCGACGTTCGCGACGCAGGATGCGCTCCGCTTCGGCGATGAGACCCTCACCTACCGGGAACTCGATCTCCTGAGCGACCGTATTGCCTACAGTCTCGCCGAGACCATGGTGCCGGGCGCATGTGTCGGCCTGAGTATGCGCAAGGGCACACTGCTGGTGGCTACGGTGCTGGGCGTGCTGAAAGCCGGCTGCGCGTATGTGCCGCTGGACCCGGACTATCCACCGGAGCGGCTGCGCTATTTCGTCGAGAACTGCTCGATCGAAAGCGTCCTCGCGGATGCTCCAAGCTGGCTCGCGCTCGATGCCGCCGGACTCGGGGGATTGCGCCAGATCGATCCGGCGGAGCTGGCGAAGCGGACACTTGCACCCACGGCCGCCCTCGCGCCGGTCGCGCCGAACGCCCTCGCGTACGTGATCCATACCTCCGGGTCGACCGGCACGCCGAAAGGGGTTCTGGTGGAACATCACAGCGTGGTCCGGATGGTGGAAGGCGCGCGCCTCGCGCTCGACTACACGCCGGGCAGCATCAGCACGCTGGCCGCTTCGACCAACTTCGACGCGAGCGTGCTCGATATCTTTCTCGCGTTGTTGCACGGCGGCACATTGGTCGTGCTGCCGGACGAGGTGCGCCGCGATCCCGTCAGGCTGCACCGCTTGCTCAAGGATGCCCGTGTCACGCATGCGTCGCTCGCGCCGGTGGTCGTGCAAAGCCTGCCTCGCGAAGCGCTGCCCGATTTGCGCTTGCTCGGGTTCGGCGGAGATACGATCGACGAACCGACCGCCCGGTGGTGGGCTTCGCACACCCGGCTGTTCAGTCTCTACGGGCCGACCGAAATCACTGTCATGGCATCGTGTGGCCAGGTGATGCCGGATGGACCCATCCGGATCATCGGCAAGCCGTTGCCGGGATATCGCCTGTACATGCTGAACGCGCAACGGCAACTGACGCCGCCGGGAACGGTCGGTGAAATCTATATAGGGGGAGACAATCTCGCGCGCGGCTACGTGAAGCAACCGGCGATGACAATGGAACGCTTCGTCGTCGACCCGTTCAGCCAGACACCGTATGCCCTGATGTACCGGACCGGTGATCTCGGCCGTCTCCTGTCCGACGGCACGATCGAATACTGCGGGCGCAACGACGCGCAAATCAAGCTGCGCGGGTTTCGCATCGAGCTCGGGGAAATCGAGAGCTGCATCGCGGCTGCAGCCGGTGTGGCGCAGGCGGCCTGCACGGTATGGGGCGAAGGCGAACAGCGTTACCTTGCGGCGTATTACGTCGCTGAGACAGATGCGGCTCTCGACGAAGACGTCTTGCGTCAACACGTAGCGAATGCGTTGCCGGACTACATGGTGCCGGCGTGGTTCATGCAGCTTGACGCCATTCCGGCCTCGTCCAGCGGCAAGGTCGACCGAAAGGCGCTCCCCGCCATGCAGCCGGGCACCGGTGGCTCGCCGCCGCGTGATGGCGTCGAACGGCAGCTCGCTGACATTTGGGAGAGACTGCTGCAAATTAACGACATCGGCCGGGACGACAATTTCTTTCGGCTGGGCGGCAATTCGATTCTCGCTGTCCGGATGCAGGCAGAAGCGCGCGAGAAGCTGGGTATCGATTTCTCGATGTCGGTGTTTTATCGATCGTCGACTGTCGCCACGCTCGCGGCGGGCCAGCAGGAAGACATGGTCGAACTCGCGATAGCCGATGCAGGGACGCCGCTAGTCATCAACGACCCGGCGCCGCCCCTCTGCGGAGAGGCTCGGACAGCCCCCGTCCGTTCGATGTTGCTGACCGGTGCCAGCGGGTTCCTCGGCATCTATCTGCTCCATGATCTGGTCAAACATGTTGACAAGGTGGTCTGCCTGCAACGCTGCGATAGCGCCACCACAGGCGAGGAGGATTTGCGACAAAAGGCACAGGGCGCAGGACTCCTGATCAACTTTTCGCGCGTTGAAGTGATCGCCGCCGATCTCGCCGCGCCGGATCTCGGACTTGATATCGTGCAATGGGATCGGCTCGCTGGAGAGGTCGACGCTATTCTGCATTGCGGCGCGTTCGTCCATCACCTGCACAGCTATGCGCAAATGAAGCGGGCGAATGTCGACGGCACCGAGAGCTTGCTGCGCCTCGCACTGACGCAACGGCAAAAGCCGCTGTGTTTCATTTCAACGATGTCGGCTCCAGCAATGCAAGAGGGGGTGACGCGAATCGAGGAGCAGGTGCAAACAGGCCGCCCGCAAATGGACAACGGTTATCTGCTGACGAAGTGGGCCGGCGAACAGCGCGTCGCCGAGTGCGCCCGGCGTTTCGGACTACCGGTCATCGTCGCGCGTCCCGGCAACATTACCGGGGACAGCCGAAGCGGCTATAGCAACTACGCTCACAACCACTTCTGGCTTTACAACAAGGGCTGCATCGAACTGGGGACATTTCCGGACACCGGCCAGGAAGTCGAGATGATGCCCGTCGACCAGCTTGCTCGCGCGGTCGTCGCGCTGACGCTGAGTCACCGCGATGGCTTGCGCGTAGCGAATTTGAGCAATCCGGTGACGCTGAGCCAGCGGCGCTGGTTCAACTTGCTTGCCAAGGACGGCTTGAAGGTGCTGCCGGAAACACCGCTCGAATGGCAGCACCGGTTGACCGATCTCTCGTCATCGAATGGCCTCGCACTGATTCGCGACTTCTATACCGGGGACTTGTCGGAGAGACCGCTGCCAATCGAGCAGAGCGGCACGATAGCTGAACTGACGAAGCACGATGTTCAACTGACGGTCGACTACGAGCGGCTGATCCGGCTATATCTCGCGTATCTGCGTGCCAAAGGGTTTTTTGATGAAACTGTCGCGAGCCTGGCGGTTCTATAGCCGATGACTTTGGGTTGCAGGGACTCGGAGGGCCAGATATTTATGGGTGGCTGGCCCCTCCGATTCCGAAACAACCTCATACAGAATCGCGGCCCTTTCCCTCCCCTGATTGAGCCGAAATCAATCGCGCGTCTTGACCACCTGCGCCGGCCATACGATCTCCAGCTCCAACGCAATGGAACGCGCCAGTCCTTCGAGGTCCGGGAAAAGCGATGCGTTCGTGATGTTCATCCTGTACAACGAACGCATGGCTTCGTCGCGTAACTCCGACGGCAATACGATCTTGCGCAGCAGTTCGTCACTGCAGGTGTATTGATCGAGGATCATGTCGAGCGGCTGATGCAGCAGGCCCGGCAACACGAATGTGCCCGCTTGCGCGATCAGCCGCTGGTCCATTTCGGCGGGTTCCCCAAACCACATCACCGGGTTCTCGTCGCTAAGATAAAACCTTTCGAAATTCCCGGGCAAGCGTGGGTCGATCATCTCCCGTACAAGATGCGGCGCCGAAACAGGGACCGCGCGATTCGTCCACAACGCCGGGGTGTTGACCGCGAAAACGGCTGCATCAGTCACGGCGCGCTCGAGCGCAAAGAACGCGGCAACAAAAGGCGACTTGGTGAAATCGAGCAGTCTGGTGGGCGCGCCGTGATGCTGCATCAGCCCGAGGCAACGCAGGTCGTCCGACAGCGCGCGGACATCGGAAAGATAGTTATGCGCTTTTCGCCTGAAGATGCGAATGGCGCGCTGCTCCTGAATTCGCCACGCAGAACGGTCGGGCACGAACGCGGACAGGTAGCGCGATAACGAACTTTGCAACGGCCATCGCGCGTCTTGCTGACCGCGAAACGCCCAGCCATCGAGCTCGATGGTGAGCCTCATGAACTCCTGCCAGTTCGACACAATAATGGTTTGCATTGTCACTTATCCAGAGTAGCACTCGCTCTTTCCTGCCCGATCAGACCCGGCTCGAAAACTTTCAACCGCGATGTCATATCATGTTCACTTCGTGACCATCAATACCCAACAGGCGGATCGACATGACCGACAACCGCAACCCGCTGCTGCAAGACTGGCAAACGCCCTACCAATTGCCGCCCTTCCACCAGATCCGGCCCGAACATTTCGCACCCGCATTCGCCGCGCTCTTCGAGCAGCATCTGGGGGGAATCGATGCGCTTGCTGACAATCAGGCCGCGCCCACCTTCGACAATACCGTGGCCGCGTTCGATGCGGCCGGCGCCTCACTCGATCGTGTGCGGCTAACTTTCGAAAACCTGTGCGCCTCGGAGTCGCCGGCCGCGTTGCAGGCCGTGGAGCGCGAGATGGCGCCGCTGCTGGCCGCGCACGACAGCAAGGTCGCCATGCATGCCGGTTTCTTCGCGAGGCTCGACGCTGTGCACCAGCAAGCTGCCGTGCTAGATCTTAACGAAGAGCAGCAGCGTTTGCTGCAACGCATGCATATCGATTTTGTCCGTACCGGCGCTACGCTGCAAGGGCTCGACCGCGAGCGTTTCGCGGCCATTGCTACGCGGCTCGCGGATCTGCAGACGCAGTTCGCGCAAAACATACTCGCGGACGAATCCGGCTACCAGTTGCCGTTGACATCGGAAGCGGACCTGGCTGGCTTGCCCGATTTTCTGCGCCAGTCGGCCCGCGGCGCTGCAAAGGAACGCGGTGCAGAGGGCTACGTCATCACGCTGTCGCGTTCGCTGGTGCAGCCGTTTCTTACATGGTCCACTCGTCGTGATCTGCGTGAAACCGCATGGCGCGCCTGGACTAGTCGCGGAGAAAACCCGACACGCGATAACCGGCCAATCGCTCGCGAGATACTGATGCTGCGGCAAGAACAAGCACGTTTGCTCGGCTACGAAAACTTTGCCGATTACGCGCTTGCCGATCGCATGGCGGGCAAAGCGTCTGCGGTCCACGCGTTGCTTAGCCAGGTATGGGAGCCGGCGAAGGCCAGCGTTGCACAGGAGCTGAAGGCTTTGGCTGCACAGGCTGCCGCGCTGGGTGAGCCTACCGGCATTGAACCGTGGGACTGGTATTACCTCGCCGAGAAGGTCCGGGTTGCCCGCTATGCACTCGACGATGCGCAGGTGAAACCGTACTTCAGCCTCGATGCGATGCTCGCCGCCATGTTCGATTGCGCCGATCGCCTGTTCGGAGTGAAGTTTATTGAACAAACCCGTGAACAAACCGGCGTGCCGTTGTATCACCCGGACGTGCGGCTTTGGGAGGTGCGCCGCGGAGACGAACTGGTGGGACTCTTCCTTGGCGACAACTATGCCCGGCCCAATAAACAGGGCGGCGCGTGGATGCATGTTTATCGCAGGCAAAGGCGTCATGGCGGCAAGGTAACGCCGATCGTGGTGAACAACAACAACTTCGCCCGCACCGACGGCGGTCCGACGTTGCTGAGTTTCGACGACGTACGCACGCTGTTTCACGAGTTCGGTCACGGCCTGCACGGCTTGCTGTCCGATGTGAATTACGGTCGCCTGTCGGGTACGAATGTCCCGCAAGACTATGTGGAACTTCCTTCCCAGTTGATGGAAAACTGGGCCACGGTGCCGGAAGTGCTCGCGAAGCATGCGCGTCATGTGACGACAGGCGAGCCTATCCCGGCTGCGCTGATCGAACGCATCAGGGCTTCGCAGACGTTCAACCAGGGGTTTTCGACGGTTGCCTACACATCGTCAGCTTTGATCGACATGGCGCTGCATCTGCGCCGCGATCCTGCCGGCATCGACATCGCCCAGTTCGAGATAGATGAGCGGGAGCGGCTTGGCGTACCGCGCGAGGTGGGCATGCGCCACCGGCTGCCCCACTTTGGCCATATCTTCAGCGGCGGATATTACGCCGCCGGGTACTACGTCTATATGTGGGCTGAGGTCCTGGAAGCCGATGCGTTCGACGCATTCGAAGAAGCCGGCGATGCGTTCGATTCCGCGTTAGCGGACAAGCTGCATCGGTACGTGTATAGCGCGGGCGACAGCCGCGAACAGGGCTCGGCGTTCCGCGCTTTTCGTGGCCGCGATCCTCGTGCCGAACCCATGTTGCGCAAACGTGGATTGCTGCGGACCGAGTGAAGTGACCTTGTTGTGCAAGGCCAGCCGCACACGAACGCGTTGAATCAGGTGGACTGGCCCGATCCATCCTCGCCTATCTGTATAGGGCGCCTCGACCATTCCCGAAGCAATAATGGCGGCTTGTCATTGGTCAGCACTATCAAACCAGAGAGGCATTCATGAACCGTCGTTATGTCACGGCAGATGTATTCGCGGACGAGAAATTCAAGGGCAATCCGGTCGCAGTCGTGTTGGATGCTGAAGGTTTGTCGACGAACCAGATGCAGGCGATCGCAGTCGAATTCGGGTATAGCGAAACTACATTTGTACTGCCGCCCCGCAATCCCGCCAACACGGCCTGGGTGAGAATCTTTACGCCGAGCCGCGAAATACCTTTCGCCGGGCATCCGAACATCGGCACGGCGTTTGTATTGGCTTCAAGAGCGGCATCGGGTCGGACACCTCTGCCGGATCAACTCGTGTTTGAGGAAGCCGCGGGCCTGGTTCCGGTCATTCAACTGAAAGAAAACGGCAAGCTGGTTGGAGCGGAACTCACTGCGCCCGAGCCATTAGTCCGGCTATCGCAAGTGCCGCAAGACCGCATAGCCGAGTGTCTTTCCCTGGATTCCGCCGATATCCTCATCAACGCTCACGCACCACAGGTGGCCTCTGTCGGCCTGCCGTTCGTCGTTGCTGAACTAGCTTCCCGAGATGCGCTCCGCCGGTGTACACCTAACCTCATCGCTTACAAAGGCTTACTACCCATTGACGGCGCTGTGTCTATCTACGCCTATACACGCGACGCAGGCCCGGACGCGACTGGCGCCGGCTGCGATGTGCAAGCCCGCATGTTCACGCCCCGCATGACCGAAGACCCGGCGACAGGCAGCGCAACTGCCGCCATGGCCGCACTCGTTGCTCAGGTCAGGGGTCAGTCAGAGCTGGTGCTGCGAGTAAGTCAAGGTGTAGACATGGGGCGGCCGAGCATCTTGATCGCCAGCGTGGATAGTGACAATGGCAAGACAAGGGTCCGCATTGGCGGTAAATGTGTCAGTGTGATGGAAGGATCGTTTTGGCTCGCTTCTTCCGACCAGAGCTGAGCGTGAGCCGCAACCCGGCGACCTGCTAGCGGTTAAGTGAAGCTTGATCGCCGGCCCGGCCTCTCACCGCAACATGAACGACATCGCCGATAAACAGTTCAACATCCGCACCACATGTTCGACGGACGTTGCGTCAAAGCGCAGCGTCACGCCATCCACTCGCGTAAGCGATGGCCACTGACAAAACAGATCGGCAAGCGCAGTAGTCTGCACACGCAGTTCGCATTCAACCGGTGCGGATGGCACACGCGCGGCATGCCGGATCGTGCCCGCCGCCACGTGACGTTCAACAACCGCACGCGCCGCACGCTCGATCGCGATGCACGCGCTTTCCGGTGTCTGCGTCACGCCGCTCGCATGACCGGTCGCGTTCTTGGTAACGACGAAACTGGCATCGGGGAATTGCGGCCGTGTTTCCTCGGCGAAGACATCGTCGCCTGAAAGCAGCGCGACCCGCGCACCGTATTCCGCAGCGAGTGCAGCGTACAACCCTGCTTCACCGGTCTCCACGCCGTTCAACAGCACTCGCGCAAACGCGAAGCTATTTACCGTGTGGGCGAGAATGCCGCGGCTCTGCGACATCGCGTGGTAGCCGATCATGAATACGAGGGTGGCTCCGTATTCCAGGCCCGCCATCATCCCAAGCGTCCGCGGTTTGCCGAGCACGACTTGCGCGCGAGCATCGAGCAGATCCGGTAGCAAGTTGCGGAATCCACCGTGCGAATCATTGACCCAGACCTGCGTTGCGCCGCCCGCAAATGCCCCTTGTATCGCGGCGTTTGCCTCAAGCGTCATCCAGCGGCGAGCGCGTTCATATTCGCCGTTGCCCGCACGCGTTTGCTCGGGATGGAACACACCCGCAATACCTTCTATATCGACTGAAATCAGGACGTTCATCGGGAAAATCAAAGCCAGGTCAGGTTAGCAATTGCGCGATGTCCGGCGCTGCGTCGAGTAATGAAAGACGTCGATGGCCATCGCGGCCCGGCAGCGAGGTCGCGCTCCAAAGCGCATCGACGATAGCCTGTTCGACGCTATCCGCACAGGCCTGGAAGAGCGGGTCGAGGCGGGTGTCGGCGAGGATGGCGGGCAGAGAAATATGGGTGACGTTGTGGGGCATTGTGTAGGCCGTGGAGAACGCCAAGGCGATATCTCCGCTGCCGTGTCCGTAGACGGAACCGGTGCGCGCCAGACCCGCAGCAGCACGCATGGACAGGCGTTTCAGTTGCCTTGCGTCGAGCGCGGCATCCACGGCGATGATCATGATGATCGAGCCCTGCTCCGGTTTTGTAGCGGTGGCATGGGCGTTGCGCTCCGCCAGTATCCGGCCGACCGGTTTGCCTGCGAGCGTCAGCATAGGCAGCCGACCGAAGTTAGCCAGCACCAAAGCGCCGACTGTGACCGTCTGCCCCGCTACGGATACCACGCGCGAAGCCGTGCCTATGCCGCCTTTCAGATCGAAGCACGACATGCCGCGCCCGGCGCCCACCGAGCCCCTGGCTACGCTGGCACTCGCCCCATCGCTGGCACGCCAATAGTGTTCGCCCGTGACCGCCAGCGCCTGGATATCGTTCAGGTAACCGTCGTTGCATTCGAAAACAAGCGGATTCACTGTCGGCCATTCGCGCCCGACTTGCGGATTTGCACGGATCGCAGCGCGAATCTGCGCGTCAGCAACCGCCGCTACCCCAAACGTATTCGTCAACGCAATCGGCGTCTCCAGCACCCCAAGCTCTTCAACTTGCATGAGACCGATGCTCTTGCCGAAGCCGTTGATCACGGTCACGGCAGCCGGCACCTTGCGGCGATAAGGGTCGCCCTCATGCGGACGAATGACCGTGACGCCGGTTTGCACCGACCCGTCATCCAGCGTGCAATGGCCTACTTTTACGCCCGCAACATCGGCGATCGTTCCAAGTGGCCCGCAAGGCAATACGCCAATAGAAGGCGCCAAACACGTATCGCTCATGGCCGGTCGAGTTTTGGATCCAGCGCGTCACGCAAGCCGTCGCCGAGCAGGTTGAAGGCGAGCACAGTCACGAAAATGGCGAGGCTCGGAAACAACGCGATATGCGGCGCCGTCACCATGTCGGCGCGTGCTTCGTTGAGCATCGCGCCCCACTCCGGGGTGGGCGGTTGCGCGCCAAGACCGAGGAACGAGAGGCTCGCTGCAGTGATGATCGAGGTGCCGATACGCATCGTGAAATACACGACGATCGACGATATAGTCCCCGGCAGGATATGCCGCACAATGATGGTCCAGTCCGACGCGCCGATGCTTCGCGCCGCTTCGATATACGTCAGTTGCTTGAGCATCAGCGTGTTGCCGCGCACGAGTCGCGCAAACGCTGGAATGCTGAAGATGGACACCGCGCAGACCACGTTGACCATGCCGTTGCCAAGAATGGCTACCACGCCGATCGCGAGCAGAATGCCCGGGAATGCAAACAGCACATCCGCCACGCGCATGGTGATGCGATCCCACCAGCCTTCGTAGTAACCGGCAAGCAGACCGAAGAAAGTGCCGATCGCAGCTCCGATAGCAACCGACAGGAAACCCGCCGCCAGCGAGATGCGCGTGCCCGACAGGATCCGGCTGAAAATATCGCGGCCCAAGGAATCGACGCCAAACCAATGCGCTATGGACGGCCCCGCGTTCAGCGCGTCGTAGTCGAAATAGTTCTCCGGATCATACGGAACGATGTGCGGCGCCACGATCGCCACCACCACGAGCAGCAGCACCAGCACGCCCGCTGCGAGCGCAACATGTTGCTTGCGGAACTTGCGCCAGAACTCACCCCACGGCGTGCGAATCGCGCTGTCTGCCTGCCTTACCGGCGCCACGATACTCGTCTCACTGCCTGTCGTGCTCATGCGGACCTCACTTGAAACGGATGGTCGGATTGATGACGGCGTACAGCACGTCGACAACCAGATTGATGACAATGAACTCGAGCGAAAACAGCAGCACTTCCGCCTGGATCACCGGATAGTCGCGCATGGAAACGGCATCGACCAACAAGCGCCCGAGTCCGGGCCAGTTGAATACGACTTCAACGACGATGGAGCCACCTAGCAGGAAACCAAACTGCAGCCCCATCATGGTGACGACTGGAATCATCGCGTTGCGCAGGCTGTGCTTGACGATCACCAGCCATTCAGGCACGCCCTTGGCGCGTGCGGTGCGCACGAAGTCCTCATGCATCACTTCGACGAAGGAGGCACGCGTGAAGCGCGCCATGACCGCGGCAACGGCTGCACCAAGGGTCACTGAAGGCAGCACGTAGCTCTTCCATGAACCGTCTCCGACAACCGGCAGCCAACCCAGCTTTACCGAGAAGACTTCCATCAGCAACATGCCGAGCGCGAAAGCGGGGAATGAGATTCCGGATACCGCCAAGGTCATGCCAATGCGGTCTGGCCATCGATTACGCCAAACCGCCGACGTTATCCCCACCGCCATCCCAAAGACTACTGCCCACACCATGCTCACCAGCGTCAGCAGCAAGGTCGGCATGAACCGCTGACTGATCTCCTCGCTGACAGGCCGCTTGCTGCGCGTCGAGACACCGAAATCGCCATGCGCGATGCGCCAGAAAAAATGCACGAATTGCTGCGGCAGCGGCTTGTCGAGACCAAGGTCGCTGCGTACCAGCGTGACGGTTGCATCGTCGGCTTCGGGACCGGCGGCAAGACGCGCCGGGTCCCCCGGCAGCAAATGCACGAATAGGAACACGAGCACCGCGACGATGAAAAGCGTCGGCAGCAGGCCCAGGAGACGTTTGAAGAGAAAGTTCAGCATGAAGGCAATCCGGCTGTCATGCAGCCGCCATGACCGGACATTCCGGCCACAGCCCACGACAGCAAAAGAGAATACGGAGCGTCCGGCATGACGAGCCGGACCACGCAAACAACCTTACTTGATCGCGATCTCGTCGAAGTTGAACGAACCGTCCGGCGCGACATACGCACCCGACAGGCGTTTGCTGCGCGCATAGAGCACTTTCTCCTGGACCAGGAAGATCCACGGCGCGTCGGTCCAGATGTGCTTTTGCGCGTCCGTGTACAGCGCCGTCTTCTGCGCGCGGTCGGGGGTCTCGAGCGCCTTCGACAGATCCGCATCGACCGTATCGTTCTTGTAGTAAGCAGTATTCGTGAGCTTCGGCGGTATTGAAGCCGACGCCAGCAGCGGCGAGATCGCCCAGTCGGCTTCACCGGTCGACGACGACCAGCCGGCGTAATACATCCTCACGGGTGCGCTTGCCGGGTCCGGTGCGCTCTCTACCTTCGCCACGCGCTGGCCCGCTTCCAGCGCTTCCACTTGCACCTTCACCCCGACTTGCGCGAGTTGCTGCTGCACGAATTGAATGACCTTCTGCGAAGTCGAATTGTTATACGCCGACCAGAGAGTGGACTCGAAACCGTCCGGATAGCCGGCTTCTTTCAGCAGGGCGCGCGCCTTTGCGGGATCGTACGGCCAAGGCCCCGTCTTCGACGCGTAGTCCACGCCCTGGGGCACGACACCATCGGCCGGCGTGGCGTAGCCTGAGAACGCCACCTTCGTGAGCGCGTCCTTGTTCACCGCGTAGTTCAGCGCTTCGCGGACCTTCGGGTTGTCGAACGGTTTCTTCGTCACGTTCAGGCTGATATAACGCACGATAATCGACGGCCCCGCGAACAGGTCGACCTTGGGATCGGTCTTGAGCATGGCGGCCTGTTCATAAGGCACTTGAAAGGCGAAGTCGGCTTCGCCGGTGCGCATCAACGCGGAACGCGTGTTGTTGTCGACGACCGGTTTCCAGTCGATCGCATCAATCTTCGGATACCCCGTCTTCCAGTAGCCGGCGAACTTCTTCACTGTCAGATCGCCCGCCGGGTCCCACTTCACGAATTCGAACGGGCCCGTGCCGACCGGATGAAAACCGATGTCCTTGCCCCATTTCGTCATGGCGGCCGGCGAGATCATCACTGCCGACGGATGGGCGAGCACGTTGACGAACGCAGAGAACGGCGTCTTGAGCGTGATCTTGACCGTGTACGGATCGATGACCTCGGTTTTATCGATGCGGTTGAACAGGTTGTAGCGCTTGAGCTTGTTTGCCGGATCGGTCACGCGGTCGAAGTTGGCCTTCACCGCTGCCGCGTTGAAGTCGGTGCCATCCTGGAACTTGACGCCCTGGCGCAGCTTGAACGTGTAGACGCGCGCATCGGGGCTCGCCTCATAGCTGGTTGCCAGCACATTGACGAGCTTCATGTCCTTGTCGAAACCGAACAGGCCTTGATAGAACGACTTCGCGGCGGCTTGCGAAAGCGTGTCGTTGGCGTCGTAGGGGTCCAGGCTCGTAAAGGTCGATGCAACGGCCATCACGGCGGTTTGTTCGGCGTGCGCCAACCCGCTCGCGAGCATCGAGAAAACTACCGCGCCGCCAGCAAGCAGCGCACGCAAACGAAACGGAGAAGACAGGACAAGCGAGTTCATAAGGGTGGGCTCCAGGCAGCTTGATAGTAGAAACAGGTAAGCAAAGTCGCGATGAAAAATGTGGCGCGTTGTGTGATCAGAAGCGATCAGAGGCGATCAGAGGCGATTAGTAAGCACCGCCAATCCGATGCTCGGCAACAAAATGGTCCGGGCCGACCATGACAAGCGGAGCGAAGACCGGCTCGTCGTCGAGCGCGCGTATCGGGCTTGGCATTTCATCGACGGCAAGCACGCGCTTCGCATGACGCCGCGCCGGGTCGGCGACCGGCACCGCACCCATGAGTTTTTTCGTGTAGGCATGGCGTGGTCCTTCGAACACCGCGCGGCGTGGCCCGATCTCGACGATCTGCCCGAGATACATCACCGCCACGCGATGACTGACCCGCTCGACCACCGCCATGTCATGCGAAATGAACAGATAAGCCACGCCGAGTTCACGTTGCAGATCGAGCATCAGGTTCACGATCTGCGCCTGCACGGACACATCGAGCGCCGAGACGGATTCATCGGCGATCACCACTTTGGGGTTCAATGCGAGCGCACGGGCGATGGCTATGCGCTGGCGTTGTCCGCCCGAAAACTCGTGCGGATAACGGCGTGCTGCTTCGGCCGGCAGACCCACCTTGTCAAGCAGCCATGCAACCCGCGCCTGCGCCTCGGCACCTTGCGATACACCGTGCACCAGCAGCGGCTCCATGATCGAGAAGCCGACAGTCAGGCGCGGATTCAAGGATGCAAACGGGTCCTGGAAAATGAACTGGATGTCGCGGCGCAATGCTTGCAGGGCGGGTCCGGTCAGCGAACTGATCTCGTTGCCGTCGAACTCGATCGAACCACTCTGGCTTTCAACGAGCCGCAGCAGCGAGCGCCCCGTGGTGGATTTACCGCAGCCTGATTCGCCCACTAGCGCAAGCGTTTCGCCGGGACGCAAGTCGAAACTCACGCGTTCAACTGCATGCACGCGACCCGTCACGCGGCCGAACAAACCGGTCCTGACCGGGAAGCGCGTGACCAGATCACGCACGCGCAAGATCGGCGGCGTGGTCTCGGCAATAGCCGGCTGCGCTTCGTGCGCGACCGCTGGGGCGGGAACCAGCGTTTCATCGGCGCCGGCCCGTTCCACCGTGAGAATCGGAAACTTGGCCGGTGAGTCGGTGCCTGACATCGCGCCAAGACGCGGAACGGCGGCCAGCAACGCCTTCGTATAAGGATGCGCGGGTGCCGCGAACAGGGGGCCGGACGCGCCCTCCTCCACCTTCTCGCCGTGATACATCACCAGCACGCGATCCGCCACTTCCGCGACCACGCCCATGTCATGCGTGATAAAGATCACGCCCATGTTCATCTCGTCCTGCAAGCCGCGGATCAGCTGCAGGATCTGCGCCTGGATCGTGACGTCGAGCGCGGTGGTCGGTTCATCGGCGATCAGCAGCGCGGGCTTGCATGACAGTGCCATTGCAATCATCACGCGCTGTCGCATGCCGCCCGACAACTGATGCGGAAACCGCGCTGCGACCCGACGTGCCTCAGGAATCCTGACGAGTTCAAGCAAACGCAAGGTTTCTGCGCGAGCAGCGCTGCGGCTCTTGTGCTGATGCAGTGCGATCGCTTCGCCAATCTGGTCGCCCACAGTGAACACGGGGTTCAGCGATGTCATCGGCTCCTGGAAGATCATCGCGATGTCCGCGCCGCGGATTGAACGCATCGTGGCGGACGAGGCGCGCGCGAGATCGAGCACGTGCCCGTCGCGCCGCCGGAACGCAATGGAGCCGCCGGCAATGCGGCCGCCGCCATGCTCGATCAGGCGCATCAGCGCGAGGGATGTCACCGACTTGCCCGACCCTGATTCACCGACGATCGCCAGTGTCTCGCCGCGATCGACCGTCAGCGACAGGTTGCGCACCGCGTTGAACGCCTTGTCGCCCTGGCGGAACGCGATCGAAAGATCGTCAACGGCGAGCACGCATTCGGACGGCAAGGTGTCGAGACGCGAGCGTGCAATGTGCGGTGAAATCGGCACGATGTTTTCCTCTGGAGGTGAACGCGGCTCGGGCGATGATTCGCACAGTGCCGAACGACAGATAAACAAACTTCAGCGATAGATCGCCGTGACGGGTGCTTCTCCGACCCGCGCAAAACCGCGGTACATGCCCTCGGTGTTGAACGGCAACGTGACGTTGCCGAGTGCGTCGACGGCGATCAAGCCACCGCGTCCATTAATACGTGGCAGGCGTTTCATCACGACGTCCGCTGCAGCTTCTTCCAGCGATACCCCGCGATACGCCATTTGCGCCGCAACGTCGTAAGCGGCGACCATCCGCATGAACATCTCGCCCGAACCTGTCGTGGACACTGCACAGGTTGCATCGTCCGCATAGCAGCCCGCGCCGATCAACGGGGCATCGCCCACCCGCCCGACCTGCTTGTTGGTGACACCGCCGGTCGACGTGGCGGCAGCCACGTGTCCGTGTTGATCGAGCGCAACCGCGCCGACCGTACCGAACTTTCGATTCGGATCGATGGGTTCGTGTGGCGTGGGCTCTGCGTCGCCATCCGTCAATGTGGCGCCGTCGTGATCGAGCATCACGCGTTGCTGGCCGCGTGCAAGCAGCCATTGTTTGTAGCGGGCATCGGTATGAAAGTACGAGGGGTCGACCGGTTCAAACCCCTGTGCCACGGCGAATGCTTCAGCGCCTGCACCCGTGAACATCACATGTTCGCTTGCCTCGAGCACGCGGCGCGCAACCAGGATCGGATTGCGCACGCGCTTGACGCAACAGATCGCACCGGCTTCGAGCGTGCTGCCGTCCATGATGGAAGCGTCGAGTTCATGCGTGCCATCGGCGGTAAAAACCGCGCCCCGTCCCGCGTTGAACAACGGGTTGTCTTCGAGCAGGCGTACGGCTTCGCTCACGGCGTCGAGTGCGCTGCCGCCAGCGGCCAGAACGCTCTGGCCTGTTGCCAGGATGTCGTTCAGGCTCGCGTGGTAGCGCTGCTCTGCGTCGGACTCCATCAGCGTGCGCAGGATGGTGCCTGCGCCGCCGTGAATGGCAATGACTGCGGTGGGATTCATCGTTTCGGCTTTTTGTCAGGGCGTGGAGTAATGGACGTCCGGGGTATGCCCGGCGGACGATTCGACGGACCCGGCGTCGACGGGCTGCTTTCGCCGGACGGCATCTCGGTCAGCCATGGCAATACAAATTCGGTCATGTCCGCGGCCGCTTTCGCCGAGCGTTTGGTGCGATATGCAACGGCGTCGCAGAGTGCTTCGATCACGGCCAGCACCGCTGCGTCCGAATTTGCCGCGAGCCGCCGTTCTGAGCGCACGCACAGCGTCAGGTCGGCGAACTGCCCGAGCGGTGAGTTGACGCTGTCGGTCAAGGCTAGTACGCGGGCACCCAAGCTCGCGGCACGGCGCGCGAGCTGGATCGTGTCGTCGACATAACGTGGAAACGCAATGCCGATCACGAGATCGCCCTCGCCAGCGCTGAAGAGACGGCGCGCAGCGTGTGTCGGCCCGCCAACGAACGCCAGCGATTGCACGTTGTTGTGATACGGCATCAGACCGTGCTCCATCAGCCCCGCCAGAAACGCGCTCGAGCCGGCGCCAAGCACGAACACGCGGCGCGCAGCAAGAATGGCTTCGACCGCTGCATCCGCCGCAGCGCCGTCAATGGCGCTGCGTGTCAAACGCAGATTGACTTCGGCCTGTTCAAGCGACGCGCCGAGCAATTCGTCACCGCTCGCAGGCGATTCCTGCGCTGAACGCAAGCGCTCAACCGGCGCAAGCGTCGCTTCAAAACCGCGCACGAGCGCGCCGCGAAATGCCGGATAGCCGTCGAAGCCAAGCGCTCGCGCGAAGCGGTTTGCAGTCGCCACTGAAGCGCCGACGGCATCCGCCAGTTCATCGATACGCATGGTCGCCGCACGGAACAAGTTGGCCTGCACATAGGCGCCCATGCGGCGATGGATTGGCGTCAGGCCAGGCATTGCCGCCACGATAAGCGCCGCGATGCTCAGTCCGGACGGACCGGATACAGCGGGCGGATGATCTGCCATGAAGAAGGATCAGCGGGAAGCCGAGGAAGTCTCGATGAAAGTATATTTACACAAAACTTCTCTGGAAAAAAATGTATTTTCATTGAGAGGGTTTCCCCTGAGCAGGTCCGGGAACGCGAAAACCCGGCGGAAGGGGGTACATTGCGATGGTTCATAACCGCGCTATCGCGCGGTTCGAAGCAGGCGGAATTTCTGTTGCTGCGATGGACGCAAGCGTTTAGAGGCACGCGAGGGATGCTCAAACAACAAGGGAATTTCTCGGACTGGTAGGTATCCTGATTATTATTCAGAAAGCCTCAGCCTAACGGATGCAACACCCCGCCGACCGCCGCAGAGTTCCACTCAAGCCGCACCAAAAACGAGGCCAGCACTCCGCTCAGTGCCGATGATGCATCCACCAATGCCGATGATGATCATCCGTGCGCTCACGTGTTTGACCGGGCCGTTTCGACTCGTTAATTAACAGAATAATTGCCACCAGCGCGAGGCCACCGAGACCGATCAGTACGTTGATCAGATCGATGGCGGAACTGTGCAGGCTTAATCGCGACGCGGATCCAAGGATATCCATTACGGTGTTTACAAACTGATCCATGATGCCCTCCCGCGTCCTCTGTACCTACCTCTACATGATAGGTAAACAGAGGCTTAAGAGTAAGCGGTCGTGCTTCAAATTTTTAAGGATTTTCGGGGGTGGGTTGCGGCGCTGCTTGCTAGTCGATTAATGGGCGACCGGCCGATACCCATTGCTCCAGCTCTTTCAACCGCAACCGATAACGGGCGAAGTTGTGTTCGCCGAGCCTGGAAATGTCGCCTCTCACCATGTCGCCAAGGCGAGCCGCTTCGTCGTCCCGAAGCTTGAACTCGGCGAGTACCGCTCCCAGTGCTTCCCGATCCCGCACGATCCGCGAGACCATCTCATTGATGGTTTCGCGATACCTTGCCCGGAACGGATCCGGCACTCCGGCGGCGTCGATCTGCGCCGCATACTTGGCAATGGAGCGTCGATAAGTCCAGGCAAAGAGGTCGGCTGCAATACTCGTGTCAAGTCGCTCATAGACACCGATTTTTGCACGGGCATAGTCTTCGTCACCCACATCCAGAAAGCTGAGCGGCGCACAGTTGTACAACAGCAGCGGGATGTTGGCGCTCAGGCGACCAGTCCGCTTGTTGCCGTCTTCGAAAGGCTGAAGGTAGGCCAGGTTCACCCAAAGGAAAAATGCGGCTTCGACTGGATTTTTAATGTGACGCGCCTTCTCGGTGATTTGCTCCAGCATTTCGCCAAGCAGAGAAGGAACATGAGACGGGATATAAACGGTGTTGCTGATGCTGACGACTCTTTCGCGAATCGAGCCAAGTGAGTTCTCGTCATTGAGCAGGCCTTGCATCAACAGCGTGTGGAGGTTCCGAATAACCATGGTAGTCAATCCGTACGACGGCACGTCGTCAATCAGGAATTCGATCGCCCTCTTATGATTGAGCAGCATGGTCGCGTCTTTATCGGCAGGATCAGCGGTTCCCGCGTCGAACAAGACCTCGGTGTCGAGCCTCGAATATCGATTGCCCTCGAGCCTTGACGACGAAAAAGACAGATCAATCAACAGCGGCTCAATGACCTTGCGCGCGTAGGTACCGGCAGGTTGCTGCCCCGGCGATCTTCCTTCGTTATACAGATCATTCGCGAGAGCCTGTGGAAGAAGGAAACTCTGGTTGGGGACATAGCCGTCAACGAAACGCCGTTGATAACTGATGGGCCGACGCGCACCCAGAGGCACGTCCAGTTCTGCGATCAGCGCCGCAGCAGCCTCAGACCAAACCGGCGAAGCCGTCGGTTTTGCGTTGCCTGAATTTGCAATGACAACGGGAACAGCATGTGGAATCGTTCGCCACAACAATCTATAGCGCGCCGCAGAAGTTGCTCCAATCCGTTCAAGCTTTCTATCGCCGATGAGTTTGTCGATGTAACGGAGGACCGTTGCAGGCGGAGCGCCGAGCGCCGCGGCTATGTCAGCGCGTGACATGAGGTCCTGACCACCGTAGGCGCGTTCTGCAAGGAGTTCCAAAATAGCGCCGTATAGCTCGCGTCTTGCCATGGTGGTGGGCTCGAAAGGTCGGAAAATGATCTAAGAATGACTCTTGAATCAATCATAGATCAAATTCGATGCGATTGGCTAATTTTGATGTGAGAATGAAGCGAAAATGATTCAAGAATGAGGCAAGGACACGAAATGAGCCGAAAATGATCCAAGAAGAGACGGTAGCGCGAAAATAAGACGATTCCGATCCTCGCGCGTTGAATCATGCAATCGCGCCACTTGTGCTGATGGGCGCTCCCAGCGCCCATCAGCGAAGAACCGCGAACCTCCCGTCAAACCACCGGACTGGTTTGCCTCACCTGTTTCCTCGGACCGAACATCACGAAACTGGCCACGGCCAGCACCCACGCGCCAATACAGCCGTACAGCATGACCAGGCCAAAGCCATGCACGAGCGCGGCATGAACGACCGTTCCCGATGAATCCAGGAGGGTCAGCCCCGGCAACCCCTGCTTGAGAGAGGCAACATCGCCTGCGGCTATTCGTTCAGCTAGCGATCTCAGTTGTTGCGCATCGAGAGACCCAGCAAATGTGTTCGTCAAAGACGACAAGATGCCTTCTATCAGGATGTATCCCATCAGCGCGATATTGATGGCCAGCGAAATGAGCCTCGCACTCATGTCGATGCCCGAAGCCATGCCTGCGCGCGTGCTCGGAACCGAACTGGTCGTCGTATTGGTCACGGGCGTATTGGTCAGGCCTAATCCGATGCCGGCCAACAGGCACCCCGGCAGCATGGTCAGCCAACTCGCATGCTCCGCACCACTGCCCGCGCGCATCAGGATAAAACCCGCGCCAATGGTGAACAGGCCAAGCGGAATGACGACACCCGGGTGATACCGAAGCGAAAGACGCTCGGCCAGCGGCGGTATCACCAGCGTGGGAAGCGTATAAGCCAGAAGTGCTGATCCGGCAGTTACGCTGTTGTATCTCAGGCTACTCTGGAAATAAATTGGCAGATAAATCATGAACGGCCAAAAACTGAAGTTCATGCCCATCGATCCAAACAGCGCCCCCGAAAAATTACGTATCCTGAACACGGAAAAATCGAACATCGGATGAGCATTGCTCTTTTCCGCGATTATAAAGAGGATAAAACTGATCGCCACTGCGGTAATGATGCCAATGCCCGCGATACTGGTAAAACCAAGGTCGGACCCTTGCGTAATGAAATATGCCAGGCCGAATACCGACAGGGAAAGCGTGACCATTCCGAGCAGGTCCAGCTTTTTCGCCTGCGGGTCGCTGGATTCCTGAACCCCGTTAAAAACGAGAATCAACGTCACTGTCGCAATCAGAACGTGAATCAAGAACACCCATTGCCAATTCGATACCGCGACAACGACTCCGCCCACAAGCGGACCAAAACCCAAGCCAATGCCGAATATGATCCCCCAGGCGCCGAAGGCTCTGGTACGGGCCTGTCCCTCCTGGAACTGATGCGATAACACCGCCACCTGGCAAATCAGCATCGCCCCGCCGGCTATGCCTTGAAGAAAGCGGCTCACGATTAACACTGAAACGCTCTGCGCCATTCCGCAAATCAGCGATGTGATCCCGAACAGGACAATAGCGATCATAAAAATGCGTTTCCTGCCAAACCGGTCCGCGAGCGTCCCAGTCGCCATTAAAACCGTCGTGCAGGCGATGGTGTACGCATTCATGATCCATTGCATTTCCTTGAAATCACCGTGCAATACCTTTTCAAGGGTGGGCAATATCACAGGCACGCTTGAAATTTCCAGGCCGAACATGAGCGAAGCCAGACAAATGGCGGCTAATGCAATTGAGTTTTTGTTGGGTTGAGCAAGTGTCATGAATATCACGGGTTGGCCAGATGTTCCGGCTATCCGCGCCTCCCGCATGTCGGCGTGAAACGTTGGTGCGCAGGCTTGCCATACGCACTGGATAAACCACTGAGCTCGATTCGATAACTCTGCATGTTGGATTTACACCGGAAGATTGAATGGAACCGCTCACTAAAAAACTAAAAATGCGCACCGTGCGGCATCTGCGGGTGAAAAGGTAATATAGAGGGAATTGAAGTCGTCATTGATTCATTGATTTCCTATCAATGAATCCTCCATGGAACCAATAAGGGATGGGTATGAGTGACAAGCTCCATGGCGTGACAACCTTCGTCCAGGTGGTTGAATCCGGCAGTTTCGCACTGGCCGCCGAGCGTTTGAACCTGACGCGCTCGGCCGTCGGCAAGGTGATCGTGCGACTCGAATCGCGACTCGGCGTGCGTCTGCTCCATCGCACCACGCGCAGCCAGAGCCTGACCGAAGACGGCCAGACTTACTACGATCGCTGCGTGCGGGCGCTGGCCGAACTCGATGCGGCCGAGGCCGATCTGGAAAGCGGCCGGCGCGAACCGCGTGGCCGCTTGCGCGTCAGCGTGCCGATCGCTTTCGGCCATCTCTGCGTGGCGCCGGTGCTGTTGCGCCTCGCGTCCAGGCATCCGCAATTGCAGATCGACATTTCGTTCAGCGATCGCGCGGTGGATCTGGTGGAAGAAGGATTCGATCTCGCGGTTCGTATCGGCGAGTTACGCGATAGCGTAAGCCTCGCGGCGCGCCGTCTGGGTACGCAGTACTCGAGCATTGGCGCCGCGCCGTCGTATGTGGCGCGGCACGGGCTGCCGGCGAGTCTCGAAGAGATGGACGGACATGCGGGCATTGCTTACTCACGCGCCGGCGCGTTGTCGCCCTGGCAAGTACGGGATATCGACGGCCAGGTGCGGCAGGCGCGCATCCAGCCGCAAGTGAGCCTGGACGATGTGCAGGCGATAGCCGCGGCGGCTATCGAAGGGTTTGGGCTGGCGTGGTTGCCCAGCTGGCTGCTGACGCGTTACGAGAAGACCGGTGAACTGGTGGTGGTCATGAATAGCTGTGGCATGCTGCCTCAGGATATTCACGCAGTGTGGCCTCAAACGCGCTACCTGCCCTTGAAGACGCGGCGTGCTATTGACGCACTGGTCGCCGAGATTCCCGGGATGATCGGGGGTTGAAGCTAAGGCCGCCGGGGGGTGCTTTCCTTTTCACCAGTGCGCGACTTTCGGCAACTGCCACCCATACGTGACAGACGCCACGCGCAAGATGAAACACGCGGCGCCGCTGAGGAGTGCGGCGGCCATCGGCGAAAGACCCAGCCGGCGGCTAACGACCAGCACGACCCCTCCCACGAACGCGGCGCTCGCATAGATATCGGCGACGAGCACCATCGGCACGCGGGCCAGCAGGATGTCGCGTATCACGCCACCGCCTACGCCGGTGATCGTACCCATCAGCGTCGATATGAAAGGCCCAATGCCGTAGCTCAGCGCCTTCTGCGCGCCCGCAACGGCGAACAGCGCAAGCCCGGCTGCGTCCAGCACCATGAGCAAGGGCGCGGAGAGCGTGCGGGCCTCGCTGTGAAAGATGAAGGTCAGCAAGCCCGCGAGGAACGCGATCGCCGGATAGCGCCAGTCGCGCACGGCATTGGGGGGCGTCGCGCCGATCAGCAAATCGCGAATCACGCCGCCGCCCAGCGCCACGACAAACGACAGGACCATCACCCCGAGCAGGTCAAGTCCGCTTTGCATGGCGGTGATCGCGCCCTCGGCGGCAAACACGGCCGTGCCCGCGAGGTCAGCTACCAGGACTGTCGTTTCTATTTTCTTCATCGTTCAGATCTGCGTTTGATAGTGCTCGAGTATCGGGGAGCACGCGGCATAACATCAAGCGGCGCGCCCCAGATAACGCTTCACCTCAGCGTCGATCCATTCCATGAAATGCGCCTGCTTCACGCTCAACACTTCACGTTGCTGCCAGACCAGCCAGTACGGATAGGGGTATGGCACGTGTATATCGGTAATCTGAACGAGCTCGCCGCGAGCAATGGCGTCTGCAACGAGCGTGCGCCGTTCGAGCGCGATCCCCTGCCCCAGCAGCACTGCGCCCAATACGATGTTCGAATCGTTCGCGAAGAGCCCGCTCACGTTGCCGGGTTCGCGCACATTGGCCGCGTGGCACCACTCGGTCCAGGGGGCATCGGTGCTTCTTATCAACGGGCACGCCAGGATTTCCTCCGCGGAGCGAGGAAGCCCACCTCCGTTGAAATGAGGCGCCGCGACGACCAGCAGTTCATCGCTGAACAACTCTTTCTGGGCGAGACCGGGCCAATGTCCTTGGCCCATTCGAATGCTGACATCGGCAAGACCCTGCCGCATGTCCTGGATCTCAAGGCTCGTCTGCAAGCGCACCCGGTAATACGGATGATGCTCGCGCAAACTCGATAAGCGAGGCAGCAGCCAATGCAGCGCAAACGACGGCAGCGTTGCAATAACCAGTTCGCTTTCTTGAGGACGGGCCTGGGCCAGAAGCGTCGCGTTCGCAATATCGCGAAGCGCCGAACGTATTTCGAGCGCATAGAGACGTCCCTCTTCCGTGAGCCGCAATCCTCTTGCTTCACGCACGAAGAGCGCAATGCCCATGCTGTCTTCGAGAATCCTGATCTGCTGACTGACCGCCGAGTGCGTCACGTGGAGTTCGCGCGCAGCGAGCGTGACGCCGCCGAGCCTGGCGGCCGCTTCGAAACATCGGAGCGCGGTTAGAGGCGGGATGTTTTTCATGTAAGATTTTCTTACGAAAGACGTTTGTTTATGTCGCTTTTCATACGTCGTCTAAATGGATAACCTGATGGAATCGTCTGTCTTAGGGGCCCTTGTGCAAGCGCGTTCAGCGGTGCGCATAAAGACGGCTACATGATAGATATTCTAACGGGAAGTGTATGCAACTGATTGGAATGCTGGACTCGCCCTATGTTCGCCGGGTGGCTATTTGTCTCAAGCTGCTTGGGCTTGATTTCGAGCATCGTTCGATTTCCGTGTTCAGTGGCTTCGAGGAATTCCGCAAGCTCAACCCGGTCGTGAAGGCACCAACCTTGATTCTCTACGATGGTCAATGCGTGATGGATTCAACACTGATCCTCGACTATGTGACATCCATTGCCGGGTCGACCGACACGTCGACACCCGGCCGCGCGGACGATCGGTTGCGCGCAACCAGGCTCACCGGCCTCGCGTTGGCAGCGTGTGACAAGACGGTTCAGATTGTCTATGAACGCAACTTGCGTCCTGTCGAAAAACAGCATGAGCCGTGGGTCGATCGCGTCAGTGTTCAGTTGCTGGCGGCGTACGCTGGGCTCGAGGCCGAAGTGGCCTTGTTGGGTGCCCTGCCGCTCGACGCGGATCGGCTTGGACAGGCGGGCGTCACGGTTGCCGTCGCCTGGAGATTCACCCAGATGATGGTGCCGAAGATTGTTATCGCAGCGGAGTATCCGAACCTGCAAGCGTTCTCCGCTTTCGCCGAGCAACAACCTGCTTTTGAGAGCACGCCGCCGGAATGAAGAGAAGCGCTCGCGCCGGCGCACCGCTCGCAGTGCATCCGGCGCGTACGAACAACGCCCCCTTAATCAGCGCCAGCGCCCATATCAGACTCGGCATCCATCGCCAGCACGGTCACCCCCACATCGATCCGATGTGACCCGCCGCCGAGAATCATCCCGCGCAGCAGCGACACGTCGCTATAGTCCCGCCCCGTGGCAAGCGTCACATGTTCGAGATCGGCGAGCACATCGTTCGTCGGATCAAGATCGATCCACCCGCTGCCGGGGCAAAACACCGACACCCACGCATGCGATGCATCCGCGCCGATCAGCTTCTCCTGCCCCGGCGCGGGATCATTGCGCAAATATCCGCTCACATACCGGGCGGGCAACCCGAGCGAGCGCATGCATCCGATCATTACCTGCGCAAAATCCTGGCAGACGCCCCGGCGCATTTCAAACGCGCGATGCGCCGGCGTGTCGTAGGAAGTCGCCAAAGGCTTGTACTTGAAGTCGGCGTGAATCCGGTGCATCAGGTCGATGGCCCCCTGCGCCAGCGGCATCCCCGCAGGAAAGCTCTCCAATGCATAGTCCCGCAAATCCTGCCCGAGACTGACGTTGGGCGACGCAAAGCAAAACTCCGTCTCCGGGCGAAACGGGGCGTGGGCGCTAAAACGCATACCCTTCGCGACCTCGTCCCACGCCGGGGTGGTCGCCGGATCGAGCGAGGCCCATCGCGGCGTCAGTTCAACGGTCGTTTCGCTGACCATCTGCAATGACCGGTGCGGTGACTCGAGCGAAAAATACAGCACGTCGTTACCGAAGGTATCGACGCGACTGTTGATGTACGGCGGCTTCGGCTCAATGCTTTCGGTGTGCGAGATCACCCGCTGCCACGCGCAGCTCTGCGGCCGGATGGTCGCGAGATGCTGAGCGGTTTCCACATAGGTTGAATAGCGGTAGGTCGTCCGGTGCGACACCCACAACACGGTTTTCGGAATCTTCACGACGACACCTGCAATGCCTGCGTATTCGCGTGGCTGAAGTAACGCGCGCTGATTTCATGCGCAGCGGCGCTCACGTGATCGCCGAGTGCTTCGCAGGCCTGGATGAGCTCGCTATAGTTCCCTTCCTCGTCAGTCGTGCAAAGTTGCTCGAGTCCTCGCAGCGACTTGAGCAACAGCGTGGCGTCGCTGAATGCGCCGTAGTTCGTATTGCCGGCCGCAATTGAAATCTCGTTGAGCTTTGTGCATAAGCGCTTGTACACGCCATACAGGCCGCGCGGGTTGGTCGGCTCGACCACCAGCAAGTCGATCAGTGCCGGAACCTCGAAACGTCCCGGATAAAGCGATCGATAGGTGAGCGTGCTGTCGAACAATTGCAGCAGCAAATCGAACCCGGCCGGCGTCGTCATCTGGCCATGCTCGGCGGCCACGCGCAGGAAGGTGGTCATCGTCCATACGCGTTCGATGTGCCGTCCCGCAAACACCAGCTTCCACGCTTCGTCGCGCGTCATGCGGTCGCCCTGCGCGCCGCTGATCGCGAGCAGTTGCGCCGACAGCGTTTCAAGCGTTCGCGTGAGCTTCACGCGGTCATAACGCTCCACGTCCGGTCCCGGCTTGAAGTGCTGGATGGCATCGCGGAAATCGTTTCGCGCGGCCAGGATCGTGCGCCAGTGATCGGTCGAAAGACGTCCGCGGATCTCGCTGCTCGCACGCACCTGGCTCGCCAGGTTCTGGCCTATGCTCGCCGCGGCGCCGTTCTCGCCAATGTTGGCGACCAGCAGGCGTTCGAGCCCGCGCGCGGTGTGTCCCTGCAAAGGCGTACCCGGCGGCAGCAGGCCACTCTGCCACGCGAGGTCCACCATGGTCTCCAGCATGCCCTCTGAGTCGTTGCTGTCGATCGACGAGAGGATCACGCGCAGTAGCCGCACGTTGTTCTCGGCGCGCTCTCCGTATCGTCCGGCCCAGAAGAGGTTTTCGGCTGCCCGGCTCGATACCGTCCGATGCTTGCGCGCAAGGTCAGCCGGTTTGATCGGTGTGGGGAGCAGCGAGAAGCTTGAACCCGGCTTGCTCGACAGCACCCAGGTGTCGACGCTGCTGCTGCCGTATTGCATCGATACCGACGGTTGGCGCTCAGCCCCAAGCCGCGTGAATCCGCCCGGCATCACTGACCAGCCGCCATCGATATTCGCAATCGCGAAAACACGCAGCACCGACGGCCGTCCTGTCAACGTGTTGTCTTCGTAACGCGGCGCGTGCGAACTCGGGAACAGGTTCTGGATCGTGAAAGCATCAGGCATGGCGTCGATCCGCGTGCGCCAGCCGGCTAGCGGTTGCAGGCCGTCGCCGAAACCGCGCGGGCCGCCGCCATTGAGCGCCAAGCCCGGCCAGGTGGGAATCACGAACGCCTTGTCCAGACGCGCCAGCACCGCTTCGCGCGCCGCTTCCTCACCGCACCACCAGGTGGGCACGCTGGCGAGTGCCAGCGGCTCGTCGAGCAGCGCCCGCGAGATGGCCGGCAGGAAACCATGCAGCGCCGGCGATTCGACAAAACCCGAGCCCGGCACGTTGGACACCATCACGTTGCCGGCCCGCATCACCTGCAACAGGCCCGGCACGCCGATGGTCGAATCAGCGCGCAATTCGACCGGATCGCAGAATGCATCGTCCAGGCGGCGCATCAATACATGAACCCGTTCCAGTCCGGCGAATGTCTTCAGGAACAGCATGTCGTCGCGCACGGTCAGGTCCTTACCTTCGACCAGCGTGACGCCAAGGTAGCGAGCAAGGAACGCATGCTCGAAGAAGGTTTCACTGAAAGGCCCGGGCGTGAGCAGCGCGATGTGCGGCGATCCTTCTCCCGACATCAGCGCCCGGCCGCCCTGGACCAGTGCTGCGATCAGTTGCGAGTAGAACGGGGCGAGCCGCTGGACCTTCATGGAACGGAACGGCTCGGCGAATACGTCGGAGACGATCAGCCGGTTTTCCAGCGCATAACCGAGTCCGGAAGGCGCTTCCGTCCGGTGCGCCATCACGGTCCACGCGCCGTTAGGGGCACGCGTCAAGTCCACTGCCACAAGCTGCAGATACTGCGAGCCGGGCGGCACGAAGCCCTTCACCGAGCGCAGATACCCCGGATGTCCAAACACCAGCGCGGGCGGCAGCAGGCCGTCGTGCAGCAGTGTCTGCGGCCCGTAGATATCGGCGACTACGGCATTGAGCAACTTCGCGCGCTGCGTCACCGCGCGCTCGATCACCGACCACTCGTTTTCATCGATAAGAAACGGCAGCAGGTCCAGCGACCACGGACGAGGTTCGCCCTTGTCCGCGTAGACGTTGTAGCTGATGTCGTTATCGCGGACCTGCTGCGCAATGGTCGCGGTCGCCCGGTCGAGGCCGGCTATGCCGTCGTCGCCGAGGAGATCGAAGAATTGCTGCCAGGAAGCGCGCAACTGGCCCGACGCGTCGCGCAGTTCGTCCCAATGACCCTCCCGGGCCGGGACCGCGCGAAGGTGTGACGACACACTCGCGCGGTTCGTGATTGCTTCAAACGGAAGCGTGGATTGGAAGGCCAAATTGAGCAGTTTTAGTTGTTAAGGCTACCGTCGGCGCAAATCGAGTGTGAAAGGGAATTCCAGGCTGCGCTTTGGTTCCTCCACGACCATCCGTCCAGGTGTATGGCCGATCCTGAAAAAACGTGCGCGCCGCCGGCTTTCAGCCTCGTATGCGTTGACCGGATAGGTCACATAGTTGCGGCCACCCGGATGGGCTACATGATACCGGCATCCACCTATGGAACGGTTGCTCCAAGTGTCAACTATGTCAAAGGTAAGCGGCGCATCTACACCGATTGACGGATGCAGCGCCGTCGGCTGGGACCATGCCCTAAAGCGCACGCCGGCCACATGTTCGCTCACCCGGCCGGTCGGTTGCAACGGCAGTGGCACGCCGTTGACCGTCACCACATGGCGGTTGTCGTTGAGCCCGAGCACCCGCACTTCGAGCCGTTCCACCGACGAATCCACATAGCGCACCGTCCCGCCCGGCGACCCCTGCTCGCCCATCACGTGCCACGGCTCCAGCGCGCTGCGCACCGTCAGTTCGATGCCGTTCGTCTGGACCGCTCCGACAAGCGGGAAACGGAATTCGAAATGCGGCGCGAACCACGCGGCATCGAATGCATAACCGGCTTCGTTGAGGTCCGCGATGACATCGTGGAAATCCATTTCGATGAACGTGCTGAGCATGAAACGGTCATGCAGTTCCGTGTCCCAGCGCGTGAGACGCGTGGTGTACGGCTTGTCCCAGAAGCGCGCGACCAGCGTGCGCAACAGCAACTGCTGGACGAGGCTCATGCGCGCATGCGGCGGCATTTCAAAGCCCCGCAGTTCGAGCAGGCCGAGGCGGCCGGTCGGGCCATCGGGTGAATACAGCTTGTCGATGCAGAACTCCGCGCGATGTGTGTTGCCGGTCACATCGATCAACAAATTGCGCAACGTCCGGTCGATCAGCCACGGCGGCAGCAATGCACTATCGCGTCCGCCCAGGCGTTCGAGTTGATGCTCGATCTCCTTGAACGCAATCTCGAGTTCGTAGAGCTGGTCGTTGCGTGCTTCGTCAACACGCGGCGCCTGGCTCGTCGGCCCGAGGAACAATCCCGAGAACAGGTACGACATCGACGGATGGTTGATGAAGTACGCGATCAGGCTTGCAAGCAGGTCGGGACGTCGCAGGAACGGACTGTCGGCAGGCGTCGCACCGCCAAGCACGAAGTGATTGCCGCCGCCCGTGCCGGTGTGACGCCCGTCGGTCATGAACTTCTCGGTGCTGAGGTAACTTTCGTGCGCCGATTGATACAGGAACTCGGTGTGATCGACGAGTTGATCCCAGCTCGACGCCGGGTGAATGTTCACCTCGATCACGCCCGGGTCCGGCGTGACTTGCAGCATCTTGAGACGGGCATCGCGTGGCGGCGGATAGCCTTCTATCACCACTTTCATGTGCAGATCGGCGGCGGTTGCTTCAATGGCCGCGAGCAGGTCGAGGTAGTCATCGAGTTCGGTCAGCGGCGGCATGAACACATGCAGCAGGCTCTTGCCGCTTCCGAATGATTTCTCTTCGACGTCCGGTCCCGCCGCACGCGCCGGATCTCGCGCTTCAACGCACAATGCCGTACGCCGGATCCATGAAGCCGACTCGCCGCGCGACGGCTCGCGGGTTGAGGTTGCAGGCGCGCGCCCGGTACCGGCGGCTACGCCCGCGCCCGTGCCTGCTCCGGCAGCCTCGCCCGCTCTTCCTTCTAAGGTCTCGCCGGGGATCGCTTCCCCGCGATATTGCATGCGCAATTCCATCGCCTGGCGCAACGGCGCAGGCGGCCCGAACGGATCGTGCGGATGTTGATAAGGAAAGTCCCCCTCGCTCACCCACGGCAGCGATTCAAGCGGCAAGCGGTAACCCATCGGCGAGTCGCCGGGAATCAGGTACATGCGGCCATCGCGGAAAAACCAGGGGCCGCTGACCCATGTCGGCGCTTGCAGCGGAACATCACGTTCGCGCGCGATAGGCAGCACATAACCCGTCACCTGCGACAAACCTGCATCGAACACACGACGCAAGCGCATGCGTTCCATCTCGTCGTCGAGTTCGGATTCGAACGGGTCCACGTTCACCGGCAAGCGGCGCTCGCGCCACAGGTAGTAGAACGTGTCTTCGTAACCGGGCTGGATATACGACGGATCCAGCGAGACCTTGTCGGCGAGATGTTCGATAAACCGCCGTGCATCTTCGGCCGTGTATTGACCGGGATCGCGTTCATCGGCGAAGAGTTTGGGGTCTTCCCAGATCGGCTCGCCATCCGCGCGCCAGAACAGCGACATGGCCCAGCGCGGCAACTGCTCTCCCGGATACCACTTGCCTTGTCCGAGATGCAGGAAACCGCCCACGCCGTAACGCGCACGCAACTTGTCCATCAGCGAGACCGCATAACCGCGCTTCGTCGGACCCAGTGCGTCGGTATTCCATTCGGCAGCATCGCGATCGCTCACGGCGACGAACGTGGGCTCGCCGCCCATGGTCAGGCGCACGTCCATGTCGGTCAGTTGCTGGTCGACTTGCGCGCCCATCTTCTGCACCGCAGTCCACACTTCTTCCGTGTACGGCTTCGTCACGCGGGGCGTTTCGAGCACGCGCTGCACCTGCATGATGTGCTCGAACTCGACTTCGCTTTCATCGACCGCGCCGGAGATGGGCGCAGCGCTCCCCGGCTCAGGCGTGCAGGCGACGGGGATGTGCCCCTCGCCGGCCAGCAGCCCCGAGGTCGGGTCGAGTCCGATCCAGCCCGCGCCAGGCAGGAAGACCTCGCACCACGCGTGCAGGTCGGTGAAGTCGACTTCGGTGCCGCTCGGGCCATCGAGGGACTTCTGGTCGGGGGTGAGCTGGATCAGGTAACCCGACACGAACCGCGCGGCCAGCCCGAGCTGCCGCAAGGTTTCAACGAGCAGCCAACCCGTGTCGCGGCATGATCCCAACGCTTTGTCGAGCGTCTCTTCCGGCGTCTGGACGCCGGGTTCCATGCGGATCACATAGCCAATATCGTGCTGCAACCGCTGGTTCAGTTCGACCAGGAAATCGGCCGTTACCTTGGGCGTCTTGTCGATGCTCTCGACAAACTTGGCCAGCAACGGCGTGGGCTCGCGCTTGATCAGATACGGCGCCAACTCAACCGCGAGTTCCGGTTCGTACTCGAACGGGAATTTCTCGGCGTAGGGCTCGAGGAAGAAGTCGAAGGGGTTGTACACCGCCATTTCGGCAACCAGATCGACTGTGATCTTGAATTCCCGCGTTTTCTCCTGGAAGACGAGCCGCGCCTGGTAGTTGGCGAACGCGTCCTGCTGCCAGTTGATGAAGTGATCGGCTGGCTCGACCCGCATCGAATAGGAAACGATCGGGGTACGGCAATGCGGCGCAGGCCGCAGGCGCACGACCTGCGGTGAAAGGCCGACGAGGCGGTCATAACGGTAGTGCGTGACATGGTTCAACGCGACACGGATTGACACACCTGACTCCTGGACGAATTTTGGCAATCTTCAAAAGCAAACTCCATGCCGTTTGGTCGAATGCACCATCGGGCAAGGCTCCCGGCGGCTTACATGCACGAAATACTGCGTACAAGCCGTTTCAAGTGTCCGTCGATGCACCAAACTGGCGCGTAAAACGCCCCTTGCATCGGGACCGGACCGTTCCTGCAGCGGCACGTGGCTTGCTTGGTACTTGCTTGATAGCCACCGTCAAGCCACCACGCTCCGCTTTCCAGCCTATCTCTTTTATATGAAAACATTTCATTGCGGCCGTTGCCAGCATCACGTTTTTTTCGAAAACGTCAAATGCGAATCTTGTGCGGCGTTGCTGGGCTTCGTGCCTGATTTGTCCGAAGTTTGCGCGTTCGAACCCGCCGGCACGACTGATGTTCCGCTGTGGCGGGCTCTGAATCCATCGGCGAACGGTGCGTTGTTCCGGCAGTGCAACAACTACGCGCTCGAGAATGTCTGCAACTGGATGATCCCGGCCGACTCGCCGGACGTATTGTGCCCGGCGTGCAGCCTGACGCAGACCATCCCCAATCTCACTCAGCCGAATAACCGCGTCTACTGGTACAAGCTTGAGACGGCCAAGCGGCGCTTGCTGTTTGCGCTCTCGGCACTCGGGCTGAACACGGACTCCCGGCGGACCAATCCGGAAACCGGTTTGCAATTCGAGTTTCTTGAGGACGGCGACATGGGGGCCAAGGTCCTGACCGGTCACGACGACGGCCTCATCACAATGAACATAGCCGAAGCCGACGACGCGCTGCGTGAACGCATGCGCGCGGATATGCACGAGCCGTATCGCACGCTGCTCGGGCATTTCCGGCATGAGATAGGTCACTACTATTTCGACCGGCTTGTGGCGAATACAAGTTGGGAAGAGCCGTTTCGGGAGATGTTCGGCGATGAGCGCGCCGACTACGCCCAGTCACTCCAGGCGCATTACGACAATGGACCGCCGGCCGACTGGGAACAGTCTTATGTGAGCGCGTACGCCACCACGCATCCGTGGGAAGACTGGGCCGAGACGTGGGCGCATTATCTGCATATCGTCGATACGGTGGACACCGCCGCCGCCTGCGGATTCAAGCTCGATCCCAAGTCCGACAACGAACCGTCGCTCACCGAGATCGAGCCGGTCGAGAACGCCAGCTTCGATAAACTCATGAAGCAATGGTTTCCGCTGATGTACGCGTTAAACAGCTTGAATCGAAGCCTGGGACTCGCCGATGCGTACCCGTTTACGCTCTCGCCGAAGGTCGTCGCCAAGCTGCGTTTCGTGCACAAGGTGATTGCAAGCGCTGGTGCTCAGCAGCAAGCGAAGGCTGACGTGCAGCAGGAAAGTCCGCAGGAAATCAAGCAGGACCAGCCAGCGGCAGCAGCTGGTTGATCAGCAATTAATCAGGAATCCGATTGTTTTTACCTAGGCTTGACCGTCGTCCCTAATGAAACAAGCGAGGTCGATGCCAGTAGCTCCGCGGCCACGCCTCGGCCATTTATTAAGTGCCTCAACCTAAAAAGGTCAGTCCGATGAAGCTCCGCGTTGGTTACGAACTGGTCTATGAATGCGTGCAGCCGACACCGATGCTGCTGATGCTGAACATGCACGCGTCGCGCGCGCAGAGCATCCTTGTCCCGGACATCCTGAGGGTCAACCCGCAGGTGCCTTACTCGCAGTATCACGACTCATTCGGCAATCTGTGCAGCCGGTTGGTTGCACCGAAAGGCTGGCTCACGCTGTCCACTGAGGGGCTGATCGACGTGCCGCCTTATATGGAATTGCAGGAGCCAAACGGTTATCAGCATGCGGTTGAAGAACTGCCCGACGAGTGCATGCAGTTCCTGCTCGGCAGCCGCTACTGCGAGACCGACCTGCTGTCCGATGCCGCCTGGAAGATGTTCGGCCATACGCCGCTCGGACGCGCGCGGGTGCAGGCCATTTGCGACTATGTTCATCGGCACATACGCTTTGACTACAACTGCGCGCGGCCGACCAAGACGGCGTTCGAAGCGTATCGAGAAGGCGTGGGCGTGTGCCGGGACTTTGCGCATCTGGCCGTCGCGTTATGCCGCGCGATGAACATTCCGGCGCGTTACTGCACGGGGTATATCAGTGACGTCGGTTTGCCGCCGCCCTACGCACCCATGGATTTCTGCGCCTGGATCGAGGTGTATCTGGGCAACACGTGGCAGACATTCGATCCGCGCAACAACGCGCCGCGCACCGGACGTGTATTAATGGCTCGAGGCCGCGACGCCGCCGATGTCGCGTTGAGCAACACCTTCGGCACCACCACCCTGGTCAGGTTCAGCGTGGTCTGCGAGCCTCAATAAACAGCACGACGTATTCAACAACCCAACTCAACAGAGTGCGGGCGCCGTGCGAGCCAGCCAATGATTCAGTGCCTGGGTTTGCTACGTGCGGAGCTGGCTGCCCGCGTTACTTCGCAAACAGCGAAGCAATATTCGCAAACGCCTTGATCTCGAGCGCATTGCCCGACGGGTCCAGGAAAAACATGGTCGCCTGTTCGCCGACTTCGCCCTTGAAGCGCACATGCGGTTCGATGATGAATTCCACGCCGGCCGCCGTGAGTTTGTCCGATGCCGCTTGCCACTGATCCATCGGCAGCACCACGCCGAAGTGCCGGACCGGGACTGCATCGCCATCTACCTCGCTCGTCTTCCGATGACCGATTTCGTCCGGCGCGAGATGCGCCACGATCTGGTGCCCGTAGAAATTGAAGTCCACCCAGTCGGCAGAACTCCGGCCTTCCGGGCAGCCGAGCAGGTCGCCATAAAACTCACGGGCGGCCGCGATGTCATGAACCGGAAAGGCGAGATGAAAAGGGGAAATGGCAGCAGTGGTGTCGCTCATGGCGGGCTCGGATATCGGTTAAATGCTACGGATTCGACGACACGGACTAGCTCTGTCCGCACCGCCGTCATGGTGCGCGAAAAATGAATCTCACGCCATCGGAAGACAGTTTAAGGGCAACAAGAATAGTTGAATAACGATAGTTTTTTTAGCTCAGTATCAATAAAATCGATTGATTGAAACCTGCCAAAGCTTCACCAGAGCGGTCGATAAAATCATGATGCGAGAGCTGAAAACCTTTTTGGCGGTGGTGCGTTTCGGGACGTTCGCGAGTGCCGGGGCGCATATTGGACTGACGCAATCGGCTGTCAGCGCGCAGATCCAGCGGCTGGAGGAAGACCTGGGTTTCCCGCTATTCGACCGAACCGGCCGCTCGGCCACGCTTAATGCCGCCGGCAAGCAGACTGTCGATACCGCCGAAGAATTGTTGTCGGTTTATGCCCGCCTGGCCGCGCGTGGCGGTGCCGTGGAACAGTCAGGCCAGCTGCGAGTGGGGGCTATTGCTTCGGCGCAGGCTTCGTTTCTTGTCAATGCAATCGAACTGTTCAGACAGACTTCGCCAGGGTGGCGAATCCGCGTGGTTCCCGGGGTGTCGCTCAACTTGCTCGCACAAGTGGACTCCGGCGAGGTCGACGTCGCGGTGATCATCAAACCCCCTTTCGCGTTGCCGGCCGAACTGCACTGGCGCACGCTGCTCACCGAAACCTTCGTGCTGCTGGTCCCGCGCGAGCTTGCGGACAGACCGTGGCGCGCGCTGCTGAAGTCGGAGCCCTTTATTCGATACGACCGGAGTTCCTTTGGTGGCCGCCTCGTCGACCGCTTTCTCAGACGGATTCGCGTGACGGTGCAGGATGTCGTGGAGCTGGATGAATTACAGGGGATCGTCGGGCTCGTGGCGCACGGGGTAGGCGTTGCGCTGATTCCACAGTCGTCCGCGCTGCGCGTGCCGGAGACCGTGCGCGCGTTGTCTCTTGGTGACGACACCTTCACGCGGGAAATCGGCCTCGTCCAGCGGCATACGCGAAACGAACAAACCGTCACCGTGCAGTTTGCCGGGTCCGTCTGTGCCGTTCTGCTGCGATGAGGGATGCCGGTTTAGTAGGGTCCAAGGCAAAACCAGATTAAAAGGTGCTCCCGCTGGAGCGCCGATATCTACCTGCCCGCAGCAGTTCCCCTGAACGCGTCGCTCTACGCCCAGTGACGGCTCAGGAATGCCGCTACCGCGTCGAGCGCGCGGCGCGCGGGCGGCAGGTCTCTCGTCGCACCCTGGAAGACGTGGTGCAGCCCTTCGAAGATATCGAGCCGCACCTCACCACCCTTCTCCCCGGCCGCTTGCGCATAGCGTAGCGAGTCGTCGAGCAGGATCTCGTCGCCGCCTACCTGGATGAGCAACGGCGGCAGGGCCTCGGGCACGGCGTAGAGCGGCGACGCCCGGCCGTCCTTCGGATCGGCGCCGGCGAGATAGACCGCGGCTGGCCCGGCAAGCATTTCCGGCTGGAAGATGGGGTCGTGGATGTCGGGACTGCCGAACGAGGCGCCGGTCATCGCCAGATCGAGCCAGGGCGAAAAGACCGCGACGGACGCTATAGACGGCGAGGTCGTCGCCGCATCGCCCAGCACGCTGAGCGCCAGACCGCCGCCCGCAGAGTCGCCGACCAGCGCGACCTGCGAAACACCCTGGCTGCCCAACCAGCGGCGAACGGCGGCGGCGGCCTCGGGCGCGGCCGGGAACACATGCTCGGGCGCCAACGGATAGTCGGCCACGAACGCCGCCACCCCGGCGCGGACCGCCACCTGGCTAGCCAAGCCTCGATAAGCCTTGGCCGAACCCAGCACGTAGGCGCCGCCGTGCACGAAGAGGATCGCCCGGTCGGCCGGGGCGCCGGCCGGCCGCACCCACCAGCCGCTGACGCCGTCGCGGTCGATGGCTTCCAGGGTGACGGCATCGGCGATCGGCGTCTTGGTGATCAACGTGTCATAAGTCTCGCGCTGATTGCCGGTGGGGTTCGAAAACAGTGCGTGGATCTCGGCGAGCACAGCTTGCTCAATTTGGCGCTCGTCGTCGGACAGAACGTGCCGGGTCTCAACGGTGGTCGTCGTGGTGGAGATGGTCGCGCTGGTCATGGAAATGTCCTCTGGGTTGTTTGACCGGAAAGCTCCGGCCGCGTCTGACAAGAGGATCATCCATTTCCATTTGGCGCGGAAGCCATGCCCCTGGAATACAATCCATTCCTGATCGGAAGTATTGGGAATCTTCTATGGACCGGCTCGACGCAATGCACCTCTTCGTTCGTGTAGTCGAACGCGGCAGTTTCTCGGCCGTTGCGCGGGAAGCCGGGGTCGGCCAGTCTGCGGTGAGCAAACAGATCGCTGCACTCGAAGCCCACCTGGGTGCTCAACTGATGCGCCGCACCTCGCGGAGCATGACCCTTACCGACGCCGGTCAAATCTTCTACGAATCCGCCTTGCGGCTGGTCGACGAATTCGAAGCAGCGGAGTCGTTGGTTGGCCGCGGCCAGTCCGCGCCGTCCGGCCTGATCCGGGTGACCGTCGCCCCGGTGTTCGGACGGCTCTACATCGTGCCGCGCCTTCGCGAGTTTTTCGCTCGCTATCCGGACATCTCAGTCGAGCTCACCGGCTCCGGGCGCAACATCAACCTGATCGAGGAAGGCGTCGACCTGGCGATCCGCAACGGTGAACTCGCCGACTCGAACATGATAGTGCGCCGCATCGCCATGGCGCCATTCGCGACCGTCGCCACGCCGGCGTACCTCGCAGTCCGCGGCGAGCCTCGGACCCCCACTGACCTCGACGCACACGCCTGCCTGATTTTCGCCCCGCTCCACGAGCCGCTGCCGTGGGAGTTCCGGGACGGGTCGAGGTCCGTTCTGCATCACCCAAGGGCGAACTTCCGCACCGCCGACGCCGAGCAGATCCGCGCCGCGGTGCTCGCCGACCTCGGCCTGGCCCACGGCCCGGTCTGGGCGTTCGCACCTGAGATCGCCTCGGGCGCGCTGCGTGTCGTGCTGGCAGACTACGCGCCCGGGCCGCTGGCCATCAGCGCCGTCCACCCCGCCGGCCGCCGCCTGCCGACCAAGGTCCGGGTGTTCATCGATTTCCTGGTGGAGATCCTGGCGAGCAATCCGGCGCTGACGGGGCAACCGGGCTGAGTCCACATTTAACGGCGTCGGCGTTCCCGGCTCGCGGTTCACCAGGGAACGCGCCGAGTCGATGCGCCTCAAGTGCTCCCGTCCCATGCGCACAAGCCACCTTGATTTATTGAACGACAGGTCATAATATCCACGCATGACAAAAACCTCTTCCCTGCCGCAGCCTGCCGACCGCTCTCAGGAGCGCGGACGGCCTCGTGAATTCGATCTCGACGAAGTCGTCGATTCCGCCGCCCGGGTGTTCTGGGAAGGCGGTTATAACGCGACCTCGGTCGGCACCTTATGCGAGGCAACCGGCCTACTGCGCGGCAGCCTCTACGGCGCATTCGGCGACAAGCACGGGCTGTTGATCGTTGCGTTCGAACGTTATGCCGACGGCGCGGTTGCCCGGCTCAAAGAGCGTCTGCAAGCCGATCTGCCGCCGCGTGAATGCTTGCGTGAGGCGTTGCTTCACTACACCCGGCTCAGCGCCGACCTTGCCGGCCGCCATGGATGTTTCATCACCAATGCGGCACTCGAACTGCTTCCGGCAGACGAAGTATTGCGGCCTTACATCGAAACGACGCTGCAGCGCATTAGCGCCCAACTGACCGCGGCCGTGATTCGCGGCCAGCAAGCGGGAGATTTCGATGCTGATCTCGACGAAAACGACGTTGGTACTTTCCTGCTATGCATCGTGCAAGGACTTCGGGTGCTGGGCAAAGTCGAGATAAGCGAAAAGAAGTTGGCTGGCATTGTCGATATGACCCTGCGCGCGCTGCTCTAAAAAATTTTTCCTAATTTTTGAACGATAGGTCATGAATAAATTATATGAGCCTCAAGCGACAAATCCTGCCCCGGTTCGCAGCGCATCTTTTGTTAGTGTGCGTCCCGGATACTTGACAGGTGTATTGCTCTGCGTATGCGCGACAGTTTTGATGGGCATCATGTTTCCCGTCATGACAAGCGCACTCCGTCATGTCGATCCATTCACCTTCACATCGCTGCGTTACCTGATCGCTGGCAGCGCGTTTCTCGTCCTGTTGCGGCTGAAAGAAGGCCGAAGCGCGTTCCGGTTCAAAGGAGAACCTATAGCGCTTGCCTGGTTGCTGGGGTCAATCGGCTTTTGTGGATTCGGTTCTTTTGTTTTTCTCGGACAGCAATTGGCTGGACGCGACGGCGCGCTGACCGCATCGATCATGATGGCAACCCAGCCGATGATGGGCTTGATCGTCAATTCGATCGTGCGCCGCGTCCTGCCGCCGCTGGTTTCGTTTTTGTTTATCCTGATGTCGTTTGCCGGCGTCGCACTGGTCGTGACAAAAGGCAATATTGCGGCGCTCCTGAGCGAGCCTCAGCACTACTCGGCGAACGCGTTGATTGTGGTGGGTGCGCTGTGCTGGGTGATCTACACGTTCAGCGCATCGACCTTCACGACCTGGTCCGCGCTCAAGTACACGACGATGACAACCGTGCTCGGCCTGACCACGATCATCGGGCTGAACGTGCTGTTATTCGTGCTTCATGTCGTGCCGGTACCGACCACGGCGATGCTGATCGCCATCGTCCCGCACCTGCTTTATATGGGACCCGTTGCGGGTTTTGTCGCCATTCTGTTCTGGAACATGGGGAACAGGATCCTTACGCCGCTCAATGGGGTGCTGTTCATGGACGTGCTGCCCGTGACAACATTTGTAGTGTCGGCGATGAGCGGATTAATCCCGACCCACATGCAGATTACAGGCGCTTGCATGACAGGCGCGGCGCTGATTCTCAACAACCTTTATTTACGCCGCCGCACGCGGCGCGTTGCTGCAGGTTCGTAGAGCCGGGCCAATACCGAATGGCACCGGCCCACGCCATCAAATAACCTGGAACGGCGCTCGCGGGACTGCATCTCCGTCCAGACTGGCTATCGCCCAGATCACCGCAAAATTCGTCGCGGCATTATGCGACGCGAAACGGCCAAGGGTGCCGTGCGAGCGTTGATTTCCATGCTCGTCCCGGATGATCACGGATGAATCAAAGGCGCCTTGGGCGGGGGCAACCATGGGTCGTATCGTCGCCCCCCGGTATTGCATTTCCATATTCAGCCCTCTCTCTTAGGTTGATGCAATGGAAGCTGGAGTAAAAATCAAAAACGTTTTAGTAATCGAAGCATCTATGCGCAAGGCCTACTCTCCGCGCCACGATCAAATTGCCGTGTTCACGCATTCGAGCATTCGCCGCACAGTCGCGTGCTGGGTTGGCGTCAATTCCGGATAACACGCCAGATCGACGAAACGCTTGCGCCAATAAGCCTGGCCGAGTACCGAACCACCGCCCTCGTCGCTCCAGCGCGGAACGATCCGCTCCAGATGCGCGATCTCTTCCTCGACCGATAACGGATGTCGAGGGACTGTTGAGAAGGTCTGGTCAAAGCTCACGGCTCATGCTCCAGTAACGAAGGAGCCGACAATACCGTGACTTCGCCGATAGCGAATCCTCAATTCTGAGGATTTACGCTAGGCGGCAACATCAAGAAATCACCTTCTGGTAAAAACAATAATTAGAATGCATACGCGCACCGGGCAGATGCGCTAAATGACCGTTGTTGGGCAAAGGGGAATGGTGTCCACTGCTTGCAATGGCGAGACCGAATTTAATTCAGTTGGCATACCGGGCTTACATTTTTCACAGGATTTCTGCTGAAGCGGTTATTACGCTAGTGTTCGCATTCCATGCTCAAACAGCCCCTCGGCCGAGCGCAGCGTTTAACGACGATTATTTTCCGCCCGGGGGGAGTTATAAAAAACCCTTTCGCCCGCATGCCGCCCTACTGCTGCCCGTTCGCCTGCACCGCACGAATCAGTTTCGAGCGGCTTCCGACACCGAGCTTATGGAAAGAACGGTCGATGTGAGTTCGGACCGTCGTATAAGAAATGCCCAGCCGGAATGCGATTTCCTTGTCGAGCAATCCCTCCACCACCAGCCCGACCACATCCCGCTCTCGCGCCGTCAGGTTCTTCAACACGTCCTCTGAAATCAGCTTGGCTTGCGGTCCAAACGGCTTTGACATGCCCGCTTCGGCGCGCGCTCGCGCGAGTGCTGCGGTAAAAGCCGGGCGAATGAATTCGGCCATGGCGAGGTCGTGATCGGAGAAATCTTCCCGATGTTTACCGCGCCAGATGCGCAGGTCGCCGATGTTCGAATCGCCGGCCCACGCGTAGACGTTCATGCCCCAGCGCAAACCGTCACGACGCAAAAAGTCGTTGAACAGTTCGGTCCGCATCAGCTCGCCTTGCGGAATCACGTTGGTCACTCGAACCGCCTCGCGGCAATTTTGCAGCCGAGGGGTCACGGTATCGCGGTACTGGTAGTACTTCTCGTACTCGGACAGGTTATCTTCCGACATGTTGAACGAGACCCGGTTGACGAATTCCTTCTTCGTCTCGTCCCAGACATAAGACCCAAGATGGTCCGCGCGCAACAAGCTAAGCATGCGAACGCCCACTTCCTGCCGCATTAACTGCTCAGGAAGCGAATCGGCAAGCACGGCGAAGATATCGGAAACCAGGCGGGTTTCCCGGCTCGTCAAATACATTTCACGGACATGCTGATCGGTCCCGGTCAATGGCTCGCGAACGTTTTCTCCACGCGCAAGCCTCCCTATTTTTAAAATGCTGTCCCGCAGACTACACGGACGATATTGCCGATTCAAGCCTGTTTTATTCGTGCCGTTAAATAGTTTGTCATTATTTTAACCGACGAGCCAATCTTGTGAACGCATTGCGAGGCGGCGGCTAACCAACCGGATAAGGCCGCCGGCACCCAATCCCGACTTCTACTGCCGCGGAAGTACTTCTAATAAACGGGGAAATGCTTGGCCTTCATTTCGAATCTACGTTGCCGCAAGCCGATTATTGCAGTTGGTGAAACTGCTCGGGCTCCGTAACCCAGCTTTGGTTATATCGATACCCTGTTCGACTATGGCGCGTGGCGCTAAAAATCGGCCCAAAAAAAAGACCCGCACAAGGCGGGTCTTAGTCTCTCAGTTTCGTATGGCGGAACGCGTGAGCATTCTTTGACACGTTCGCTTTTGCCATCGGAGTGCGGTGTAGACCTTAGCCCCCCGGCTCTGAATAAGAAGTTAACCGATTAGCGTGCGCTACGCATCCTCATTTCTGGGGATGCGTAATGACAAGAAGCGGCCAAAACAGGCGTATTGAAAGCCCGCCAGGTTCGGCCCTGGGTTCAACAGGGCTTCACCAATACTCAGGCCTCTTCTTTCAGCGATGCCATGTCGATCACGAAGCGATATTTCACATCGCTTTTAACCATGCGCTCGTAGGCCTTGTCGATTTCGTCCATGCGGATCATCTCGATGTCCGACGTGATGCCATGCTTGCCGCAAAAATCGAGCATTTCCTGCGTTTCCGCAATGCCGCCGATCAACGAACCGGCCAGCGCACGGCGCTTGAAAATCAGGTTGCCGACAGACGGCGACGGATGCGCATGCTCCGGCACGCCGACGAGCGTCATCGTTCCGTCACGCTTAAGCAGCGCCGTGAACTGGTCGAGGTCATGGGAAGCCGCAACGGTGTTGAGGATGAAATCGAACGAGTTGACGTGTTTCGCCATCTGCTCCGGATCTTTCGAAATCACGACCTCATGTGCGCCAAGCCGCTTCGCATCTTCAATCTTGCCGGCCGACGTGGTGAACAGCACGACGTGCGCGCCGAACGCCGCCGCGAGCTTCACGCCCATATGACCGAGCCCGCCCAGGCCAACGATGCCGACCTTCTGCCCGGCCTGGACGTTCCAGTGACGCAGCGGCGAATACGTGGTGATCCCCGCGCACAACAACGGCGCCACGGCGGCGAGTTCAAGGTTCTCGGGAACCAGCAGCGTGAAGGCTTCGTCCACGACGATAGACTTCGAATAACCGCCGTAGGTCACGCCACCCGTATGTTTGTCGGGCGCATTGTAGGTGCCGACAAATCCGCTGCCTTCGCAATACTGCTCGAGGCCTTCCTGGCATGACGGGCAAGTCCGGCACGAATCCACCATGCAGCCGACGCCCGCCAGCGCGCCAACCTTGAACTTCGTGACCTCAGAGCCGACCTCGGTCACCCGGCCGACAATTTCGTGTCCCGGGACGTTCGGGTACACCGTACCCGCCCATTCGCCGCGCGCGGTGTGCAGGTCCGAATGGCACACGCCGCAGTACAGGATTTCGATGCGGACATCGTGCGGACCCGTGTCCCGGCGATCGAAGGCGAAGGGAGCAAACGGCTTATCGGCGGAATGCGCGGCGTAGCCATAGGTCTTGTACATGGTGTGGTCCTTGAAAATAGTTCGTTGGTTTGTTACTGATTCGTTGCCTGTTCGTCGATACCGGGGCGCGCTGTCCGTTCAGAAAGCTCGGAACATTCGCATCCATCGGTGGACAACCCCGGCACCGTTCGTCACCACAGCCGGATCGATAGGCAACAAGCTTGATAAGAAGGTTTCCCGGGCTTGGCGACGTCTGGAACCGCGCCAAAACCTGACCTCACTTGTATCGACATTGCCCGGTTGCGCCGCTGCAGAATTGCGAATGCGCATGAATGCGCGCTGCCAGGCTTCGTTTCGATTCTGAATCTGAATCCGAACGCTCCGAAGACGCGAGCGCCCCTTCGCAGACCAGTATGCGAATTCTGGACCAACCGCTCAATGGAAATATTGCGATTTCACAATTCCAATTAATGGAATGTCGTGTTGCAGCAATTCGGGGATTGATATCACGACGTTATTTGCAGAAGCGAGGTGCGCTGTTTGCGCTTCGCTTGATGGTGATCAAACCGGATCATGCATCATCATGCCCGGATCAATGCGACGCAACGTAGATGGAATCGTGTCCGGTTTGAGGAACGGCGAAGGTCTTTTTCATCCGGTCCGCCTCTTCTATCGGACTACGCCCGAACAGCCGCTTGAATTCGCGGCTGAACTGCGACGAACTTTCATACCCTACCTGAGCGCACGCGACCGCCGCCGTTACGTCGTTTCTCACCATCAAAAGGCGCGCCTGATGAAGCCGCGTCGACTTCAGGTATTGCATCGGCGAGGTATTGGTCACCGCTTTGAAGTGCGAATGAAATGACGGCACGCTCATGCTCGCCTCCAAAGCAAGCCGCTCGACATCCAGTGGTTCGCGGAACGACATATGGATTTTTCGCAGCGCCTTCGCGATCTTGCCGAAATGCCCTTGTCGCGTGAGCGCTGCGCGCATCGACCCGCCCTGCTCGCCCGTCAGCACGCGATAGTAGATTTCACGCACGAGTCCGGGGCCAAGAATGTCAGCCTCCAGCGGCGAACTCATCGCCTCGAGAAACCGCAGTACCGATAAACCGAGCCGCGCATCGAGCGGTGTCGACATCATCCCTTTGGGCTTCGCTGGAACAGCGCTTGCCCGTTCGTCGAGTTGCAGCATCAGGTCAGCCGCCACGTTGAAGTCGAGGCGAAAATAGATAGCCAGCATAGGCTCTGCTTCGCTTGCCTCGGTTTCCATCGAAAACGGCACCGGCACCGATACCGCCAGATAGTGCTGCGCGTCATAAACATAAACGTCATCGCCCAGAAAGCCGCGCTTGCGTCCCTGGCAGACGATCACAATACCTGGTTCATATAGCACGGGGGTTCGGCTTAGCGGACGGTTCGAACGCAGGAACCGCACGTCGGGCAGCACCGTCAGGTTATACCCCTCCGCTGGCGCCAACTGCTTCAATAACGCGACCATGCGTTGCTGCGCTTTTGTCCGATCATCGTGTTCATCGCGAGCATTGTGTAAAAGGTGCACGCCAGGTCTCGTCAGTTTTTGCAGTGAGCTTGCAATGTGCCACTTGCCAGAGCAGAAATCCACCGGCTCATAGGATTAGGCAAACACAACAGATGAACCGGCATTCGCGTTCTGACGCTGCACTTCTAACATGCAATCGTTGCTGGGGTCGCGATGTGTCACCGGAGATGTATCTCGACGCTCGGCCTGTCCACGACTACCGACAAGGAGTGCAACACCATGAGCACCATCCAGGGCAAGAAGACCTTCCTGATTACCGGCGTGAGTTCGGGTTTCGGCCGCGCGTTCGCAGAAGCCGCATTGAATGCCGGCCACGTAGTCGCGGGGACGGTGCGCCGCGACGCAGACGTACAACCATTCGAGGCGCTCGCAGCCGGTCGTGCACACGCTATCGTCCTCGACGTGACCGATTTCGCGGCTATCGGCCCGGCCGTCGCGACGATAACGGAAAAAATCGGAGCTATCGACGTGCTGGTCAACAATGCAGGATACGGCTACGAAGGCGTGCTCGAGGAGTCGCCGCTGGAAGACCTGCGCCATCAGTTCGACGTCAACGTGTTCGGCGCCGTCGCGATGATCAAAGCCGTGCTCCCCGCCATGCGCGAACGCCGGTCGGGCCGCATCATCAACATCACGTCGATGGGCGGCTTCGTCACCATGCCGGGGATTTCTTACTACTGCGGCAGCAAGTTCGCTCTCGAAGGCATCTCTGAAACGCTGGCGAAAGAAGTCGCCGGTTTCGGCATCAAGGTCACCGCGGTCGCACCCGGCTCTTTCCGCACCGATTGGGCCGGCCGCTCGATGGTGCGCTCGGGCCGCAGCATTGCGGATTACGATGCGCTGTTCACCCCGATCCGTCAGGCGCGGGAGGCGAAAAGCGGCAAGCAGGCCGGCGATCCGGTCAAGGCGGCCCATGTGCTGCTGGAGGTGATTGCCGCAGACAATCCGCCGGTACATCTGCTGCTCGGCACCGATGCGCTCGGCCTGGTCAGGGACAAGCTGGCGGCCCTCAACACCGAGATTGAAACGTGGGAAAAGATCACGCGCTCGACGGACTTCTCGTGACGCTTTCATGACTTGGCTCTATGACGCGCCTTCATGACCGATAGCCACGAAAACACCTACAGCATCCCGTGGCAATTGTGAAAACCGGGCTGCCGCTCTCGTGTACGATGGCTTCACATCGAGCCCCCGGCCAAGCCGAGCGTTACAGACAACGCCATGCCGCGAGCACGCTGCAATAGCCCGCGCGCTTGAGCCGGATTTGCGCGCCGGTCCGCTGTTAGCCGTCACTGGGTAGGGATTTTCATGCCACGTTCCGACTGGACCCGTGAAGCGATTCGCAAGATTGAAGCGGACTTCAACCGCTCCGCCGACACCCACCTGATTCCGCTGGACCTGCCCGGTTATCCGACCATCCGTTTCTATTTCAAAGATGAATCGAGCCATCCGACCGGCAGTTTGAAACATCGCCTGGCGCGATCCTTGTTTCTCTATGCGCTTTGTAATGGCTGGCTGCGCGAGCAAAGCACGATTGTTGAAGCGTCCAGCGGATCGACCGCCATTTCCGAAGCGTATTTCGCGAGACTGCTCGGCTTGCCCTTCGTCGCGGTGATTCCGGCGGGCACATCGCGGATGAAAATCGAGGCGATAGAGTTCTACGGCGGGCGCTGCCATCTGGTTGCGAAGCCCGCGGACATCTATGCGGAATCGCATCGGCTCGCGGCGGAAACCGGCGGTCATTTCATGGACCAGTTCACCTACGCCGAACGTGCGACCGACTGGCGGGCCAACAACAATATTGCCGAGTCGATCTTCAAGCAGATGGATGACGAGGAGTATCCCGTGCCAATGTGGCTCGTGTCCAGCGGGGGCACCGGCGGCACCATCGCCACGTTGGGCCGCTACGTCGCATACCGTCGGCATGCCACGCGCATTCTTTGCACCGACCCCGAGAATTCGGTGTTTTTCGATTATTTTAAAAGCACACTCGCGGGCACACCGGACAGCAGCCTGACGCTCGATGCCGGATCGAAGATTGAAGGCATCGGCCGTCCGCGGGTTGAACGCTCCTTCATTCCGACATGTATCGATGCCATGCTCAAGGTACCCGACGCGCTGTCCTTTGCTGCAATGCGCTATCTGGCCGGGCGCTTCGGGCGTCGCGTCGGCGGCTCGACGGGGACCAATTTTGTCGGTGTCCTGTATCTGGCCGAGCGCATGAAGCAGGCGGGCAAAGAGGGTTCTATCGTCAGCCTGATCTGCGATAGCGGTGAACGTTATAGCAACACCTACTATGACAATGCCTGGTACCAGGCGCAGGGAATTCCGGTTGCGCAGCCCGATGCGCTGATTGCTCGCGCAATAGCGGGCGAAGCGGTGCTGACCCAGCAGAGCATGGCGGGGTTGGAGCCTGCGGGAGCGGGAATTTGAAGCGCTTGGATTACGTCTTGCCGTACGACGCGTTGTCAGGATCTGATCCGCCCGTACGACTTTCGTATCAGCATCTTTGCTTCTGTCACCACGTCCAGCCTTGCTGACAAGGCCTGCGGTAGATGAATCACGAAGTTACCCGAACTCGAAGCCGCTCGAACGGTCTCGTATTTGCGAGCCCGATTTATTCGCCCACCAGTCGCCCACACACGATGAGGTTCTGATGACCCGTACTGTCGCCGAAAAACGCGCTGCCTTTCGCGCGCTTCACCAGCAAGGTTGTTTTGTGTTGCCCAACCCATGGGATGCAGGTAGCGCGCGGATGCTGCAGCATCTCGGCTTTGCCGCGCTGGCATCGACCAGTTCAGGTTTCGCGTGGTCCACAGGCCGGCCCGACTACGCGGTGACCTGTTCCGACGTCCTGCAACATCTCGGAGCGCTCTGCGAGGCTGTAGACCTGCCGGTGAACGCCGATTTCGAGTCCGGCTTCGCTTCCGACCCGGCCACGCTCGCGGCCAACGTCAGCCTCGCAATCCAGACGGGCGTGGCGGGTTTATCGATTGAAGATCGTGACGTGGAAGCATCGTTCGGACTCTACGAGACCGATCTTGCTGTCGAACGCGTGCGTGCAGCCCGAGCGGCGATCGACCGGTCCGGCGATGACGTGATCCTGGTCGCGCGCACCGAAATCCTGCTCAGTGATCCGGGCGCGCTCAGTCAATCCATCGACAAACTCGTGGCTTTCGCAGCCGTTGGTGCGGACTGCTTATACGCGCCGGGAGTGGTCGACAAGGCCGATATAGCGGTCATGGTGCGCGCCGTGGCGCCCAAGCCGCTCAACGTACTGATGATGCGGCCCGGGCTGAGCGTCGCCGAACTGACTGACCTTGGCGTACGTCGAATCAGCGTCGGCGGAGGGTTGGCGCGGGTTGCTTGGCAGGCCATGCTGACGGCCGCTGAACAAATGAAGACCGGTTCCTTCGATGGCCTCGCCGGCGCCGCATCGGGCAAGCAATTGAACGATGTTTTCGGCGGATTTTCCTGAGCCGGAGAGCCCAGCCCGAGCCTGGTCTTTTCCTTAATGTCCCTGTGTTGAAGGGACGTTCAAGCGTCCTGATTGATCGCGTGGCGGCTATGCAGTCCTATGCAGCAGTCGCTCGGACCGTATCGGCTCGACAACATGTGCTCGGCCGAAAGGGGTTGGCAAGCGCCATAAGTGCCTGATAATATTGGGACGTGGATGGCCGCCCGGTCCCACCTCAGGTACCACCTCACGCAAGCTTCATTTCTCAAAGGGAGGCGAAAAGATGCTCACATTCATTACCGCCGTCCCTTGCCCGGCGCGCCGGCCAGTTTAGGTCGCCGTCAGCGCGGGCACAGCAGCCTGCGCCATTTCCAGACAGTCTCGTTGTTAGTTCGCCCGCTCATGCAGGTGCGCTCCGGCTGTCGCTCTCATCTCTCTCGACCGGATAGCCTCGTCGCGTTTTGCGCCTCGGGCTGTGGCAAATGGCTTACACAAAAAAACTCGATTTCGGCGGACGGGCGTTCAAGGACGTTCTCGGTTTCACTGTGGTTCACTGGGGCAAACAGCCGTGGCGCATCGTCGCCATTGTTGTGCTCGCCTTGCTGTCGGCACTCGCCGATGTCCTCACGCCGCTCTTCGCAGGCCGGCTCGTGGATGCGCTCGCCGCGGGCGCGGCCGGCAAGGAGCTGGCTTGGCGTGCAGCCACGACCGCGTTCAGCATCCTGGCTTGCCTCGGGCTGGCCGGCACGCTGCTGCGTCAGCTCGTTTTCATGAACATCATCGTGTTGACACTCAAGATGATGAGCGAGATTGCCGCCAACGCGTTTCATCGCGTGCAACGGTTTTCCGCTGACTGGCACGGCAACAGCTTCGCCGGCTCGACCGTGCGCAAGATCACGCGCGGCATGTGGGCGCTCGACCTGCTCAACGACACGTTGCTCATCGCCCTGCTCCCGTCACTGGTGATGCTGGTCGGCGCAACCGTGCTGCTCGGCATGCACTGGGCGGTGATGGGCGTGGTCGTTGGCCTTGGGTCACTGCTCTATATCGCGGTGACGGTTGGCCTGTCGCTCGGCTTCGTTGCGCCGGCCGCTCGCCTGGGCAACGCGTGGGATACCCGCATGGGCGGTGCGCTGGCCGATGCGGTGAGCTGCAACACCGTGGTCAAGGCCTTCGGTGCGGAAACGCGCGAGGAAGCGCGGCTTGCCCGCGTGATCCGCAAGTGGCGTCACCGCACGCGGCGCACGTGGTCACGCGGCACGATCAACGGCGGTGTGCAGGGAGGCATGCTGGTGCTCATGCAGGCGGCAATCCTGGGCGCTGCGCTGTTGCTGTGGGAAGCCGACAAAGCCAGCGTGGGCGACATCACGTTCACGCTGACCATGTTCTTCATGTTGCAGGGTTATCTGCGCGAAGTCGGGATGCACGTGCGCAATTTGCAGCGTTCGGTCAACGACATGGAAGAGCTGGTTTCACTTGAAGGTCAGCCTCTCGGCGTGGAAGACAAGCCCGACGCCGGGCCGATCGCGATCCGTGAAGGCGAGATCCGCTTCGAGCATGTGACCTTCAGCTATGACGGCCACGCGAAGCCGCTCTATGACGACTTCTCGGTGCGGATTGCGCCGGGGGAGCGTGTCGGGTTGATCGGCCACTCGGGGTCCGGCAAGACGACGTTGATCAAGCTTATCCAGCGGCTGTACGACATCTCGGGCGGCCGGATCATGATCGACGGGCAGAACATTGCCGATGTAGGCCAAGCGTCGCTGCGCGGCCAGATCGCGATCGTCCAGCAAGAGCCGGTGCTGTTCCACCGCTCGCTCGCTGAGAACATTGCGTACGCGCGGCCGGGTGCAACCCGCGCGGAAATCGAGCGGGCCGCAAGGCAGGCCAGCGCCCACGATTTCATCGCGGCGCTGCCTCAGGGTTATGAAACGCTCGTGGGTGAGCGCGGCATCAAGCTGTCAGGTGGTGAACGTCAGCGTGTGGCGATTGCCCGGGCGTTCCTCGCGGATGCGCCCATCCTGATTCTGGACGAAGCAACATCGAGCCTCGACAGCGAGAGCGAAGTGCTGATCCAGCAGGCAATGGAACGGTTGATGGTCGGCCGCACGACGGTGGTAGTTGCTCACCGGCTTTCGACGGTGCGCGCGCTAGACAGGCTGCTGGTACTCGACAAGGGCAGGATTGCGGAGGAAGGCAGCCATGAGAAGCTGATCCAACTTCACAACGGCTTGTACCGGCGGTTGTTCGAACGGCAAGCGCTCGGCCTGACAACCGATCATGCAGAGCCGGCGAGCGCGGCAAAAACCGTCCACTTGCCAAGCGGTTATGCCAACGATCCTACGTTAAGCACGGGGAAATGATTCGACGGTCCGGGTAGGCCCCGGACCGCTGCATCTTCTCTACATCCCGAGTTAGCACTAAATGGGCTTCAGATGAAACTCCTGGCATTGACCTACGGCACCGAAGGCGACACGAGACCCCTGGCTGTACTGTGCCGCGCCTTGATAGATGCGGGACACGACGTCACCCTGCTCGCCGATGGGGCAACGCTTGGGAGCGCTCGCGCCCTGGGGGTTCCTCATGCGGCGTTGAGCGGAAACATGCAAGACGAGTTGAGCGCCCTGGTGTCCAGCGGCAAGGGCGTCAACGCTACAGCCGCGGGTTTGGCGCGTATCGCAAACGCTCAGGCGCACAGCTGGATGCAACAGATCGCCCAAGCGGCTACAGGCTGCGACGGGCTGATTGTGTCGGGACTGGCCGCCTTCGTGGGCTTATCCGTAGGCGAGCATCTTGGCATACAGGTTATCGGCGCTGGCCTGATACCCATCTCCCCGACACATGCATTTGCCTCGCCGTTTCTTCCTCCTCGCTGGATCCCTGCAGTGTTGAATCGGACAAGCCATCAAGCAGTGAATAGTCTGCTATGGCACGCTTTCCGCAAAGCGACAAATCAGGCGAGAAGGAGCGTGCTAAGACTGCCACCACGCCAGAAGCCATGGACAGAGCACCCCATGCTGTATGGCGTCTCCCCTACTCTGGTGCCCGCACCACGGGACTGGCCTGCGCACACCAGACTGTGCGGGCAATGGGTGGCCCCTCCGGATGCCTGGGCGCCCCCAGCGGCCCTTGAAGCATTTCTGGATGCGGGTGAACCGCCGGTTTATCTGGGGTTCGGCAGCATGGTCGGATTCGACCAGAAAGCCATGCTTGATGTTTTCATAGACGCAGCGAAAGGGCTCCGGGTGCTCTTGTATCCAGGCTGGTCTGGCACCCCTGACATGGTAATGCCCGATAATTTCTTCATCATCGAAGAAACACCCCATCAATGGCTATTTCCCCGTACGTCGCTGGTTATACATCATGGTGGTAGCGGCACGACACACTCGGCGTGCCGTGCAGGGGTGCCATCGGTCGTGTTGCCTTTTGCTGGAGACCAGTTTTTCTGGGCTCATCAACTGAACCGCTTGGGCGTAGCAGACCGCGGAGTATCAACGCGCAAGCTGGACCGGGAGAAACTTGAACAGGCGATCAGATTTGCGCAGCGCGCAGAGACAAGACAGCGAGTTTCGACACTGGGAAAACAGATGGCACAGGAAACCGGAACAGCAACCGCTGTTGCGGAGATAGAGACCATCCTGAGCATATGAACCAACTCATGCACAAAGAGAGCGGTTGATTGCGAATATCTCCTACGGCAATGCTTTCGTTTTTCTTTCCCAAGACTCCCCGGGAACATGCATGACCCGATCAAATCTAAAAAAAACTTCATGCTTCGATAGCATTGTTTCAGACTTCACGACTCCCGGAATCACATAATGAATGGACCGATTCCACATGGGGAGTTTCGCGATGTACCAAACACTATTAGTCGAGGCGGTCCACGATTCCGGGCGTCAGGCAGTGCGCTTCGATATTGGATCGAACGCGGCAATCCTGGATGTCGAAGACATCGACTTGTTGATCGAACGTCTCAGCCACATCCGTTCGGGGCTCTCGCCAGCCTTGCCGCACGAACCGTCGCGCACGCATAACTATGTGATCGAAATTGATCCGTGCTGGTACCTGGACAAGAATCCGCTGTTCGACGGGGTCGTTTTGTTGTTGCGTCATACCGGGCTCGGCTGGGCCGGTTTTGCGATTCCTCAATCCAGCCTCGAGCGCCTGCAGGACGCTATCGTCAAGCCAGTGCCGCAATCGTTTGAAGTGAGCCAGATACCGAGTTGATCATGCGTGCGGCCGCCACGTTTATCGTGCGTGTGCTGAGCCGCCTTACAGCTACGCGTTCATGAAGATGTGGCAGCGGCACAGCCCGCTGCTGTTTTCAACGCTTTTTTAGCCGCCTCGCAGACCCATCCACAATCAAAAAACCGACGCCGCATGAAACCACGCGGCGTCGATCCTTGATCAACTCACACCCTGCAACTCAGAACCGGTGACGCATGCCAACCGTCACAGCCACTTGCTTGTCCGTCGTAGACGGGCTCAGGCCGTTGATGGCTGCGTCGCCCAGCACCGTACCGTCGCCTCCCGACGCATGTTGAAACACGCCTTCCGCATACACGTCCGTGCGTTTGCTCAGGTCATAGTCGGCAAGCAGCGAGAACTGATGATACTTCGGCTTTGCATCGCCAGCGGCCGTGTTGAATGAGCCGTTCGTGAACGTGTAGGCGCCTTCGAGACTCATGGCCGGCGTCAACGCATAACGTGTATTCACTTCATAGTTGTCCAGACGCAGGCTGTTGCCCGACAAGGCCGTATAACCGTCGTTCATGTTGATCGCATCGAGACCGTCAAGCTTCGTGTGGGTGTACACGAAGCCAACCGTAGCCGGCCCGAAAGCGTAGTTGACACCACCACCGAACGTGCGTTGACGTGCCGCGACGAACGTCGATGTGTTATTCGCTCCCGACACAGCACCATTCGCGTTATCGCTCTGGCCGGGGTTGTTGATCTGCAAATACGACGCAGCGATGCTCAACGGGCCATTGGAGTAAGACGCGCCTGCGCTATAAGCGCGATTGTCCGAGAACGCGCCCGCCTTGTTCGAAAAGCCGTACAAGCCGCCGAACTTGAAACCGGCGTAGTCAATGCTCGCAAACTTCACCGAGTTGCTGATGCTGAAGCTATTGTCCAGATTGTCGTTATCGAACGGGTGGGCGGCCAGGTTGTTGCCCAGGCCTTGCCCGGCTTCCGACAGCGGCGCCAGATAATCAACCGTGGAATCGTACTGCTTGCCGAGCGTCACCGTACCGTACTGGTTCGATTGCAAACCCACATACGCCTGACGTCCGAAGATCTCGTTAGACTGCGTGAATGCGCCGTTGTTCACGTTGAAGCCGTCTTCCAACTTGAAGATGGCATGCATGCCGCCACCCAGGTCTTCGCTGCCCTTCAAGCCCCACAGCGTGTCGCTGACGTTGCCGCTACCCACACCCCACGATTGACCCGACGTAGCCGAACCCGGCGTGTGCGCGTTGTTCGCGTACACCACGCCGGCATCGATCACGCCATACAGCGTGACGCTGCTTTGTGCGTGAGCGGCTACTGCGAACAGGCTGGAAATAGTTGCAGCCAACAGAACTTTCTTCATCTTGAACTCCACATAGATAACGGGTTCCGGGACAGGAGGCAGCTTGCAACGCTGCGTGACTTTGGCATTGCGCTAAACAAAGCACCAAGCGAAGCGGACAACGCTTCGAGCAGGAGGACATGCAGCGTTGAGTGCGGCCCTGACCTCAGAGCATCGAAGTCTACGGAGCGAGTGGCGCCAGGCAGCGTGGTCGAACTGAATGACAGACTTTCAATTTTCGCAAGCGAGGCGCGCGCAATCAGCGCGAACGCAGACGTGCGCTAGGTTTGAGCGACATTCTTCTTTTGTGACACCTCCATCATCGAGGGTTTGCGTGTATCGAATGCGCCACGCCATTGATTTATGGTTGCCTTAAGAACAGCCGACAAAGTTAAAAAAGACTTAATGAAGCAGGCGTGTCCTTGTTACGTCGCGGAGCAGATCATGCGTGCAGTCAAATCGATACAGGCTGCCCGTCATGAATCAGCTACAAGCAATGCGCGTGTTCACCCGCGTCGTCGATCTCACCAGCTTCAGCATGGCCGCCAGGCAACTTGGCATGTCGGCCGCAGCAGTCACCCGTAGCATCAGCATGCTGGAAGCGCACTTGAACATGCGCTTACTGAACCGCTCCACCCGTCGGCTCTCGTTGACCGAAGCAGGACAGGCCTACGTGGATGGTTGCCGCACGATCATCCAGCAACTCGATACGATTGAAGAGAATCTCGTACGCTCGACCCGGGACCTCAGCGGCACATTGCGCGTAGCGGCGTCGACTACGTATGCCGCATGCGGCTTGAGCAACCTGCTTGCTGCGTATCGGGCAGCCTATCCGCGCATTGGCTTTGACGTGACCACTTATGATTCGCCCATAGAGCTAATAGAAGGCGGTTTCGATGTTGGTTTTTCTGCTGATCGCAACCTGCCCAACTCGTCGCTGGTCTGCCGTCATCTGACCGCGTTCAAGGAGGTGACAGTCGCCTCGCCCGGTTATCTCTCCCAGAACGGCACGCCCGTTAATCCTGCCGCGCTCGCGCATCATCACCTGCTGTCGATCTCCGACGGCTCCGCACGCAATTGGGAATTCTCGGATCAGAACGGCGTGTATCGCGTGGCGACCGGCAACGCACTGCACGCGACCAGCAGTGCAACGGTTCGTTGCGCAGCGCTGGCGGACATGGGGATCGCATTGCTGCCGGCACCGCTGGTAAAGGACGATCTGGCGAAGGGCTTCTTGCTTCCCATCCTTGGCCAGTTCCAGATTACGGGTGGCGTGCGTCAGGTGTCCATTCTCTACACGGGCCGCAACTATCTTTCAGCGAAGGTCCGGCATTTCATCGACTTCTCGGTGAGCCAGTACCGTGCCCCTGATAACGCGGTAGGGCTTCGTGCTGCGGCCTGACGTGCGTTCCGTGCATCCCCAACTCTGGAGCGCGTTTTAATGCCGAAAGTACTTGCCATAGAAGACGACGAACTGATGGCGCAGGAAGTGTCTCGCGCATTGTCCGCACCCGGGTATACGGTCCAGGTTGCCCGCACCGGCCGCGATGGTATTGCGAAAGCCATTGGTGGCGGTTATGACATTGTCACGCTTGATCGCATGTTGCCGGACCTGGATGGCCTCACCATTGTGACGACCATGCGAGGCGTCGGCATCGACACGCCTGTGCTGATCGTCAGTTCAATGAGCCACGTGGATGACCGCGTGCGTGGACTGCGAGCTGGTGGTGACGACTATCTCACCAAGCCCTTCTCTCACGATGAAATGCGCGCCCGCGTGGAAGCCTTGCTTCGACGCAAGGCCGGACCCGCATCCGACGAAACGGTCTTGCGCGTGCATGGTCTCGAGCTCAATCTTGTGCGCCGCCGCGCCACGCTTCATGGCCGCGTGCTCGACCTGCAGCCGACCGAGTTTCGCGTGCTCGAATTCATGATGCGTCATGTGGGCCAGGTGCTCACACGCACGATGATCTTCGAAGGCGTGTGGGGCTGCCGTTTCGATCCGGGCACCAACCTCATCGACGTCCACGTGGGGCGTCTGAGAAAGAAAGTGGATGACGCGAGCGGCCGCCCGGCGATTCGCACGATTCGCGGCTCCGGCTATTTGCTGGACTAATTTCCCCAAACATCGAGCGCAGCCACAAGGTGCGGAACACCTTGTGGCTGCGCTCGAGTTTCGTCATGCACCCGCCCTTCCCGAAACTAAAACTAGTTTCATTTTTCCCGTGCGTGGGTGTTAACCCGATCCTTCCAGAATGACTGACACCGGCGCTGTCACTGCGCAATTGGTCCGATGTCCTTAATTCATCAAGTCATCAAGTCACTCAGTCAGCGCTAACCACGCGCACCCTGAACGGAGCCGTTCTCAATGTTGAAAATTGTCCGATTAGCTTTGTCTCGGCCCTATACGTTCATCGTGCTGGCGATGCTGATCGTGTTGATCGGTCCACTCGCGGCACTCCGTACGCCGACGGACATCTTTCCCGATATCCGCATTCCCGTCATCAGTGTCATCTGGAACTATGCAGGGCTTCAACCAGACGACATGTCTGGCCGGATTGTCACGTACTACGAACGCACGCTCGGCACGACCGTCAACGACGTCCAGCATATTGAGTCGCAGTCGTTCCGCGGTTACGGCATCGTCAAGATATTCTTCCAGCCGACTGTCGACATCCGGACGGCGACTGCTCAAGTCACTTCCGTCTCGCAGACGGTGCTCAAGCAGATGCCGCCGGGCATTACCCCACCTCAGATCCTGAACTACAACGCGTCAACGGTTCCGGTCCTGCAGATAGCCCTCACCAGCAACACGATCGACGAGCAGAAGCTTGCCGACTACGCGACCAACTTCATTCGTCCGGCGTTGGTGAGCGTGCCTGGCGTGGCGATCCCGACACCGTACGGCGGCAAGACGCGCGAAGTACAGATCGACCTGGATCCCCACGCGTTGCAGGCGGATCGGCTATCCGCTACAGACGTAGCGACCGCGTTGGCGCAGCAGAACCAGATCGTGCCGGCGGGGACCGAGAAGATCGGCGACTTCGAATACAACATCAAGCTGAACAACAGCCCGCTTGCACTCGACGAACTGAACAACTTGCCCGTCAAGACGATCAATGGTGCAACCATCTATATCCGCGATATAGCACACGTTCGCGACGGCAATCCGCCGCAGAGCAATATCGTGCGTCTCGACGGCCACCGCGCTGTGCTGATGAGCATTCTGAAAAACGGTTCGGCCTCCACGCTCGACATCATCGCGGGCGTGAAGGCGAAGCTGCCGCTGATTCGCGAGACCCTGCCGCCCGGCCTCAAGCTCGTGACCCTGGGTGACCAGTCCGTATTCGTGAAGGGCGCAGTAAGCGGCGTGGCGCGCGAAGGCATCATTGCCGCCGCCCTGACCTCGCTCATGATCCTATTGTTCCTGGGAAGCTGGCGCTCCACGCTGATCATTGCGTCGTCCATCCCGCTTGCCGTGCTGGCCGCCATCGCAGCGCTTTCGGCGATGGGCGAGACGCTCAACGTCATGACGCTCGGAGGACTCGCGCTTGCGGTGGGTATTCTCGTCGACGATGCGACCGTCACCATCGAAAATATCAACTGGCATCTGGAACAGGGCAAATCCGTCAGGGACGCCATCCTGGACGGCGCCGCGCAGATCGTGACGCCCGCGCTGGTCTCGCTCCTGTGCATTTGCATTGTGTTCGTGCCCATGCTGCTGCTCGACGGCATTGCACGTTTCCTGTTCGTGCCCATGGCCGAGGCCGTGATCTTCGCAATGATCGCCTCGTTCGTGCTTTCACGAACCTTCGTGCCGATGATGGCGCAATACCTGCTGCGGCCGCACGCGTCAGGCGGTCACGCGTCAGGTGAGCTTGCCGCGAGCATGGACCCGCACGGCATGATGCATCACGCACCTTCGAAAAATCCGTTGGTCCGGTTCCAGCGTGGCTTTGAGCAGCTGTTCGGGCGCTTTCGCGGCATGTACCGCATTCTGCTAGGGATGGCGCTCAGCAGCCGCAAGCGCTTCATCATCGGCTTCCTGGCGGTGGTTGCGGCCTCCTTTTTGTTGTCACCCTATCTTGGACGCAACTTCTTTCCGAACATCGACTCGGGTGAAATCGCGTTGCATGTGCGGGGTCCGGTCGGCTTGCGGATCGAGCAGACCGCGGACCTCTTCGATCATGTCGAGAGCACCGTTCGCCGGACTATTCCGCCGAACCAGTTGCGTGCTGTGATCGACAACATCGGCTTGCCCAACAGCGGCATCAACATAACCTATAACAACAGCGGCACGATGGGACCTTCGGACGGCGACATCCTCATCTCGCTCGGCGAGGACCACGCGCCAACGGCCGAGTACGTCAAGAAATTGCGCAGGCTGTTGCCGCGTGCCTATCCGGGCGTGACCTTCTCGTTCCTGCCCGCCGACATCATTTCGCAAATTCTTAACTTCGGTTCACCCGCCCCGATCGATATTCAGGTCGCCGGTCCGAACCAGGTGGGCAACTATGCGTATGCGCAGCAACTGTTGCGCAAGGTACAACTGATTCCAGGGATTGCCGACACACGTATTCAACAGGCGACGACCTACCCGCAATTTTCTGTTTCGGTTGACCGGACCCGTGCCAACGAACTGGGCATTACCGAGGGGGACGTGACCAACTCGGTAGTGGCCAATCTCTCCGGCACGAGCCAGGTTGCCCCGACCTATTGGCTCAACCCGCGCAACGGCGTGTCGTACGCGGTCGTCGCGCAAACACCGCAATATCGCATGACCTCGCTCAATGATCTTGGCAACCTGATGGTCACCGGCAAGACCGGCGAAGCGCAGATTCTCGGGGGCATTGCGACGATCAAGCGCGGCGTGGGTAACGCAGTCGTCTCGCACTACAACATCGAACCTCTGTTCGATATCTATGCGACCACGCAGGGCCGCGATCTTGGCGCCGTGGCCGCACAGATCAACACGATCGTGCACCAGAGCACCAAGGACGTGCCCAAGGGCTCTCAAGTGACGGTGCGGGGTCAGGTTCAGACCATGAATAGCGCGTTCATGGGACTGGGCCTCGGGCTGATCGCGGCAATCGCGCTGATCTACTTGCTGATCGTGGTGAACTTCCATTCGTGGAGCGACGCGTTCGTGATCGTGACCGCCTTGCCTGCAGCGCTCGCGGGCATCGTGTGGATGCTGTTCATTACGCACACGCCACTATCCGTCCCGGCGCTGACGGGCGCGATCCTCTGCATGGGGGTGGCTACGGCGAACTCCATTTTGGTCGTCACCTTCGCCCGCGAACGGCTGGCCATTACCGGCAACGCACTGGTAGCCGCAATGGAAGCAGGGTTCACGCGATTCCGCCCGGTGCTGATGACCGCGTTGGCCATGATCATCGGCATGTTGCCGATGGCGCTGGGTCTCGGCGACGGCGGCGAACAGAACGCACCGCTCGGCCGTGCGGTGATCGGCGGCCTGATGTGCGCCACCATCGCCACGCTACTGTTCGTACCTGTCGTGTTCAGCCTGGTGCATCGCAACGACCAGGCTCAAGAGGATCACAAACTTTCCGGATCGGGAGAATCGCATGTCCACTGAAATTGAAATCAATTCCCCTAAGCGCCTGCGTCATCTGAAGCTGGTCAGCGTGATCATTGCGTTGATTGCCGCGGGGGTCGTGACCAACGGCATCATCAGCCGCTCGCGTGCCGAGCGTGAGCTGACGACCTGGACCGACGCGCAAGCGGTGCCGACAGTGGCGACCGTCACGCCCCAGTTGCCCGCGGCCGAACAGTCGCTGGAACTGCCGGGGCAGCTCGCCGCCTTCGTCAATGCGCCTATCTATGCCCGCGTGTCGGGCTACCTGCAAACGTGGTACGCCGACATCGGCACGCACGTGAAGGCGGGCCAGTTGCTCGGCCTGGTCGATACGCCCGATCTCGATCAGCAACTGCAGCAGGCACGTGCCGACCTCGCCAATACGGTGGCGAACGAAAACCTCGCGGCGACCACCGCACGACGCTGGACGCAGATGCTGAAGCAGGACTCGGTCTCGCAACAGGACGCCGATGAAAAGACCAGTGACCTGATTGCGAAGCAGGCCACGGTCGATGCCAGCCGCGCCAACGTTGCGCGCCTTGAAGCGCTTGAATCGTTCAAGCGCATCACGGCGCCTTTCGACGGTATCGTCACCGCGCGCAAAACCGATATCGGCGCGTTAATCAACGCGGGCGGCGGCACCGGGCCCGAGTTGTTCGCCGTGTCCGACGCGCGCCGCCTCCGTCTCTATGTGAACGTGCCGCAAAGCGACGCGGCAGCGATCAAGCAGGGACTCACCGCCAAGCTGACTGTGCCTGAACGCCCGGGCATGACCTTCGACGCGAAACTCGTCGACACGGACGACGCCATCACGCCCGCCTCCGGCACGTTGCTGGTGCAGTTGTCGGTGGACAATTCATCGGGCTTGCTGCTGCCGGGGGAATACACGCAGGTGCACTTCGCGCTGCCCAACAGCAGCAGCGCGTTGCTCGTGCCGGCGAGCACGCTGATCTTCCGCACCGACAACATGCAGGTTGCGGTCATCGATCCAAACAACCACGTGCATTTGAAAGACGTGAAGATTGCGACCGACCTCGGCACTCATGTCCTGATTGCGTCGGGATTGTCAGCGAGCGACCGGATCATCGACAACCCGCCGGACTCGCTTGCCGAAGGCGAACTCGTGCGCAGCGCCACGACGGCCGTGGCCACCGCGGCGACCGGCCAGCCGGAGCATGAGCATGGTTAAGCGCCGTCTCCTGGTAGCGGCAGCGTGCGCTGTCGCGCTGAACGCGTGTTCGTTCGCGCCCACCTACAAGGTGCCCGTCACGGCGATTCCCACCACCTTCAAGGAAGCCGGTCCGTGGCAACCGGCAAAACCCGCTGACCGCATCCCGCGTGATGGCTGGTGGACCATGTATCGTGATCCGGTGTTGAGCGGGCTCGAAGCGAAGGTCGCCACGGCCAATCCGAATGTGGCAGCAGCGGTTGCCCGGCATGACGAAGCCAACGCTTATCTTCAGGAAGCGCGTTCAGGGCTTTTTCCCACGATCGGCGCTGAAGCCGATGTTTCGCGGCAACGGCAGTCGGATAACCGACCGTTGCGTGGCACGGATCAGCCGTCGACTTACAACTCGGCGACAGCCGATGTTGGTATAGGTTATGACCTTGATTTGTGGGGCAAGGTTCGCAATCAGGTCAGCGCCGGCCGCTCACAAGAAGAAGCTAGCGCCGACGATCTGGAATCGCTGCGTCTGAGCCTTCAGGCAAGCCTCGCGTCGACCTATTTCGAATTGCGTGGCCTTGACCAGCGCGCCAAGCTACTCAACGACACCATCGACACATACAAACGTGCACTGAAGCTGACCGTCAGCCGTCACGACGGTGGCCTGGCCTCCGGCATGGATGTATCGCGGGCGCAGACCCAACTCGCTTCCGCCCGTGCAGCCGCCGACGATACGCAGGCGAGCCGCGCGCTGCTCGAACATGCAATCGCGACGCTCACCGGAACGCCGGCTTCATCGTTCTCATTGCCGCCGGACGTTGCGTTCAACTATCTGCCCCACGTGCCCCTCGGGATGCCTTCAACACTCTTGCAACGCAGGCCCGATGTTGCGGCAGCGGAGCGGCGCGTGGCTGCGGCGAACGCAAATATCGGCGTGGCGAAGGCCGCGTTCTACCCCGACATTTCACTCGGCCTGGATGGCGGATATCAAAGCGATACCTTCTCGCCCTGGCTCGCGGCGCCCAACGAAATATGGTCGGTGGGACCGCAGTTGCTGTTCACGATCTTCGATGGCGGCAAGCGCAGCGCGGCCGTGGCGAACTCGCGGGCGGAACTCGCCGAGAACGGCGCAAAGTACCGGCAGACCGTGCTCGTGGCGTTCCAGCAGGTCGAGGACGGTCTCGCGCTGCTGCATCATCTCGGCGATGAGTCGGTCAACGAGGATCAGGCGCTGAGCGCCGCGCAGCAGACGCTCGCGCTGGCGACGTCGCAGTATCGGGACGGCGTGGTGAGCTATCTGGACGTGGTGACGGCCCAGACGACTGAACTGACCGCGCAAATTTCGTCGCTGGACCTGCGTACGCGGCAGCTGACGGCTTCGGTGTCATTGATCCGGTCGTTGGGAGGTGGATGGACCGGGAAGGCCGCCTGACGCTTGTTTCGGCCGCGGAAGTGAAAACGCCGCCGGGGTGCATTTCATGGCCCCGGCGGCGTATTTACATCCTGCCCTGCAAGGGCAGGATCAGAAGCGCAGGCGAACGCCCGCGGCCACCACCGCCTGCTTGCCGTTCGACGAAGCGGCCAGGTTGTAGATCGACGCATTGCCCAGTGCATTCACGCCTGTTGCGCCGGTCGCATGCTGGTAGACGCCTTCGAGGTAGACGTCGGTACGGCGGCTCAGCGCGTAGTCGGCTTGCAGCATGAACGCGTTCCACTTCGGCGAGAGGCTCGACGTGGCGGTGTCGAACTTGCCGTCGGTGAACGTGTACGAACCGCCCAGGGTCAATGCCGGCGTCAGCGCGTAGCGAGCGTTCAGCTCGTAGTTGTTGAACGTGAGCTTGTTGCCGGAAAGCGCCGTGTAAGCACCGCCCTGCGAGATCTCGCTCGGGTCGTCGAGTGTCGTACGCGTGAACACGGCGCCAATGGTCGCTGCGCCTATAACGTAACGCGCTCCAGCGCCCATGATGCGCTGGCGGCCGCCGACCAGCGTTGCGTCGCCGTCACCGCTCGAGAGCGCGCCACCCGTGTTGGCGGGCGGTGTGACACCGCCCGGATTGTTAGCCTGGAAGTACGCTGCAGCCAGGCTCAAAGGACCGTTGTTATACGACGCACCCGCCGTATAGGCGTTGTTATTGCTGAAGCCATTCGATGAATTGCTGAACGCGTACGCACCGCCGAACACGAGGCCGCCATAGTTCACGCTGCGAAACTTCACCGCATTGTTCATGCGGAAGTCGTTGTTCAGGTTGTCGTTGTCGAACGGGTGATCGGCTATGTTGCCGCCGAAGCCCGAACCGGTTGCTGACAACGGCGCAACGAAATCCACCATGGAGTCGTATTGGCGCCCGAGCGTAACGGTTCCATAGGCGGAGCTTGAAATACCGACCCATGCCTGACGGCCGAACTCGTCGCCGCCGTTCGAGAACTTGCCGTTGTCGATGTTGAAACCGTTCTCGAGGTCGAACACGGCCGCCAGACCACCGCCGAGATCCTCCGTGCCTTTCAGGCCCCATCGATCCGTACTCACGTTGCCGCTTTGCAGGCCCCACGCGGCATGGCCGCCCGTTGCGGCTTTCTGGTTGGAAATATAGTCGATACCCGTATCAAGTGTGCCGTACAGGGTAACGCTGCTTTGTGCGTTCGCGGCTTGAGAGACCGCGGCCGCGATCAGGCTCAAGGAGGCGATCAACGCTTTATTCATGTGTGCAATTCCAGGATGATGCGGCTGCTGTTCCGCTCCCCGGCATGGCGGAGACAGGATGGCGAAGTGCAGCCGCCCGACTCGCCATGCGGACCGGGGCAAATTTAGGCGGCGGGCATGATGTGGACGTGTCCGAATTGCGCTAATTCATGAAGAATAATTTATAAAGCAGACATCAAATATTTAACTTAGTTATCCGATGTTGTTTGTCCGGTTTCCTTTCACGTTTCATGAACTGCGCTACATGAACAACTCTTCACGTTTGAGCGTCTTTCCCGACAGGGCCGACTCGTTAATCTGTATTCACCGGACAACGATCACCCATCTGCATCGAAGCCCGGTCACTCCTTAAACGGACTTTTAGGAAAGCACCATGAAGACCATGATGATCACCCTCGCTTTTGCCGGCCTGGCCGCGACGGGCTCAGCCTTTGCCCAGAGCTCGGCGCCGGCTCAGGCACCCGCCCCCACCACCCTTGCTCAAACAGGTCAATGGGTGCCCCCCGATGGCCAAAGCATTGCGCCTAAAACACGTGCCGAGGTTTATCAGGACCTCGTGAAGTCTGAGCAGGATGGCCAACTCGATTACCTGAACCGCACGTTGTACTGGCATCACTAAGCATGGTGCGCCGAGTGCCGCTTGTCGTGACGGCGGCGCACATCCTGATTCGCCGCAATGCGAACCTTCAAACCATGGATTCGAGTGACAGGCGCTTTCGCCAAGGTGATGCCATGAGCCGCTTAAGACGCATACTCTCCGCCTTGCGATTACCGCTGTGCGCGCTGGCGTTGGGCCTTTCGCTGGCCGGTTGCGCGTCGATGCAAGGCGCGTCGACCGATCCCAACGCTTGTGTGGGTCCGGTGGATTACTGCCAGCCCTTCTTCGGTTCCTGATCTAGCCCGATGCATGCGTAACGTGAGCGCGGGGTCCCTGCACGGGAGCATCGCGCTTACACATTTCCAGCGTTCGATCGGGGAACGGAAAACGCGGGAACAGGCGGCAACTGCGTCGTGCTGATCTGATAACCGAAGCGGCTGACGGTTTCAAGACGCGCGCCGAAGGTATGCAACTCAAGCTTGCGGCGCAGCCTTGAGACAACCAGATTCACGCTCGACGGGTCCACGACGTCCTTGTCAGGCCACGCATACCGAATCAAATGGTCGCGCGCGACGGGGGCATCGGGCTGACGCAGCAGCGACTCAACCAACAGAAACTCGCGCTTGGTCAGGGGGAAGCGCTTGTCTCCCTCCACCAGCTCCCGCGTAAGCGGATCCAGCCTCAGCGAAAGGTCGAGCGTAGAGTCGCCCAAGCCCTGCAGCGACGATCGATACAACGCCAGCATGCGCTCCTGCATTTCGATAAACGAATACGGCTGCACGAAGCATGCGTCCGCACCTGCGCGCAGCATGCGCGCTCGCTCTACAGGCGTCGCGCGTCCAAGGACGACCATGATTGCGGGCGAACCCGGCAGACGTGCGAACCCGGACAACAGCGTAGCCACGTTGCAGATGGATTCAGTATCGACGGCGACGATCAACACCGCGTCGAAGGTGTCGTGCGACGCGAGATGGAGCCCGTCGCGCAGATCGTCGGTCATTTGCAGGCTATGCGCGCTTTCGCGTAAAGCCTTATGCAGATAAGCGCCTTCAGTGCAGACGGTGGAAATGAGCAGAACTCGCATAGGGGTGGCTCTTACTCGGTTAATCGGTTTATCGGTTTATCGGATAGTCTGGCAATCTGGCAATCTGGGAAAGCCGACAATCAGCACGCCTCTCACTCGAGCGCGTGGGGCCAGCATTCAACCGTCATCGTCGTACCGAAGGTGGGACCGGTACCATTGGCGCCCACACGAAGCGCGAAATCGTGCAACCGCATCACGGCCGACACAATGCCGAGACCGAGTCCGGAGCCCGCCAGATGACGCGTCTGATCGGCTCTGTAGAAACGCTGCAGCACCGCCTCCCGCTCGCGCTCAGGAATACCTGGACCGTTGTCCGAAATGACCAGTAGAGCGCCCTGCGGATGATCCGTCAGTTCAATACGCACGGCCCCGTTGTCCGGCGCGAACTTGATCGCGTTATCGAGCAAGTTGCTGAATGCTTCGAATAGCAACGCGCGATCGCCATGCATCGCAGGAACCTGTTCGACCGCCACCGCCCAGCTAATTCCCCGGTCCTCGGCGAGCGGTTCATACAGGTCGCTCAATTCATGGACCAGCGTAGTGAGATCCACGGACGAGAACCCGCCACGCCGCTTCAAGGCGCCGATCTCCGAAATGCGGAGCATCGCACCGAAGCGCTCAAGCAGCATATCGGCTTCGACTCGCGCACGGTCGAGCATTTGCGCGACGCCATCATCCTGGATCACGTGCATGCGTTCGGCCACATTGGCAAGCAAGGTACGGATATGCGCGGCCGGGGTACGCAAGTCATGGGCTATTCCGTCGCATGCGCTCTTGACCTCCGTCATCAGCCGTTCGATTTCCTCGAGCATGTGATTCACCAGATGCGCGAGCATATCCAGTTCGTCTCGCCCACCGATCGGCAAACGCCGGTTCAGGTCTCCCTGCGCGATCCGTAAAGTCACCTGGCGAATATCGCGCACACGCCGCATCTGCCGCAGGTTGAGCAACAAGCCACTGGCTATGCTCACAATCAAGCAGAGCAAGCCCCCGCCAACCAACGCGTTGATCATCGTCTCGCGAACAGCCAGCACGTGCGTGAGATCGCGGGCCACCACGATCTGTTCGCCGCTGTGCCGACGCATGCCCATGGCCCGGACGACGGGCGACTTCGCCTGGTTGGCGACAATCAGGCTGTCGTTGAGCGTATGACCTTGACGATCCAGCGGCAGGTCCGCTGGCAACACGCGGATATCACCGGCGAGATGGGTGCCGTCGGCGGCAAACAGCCCGAAGTAATTGGTATTCAGGTGTTCGCCTTCCGTGCGCCGGTAGATGGTCGCCGGAAGCGCCTGGTCCTCGATGGACCCGAAGTAGAAGATCTGCCAATGCAACACGGAGTCCGCATCGAACTCCATGCGCGTAGTTGCGGACCAGCCGATGAACCCGATCAGCACCATGACCGACAGTGCGAAGATGACGGCGTAGACCGAAAGCCATCTGAACGTCGTGTTATGCCAGCGGCGCCCCATTTCTACAGGATGCGTTCGATTCGTCGAGTCAGCCAAGGTGTGCTTATAGGAGATGGATCACGTCAGGATGTAGCCCGAACCACGCACGGTCTGAATCGTTGCTTTGGCACCGGCAGGGTCGATCTTCTTGCGCAAGCGCCCCATGTGAACGTCGATCAGATTGGTGCCGGGATCGAAGTGATACCCCCACACCGCTTCGAACAGCATGGTGCGCGTGATGGTTTGACCGGCATGCCGCATCATGAACTCCAGGATGCGATACTCGGTTGGCAGCAGCGCCACTTCAGCGCCGTCGCGTGTCACCTTGCGCGAGATCAGATCGATGAGGAGCGGTCCCGCGTTCAGCGTTGTTTCATTGCGTGCAGGAGTTTCGCGCCGGCGCCGCAGCAGTACTTCGAGACGTGCGGTGAGTTCGTCTGAATTAAACGGCTTGGTCAGGTAATCGTCACCGCCCGCGCGCAGGCCGCGGATACGCTCATCTACGTCGCCAAGCGCGCTTAGCATCAACACCGGCGCCTGTATGCCAACCGTTCGCAAAGTGGTGAGGATAGTCAGGCCGTCGAGTCCCGGGAGCATGCGGTCGAGCATGATCACGTCATACTCGCCGCTCATCGCACGGGCGAGACCGTCGGGTCCGTTGTCCACCCAGTCCACCTCGAACCCGCATTTTTCAAGCTCTGTCACGATCTCATTCGCTGCTAGCGGATCGTCCTCTACCGTAAGCACTCGTGTCGTCATTGTTCCCAATCCCAAGTCGGCACCGGAGAAAAACCGGGTGCCGTCTGCACTACCAGAGGGTAAATGATGCCACAACCGACTCGATGAGATCGGCGAATGGAATTGACGGACAGGCATCAGAAAGCTGCCTGACGTTTAGTGGCCACCGCGATAAACCACCGTATCGAGGTAATTAAGCTGACCGTCTTTTTCAGCGTGAACAAGCGAGCGCTCAACCTGCGCGCGGGTGAGCGTCGAGACCGGCGGTTTCCACGATTGGTCTTGAGCGGGCTTCGCCGGTGACTGAGCAAATGCCGAAGAACACATTGCGCATGAGAGAAGGCTGGCTGCGAAAAAAAGTTTTTTCATGTCGCTGCTCCTGGGGAACCTGGTGAATTAAGCCTCGCAATCGGCCAATGGCGTTGCGATGGTGCTAAGACTACGCGGGGACCCTTAACGGTCCGTCATCCGCTTCATGAAAAGATATTTACACAAACGCGCCTAGGGCAAAGCCTCTACGCCAACATCGAAACTTTCGTGAACCATTGCTTGGCACGACATGTCGAATTGCCGCCTTGCTTCGTTCAGGGCGACGGCTGTCCAGAGGCAACGCTCAGGACTTAGTTCGCGGAGGGACTGGCCGGATCCCCTGCGACCTGCGCCGGCGTGCAGTCATGACGGAACTCCTGATGCAGCTTGGCTTCGGCGTCTTGCAGATCGTCCGGATATTCGTTGTCGTCGGAGGTCGGTTGATACCCGACCGCTTCCAGCTCGCTTAATTCCTGCATCAGTTGTTTATGCGTGACGGTATGCTTGAGCGGCGTGAATGGGTAGTCGTGACACTCGGCCTGCGTGAGACTTGGGGCGGCCAACGCGGATGCGCTGGTAAGGGCGAGTGAAAACGTAATCAATGCAGCGGAAAGGCGTTTCATGGGTGTTCTCCATAAAGATATTGGGCTTGGGTAGTCGCCTGCGCCTGGCTGGTTTTGTTTAGCGGCGAGTGACGAGATTCAGGATAGCGAACTGATTGCAACGGAAAATCCGCTGTAACATGAAGAGTAATTTAAGGTTCGCCAAGACAAGCGCAGAGGCTCCGACGCAAGGTCGGGCCGTATATCAATGTCGCCCGCTGAACGAACCGGCATGAGCGCACGCTATAGAGCACTTTGTTCAGAAGCACAGGGTTTGCGAATGATGGCGTGGAGTTGACACGTCGCTTGCGCAGAGGCTCGTTTCGCTTACAAACCCCATTTCACACGTCACGCTGCCCTGCCTGTTTGGGGAGGCAGCGCTTTCACGCTGCCCTTTTTGCGGTGCGTATGCGGCCTCCGAAGCGCTCGAGCAAGGTCCCAATACATCAATTCAAATTGTTTGGAAGCCAGCTGTATCGGATTCACGACACGCATCGTTCTCGCCCCTCCCTGCCCGATGCTTCACGCGCTACACCGTTGCTTCGCCAGCAAGCCGCAACGCTCTTTAGCGGGCATTCTTCCGGCGCCTGAAAGTCTGACTTTCAGTTGGTCGCCCCAGCTATGAATAACGGCTCATTAACCTTCGTGGGCGCTTTCATGAAGTCTTGATTTCGGCGGCGAGTTCGCGCGGCAGGAACCGACATCAAGCGACACACACGCATTTGAAACTATATACATTGGGATTGGAAAATCATGAAGAAAACCTTGCTAGCCGCTGCGATTCCGGCAATTTTCCTGAGCACCGTCGCGCATGCGCAAAGCAGCGTCACACTCTATGGCCTGATCGACGAAGGGTTTGACTTTACGAGTAATGGTCAAGGCCATCGCGGCTACGAAATGGTCAGTGGCGACACCGTGGGTAGCCGCTGGGGCTTGAAAGGAAGTGAGGACCTGGGCAATGGACTGAAGGGAATCTTCCTTTTGGAGAATGGCTTCAACACGAACAACGGGCAACTGGGTCAAGGCGGTCTTGAGTTTGGACGTCAAGCTTACGTTGGCCTATCGTCAGCTCAGTATGGTACGTTCACGCTGGGCCGTCAGTACGATCCCACTATCGACATGTGGAGCGGGTTCACGGCTGCCGGCAACACCATTGGCGATCTGGCGGCGCATCCGTTCGACAACGATAACTCCGACTGGGATTATCGTATCCAGAACTCGGTCAAGTATGTGTCGCCGACCTATAGCGGCTTTACTGGAGAAGCCATGTACGGCTTCAGCAACCAGGCGGGCGGGTTTGCGACGAACCGCATGTACAGTGCCGCGGGTACCTACAAGATGGGGGGCTTTGCTGCGGCTCTCGCGTACATGAAGACCAATAGCGGCGGAGCCAATGCTTCGGGTGCCGTGTCAAACGATACAACGGTCTTTACGGCTGACTCGCAGCAGAACATTGACGCGGGCGTGTCGTACACGTTCTCGAACAAGGCGATGTTGGCATTCGCCTATTCGCATGTCGATGTCTACAACCCGACTGGCAACTCGTACTTCACGGAGCAGCCGGTGGCAGGAACTCAGAACTCGTGGAAGTTCGACAACTTCGAAGTCAACGGCCAGTACTTCTTCAAGCCTGATTTCTGGATGGCGGCTGCCTACACTTATACGTTCGCTCACATTTCAGCTACGACCGGCCGCTCCATGCCTAAGTACAATCAATTTTCCTTGATGCTTGACTATGACCTCAGCACGCGTACGTCGGTCTATATTCAAGGCGCATATCAACACGTGAATGGCAACACGGGGACGCAATTCGACAATGCCGATATCCCGGGTTCATCGGGGATCTCTTCAACCGGCAATCAGATGATGGCCCGGTTGGCGATGACACACCGGTTCTGATCGTTCGCACCGGAGGGGGCGCCAGTGGTTCTTCCTCGTGTAACCCCTTGCGTAAGATTCACGCAAGGGGCTGGGCGAATCAGTCTGGTCGCTAAGCCCCGAACGCCACGCGCTTCAAACCAAGGTTCTCGCGCAGTGTAGTGCCCTCATACTCCGTTCGAAACAGGCCACGGCGGCGCATTTCAGGAATCACCAACTCAGCGAGATCATCAATTCCTTGCGGCAACGTCGCCGGACAAATATTGAAGCCGTCGGCGGCTCCGCTCTCGAACCAGTGCTGCAAGTCGTCCACCACGCCAGCCGGCGTACCGATCAACACACGGCAGCCATTCCCCGCTGCCAGGGTCTGATAAAGCTGGCGGATACTCAGCTTGTCTTTACGCGCCAGATGCAACAGGTTCTCGGCAATGCTGCGCACCTGATTGCTAATGACCGCAACCTCGGGCACGGGACCGTCGACATCGTAGGCGGACAGGTCGCGGAGATAACCATGCAGCATCGCAAGCCCGCTTGGCGGATCGATCAGCGCCTGAAGCTCGTCCAATTTCGCCTGTGCTTCCTCGCGCTCTGCAGGAAGTACTCGACGTGCACGGCGCCGTCGGCGGGCACAGCAGGATGCCGCCACGCGGCAACGTGGTAGCCAAGGTAGCGCATCGACAAACCCAGCTTGATCTTGCGGTCCTTCAGCATGGCTCGTTAGCTTCGTCGGGAAGCTGTTGCTCGCAGGCGGCCACGGGGAAATTACCTGAAGAATCGTGAGCTTTCGTCGCCGGCCACGTCGCGCGTCGTCCGGCTAATTTAGCGCAAAATTTCACCAGATCCTTATTGTTTGCTTGAAAACAATAATTTTCTGGATGAAACTTCATCACAGTGTAATTATTGATCCACTGTCCCTACAAGGCGATACCGTGTCCGAAGACTCCTTGCCGTTGACGAACGCCCCTGTGCACGAGCAGGACGTGGTCATCGGCGGCCGCTTGCGCGCCATGCGCAAGGCGCAGGACCTGCGTCTGAAGCACGTGGCAGAGCAAGCCGGCCTGTCTGTCAGCATGCTCAGCCAGATCGAGCGCGGTATCAGTTCCCCTTCCATTCGCGTGCTTCGCAACATCTGCCATGCGCTGGGCGTGGATGGCGCCGCCTTGTTCGACGAGCGCAATGCGCCCTCTGCGCAAGATGGTGCAGGCGCAGACTTTGTCGTACGGCTCGCGGACCGCAAGCCGGTGAGCGTCGGCGGCGTCACTAAATATCGGGTGACACCCGCGGGCTGCTCGGTCATGGAAGGGTTCCTCATGGAGATCGGCGCGGGCGCCGTATCCGACGTGAACTTCGTCCTGCAGACCGGCGACAAGATTGGTTACGTCGTGCGCGGCAAGCTGCGCCTGTTCGTCGACGACCAGGAAATGCTGCTGGAAGCCGGGGACATATATGGTTTTCCGTCAGGCCATCGCTACAGATGGGAAAACGGCTGGGAGTCGCCCACCACCATTCTCGTCATCAACAGCAACCACTTCTACGTTTAGGTTTTCGCCTGGGCGCGGCCAGTCTTGTGCGCCTACTTAGCTGTACTGGACACACCGCGCCCCGACCGGCCGGTGCTCACGACACAGGACGCAAAGATGAAACAGGCGATCGGCAGTATCGGCCCGGACGGCATTCCATCATCCACGCAGGCATCCACGCACAAGATTCGTGACGTGGCGGCGGCGAACGTGGGCACGTTTTTCGAGTGGTTCGACCTGCTCGTCTACGCCATGTTCGCGATCACCATCTCGCGCCTGTTTTTCCGCACCGGCAACCCGCAGTCGGCCTTGTTGTACAGCCTGCTGACCTTCGCGAGTGCGTACGTGATACGGCCCGTTGGCGCGGTCGTGCTGGGCATCTACGCCGATAAGCGCGGCCGCCGCGCCGCGCTGACCATCGCTGCATTCCTGATGCTGTGCGGCACCTTCCTGATGGCGGTGATTCCGACGTATCGGGTGATTGGTGCATGGGCGCCCGCCCTGCTCGTGTTCGGACGCCTGCTGCAAGGGTTCTCGGTCGGCGGTGAATTCGGATGTGCGAACTCTTACCTGACCGAGCAAAACCCGCGCACGAAAGCGTTCTTCGCCAGCCTGCAGTTCTCGACCTCGGGCCTGGCGGTGCTGACCGCGTCGCTGTTTGCTTATCTGATCAATCACTATCTTTCGCAGGAGCAGGTCGATTCGTGGGGATGGCGCGCGCCGTTCATCTTCGGCTGCCTGATCGGTCCGGTCGGACTGTATATACGCAGCAAGATCAACGAGACGCGCGAGTTCGAGGAAGTCGCTGACAAACCGCATCGGCCGCTTGCCGAAGTCTTTGCCTCTCACAAGCGTTTCCTGCTCATCGGCGCGGCCGTCGTGGCGGCGGGCAATGTGGCAAGTTTTCTGAACATCTACATGCCGACGTTCGCTATCAATAACCTCGGGATAGCTAAGGATTCCGCATTCATTGCATCCATCTTCAGCGGCCTCGTCAGCACGATCTTTCCGATCTTCGGCGGACTGGCTGCCGACCGATTCGGCACCATCAAGGTCATGCGGATTGCGTTGATCGCCGGCCTGATCATGATCTTTCCCATGTTCTTCGTGCTGACACATACGCCCTCGTTCCAGTCGCTGATCCTGTTTCAATGCGCGATGTCGCTGGTGTTCTACAGCTTCTATTACGCGCCGGTCGGCTCACTCCTGTCGCAGCTCTTTCCAACGTCGTGCCGGACAACCGGCGTGTCGATCGCCTACGTTGCATCTCAGACATTTTTCGGTGGCGTCACACCGCTCGTCGTCGGCTTCCTTGTTGCACAGACGGGCAGCATCATGTCGCCGGCTTATTACGTGATCGTGATCGGCGTGGTCGCGCTAGTGGGCTTATCGGCAAGCCGAAGCCGTGCCCACTGACATCATCGACCGCTTATTTTCAAGGACATGACATGCGTTCGACATTGCCTGCGGAGATCGATGTTGCGATCGTCGGAGGCGGCATTATTGGTATCAGCACTGCGCTCGCGCTGGCACGCAAGGGAGTACGTGTAGCCGTATTCGAAAAGGGTACGGTCGCGGGCGAACAGTCGTCGCGCAACTGGGGATGGATTCGCACGGTCGGGCGTGATCCGAAAGAGTTGCCGTTATCGGCTATAGCGAACGATATGTGGGCCGACATCCAGGCGCGCATCAACGTGGGATATCGGCGCACCGGCCTCGCCTATCTGGCGGAAACGGACAAGGAGATGGCCCGTCATCAAACTTGGCTCGACTCGGCCAAAGGCACGGGCACGGAAGGCAAACTGCTGGGACGCGACGAACTGGCGCGTCTTATTCCCGCCTCGAACCGGCCGTGGATCGGTGCTTTGTACAGTGCGGGCGATGGCGTTGCCGAACCCACGCTCGCCACCGCTGCAATCGCCAGACTGGCGACGGACGCCGGTGCGCTAGTGTTCGAACAGTGCGCGGTTCGCGGGCTGGAGACCAGCGCGGGAAGAACGTCGGCAGTTGTCACCGAGCGTGGTGTGGTGAAGTGTGCGTCCGTAGTGCTGGCAGGTGGTGCTTGGTCACGGCTTTTTTGCGGCAACAATGCCGTTGATTTCCCGCAGTTGAAGGTACATGCGTCAGTGCTGCGGACAGGGCCACTAGAGACTGGCTTGGACATGGCGATCAATGGGTCGGACTTTACATGCCGCAAGCGTGCTGACGGAGGTTATACAGTCTCGCAACTCGGCGCCTCGATAGCTGACCTCACACCAGACAGCATCCGCCTGTGCCGTCAGTTCTTGCCGGCATGGATGGCGGAACGCAAGTACCTGAAGCTTCGCGTAGGCAAGCGTTTTGTAGAAGAACTCAAGATACCGCGCCACTTTCGCCTCGACGCCCCCACACCGTTCGAAGCCTGCCGGACGCTCGATCCGCCGCCGACCATGAAGATGGTCGATGGCGCGCTAGGCAAGTTGAAACATGCGTTCCCAGCGTTCAAGAATGCGACGGTTGCGCAAGCCTGGGCCGGGTTTATCGATGTCACGCCAGATGCCGTGCCGGTCATCTCGGAGGTCGGCAAGATTCCAGGGTTCTTCCTGGTCGCTGGATTTTCGGGGCATGGTTTTGGCATTGGCCCGGCAGCCGGTGCGTTGATGGCGGACCTGGTGACCGGAGACACGCCAAGAGTGGACCCCAGGGCGTTCCGGCTGGACAGATTTAATTCTTGAGACTCGACCGGACAAGCGGTCTGCCGGTACCCCTATCAGAACTCCTGCATGGTCGGACGCAGCACGATCTCGTTGATATCGACATCGCCCGGTTGCTCGATCGCGTAGGCAATCGCGCGGGCCACCGAATCCGCGGGGATCGCTTGCTGATAAAACTGCCCCACCACCTTCGCGCTCTCTTCATGCGAGCTGCCGAGCTTAAGCTCGGAGTCGACCGCGCCTGGCAGGATGATCGTCGTGCGGATCGAAGCGCCGACTTCGTGGCGCAGCCCTTCAGAGATCGCGCGCACGGCAAACTTGGTGCCGCTATAGACCGTGCCACCGGGGCTGAAAACCTTGATGCCCGCTACCGATGAAATGTTGATGAAGTGGCCGCTGTCCTGCTTCTGGAATACCGGTAACGCGGCGGCGATTCCGTACAGCACGCCCTTGATGTTGATGTCGATCATGCGTTCCCACTCGTCGACCTTCATCTCCGACATGGGCGCGATCGCCATGAACCCTGCGTTGTTGATCACTACATCCACGCGTCCGTAAGCGCTCACTGCCTGATCGACCAGCGCCTGGACATCTGCGCGGCGGGTGACATCGGCGGCCATTACCTCGACCTTGCCGCCCGCTTCGCGCAACTCGGCGGCAATGCTCTCGAGCCGGTCCAGACGCCGTGCACCCAATACAAGCGCGGCCCCTTTCGCCGACAAATGACGCGCCGTGGCTTCACCAAGCCCGCTGCTCGCGCCGGTGATCACAACGACCTTGCCTTCGATTCCACTGCTGACGTTATTGCTCATTGTTGACAGGCTCCTGTGTTCCTGAGAGGACGAACGCCCCCTCGACAGAAGACAGTATGAGAATCGCAAGCCGACCATTCAATGGAAATGATACGATTTCATAATTCCATTTTATGGAATCAAAACCGGGAACCCGTCATGCAGAATCGCCTTGAAATGTTGCGTATCTATTGCGCAGCTGTTGAAGCACAGAGCTTTAAGGAAGCGGCTACCCGGCTGGGCACCTCGCCTCAGGCAATCACCCGAGCCGTCCAGGAAGCGGAAGCACTGGTGGGCGAAATCCTCTTCCATCGCAACACCCGGCGCGTGCGCGCGACCGAAGCAGGAGAAGCGTTTGCTCAGCGGGCGCGCGAGCTCGTGCGGCAGATGGATGATCTCTTGAGACCAAAAGACAGCGAGATCGATGCCGAGATTGCTGGGCTGGTCCGGTTGACCACACCCAAGTCCATCGGCGAGCGTTTTCTCATGCCCGCGCTAGTGCGTCTTGCCGAGAAGCATCCCCGCATCACGCTCGACCTGCGTTTATCCGATGCGATCAGCGACCCCATTGCGGAGCAGATCGACATTGGCGTGCGGATCGGCTTCATGCGTGACAGTCGCTTCGTGGTGCGCCCTGCATCGCATGTGGGCTTCTCCGTCATTGCCAGTCCAAAGCTTCTCGCACGCGTGGGCCGTCCCGCGGATCTGGCTGAGCTTGCGCTGCTGCCATCGACGGGATTCATCGACCGGAACACCGGGCGTGTGTGGCCCTGGCAGTTTTCCAACGGGCAGCAAATGACGCCGACAAACCTTGCGTTCCAGACCGACGATGGAGAGTGCGAGTGCCGCGCCGTGGTTGCGGGGCTGGGGTTTGGACAGATCGTGAGTTATCTCGCGTTGCCCTTGCTGCGTGCAGGCAAGGTGATAAGCGTACTGGACGACATTGCGCCGGAGCCGTGGCCGGTCTACGTCTATAGACCGCAGCGAGGACCGGTGCCCGCACGCATACGGCTCGTGTTCGACGCCGTGCTGGCAGCGCTGGAGAAATCGGAGCTGCAGCATGGGCCTTATGTGTCGGGCTGACGTGTCGGGCTAACTTCGCGCTCTGGGCGATTCTCTCAACAGCATGCCAGCTGGCGGTCAATCCGGCACGAGGAAAGACCCGCCACCACGGCCACAACCTACCCGCCCGACGCGTTAAAACGCCTCCCACTCCGCATTCGACGTGCTGCCGCTGGTTGCGGGCTTCGCCGATGCACGCAACACCCGCGCTCCATTCGCGACCTTCTCCCGAGACACCGGACGCGGTTTGACTTGCGTCCTCGGCGGGGCTTTCGCGCTTATGACCGGCGTTGCATATCCCACTGAATGTTCGGTGCCCAGCCGGAACGAAGACACTGCCTGGGTGAGTTTGCGCCCCTGATCCTCGAGCGATTGCGAAGCCGCTGTCGCCTGCTCGACCAGCGCGGCGTTTTGCTGCGTCACTTCATCCATTTGCGTGATTGCGGTGTTGACTTGCTCGATGCCGCGACTTTGCTCGCCCGAAGCCGCAGCGATCTCTCCCATGATGTCGTTCACGCGAGCGACAGCGTTCGTGACTTCCGACATGGTGCGGCCCGCTTCGCTGGCGAGCCCGGAACCGGTCTGGATCTTCTGCACCGACGAAGAGATCAGGTCCTTGATTTCCTTCGCGGCGCTCGAGGAACGTTGGGCGAGGCTGCGCACTTCGCTCGCAACAACTGCAAATCCCCTGCCCTGTTCGCCGGCGCGAGCGGCTTCGACAGCTGCATTCAGCGCGAGGATATTGGTCTGGAACGCGATCCCTTCGATGATCCCGGTGATATCTGCGATCTTCGTGGAGCTCTCGCTGATGTCGGCCATGGTCTCGACAACCTGCCCTACGACGCTGCTGCCCTTCGCCGCCACTTCTGATGCATTTGATGCCAGGGAACTCGCCTGTGCCGCGCTTTCTGCGTTTTGTTTGACCGTCGAGGTCAGCTCTTCCATGCTTGCCGCGGTTTCCTGCAATGACGACGCCTGCTGCTCTGTGCGCGCCGACAAGTCGATGTTGCCCGATGCAATCTCGCTGGAGCCGGTGCAAATACTGTCGGCCGCGATCCTGACGTCGCCGATCAACTTGACCAGGCTGCTTTGCATTGCGCCCATCAACGCGAGTACGCTGCCGGCGGGGGCGAGATCGGCCCCGCGAACCAGACTCAGGTCCCCGCTTGCCACCCGTTGAGTTACTTCGCCAAGCGCGACAGGTTCGGCGCCCAGGGCCTGGGTCAGCCCGCGAATGATCAGCGTGGCCGCGCCAATCGCCATGGCGAGAGCGAGCAGGCAGGTCGCGATAAGCAGCGTGCGCTTGTTTGAATAGTCAAGCGCTGACTGCTCCTCCATTGCCTTCGCGCTCTCGGCGGTGTACTCGGAATAGTCGTTGGTCGCCTTGATCAACTGAGCGAGAAGCGGGCGGCACTGGTCATCGATCATAGTGATGGCTTCGTCGCGCCTGTTGGTAAGCGCCGCGTTGACGATGTTCATCGCAACCGGACCATAGAGACTCTCTACGCGGCTGATTTCGGCCACGAGGCTGCGTGCCTTGTCGGAGGCACTGGTGTCCTTGACCCGTTCGCTCAGTTGACGCAACGCGTTTTGTACGTCCTCGTGGGCTTTGGTCACCTCGGTTTTCTCCGCATCGAGGTCAGCGGGTTTAGTCACCAAGACAAGATCGCGCGCCGCGATTGCGCGCCGATCTACTGACGTGCGCACCGTCTCTGCAAGACGCGCGCGTACTTCTATGCCGGAAACGTAATTGGAGAATTGACTATTCGCGTCGCTAAGCGCCTTGAGTGAAAAGATCGAGATGGCGACAAGCATGAAGATCAACAGACCAAAGCTCCATGAAAGCTTGGTTTTAACGGTCAGCGATCCGAAGTTCATTTGATAATTCCCCTTGATGACAATAATGTGAAACGCTCAAGCAAGCTCGACTCAGGCATTGGTGCATGTAATCGGCCAGACATTGATCTTTGTAGAATGCAGGACGCTGCTCTGCTTTTCTCTGTATGTACTACGGCGGAGGCGGTGCGAACTGGAGAGGGCTTTTGCGAGACAAACGTTTGCTAAAAAAATAAATAGTCGGCAAATAGATTTGTCTTAGGCTTGTCCACCACGAGCAACATGGGCTTCCAAGTTTTGATTGGAACAAGGTGTTTTTCCCGCCCATGGATTCGCGGCTGAAAATGAGGCGCGAATAACATGTGTCCTGTTCTCGTCCACTACGCATTCGTTCGGACGATCATGTGATGGCGGGGTGTATCCATGTCGCGTGTTAAAGACCGCGAGTGAAGAATGGTCTGTCAGGGCGATCGCTAATACGATCGTCCTCAACAACCAAAAAAAAGGCGCCGTGCGAACACGGCGCCTGAAATTCTAGCTCCGAGGGGAGGGCTAGAACTGAGAGCCAGCTTACAACTCAACCTCCCCGGCACATGGGCCGCTGAAGGTTCTACAAACTTGCCGCAACCACCGTTGGCGGCAGCGTGAGCGTCAGTGCATCACACCGAAAAAAGCATGGACGGCGTCGTCTGGCGTCAGGCCGACGTCGAAGTAACCTTGAAGACGGTCCGCAATCGTATCGTCAAGAACGAAAGGTGGGTCGATGAACCGCGCGGCGACCGCCTGGTCGTACCAGACGCTGATCCAGCCTTTAAGCTCATACACATCTTCCTGTCGTTCCAGCCCGGATTTGTTGTCCATGGAATCTCCGTAAAACTCACCAGCGTCGTCAAGCTGCCACCCGGACGCGCTCCATCAAAGCCTTCCCGCACGGCGGGATTACTTGCCAAGAACCATCGTGATGAAAGAACACCGAGAGCCGGGCCGCAGACGGATGATTGTGACGAAGCACAATCGCAACCACCCCCCCCCGCCATGAAAATACCAAACAAACAGACCAGCACTTGAACCGCTGCGACCTTTAGCGACCCTTACGAGACCTTGCTAAAGACCTGAGGATTTTGCCGCTACCGGCGTACTGCTCGCACCCCTTTGCATGACATCATGCTATCTGGTTCCAATCTATTTTCCAGTCGGCAGAAGCGGAATTTGAACTAGGAATATCCTGCAATGACTATAAGGATTTCCTGACAGGGCAACCCTGTGGATTCAGATGGCCAGGGTTGATACCGGAGTGTAAGGAGTGTGTGTTCCGAGTTTTTCATTCCCTTACTCAGTCACGAGGCCGTGCCGAACGGCATAACGAATCACTTCCGAATTGTTATTGAGCCCGAGCTTCTGCATGAGCCGCATCTTGTGCGTGCTGATGGTCTTTGCACTTAGCGACAATGCGTCGGCAATATCATTGATGCTATTACCGGCGGCCAGCATTTGCAGCACCTGGAACTCGCGGTCCGAGAGAATCTCATGCGGCGGCCCGTCGCTGGAAGGCGAGTCGAAAACGATTGCATCGACCAGCTTCGGATCAATGAAGCGCCCACCCGCCGCCAGCTTGCGGATCGCAGCGAGCAGCACCTCAAGGTCGCTGTCCTTGGTCACATAGCCCGTCGCGCCCGCACGTAACGCCCGCGACACCACCTGTCCCTCGTTGTGAATGCTCAGCACCAGGATCGGTAACGCGGGCTGTTCCGCCCGCACGCGCCGGATCAGATCCACGCCGCTAATGCCCGGCATGGTCATATCGAGCAACAGCAGGTCCACGCGGCAAGCACGCAGCTTGTCGACGACTTCAGACCCGTGCCCGGCTTCCCCGACCACGGTAATATCGCTCGTAGTGGCTACGATCTGCTTCAGCCCGCTTCTTACGATCGCGTGGTCATCCGCTATAAAAATACTAATCATCGTTCCCGCCCGCTATCCAGCGGCAAATTGATTGAAACCATGGTTCCGGCACCCGGAGCACTATCGACTTGAAGTGTCCCGCCTATCAGGCGCGCCCGTTCACTCATGCCCAGCAAGCCGTACGAGTAGCCGCTTTGCTCCGACTCCAGGTCAAAGCCCTGACCGTCGTCGCTCACCCGAAGATCGAGCGCGAGGTCAGTACTGACAAGTGTCACCGCCACGCGCGACGCGCCGGCATGCCGCGATACGTTCGTGAGCGACTCCTGGACAATACGGAACACGGCCGTTGCATGGGCGTCCGCAAGGGTCGGCTCACCGCCCCGCACTACCAGTTGACAAGGCATGCCGTTGCGCCGGCTGAAGTCCTCGGCAAGCCACTCCAAGGCCGACACAATACCGAAGTTGAGCGCCGCCGGTCTCAAATGGCTCGCGACGTTACGCACCATCCACATGGTTTTCTCCACCAGCTCGCGGATGTCATCGATCTTCCGGGTAGCTTCCGCGTCGGCGACTACACGCATCTTGAGCAGCGCAACATCCATTTTCAGCGCGGTAAGCAACTGGCCCAGTTCGTCGTGAACCTCCAATGCTATAAGACGCCGCTCCTCTTCCCGGATTGCCTCCAGATAGGCCGACAACTCGCGCAATTGTTCGCGCGACGCCAGCAGTTCCTCCTCGGTACGCTTCCTTTCGGTGATGTCCTGGACGGTGCCGACAATACCCCACGACTGCCCCTCTCGCATATCCAAGAGTTCTGCCTGGAGCCGGACGATGCGTGTCGTCCCGTCCGGACTCGTGATGCGATGGTCGATACCAAAGGGTTGTCCCTTGGAGAGCAGTACACGTACCGCGCGCCTGATGGTGGCCTGGTCGTCGGGATGAACCAGCGCGAGATACACGCTATAACACGGCTTCACGATCGAGGGTTCCAATCCGAGAATGCGGTAGAGCTCGTTCGACCAGTGCGTGAGCCCGCTATCGCGATCCCATGCCCAGTCGCCGAGCCGCGCAAGACGCTGCGCATTGGCGAGGCTCGCTTCGCTCGCTCGCAGCTTCTCGTCGGCCCTCCTGCGCGCCGTGATGTCGTATAGCCCTACATAAATTGCCGGAACGTCGCCGTAGGTCGCAACGCGTGCGTTCGCCACGGCCCAGAACGAGGTGCCGTTCGGCCGCCTGAAACTCAGCTCGGTGTTACGCAGACTTCCCTCGTCGCGCAGGTGGCACACCAGCTCGCCGCGCTCCTTGGGCGCAGCATACAAGTCGATAATGTTACCAAGCGCCGGTTGCGTCGTATCGAGCCCAAAGAGTTCGTGCATCGGCAGGTTCATGTAGAGGATGTCGCCTTCCGGCATGGACGTGATGCACAGCGGAACCGGACTCGTCTCCACGATCGCGCGAAACCGCGCCTCGCTTTCCTTCAGCCGCGCCTCCACGCCTCGGCGTTCGACAATCTCCAGGTTAAGGCTGACATTGGCCCGCGCCAGTTCCTCGGTGCGTTGCGCTACCCGCGCTTCGAGTTCATCGCGGGCATCGCTTAACGCCTTTTGCGTCTTTTCGCGTGCGGCAATTTCATGCTGCAACTGCATGTTCCTCGTAACGAGTTGCTGCTGCAGCGTGCGCAATGCCAGATGCGTCCCAATACGCGCCACGACCTCGTCCACCCGGATCGGCTTGGTCACATAGTCGACGCCGCCCGCTGCCAGCCCTTCGATCACGTCGGCAGTCGCGGACATCGCCGTCATGAAGATCACTGGAATGTCACTGGTTTCACTGTTCGATTTAAGCCGCCGGCAGGTTTCGTAGCCGTCTATGCCGGGCATCTTGACATCAAGCAGGATGAGATCCGGTCGCGAGAACGCCGCCCGTTCCAGCGCTTCCAGACCATCCAGTGCCACGAGCACGCGAAAGCCCTGCCCCTCGAGACTCTCCACCACGACACTCAGGTTAGCGGGCATGTCGTCCACGATCAGGACCGCAGGCGCTTCCAGCGTCGCGGGTGCCAGATCGATGGTCGTGTCGTTTGTGTCATTCATGACGCGTGCCCCCCTTCAAGATGCCGCTCGACGAATTGCACGATCGCCTTGGTCCGATAGTTCTTTGCCAGCGAGCGCAACTCAGCAGCGAACGCGCTATAACGCTCGTCGAGGATGGCGATGCGTTCGGCCCACAACACGATCTCGCGCATGTTGCCTTGACGCGCGAGCCGGTGCAGGTCCTGCATTTCTTGCGAAGGCACGGCCGGGCACGGCATCGTCGCAGCAGGCTGGGCCAGCGGCTCGCCAAGCGGCGCATACGTCCAGGTGAGCGGGAGCAGCGCGGCAATCTTCATCAGCAGCGTGTCGAGATGGATGGGTTTCGCCACGAACGCGTCGGCGCCGGCGCTGAGGCTGCGCCTTTCGGCGCCGCCCGTCGGGCTGGCGGAGATCGCGATGATCGGCACAGCGGCAAAGTCCGGCAGAAGCCGTAAGCGGCGCATGGTTTCGAGTCCGTCCATCTCGTGCATCACGATGTCTGTCAGGATCAGCGATGGGCGTTTCACCTGAGCTTTATCCAGCGCCTCCTGACCGCTGGCCGCTTCGATCATGTCGAAGCCGATCTGCCCCAGCATGTCGACCACCACCGCGCGGTTGGTGGCCACGTCGTCGATGACCAGCACGCTCCTGCGCGCTCCCGCGTAGCCGGTGACCACCCACGCGGCATGGGACTCTTGCGACACGGACGGGACCGGTACCGCTTCGAGGTCGAACCAGAAGGTGCTGCCCTCGCCCTTGCGGCTCTCGACCAGGATGTCGCTTCCCATCGAACGCATGAGTTGCCGGCTGATGCCAAGCCCAAGCCCGGCTCCTCCACGATGCCGTTGTTCGGCGCCGGTTTGCTCGAAGGGTTCGAAGATCAGCTCGTGTTGCATGTCGCCAATGCCCATCCCGGTATCTTCCACCGTGAAGCGGATCCGCCCATCCGGCAAGGGCGCCACGCGCAGGCTCACGGTGCCGCTGTCGGTGAACTTCACTGCGTTTGCCAGCAGGTTGAGCAGTACCTGGCGCAACCGCCGTTCATCTGCACGCACGGCGTTAGGCACGTCCCGAGCCGCGTCGCACACGAAGACTAGCTGCTTTTGCTCGGCCTTCACACGAATGATTTCCTCGACGTCGCCGAGTAGCCCGGGGAGTGACACCGCAACAATATCGAACGGCATTTTGCCGGCCTCGATCTTGGCAATATCGAGAATATCGTTGATCAGCGCAAGCAGGTGTTCGCCGCTGCGCTGAATCACGCCGAGCCCGTCGCGCTGGCGCTCACTGAGCGTCCGGTCCCGGCCGAGCACCTGCGCGTACCCCAGGATGCCGTTCAGCGGCGTGCGCAATTCATGGCTCATGTTGGCGAGGAATTCGGATTTCGCTCGATTGGCCGCCTCGGCGGTGCGCCGGGCTTCACGACCCTCGGCCGCTTCCCGCTCGTCGTTATAGGCGCGGTGAAGGCGCGCGCACATGGAGTCGAACGCGGCCACTACCCGTTCGAGTTCGTCTGGACGGCGTGGCCGGCGGCGATGCAGCGTGAAGGCTTGCGGCGCCTGCCGGAAGTCGTAACTTTCGACGCGCCGCGCCACAGTGGCGAGATGGCGCATGACGAGCCGCGAGAAAATGTAGATGGTGAACAGCGACACGAGAAACGTATTGGCGCCCTGGCTCAGCAAGATCACCAGTGCTGTCCTGAACAGTTCGTTGTACAGGTTGGCGAGGGTTGCCTCGACGCGCAGCGTGCCGATCGATTCCTCGTGGCCCTGGATGCGATACACGATCGGAAAACTGCGCACCATGACCGGCCCGCGAGAATGGCTTCCGGCGGAGACCACCATGGAGCTGTCGCTCGCGATCGACTCGGTGACTTCGGCCAGCCGAATGTCCGGCAAATGGAGAATGCCGTCGAGCTGGAGTTCGAGTTGCGGCCGGTCGAGGCGCCAGAGCGCTTCGCCCAGACTACCCCGATAACTGCTATCGATCTCCGCCAGCCGGCTTTCGACGACCATCACCCCCCGGTGATAATCGCGATACAGTTGAAGCGCTGTGAGCGTGAGCGTGACCGTGCAACTGAACAGGAACACTGTAGCGAGCAGCCGCATCAAGACACTGCTGCGGTGGCGGCCGACCAGATCCCAAAGTCCGCCGAATGTGTGGAGCGCCATAGTTCTTCCTCAGGACCGCCTTGGTTTCTTGATTTGCCTATTCTGCGCGCTCTGGCGGCGGTGGTCTAACGGTGGCATAACACCAGGAATTCAAAGAAAACAAAAGGGATGGCCGGCTGCAGAGGCCGTCGGGAACGCCGGCAACCGGCCGGCGTCCAGTGCTTGGGAGACAACCATGCGTATTGCCGTCATGGCATGGCTAATCGCGCTCACGATGACGTCTACCGTGTGTGCGCAGGATGTGGTGAAACCCCTAAAGTCGGAGGAATTCAAGGTCCGCTATGCGTATGCATTCGAGTTGCTGACCGAAGTGCTGCAGCGAACCACGCCGCAATACGGTCCTTACGTCGAGCAGGCTTACACGGACGAGATCTCCGTTGCGCGCTCGCATCTGGAAGCGATCAAGGGCACGCGGATCAACGTCATGATCAGCGACGTGGGTCATAAGGAGTTGGACGAGGGAATGATCCCCATCCCATTTCCTATCGACAAGGGTTTGCTTGGCTACCGTGTCGCGCTGATTTCAAAGGGCAGTCAGGAGAAAATTGCCCAGGTGCAGACGCTGGATCAATTCCGCACGCTCTCGGTCGGCCAGGGTGCGTTATGGGGTGATGTACGCGTATACGAGTACAACAATGTCCCGGTGAGGACGGCCGATACCTATGAATCGTTGTTTCTCATGCTTATGCATGGGCGCTTCGACATGTTTCCTCGCGGCGTAACTGAGGCGCCTGGAGAGCTGGCCGCCTACCGCGCGCGTTATCCCGATCTCGCGATCGAGCAGCATCTGTTGATCCGGTATGCATTCGCCCAATGCTTCTACATCAGCAAATCCGATCCACGTCTTGCGGCCCGCATCAACGACGGGCTGGAGCAAATGGAACGCGACGGTAGTTTTGACGCCTTCTTCAACCGTCATTTCGCCAGGCAACTAGCCGAACTCAAGCTGGAAACGCGAACTGTCATCGAACTCAAGAATCCTTACTTACCCTCGTGGGTACCGTATGGACGCAAGGCGCTATGGTTCGATCCTGCAAAGCCGCAGTAACTTCGAGGTGGCCCATGCGCGATCGCGGCTGTGGCGAATAATCGCGCGATCGTCCGCGCCATGCACCTGCAAGTCGTCAATACGTTGTTTTAGTTCGACCAGCAGTTCCGCCTGCCCCTTAGCCAACGCGTTGCCATGCGATTCCTGAAGCTCGCCCAAGGTATTGCAAAGTTGCCTGAGCGAAACCGCATCCATGCTGATCATCGGCCAGCAACGCAGCAGGAAGGTCAACGAGATGACGTTTCTCGTATCGCACCACGAATCGAACAGGCGCATGCAGATAGCGTCTATTTGGTCGGCGGCAGGCTTGGGGTCGAAAGAATCGGCGCTCATCGCAGCATAGTGAAGGGCAAGGAGTCCTGGATTGTTCGATCGTAAAGCAGAAGCCCGAATTTAGAAATCGGGAAAGCCACGAATATCGCTGAAAAAGCGCTGCTCGCGATCTAGGGAAATCCCGACCGGAGCGATGCGTGCCCGGCCGATCATTACCCCATGTTATGGGTACTCAAACAATTGCGGCATTGCCTCCTCAAAAATGGCCCCCTATATTTTCCCCATGCCAGCCGTATGCGCCTTGCCTTGCATTGCAACAGCGATCGCTTGAGCGTGCGGGTCCGGATGAACCGCATGGCACGATAAAGACATTACATTGATCGCGCGGCAAACCTTGTCCCAGCGGGCAAGCCGCATGCGGCTCCGAATGTCACGCCGAATGTCACTCCGAATGTCACTCCATTCTCCGCAGCCGAATCACTCAACCATCAGGACCGCCGTCGATGAGAACCCTGTCGCTTCGCCCCGTCGCACTGTCGCTGCTAATTGGTCTTGCTTCGACTGGTCCCGCTTTTGCCGCGGGACAGATCACCTTCGTGTCGCAAGGCGGCAGTTATCAGGAAGCCCAGACCAAGGCCATTCTGGATCCTGCTGCGAAGCTACTCGGAATCACGGTCAATCAGGACAGCATCCCTGACGCATGGCCGGCGATCAAGGCCCAAGGTGCGACCGGAAAACCGATCTGGGACGTAGTGGATACCCCAACGTCGAATTGTTTGCGCGGCGGCCGTGAAGGCCTGCTGGAGAAGCTGGATTTTTCCAAACTGCCGAACGCGGCCGCCATGCCGGAGCAATACCGAACGCCTTATTCGGTTGCTTACGAGTTCTATTCAACGGTGATTGGCTACAACAAGAAGTCGCTCAAGAAGGTTCCGCAAAGCTGGGCGGATTTCTGGAATGTGAAGGCGTTCCCCGGAACGCGTGCGCTTCGCAACGATCCGCAGACGGTGCTCGAAGCCGCGTTGCTTGCCGACGGCGTGCCGCGTGACAAGCTTTATCCGCTCGATGTAGACCGGGCTTTCAAGAAGCTTCAGCAGATCAAGCCTGACATTACGGTCTGGTGGACGTCGGGCGGCCAGTCGGCGCAATTGCTGCATGACGGCGAGGTAGACATGGAGATGATCTGGAACGGCCGCGCAAGCGCCGTGCAAAAGGACACTCCGGATGTGGCTTTTACTTACAACGACGGCATCCTGCAAAACACGCAGTTGTGCATCCTGAAGAATGCGCCGAATCTGCCGGCGGCGATCCAGTTCGTGAACGCGGCGGTGTCACCGGAATTGCAGGCTAACTTGCCGCTTTATATCGACTATGGGCCGGGGAATCCGGCGGCTTTCAAGACCGGTAAGATTACTGCCAAGCGGGCGAGTGAATTGCCAAGTTCGCCGGAGAATGCGGGTAGGCAGGCGCTGATGTCGGAGGAGTGGTGGGCGTCGGAGCCAGGTATTCAGGCTAAGGCGCGGTGGCTCAAGTTTATGCAATGAGGGTGTTCGTTCGCACTCGGGGGTTAGGGTTGCGCTGGGGTGGTCGGTTCCTGGGGGTAGTGGTCGGGGGTGATGCCGGGTTGCTAGGTTCCTGCGTTAGCGGTCGGATTCAGTGCCGGGTTGCTGCTTTCGGCCTTAGCGGTCTGCGTGATTCGGATTTTCTCTTTATCACTATTAGCCACTGTGCGTGGCGGCACGTCATTTCTTTGTCCAAAGCGACAAAGAAACGAAGCAAAGAAAGCGCTTTCAGAACGAGGGCTCATAAGTTGACCTAGCGTGCAGCCTCCACGTTTTTGGCACCCCAAAAGCACGGTGCTCGCCAGAACCACCAATGTTTGAACCCCTCTTTCTCCGAACACGGATACCCACACGCTTCGCCACCAGTGATTGAACCTGCCCAAGGTTCACCCCGCGCTATCCGCGGATAACCATCCACCAAATTTGTACGGACCACGAACTACATAGCCAACCCACCAAGAAACAAGGTTGCCGAAATGTGCGAGGCTTCCACCAACGAAATGACCGTCCAGCCCGCGCAATCAACTCACTAAAATGAAGCGGCAATACACGTGATGCCGTAAGCCTGACCCACGGAAATAACTGTCCGGATCACGATACCAATACATCAAGAAATGAAGCAAAAAATGCGCGTTAGGCCGTGCCGCATCCTGGACAAGTAGTGCTTGCCCGAGAGCGTACGGGGCGAAGCGTGTGCGTGTAAGAATTCGCGAGAAGGAGGGGTTCACACATCCGTCGCTCTTGCGAGCACCGTGCTTTTGGGGTGCCAAAAACTTGGAAACTGCACGCTAGGTCAACTTACGAGCCCTCGTTCTGAAAGCGCTTTCTTTGCTTCGTTTCTTTGTCGCTTTGGACAAAGAAATGACGTGCCGCCACGCACAGTGGCTAATAGTGATAAAGAGAAAATCCGAATCACGCAGACCACTAACACTGAAAGCAGCAACCCGGCACTGACTCAGACCGCTAACGCAGGAACCTGGCAACCCGGCACTGACCCCGACCGCTAGCCCCAGAACCTGGCAACCCGGCACCGACCCCGACCGCTACCGCACGAACCTGCCAACCTGAGCACCACCCCCCCCATCCCCGACCGAGTGCGAACGAAATTCACCGCCCTATATCGATCGCTTCGCTATAAACCGCAGCCACCCTCTTGGCAATCACCGGCGTATCGAAATTTTCCCGCGCATAGATCCGGCACTCCTGCTCCGTCGGCAATTCCAACGAACCATCCAGCGCACCAATCAAGCCATCGGCAATAGCATCCACCCCCGTCGACGGCAAAACAAGATTCGCCGATAACGGTGCAACCGCCTCCGGCAAACCACCCACCGGCGTCACCAGCACCGGCGTCCCCGACGCCAGCGACTCCACCGTAATCAACCCAAATCCCTCCAGCGCAACCGTCGGCACAATACTCACATCCGCCGCACGATACAACGTCGCCAAATGACGGTCAGGCACAAATCCCAGCAACCGGACATTGTCGTCAAGACCCGCATCCGTAATGCGCGCCTGCAACTCCTCCGCAAGACGCCCCTTCCCCGCGATCAACAGCAACACATCCGGTTGCTTAGCCTTCACACGCTTCATCGCTTCAATCAAATCTTCAAGCCCCATCCGCCTGACCAGTCGCCGCACCGCAAGCACCACCGGCCGGTCCTGCGGCAACTGAAGCCGGCGACGCGCATCGGAACGGCTCATCGGAACATTGAACTGCGAGACATCCACACATCCCGGCACCACCCGAATACGCTCTGCAGGAATGGCATAACGCGTCCGCAATATCTCCCCAAACGCCTCCGACAATACGATCAACCGCGACGAACGCGCATACACCCGCTGCTCAAGCATCCGCTTGGTCCGCTGACCAATGGAATCGGCACCCTCAACATGGCTCTCGTCCGCCCACGGCCCCTGGAAATGCGAGACCTGCGGAATGCCACGCGTGACATCAAGACCCGGGAAGGTATAGAGCGCAAAGTGCGACGAGACCACATCGGGCCGCTCACGGCTCAACGACGCCCGCAACGCCCGGCGCGCCGCCATCAAGCGGCGCGGCAACGACTGCGCCGCCGGACCAAAGCCGTGAATCGCGCCCTCCGTGTCGGCTGCCACCCGCGCTGATCCCGCAACCACGCCGCGTACCGTGACGCCCGCACCCGGCAACGCGCCGACCAACGTGTGATACATACGGTCCAAACCGCCCGCGCGCTCCGGGAACCAGTGCATTCCAATTTGCAGCGACTTGATGGCTTGCGTGCTCATATCCACGACCCCGATCGAAATTGTTGATGAATAACGACAACCGCCAACTTGCTCATACTGGCGATGCGTTTGATTCGTTTGAAATGTCAGCCAGCACCGAATGGCGGGCACGGATCGTCGCGCTGTTCGTCAGCGCCGCCGCTTTAGCAACCCCGCCCTCCGCCTGCGCTTCACCGGAAGCCGCTGCGCCGGCCTGGTTCGCAAAACCGCGATACAGATCCAAATACCGCCGCGCCATACGCGCCCAGCCAAATTGATCCGCCAACACCCGCGACGCTTCACCCATTTCGCGACGCAGCTCAGGTGCATCGGCAAGCGTGGTGATCGCACCCGCGAGCGCGGCGGCGTCGTCGGGATCGTCGAGCACAATGCCGCAGTCCGTGCCGATAATCTCCGCCCCACCCGCCGTCTTGGCCGTAATGATCGGCAGACCCGCCGCGAGCGCTTCCAGCAGCGAGAGGCTCATCGCTTCGTAACGCGATGGGAAAACGAAGGCATCGACGGAATGCATCAACGTGGGCATGTTCTTCACCAGCCCCAGGAAATGCACGCGATCGGCAATGCCCAGCGCCTTCGCTTCATCGGGGTAAGGACTGCCCGGGAGATAACCGGCCACCACCAGCTGCACATGGGCAGGAAGTTGCACCAGCGCCTTCAGCACCGTGTCCAGGTTCTTGCGCGGCGTGCGCAGGTCACCAACAAACAGCAACAGGCACGCATCGTCTCGCAGTCCAAACGATTTTCTGTCGGCACCATTCACCCGGGCCGCACTGAACGCACTCGTATCCACGCCGTTATAAACCACCTCGATGCGCTCGCCCGCCACACCATTCGCGCGAATCTCGATAGACACTTTCTCGGAAACCGCCGCAATGATCTTTGAACGCTGATACGCCCAGTGTTCAAGCCGCGCATTCACGCGGCTATACAACACCTGGTAGGCGGACCACAAGCCGCCGGTCAACTTGAACGGATAGTACGGACTGCGCAGCCAGCCGCCATGCACGAAGTGCGCGGTATTCACGTCGGCCTTGGCCCACGATATAAACCCGTTCACATGCAGGACGTCGTATTCCTTCTTGTGCGACTTAAGCCACAACCCCGTCTTCAACGCGAAGATCTGCTGCTTGAAAAGCTTGGTCGGCCAGAAACGTCCGACCTTGATCGCGACCCATCGCAAGCGCGCCTCGGAAGCAAGTTCCGGCGCCACGTGCGATGCCAGCAGCGTGACCTGATGGCCTTCCGCCAATGCAGCGCGCGCGATCTCGTAGTTCACGCGGCCTTGCCCATCGTTGTGACGCACGACATGAGTGACGATGGCGATTCTCATCGGAGTGCCTTTTCAGGGAGAGTGTGTGCAAAGAGCGCTTGCTCCCGGCGGCGCGCAAGCCGCTGATGATGGCGCGCCGCGAGGACCGAGCAAAGGCCCATGTAAAGGATCATTCCGCCGATAGACGTGAACGTGTTCGTGAACACCAGCATGCCGACGATCGCAAACGCAACGCTTAAGGAAGCCTGCGCGTATTTGTCGTCGCGCAGCGAAAAAGAAGCCCGGAACGAACGTGCGAGCAGCAAGCCCAGGCCGGCCAGATACATCAGCGAACCAGGCCATCCGAGCACAAACGGCACGTTCATCACGCCACTGTCGAAGCTGCCGTATTTACCGAGATCGCCGTTGGAGGTGGAGAGTTTCGTCGATGAACCGGTGGCGCCGAACCCTTCGCCGGAGACATCGGTGAAAGCCGTTTTAGCGAACGACGCGTAGAACTCGTTGCGCGCGGCGTAGCTGTTGTCATCGCTGAGATTGGTGATGGACTGCAAGCGCGTGGCCATCTTGTCGGCTATCGGCCCGAAGGTGAGCAGCGGTACGGAAAGTCCCGCCAGCACCACTGCGCCGACCAGGATCCGCACCCGCACCTTGTTGCTTGCCTTGAGTAGTTGCAGCAGCATCGCGATGACCCAGCCGCCCCATGTCGAGCGGACCATGCACAGGCCGAACGAGATGAATCCGAGGCCGCCCGCGACCCAGCGCACGCTTTGCGTGCCGGCCATGGTGAAGGTGAGCGCGGCCATCATGGCGAGCGCGAACGGGCCCGATGAATTCATGGTGCTGAACACCCGCACGCCGAGCCGGACCGGGTCGCCTTGCGACGCCATCTGCGAGCCAATCATCCACATGGCGTCCCAGGCGGGCATCAGGAAGAACTGCACGAGACCATAGCCGCCCATGAACAGCATGCCCCAGATGAACGTGTCGAGGATCGCCTGGCGGTACTTCGGATAGTCGCGGGCATGGACCATGATGTGAAAGCCGATCAGCACCGGATACAGCCACGCAGCGAGGTCATAGGTGGCCGCCATCGGGCCGTTGGACATCACGCCGATCAGGTACGCGTAGGCGAGACCCATGAAGATCAGGAGGAACGGCAGGCCACGCCGCTCAGCCAGCACTTTGTAGTGCCGAACCACCGTCAAGCCGCAGATCATGGTCACGACCACGGGCGCTACCTGGATCAGGCTCGTGGCCGTGAAACCGCCCTTGGCGAAATCCGCCAGCCTGCGCACTTCGGGACCGAGAAACCACTGCCACCAGACGAAGCCGATGTAACGCGCCGGACTCTTGAAGTACAGCCATAAGCCGACAGCCGTCGCCATAGCCGGGAACCCGTACGTCAGCGCCGTTCCCTGATGCGCAAGGATAAGCAGCAGCGTGAACATCCAGAAGCCGGTTTGCGGCACCCAATGTTTGGGCTCGTCGCGAAACAGGCCAAGAAAACCGGCGCGCAGGGGCTTGCCACCGTTCTCGATCAGATCGGCCAGATACTTCGGCGTACGCGCAGCTGCCGGTGTGCTCATGGATCAATTCACCCGGCGTTGAGGCGCGACATGCAGCGCGGTTTCTGAAGCGCGCGCCGGTACGTCCATGTGCCGCTTCCTCATGAACTCCTGCGTGATGCGGACATGCTGCAGCGCGAACTGGCGCGTCGTGTAATCGCGTGCAGCGAAGTGACGGCTCGCCGCCTGTGCACGTTGGAGTGCGAGTGCGGGATTGGCGACTATGGTGGCGAGCGTGCGTTGCAACGCAGGAACATCGTGCGGTGGTACGTAGAACACATGCTCAGGTCCGAAGTAATCGCGCAAGGACCCGACATCGGAGACGATCACGGGCTTGCCCAGCGCCACCGCTTCGAGCACGACGGTTATGCCCGACACGTGTGAGTTCGGACGCAGCGGCACCACGATAACGTCGGCCCAGTCATACAGTTCACGCGCCGCTTTCAGGCCGAACGCCGGAGCGATCTTCACGTTGCCGGCATGCAGCGCCTTCGATACCCGTCGACGCGTCGCAATCCGCACTTCATGCGCCGGATTCTGCCGGAACGCCTGGACCAGCGACTCCCAGTCGCGATCGCGATCGTTGCCGATTGCCGCGATTCGCACCGGCGTATGCGGTTGCCAGGCGGTCGGCTCCTGCAATGGAAAGTCAACCGGGTTGATACCGTAGAACACCTGCTCCACATCGCGCTTGAAATATCCACGCGCCATTTGCGCGTTCTCGCTCGCGTGCGTAGTGAGGACATCGGCACGGGCGAGCAGCTTCTTGTAGACCCACTTCCTGAGCGCACCGAAACCCGCCCACTTGTCGACGAGCCACACGCTTTGCGCGAGCAACATCGGATTGCCTCGAGCGCGGCCCTTCAAACGCAGCAGCAATGCCGCCGATAAATGCTCGGCCTCGGTATGCGTCCAGACGACATCGGCGTTCAGAATTTCCTCGCGATTGCGCCACGTATGAATGAAGTCGAAGCCGAGCACCTCCTTCAATCCACGCCGTGCGAGCCGCACGAATTTATTCTCGGGCTTGTCGCGCGAATACGTCAGCGTGAGTTCAGGAGACTCTGCGTGGTGATAACCGTACAGGCAGCCGATGTTCTCCCCTTTGCGATAAAACCGCGGGTCCGCGCCATAGAACAAATGCACATTGACCTTGGTCGGTTGCATACGGGAAACCTCCGCGTCGCCGTGATGTTGTGGGTTCCTGACCCGCGCTACGCGGCTCATGCGGCTGTGGCGCCGTCGGTACGGCCGCGCATGGCAAGCGCATAGGCTGCGGGCTCGTGCTGCGCGTCGCGGCGGGCGTCGCGAGCACCCCGACGCATCGCACGGTAACGCGTCCAGCAGGCTGCATCGCGGGTGCGTGCAAGCGCGAGCAGGACATGCACGAAGCCGGGCATCGCGCGGGTGCCGATGGCGGCGTACCAGTACCACGCCACATGCCGCGCGAGCGGACCCAGATGCTCTCGCAGCACCAGATGCACGTTGTACGCGGTGTCCGAGAGCGCGCCCAGCGTTTGGACATCACGGCCGTTGTCGTCGAAACGTTCGGCGGGGAAATGGTCGACTGCAACGCGCGGATCGTAGACCATCTTCCAGCCCGTGCGCTGCACGCTCAGGCTAAACGAGAGGTCGTTGCCGTGTTGCGCGCCCTTGCCGCGCAGACGGGTATCGAAACGCAATCCGCCCACTGCCGAGCGTCGATAAATCATGTTTGCGCCCTTCAACATCAAGACCGTTCGCGGCGCACCCACACCCAGATGATGGTTGCCACAGATCTTGCCGGTACGCCGGATCACGCCGACTTCCGAACGCTCGCCATCGAGCAGTGCCCCGCGTTCGAACACCCAGTCACGGCCGCCAAGCGCACCCAGCGTTTGATCATTGCTAAAGGCTTGATCAATTCGCGCCAGCCAGTCGACGCGCGGCGCGGCGTCGTCGTCAGTGATCGCGATGATGTCGCCGCGTGCCGCATCAAGCCCGCGGTTCAGCGCCGCGACCTGCCCGCCAAGCCCCGTCTCTATGACGCGCAATTCGAAGGGATTGTTCGCGGCCAGTTCTGTTTCGAGCGCGCGATGTGTCGCGTCGTCTTCGGGACGCGCGACGACCAGCACTTCATCCGCCGGGCGAGCCTGGGCACGCAGCGCGTCGAGGCAACGCTTCAGGTCGGCGGGACGACGATAGGTCGGCACCATCACGGAGATGGTAAGGGTCGAGGTCGATGTCATGCAGCGCTCCGCTCGCGTTCAAACATTCAAGTAGTCTTCAACCGCTGCATAGTGTCCGCGGCTATAACCACGCGAACGTGCCGGCATGCCGTTCATGATTGCGCCATGCAGCGGAATGCCCGCCGAACGCAAGCGCCGGATGGCATCGGAGATCTCCATTTCGTTGTGCGCACCGGAGCGCATCACGAGGAAGTTGGTCCCCGAAAGCTTGCCGATAATCGATGCATCCGTGACAGCAAGCACCGGCGGGGTATCGATGAAAACCACGTCGTACACACGCCCCAGGCCATCAAGATATTGCTGCAGGCGCGGCGACATCAACAGCTCCGACGGATTCTCCGGACGCTTGCCCGCCGGCATGAAACTCAAGAACGGCGTGCGCGTGGTGCGGATGGCCTGCTCGAGTCCGATCGTGCCGGCAAGCAATTCCGCCAGGCCGTTCGCACGCTCCAGACCAAACGAACGTTCCAGCTTGCCGCGTCGCATATCGCCGTCGATCAGCAGCACCTTCTTGCCCGACGCCGCAAGCAACACAGCGAGGTTCACGGCGAGAAAGCTCTTGCCGACACCCGACGCCGGGCCCGTCAGCATCACCGTATGATTGCGCGCTTCCATCAGCGTGAACTGCAGCGACGTGCGCAGGCTGCGCATGATTTCCACGCAGACATCGTTCGGACGCATGGTCGCGAGAATGGGTGAGACACGGTCTCGATCACGCTCCGTGCGCTTCGCTTCCGCATCAAGCTTCACCTGCTCCGTGCTCATGGGAATGAGGCCGACCAGCGGCAACCCTGCCAGGCGCTCGACCTTGTCCGGATCCACAATGCCATTGAACATGGCGCGGCGCAGGAACACGAGGCCAGTCCCGAGGATCAGCCCGAGAATCACGGCCGCCGACATGATCAGGAATTTCTTCGGCTTGACCGGTGCACCCGGGCGCAGCGCGGCATCGACGATATGCACGTTGCCGCCCGTCCCCGCCTTCTGCACCGACAGTTCCTGCACGCGATTGAGCAGCAGCACGTAGATGTCTTCGGCCACCTTCGCATCGCGTTGCAGCGACACCGCTTTTACTTCGGATGCCGGAAGATTCTTGAAGCGCTCGCTGAAGCGCGCACGTTCAGCCTCCAGTTGGCTCAGCTGCTGCTGCGCGACGATGAGCGCCGGATGGCCGCTTTCGAAGCGCTGGTCCAACGTTGCCATCTGAAGCTTCAACGCGGAAATCTGCGCTTCGTAAGTGATGCTGCCTTCGAGGTAAACTTTCGCTTCGTCGCTAGCGTTGATCGAACCGGACTTGCTTTGATATTCCGTCAGCGCGGCTTCCGCATGCTCGAGGTCACCCTTCAGCCGCGGTTGTTCGCTCTTCAGGAACGCGAGCATTTTTTCCGCATCGGCCTGCTTGCTTTCAATGTGCTGGAGCAAATACGAATTAGCTAGTGCATTCGCAATTTCAGCAGCACGTGCGGGGTCGCCGTTCTCGAGCGAGATCTGGATCACGCCGGTCGACTTGCCTTGCTCGACGACCGTAATGCCCGACTGAAAGGCGGCGATGGCATCGAGGTCGTTGGCCCGTAACACCTCGAAGCGCGTACCGGGACGCGCCACCAGTTTCGTGACATTGATGGATACGCCATTGCCCTTCGCCATCTCACCCACACGGCCTTCGAGCAACGGCACACCTTCAGGCGTCGCCAGCGAGTAGCGGTTGTTGCCGAGCGCCGTCATGGTCATCTTCACGCCTTCCAGCGCCTGGACCACTTCAATTGAATCGACCATGGCCTCTTCGCCGCCCCACGCATACGACGTCATGCCGAGCCAAGGCTTGCCCGGTACTCCCGGCGTGGCGAGCCGTGCAGCAATGCTGCCAAGCACCGGTATGGTCACCGGGCTCACCGAGAAGTTGAGCTTGCACTGCTCGATGACCGGTGCGACCACACCCCGGCTCTTGATCATCTCGATCTCGGCGTCGGTCGGCAGCGCGCCCGACGAATTGCCGATGGTTGCGCCCGTCTGCGTCTGCGTGAGCGCTTGCGACGTGTTGTCGGACTGCTCCACACGAACGTGCGCGTCGGCGGAATAGACCGGCTTCGCGACGTAGCAGTAAGCGGCCGCGGCGAGAATGATGAACACCGCGGTACCGATCATCCACCAGATGTCGTCGAGGACCACCTGCAGCAACTGCCCGAGGACGACGTCCTCTTCTTCGGTCTTGCCCTGATAGGAATGTGCTGGCGTGCTCACGATTCAACCCCGGTTGGTTTGAGGCATTCGACGATCAGAAAAGCGTTCATCGCGTCAGTTCCTTCAGGTAGAAGAGTGTCTGCAAGGTCGGCAGAACCTGGTTGACCATACGGTTGAACTGGACGGCGCCGGCCGTGCCCACGTACACCACGTCGAGCGGGTGAAGCTGGAATTGCGCGGACAGCAGCAGCGAATCCGGTTGCGTCAGATCGAGCCGGTAGATCTCGGGCGTTGCCGGCTTGTCACGCGCGCCGCGCACCACGTAGATTGCCCGTGCGTTCGCGTCGGTATCCAGGATGCCGCCGGCTTGCGTCAGCGCATCGGCGATCGTCAGGCGGCCTTTCAACATGGAAACAGGCAGCGGCGTCTTGACTTCGCCCATCACGAACACGCGGCTGTCGGTACGATCCGGCACGTTCACGATGTCACCCGACTGCAGCATCACATTCTGCGAAATCTCGCCACGATCAAGCACGCCGTCGGCGTCGAGAACGTAGAGTTTGCCGTTGCGCGTGAGACGCACGCGCTGCAGATCGGCGTCGGCGTTCGTGCCGCCCGAGCGTGCGATTGCATCGACCAGCGTGAGCGGCACATCGCTCATCGCGAGCGGTCCAGGCGTCTTCACCTCGCCGGTCACTGAAACCTTCTGGCTGCGATACGCAAGCACGCGAACATCGACTTGCGGCTTCTTCAGATACGGCGACAAACCCGCTGCGAGCTGATCGCGCATCTCGCCGGCCGTTTTGCCCGCAACGTGTATCTTGCCGACGAACGGGAAGTAGATCGACCCGTCAGGCGCGACCGTCTGCCCGAACGGATCGGCCTGTCCGGGCAACGCAGTGGTGTACGGCTGCGCGAGCGCGCCGGCGATCGTTTGCGTGGTGTTGCCGCCCGCCGACATGGTCTGCCCCTGCTGCGTGGTCAGCTCCGGGTGATCCCAGATCGTGATGCCGACCACGTCCTGCGGCGCCAGGCGATACACGTATTGCGCAGGATCTGCAAAACGCGTGGGCGGCAGCGCCGCTGCCGGACCCGGCCGGTTCTGCTGCATGATCACGTCCGCCGTGATCAGGTGCACGGGATAGGTCGCGGTCGGCGCGGGGTCGGAATCGTTCAGGCGCGACGTGTCCAGGTTGTAACCTGGCAAGGCGCCACATGCCGACAAAAAAGTCGTCAGCGAAAAGACCACGGAAACAGATAAAGCTAGAGACCGGTTCACCATATTTTATTCAGCCATCCCTGGACCAGACGTTCAATTAGCCCGAAGCTCTCGCGATAGGCAACTTCGTGGCCGCCGTACGGATCGGCCACTTCAGAGTCTTCCCACTTGCCGAGCAGATGGACCTTGCCGCGTGTGTGCGGCGCCATCTGTTCAATCGCGGCAATTTGCTGCCTTTCGGGCACGAGAATCAACTCGGCTGCGCGCGCCATGGACTCGTCGAGCCGGCGCGCGGAGTGTCCCGATGGATCGACATCGCGCTCCGCCAGCAAGCGGTACATCGTTGGATCGATGTCACGGCCTTCTTTGGCAAAGAGGCCGGCAGAGCGGAATTCGATCGAGCGTCTTGCGTCTTGACCCGCTAGCTTGCCGGCATGCGCGCGGAACAGCATTTCCGCGGCAGGGCTTCGGCAGACGTTCGCATGGCAGACAATCAAGACGCGTCGAAACATGGGTTGTATCCGTTAAAACGGCGCAGTCGCGGCATCGGGTCCCTCAACCGATGCCGCGCTCGCAGCGCGTGGGTGTGTCGATTTCGTTTTTATTGAACAGCTGGGCGTGCCAGTTGGCTCAAGCCGTGGCCGGCGCCTTCACCGATTGCCGTACACCACGTCCGATCGCGTGATACTCCACGCCGATCTCGCTCATGGTTTCCGGCTCGTAGAGATTGCGGCCGTCAAAAATCAGCGGGGTCTTCAGGCGGCGTTTCATGCCGTCGAAGTCCGGGCTCTTGAACACCTTCCACTCCGTCACGATGATCAATGCGTCGGCGTTATCGAGTGCTTCTGTGTGATCGTTCGCGTAGGTCAGGCGAGCGAGCAGCGCCGGCGTGTCGCTCAGATCGAGCGCAATCACGCGGCGTGCTTCGTCTGTTGCGACCGGATCGTAGGCGCTGATCGACGCGCCGCGTTCCAGCAGTGCCGCGATCAGCACACGGCTCGGGGCATCGCGCATGTCGTCGGTATTCGGCTTGAACGCGAGGCCCCACAGCGCGAACTTCTTGCCGCGCAGATCATCGCCTAAGCGAGCCACGATCTTGTTGGCGAGGGTTTGTTTTTGCGCCTCGTTCACCGACGTCACCGCCTTCAAAATTTCCATCTGCTCGTCATACTCGCCCGCTGTCTGGATCAGCGAACGCACGTCCTTCGGAAAACACGAGCCGCCATAGCCGCAACCCGCATACAGGAAGTCGTAGCCAATGCGCGGATCGGAGCCGATACCGCGACGCACCGCCTCAATATCCGCACCCACGCGATCCGCGAAATTCGCGAGCTCGTTCATGAACGAGATACGCGTGGCGAGCATGGCGTTGGCCGCGTACTTGGTGAATTCCGCCGAGCGCACGTCCATGTAAAGCGTGCGTTCGTGATTACGGTTGAACGGCGAATACAGTCTCTTCATGCGTTCGCGGGCGCGTTCACCGGGTACGTCGTCGTCGCAGCCCAGAACAATCCGGTCGGGCCGCGTGAAGTCGTCAATCGCCGCGCCTTCCTTCAGGAACTCCGGGTTCGATACAACGGAGAACATATGCTGCACGCCACGCGTGGCGAGTTCCTGATCGATCGCTGCCTTCACGCGACGCGCGGTGCCGACAGGCACTGTCGATTTGTCGACAATCACCTTGAAGTTGTTCATATAACGGCCGATATCGCGCGCCGCCGCAAGCACGTACTGAAGGTCGGCGGAACCATCCTCGTCGGAGGGCGTGCCTACCGCAATGAACAGCACTTCGCCGTGTTCAACGGCGGCCTGGACATCGGTGGAAAAGCTGAGGCGTCCGGCAGCGCGATTACGCGCGATGACCTCCTGCAGACCCGGCTCATGGATCGGCACGCCGCCGCCGTTCAGGATCGCAATCTTGCGCTCGTCGAGATCGAGGCACAGCACGTCGTTACCGATGTCGGCCAGACACGCGCCCGTCACGAGGCCTACATAGCCGCTTCCAATGATGGTGAGTTTCATAGCACGCGCTCCAGGGTTGGCAAATTATTCAAAGCATTCTTAGTAAGCGTTGACACCGGCGAAGCCCTTCCACAAAGTCATTGCAACAATCTTCATGTCGAGGCCGAAGGTCCAGTGCTGCATGTAGTACAGATCGAGCTTCACGCGCCCCATCATCTTTTCGATACGATCCGTCTCACCGCGAAAGCCATTCACTTGCGCCCAGCCGGTGATACCGGGTTTGATGCGATACCGGTACATGTACCCCTTCACGAGGTCCTTGTAGATGTCGTCGTGTTCGAGCGCATGGGGACGTGGACCGACCACCGACATCTCCCCTCTCAACACATTGATGAACTGCGGCAACTCGTCCAGGCTGGTTCTGCGCAGGAAGGCGCCTACGCGTGTCACGCGCTTGTCGCCCTTCTTCGCCTGCGTGACATGACCGCTGGTTTCCTTGTGCACCTTCATCGAACGAAACTTGTAGATCTCGAACTCGTAACCGTCGATACCTTTCCTCTTCTGCTTGAAGAACACCGGTCCCGGCGAGGACATCTTCACGGCCACCGCCAGCACGATCAGCAACGGCGCGAGGCACAGCAGCACGCCTGCTGCGAATAGGCGGTCGAACACGCGCTTCGGCAGCACCTTGAGGTCCGTGATCGGCGACGCAGCCAGGTTGATGGCCGGCACACCGAGCAGATCGACAACCGCATGGTTGAAGAACGACAGGCTGCGCACGTCCGGTATGAAGCGGATATTCACGAAGTCGTCGCGAAACTCCGTGACGAGCTTGTGGATGGTCCGCTCCTGCGAGATCGGCAGGGCGAGCCACAGCTCGCGAATCGCACGTCTACGCACCAGCTGCGTGAGGTCACCCAGATCACGACTTACCGGCACGCCGGCAAGGGTGAGCTCCGGGAAGCTTTCGTCGAACACATAGACCGGGCTGAAACCCGCTTCGGGACGGCTGCGCATCTGTTCGATCAGGAACTCCCCATAAGGCGCCGCGCCCACGATGGCGACCGCCTTCTGGTTAAAACCCTCGCGGCGGATCAACTTGAGCGTCGCGTGCACAACAGCCTTCGAGAGCATCAGCAAGGCCGCCGCGGCGACGCCCCAATACAGCAGCCACAAACGCGACAACAAATCTGCACGATGCACGCTGAAGGTCAGCAGCACGCCCGCGCCTTCCACCATCAGCCATGCCAGCGTCACGCGCCACAGCAGGTCATACACGGGCTTGCCGCGCCACGACTTGTATATTCCGAATGACGGGAACGTCATGATCACCAGCACGCAATTAAACGCGAGCAGCGTGCTTTGCATGTCGTCGAGCCAGACGGCATTTCCCGCGTGCAACGACGCGGCCAGCAGCGCACCCAGCGCTACCATCGCAATGTCGATCATTCTCGAAAGCACGCTCAACATGTAAGACACCTCGGGTGGGAAGACACGGTCTGCTCGGGTCCCGCTTCAGCGTCACGCATTCGCCTGGAGCAAACAGCAAGCAAATGCGGAGAAACGAGAGCGCCCGGCGCCTTGGTACATACCCGTATGAGGCTGGAATTAAATTCATGCTGCAACCGCAAAATAATGCGCGGTTTAATTCGCGTTTTTGCGCGTATTTATTTTTGTCACGAAGCAGTTTGAAAGCCACTGCATGCCCACGATCAGGCCACATCAAGACCACGACAGCAGTCTACAGGCGATGCTTTGTTGAATTTTTTTCAGATTGTTACTGATCGCTAAACACCTTGCTGGCAAAGGCATTCCGCCGAATTTTAGGCAATTAATTTTCGAGAAAAAATTCCAGAAAAGTAAGAAAAAAATTCAATCATCTATTCTCGTTACTTTTTAAGCACCAAATTACCGACTTGAGTATATCGAGTGATTATTTTTCTGTTTTTTGATTTATCAGCCATTTAGTACGTGATAAAAATTGTAATACCCGATCAAGCTCAAGGAGCTCCCCTCGTCATGACCGCTCTCGACACGACACTTAACACCACTCCACTCACGCCTGCCTCCACTGAAATCAAGCTCAGGATCCAGCCGGTCATCCTGGCCGGCGGCGCGGGCACACGCCTGTGGCCCATGTCGCGCGAGCACTTCCCCAAGCAGTTGATTGGTTTGATCGGTGACCAGTCACTGCTGCAATCCACCGCACGGCGTCTGGATGGCCTGACCTACGGCACTGCGCGTATTGACGACGCAATCATCGTGTGCGGAGAAGATCATCGCTTTACGACTGCCGACCAATTGCGAGCCGGTGGCAAGCGCGCCCGTCTCGTCCTTGAGCCGCTTGCGCGCAATACGGCGCCCGCGCTGACTGTCGCTGCCATGCACGCGATGGCGGACGGCGAGGACGCTATCCTCGTAGTCATGCCCGCAGATCATGTTGTTACGGATACCGAATCGTTTCACAAGGCTATTGGAGCAGGCGCCAAGTGCGCGCAGGACGGTGCGATCGTCACCATGTGTATCGTGCCGACGCATGCAGAAACCGGCTACGGGTACATCAAGGTTGGCCAGCAGATGCTTAGCTCGGGTGCATGGCAACTCGAGAAGTTCGTGGAGAAACCGCATCTCGAACTCGCGCGCCAGTATGTCAGCTCCGGCGAATACTGGTGGAACGCGGGTATTTTTATCGTGCGCGCTTCGGTGTGGCTCAAGGCCATCGAGCACTTCCAGCCTGCCATCCACGCTGCCTGCCGCGCCGCCTGCGACGCCGGCACGCACGACGGCGATTTCTTCCGCCTCGACAAAGAAGCGTTCGCTGCCTCGCCGTCGGACTCCATCGACTACGCCGTGATGGAGCAGCTGGCCAACGACCAGAGCGTCTGCTCGGGTGCCGTCGTACCGTTGAACGCGGGCTGGTCAGATGTGGGCTCGTGGGACGCGATCTGGAAGATCCTGCCTAAGGACAGCGAAGAAAACGTCGCGCGCGGCCGCGTGATGTTTCAGGGGGCGTCATCCACATACGCGCATTCCGAGGGCCGGCTGATCGCGTGCGTGGGAACGCATAACCTGGTGATCGTGGAAACGGCGGATGCCATTCTCGTTGCGGACAAGGAGAGCGTGCAGGACGTCAAGGCGATCGTCGCGCGCATCAAGGCAGAGCAAGGCAAGGAGGCCGCTGATCATCGCAAGGTGCATCGGCCGTGGGGCCACTACGATTCCATCGATAACGGCGAGCGTTTCCAGGTCAAGCGGATCGTGGTGAAACCGGGCGCGCGGCTGTCATTGCAAATGCATCATCACCGCGCCGAGCACTGGATCGTGGTGCGGGGTACCGCGCTTGTCACGCGTGGCACCGAGACGTTTATTCTCGCGGAAAACGAGTCCACCTACATCCCGATCGGCGTGCAGCACCGGCTCGAGAACCCGGGCAAGATGCCGCTTGAAATGATCGAGGTGCAATCGGGCACCTATTTGGGCGAAGACGATATTGTCCGTTTCGACGACAAGTACGGCCGGCAATAAAAAACGCTGTGCGGGGCGTGATACACATGCCCCGCACAGCGTTTCGAGTCAACAGCATTCAAACCCGAAGAGACGTGGTCCCGTGCACTATCCAGCGTTAACCTTGCACGTCCGCATAGCGCCGAACTTCAGCCTGTTCCGGCGCTGCAGCACGTTCATGCTTCGGATCTTTCTGCGCGTGGCTGGCCGCATTGTCGACGGGCGCTGCACGATGCGGCGCGTCCGCGGCGCTTTGCACGGAATGGGTGATGCGGGTAGATTGCGCCGCGATCCATCTGCGGGACCATTCGAGCGCGTACTCCGCCGCATCCGTGGGGTCCTCGTAGCGCGGACCGATCAGGCCGGAACGCTCCACCCGACGGCCGTCCTTCACGATTTCGGCCCAGCCGCGGAACATGCTGCCCGCTACCGGCCGCGCGATGGCGTAGATGGCGTAACCATGGCCGTCATGCACGGGGGCGCAGTCGGGCTCGAAGGCCATTGGCAAGGGATCGACGGAATGGGGCCGTGCGTCCGAGGGTTCGTGCTGCAGCGAACGCAACGCCGAAGAGGCCATGGCCGCCCGGCTTGGCGACAACGGCGTGGGCGCATTGGCGCGCGCAACGTCGTGCGCTTCAGCGATCCGGCGCGGGACGGTAGTGAACAGCGCGTCCACCGCGTTCGCGCCGTTTCCGTCAGAATCACCCCACGACTCCGGGTTCTGCCAGAACACGCCGCGCAGCCGATCGCATTCGTAGGCGGGCTGGGTCTGGCGTGGCGGCGCTTCAGTCGGCGTGGACGGCACGATGGCGAAGGACCGGCCACGCGATGCGAGCCGCGTCACCATTTCGAGCAGCGTGCCGTTCATTTGCCAGTCGTTGAAACGACGGCGGCAGGTGGGCACGGTCGGATAGTGACTGGGCAGCTTCGACCAGGTTTCGCCGGTGGTGAGAATCCACAGCACGGCATTCACTATGGTCCGCGGGTGCGCACGCGGACGGCCCCGGCGGTGTTCACGGACTTCACCTTCGGTCACGAGGCCGACAACCAGTGCCCACTCTTCATTACTGAGTTCATCAAAGAACATTGCGTTGCTCCATGCAGCCGAACTGCGCTGCGATCGTCGAACCAAGCGTAGCAGGCGTTTTTTTCTGCCCGCAAACGGATGAATCAAGAAGTTCCTGCTGTTCGCAAACGTTTGCCGAAAACGACAAGATGGTGCATGTAATCTGCATCAAATCCGCTAGCTGGTGCAAAACAGGTTCCAAAGCGGCGCACAATCCACTCTAACCCTTGCGTATGAAGATTATTGCAGGAAGCATACCACCCTAATGGTTTGCCCGAATATGACAAAACAGTAGATTTTCAGGGAATGTTATTAGAAATAATTCTTACATATACAGGTAATTTGTTCCGATTAATCGATTGAAGAATTAAGCGAAGTTGTTAAGTAAATCCATAAAAATCCGCGTCTATCTTTAGCGCTCGATAAGCGCGTTCGATCCGCTCCACATCTGATGCCCGGTTACTGGCCTGTATGCCTTCCAATTCAGGAACGGGCAAGAAGACAGCCTTGCAGCGGGGATAGTCCCGCACCCGCAAATCTGGTGCGATGGTAGTGAAGAACGCCGTTGTCGGAATATCAAAGCCGGCAGCTATATGAACGGCCGCTGTGTCTGGCGTCACCAGATAAGCGGCGTGCTTGATCCATGCGAGAAAATCTGCCGTGTCGGGCGCTCGCGAGGTGACGTCAGTGTAAAGCATATGATCGATGTCCCCAAAACCCACTATGGGGAGCCCGAAACGCTGCCATAGGGCTTCGACAAGATCGCTACGCACAGACTCCGGGATGCTACGCACGGGGGTACTTGCAGCCGGGCACAGCAATATGTAATCGCCCTTTAGTCCCTCAGGTCCCTCAGGCTGGGGCAGCGCCAATTTCTGCAGCCAGTGATTGCGCTTGTCTGTGGACGGGACGTCGTCAGCCTCTATCCCCATAGCATCGATAAAAAAATCGATCATCGGCAGCGTGGCAAACTTTGGCCAGAATAAATGATTACCTAAGTCGATACGTAACTCTGTGTAAGGGAGTGTGTCGAGATTCACGGGTAAATCGATCACGGAACCCAATAGCGGTGCGGCCAGCTTGTAGAGACGCTTTACATAGCCAGGCGCGTGAACCGGTCGATAAATCGTGAAGGTAATGTGCGGAAATCGCGCCTTGATGGCAGTAAGAGCGGTAAGGCCAATGACTGAATCGCCGAGTGTCACACCCATGCCATTAATCACGTGTACCCGCGATACCGAAGCATAGTCAGGACTGAATGGGCTCAATGCGGCATTGTTGATGTCATTGGACAGCCCGAGCGCGCGATATCCGAGAGCGGGCGTATTGGTCACCTCCAGATCGTACGACGCCACAATCTCGCCGCCCGGGGAGAGCAGCGAACCCGCATTCGTCAGCGCTGAGACTTCGTCTAGCACCATCCGCGGCGCTCCTGGCGCGTCGCCTGGGATGCGAACGCCCGAGCCGATAGCCATGACACTTCGTATGGACTCATCCGTGTGGACCTCGAGGTTGCGGACGCCATGCAGGGTGGCTGCTTTCGCGTGGATTTGCCTTGGCCGCCTGCTTTAACACACCTGTTTTTCATTGACGGAAGCATACATGCCGAGCATTAAACGGCGCAAACGCTTTGCCACGCCAGCACGACCGCGATTCAATCACTGTCGGACGAAACCAGATACACCGCAGGAGGGCTCCCGGCGACAACTCTTTCGCCGGGTAAAGTCCATACGCATCGAACCACAGTGCCTGACTTTTTATATTTCGATTTTTGCTTGGCTTGCGCGCTGCCCCAAAAGAAACGGTTCTATTGCTTGACGACACAGTCGCGCTCATCGTTCCCGACACACCCGCGAGGGCGCGGATCGACGACCCGGGTTTGCTGTCGACACGCACCTTGTATCTTCGACTGCAGTACTACGGTGGTCATTGAGGCCAAACGGTTCCTTCTCACGACGGCCGCCGCCACTGTAGCCTTGCACGAACCGACGGTGGCTGGGTGCTCGAAAGCGCAGCTTCCGAGCGGAAGCTCGCCAACCGAACTTCCACGAACGTGCAGAGCGCCGCCTTAAAATTCCCAGCAGAGAAGCGCTCGGCGTTTTCGCGGCAAAATGTCGAATTGAAGCGGTCCGAATGCTGCTCGAACGTGTCAACGGCGCAGATCAGGGACTCGATCGTTTGTTCCCTGAAAAATACACCTGTCGGCCGCTCGTCCGGCAAGCCGATGATCGACTCCAGCGCGCCACCCTTGCCGAACGCGATGACCGGTGTGCCGCACGCCTGGGCTTCGACGATTGAAATGTCGAAATCCTCCTCGGCCGCAAACACAAACGCACGAGCGCGCTGCAAGTGATCGTGCAGCACATCGAACGGTTGGTACCCCAAGATCTCTACATTAGGCCCCGCAGCAGCCTTGATGCTGGCCATATCAGAGCCGTCGCCGATCACGACAAGGCGTCGCTCCGGTGTCCGTGAGAACGCCTTTACGATCAGATCGATACGCTTGTGCGGGACCATGTTCGACGCCGTTACGTAGAAGTCCTGCTTATGTATGCCGACCGATAACCCGCTAACGTCGACCGGGGGATAGATCACCGTCGAGTCTCGTTGGTAAGCCTGCTGAATCCGCCGCGAACTGTAACGCGAATTAGCAATCAGATGATCGACGCCATTGGCCGAACGCGCGTCCCACGCACGCATATAGTGCAGCAGCATGCGCACAAAGACCGATTTCAGGCCTGACGCGAACCTGGATTTCTTCAAGTTCGGGTGCTGAAACTCCCGGGCATGGCGGAGGGACGAATGCACGTAGCTGACATGCAACTGGTCCGGGCCGACCAGTACTCCCTTGGCGAACGCACGCGAACTCGAGAGGACGAGATCGTAGGCCAATAGATCGAATTGTTCTATCGCAAGAGGCATCAGCGCCAGATAGTTCATGTATCGCGCGCGCGCGAACGGGAGCTTCTGGATGAACGAGGTGTACGCCTGCCGGTTTTTGAGGAACGAGCGATCTTCCAGAAAATCAACGATGGTAAAGATGTCTGCTTGTGGAAAACATTCCAGCATGGACCGTAGGACCTGTTCGGGAACCCTTTCGGGAACCCTTCCGGCGCTTCCGGCGCTTCCGGCGGTCACCAGCCAGTCATGGACAATTGCTACTTTCACGATTTCTCACTTTCGCGCGCGGTGAATCCGTCCGGCGCGTTCGCCACATCGCACATAGCGCTTGAAGCGGATGCAAACTGCGAGCACAAACATTGCTTACCGTATCGATTAAACCGCAGCGCCCCGGAGGGCACTGTTCGATGGCACACATGCGGACCCTGCTGCAAGCAGGACAATGCTCTGACCTTGCAAATTTCGTTTCGTCCATACAATGTTGTGCAGCGCACCGAGCCCGCCAACAACGGGCGCCTACAATCAGGCTCACAATTCGAGGGTAGAACCCAAGCATTTGTACGAAGAAAACGGACGCGCGGCGGTGCTAAGCCAAGACGAGCGGCGGATTCGACACTTGTGCCGGTTCCGCACCATTGCCACGAGCTCCCCGCGTGAATCTCATAGGCGACGCGACAGTTGACAGGTCGATGCAAGCGTTGTGACGGCAGTCGCGGCAGCGGCTCCCCGACGCAACCGTGGCACCTCACCTCGCGCCGTTTCCATTTTTCTTTTCGCTCGGCTGGGCGTCGCAACGCGGCGCCATGCTTAGGCACTATTCAAGTCAGGATGCGCAGTCGATGGCTTCTTTTCGAAAGAATTTTGCGGTGTTGATGATGCTGCAAGTTTCGACCTATGCGGCGCCGCTGCTTACCTTGCCGCTGCTTACGCGGGTGCTCATGCCAAGCGGTTATGGGCGCCTCGCGTTTGCTATGGCCTTCATCAATTACTTCATCGTACTGACCAATTACGGCTTTAGTCTGACCGCAACGCCGCAGATATCCATCAACCGTGACAACCGGGCACAGCGTTCACGCATCTTTTGGGAAACCATCCTGTCGCAAGCCATCATTACGGCGGTTGGATTTGTCGTGCTAGTGGCGCTGACGTTCACTTTCGAGCGGCTCGAGCAGGATCGCGCCTTGTTGATCCTCGGCTTTGGCTCGGCCATTGGCGCCATGTTGATTCCTACCTGGTATTTCCAGGGGATCGAAGACCTCCGCGTGATCAGCATCATCGTGTTCACCGGGCGCGCGCTGAGCGTGCCGGCCATGTTCCTGCTGGTGCACACTCGCGAGGACATCTACTGGGCGATGGGCGTCAACATGCTCGTGCCGCTGCTGTCAGGGATCACGATCGTCAGCTACTTGTATCTGCGCCGCGAGATGGATTTCGTTGCCGTGCCTATGCGCGACATTGTGAAGGCGTTGAGGAATGGCTGGGGCATCTTCATGGCCACGGCCGTCTTCGATATTTATACGTCCAGCAACGTCGTGCTGCTCGCGCTGATATCGGGCGACGTCACAGCGGGGTATTTCGCGGCCGGTGACAAACTGATACGGGCCGCGCTCGCCATGATGACTCCGCTAAGAAGCGCTGCGTATCCGCGTATCAGCTACCTGATGCATCACGCCCGCGAGGACGCATTCGATTTCTTACGCAAGATGCTGGCGTATCAGGGAGTCCTCCTTGCGATTGTGTCGCTGACGATTTTCTTGGGCGCGCCGTTCGCGGTCAAAATACTTTATGGTGCGCAGTTTGCGCCGACGGTGAACGTCCTGCGATGGATGGCGTTCATACCGTTCATGTCGGGGTTTTCCGACATATTTGGGGTTCAGACCATGCTTCCGCTTGGGATGAGGTCGCAGTTCAGCCGCGTGTTGATTGTTTCCGCTTTTCTGAATTTCGGATTGCTGGCTTTGCTTGCGAGGCTCTATGGCGAGCAAGGCGCAGCGGCAACTGTGCTCACGGTCGAGACGTACATCGCGGTAGCCATGGGCGCGACGTTGTATTTTCAGAAAGTGCCCTTTCTTAGACGACGTCCCCTTGCGTCGTAACTCAAGAACTCCCAAAACAAGTCGTCCGATGCTCGCCGGACTTACCAGCGGGCTTCGGCAGACGACCCGCCGCGGCCGCCATTGCCGGAAGTTTCTGGCAATGGCAAATGGCGTCTTCGAACGCGTGAATAGACGTGGTACTTGTCGAAGCTCATTCGTTCATCAGGCAGATGTTCATCGACGCACTTGATGAAAGGCGGCGACATGTCGATGCTCACCGAGCCGATTTGCCCAGACGTGCCACCCTGTTCGCCCAGATAGGCCGGAAAGCGTTCGATCATCGCAGGCCCCTGTTCCGATAGGAACATCGATATCTTTGCCTCAATAATCGCTGTTGATGGCGATCGCAATTGAAACATCTGCTGATCTCTTTGAACGGTGCGGAAGCGCACCTTCCAAACGACGATCTCGTCGTATGTTTACGTGAGTTCACGGCATAAGGCGACATCGGCAACAAAAGCCGTTTAGTGGCGAAAAAACGAAATGGCAACCAGCAACGACGGCCTGCTGTCAGACGCCTCCAAGCTATTCTTTCAGAGGCCTTCTTCATCCCCGAATCCGGCGCTTCCGTTAATTAACCCGGCGTTCGCGCTGAACGACAACAGCCGATGAGCGGCGTCGTGACGTGTATCACGCAACAGCAGTGAACTGCAACATTGGAGATTCGAGCATGCAACGATGCCGCATATTGGTGATCAACGACTTCGCCGAAAAAGGCGGCGCCGAAGAAGTGTACCGCCAGTCGGCTGAGTTTTTGCGCGCAGTGGAAGGCGTTGAAGTCGCATGCTTCGACCAGACGACATTCTGTAAGCCGGTGGAGGGCCGGGTGAGCTGGTGGAACTTTGCGGCCGCGCGCGCGCTTGCGAAGGTGATAGTCGATTTCAAGCCGCATCGCGTGCTGGTTCATAACTATCACAGCGTGCTGTCGGCATCGGTGCTCGCCGTGATCGCGCGATATAAGCGCGAACTCGGCTACACGGCGTACATGACCTGCCACGATTTCCACCTTGTTTATTACAACCCCAATCTGCTCAGTTATACAAAGCAAGGCGACGTAGGAACTCTTCCGCTCGACGCGTTGCGCACGCCGCGCGCTCTCTGGTCGCGATCAAGCCCCAAAGGTCTCGCCCACGATGTGCTCAAGAAGGTGCACTGGCACGCAATGCGCGCGCTGGTAAAACCAGAGCGTATCTTCGACGCATTCCTCTGCCCGAGTCTCTTCATGCAGGAGGCGTTGGTGAAGAGCCGCCTGATCGGTGACTTTGACCTCCTGTTTAACCCGGCATCGGTTAATTTGACGTCCTTGCCGCCGAAGGTATGCACGAACGAACTCATCAACCTGGCGTTTGTTGGACGCGTGGCGGCAGAGAAAGGGCTGGCGCAATTCATCGAGCTGGCGCAATCCATCGACTTCGCGCAGATCAATCGTCTTACCATTTACGGCGACGGACCGGCACGGGTCATGATCGAAGAGCGGTTCGCGCCGCTGATTGAAAGCGGGAAAGTGGTGTTCTTTGGACGGCTGCCGCAGGCAAAACTTTTCGAAGAGCTGCATCGTACCGCCGATGCGGTCGTGCTGCCATCGGTCTGGCCGGAAAATGCGCCACTTGCAATCATCGAGGCGGCGTTGCTCGGTTTGCCGGTCCTCGTCAACGATATCGGCAGCTTGTCGACATTTGGCGATCAGGTTGGCAACAAGATCAAGTTTCACAGCGATCCGCAGGCGCTTCGCGAAGCGCTAGGCGAACTCGCACTGCATCTGTCGACCCCCGCTCGGGCGTATGACGTCCGTGAGTTCTCGCCCGATCATTACGGAAGACGGCTCGTAGAGATTATGCGCATCGACGAGCAAAGGGCGATGGTGATGCATTGACGCGCCTTGCACGCAAGGACTGCTGTAGCGGGGGATGTAAAACGAGGGAAAGACAGTGAGCGGGCGTTTAACGCTGTTTTTTCGTCATCGCGCTCGGCTGGAGCACGGTTGCGCTGGTCTGGCGGGTGGTATTCGCAGCCGCGACGATCATGCTCGCGGTGCTGCAATGGGCGCGTGCGGTCGCGATGGCCTGGGGCTCCGCGGAGCGTCCGCTGGTGCTGTCGCGCCATACCCGCACTGCGTGGGGTACCGCGCTCGCGGTCATCACCATCGTGACGCTGGTGATTTTCAATTCGCTGGCACCGGACATCATCTGCAAGACTTTCCAGGCTTGCACGAAGGCCTATCAACCTCAGGTGGCAGCGCATATGTTGAAACGATACTTGATGGCCGCGACTGCAGCGGCGGCAGCAGCGTGTCTCGGTGTGCTTATATTTGCAGGCGACGATGACGGCTCGGATCACGACATAGCTGTCCACCTCCAGGCGGACCGCCCGAGCGTCATGCCGGCGCCCGCCGTTACGACGCCGCGACCGGTCCTGGTGGCCCAACATCTCGCGGATATCCCGCCGGCACCACCCTCCCCCCCGCAGATACAATGCGGTAGTCGCACCGCCGGGATTTTCTATGGTGTCAACGGCCATCTGCAGCAAGGCTTGGGCGCCTATGGGACGGGTGGCGATCCCATCAAAAGCTATGCGCGTCAAGTATCGCAGCTAAACGACCTCGGCGCGACGATGTACGCACAGGACGTTTACAGCAAGGTCGGCGCCGAAGACCTGGCGAAGTTCGCGCGCTTTGCGAAGCCGTATTGCATCAATGTGCTCGCCGTACTTACGCCGGACGTCCAGAAGAACGTGGACGAAGATGCCGCGTATAAGGAGGGCCTACGGCTTGGCGAGGATGTCGCGAAGCCGCTGGCCGGCCTGGTCCAGTACTACGAGGTGGGCAACGAGTTCGAGAACGGTGCGATCCTCCACGGCGCGTCGGGAGACGAACCTTCTAACTATGACAATGCCAGGTTCGTGAAAGCGCGCGGCTCTATCCTCGGTATGATCGACGGCATAAAGCGGGTGGACCCGGCCGCCAAGATCGTCCTATGTGCTCTCGGCTGGCTGCATTACGGATTCTCAGACATGCTGTTTGCGGGCACTCAGCCCGATGGAAGCGGAGGTCATCCAATTCCGCAATGGGACATCACCGCTTGGCACTGGTATTCAAATATGCATGACATTACGTCTGTGACGAAGCACTTCACGATCGGGAAGGACATTGATGTACTGCAACATCTGCGCGATGTTTATCGCAAGCCGATCTGGATCACGGAATTCGGCGCCCGGCCTGATTTGAACGAAGAAGAAGCGGCCGCCTATCTGGTCGGTCCTAACGCGCTAGCCGGCTATGTTGAGAACGCGGACAAATATAATATTCAAGGGGTCGTGATTTACGAACTTTACGACGATTATGCTTACGGTGGCGACGGCAACTACGGCTTGTTTTCGTCGAACGGTGTGACCAAAAAACCCCGGTATGACGCGGTAAAGAATTTTATCCGAGCGAACCCTATGCCTTGAGGCGTGCCCGCAGCGGGCAATCAGCAATCAGTCGCTCGCTCCACGCTTCATGGCACTGAAGTCAACGCAGCAATTAGCCATTCATACGCGAACTTCACTGCCCCCAGTCCGGCGCGTTGTGCGAACCTTGAGGTGCGGCTGGAAGTGGTCCTCGCCGCAGAAGGACTGGAAGTACGCCCAAAGGAAGTCCGTGTGGGACACATCTTGTGTCCAGCGCTCGCAAACCGAGTCGTCACTTTCGTTCTACGCGTGCTTCAGGCACATCATCCCGACCATCAGCCGGATGGGCAGGCCCGATCGGCCCGGCAGCGCTGATGCCCGCACTCGCGAGCTTAGGCGCGTCGCGCAACAGATCGACCTCCTCGATAACACGGCCCTCGCAAGCACGCCCCTCGAAGTTCGTTCAACGGCGCTTTCATTCGACTTCAGCGACATCCGGTCAGCCAGTGCGGCTGCCGGGTAACGCAAATCGATCATCGCAGCCAGGCGGCTACGCAAGAACTCCGTGTGGTCATCGGCGACTCCCAACTCCCGGACAATACGCCAATTCCGTATTGATTCCGGGCGTTCCGCAACCCCTTGTTCGCACCCATTCCCGCACCCCGAAAATCTTCACGCCATTAAGCATGACTAACTAAATATCTTGCATATTCATGAGAGGCGGTGCTCTTTGCAGATCATCTCAATGCGGCTCTGAAAGCTGGCGGACAAACGGATATCCGGCCGTCATGGGAAGCCCTTCCACGTTTAATTAAAAGCTGTTGAATCATCATAACTTTCAGATCTTTTCGACGTTGTCCTAAGCAAGCCAAATTAAAAAGTAAAGCGATATCTCCCGGATAATCTACGAAAGTAATAATTGATTCAAAAATGAGAATTATAATTGGTATATCTGTCTGAACTACACCATACGTCTCCGTTTACCCCTCAAAATTGCGTCCAAACGGCGTTTATCGGGGCTATATCTACAGATGAATGTCATTTATACCGGATAATTCAAACCGTTACATGATGTTACGTATGTGTTACTGCATAAAAACGTTTCATTCATGTAACATTCAGTCTTGAAGTGATTGAGGTATTTGCAGCAACGCTCTTGATCGTATCGCTCTCGTCAGCAGTTCTGATTCACCGAACAGCAAGTAGTTAAGAGTTGAGTGCGCCCAGCATGGCGGCGTGGATCTCCTTTGCGCGTTTTAGTTGCTAACGTTTATTCTTCATATTAAATAGGATAACTTACGATTAACCTACTCAATTTGCTGTTTTACGGTGACTGCAATGCTGTTCGGCTTTGCAAACCGACCGTGGGCTTTCCGTCCATGCCTTCGACTGTTTCAACGCAAGCTGTTTTTGCATCGCGATAAGCGGCGCGTGGGGTTGTTTTGCGGTGGGCGTCGAAGATCTGTCATCGGCGGTGAATCACTTTGAAAGGTTTGCACTGCTTAGCGACAATGAAACTCTGCAAGTGTCCGCACGCCGCGTGCATCGGCAATCGAGATCCGCTGGCAAGTTATTGTGCGCTCGGTCGTGATGCCGTTATCCGTTCGTAGCCCCGGCTGTAAGTCCACGGGCTTTTCGATATCGGAGTTGTTCGCGACAACTTGAGCATGTAACACAAGCCGGCAAAGGTTACGACCTCGCAACCAGGTCAGTTGTTTCACTATAAGTTAGTACCCCGAATTTATTTGGATCTGAGAGCTGCTTTACCGAAGTTCTTGCTGACCGACGGACACGCTCGTTGCGGTCCGGCGCGAAGTTTTTGATTCGCATGCCCTTTTTTTAACGATTTCGTCGAGATCCCTTGACGATGGAGAAACTCGCCATGTTAATGCGCAATAAATTTTCCTTCGCAGCAGTACCCAATAAATTTGCCATCGCAGCCGCGCTTGGCCTCACATTGGCCGCATGTGGTGGTGGTGGCAGTAATCCCACCGCCAGTGACGCTGCCTCCGTTGACGCCTCTGTGGTTGACGCTCAAAAACATCCGGCGTCGATCAGCGGTACGGCCATTCCCCCTGCTACGTCGATCAACGATGCATCGGGTGCGGTTTGGACGGTGAAGAATGGCGTGATCTATCGCGCGGGCGTCCAAACTGTTTCGAGCGATGTCACCCTGCTGCTCTGGTACTCCGGAGTGATCTATCAAGAGAACGCTTATAACGCATGGTGGAAGTGGCAGAACCATAACTGGGTGGCAGCGTCCGACCCGCGCATCGCGGTGACGCCTCCGGTAGTGACACCGCCAGTCGTCATACCGCCCGTAGTGACGACGCCGCCTGTGAAAGTGCCGCCCGTCACAACCCCGCCTGTGACTACGCCGCCCGTAGTCACGCCGACCACGACGGTTCAGTTCTACGGTGTCAACGGTCACTACAACGACGGCGGCCCGTACACGTCGAACATCCCGCAGCAGGTCAAGGACATGCAGGCGCTGGGTATCCAATCGATCCGCCAGGACGCCGGCAGCATGGCGCAGATGACGACGCTTGCGAACCTGATTCCTCAGTTTGCGCCGGTTGTGATTCAGCCGGTCTTCAACCAATACCCTAATGCATCTACGTCCGAAGCAACGGCGTATAGCACCTACTACGCCTATGGCGTGACGAACGCTCAGCAGTTCGCCGGCAAAATACCGGTCATCGAATTGATGAACGAGCCAGAGGTGCAGTATTTCCCCAACGGACCGGCCAACAACGGGCAGAACATCACAGACATGGCTTCGAGCAACAGCGCATGGCCTGCTTTCCGTGGTGCGGTGCGCGGCTTCATCGACGGCTTCCGTAGCGTCGATACAACCAAGAAGACGTTGATTGCGAGTCCTTCCGTTGGCTGGCTGCATTACGGCATTCTGGACGGCCTGTGGAACGGCACTGCCCCCGATGGCTCAAGTGGGCACCCGACCGCTCGATGGGACCTGACGAATTTCCACTGGTATCAGGATGACGGCGATATCGAGAACGCGGGCAACACCAACACCAACGTGCTCCAGTACCTGAAGACCGCTTATGCCAAGCCGATCATGATGACGGAAATCGGGGTTCAGATAAGCGAAAGCGAGTCAGCGATCGACTCGTACGTCTCAACTGAGACCTCGTTCTATGCAGCCAACGCCGCGAAATATGGAATCGTCGGATTCAACTGGTACGAGCTGTACAACTTCCAGAACTTGAACGGCTTCTACATGGGCCTGTACTCCTCGCAAGGTGTGCAGAACGCTGGACGGGCGGCTGCGATGAAGTCGGTGATCGCTGCGACGGGTGGGCAATAAGCAAGTCCCTGACCTAACCGCAAATGGAAAACGCCGATGCGCTCGATGACGGAAGTTGACGTCTGACAGCGCAACGGCAATCCCAGGTCCAGGCTAGGGCGTGCAGGATCACGCCCGACATTACTCAATGGAATTGGTATTCGGTTGATGGCGACATCGAAGATGCTTGCGGCGGATCAGGTTGCTACAACGTGCTCGCGCAGCTCAAGTCGAGCTGCTACCTAGCGATCCTGCTTACCGAAGTCGGCGCGCAAAAAATCCATTGAGGAGATGCATCAAGCTTGATTCGTATTGAGGCTGCCCGCGACCCTTACCGGGACGCGGGACAGGCCTTGCTACGACACTCATCAGGCCCGGTACTAATGAACTGATAACCCTACAGTTCAAACGACGTCGTTAATGTAAGACGCACTCAATGATGTGCCGCGGGTTGCGCTCGCACGACATCGGCTCAAGATCGCGATGGGTTCTGCTGCTAAGCCCAGTTTTGTCGTGTCTTGGCCACATTGCATTTACCTCGTAATCAAACGTTTGTTGGCCGGACTTCGCCCCCGTGGCGTCGAAACCCCTGCGCCGCGTCGATTCATCCTGTGCAATAAAGGCAGCTTTTGGCCGTCGGCCCGTTTAGCGGACGCACCGGTCAGGCTCGCGTTCGCATTCTCCCAACCGCTTCCCACCTACTATCGTCCCTTCGCGATTGCGCAAGTGCCGCATGGCGAACCTGAGGTCCCGGCGCCTCCTGGCTCAGTCGTATAGCCAGGCGCATTACAAACCCAAGTTATCCAGTGGCCGATCAAGCGCCAGCACCCAAGCTTTCCCGACAGCTGACGCACGGCGCGATCATCGCAGCGTCTGTCCGATCGGAACATTTGTATCGTTGTCTAGGCTGATCGCTTTGAACGGTGCGCCAGCGCACCTACCAGACGACGATTTCATCGTATGTTTACGTGAGTTCAACGGGCGGCAGGCGACGTCGGCGACAAAAGTCGTCTGGCGGCGGAAAAACGAAATGGCAATCAGCAACACCCGCCTGCAGTCAGATGCCACCAAGCTCTTCTTCATCCCCGAATCCGGCTTGCTGTAACTTGCTTACATCGACGCAGACGCAAATAGGGTTTCCGCTTCCCAGTCGCTCCTCGCCGAATCAATGTGCATCGTACTCGGGCGCACATACTCCGTGCGTCGAAGATCGGACCATTGGGGCTAAGCCATTAGCTCAGCCGGCTGGAGCAAAGTTTCATCGCAGACGCGCTCATCATGCTTCGCTACTCTTAATCTCGGCCCCAGGCCTGCTGTACGCACCGACTCCGCGACCATGAATAACAGATCTTCGCTTGTCGACAAATATTACTTTCTGTGGGCTCTTGTCATGCCCGTTACGTCGGTCCTCGTTGTACCCTCGATCCAGGGAACGACGCCGGGGTATTTGCTGTGCTTCCTCTCCCTGCCGCTGGTCTTGCTATATGGCGGAGCCGGACGGGGCCGCTACTCCAGCTTCCTGTTCGCTGCCATTCTGGTTTGGATAATGCTGTTCTTGCTCGCGCAACTGGCGGATGTCACGGTGGCAACGGAGCCGGATCTGGCAAAGGTCGAGCTGGTCGATGGCACCGATACCGGCACCTTCGTCATGCGCATCAGCATGTTTACCCAGTCGATTTACCTGGCCGCTGTTGTGCTCTATGGCGCGTACATCTACGTCTTCTACAAGCCAAGCTGGGATCGATGGCTACTTGCCGCGGGTACGTTCTATGCACTGTATGGCATGTATGAGGTCGCGTATTTCGCCGTGACCGGCCAATCAGGTGATTTCGTCTCCAACCGCACTTTCGGCGACACGTTCGGCATGGTCAGGCCCGACGGTACAGTGGGCGGCAGCGCATTCCAGATAACGGACATTGGCGGTTACACCATGGCGAGGCTGAAGAGCCTGACTGGCGAGCCGTCGATGTATTCCTTGACGATGTTACCTTTCTGGATCTATTTCAGCAGCAGGACGAAAAGCCGGTGGCCGCTGTGGATCATCGGGGCATCGCTTATCCTGACAACGTCGACATCCGCGCTTATCGGTTATCTTTGCTACCTCGCTATTCGTATGAGAAAGCTTGAAATCAAGCCGTTGCGTCTGGTGCTTGGGTTCGTGGCGTTGCTGGTAGTGAGTTACGTCGCGCGCCACGCTATTGCGGATTTCTACCAGGTGGTGATTCTGGACAAACTGGATGGCCGCGGCGAGTCGGGCGTCGAACGCTCTGGCCTATTCTGGTCCTCTTTCGAAATGTGGCAGGACGGTTCCCTCGCCAACCAACTTTTCGGGGTGGGTTTCGGTTACATCCGGTCAACCGACCTATTCTCAACATTGCTCGTCAACACGGGCGTAGTCGGGACTCTGATCTTCACGGTCATCATGTTGTATCCCGCGTTCAAGCTCGACTGGGAACCTCAGGGCATAGCGTTGCGCCAATGCTGCGTCGCTATTTGGGTGATGACGATGATCTCTGTTCCTGAGTTCTCGTATCTGGCGCCGTGGACCTTTGTTGCGATCGCTTACAGCCGTTTGTATCAAATGCGCCGAGCGGTGCAGCAACCCGAGTGGGCGCCATTGCGTTCACGCTCGGCGAGACGTGTATCACGATGAGAGGTCGATTACGCTAGCGGCGACGCCGGGAGTTTTGAAGGTCCCTGTCGCCGATACCTGGGATTTACGCGGTTCTGCGGCCCAGTTGCGCGCGTCGAGCAGGGTATCGAATGCTTAGAATGGTAAGCGGCCCGGTAACTTCAGGGTTGTGAACGTCGATTACGAAAAGGGGATATGTGACCGATCACATATCCCCTTTTGGCGTTCGCAACACAACCAGCGAGCGCTTGTTCGCCAGTCAGATAGTCGGTCGAGTGATTTTCGCTGAGGTCGGGCCGCGCACCAAATTCGGTAATTCAGATCGGCTTGCCATAGACGACTTGGAGTTGATGCAATGCGGTGACGCCGTTAGTCCGACGGCTGGCTGCCGCAGCGCGTTAGTGTTGCACTCGACAGTTGCGGCAGAAGCGCCACGTGCTCGTCGGGACGCCACACGGCGATTGCACTGGCCCTCTCGCTCGACGACGCCCAAGCAACGTCGGCTGAACGGCAACCGTCGCCGCTGTGCTTGCGAGCGCTTGCATCTGCGTGGATTCTCGTCTCGCATTGATGCTTGTTCCGTCGGCGTCCGCCGCAAAGCGTCCGCCGCAAAGATCAAGCCGAGTCCGACGGTACAGGCCACCGCCGCCGGCCCAACGATCAGATAGCGTTTGACGGAAATTCCCGTCGCTTGTCGCGCAACGCGCGAAAAAGCAACAGTCACCTGGATAAGAGCAGGTTGCCCTCAACACCGGTCAAAGGCGCTGCGTCGCCTGACCGTGCTCAGACTCAGGCAAGAGATTTTCTATGCGGCTCGCGGCCACCCTGGGCCGTTTTTCTTGTGCCGCTTCG
>NZ_JNFG01000198.1 GCF_000729995.1 Caballeronia sordidicola | reverse complement strand
TTCCATCTCCTGACCTATCGCCGACATAGAGCGGCCGGCCAAAGTGACTTTGATCGTCTCAGTTCGACCCGTTACCGCCAGTCGGCGCCGCCACAGGAACGACTCCTTTGCATTCGGTAGCGGCCGTATGCACAACCCGCTCTCTCGGGTCAAAGTTTCGAATCCGATTAAGAATCAACTACGTCATATATCGCGCGTATTGGAGCCGGAAGGGTTCGCACTTTGCGGTCAGTGCCAACTACTTCATGCATTCTCTGATGATCGGGATACCTGCTCACGAGGCGTCCTACGCAAGTCCAGACAATCGCGAGCAGCTTCTGGTCGAGGGCAGGACTAGACCGTCAGTCTGCGAAGACCGCCACGTGCTTACGGATGAACGTCTCGACGGTCATGGGCGGGGTGCCCGTTAGTTCCTCGACCAGCGTATTGGTACCGGCGAAAACTCCATTTTGATAGTCGACAGCGACAGACAGGAGATGCTGTGAAAATGCATCGCTAAATTTCGAATCGGTATTCAACCGCTTTTCGAACATATCGAGGTCAATCGGCTGGTACTTCACTTCCCGGCCCAGAACCTTGCTCATTTCATCAGCGATCTGATGGTGGTTCATCTCGATGGGGCCGTATAGCGGGTAGACCTTGCCAGCGTGCGGAGCTGGATCACGAAGAATCGCAGCGATGACGCGCCCCTGGTCTTCGGCTGCAATCGGTGCATGACGCCCGTTACCAAAGGGCAGCCTCAACGTTCCGTCCTTTTTGACGTTTGCAACCTGGCCGGGATAAGTTAACCATTGTGCGAAGAACGTCGGGCGAATGTGGGTGACCGGGATTCCCGACCAGTCAAATACCCGCTCCGAGATCCAGTGGTCACGTGCGGCGTGACTCGTTGCGTTCCTGCGAGCGGAAATTTGCGACATGTTCACGATCCCGCTGATTCCAGCCTCCCGGGCCGCCTGAGCAAAATAGACGCTCGCCTGTATTCCCCCTGCTTCGATTGGATAGACAAAGTACGCCGAAAAAATGCCCTCGAGAGCTCGTGCCACGTCGTCCAGACTGGAAAGGTCACCGACCAAAACCTCGACTCCGCGCGACTTCAGTCGTTCCGAACGTTGGTCCTCCTTCCGCACCAGTGTGCGTACCTTTTCACCAGCCGCTAGAAGTGCTTCGGTAGCTGCTCCACCGGTATCGCCTGTCGCTCCGGCAACAAAAATTTTCTGATCAGACATTTCGAACACTCCACGCTGTAGGGAAAGGGCTGTTGGATCTGTGGCATGTCGGGGTGCTTGATTAACCTCATGCGAGGAAGCTTTGCCTCAGCCAATCGACGAACTGGTTCACTTCGACCGGGAAACGTTCACCCGGCCGGTCCACCCGCTACAACCCGCTCGTCTTAAGCCACGAACGAATCGCTTGGACAAGCTCAGCCTTGCGCTCAAGCGGAAGCCAGTGGCCAGCGGGCAGGTTCGTTACGGAAAGGTCGACGCAGGCGGTGCGCATGGGTTCTCCGAGGCGACTGCGGTTGATGTCGCAGATTGCGTCCCAATCACCGTTGACGAACAAAACGGGCTGGCGTAGTTGGCCGCCGTCGAGCGCTGTGCGCGCGTAGGCAATGTTGGCGGTGTCGTTCAGGTACCAGGCATTGACTGAACGGAAACCACTGACATCGAACGCATCGACCAGCGCGTTAAAGTCGGTGGGCGTCCAGAGCGCTGGATCAGGCGGCGTCGCCGGGGCGCGATGCGCCGAGCCATAACGCCCACCGTTTTTTGTGATCAAGGCGGACGGAGAGACCTGGCGGACAGAGGCAGGATTGCCGCGCCGATAGAGCGACGCGAGCGTTGCCGGGGTGTCCGCCTCGAAATCGCTAACCGTCTGGCTGAAGTGCGTCAGGTAAAAGCGGAAGTAATCCCACTGCCCATCCGGATATTGATCCGCAGGGTACAACTGACGGTCGATCAGCGGCACGAGATTGGGCAGTGCGAAGCCCTCCGGAAAGTAAGGGACTGAGATCAGCACCACGCCGCGACTGCGCGCCCCGTGGTGCGCAGCGAGTGCTCCGGCCACGGGGCTTCCCCAGTCGTGGCCAACCCAGATTGCCGGGCGCGCCCCCAAATGGTCGTGCAGTTCGACCATGTCGTGGACGATCTCGTTCAAGGCATAGGCCTCGGAAGCGGCCGGCACCGATGAGCCGCCATAGCCACGCATATCCGGTGCAACGCAGCGCCAGCCTTCGGATGCGAACGCCTCGATCTGCGCGCGCCACATAAGGCCGATCTCGGGCCAGCCATGGAGGAAGATCATCAACGGCCCATCGGCCGGGCCAGCCTCCAGGTAGCGCGTTGTGTGACGCGGCGAGCTGAAGGTACGCACGGTCAGGTTAGGGACGTTATCTGAACTGGCACCGACGACTACCGTGCCGCCGGCAGCGCCAGACCCAGCCCCAAAAGCTGCCTTACTCATCAACAGGCTTGCACCAAACGCGGTTCCATTGGCGAGCAGAGTGCGGCGTGACATAGCTGACATAGGTAGGTCTGGTTTAGTCACGATTGATTATAGGAAAGGTTTGCGGACTCACCTGCTCCGGGTCTGGTCCGCCACGTTCGCCGGTGTCGAGCTCGCTGATTGCCTGAACTTCCCCCGACGCAAGTCCGAAGTCGAAGATATCGATGTTCTCGGCAATCCGTTCCGGACGCACGGACTTCGGGATGGGAGACGTGCCCAACTGGATCTGCCAGCGCAGGATAATCTGCGCCGGGGTCTTTCCGTATTTCCTGGCGAGCAGCACCACTGTTGGATGGGAGAGAGGGTCATGCATCTCCTGCGAGGTCTTCGCCTTTTCACCGTCGCGTTTGATGCCGCCAATCGGAGACCACGCCTGGGTGATGATTCCGTGCTTCTCATTAGCTTCGCGAAGTTCACGCTGAATGAAGAAGGGATGCAGTTCTACCTGATTCACCGCGGGAATATGACCCGTTTTCTCAATCAGACTGCGGAGATGGTTGGAGCTGAAGTTGCACACGCCAATCGCGCGAACGCGCCCTTCCTCAAGGAGCTTCAGCGCGGCTTTGTAGGCATCGATAGTTGCCTCAAAGGCCGAAGGGACCGGCCAATGAATCAGATACAGGTCCAGGACATCGAATCCCAGCTTCAGAAGACTTCGGTCGAAAGCACGAAGGGTCTGGTCGTAGCCATAGTCGGTGATCCACACCTTGGTCGTCACGAAGACGTCCTCCCGAGGGACGCCAGACGAGCGGATACCTTCCCCAACCTGCTGCTCGTTCACATAGGCCGCAGCGGTGTCGATCAGCCGGTATCCATTTGCGACTGCCGATCTGACCGCAGCTACGGTTTTCTCAGGCTCGCTGCGAAACACCCCAAGTCCGAATGCGGGCATCTCAATTCCATTGTTCAACCTGTACACGGGGCTTTTGCCTGTCACCATCGTTAAATCCGTTTCTCAGTTGGATGTCTCTTGCCGGCGCGGCTGCTGCAGGGTGCGTGGGCGTGGGGGCGGTGACGCCGGATAGGTGCCCTTTCCGCGTATCAATCCCATAGCGAGTCAGGTGGGGGTTACGGTTTGCAGGAACTTCACGAGTTGCTCATTGACCACATCAGGGGCTTCGTGTTGTACCCAGTGGCCCACATTGTCGAGTTCGAGACCGCCAATGAGACTGGGAACGCCCGAGCGCATCTGGTCCACGGTCAGCGGATAGAGCTCTTTCAAACCATCCGCCTTCCCCCAGATGAAAAACGAAGGCTGCGTAATCCTGGCGCCTTTCCACGGAGCGGACAGGTAGAAGTACGGTTCAGCGGCCCGATAGTAGTTCAGGGCACCGTGAAAGCCGGTACGCTGAAATTCCGCCACGTTATGAGCGACGTAATCAGGCTCCGCCCATGACGGTAACGGTCCGGGGGCCGCACGGTGAAGGCTGCGTGCCGGATCCATCGGACTCCACCGCTTGTCTGCGGGAGCGGAGCCCGATGCCCAGTACAGGATTCCCGGAATTGTCACCGTGGCGTCGGCCCAGATCTGATCGGCGTCCGGCCGGCTCTGTTCGAACATGTAGAAGTCATCCTGGTGGCCGGACTTGCGCATCTTCTCGAAGACGCTGACATCCCCTCGAGGAACGAACGGCACGCTCAGACAGAACACGGCCTTGAATCGGTCGGGACGCATCAACGCTGCTTGCCACACATGCGTTGCACCCCAGTCATGACCCACGAGGACAGCGCTTGGAATCTTCAACGCATCGAGCAGGCCCACCAGGTCGCCGACCGTTTGCAGTGGCGTGTACAAGGTTGGGTCCGCCGGAGCCGAACTGCGGCCGCAGCCGCGCATATCGGGAGCAATTGCCCGATATCCGGCAGACGCCACGGCTTTCATCTGCCGGCGCCACGTGTAGGAAGTGTCCGGAAACCCGTGGCAGAAGAGTACGGCTGGCCCATCTCCCTGTTCGGTTACGTGCAGGGTGATGCCATTGGTATTGACGTCGTACTCCTTGATACCCGGTACGCCGCCGGTTCCAGGACTTTGCGCCTGCGCCCCGCGATCCAGCAGCAGGCTTGCACCAAAGGCGGTCCCGCTCGCGAGGAACGCGCGGCGCGAGATAGAGGGTGCGGGAATAGACGCTGTTCCAGAGAGGTTGTTTTCCATAGGGGTTTCTCGATTGGTCCGATGTGAGACTCGGGAATCCGCCAATGGTAGAAGCCCTCAACGAGGCGGGAGAGACGTATTTCCGACAATTCCGGCCATGCTGGCGCGGCCACTCTTATCGGCATCAGGATCGCTGGTTAGAATCACAGTTCAGCAGGCGACGGCTCGCGCCAGGCGCCAGCGTGGAGGACGTAACGTTATGTCCTGCTATTTTCCGGGACCTATCATGCTGCGCATTGGCTACATCGTCGTTCCAGGCTTCCAGGTCATGGTTTTCGGTGGACTGACCGTGTTTGAGCTCGCAAACCGACTGACCAAGGAGCCGTACTACGAGATACGTCTGATATCTGAAAGCGGTGGGCCGGTTCAAAGTTCTCTCGGATACTCCGTCATGACGGACAGTTTCTCTGAAGGCGGGTTCGATACGGTGATCATCGGCGGCGTCATCACTGGCGCGCACCTGGCGAGCGCCGCACTGATTGAATATTTGAGAGACGCGGTGAAAAACACCCGGCGCGTTGCCTCAATGTGCACGGGCGCGTTCTTTTTGGCTCAAGCCGGCGTTCTGGACGATCGGCGTGCCACGACTCACTGGGCACACGCGCGCGAACTGCAAACGACGTATCCGAAAGTCAAAGTCGAAGAAGATCGGATATTTATCGTGGATGGCCCAGTATGGACATCCGCGGGCATGACTGCGGGGACCGATCTTGCGGTTTCGATGGTGGAAAGAGATCTTGGTGCAAAGGTAGCGCGAATTGTCGCCAAGCGAATGGTCATGTTCCATCGACGTGCCGGCGGACAGTTACAGCACTCCACACTGCTTGACCTCGATGCAAAAACTGACCGGATACAAACCGCGCTGGTCTACGCGAAAAGCAATTTGCACACCCCACTGACGGTCGACAGACTCGCTGAAGCCGCCAATCTGAGTGTGCGGCAATTCAGCCGGGCGTTCCGTGAGGAGACCGGGCAATCACCTGCAAAAGCTGTCGAGAACTTGCGGTTGGAAGCAGCGCGTCTCATGGTCGAGCAGGGCAGGCTGCCGATTGACGTCGTTGCGCGAGAAACGGGTTTTGCTGATTCAGACAGAATGCGCCGTGCGTTTCTGCGAGCTTTCGGTGAACCACCTCAGGCTATTCGCCGCAACGCGCGTGAGCACGCCGACAATTGAGGTAGCAACTACCTGTCATGAGCACAGCGCACGGTCCAGATTTCCCATCAATCGAATGACCGATAACGTCGAAGCTGCGGTCGTCGCTCGCACATTCGCGACTGGCTCTTAGTGGCCGGCCAGAGACGGATGACGATCGCCACTGGTCAACCCTGAAGCGGCATTCCCCCTCACCCTCGTCGATCGTCCGGTTCTCGCACATACCGAAGAGATACAGGTTCGGTATCCATGTAAATTGGAAGTCGTGCCCGAGAAAGCTATCCTATAAGCATGTCGTCTGGTGATCGAGGGCGAACCATGTATCGCACGCCGACGATAGAGGGAAATGGTTCCCATACCGCCAATCTGCTGGAATTCCTGGCATGGATAGCGGCACAACCGCATACCTATGCGGAGATGATGATCGCTTGGCGAACCTCCTGCCCTCGGCTCTCGGGTTGGGAAGATGCAATCATGGTCTCCGGCGATCGTGGCAGACGCCAACCCTCGCAAAAATGGACACTAATTGACTCCGCTAGCGCGGTGGCCCGCACGGGGTTGCCTGGCTTCATTGACGGGTATTAGCCTGCGGCGCACCTTACAGGGTAGTGGGGAAACAAAGCAAGGAAGGCGATCCGTTAGGGAATCAGTTTCTCCCTGGCGAATTCGAGTGAATCGGGGAAGGTGCGCAGAGGTGTTTTGCCTTGGCACCATCTGCCCTCACGTTGTTGGAGAACGCCATGAAGTCCATGCTCCAAACCCTGCCTGTCGCAACGCTGGTGGCCTTTGCACTATGTATCGGCGCCCCCAAAACATTTGCCCAGGCGGCGCCTGACGTGGTGGGTTCGTGGTCTTTGGTCTCGTTGACCGTTACGACAAGCGGCAGCGAAGTCGAGGCGCTCGGTCCACATCCGCACGGCCAACTCATCTTCGGTAGCGACGGCCGCTACGTTCTGGTCGGAGTTCGTGCGGATTTGCCGAAGTTCGCATTGGATAACCGGTTATCGGGTACCGCCGAAGAGAACCAACGCATCGTCCAGGGTAACTTCGCGCATTTCGGTACTTATACCGTCGATCCGGCCGGACGAGTGATCGTTTTCCACATTCAGAACAGCACCTTTCCGAACTGGGACGGCGATGTTCAACGGCGCCCATTCACCCTTGATGGCGACCGGCTGACCTACATCACACCCGGAAGCTTTGGATATGGGGCATCGAAAGTTGTGTGGCAACGGATGAAGTAAGCACCTTGCGTCCGCGCCACCGTCAGCCAGGAGCACAACCAGGCAACCGTTGGCTATTGCCTTGTCAGATACATGCCATGCCGGGCGTGATGTCTGCCAGTATCGACCGCAGTGCCAACAACGCAGTCGCAGTGCCGCCAAGCACGACACGTGATCCCAAGTTCGACGAGGCCAACCCGGCGGCCCGCAACTTCATCGTGTCGACCCGGTATCTGACCGACGCGACCAATCAGGCCCCTGCGCCGCCCCACGTGTTCAACTTTGCGCACCCGTTCGCGGAGCGCGAAATGCGCCGCGAATCACACCACGGGTTCTCTGTAGCGCTTGCGAAACGCCGAGCGGCAGCACAACGCCGACCGCCGTTCCGATCAGCAGCAACGCATAAGCATTCTCGACACCGGCTTTCGTCAACACGATGCGAATCCCCGCCGCCGCCATGATGTGCATGACATAGATGTCCATCGAACGTTGCCCGCATAGCGCGAGCGGCGCTTTTGCCGGCGTCCGGTTCGCCCAGTAGCAGACGATCATGATTATTCCCATGCCGAAGATCGCGGCCGGCAGCGCTTGCCACGAATAGACGGGCGCCACGTTCCAGATCGCGCGGACCGCCAGGCCGAATGCAACGCAACAGATAACGAATGATTTCCAGTGTGCGATCGACGCGATGTGTCGATCGAGTCGCGGTCCGATCGCCGCGCCCGCTGCAAAGAAAACGCCCATTTTCATGGTGGTCGAGAAAATGGAGTCGGGCACCGCCGTGCTGAATGCGAGCGCCAGGACCGCGATCACCATGAGCGCCGGACCGCGCCGGCCGCAGGCAAACGCGACCAATTGCCAGATCATCAGCGCATAGAGGAACCAGAACTGACCGATCGGCGCATAGAAGAGTTTCGGCCAGTCGGACAATGCGAGCGAGTGATTCGTCGAATGCGCCATCGCGATCTGCACGCCGCCTTGAATGATCGACCATACGAAATACGGCACGACGATCGACATGAACTTCGAGCCGATGAACGAGCCGCGGCCTTTCTCGAGGGCCGGCCAGACGTAGAGTCCGGCCAGCAGGAAAAACAGCGGCATGTGAAACGTGTAGAGCGTGAAATCGATCTGCGCGAACGGATAGTTCGCCGGCAACAGATGCGCATCGGACAAGCCGCGCTCGACGTGCCCGAAGACGACGAGCCATATCCCCAGGCCACGCGTACAGTCAAGGAAGGTGTTACGCATGTCGGTGTGCTCCTGGGATCGATTGGTTGATTGATGTCTGGGCAGACATGTCTGCTCGCTCTGTTCCGGCTCCCAGGCGCACGCGATCCTCGACGCAAGGTGCGTCATGAGGACAACCGGGCGCATGCTGCACTGCAGCATGCAAAGGAAATGCTCGGGGACGTGCTGGAATGCAGGCGCGCGGACAGCTTCGCGGCTGAGGAAAGATAGGGTGCTTTGAGGGTGGGTTCCGTTCTCTGGCGTACGTACCAGTTAATTAAATTTGAGTGACTTTTTCAGTTATCTACCGCGCAGACAGAAAAAATCTCTAAATAACAGGCCGGCATGCGCAAGAACACCCAACAATTCCCTTACGTGCTTTCCGCGGCGATCACCGTTCTGCGACGTTATTCCGACTTCACCGCGAACGCTGACAAACGGGACGGGCCGTCATTTCAGGGCGGCCCGTTGTCATTTGTCGGTCTTTTTTTGGCTGCCGCCACTCGCGCCACTCGCGCCACATCCGGCGCGTTTCGCGGCGCAATATGTCATCCCGTCGCAAATCGCTAGCGACGTGCGAGGCGAACGCCGACCATGAGCATCATCGAAATCTCCTCCCTACGGATAAGGACGATCATCATGCTCATCGAAATTTTTCAGCACACACCGCATTGGGTCTGGTGGCTGCTCGCCGCCTTGATTTCCCTCGGCGTCTCGCAAACGAAGCCACAGCAAAAGACGCTGCGCAATGCGACGGTAATTCCCCTCGCGATGGCCGCGCTATCCTTTTATGGCGTGGTGTCAGTCTTCGCCGCGCAGTCCATCGCGCTGGTCGCGTGGGCAGCGGCGATGCTCGCGGCGCTTTCGATATCTCACGCTGCCGGCATAGGCAGCAAGGCCCGCTGGCTTGCCGCCGAGCAGCGTTTGCTCGTGCCCGGAAGCTGGGTTCCGCTTGTGCTGATCCTTGGCCTGTTCATCATCAAATTCGGCGCGAACGTCATGTTGGCGATGCATCCCGATCTGAGCGTCGACAGGCTGTTCGCGGTAGCAGTGAGTTTGGCGTACGGCGCCTTCAGCGGCATCTTCCTCGCACGCGGCCTCGCGATGTGGCGCGTCGCCCGGCAGGCCGAGCCGTCGAGCATGGCTTATTGAGCGGCCTTGCCCCGATGTATGCAGCAAACCAGCCTCTTCGCATAACCCACGAACCTGCGACCATGCTTTCGCTCGACAAATTCATGCTGTTCATTGCGCCGCCCGCGGTGGTGGCGTTTGCGCTGATCGAGGCAGCCGTTCTGTCGCGTCGTCAGCGCTACGACTGGAAGGCTTTGGGCGTGTCGGTGGCCGACATGATTGCGCGCATCGCGATCGGTATTGGATTGCCGCTCTCCATCGCCACGCCATTTGTCCTGCTTGCGCATCACTATCGCCTGATGACTCTTCAGCCTTCCGGATGGATCGCGTTGCTCGTGTTATTCGTGGGGCAGGAGTTCTGCTACTACTGGTATCACCGGGCCGCGCACGAGATGCGCTGGTTCTGGGCCAATCACGCGGTGCATCACTCGCCGAACGAGCTGAATCTCTCGGCCGCGTTTCGCATCGGCGTGTTCGGCAAGCTCACCGGCACCATGTTGTTCTTCGTGCCGCTAGTCTGGCTCGGGTTCGACCCGGGTATTGTCTACGCCGTCCTGTCGCTGAATCTCCTGTATCAGTTCTGGCTTCATGCGACCTGGATTCCCCGGCTTGGCTGGCTCGAAGGGATTCTCAACACGCCGTCGTCGCACCGTGTGCATCATGCTGCGAACATCGAGTATCTGGATGCGAATTACGGCGGTGTGCTGATCATCTTCGACCGGCTCTTTGGCACCTATGTCAAAGTGCGCGACGATCTGCCTTGCCGCTACGGCCTCGTGCATCCGATCACCAGCTACAACCCGCTACGCGTAGAATCCGCGCAATGGGTCGATCTGCTCCGTGACCTGGCCGGCGCGCGCAGTGTGTCCGCGATCCTCGGATACTTGTTCAAGCCTCCCGGCTGGACGCCACACGGTGAAGGCGCTACGACTGCCGAACTGCGCGCGCGGACGCGGACAGTTGAACAACCGGATGGCTCAAGCCGCGCCTGAATCACCGCATACCACCACTGCACAATTGACCACTGCATGCGCCACGCTCAACTCATCCTGAACCTGCTATGGCGCGAACTGCGGATCTTTATCCCGGTATCCGCGGCGAGCACCGTGTTCTTTTACGCGATGTATCGCGATTCGTTCGTGAGCAACCTGATCTACTCGCTGTGCAGCGCGCTGTTCATCCAGGGATTGATCGAGGTGGGCCGCTATGGCCTCGCCTACCGCATTCGCAAGCGTTCCCCCGATAACTTCGACGCGCAGCGCGACTGGCCTGGCTGGGGCTTGATGATTCCCTGGATTGTGGTGTCGGGCATAGTGGGTTACGCCGCCGGGCACATGCTCGGCGATCTGCTGACCGGCGTGCAGCACGCACCGTCCACGCGTATTGACAACCCGCGGCCGATGTTGCTGAGCATGACCGGTGTGTTAGTGTTTTCGCTGGGCATCACGTATTTCTTTTATGCCCGAAGCCGTATGGCCGCGATGGAAACGCGCACCGAAGCCGCGTTGCGAAGTGCTGCGGAGAGTCAGCTCAAGCTGCTGGAGTCGCAGCTCGAACCGCACATGCTGTTCAACACGCTCGCCAATCTGCGGGTGCTGATCGCGCAAGATCCGCCGCGTGCCCAAGCCATGCTCGACCGGCTGATTGGATTTTTGCGCGCGACGCTGGATGCTTCGCGTTCGGGATTGGGATCACATTCGTTGTCGGCGGAGTTTGCGCGTATTGACGATTATCTCGAGTTGATGCAGACCCGCATGGGAAATCGCTTGAGCAGGCAGCTCGATTTGCCGGACGAGCTTGGGCGGCTGTCGATGCCACCACTGCTGCTGCAACCTCTGGTCGAAAATGCCATCAAGCATGGACTGGAACCCAAGGTTGCCGGCGGCTGGATTCGGGTGTGCGCGCAGCGTGAAGGCAGCACGCTCGTGCTCAGTGTCCGCGATACAGGGGCGGGGATTGGCGGTTTGCCGTCCGGTGGCTGCCGCTTTGGCATCCAGCAGGTTCGTGAACGGCTCGCCGCGTTGTACGGTAAGACCGCGTCGCTTGAACTCGTTGCCGCAAGCGATGACGAGGGCGGTACGCTCGCTATCGTGCGGCTTCCTGTATCTTGATTTCGTCCGCTGAGTTGATTCCGACCGCCAACGACCATTCTGTGCCGATCATGAAAGCCACCGTATTGATTGCCGAAGACGAAGCTTTGCTGGCCGCAGACCTGCAGGCCCAGTTGACGCGGTTATGGCCAGACCTGCATTGCGTCGCGAGTGTGGCTGACGGAAAGACCGCGGTCGAACAGGCGCTGGCGCTGCAACCCGACGTGCTGTTCCTCGACATTCGCATGCCCGGCATGACGGGACTCGAGGTCGCGCAAGCGCTTGCAGAGGACTGGCCGGACCTCGCCAAACCGTTTCCGTTGCTGGTGTTCGTGACTGCCTACGATCAATACGCACTGCATGCATTCGAGCACGCGGCAGTCGACTATGTGCTGAAACCCGTGCAGCCCGATCGGCTTGAAAAAACCTGTGCGCGTCTGCAAGCCGCATTGCGGCAGAGGGCGCAGCCGCAGGCAGCGGAGCCGTCGTTGGAAGCTGCCATCCACTCGTTGCGCGAGCTTTTGCATGTCGATGCCGCAATGCCCCATGGCAACCCGCCGGCCGCCAGCCCACTGCGGCTGATCCAGGCGAGCGCCGGCAATACGATAACCATGGTGCCCATAGCGGACGTGCTGTACTTCGAGGCCGCCGATAAATACGTGCGGCTTGTCACAGCCGAACGCGAACACCTGATCAGGATCTCGCTTCGTGAACTGCAATTGCAACTCGATCCAGAGTGCTTCTGGCAGGTTCATCGAAGCACGATCGTACGGTGCGATGCCATCGCCAGCGCGTTACGCGATGACACCGGGAAACTCACGCTGACGTTGCGGGGCCACCCGGACAAGCTGAGCGTCAGCCGGCTTTACGCTGATCGGTTCAAGGGCCTGTAATCAAGCTCCGCCAAGCTTGGCCAAGCGGGAACGGCTACTTCGATTAGCCTTCGCCACCCTTCGGCGCCGGAGCCACCGGTGCGTCCAGGTCATGTTTCACCCGCGCGAAAAAATCGTCGTTGGTTTCCTTCGTCAGGACGGTTTTGGTTTTGGCGTCACCGCCGCTGTCCCATACGGTGTTGTCGAATCGAACGCGAACGACTACGCCCGGTCCGGTTGTGGAGGGTGTCACCGTGACAAGTGCCGTCGTGTTCTGGTGGTCCGGCTTGGCCGGCAAGAAACCAACGCGGGTCTTCAACACCCCGCGCAGAACCTCACGCCACTTGGGAACGAGTACTTCGCCGCGTGCTCCCTGGACCAGGCCCGTGTCGTTTTCTATCGTCAGCGGTCCGTAGCCGTTCGCCGTCAACGCGCTTCCGACTGTGCGCAACGCCTGCGCCACCGACACATTCGGGAACCCGCGATCGCGGATCGCCGCGAATGTGCTTTGCTCACCAGCGGTAAGATCCACGGTGGTCTGACGCGAACTGTATTTGACTGCGGTTCCTCCCGAACCCGTGACGCGCTCATTCGGATCGGGCGTACTGCAAGCCGTGAGAAACAGCAGCAGCGTAGCGAGCACGCCGCTCATCGTGCAGCATGCGCTTATCCGAAGACGACGCGAACCGCGGGTTTCGATGCAATATGTCATGCAGGAGGCGAACTATTCGCTGTTGAAAAGCTATTGAGGGCAAGCGCTATCCTAGTGAGCCCGCAGCGGTTTCTTCAACTGAAAGATTTTGCTGGAATTGCAAGAAATACTTGGATATGAAAGGACCTCATGCGCCGTCTACCGCCGCTGAATGCTCTGCGCAGTTTCGAAGCCGCCGGGCGTCTGAAGAGTCTTGCCAAAGCCGCCGATGAACTTTGCGTAACGCACAGCGCCATCACCCAGCAGATCCGCGTGCTGGAGGATTATCTCGGCCAGAAACTCTTCGAACGCAATGGCCGCGCGCTTGAAATGACGCCGCGCGCGCGGCATTACCTTATCGATGTCGCCAGTTGCCTCACCCGCCTGACCGAAGCCACCGAGCAAATGCGCGGCGGCGCGGTGAGCCGCGCGATCCGTGTCAATACGTCGGCGTCGTTTGCGCATGGCTGGCTGATCCCGCGCCTCGCGGATTTTCATGCGCAACATGAGGGTATCGACGTGCAGATCGTGACCACGCCGGACATGGGCGTAGAAGAGGTGGATGAATCGCACGATGCGATCATCCGGCGCAATCATCCCGACCTCCGCCGTTCCGGCTTCGTGTCGAGGCGCCTGCTTGCTAACCGTGCGGTGCCGGTGTGTTCGCCGGACCTGCGCGAACGGTTGGCGCTGCGCATCCCCGCCGATCTGGCCAGTGCACGCATGCTTCACTACTCGGGCATTCCTGAAGCGTGGCAGTGGTGGTTCCATAACGCAGGCGTGCCGGTCAGCGAGACGCTGCACGGGCCTTACTTCGAACATTTTTCGTTGCTGGTGCAGGCCGCTACGAGCGGTCTCGGCATTGCGCTGGCGCCGCATGCCATTGTGAGGGGGATATAGAGGGCAACAGGCTCGTTGCACTCTTTCCTGAGGTCGAGCTGGAAGGGCCGCCGTTTCAATGCTTGTATCGGGATGCGCCGGACGACCGGGCGCTCACCGTCTTTCTCGACTGGCTGTTCGCCGCTGCATGACGAGCGTGAACAACACGGCCAGTCGAACGTTCACCACCTAACCCCGCAGCCGGCAAAACTCCCCCAGCCACTCCGACAACACTGCCACCGCCTCGGGCGTCACCGCGTTGTATAGCGAAGCCCTCAGGCCGCCGATCGATCGATGTCCTTCCAGGCCATGCAAGCCAGCGCGGTGGGCGTCATCGATGAACTGTGCTTCCATGGCCGAATCGGGCAGACGGAAGGCTACGTTCATGGTCGACCGGCAAGCGCGCTCGCCGTGCACGCGATAGAAATCCGGCTCGGCATCGAGCGCACGATACAGCCGCTCCGATTTCGCGCGGTTGATCGCCGCCATCTTTTCCACACCGCCTATTTCATCGCGCAGCCAGCGTGTCACCAGCATCAACACATAGATCGCGAACACCGGCGGCGTGTTGTACAGCGAACGCGCTTGAATATGCGTCCGATAATCGAGCAGGGTCGGCAGCGCATGCGTTGCCCGCTGAGCGAATTCATCGCGCAGGATCACCAGGGTGACACCGGCCGGCCCGAGGTTCTTCTGCGCGTGCGCGTAGATCATCGCGTAACGGTCGATATCGAGCGGCGCAGCCAGCAGATTCGATGACATGTCGCAGACCAGCGGCACTTCGGGGACGCCCGGAATGTCCGAAAACTCCAGCCCTTCGACCGTTTCGTTCGACACGTAATGCAGATACGCCGCGTCTGGCGAGAGGTTCAACTCCGCTGGCGCAGGCAAACGGCGATACCCCTCCGCGCTACCGTCCCACACCACACTCGTTGTTCCTTCGTGTCGCGCTTCGACCGGCGCCTTGGCGCTCCAGTAACCCGACACAATGTACTCGGCATGCTTGCCGCTGCGACGCAGGAAGTTCATTGGCAGCATGGAGAATTGCAGGCTGCTGCCGCCCTGCATGAACAGCACATGGTAGTTGTCAGGGATACCGAGCAGCACACGCAGGTTGCGTTCTGCTTCATCCAGTATGCCGCGGAACCAGTCGGATCGATGGCTCATTCCAAGCACCGACAGACCGGTCTCCGGCAACCTATCGATAGCAACGCTCGTTTCGCGCAACACCGACGCTGGCAACGCGCCCGGTCCACCGGAAAAGTTCATGGTCTTGTTCATTCAGCCCGCCGTCCGGTGCGCGAGCATTTGCTCGAACGCATCGACGATATGTTGCACATGTTGGTTCTTGTGAGCGAGCACGCCGTTATCGCGCTCGTAGTGCGCGAGCATAGTCGCGTTGGCTTCGAACACGAAGACCTGACCGTCAGGCAGAAGCGTGAAATCGATACCGCCGTAGTCCAGATCAAGCCTCTGCCCGATAGCCGCAATGGCGTCCATCGCACGCTCACCGAGTGCGGCACGCGGGTCCTGCAGGAAGCGACGTTCCTCGTCGAGCTTCCAGGCGTGGCTTTCCATATCGGCGGAAAAATAATGCGCGATCCAGTGCGGCGAGATCACAAGATGATAAGGAAGCGGCCGTCGATCGACGTAGATCACGCGGTACTTACGGTAGAAGCCATCGGCTGATTGGCAATCGCGAAACGCCGTCAGGTACTGGGCGCCTGCTTGCGTCGATAAGCGGCCTTCAAGTGTTTCGATTGTGTCGCACAGAACCAGACCATCGCCGCCGTGGGCGGCAACGGGCCGAGCCAGCAGCGGAAACGTGACGGCGTGATCGGCGAGTAGCGAAGCGAGTGCGCCAACGCTCTGTCCTTCGTACCGCACGCACGGTGCGGTCTGTACGTCTTCAAGGCCATCAAGCAGCGCGGGCAACCTATGCCGCGAAGTCGGGGAGATCGCCGAGTTTGGGTTGAGCAACGGACGCGAACACCGCGCCTCGAAACGCGCGAGCCTCTCGCCAAGCGGCGCTGCAATATCCGGATCGCCGATTGCGTTGAAGACGAGATCGAAGGCGGGGAGTTGAGCGTCTTCGTCGTCGGCCGCGTAATCGATTGCGTACTTGATACGACGGTTCCTGGCGCCGGGCAACAACGCGTCGAATGGCACGTTGCCGGTGCTTTTACCCGCGCAAAGGATCAAAACGGAGCGAGTCCAGCCGGCAGTCTCCTCGACGAAAACCCGCTGAATTCCATAAGCGCGCTCGCGATAAACCTCTGCAAGCGCCGTGTTTCCTTCGCCCGCATAAATAGCGGCAAGGTTCTGGCACGCAACCGCGACGTTCGGATCGAGCGTCAGCACGAGCGCGTACCACTGCGCGGCCGCTGCGTGATCGCCCTTCATAAAATAGCCCGTGGCGACGTCGCACAGGCCGTTCGTGCGCGCGTCCGGCGAACCGGTTGCGTACGCATCGAGGGTATGGGCTGCGATCAGATGGGCGAGCGCGCGGAGTTCATCGCCGGCTTGGCGGCATGCATCGGCAAGCGTGCGGTGAACCGATGGATCTGGCGACGTGATCGCGCTTAGACGATCAATCGACGCAGCCGGTTGCTCAGGTGTGTCGTCGGATTTTTGGGTCATCATGGCCTGGCAGTGCGCATCGGGACGCTCCTTCAATGCGGGTTCCGCAGCATAGCCGCCTCGCCCGACATTCCGGTTACAGGCACGCATGCCACGATTACAAAAATTTACGCGCCGGTCGAACGCGCTCCATCACGGCTCCATCGCCTTCACGATGATCTGGGCATCCGCGTCCCGTTCGATCCGCTTCAACACCGGTTGCATGGCGGTGAAGTCCGCTGGCGTGCAAACCTGCTTGCCAAAGTTGGCCTTGAAATGGCGCTCTGCCTGAAACAGGTTCGTCGCGGGATCGAAGACATAACGCGATGAATAATCGAAGAACGCGTTCGTGAAACTGGCATTTGCTGGGACATCGGTGACGCGAACCGTCTTCGGCAAGGTGACTTGCGCGACTTCATCGAATGCGCCGCCGGTGCACATGAATGGCTGCGTCCGCACGCGCTCGGCGAGCAGGTTCTCGACCTGAGTGGCAATGCCGCCGGACAGGCTCGTCAGCGCGGGCAGGGCGGTCGTGCCCGTGGTCCACACCACACTGTCGAGAGTTCCATTGATCGTAGTCGTCAGCGGGCCGTTGCTTGCGTCCAGGTCGGTGGCGGCAAGCGTCGCGACACCGCGAAGGCCTGTCGCCCGAAGGCGGGTATCGGCGATCTGCTTGCGGCGCTCGGCAGTCGCGTGCAGCAGATTCGAACGCTCCGGCCCGGTGCTCCATCCGGCGTCTTCCACCTGATCGCCGAACGCGGCCGAGCCGTCGGGCGCCACGTCGATCTGCAAGCGCGCCGTGCGCGACAGAGGTTCGGTAGCGGGCGTGCGGGACAGCGTGCCATCGTTGACCAGCAGCGTTGGACGGTCCATGTCCGCGAGCGGCAGATAGCCGAACTCGATACTCAAGGCCGTCGAGTCGGCATACATTGCGAGCCCCGGCATCCACGTGATGACATGATTGATCGCACTGCCGCCATAGCCCGGCACGGAAGGCAGCGTATAGACCGAGCCAAGGCTGATCAAGGCCGGCTCGTTCTCGATACCCACTGCAGCCAGCAACGCCCCGTAGAGCGCGACATAGTCCTTGCAGTCGCCATAGCGGTTGGCGAGGATATCGGCGGCCCGGTGGGGGATCGCGGGGCTCTGCCCCAGGAACAGCGACACGTAGCGGATGTTGTGGCGCACCCAGTCGTAGAGCGTGGCCGCTTGGGCGCGTGGATCGGTCTCGTCGCGCGTGAGCGACTGTGCGAGGGTACGTACGGCCGGATTGTTCGCGCTTGGATCGACAGTCCCGTCCCGATAGCTCGCGGCAAAGCTCCGGTAGTCCGGAAACGTCGACACCATCAGCCGGTCGCCGTACTGCGCATATCCGACCGAGCCCGCCTCCACACGGTCGTAATAAGCCCGGCTGTAGTCGAATTCGTAGCGCGTGCGGCCGCCCTGTGTCACCGGCGGCACGGCTACGTAGCCGCGCGCATCGGCATAGAGGGGTTTATCGGCGGGCAAGTCGAAGATCAAGCGTTGCTCTTCCACCGGGCCGCGGCTGGGTTCGACGAAATAATCGAATTGCCCTGCGATGACCGGCTTCGACTGGGTCTTATGAAACCGCAGATGCACGATGGATCCCGTGCTCACTCCTGGAAAGACCACCGCTTTCAGGCGAGAGTCCTCGAACGTGGGGGCGCCTGCTGAACGCGGCTCCTGGACTTCGCGGATCTGATCGGGCGCCACGATGTGTTTGATGCCGTCGGAGCCGAGCGAGTAGGCGTCGCTTATGTCGATGGTCGAGGTCGATTTGTCGAACCAGATGTAGCGTTGCGCGATTTCGCCCACACCCGCCGGCGTATTCGCGCGCAAGGTGGTTTCGTCGTCCTCTGTCAGGGAGCCGTCTTCCGCGACGATGAAAGTGTGGACGTCGCTGACCAGCGTGGACGGTTGCGCGGTTTCGATGGTGTCCGTGCCGAATGCCGGCGATCCAAGACATGCCAGCGACGCAGCCAGCAGCACGCGGCGTTTGACACCTGGTGATCTCGAACTCATGGAGGGCGGTTTTGCCTGCAGCGTCAACGGCTTATCTTATCTCACGCGATATCACACCCGGTATCGGCAACTGCCTGTGATCCTGACGGCGGGATAGGCACACGGAGATGTATCGAAGGACCGCGTAGAGGGGTACGCGGTGCTCAGGAAGCCGTTTCAGATAGGCGACCTGGCGCGCACCGTGAAGGCTGCGCTGACGCGCTCGCATGTGTGATGCAGCGAGCCCGTTTTCGCTACACGACGCTCAACGCCGTTGCGATGTCACGTCCCAGTTGATATCGACGCAGAGAACCTGCAAGCCGCGCGGCGTATGCGCTGCGATGGACGCCGTCACGCACAAGTGCGCCTCGTTGATCGACAGATAGGGCGCTGTCAGATGAACCCGGTCCGGCGTGCGCAACGCTTCGATGAAATACGGCCGGCGTTCCCAACTCGCGCCTTCCGAATGCAACAACGGCCGGAAACGCTTCGCGCGTTGCGATGCCCGCGTGACGGGCAAGACGTTATCGCCGATCTGCCGTCCCGATGAATCGAGCAGGAAGCATCGCGCCGTCTCGTGAAGCTGCAACAGAGTGCGGGTCGCATTGGCGAGCGTTTCGCCTTCGATCAGACGCGCCGCCGCCGTTTCCAGCGCACCCACATACGGCGCCAACCGCGCCGACTGCGTACGTTCACGCGCCGCCACGCGTTCGCGGGACGCGGCGGACAACGCGTCCAGCACGCCTTGCGCGGCTTGCGGTCTCACCGCTTCCACGCTCGGACCCGCGAAATACGCGCCCTGCACGAAATCGACGTTGCATTCGAGCGCGATCAGCGCGTCGCGTTCGGTGCTCAGGCCACCCATCAACACCAGTTGACCGGATTCGTGCAGCAGGGAAACCAGCCCCGGCAAGACACGCTCGATATGCGAATGTTCGCTCGCCTGCTGCAGGATGCAGCGATCGAGCGTCACGATATCGGGCCGCAGATGCCACACGCGGTCGATATTCGAATGCTTCACGCCGAAGCCATCTAGCGCGATCAGGAAGCCGGACTTGCGCAATGAATCGATGATCTCGGCGAAGCGCGTGGTCTCGCCGCCCGCTTGCTCGGGCACTTCCAGCACGACGCGCTGCGGCGGCAGTCCGATGTTTTTCAGCGATGCCAGCAGCGCGTCGCCGTAGCTCGTGTCCATCAACGCGGCCGGGTGGAGGCTGAGGAACAGCCATTCGTCGTCGCTATCGAAGGAGAAGAAGTTGCCCAGATGCAGTGATTCAGCCAGCCGGCCGAGTTCGAGCAGATCGCCGCGCCTTGCTGCCTGCGTGAAGACTTCATGCGATGGGACTTGCTGTTCGGAATCGTCGCGGGCTCGCAGCGACGCGTGATAACCGATCGCACGCCGATGCGACACGGAGAACACGGGCTGGAAAACGCTGAACACCGTGTATTCGCCGTACAGGACGGTGCGTCGCGAACCGTCGTCGCCGGCAACGGGACGAGGTGGCTGAAAGCGGGGAGGGTCGAGATCAACCATGCTCATGGTGGTTTTGGCAGGCGTTCGAACGCGGCTCGAGTGGGAGTAAACATCGGGGAAGAACTAGTTTACAGGATAGGGCCGTTCCCTGAAGAGCAAGAAATATGCGCATTTGCCGGACAATTGAGATATTCCCGCCGAAACCGGGCCTGGCCGGGGCCGGGCGGCGACCGCGGTTTGCGTCGTAGCGAGACGGCGAGGCCTCATGCACTTTTGTAGTGCGGTGCGCACGGGGAGATGATGCGCGATGGCGCGTTGATCGAATTCGCCCACCGAGGCGCGGGCGAAAACCAGCGCCTTAGTGCGCTTCCGACGGATCGGTTTTCTTCGTATTCACAGCGCGAATCTCCGGCCCGAGCTGCGCAAAGATCCACGCTGACGCAGCCGTAATAACGCCGACACAGAGGAACGTCGCGTGAAAGGCAGGCAGCGAATTCGTCTCGGTTACCTTCGGCAGGATACCGGTGAAGGTCGCGAGCACCGCACCGGCGATGGTGACGCCGAGACTCATCGACAGCATCTGCACGAGCGAGAACAAACTGTTGCCGCTGCTGGCGCCACCGGTTCCGAGGTCTTTCAGCGTGAGCGTGTTCATCGCGGTGAACTGGATGGAGTTGACGCCGCCGAAGAACGCCAGTTGCACAAGCCGCAGCCAAAGCGGCTGATCGGCGCTGGTGAGCGAGAAACTGGCCATCGTGAGCCCGACCAGCACCGTGTTGACCATCAGCACCTGGCGATACCCTCGCTTCATGATCAGGCTCGTCACAATCCGCTTCGACGCCATTCCCGCGGCGGCCACGGGCAGCATCATGAGACCGGCTTCAAAAGGCGAATAACCGAGACTGATCTGCAGCAGCAGCGGCAGCAGATACGGCATCGCGCCGCTGCCTATGCGCGCGAACAGGTTGCCGAGCAAGCCGACGCTGAACGTGTGGATCTTGAAGAGATCGAGCGAGAAGATCGGCTGCGCAACCCGCACGGCGTGCAGTCCGTACGCGACAAAACATGCCATGCTCAGGACGAGCAACACGAGCACGATGGCGTGTTGAAGGCCGAGATCGGCGAGGCCATCGAGTGAGATCGTCAGCGCGACCATGCCGACCGCGAGCATCAGATAACCGGCGAGATCGAAGGGCGCGGTGGACGGGTTGCGGCTATCGGTCATGAAGAGCCGCGTGGCAATACAACCGATCACGCCCACCGGCACGTTGATCAAAAAGATCCAGTGCCACGACGCAATCTGTACGATCCAGCCGCCGAGCGTCGGCCCGATAAGCGGCCCGATCAATCCCGGAATTGCAACAAATGACATGGCGCTGAGATAACGTTCGGCCGGCACCACGCGTAGCAACGCGAGGCGTCCGACAGGCAGCAGCATCGCCCCTCCCACCCCTTGCACCACGCGATAAACAACGAGTTGCATGAGCGAATGAGCATTCGCGCAAAGCAATGAGCCGATGGTGAAGATCAGGATCGCGCTGAAAAAGACGTGACGTGTGCCGAGCTTGTCGGCGAGCCAGCCGGAAAACGGGATGACCGTCGCCATGGTCAACGAATACGCAATGACCACGCCTTGCATGCGAAGGGGCGCTTCACCGAGGCTTTTCGCCATGGCCGGCAGGGCAGTATTGACGATGGTCGAGTCGAGGGTCTGCATGAAGAACCCCGTGGCGACCAGCCACAACATGATGGTGAGCGATTGGGGCGAGGGTGTGGGGGCAACGGTCGAGCGGATTGTGTCGGGCATGAAAGGAGCAGGCGGAGGGAGTGCCGTGATTTTACGTGGATGTGAGTAACGATTGCGTGCGGATGTTTGCAGCAATCGGCGGGCCGATTGAAACGTTCCTGAAACTGATTGGAGCGCTGGCGGTCCATAGCAATCGAGGGTGAACCCGTGGTGGCGTACAAGGAGCATGGCGATGAAAGCTGTCGAAGAACTCTGGCGTCTGGCGCAGGGAGACCCTGAGGCGCTTGAGCATCTCACGGTCAGGGGCGACGAACGGCTACTGCCGTCGGTGTATCGGGTCAGTGCGTTGGCGGCGGCGAGCGTGGGCGCGTCGGCGTTAGCGGCGGCGCAATGTTTCAGGCATCGCACGGGGCGGCAGCAAGACGTGCACATCTACACCCGCCGCGCCGCAATCGCGTTCCGCAGCGAGCGCTATTTGCGCATCGGCGCTGACAACCCGCCCGAGCTTCGCGATCCGCTGATGGGCTTCTACGAGACGCGTGACGGCCGCTGGATCCAGCTTCATACGAACTTCAAGCATCATCGGGACGGGGTGATCAAGTTGCTGGGATGTACCAACGATCATGCCGGGGTCACGCAGGCGATCCGCAATTGGGAAAGTGCAAGCCTGGACGATGCGCTCGCCGATGCCGGCCTGTGCGCCGCGCTGATCCGCACGCCCGAGGAATGGGCGCGCTTGCCACAGGCTCAGGCGATTGGCGAAATACCGCTGCTGGAGATCATCAAGCTCGACGATGCGCCGCCGGAAGCAATAGGCCAAGGCGAGCCGCAACGGCCTTTGTCCGACGTCCGCGTGTTGGATCTGAGCCGCATCATCGCGGGTCCGGTGGCGGGGCGCACGCTCGCCGAGCACGGTGCCGATGTCCTGCTCATCAACGGTCCGCATCTGCCGAATATTCCACCGCTGGTGATCGACAACGGTCGCGGCAAACGCTCGGCGACGCTCGATCTTCGCGATGAAAGCGGCCGCGAATCGCTGCGTGCGTTATTGAAAGATGCCGATATATTTCTGCAAGGTTATCGCCCCGGCGCACTGGCCGCACACGGATTTGGACCCGAAGAAGCCGCGCGACTGCGACCGGGAATCGTGTATGTGACGATATCGGCGTATGGGCACAAAGGACCCTGGTCGCAACGGCGCGGTTTCGACAGCCTGGTGCAATCGGCGAGCGGCATCGCGTGGACCGAAGCGCAAGCGGCGGGTCAGACGCAACCTCGCCACTTGCCCTGCCAGGCACTCGATCACGCGACGGGTTATCTAGCGGCATTCGGCGCGATGATCGCGTTGCAACGACGCGCCACCGAAGGCGGAAGCTGGCATGTGCGCGTGGCGCTGGCGCGGACCGGGCGCTGGCTGCAATCGATGGGACTGATCGACGATGGCCAGAACGTGCCCGATCCCCAACTCGACGATGTCCGCGACATGCTGCAAACCATCGCTTCGCCGTTTGGAACGCTCACGTGCACGCAGCCGCCTGAGCGCATGTCGCTGACGCCGCCGTACTGGGGCTCGCCGCCGGTGCCTATTGGCACCCATCAGCCGCAATGGTGGTGACTATCCGCGACTACTTCCGCAGTTCCGCGACGAAGTCGTAGTAATCGTTGCGGCAGTAGGTATCCGTGAGCTCGATCGGGCGCTGGTCGGCCGTATAACCCACGCGTGTGATGAGCAGCAGCGCGTCGTGCGGCGCAATGCCCATTTGTGCGGCAATCTCATCGGTCGCATTCACCGCGCGGAAATGCTGCAGGGCTCGCACAATCGACAGATTGCGTTGCTCCAGAAAGCTATAAAGCGAATCGCCAACGGCGAGCGGGTCGGGAATCAGCGCCGCCGGAAAGGTGGAGTTCTCCACGGCCATCACAATGCCGTCGGCCGTACGCAGGCGGCGCAAGCGTGTCACGGCAGCCGCCGGCGATAACCCGAGCTGGATCACTTCATCGCGATTCGCGGGCTCGATCACGCGTGAGAGCCACTTCGAACCGGGGGTAAATCCGCGTCGACGCAGCATTTCGCTGAAGCTCGACAGCCGTGACAGCGGATCTTCATAGCGCGGCGTGATGAACGATCCGGCGCCTTGCGTGCGCCGGATCAGCCCTTGTTCGACGAGCAACGCGATCGCTTTACGCGATGTAATCCGCGATACCCCGAGCGCCTCCGACAACACGCGCTCCGAGGGCAGCGCTTCGCCCGCGTTCCAGCGGTTGTCGTGGATCGCGTTGCCGAGCTTGCGGGCGAGCTGGAGATAAAGCGGGGTGTCACTGTCCGGGTCCGGGCGCAAGTCGCGCCAGCGGTCCTCCGATGTCGTGTTCATAGAAAGCAGGAAGTGGGGACCAAGGGCAGATTCTAAGACAAGCAGCGCGGCGACGGGGAGTGAATGAGAAGCGGCACGCGAGGGGAGAGGCGGGTGAGCCCTTCGTTTATCCCCAGACAACCGCTTCGCTCAGGCCCATTTCGGCGAGGTCGGCGGCGCGCATTTCGGCGTCGATATCGCAGAAAAACTCGTCGAGTTGCGGCGGCGCGACCGATGTGCCGGCGAGCATCGCATGCACTTGCCCACGATGATGGATCTGGTGCTCGAACAGGTGTGCCAGCAGCCGCGTGCGGGTTTCCTGCTGTTTTGCGCGCGGGCGGAGGAGGGTGACCTGACGCTCGAGGGTGTTATCGGTGAGGTGAGCGCAGTAGTCGATGAGCCGCCGGTCCGCTAGCCGTTGCTCGCGCTGCAGGTCGGCGCAGGTATCGAAGGGTTCTTCCGGATCGAAGAAAGACATGATCTGCGGATGAGGCGGCTCGTTGCGTTGCTCGCGTTCGAGCGCATCGATGTAAAACCAGTCGACGGTCAGATTGTGGTTGAGCGTTGCCTTGATCGACGGAAAGAAGCTCGTTCGATGCGCGACGAAATCCGCCTGGGTCAGCCAGGCGCAAGCCTTCAACATACGATGGTTCGACCAGGCGTTGTTATAGGCCATGCTGAGCAAATGGCGGGAAAGGAGGTTGGACATGGCTGAAGGACTCGTGAGACAGGACGATTGCTATCGCGGGATAGCTCGCGGAAATTATGGCATGGGGACGGTTGACCGATGCCTTCGGTCCTTTTTGCATTTTGCGTACGCCAAACAAAACGTCCGCCGAAGCGGACGTTTTTCATCGACGTAGGCAAAACTTTCAGGCGGTAGCCGCGCCACCCACCCCGCGCCCTGTGCGCATATAAAGCGCGACGGTGAGCGCCACGCCCGCCGCCGACGCAACCGCGGCAAACAGATACACCGAGCTGAACCCAAACTCCCCCGCGACATACCCGGCCAGCGGCCCCGTCACGCCCAGCGACAAATCCAAAAACACCGAATACGCCGACAACGCCGCGCCCCGGCTGGCCGGCGGAACAAGCCCGACCGCTTCCACGCCAAGCGCCGGAAAGATCAGCGCGAAGCCAAACCCGGTCAGCGCGGCGCCCGCGAGTGCGAAGGCGGGATCGGCGGCAAGCCAGAGCATCAGCAAACCAACGCATTCGAACCCAAACGACACGATGGCCACGCGGAAGCCGCCGAAGACCTTGATGGTGTTGGCGAACAAGAGCCGCGAGCCGACGAACATCGTGCCGAACACGGTCAACGAAAGCGCTGCATCAGGCCAGTTGTGCGCAGCATAAAAGAGCGTGATGAACGTGGCGATCGATCCAAATCCCGCCGAGCCCAGCGCGAGGCCCATGCCGTGCGGCAGCACGCGAAAGAACACACTGCGATACGACATGCGTTCGCCATGCACGATCGGTACAGCCGCCATGCGCGTGGCGAGCCAGTAGCCAAGACCGCCGAGCGCAATCACGAGCACGCCCAGCGACGCGAATCCGAGCGAGCGTTCCATCGCCACGCCGAGCGGAGCGCCGATAGCCAGCGCGCCATACGTGGCAATGCCGTTCCACGAAATCACGCGTCCGCTGCCGGCGGCTCCAACCCGCCCGATACCCCACGTGATCGCACCGGTTCCGACCCAGCTTTCGCCAAAACCGAGCACAAGACGGCCGACGATCAGCAGCCCCAGGCTCACCGAATGCCACTGCGACGCGAGCGCCGCGCTGAGCAGCAGCACGCCGCTGATCGCGCAGGCGGTCAGCCCGTACAGCACGGTCTGCTTCGGCCCGATGGTGTCCGCCGTGCGCCCGGCGAGCGGCCGCGAGGCGAGCGTTGCGAAGTACTGGACGCTGATCGCCACGCCTGCCATCACCGATCCGTAGCCGAGATCCGTATGCACGAAACCTGGCAGCACCGCGAGCGGGACACCGATGGTCAGGTAACAAATGAACGTGAACGTGACGACCGAGACGATCCGCCCGGTAATGGCTAGATCGGCGCGTCGGGACAGCGGGGCTTCGGTGGACATTGGGGTAAGTGCGGGGTTGATATCGCGGAAGAAGCGTGATTCTCCCATAGGTTGAGCGCACACGTGGCCCGCCGGACGCGTTTTCAGGACCCGCAGAATGGCGAAAAGGCTTGTCGGGGAGGGGTTTGCGGAATTTTGCGCTGCAGCAGAGAATTTGCGTTTGGCCCGCGACCGGCCAGCATCAGGCAATGAAGCGGGAAACTTTTACCGGCTTTCTTCGCGCGCGGGCTGCCCGGTCAACTCCAGGGAGACATCGGCCATCAGCGCCTGCAACCAGGCCAGGTCGGTGGGCCTGGTGACCTCGGGCAAAGACATCAGGTAACTTTCGATCGGCGGAAACTCGATCGGTGACTCCATGACCACGAGCGGCAACAGCGCGGCGTAATGCAGCGCGAAGCGGCGCGTGGCGGTGAAGATCAGGTCGGATTGCAGCAGCACTTGCGGCACGAGACCGAAGTACGGAATGGTCGTGACAATGCGTCGCCGGATGCCTGCGCCCGCCAGGCCTATATCGATGGGATGACGCTTCGCGCCGCTATACGTGGTGGGCGCGAGATGCGCGGCGTGCGCATAGCGCGCCGTTGTCAGCGGTTCGCGTGCGAGCGGATGGCCGCGGCGCATGAGACACACGAAGCTGTCGGTGAAGAGATCGCGGCGCGTAAAACGCGGCTCGGGATTCTCCCAGTTACCAATAACCAGATCGAGATCGCCTTCATCGAGTGCGCGTTCGTGATCGAGCGTCGGCGTCAGCGACTCAATCTCCAGCCGTGCATTCGGCGCCGCCACGCGGAAAGCGCGAATCAGCGTCGGCATGAAAAAGTCGTTCAGGTAATCAGGCGCTGCGACCCGGAACGTGCGCCGTGACGTGATGGGATCGAAGGCGCCATGCGGTGTGGCGACAAACTCGACCTCACGCAGCGTGCGCTGCACGGCCGGCAGCAGCGACGCGCCGTACTCGGTCGGCACCATGCCCTGCTTGCCGCGCACGAGAATGGGATCGTGCAGCAGTTCGCGCAGCCGCCGCAGCGCCGTGCTGATGGCGGGTTGCGTTTGCCCCAGTTGCAGCGCGGCCTGGGTGACGCTGCGCTCGGTCAGCAGCGTTTGCAGCACGCGGATCAGCCAGATGTCGAGGGAATCGGCGGCGGAGCTGGCGTAATCGGCAGGATCGGTGGGATCGGTCATGGAGCGCGGTCTTCGGGCGGACCCTTGGGGCTGGATGATGCGCAGCGTGATGCACATCAATTCGTGGCGGGACGATCAGGCGTTGCGCACGCCCGATCGAAATTGCACTACGTTAAGCCCGGCCGAACCCTCACGCCATAGCGTGCGCGCTATGCACGGGATACGGCTCGCCCGCCAACCGGCGCGGGCCGAACCTGCCGATTCTCTGCCGATTCTCGCTACGCGCCGCTTCACACGGCCGGCGCGGTCCGCGGCAAATTGCTGATTCGCTGCACTTCCGCGCCTTCGAGCCAGTTCGGCGAACGGGCGACGTAGAGCACCATCGGCAGCGTGTCCTCGCCCCAGAACAATTGCTGGTTCACCACGAACGTCGGCACGCCGAACACGCCGAGTTCCACCGCGCGCGCGACATTGGCCAACAACTTCGCCTCAACGTCCTCCAGCTCGATCATCTTTGCGCCGTCGGGCAGGCCCACGTGGCGGCACAGATCATCGAATCCTTGCTCGGTCGACGGATCACGGCCTTCCTTCCAGATGAACCGGAAAATCTCGCGGATACAGCCGATTTCCCCGCCCGCCGCCACGGCGAGGCGCAGCGCCTTGCTGGAATTGAAGGGATGCGACGGCGGCATTTTGAACGGAATACCGAGCTGTTCGGCGCGAAAGAGCGCGTATCGATACATGAACACTCGCTTTGGCGGAATGTTCCCCGGCATCGGCTGGCCCCAATGCTTGAGGAGCTTCAAATAGTCGATGGGCAGGATCTCGAACGGCATGTTCGGCCACTTTTCGTGCTGTTCGAGCAGCAGATACGAAAAGGGAGAGTTGAAATCGAAAAAAAAGTACGGCTGGCGCGGATCGATGGAAGGCGAGGCGCTCATATGAATCTCCCTGGTGCGTTGCTCGTCGCGGCAGCCGTCAAACCGGCTACCGTTGTTGCTTCTTTCGATATTACGTGGTGTGCTGAACGCTGTCTGCCTGAGCATCGAGTGCGGCGGCCTGAGCGACGGTCAGCCGCTGCCGCACAAAGCCAATATGTTCGCGCAGCACGTAGAACTGGTCGGCGTAGGCGAGCGGCATTTTCATCTGGTTCACCGCATTTTCAATACCATCCACCCGCTCGATCAGCGCCTCGCGCTGGGCCGGTTCGGGGTCGCTCATGGCCTCGCGTTCAATGCCGATCAGCGCGCCGTAGATCTTGTAGATCCGCGACTTCACCCGCCACCGGTACAGTCCCGGCACCAGCCGCAAACCCGGAATCAGCACCACGATGATCGGCACCAGCAGCACGATCACGCGATCGGCAAGACTCGCGATCCAGAACGGCAGCGTCCGGTACAGGAAGCTTTTACCCGACTTGTAGTAACGCTCGGCGTCGTCGCTGATGTGGAACTCGTGCTGCAGCGGCGCGGGGAATTCGTTGGCCGTCTGCAACAGGTTCGCGCGCCCGTGCACCTCCTTCGCGGCTTCGATCAGCAGGTCGGACAGCGCCGGATGCAGGCCGTCGCGGGCGATCAGCTCGGCTGTCGGCGCAATCAGGTGGATAGGATGCGGCGGCACGTTCTTCGCCAGATCGAGGGCGCCCATCGGCAGGAGGATCACCTTCAGGTACGGAAAGCGCCGCGCGTAGGCGTCGGCCTGGGTGAAATCGAAGAAATGGATGCCGGGTGTGCGAAACAGCTTGCCCATGGTCGGCGGCTGCGCGGAATCGCCGGTGAGAAACGCGGCGTCGATACTCCCGTCCGTCAGCGCGCTGGCCGCGGCGTCGCCGCTCAGCGGCAGCAATTCGGTGTCTCCGCCCGGCTCGATGCCATTCGCCTTCAGCACCGCCAGCGCGAGCGCGCGCGTGCCGCTTCCTTCGGTACTGATGGCAAGCCGCTTACCCTTCAGTTCTGAAAGCCGCGTCAGCAGCTGTCCACGATAAAACACTGCCAGTGGCACATACGCAACGCTGCCGAGCGAGACCAGATTTTCGTGCTTGTCCGCCGCGCCGGGCGCCGACATGCCGCCCTGCACGAAACCGACATCGACGTTCACCTTCGGATCTTCGAGCTTTTGCAGGTTATCGAGCGAACCCTGCGACTCCAGCACATTCAGCGTAACACCGTTGCGCGCGAGGATCCTTTTGTACTGCTGCGCGTCGTTCCAGAACGAACTGCCCTTGGTTCCGGCAGACATGGTCAGCGTACTCGGCGGCGCGGGCTGGATCAGCCGCACGGCGAGATAGATCGCAGCGGCGCTGATCAGCAGGATAGGGCCGAACGACATCGCGAGGTCGCGCCACGAGATCGCGACGAAACGCGCCATGGTCGGAGCGATGCGCCGGGTGCGGAGTTTCTTCGGGGGTTCGTGAGCGGGTGGTTCTTGGCCGGGAGTTTGGGTCATTGTCGGGTTCGATGGAGCGGGGACCTGCGTTGACGCAAAACCGTAAAAGCAGCGGATTTATAAACGGGTATGAACGGGTATGAGTGGGTATAAGCGAGAAGCAGGAAAGGGAAAACCCTCGTATCCACTCATTCACTATACAAACCAGCGATGGCTAAATACCTCCCATTCCACGCGTTAAGCCTTTTATTCAGTCGCGGCAGTGAAATATGCCTGTGCTAATACGTTGAAACGTCTGCTGTTACATTCAACGCTCGCGCTCTGTTGCAATTTTCGCCGATGGTACAGGATCGCCCGTGCCGTTGGATCACGGGCAGGCCCTAAGGCGGTATGGCAATATGGATAAGTACGGCCGAGTGTGCACTTCATCGTGTTAAATGCTTTGCGCTTCTCGCGAGGCTGGATTAAATTGACGTTCGCCGCCGTATAACCAGCATCCGCGCCGCCAAACCGGCATTCGGAGCGTTGCTCCGAGCAGAACCGGCCGCGTCGTAGGATGTGCAGCAGCTTTTGTCCTTGTTTTTGTCCTTGTGCCAGCGGTCATGACACCCGTATAAGAACGGCCGGACATTTGTTTTTTTCGCCAGTCTCTCGCAACACCGTGTCGCCAGCATCGGCGGTCTGTTTGTATCGTATGTGCGTCGATCGTTTGCTCGTCGGTGGTACACAGACCGCAAGATGTCGTAGCCGAGCCGCTGGGTTGATGCGGTCCAAAAGAAGCACTAGAGCAACACTTTGCGAAGTCCAAAGCGAAACAAAAGGAGAAGTCATGAAAGTAGTCGATATGTTGAAGGCGCTGAGCGTCGTGGTGTGCGTCGCAGTGGCGTCGAGCGCCTATGCTCAATCAAGTGATGCCATGGCCACGACTGACGCAGCTCCGTCGGCCAAGACCACCAAGAAGGTCAACCGCAAGCTCGGCCTTGATGTGCGGCGTGCATTGAGTAAGGCACAGGGCATCGACGTGTCGAACATCTTCGTACGCGCACGTGCCGGTGCAGTCGTGCTGACGGGTACGGTGCCTGACGGCGCGCAGATTCCGAAGGCCGAGGAAGTGGCGAAGGGCGTGAGCGGTGTGACCTCCGTGTCGAACAAGCTCACGCTGGCTGTACCGAACGGTGGTGGAGGCTGATATTTCCCTGAGCCCTGGACTGCGGCGCGTCGTTGCAGTGTTTTTGCAGCGTGCGACGTGGTTTTGTCCAGTGGTTTAAATAACGGGTTCCGGTGCTTCGCACCGGAACCCGTTATGCGTTATGGGCTCGAGCTTCCTGGTTGAGAGCAGGAGCGGGCTGCTTGCTTGCATCGAATCGAAAGAAGTACGCCGGATAAAAACAACGTACTGGAGAGCGACGATGAAACGATTTCCGGGAGCCGCGGCGCTTGCCCTGGCAATGGCGGCGTTCGGCCTGGCGGCCTGTCACGGCGACGATGACGGGAATAACAACGGCAACGGTTCTCAGAACAATGCCCTGCCGACCTTCATCTCCGGCGGCGTGCGCACGCAAACCTACGACGGCACGACCGACGACCTGCTGACAGCGGGGCTGGGCAAGGACGGGCTGGCATCGGCAACGCCGCCGGCCATCGCCAATTCAGCCTCGCCGAGCGCCGCTGAATTGCGCCGCCTCGCGATCTACTCGAACTATCGCGCGCTCGTTGATATGTCCGCCAATGGCGGCTACGGGCGCTTCTGGGGGCCGAATGTCGACCTGAACGGCAACGACACGCTCGGCGAGGGGATGATCGCCGGAAAGGAATATCTGGCGTTCGCCGACGACGGCAGCGGCACGCTCAACGTGAGTCTGCTCGTGCAGATCCCGGCGAGTTTCAATCCCGACCAGCCGTGCATTGTCACCGCCACTTCGTCCGGGTCGCGCGGCGTGTACGGGGCGATATCGGCGGCGGGGGAATGGGGCTTGAAGCGCGGCTGCGCGGTCGCTTACACCGATAAAGGCACGGGCAACGGCGCACACGAACTGGCGACGAACACGATTACGCTCATCGACGGTACGTCGCTCAACGCCGTCGCTGCCGGCAAGACCAGCGTGTTCACGGCGAACCTCGGCAGCACCAATCTCGCTACGTTCAACGCGCAATTCCCGAATCGCTACGCGTTCAAGCACGCCCACTCGCAGCAGAATCCGGAGAAAAACTGGGGTACGAATACGCTGCAGGCGATCCAGTTCGCGTATTGGGCGCTCAACGATAGCTACGGAACGCTGAACGGCAGCACGCGCCAGATCCGCTATAAGCGCGGCGATGTGACGACCATCGCGGCGTCGGTGAGCAATGGCGGCGGCGCGTCGCTCGCGGCCGCCGAGCAGGACACACAGGGATGGATCACGGCGGTGGTCGTGGGCGAGCCGCAGATCAACCTGAACGTGCCTTCGCAGGTGTCGGTGAGGCAGGGCGGCCTGGCGGTGGCATCGTTCGGCCGGCCGCTCGCCGACTACATGACGCTCGCCAACTTGCTGCAGCCTTGCGCAGCGTTGGCGCCGGCCGCAGCGGGCGCACCGTATCTCTCGGCGTTGACTTTGACCACGACCGCGTCGATCCGAGCGGCGCGCTGCGCGTCGCTGGCGGTGAACGGCGTAATTTCCGGGGGCGACGTCGTCAGCCAGGCCACCAATGCCCTCGCCTTGCTGCATCAGGCCGGTTATCAGACGGACTCCGACTTCCTGCAGGCGCCGATGTGGGATTCGCAGGCCGTGCCCGCGGTCGCCGTGACGTACGCCAATGCGTACACGCAGTCGAGCGTCGGCGATAACCTCTGCAACTTCAGTTTCGGCACGACCAATGCCGTGACAGGTGCAGCAGGAGTCAGCCCGGTGGTTTCTCCGATGCTGACCGTGTTCGGCAATGGCAATGGCGTGCCGCCGACCAATGGCATCAACCTTGTCTACAACGCGGGGAATTCGGGCGCGGCGGACCATCGCTTCGCTACCGCCGACGCCAGTTTCACCGGCGCGTTTTGCCTGCGAGGTTTGTGGACCAACGGCGACGCGCGGATGACCGCGAGTGTCAATGCGATCCGGGTGAATGCCAATCTGCACGGGAAGCCGGCGATTATCGTGCAGGGGCGTTCGGACACGCTCGTGCCGATCAACCACGCGTCGCGCCCGTACGCCGCGATGAACAAGCTCGCCGAGGGCAATGCAAGCAATTTGTCGTTTTACGAGGTGACGAACGGCCAGCATTTCGACGCGTTCCTGAGCGTCGCGGGCTTCGATAACCGCTTCGTGCCGCTGCAGTACTACAACCTTCAGGCGCTGAACCTGATGTGGGCGCATTTGAAGAGCGGGGCGCCTTTGCCGCCGTCGCAGGTCGTGCACACGGTGCCGCGGGGCGGTACGGCGGGGGCGGCGCCGGCTTTATCGGTGAACAATTTACCGGCGATATTGGCGTCGCCCGGGGCGAATGCGATCACGTTCGGCGGAGGCAGGGTGAATGTGCCGAATTGAAGGAAGTCTTGATCTCGCCGATCAAAGGCTGGCCGGCGAGGGTATCGGACGGGTGCGATCTTCGATTAGTCGAGGCACGGCCGCTGAATGGGCGGCCGTTGGGGCGTCGCCCGCCGCGATCTTCGATTGATTGTGTGGCAGCGACCGCTGCGCAATTGGCTACAGCATGAACGAACGCACCGGCTGGAAGCGCTTAAGGCGCGGCCGCCGGCGCGGAAGCCGGCGTAGCCGCTGTCACACCCGTGGCGCTGGCGGCTGAAACAGCGCTCGCCGCTCGTGCAGCATTAGCGGCGCCGCTGTTCAACTCTGCGCGAGCGGCTGAACTCGCGGCCGGCGTCTGCACGACGATAGGTATGGGCGTGAGGTCCGGCGAATTCAGGATCAGCGACGGCGGGAGGGCCTGGCTGCTGACGCTCTCGCCGGGAATGGGCGAACTGCGCGGCACGGTTTTCAAATAATGGTCGACCAGACTAAAAAAGCGCTCGTAGAACTTGCCTGCCGGCACGGTTTCGCTGGAAATCTTCACCATCGAATCGCTGTTCGAGCGGATCGGCAGCGAGAGCGAGCCGAGCACGCTCAATCCCACGCTCGCCGACGTGTCGCTTTTCTTCAGCGTATAGCCGTCCTGCACGGCGTTCACGTACGCGATGCTCGTATTGGTGGCGTTCTCGCCCGCCGTGCAGACCACATGAAACGACACCACCACGTGCGTATCGGCCGACGGCTGGAAGTTCTTCGTGGCGTCGATGCTATCCGGCTGGGTCATCGTCGTCATGTAACCCTGGCTTAGCAACGCCCGGCGTGAGGCTTCGCACGTTTCCTGGCTGGTGGCGTCGTAGTTGCGGGCGAACGGACTGGCTCCCGTCGAGAACATTTCCGCCTGGTAGCTGGGCGTGGGCGCTGCTTTGCCGCCACACGCGGCGAGGATCAGCAGGGGCAGGGCGAGCGAAAGACGGGAAATCGGGCGGGCAAACAGGATGTGCATGACAGTCGGCAGGATGAAACGAAGGACATCGGCGGTCTAGATTGTAGTGTGCCGGGCGAGTGAACGTAAAAAGCAGGAAATTACCGGGATATTGCGTGCCGGTATCACGCCCACAAGAGCGCTTGTCTAACGTTTCGAAGCGCGTCAGAACGCCGATAGATCTCGCCTTGCTTTAATTGTCTGAGGTATTTGACGTTCAAGCGCTCTTGGCGGGAGCACGTGGTTAGATCGAGCAAGCGACCTTGATTCTTTGAGTTCTCTGACTTCGAACTTTCCGGGAAGGAGGTCCGTTAAATTGGTTCGCTTTGTCGCCGGGTTTGCAGTTGATCCATTTACAGCTGATTTGCTGCGTGAAACATAAAACGCCAGCTAACTCAGCAGCGACGATAAAAGCGACGCCGGGCGGTCGAACCGATCATCGGACAGGTGAAGCAAAGTCCCGGCAAGCTCGAGGAGTAAACGCGGTGACGTGCGGTAAGCGGTGTTGTACGCGCATGGTTTTCAACGCTTGGGCTATAGATCGGGATCGCGCCGGCTGCTGCGTGCGATTGTTCGCCTGACGCTGGTAGCGGCATTTTTTTTCTGCATGGCTGTGTGGATAGTGGGCACCTGGATGCGAGCCGCTCTCTTTGTTACCGCGTTCTAACCCTTCGAGCATGCCCCCTCGTTGTTCCCTACAGCAACGACAGCTTCGTCTGGGTTCGCGTGCTGAATTTTGCGGCGCCGACTTACCTGTCGTTGCCCGGCGTCCGGGCTCGGGCCACGCATAAAGCGCACACGAAGACGCCGAAGAGCACGCCGATAAAAAAGCATGCGGCGTGCGTGAAAAAGCTGAACATCTAGTACTCTCCTTATCGGTTGAATATCGGAAAATGGTGGTAGCGCAGACTAGGATAAGTGCATTCGATCAGACACAGCTTATTGCCTGGTTCCCTGACATACCCCGATACTCCGGCGCGCCACGGCGACATAGCTTACCTCACAAGCCTTGCCGGACAGGCTTCGAGTTGAATCCGCTGTCGTCTTTTTCTTGCAGTCGCTGCTTAGGCATCGCGACAAGTTGCCCAACGTCATGGCAGCGCTGCGCTCGCGCGCGCGGCTTCGTGTTCGTGTTGCTCTTCCTCTTCCTCTTCAGAACGAACGTTGAGAGCGACTGGTCTGGGCTAGACAAAATTCTACGTTTGGCTTGGGCTGCGTATCACCTTGTCTCGTCGGCCAAGTGGTGCGCCGTCTCCGGGAACGGAATTCGAACGGGATCGAGTGCAGTCAGCTTCTAGAATGGATTGCGATGAACAAACGGGACGCCGCCGCGTCCGTCAATATACGGAGGAATTTGAGAGCATGGCTATTGTTGAGCCACACGTGCCCGCTCGTCGATTTTGACGAATCGATACACCGCCAGTAGGAGAATCGGCATGCGGCATCACCGTCATGGCTAACCATATTTTTAGTTAGGGTAACGATGGAAGAGTGTTTTGGGGACTGAGGCAAAGGATGGCTGCCCCCCGCACGCGTTGATGACAACCATTGCGGCGTCGAGTTCGGGCGCCAGTTAAAGCCATCGCAGCGCTGCGTGCTGGGAGTTGTGCCCAGGACGCTCGCGCAACGGGTGCATATGTGCACGCATTGCGGACACACTGCACCACGCGATCTAAATAGCGCATCGGTCGTCCTGATCGATGCGCATATACCGGGAATGGGCGTAACGGCGAGCCCCAAACCTCTGGCGCGGTAACGCCCGAAGTCAAAATCCGTGGCCTGAGATACCCCTGCTACAGCGTCGCAAGATACTTAGCGGCGGGATAGTGAATCAATGCACGTGCCACGTGCCAGGCAGCAACGTGCACCGGGTGAATATTTCCCGTCGACGAGCACCAGCGAAATAACGCAATCGCGATGCTGCTCGACTAACCGCAGGGTAGCGACGGAACGTGGTCCGAGAGGACACAGCGGTAGTAGTCGCCGTGTCCTCTCGTTCCCGCAAAGCGTTGCCTGCTTCAGTGACCGCCGCCGCCACCGTTGCCGCCACCGCCACCGCCGCCGCCGTTGCCACCGCCGTTTCCGCCGCCGTGACCGCCGCCGTAACCGCCGCCGTGACCGCCGCCGTAACCGCCGCCGTAACCGCCGCCGTAACCGCCGCCGTAACCGCCGCCGTGACCGCTGCCGTGACCGCTGCCGTTGCCAACGCCATGACCGTCGCCGTGGCCATCGCCATGACCGTCGCCATGACCGTCGCCATGACCGTCGCCATGACCATCGCCGTTGCCAACGCCATGACCGTCGCCGTGTCCATCGCCGTTGCCAACGCCATGACCGCCGCCGTGGCCATCGCCGTGACCGTCGCCATGACCGTCACCGTGGCCATCGCCATGACCGTCGCCGTGTCCATCGCCGTTGCCAACGCCATGACCGTCGCCGTGACCGTCGCCGTGACCGTCGCCGTGGCCATCGCCGTGGCCATCGCCATGACCGACGCCGTGACCATCGCCATGACCGTCGCCGTTGCCAACGCCATGACCGTCGCCGTGTCCATCGCCATGACCGTCGCCATGACCATCGCCATGACCATCGCCATGACCGTCGCCGTTGCCAACGCCATGACCGTCGCCGTGACCATCGCCATGACCGTCGCCGTTGCCAACGCCATGACCGTCGCCGTGTCCATCGCCATGACCGTCGCCATGACCGTCGCCGTGTCCATCGCCATGACCGTCGCCATGACCGTCGCCGTGACCGTCGCCGTGGCCATCGCCATGACCGTCGCCGTGACCATCGCCATGACCGTCGCCGTGACCATCGCCATGACCGTCGCCGTGTCCATCGCCATGACCGACGCCGTGGCCATCGCCATGACCGTCGCCATGACCGTCGCCGTGACCATCGCCGTGTCCATCGCCATGACCGACGCCGTGGCCATCGCCATGACCGTCGCCGTGGCCATCGCCATGACCGTCGCCGTGTCCATCGCCATGACCGTCGCCGTGTCCATCGCCATGACCGACGCCGTGGCCATCGCCATGACCGTCGCCATGACCGTCGCCATGACCATCGCCGTGGCCATTGCCGTGACCGTCGCCGTGACCATCGCCATGACCATCGCCGTGACCGTCGCCATGACCATCGCCATGACCGTCGCCATGACCATCGCCGTGACCGTCGCCATGACCATCGCCGTGACCGTCGCCGTGACCGTCGCCATGACCATCGCCATGACCATGACCATGGCCGTGGCCGTGGCCGTGGCCGTGGCCGTGGCCCGAGCCGCTTCCCGTATCACCACCCGTGCTGCCGCCGGTGCTTCCGCCCGTGCTTCCACCGGTGCTGCCGCCGGTGCTTCCACCGGTGCTTCCACCGGTGCTTCCACCGGTGCTTCCACCGATGCTTCCACCGGTGCTTCCACCGGTGCTTCCACCCGTGCTTCCGCCGGTGCTGCCACCCTTGCTACCGCCCGTACTACCGCCTGACCCTACGCCGCCACCATTTGAGTTGCCGACTCCGCCGCCGGTGCCCCCGCTTCCTCCACTTGAGTTGCCGCCGGCCGCGGTGCCTCCAGCACCCGAACTACTACCTGAAGAGCCGGAGCTGGTTCCCGAACTGCCGCCTTTGCCCGCGCCATTACCACTCGACGTGCTGCCAGAGGACCCGCCTCCATTTGCGGAAACGACCAAACCCGCACCGACGCCTGAGGTCCCGTTCGAATCGTAGCCGTATTCTTCGTTGGCGCCGTTAGTGCTCAACGCAGCAACTTTTGCGACGGCAGAGGGTGCAACAGGTCCGCAATCGCTCGACGGCGTGGTGTAGCACGGGGAAATGGGCGCTCCTGCAAGCGGCAGAGCTCCGGCCTGCGCGTTCACCAGTCCTGGTATAGCGCTGGCGAGAACGATGCAGCTCACCTTGAGAGCGGTCCTCAAACTTGATTTGTAAGCAGTGCTCATATTATCTCCTGTATGAAACGCGTATCTGTATCGCGCTCCCACGTTGGCAGGACACGATGTGCGCTAAGGATGACAGGATGCGGGAGGCGTTCTGTGCGCTGCGCCACGCGACTGGAGTTAGTTGTGCTGCGAAGGTGCGCGAGGGCTCATAAAACGTTTGCGATGCCTCGCACAACGCCCCGTCCGAGTAATGCCATTTGGCTCGAAACCCCGTTTCTGTCAGCTTTGTAAGTCGACGGTGTCTCATCAACCATTCGATCTCAAGCAAGCGAACTCGCCCAAATTCGAATGCTTGGTCAACGACGACTCGCTATCGATGCCGACCGCTACAAGCAGTGAGCCGCAGAGCACGACAAGCGGATCTATGCATAGCGTGTCGCGGCTTTAGCGCGCTGGTGACTGGGCAGCGTTGTGCATGACAGGATCTTTCGTCGTCGGATCGGCGAGCGCGTCCTGATAACTCGCAGCAAAGGCTTGTATCCGGGAAGCGTCGACAGCATCAGCCGCTGGCCACGCGGCACCTCTGGTTTTGACGGTCGCTGAAATTTGATACTCGCTTTTCACGACTTCCGCTGCTGCTTCGTTCAGGATCACGTGACCCGCTGGCAGCACGAGCAACCGCGCATCGGGCGATATGCGCAATGCGAGAAGCGCCGCCATGGCGACGGCCGCAGCGGTGTCACAGCCCACTGGTTCGAGCAAGATAGAGACGGCCTGGTCCGGACTCCCCGAAACTGTTCTCGACGAGGAAGCGTTGCTCGTTGTTCGTGACTACAATCGGCGCAGTAGCGCCCACGATTCTGCTCGGACGCAACGTCGTTGGTTGCAGCAGGGTTCGATCGCTGGTCAGCTTCAGATACTGCTTCGGAAAGCCATCATGGATGTTTGCGCGATTGCTTGATATTAAGTTCATCGCCCCATTGCTGTAGGACCGCTTACTGTTCGAGGTACATCGATCTGGGGCGTCTGAGTAAGAGTGTGATCCGTAAATCGGAGCAGTTGACTAGCGCGACGATTGCCTACCGTAGCTGTATAAGGTCCGCCGGAAACATGAAATCCTCTTCTGCAACCGAGCTTTTAATCTGGTTTGATTTCGCTGTCCGTTCTTGAATGGGCCGCTCCCGCATACGATGAACTGGCTGCGGCGACTACTGTTCTGCATTCCTGATCGGCACAGCTTGAATGCTGGCCGCGATACCGCAATGCAGATCGGCACAGCGTTGATAACAAACGGACGGCGTGACATAACGAGGTAAATTCACGGGTCAGAAGCGAGAACTATGACAAGCCTCGATGCCGCCTAGTCCGGCTCTGGCCTGGAAAAGAACGTGATTACGTCAGCTCGACGGAGCTTGCGCTGTAGATCGTTGCGTCGCTGCGATCTACGCCTTGAACTCGGAACCCGTTTTTCGCAATATCAAGACCGATGCTTAGCGGGCGCACCAAGAATCTCCCGAAAGTGGCTCGGAAAGTGTGCGCCTTGGAGGAGGCGGGAGTCCCTACCATCAGCCTCGTTGCAGCTTGACCCCCGCAGGGCCACTATGAAATCCGGTGACTCGCGCCTCATTTATCAAGCGACCTCGAGGCTCCTATTGCGATCCAAGTTCTGCGAGTCCCGGTCCCACCTGTTTCTTCATGGTACTCGATGCCAACGCGACCTTTCGACGTGGCATCCTGTTTGCTAAATCACGCGACCTGCTACGTGCAAGAGTGATCAATATTCAATACGCCCCGTCTCTCTTGAAGATGACTTTGAACGTTTTCAGCAAAATTAATATGTCGAGCGAAAGCGAACAGTCCTTGGCGTAAGAAACATCGAGCGAAACCCTTGTCGCATAGTCAACATCATTCCTTCCGCTGACCTGCCACAAGCCCGTCATGCCCGGTTTGGTCTCCAGATAATAGTGCACGTCGGCGCCATATCTTGCCAACTCCTCATCAACGATCGGTCGCGGACCAACAAGGCTCATGTCGCCGCGGAGCACGTTCCACAGTTGAGGAAGTTCGTCGAGACTGGTGCGGCGTAGCAACCGACCGATCGGTGTTATCCGGATATCGTTCTTGAGCTTGAAATCCCGGTCCCATTCCTCGCGCGCTTTCGGATCGGTTGCCAACAGGTGCTTGAGGACCGCGTCCGCGCCGGTGACCATGGAGCGGAACTTTAAGCACCTAAATTTGCGGCCGTTGCGGCCTATCCGAACGTGACCGAAGACAGGACGACCTCCGTCGCTCATCACAATGGCACCCATGATGAGAAGGAAGGGAGACATAGCAATCAGCAAGGAAGAAGCGCCGACAATATCGATCGTCCGCTTGACGACGTTCCTTGTCGTAAGCGACAAATCCATACCGCCAGCATTTGATTCGTCAGATTGAAACCCTTGGTTAGCTGACACATCGAGAGATGCGTCCGTTGAGGCTGCGTCCAGGCAGGTTGTTGAGTCGGGCAAGCTATCTCCGCGAGACACGGATAATTCTCGACTGTGGGCTGCCGGAATACTGGCGGGCATAAGATGTCTCGACATGGCGCGTTTCTCCATCAGCACTTTCATTTGCATCTCTCTTTGGTGAGTCCATGGCTATGTTTATACCTTCCGCAGAAAACCGAGAACGTGCGTTGCCACACGGAAATGCGAGAGCGCTGATTCATTCCTCGCGCCTCGATGACAAAAGAGGCAGCATGATGACAATTCGGCTAAATCGATATGTTTTTTGAGCGGCTAAAAGGGCTGTTTTAAGCTACAAGGCGCCCAAAATCTGAATATCGTCTAACCAATCACCGGGCAGTACAAATCGCCGCCAAGGAGCAATTTGGCTGAGCGTTTTCTGATGGCTGGCGGTGAATCAGATTAGTCACCCGTGAGACGCTGTTCGGATCGTCACGGGTATCGCATTTCGTCAATGAATTTGATTCAGTGTTAAAACATAATTGCGGTCGAGTGCGGCGACTGAGCGGGGAGAATGTAAAGCATAACTAAGTAAAATAACATATCAGGCGCTCATTAGGACATTCCTACTGAGGGGGAGATCGCGGTTCCTCCTGGCGTCTGTCGCAAAGTGCAGCTTTTGTTGTTCGATGGGGTTACGTCGCCGTATTTCCCAGTGCGGCTTCCGTGACGTTCATTTCCGACCGGCAATGCTCGGGCGTCTTTTACGCCAATTGTCCGAAATGCACTATCCAACCCCGCTCCAGGTCATTGCTCGACAATCTTCCTTCCTGACACACGCTCGAACATGCTGGACCAAAGGCTCAACGTGCATCCGCATATCGGTCAAATGAGGGTAATTGCCTAGTCCGCCTTACCGGCAAGCCATTGTTTTCCAAGACATGGAGCTGCCGGATCGGCGCCGTCCCGTCTTCAGCGCGCAGCCCAAGATCCGAGGCCTGTCACGGCTCGACACATATTTCTCGTCCGTCGCCGATATCCCTTCTTGAATTTACCGATCGGTGTGTCATATACTTGGCACTCGTCGCACGAGAGTGCTAACAGTTTTCCGACCGGCGGTTCTGTGAGCCGTCGGACGGGTTTCCCGCGTTTTTATAGTCAGTTAGAGAGGAGTGTGTATGAACCTTCGTCCTTTGCACGATCGCGTCATCGTCAAACGTCTGGATCAGGAAACCAAGACTGCCTCGGGCCTCATCATCCCCGACGCTGCAGCTGAAAAGCCGGATCAAGGCGAAATCCTGGCCGTCGGCCCGGGCAAGCGCGATGACAAGGGTACGCAAAACGCCCTCGACGTCAAAGTGGGCGACCGCGTGCTGTTCGGTAAGTACGCTGGTCAGACCGTCAAGGTCGACGGCAATGAACTGCTCGTGATGCGCGAAGAAGACATCATGGCCGTTCTGGTCAAGTAAATTCACGCCCATTTGGCTTTCCCGGCCGGACGATCGATCCGCTCAAGCGATTCTCGCCCGGCCTCATGAAAAGCCAGAAAACTGAAACGAATCAAGGAGTTTGAATATGGCAGCTAAAGAAGTCGTATTTGGCGATATCGCCCGTGCAAAGATGGTTGAAGGCGTGAACATCCTGGCCAACGCGGTCAAGGTCACGCTGGGCCCGAAGGGTCGCAACGTGGTTCTGGAACGCAGCTTCGGCGGCCCGACGGTCACGAAGGACGGTGTTTCGGTTGCTAAAGAAATCGAACTGAAAGACCGCCTGCAGAACATGGGCGCGCAAATGGTGAAGGAAGTGGCTTCCCGCACCAGCGACAACGCTGGCGACGGCACGACCACGGCTACGGTCCTGGCCCAGTCGATCGTTCGCGAAGGCATGAAGTACGTTGCATCGGGCATGAACCCGATGGACCTGAAGCGCGGTATCGACAAAGCAGTGTCGGCTGCAATCGAAGAACTGCGCAAGATCAGCAAGCCTTGCACGACGAACAAGGAAATCGCTCAAGTTGGCGCGATTTCGGCTAACAGCGATACGTCGATTGGTGACCGTATTGCTGAAGCAATGGACAAGGTCGGCAAGGAAGGCGTGATCACGGTTGAAGACGGCAAGTCGCTGGAAGACGAGCTGGACGTGGTTGAAGGCATGCAATTCGACCGCGGCTACCTGTCGCCGTATTTCATCAACACGCCGGAAAAGCAAGTCGCCATCCTCGAAAACCCGTTCGTGCTGCTGCACGACAAGAAGGTGTCGAACATCCGTGACCTGCTCCCGATCCTGGAACAAGTTGCGAAGGCTGGCCGTCCGCTGCTGATCATCGCTGAAGATGTGGAAGGCGAAGCTCTGGCAACGCTGGTGGTGAATAACATCCGCGGCATCCTGAAGACCGTTGCTGTGAAGGCTCCGGGCTTTGGCGATCGTCGTAAGGCCATGCTGGAAGACATCGCGATCCTGACTGGTGGTCAAGTGATTGCCGAAGAAACTGGCCTGACGCTGGAAAAGGCTACGCTGGCTGAGCTGGGTTCGGCTAAGCGCATCGAAGTGGCGAAGGAAAACACCACGATCATCGACGGCGCTGGCGAAGCGACGAACATCGAAGCGCGCGTGAAGCAAGTTCGCACGCAAATCGAAGAAGCGACGTCGGACTACGACCGTGAAAAGCTGCAAGAACGTGTCGCCAAGCTGGCTGGCGGCGTTGCAGTGATCAAGGTTGGCGCTGCTACCGAAGTCGAAATGAAGGAAAAGAAGGCACGTGTTGAAGACGCACTGCACGCAACGCGCGCAGCTGTGGAAGAAGGCATCGTGGCTGGCGGCGGCGTTGCGCTGATCCGCGCTCGTCTGGCACTGAAGGACCTGAAGGGCGACAACGCCGATCAGGACGCCGGCATCAAGATCGTGCTGCGCGCGATGGAAGAGCCGCTTCGCCAGATCGTCACGAACGGCGGCGAAGAAGCCAGCGTCGTGGTGGCAGCAGTTGCAGCCGGTACGGGCAACTTCGGCTACAACGCGCAAACGGGCGAGTACGTCGACCTGGTGGAAGCCGGTGTCGTGGACCCGACCAAGGTGACGCGTACGGCACTGCAAAACGCGGCATCGGTGGCAGGTCTGCTGCTGACGACCGACTGCGCTGTGTCGGAACTGCCGAAGGACGATGCTCCGATGGGCGGCGGTATGCCCGGCGGCATGGGCGGTATGGGCATGGACATGTAATTTCGGCTTCTGCCGAAGTTACAGGGCGGCGCGGGCTTCTTCGGAAGCCCGGCGAACGCCCAAAAAACCCGCGTCGGCAACGACGCGGGTTTTTTTACGGGTACGCCCGGCTGGGCACACCCGCTTAAAGGCGGATTTCCTGTATTCGCCGAATGAGGGGCGGGTTCAGCAAATTGGTGAGGGAGCGCGCGCGTAAAGCGCTTCATATGCCTGCCATGACAACGCTTTACATCTTGCAGAAAGTCATTCGCGCCAACCGTCGCCTTGATTCCAGGAAAAACGAAGCCCTACACTTGCATTATGAAAGGGCATATGTGAGCGTGAAACCGGCCTGATTGGCCGGCACCTGTCTATTCGCCATGCGAAACCAGGATATGGCGCTGGCGGAGTGGCTGAGGCCGTTGTTGAGAATCTGGAGCCGGGTAGCGGAGCCAGATATGCACGCCGTACATTTCGGATCTGATTGGATAGGGTGGCAGGGCTATGTCCCGTTTTCGTAGAGTGTTACTCGTCGCGTTTTGCGGTGCACTGACCGTAGCGAGCCTGATATATGTCAGGCTGGCCCTGCCTTATCCGTTCCGACGCCCGCCTGCCACCGTTGCTACCGGGTCGGCGGCGCCATCTGGCACCATACGATTTGCGGTGCTCGGGGATTCCGATAGCCAGTCTTTCCATGACAACCTGATGTTGGCAGATCCGAGCTTGCGAGGAGGACCCCATCGCGCGACCACCTGGCAGTGGACCGAGGTCTTGGCTCGACTGAGGGGCGACCAGATCGACTCCGGTGAATGGGGAGCTTGGGGAACCGGCTACTATCGCGCCTATTTCGACGAAGCTTTTGGGCTTCTCGCCCGGACGCCTCGCAAAGACGACTACCGCTACAATTTTGCTGTCAGCGGCGCTTCCTGCAGCCAATTGATGGGACATCCGCTGCGTCAGGCGGTCCGTCTTGTTGACTTGATGAACACAGAGCCGCAAGCCTGGCGAAACGGCATTGTGCTGATCCGGATCGGTGTCAACGATATAGGCGGGAACGACGTCCTTGACGAGTTGTCCCGGGACCCGGCTGCGTCGCGTCCCACGGCCTTGATCAACGGTTGTATTGGCGCAATCGGCGAGGCAGTCGCCCTGATCCGCAGACAGCATCCGGATACCTACATAGTGCTTGTAGGCGTGCTCAGCAACGCGGATTGGTCGGTCGACTTCAACAATTGGCAGTCAGCCAGGGAGATAGCCAATATCGACGCCGGCATGGATCTCTTCGACAATGGCTTGCGCAAGCTGGCCGCAGCGAATCGCCACGTTGCCTTTCTTGATGATCGCGCCTGGTTCAGGAGCCTGTGGGGCACGCGCGACGACCAAGGTCGGCCGCTTTACAAGACGGTTCATCTGTCACCTGGCTGGGCAATTACCAATACATCGGGCGACGATCCGCACAACGCTGTTCTTTCCGACGGTCATGCCGGCGTAGTCTGGAATACCCTCTGGGCGCAGCACCTTGTCACTTCCCTGAACGCCGCATTTGGATTGCATTTCAAACCGATTACGGATGCCGAAGTCATCGACTTCCTGCAACCGAGCTTTACTGCAAGCGCGCGATCAGCGTCGTCATTGCCCACATCCTTTCCTTCACGCCCAGAAGCGCAACCCGCCGGTCGGACGCCCCCGAATTGAAGGGAAACTGTAAACTTTAAACCAATCTGCCGGTTGAAAGGGCGCTGAAATAGACGCGAATGTTAGTCGGCGCACATGTGGCCGACAAGCGGGATAGTAGGCTAGAAACGATGGCCCCTATAACCCACGGAGGTGCGCCGTGTTTGTGCCTAGCGATGTTGCTGTATTGGCTGGTGATGGTATTGCATTGCCCAGTACGTCACGCCAACTGCCCTCAGACGGCAGAATTCTTCAGGCGTGCGGGAACGAATTCAAACGCAGTTTCAATCTGCACCCATTCAAATTCAATCATACGTTGCATCAAAGTGGCTTGTTCGAGATCCCCAGGATCGTTGAACTCGCCAAACGGATGATCGAAAAAAATGGTGATTTCTGTGCCCTTAACTTCAGGCATGGGACTATAGGCAGGAAGTTTGGTGATGGCACTGATGATACAAAGTTGAGTGCCGTGCAGCAGAGCGAACAGCTGGACGAGACGGTTTCCCGTCTTGGCGAAAACTGCACGTGGATCAAGCTGGTTGGAGTGCAGAACTATGACGCCGAGTATGCTGAAGTTCTGAATGCCATTACATGCGAGCTCGAAAGTCTGTCTGACTTTCCGCTGCGCAAGGACATGACCTGGGTAACGATGACACTGTTACTCTCCTCGCCCAATATCACGACGCCCTTCCATATCGACCACGAAACCAACTTCCTCTTCCAGGTGCAGGGCTCGAAGGACGTATGTCTCTTCCCTGCGACCGATCGCGAGTTGGTGCCGGATCAGGAGATCGAACGTTACTATAGTGGCGACTTCAGTGCTGCGTTTTATCGCCAGGAAATGCAGGATCGCGGTACTGTCTTTCGGCTTGCCCCGGGCGAAGTGGTGCATCACCCATCATTGGCGCCGCACTGGGTAAAGAACGGCGACAATATCTCGGTGAGTATCAGCATCAACTACTGCATGAAGTCTCTCGAGAAACGTGCCAGGGTTTATCAGGCTAACTACTTTCTGCGCAAGATGGGTCTAAAGCCTGTGCCGCCTGGGCTTTCACCATTGCGCGACAGCTTGAAGCGGAAGGTCATCTCGACGATGGAACACCGCAATCCAACGACCTTTTCGGAAGTCGTCCACGCGCCAGTGACCAGATTGAAATCACCGCTGATTGCGATTCGGCGGCTAGTCAAGCGCTGACCTGACAAGCCATGGACATCGTTCCTGCCGGGTTTGCGAGGTTGTCTCACGCAGCTTGGACGGGGCCGATGCGCTTGCTTTTGAAGCGGCCCGGGAATGATGACGCCGGCTTTCGGCAACTGTTAGACAAGCTGTTCGGAAGCGCGGCCACACCGTCTCCGCGCAGCCACCAGCCACGTTACGTGCTCATACCGCCGGTGGGCCGCCAGAATCGCCAGCAGCAAGGAACCGGGCACATCACGCTTGCCGGGCGCGATGCCGCTGCGGCATTCGAGCGGGCAGGCGCGCACCCATTCATCAAACACGCCCTTGCTCGATCTAGACCCTATCTTCCGCAAACGGGACGATGCCATGCATAAGCGTGCTGCCTTGAGCTGAAACCCGAGGTGCAAAACCAGCTTGCACCCCGGGAGGCGTCCACTTAAGCGGCCTTAAAGCCCATCAGCAACCTTAAGCCTTCGCATGGCTCAGGACTGCTGCCGGAGCGTCCTGCTCGCCAACACCGGCTTCAACCCTGTCAGCCCCGACTCCGCCCTCCAGGCGCACACGCAGTTGCTTGCCAATAACTGCTGTGCCGGCCGGGCGGAAGATCTGGTCGTGCAGGCCCGGAACATCGGTGACTACCAGTTTGCCCGTTACCACCGAACCCCATCCCAGGTCACGGGCGAACAGGCGGCCGTTGAGCACCTGAGCACTGCGGAAGATCTGGACCTCGCCGTCATAGAGAGCCGGACGGTACCGCGTCTGCTGCTCCAGCAGATATTCGATGTACCAGCGATTCTCGGCAATCAAATGCTCTGAAGCGCTTCCCTTGATCAAGCCGAGCTTGAGAGCAAGTTTTGCAATGCCAAGCGTACGAACGATCCGATACTGATTCAGGAAAGCGACCATGGAGGTCTCGCCGCGCATGGCCTTGCGGAAGTCGCGCGGAATGTTGTCCGCACGCACCTGCAGCTTGCGCAACTGTTTATCGTACCAAGGCATCACCTCGCGATAACCGGGGCACCAGGAATCGTTGAAGATGACGAGTTCCACCGTTTCGCCCTCGCGCCGCAGCTGATGAGCTACCTCCAGGCACATCGCACCCAGCACGCAAAGTCCCATGAGGATATACGGACCCTTTGGCCGGGCCAGCCTGATCAGCCGCACGGCATCCGCGGCGACATCCTGGAAAGCGCGTTGCGGGAACTCGCGCGGCTCGCCTTCCGGAATCATCGGGATGTCGATGATCGGCCGATTGCCGACTTGCTGAGCCAGTTCGTAGAGCACGGCCGTGTTGTTGAGCACGATGATGGGCGTTCCCGGCGCATCCTCGTTGAATCGCACGATATTGCGCGCTTTCGCCTCCAGCTCCGCCTGACTCATGAACCCGCTGAGACCGACGCCTCCAGCGACCGTTAACGTCTCTTTCCCGGGAGCGGGCGCCAGCGGCAGTTTCGCTTCAATTTCAACGGTTTCCAGCATCTCGCGCCACTTGGCCAGATACCCGTCAATCGTCTCGACGTCATAGAGGTCCGTGTCGCCTTCACAGGAGATGCGCCAGCCTTCCGGGCGCCGCACCATGAAGAAGCTGAGGTCGTAGAGTGCGCCCGCGTTGAAGGAGGGCGAGGTCGTCGCGGCGAAATCCTGCCGGCGGACTTCATCGCCGAGGCCGACGAAGCTTTGCTGCAGGGCGAAATTGACCGAGCACAGCGGCGGGCGATCCATATCGGACACTGCGCCGGCCATCTCGATCATCTCTTCGAACGGCAAGTGCAGATGCTCGATAGCGTCGCTGAGCTTGGCGCCACACTGCGCCGTGACGGCGGCAATGCTGCTGTTTTCGGGAACGTCGAGACGAAGGATCACCGTGTTGATGAGCGGTCCGACCACCCCCTCGAGTTCCTGCTGATCCCGCACCGACATCTGGGTGCCTATGGCAACCCTGGTTTGGCCGGCGGCCGGTTGCAGCGCCATCGCGAGGCCGGCAACGGCCACGCTGAACGGCGTCACGCCTTGAGCCTTGGCAGCCGCGATCAGGCGGTCGCTAAGCGCGCTCGGCAACAGGATGGAGCGGATGACGCCCTGGAAACGGCGCTCCTGCGGCCGCGGACGATCGCCGGGAACGTCGAAGCGGCTGAAATCCTGAAGCTCCTGGCGCCAGTGGGCGCGCGCCTGATCGAGCGCACCGCTCGCATGGAACTCTTCCTTCCACAGCGCGTAGTCGCCATGGTGAAGGTCGACCTCGGGGAATTCGGGATCAAGCCCGGCATGCACCGCGGCAAGACCCTCCACGAGCTCGCGCACGAGGATCGCGAAAGACCAGCCATCCATGACAAGCGAATGGAAGGTCAGTTGCAATTCACCCTGCGTGACCGACTTGGGCAACCACACCGCCCGGAAGAACGAGGGCGACGACAATTCGAAGGGCGTGCGGGCCTGCTGCCCACCCACACGCTCGGCCTCCGCAATGCCGGCCTTTTCCTCCAGACCCGTGAGATCAACCACGTCCAGCCGGAATGGAGCACGGCTCCAGACCTGCTGGCGCAGCCCCGCACCCGTCACCACGAAGCCGGTACGCAGTATTTCGTGTCGCGCTACCAGTTCGCCAAGCACCTGTTCGATGCTCGCGGCTTTCAGCGGACCCGACAATTGCAGCCGGAAGGCGATGTTGAGCGCGGAGGCCTGCGGCGACGCCTTCTGCTCTTGCCAGAACCGTACCTGGCAGGCGCTCGCCGGGAACAGCGCGTAGCCGGCTTCGATCTCGACAGCAGGGGCGATACTCAAGGCTATCGCGTTCATGACTTAGACTCCCTCTGCGTGTCTGCGCTTGAAGTTGAGAATCGATGGCCTGGCCACGGCATTAGCTTCCAACGACTCGGTCGTCTGCGTGCTGTCAATGCTCGCCGCCAATTGGGCGATCGAGACGTTCTTCATCAGTTGACGGGCATCCACACCCAGCCCGCGCTCGTTCATTCGTGCAACGATGCGGAACAGCTGGAGGCTGTCAGCGCCGAGGCTGAAGAACGGCTGGTCGACCCCTACCTGCTGGAGGCCGAGCACTTCGCCCCAGATCGCAGCAATGCTGGCCTGAGTCGGCGTCATGGCTGCTGGTTGGGCCGGGGTGGCCGGCACTTCGATCAGCGTGGCCCCTGATTCGGCGGGCACGGGGGCCGCCGGAACCACCTTGAGAGCCGCATGCGGCTGGCGAACAGGGGTAGCCACCATGTCCGCTGTCGGCATTGGCAGGGCCTTGCGGTCGAGCTTGCCATTGCCGGTCTGGGGCAGCGTGTCGAGCGTCATCCACAGGCTCGGCACCATATAGGCCGGCAATTGTTCGGCAACATGCGCCGCGACTGTTCCCAGGTCGGACTTGTCGGCGGCAGCCTCGACGATGTAGCCCACGAGGCGAGGACTGTCGTTGACGGTACGCAAGGCAACGGCAGCTGCGGCAACGCCAGGCGTCTTACGCAGGGCAGCCTCGATATCCTCGATCTCGATGCGGAAGCCGCGCAGCTTGATCTGCTGGTCGCGACGGCCGAGGTGCAAGAGCGAGCCATCGGCAAGCCGCTTGGCGAGATCGCCGGTGCGGTAGAGCCGGCGCGGTGCAGCGCCTTCGATGGCAACCTGCGTGAAGGCGGCATCGGTGAGATCGGCGCGATCGAAATAGCCCTTTGCCAGGCCTTCGCCACCAATCCACAGTTCGCCGCTCACACCTTCCGGCGCAAGATGCAGGTCGTCGGTCAGCACATGCAGGTCGGTATTGGCGAGGGGGGCGCCCAGAACGATGGACCCGTTCGCAACAACACGCGAGGCAGACGACCAGATCGTTGTTTCAGTCGGGCCATACAGGTTCCACACTTCAGCGCCGGTCGCCAGCAGCTTGTCGGCGAGGTCGCGCGGCAACGGTTCACCGCCGCAGAGGATCTTGAAGCCCTTCGGTACCTTGAAGCCGGCTTCGAGCAACATGCTCCAGAGAGAAGGCGTTGCTTGCAGAACGGTGGCGCCTTCGTCCTTCAGCCGGGTCACCAGCTCGTAGCCGGTGCGCACTTCTGTATGGCCTGCGATGAACGTCTGTCCACCCACGATCAGCGGCAGGAACAGCTCGAGGCCGGAGATATCGAAGGAGAACGTGGTGACTGCAACGATGCGGTCTCTCGCATCAAAGCCCGGCGCTTGCGCCATCGACAGCAGGAAGTTGCTCAGTGCGCGATGGCCAATCTCCACGCCCTTGGGCTTGCCCGTCGAGCCCGACGTGAAGATCACGTAGGCCGAATCCGCATCCGACACGATCGGCAGCGCCACATCTTCGTCGTCGCTTTCGGCAAGCAGCGCTTCCAGTTCCAGCACGCGATGTTCACCCGCTTCCAGCACCGTGCGGCTTGCAGCATCGCTGAGGATGGCGGCGATGCCGGCACCATCGAGGATCTGACTCAGGCGCGCAGCCGGCATGGTCATGTCGAGGGGCACATAGGCGCAACCGGCGCGCCACACACCAATCATGGCAGCCACGGTCATGGCCGTGCGGTCCATCGCTATGGCGACGCGTCCGCGCGGTGCGATACCTGCCGCTACGAGCCGGCGGGCGATCTGGTTGGCGCGTGCATCGAGTTCAACATAGGCCAGGGCTTCCGTTTCGTCCGATACAGCCGTCGTATCGGGGGTTTGGTGGGCCTGCGCCGCGATCATCGCCGGGGTCGTCTGCGACAGATCGAAGTCACGCTGCGTTGCGTTCAGTTCGTCGCGAAGATGGCGAATCTCGCTTTCGTTCATCAAAGGCAGTGCCGCGATAGCCGTTTCCGGATTCTGGGCGATGCCCGCAAGCAAGGTCTCGTAGTAGCCGAGCCAACGCTGCACCGTCGCTTCGTCGTAGACGTCGGTGTTGTAGTCGCAATCCATGCGAAGACCTTCCACCGATTCGATGACGTTCAGGAACAGATCGAAGTTGCTGTAGGCCTTCGCGTTCGGTGTGAAGTGCGTGGCCACGCCGGCCATGTCGAGCTGTTCGTCGACCTTCTCCAGATTGAATTGCAGTTCGGTCAGCGGCAGCCGGTTGAAGTCGCGCTTGATACCAAGGTCGCGGACAAGTGCGCCATACGTGTAGTTTTGACGGTCGCCCGCATCGAACACGTGATCACGCACCGCTTTCATGTGAGCTGCGAAAGGCTTCTCGCGGTCGAACTTGACGCGCAACGGCAGGAAGTTGACGCAGTGCCCGACCAGCAGCGCATCGCCGGCCTGAGACTGGCCTGCCATCGGGGCGGCGATCACGACATCGTCATTCCCAGAGAGGCGGCCAAACAGCACCTGGGAGGCACCCAACAAGGTGGCAAACAGCGAGCAACCTTGCTTCGATGAAGCGGTCTTCACCTGCTTGAGAAGAGGCGCACCAATATGACGTGTGGTCGAGGCGCCGCGGAAGCTCTTCACCTCGGGGCGCGGACGGTCGCCCGGCAGGTCCAGTTGCGGAGCGGGGTCGCGATGCAGGTTCAGCCAGAAGTCGCGCGTTTCTGCGTCGATACCCGCTTCATCCTGTGCCTTGGCGAAAGCGAGGAAGCTCTGCACTTCGTCGAGTTCAGCCTTGCTGCCCGACATCTCGGCCGCGTAGAGGGCGCCCAGGTCGCGCAGGACGATGTTGATCGACCAGCCGTCGCAGACAATGTGATGGGCGGTGAATACGAAGGCCCACTTCTGAGCTTCCAGACGCACCAGCGCGGCGCTTACCAGCGGAGCACGCGTCAGATCGAAGACTTCGCGCGCTTCGGCATCGATGAAGGTCTGCAGTTCGCCGGCTGCATCGGCATGGCCGGAGAGGTCGAATTTTTCCAACGTAACGGTGGTCGACGCGTCGGCGAACATCTTGTCGCCGGAGCGCGAGAACCGGGCGCGCAATGCATCGTGGCGAGCAACCGTCGCTGCAAAGGCGCGTTCGAAAGCGGCCTCGTTGAAGTGGCCCGTCAGCTCTAGGGTGAAGGACTCGTTGAACACGAGCGATGCTTCGTTACCCAGTTGCGCCGACATCCAGATTTCTTTCTGAGGCTCGGTCAGCGGAGACTCGGTGAGCGGCTTCGGTTCGGCCGGTGTCGTAACCTCCAACGCGTCCTTGTTACCGCCAAGAATGCCGACGGCCTGAAGCGCGTCGATACTTTCGATGAAGGCATCGCCGATCCGCTGGATGTCTTCATCCGAGTGGCTGGTCGTCAGGAAGCAGGGGAAGCCTTCCATGATGTGGATGCCGAGGTAGCGCATGTACGGATAGAACAGGCTGCCCAAGCGGTCTTCGCCCGAGAGGCTGACATAGAACCAGCTCGAGAACGATTCTGCGCGTGCTGCAATGCCGACTTTTTCCAGATGCCCGTTGATGCGCTGAACGAGGCCGTTCATGCGGATGCCGAGGTTTTCCTGCAGTGCCGGGCCGGCTTCCTTGAGGTGCAGGAGGACGGCTTTCATCGCGGCCAACACCACGGGATGGCGCACGAAGGTGCCGGCAAAGAAGGTCGGCGGGACTTCGGGAACCGACGCGTCGCCGAATTGCCACTGGCCGCCGTCGAGCGCATCCATGTACTGCGAGCTACCGGCGAGGACGCCGACGGGCAGGCCGCCGCCAACCACCTTGCCGTAGGTCGCCATGTCGCCCTTGATGCCCCAGTAGCCTTGCATGCCGGCTTGATGGACGCGGAAGCCTGTGACCACTTCGTCGACGATCAGTGCGGATTCATTGGCCGCGGTGACATCGCGCAACTGCTGCACGAATTCCTTCGGGCGCAGATTCGGATGGCGCGACTGCACCGGCTCGATCAGGACAGCGGCAATATCGTCGATATTGGCCTTGATCCACTCCAGGCTTTCCGACCGGGCGTACGGCAGCACGACCATGTTGCCCACGGAGTTCTTCGGGATGCCGGGCGCGAGCGGGAAAGCACGCGGGACGCCCGCTTCGCTGCCCGGCTTGACGAGGACTTCGTCGAACTGGCCGTGATAGTCGCCGTCGAAGCAGACGACCTTGTCCTTGCCTGTCACGGTGCGCGCGAGGCGCATGGCTGCCATCACCGCTTCCGAACCGGTATTGCAGAAGGTGACGCGCTGATGCCCGGTCATATCGGCGAACATCTGGGCGACTTCACCCGCGAGCGGGGACTGCGGTCCGATCGCAAAACCTTCCGCCATCTGCTTGTTGACTGCTTCAACCACGAAATCCGGCGTATGGCCAAACGCGGTCTGGCCGTAGCCATTGACCACATCGACATATTCATTGCCGTCGATATCCCAGATCTTCGAACCCTTGGAACGCTGGGCGACGATCGGATAGACAAGCTCCTTCCAGTCCTCGGTGAAGCCGCTGGCGGTACGCGGATCGGCGAGCACTGCACGATACGATTGCGTGCGCGACTTGGAGGCGGCAGTCTTCGCCGAGTAGCGAGCCGACAGATCGCCGATGAAAGCCTTCTGGACATCGGTGATCCCCGCCGAGGTCGAAGCGCCTGGCTTGTACGCGGTGAAGCGCGAAGGGCGGTTCTCGTCGAAGTTGATCTGCGGCGCGGTGGACGCCACGGCAGCCGTGACCGACTTGAGGGCGACGGTCAGGGCCGGAGCCTGGATTGCCGCTGCGGGCTGCTGAGCGGCCGCGGGCACGCCCTGGAACATCTGCAGTTGACGCTCCATCAGGGACTGCATCGCGGCGAGCTGGTCGCGGATCACGGATTGCATATCGCCCGTGACCGGGCCAGCGCCCATGACAGGAGCGGCCAGCACCGCAACAGCGGCCGGTGCAGCTGCGGCAGCGACCGAGGCTGCGACCGGTGCGACTTCCGGTGCCGGATCAGCCGGCAAAGCGCCATCGAGGAACTGCGCGAGGGCGGGCAGCGTCGGGTAGTCGCTCATGATCTGCCGGAAGCTGATCGTGACGTCGTAGCGGCGACGAAGCTGGCGGGACACTTGTCCCATGAACAGCGAGTCGTAACCGAGATCCCAGAAGGTCACGTCCGGATTGGACGTATCCGGCGCTTCGCCGGACATCTCGGTGAGCAGTGACGCGAGTTCAGCGATGAGGCGCGGGGTGCGATCGATTTGGACGGCTTGTGTCATGGCGATATTGGGAGTGTCGGTTATAACGTCGGACGAAGCGGGAGCTGCAATGGTCGCGGCGGCCGTGGTCGTGTTGATAGAGGAAGTAGTTGCAGGAGCGTCAATCCAGTGCCGTTCGGGTTCGAACGAATAGGCCGGCAGCGAAATGCGACGGGCGGCTTCGGCCTGAACGGATTTCCAGTTCGGCGTGACGCCGTTGAGCCACAGCCGCCCGGTCGCTTCGGCGAGGACGGAAAGCTCCCGATCGCGCATGGCGAAGTCAGGCAGCGAGACAATCGCGCCCGCATGCCGGTCCTTGGGCAAACCCTGCATGACGAAGGTCGACAGCGTCCGGCCGGGACCGATTTCCAGGAACAGCGGCTTGCCGTCTGCCGTCACCGTGGTCAGGGCGTCGTTGAAACGCACCACGTTGCGGCAATGACTGGCCCAGTAAAGTCCCGGCACCGGTTGATCCATCGCCGCCCACTGTCCGGTCACAGAGGACACGTACGGGATCTTCGGCCGTGCAAAAGAAAGGGTATCTGCAAGCTTGGCAAGATCTTCCACGACGCCGGACATCATGCGCGAGTGGAAGGCATGCGAGGTATGCAGACGGCGATGTTCGATATCGCTTGCCTTCAGCGTCGCCTCGAAAGCTTCGATGGCCGCGAAGGGACCTGCCACTACGCTGAGCGTTGGCGCATTGACTGCGGCCAGGTCGACATCGTCCGGCAGGATGCGCAGGAGATCGGCTTCCGACAGGCGCACGACCAGCATCGCGCCCGGTTCTGCCGACTGCATGAGCGCGCCACGTTGAGCGATGAGGGTCAGCGCGTCCTCGAAGCTGATCGCCTCGGCTACGCACGCTGCTACCAGTTCGCCAACGCTATGGCCGATCATGGCCGTCGGCTTGATGCCGCGCGAGATCCACAGTTGCGCCAGCGCATATTCGAGCAGGAACAGGGCCGGTTGCGCGTAGATCGTTGAACGGATCGGATGCGGCGTGTCGTCGCCTTCCGGGGCTTCGCTCAACAGCAGCGTGCGGATATCCAGCCCGACGAGCGGCGCCAGCGCTTCGGCGCCCTTGTCGATCCATTCGCGATAGACCGGCTCGGTACGATAAAGCGCTGCTCCCATGCCCGGGTACTGAGCGCCCTGGCCGGGAAACATAAAGACCACCGCGGGCGCGGCCTGAGGAGCCTGGGCTTCAATGGCTCCCTTTTGAAGCTTCGCCTGAGCCTGATCGAGGCTGTCGGCGATAACCACGGCGCGGTGGGTGAAAGAGCGGCGGCCCGTTTGCAACGTCGCGGCGACGTTGGCGAGCGAGACGCCAGGATTGGCTACCAGATGCGCGGCAAGATTGGCCTTCGCGCGTTCGAGCGCTGCCGGGCTTCTTGCTGACAGCGGCAAGATCTGCAACTGCTCTGACGGCGCTTCTTGCGACCCACAGGCGGCATCGGCGCGATAGGGCGCTTCTTCCAGCACCACATGCACGTTCGTACCGCCCACGCCGAAGGAGCTCACGCCGGCGCGACGCGGTGCCGGGCCATCAGCCCAGGGACTCGCCGCGCTGTTGAAGAAGAACGGGCTGCTAGCGGAGTCGATGGCCGGGTTGGCCGAATTGAAGTGCAGGAGCGGCGGCAAGACACGGTCGCGCAGCGCAAGCGACGCCGCGATGAAGCCGGTCACGCCTGCAGCCGCGTCAAGGTGCCCAACGTTCGCCTTCGCCGAGCCGAGGGCACAGAACTGGCCGCCCTCGACGCCGCCCAGGCGGAATGCCTGCACGAGGCCGGCGAATTCGATGGGGTCGCCAAGCGGCGTCGCCGTGCCATGCGCTTCGATATAGCCGATGGAGGCGGGATCGATGCCGGCCTCGGCGTGCGCGATGGCAATCGCGCGGGCCTGCGCATCGACGCTGGGAGCCGTGAAACCGACCTTGTCGGAACCGTCGTTGTTGATGCCGACACCACGGATCACGGCATAGATCGGATCCCCGTCGGCGATGGCGTCGTCCAGACGTTTCAGCAAGACAACGCCGGCGCCGCTGCCGAACACCGTGCCGCTGGCGCCGGAATCAAACGGGCGGCAAACGCCATCGGGTGCACCCATCCCGCCTTCTTCGTAGAAATAGCCGCGCTTCTGCGGGAAGGTGACCGACACACCGCCGGCCAGCGCCATGTCGCAGCGTCCCGACCGAAGGTTCTCGACCGCCAGGCTAATCGCCGTCATCGAGGTCGAGCATGCCGTCTGTACCGAGATGGCCGGCCCCGTGAGGCCGAGCTTGTAGGCGGTGCGGGTGGCGACGAAATCACCAGCCCCGACCAGCTTCTGATACTCGCCGATCTGGAACTGGCTCGTGAACTCGTCGATGACCGCACGGTCAGTCAGGACATGCTTGAGGAAGTAGGTATTCATCGAGGTGCCGGCGAACACCCCGACGGCGCCAGCGACCTTGGCCGGATCGTAGCCGGCATCTTCGAACGCTTCCCAGGCGATCTCGAGGAACAGGCGTTGTTGCGGGTCCGTCAGCGCCGCTTCGCGCGCCAGCATTCCGAAGAAGCCGGCATCGAAGCGGTCGACGTCCGCGAGTATCGGCCGCGCCTTGACGTAACGCTCTTCGCGGCGAGCGCTATCGTCGAAACTGTCTTCCAGTTCCGCCACGTCGAAATGCGTGATGCAGTCGCGACCCGCGAGGATGTTGGCCCAGAGCTCGGAGACATTGCGTGCGCCTGGAAACCGTCCGGACATGCCGATGACGGCGATAGCGCCGCCTTGCGTGTCCCGGCGCAGCTTGATTGCCTCATCCTTCGTCACCCCGAGCGTGGCACGCAGCTGCGTGGCCAGCGCCTCGACATTAGGATGGCGAAACAGATCCACCAGTGCAACCTTGGCCGCCACGTCGCGCACGATGATGGCATGCGCCCGCATCAGATCCAGCGAGCGCAGTCCAAGGTCAAAGAAATTCGAGCGGCGATCGACCGGGTTGCCGAGGAGTTCTTCGAACACAGCCGCCAGCTTCCCGGCGATATCGTCGTCCATCGGTTCCGGTGCGGCCACTGCTGCGGCAGGTGTATCGAGCCCTGCCAGCAGGGCTTTGCGATCGATCTTGCCATTCGGCGTCAAAGGAAAAGCCGGCAGGATACGCAACTCCGTCGGCATCATGTAGTCGGGCAAAGCAGCCTTGAGATAGGCGCGGATGGTGTCCTGCAAGACGGCAGGCGCCGCGGCATCAGCCTTCACGAAGCCGGCGATGGCCTTGCCCCTGCGGCCTTCGAACGCTGCCACGGCTGCGTCGGCGACGCCGGGAGCTGCACGCAACGCATGTTCGATTTCATCGAGCTCGATACGTTTGCCGGCGATCTTGATCTGGCGATCGTTACGACCCAGAAAATCGATGGCCCCGTCCGGGCGCCGGCGGACCAGGTCACCGGTACGGTAGAGCTTGGAACCGGGGGTAAACACGTCGTCGACGAACTTCTCCGCCGTCAGTTCGGGACGATTGAGGTAGCCGAGCGCAACGCCGTCACCGCCCACGACGAGTTCACCGACTTCTCCCTCGCCAACCGGAACCAACTTGTCGTCCACGATATAGACGGCCGTGCCCGCGATGGCATCGCCAATGGGAATGGCATCGCCATTTGCCAAGGCCTCGCCGCCGCGCGGAATGCGGTAGCAGCAGGAGAAGGTCGTGTTCTCGGTCGGGCCATAGCCGTTGATGATCTGCAGCCCGGCATGGGCTTCCATGACCTTGCGAACATGGACGGGCGACAGCACGTCTCCGCCTGTCAGGACTTCTTTAAGCGGTACAAACGCTTCCAGCCGATAGTCGGCGAGCGCATTGAAGAGGCCGGCCGTGAACCAGGCGCTCGTGACGCCGAGTCGCGCAATCTCGGACGCAACTACGTCAAGCGAAGGCTGAACCTCGTTGATGATCGCGGCGCAGCCACCGTTCAGGAGCGGACCCCAGATCTCCAGCGTGCTTGCATCGAAGGCGAGGGGCGCCAGGTTGAGGAAGCGCGTCTTCGGCGACAGGTCAGTGAAGCTCTGGCCACGCACCAGGCGCAGAATGGCGCGGTGCGGCACGACCACGCCCTTGGGTTTGCCGGTCGAGCCGGAGGTGTACATGATGTAGGCAGCATCGTCGCCGCCGGATGCCTGGAGCGGTGCCGGATCGGCAGCCACCGACGAAGCCACGATCTCCGCCAGATCAACCACTACGCCATTCAGGTCGCCAACGGTCGCGAGAGCCGCCGCTTCTGCGATGATGAGCTTGGGCGAGCAATCGGCAACGATGAAATCGAGCTGCGCGCGGGGATAGGCCGGATCCAGCGGTACATAGACTGCTCCCACCCGCAGGATCGCCAGGATCAAAGCCAGCGTGTCCCGGCTGCGCGGAACCATGATGGCGCAGCGCTCGCCTCGCTCCAGCCCCATGCGACCCAGGACGGTTGCAAGACGGGCCGAACGTTCGTTGAGGGCGGCATAACTTTCTTCGCCCGTCGAGTCAATCACAGCAAGATGATTGCGAAATGCCGCACATACGGCATCGAAGCGCACCGCCACACCAGGTGCATCACCTGGGCCGCTCGGCAAATCGTCTAGATATCCATCTCTGTGTGACATTTGCTGCTCTCCAATATTTTAGAATGTAGGCCTTGTACTGAACTGCGCTTGGGCGATAAGCGCGCAGCAAGCACCTATGACGGCGCCCGTTCACGGGAGCGCAAATAACACGAAGCTATGCGCGCCTAACCCGTTCCTCGAACGTGAAATTTACTGTAAGAGAAAGTTAATCGCCCTTGACATAACTATCCGTTCGTCGTCGCACACACCAACGATGCAACAACACATCACCCCGAGGCGCTCGCGGGCCCAGAGCGTGTCAGCACTTTTGCTCAAATTTGGAACGTGGCGGGAGGACAGTCGCACGCCATACCCGGCCGACGTCCCGGACGAGGAAGGGAGCTAAGCCGCTCCATATGGCGCAAGCAGCTGCATCGTGGCGTATACCCCGACCTGCTCTCGCTGTGGGAGCAGGTCTGCAAGCAAGCAAACGCAACGTCTGCTTAACGCGAGTTGCTTCGAGGGGATGGGTAAACGATTGGTTTTCGGCGCTGCGCGCGACGCAACCGCGTCAGGCCGATCAGGTTTGTTCCGGCATTGCGTGAGAATTCGCTCGTCCAGGTTTCTCGCCGGAGGCCGTTTCTCTGGTGAAGACGCCGTCGGTCAATTCATTTCGACAATCGACCAGTCCGTGCGTCGGGCCGCTACCGCTCCCGCACAGCTCGAGGTCGAGGTCGGACTGGATGAGAGGGCGCAAATGCGCCAATGCCTTGCTTCCTCCGCTTCTCCGCCGACAAAGCGAGGTGTCGTGTCACCGCGGATGGAAAGATCGAACTCGAAATGGGTGGGGGGCAGGATAAAGCCGGTGCCGAGCGCTTTCAAGCAGGCTTCTTTGCGCGCCCAGCTTTCAAAGAAGACTTCTTGTCGTTCTCTATCCGGCAACGCGGTGAATTGCGCGCGCTCCTGAACGGAGAATACTTCGAGCGGCATACCCTCCTCGATCGGGCGGACTTTTTCCACGTCGATGCCGACCTCGAAACCGTTCGAGATTGCGAGAGCCGCCGCACTCTCGCTGTGGCTGAGGTTGAAGCAGATATTGCATTCAGGAGGTTGAATCGTGCAGAAAGGTTTGCCATCCGAACCATAGTCAAGGGCGACTTCCTTCGGTGTTAACCCGAGATAGCGGCTGAGGAGCCGCCTGAGTTCACCTCGTCCCGCTACGAAGCGACGGCGATGCCGTTCGAAGCGGAATTTGTCGGCGCGCTCTCGCTCTTGCGTAGATAGTATTTCCCAGTACCGATCAAATTCGCCACTGCAGTCATCGAGATCCCACTGCCAGACATGCACTTCGTGCGCCGAGGGCGGAGTGAGGAGAGAAAAGATCATTGAATGCCTGGGTGCGACTGGTGGTGGGGCTTCTTGATTCTACAGGATCACTACTGGTCATCAAAAGCTGGGAGAGCGGTACTGTGCCGCAAGCGTTGCTGTCGATTGCGATTCCTGCGTACATACAGGTATAGGCGTCACTGCGCTATCGGCTTAGGATGGTTATCGACAGGGGACCTATCAGCCAAGTAATTCGTCACCCGCGGAATTTCTGGCGGCCCCGAACGTTTTATGTCGTTAACGCTAATCAGCGATCAGGGCTGCGGCGGTTCGCATGTGGGCCATCGAACAGTGCCGTCCTGCGCGCAGCGGTCTAATAATGCGGTGACGAATGGCTGAGAGGCGCACGTTGTCCGAATTCGATCCACAAACGAGCGTAAGAGCGAATGAAAATATTAATAGCCAATACCTTATACAGCCCCGATATGGTGGGGGGGGCGGAGATATCTACGCAAATACTTGCAGAGGGCTTGGTCGCGGCAGGCGCCGAAGTGTGCGTCGTCTGCGCAACAGGTACGGGCGTTGATCGTGTCAGCGAACTGAACGGCGTGAAGATTTATCGTCTGCGTCTTAATAATTTTTATTGGCCCCATAATTCAAACAAGCACTCGCGGATCATGAAGATGATCTGGCACGCGGTCGATGTCCATAACGTCCTTATGGCACTTAAATTAAAAAAGATCATTCAGCGGGAAAAGCCGGATATCGTCAGCACGAGCAATCTGGCATGCCTTTCCATCGGCATCTGGCGTATATCGAAGCGAGCCGGTGTGCCGATTGTTCACACCGCGCGCGACTACTATCTGATGTGCCCGTCATCGAAGATGCTGTCGCATAACAAATCATGCGAACGACAGTGCGGAGTCTGCGCGCGCTATACCGGACCGAAAAGAACCGCGTCACAGCGTGTCGATGCTGTTATTGGCGTGAGCCGGTTCGTGTTGCAGAAACATCTCGACAACGGATATTTCGCGAACGCCTCCACAACGGGAGTCATCAACGACTGCTATCTTCCGATGCAGAGCGACGTGCCGCCTGTGGTGTCGGACGTATTGCGCGAAGGCGCAGTTCGACTCGGCGTGCTTGGACGGGTATCCCCCGAGAAAGGCATAGAAGTGCTTCTCGACCAGTTGTGCCGTGACTCGTCGCTGAACAACTGGACCTTGTTGATTGCCGGCAGCGGTGACGCGGCCTACCTGGCTGCTTTGAAGAGCACTTATAACGATCCGCGCATCAGCTTTGTTGGCCATGTCGTGCCCGCGCAATTCCTTCAGAGCATCGACATTCTGGTTGTGCCGTCGAAGTGGAATGAGCCATTCGGCCGTGTCACGGTCGAGGCTTACTCGCAGGGTGTTCCCGTTGTTGGCTCAAACACCGGCGGCATCCCCGAGGTGATCGAGCCGAACTCACACCTGGTCTTCGACATTGATCAGCCGCATACGGTGATCGACAAGATCCACGAGGCTGTCCGGCTATTGAAAGATCCTCAGACACCAACGCGTTTGCGCGACTACGCGGAATCGTTTAGCCCGAAGGCCATGGTCGAGGCTTATCTGGAGGTGTATAAAAATGCACTGAAAGCGAGGCCGTATAGCGTTGCTGCAGCGCATCAAAAAGTCACGTCATAGTGCGTATCAAAGCCTCTTGGTCTCTCGTTATTAAAAGGCCTTGGTTAAACGGTCATCGAGAGACACGCTCGGCGGTCTAAGCGTGTAAACACGCCCTACACGCCAGCATCGGCTTTCTCTTTCTCGGAGAGGCGTTTCGGACGCGGGTTCAACGCGCGCCGGCTTTTCACACGCAACGCGTTGAACTGGGCATGGCCGGCAGCGGTGTTATCGAAAATGCACCAGACTTCGTGCGCTTTTTTCGCCCGGTCATGCAGCGTAAGCGCGAGGGCATCGAGGTAGGGAAATTCATATGACGACTGGTACATCTCCGGCGAGCCATGCAGCCGGAAATACACCAGCGACGTATCTGCCCGGTGCGCGATGAAACAGTCATCGGGTTGGGGATCAGCATCGACGTACGCGATCTTTTTCGACTTCAGCAAGGTGGCCGCGCTTTTCGTGAACCAGCTCTCGTGCCGTGCTTCCAGCGCAATCGGAATGTGCGTGCGTTCGCGCATCAATGTAAAAAAACTTTCTGCCGCGGCCGGATCGAATGCGAGGCTCGGCGGCAATTGCACCAGCCAGCAACCGAGTGTGTCGCCGAGTTGTGTCGCGGATTCGAGGAAGGCATCGAGCAGCGGCTCGCAATTGACCAGGCGCGCGTCGTGCGTAATGGCCTTTGGGATCTTCACGGAAAAGCGAAACGAGCTGGGCACGCTGTCGCGCCAGCGTGCATACGTTTCCGCCCGATGCGGCCGGTAAAAGCTGGAGTTGATTTCGACGCAGGTCAACACCTGCGAATAACGGGCGAGGTGAGTACCCTCGCCGGGGAAGTGTTCCGCGACCGCGTCCGTAAGACCCCAGCCAGCGCAGCCGATCCGTACGGGGCCGGAACTGTGCTTGAGTGGGGGGAGCGATGGTTTGCGCAGCGGCATGGGTGAGTCTCGCTCCAGGAAAATATCAGTGGCGGGCTTCGCCCGGTGTAACGGGTGGTGCATCTGCTTGTGTATCTATGACCACGGGCGGTGTTTCGTCGTCGTCATCGTTCGACCGCGCCCAGAAAAATCGATCCGGCAAATACGCGCCCATGCCGGGCCTGAAGGCTGCGCGGGTCGCCTGGAACACATATTCCTGAGCTTCGCGCGCGGCTTCCGCGGGTTCCTGTCCGTTGGCCAGCAACGCGGCGATGGCGGACCCGAGCGTGTCGGTAATGCCCATCATGCGGTGCTCGGTCCGGTCCCACGTGTCCTGCCGGATCTGGCCTTCCTCGCTGTAAAGCGTGTTCACATGCCGGTGCGTGCCCGTTTCCGTCGCCAGGATGTACTCGCAGCCCTGCGACAGCAAATGCGAGATCGCGGCGTCGAGCGTGGGCGCTTCGGCGTCGCCATCGGGCTGTGCGAGCTGCAGGAGCGTGGCGTGATCGGCGACAAGCATGGTGGTTTGCGGCACCAGCAAATCCGCGATCGATTCGCGCAATTCGTCCGCCGCCAGCACGTGCTCGTCGTCGAGCGTGAAGTCGGGCGCGAGGATCAGCGGCACGTCGTCGTAGTCGGCGACCACTTCTGCAATTGCACTCACCACTTCCGCGCGCGTCGCCGCGCCGATTTTGAAGGCCGCTACAGGCATATCTTCCAGCAACATGCGGGCCTGAGTGCCGACGGTGTCAGGGTCGAGGCCGGTGACTTCATCGCAGGTCGCCGAGTCGCGCACGGTGTAGCCGGTCAGGACGGTGAGCCCGTGACAGCCCATGCTGGCAAGTGTCAGCAGGTCTGCCTGCAGGCCGGAGCCGCCCGTGGGATCGGACAGGCCAAAGGTTAGAACAATAGGAGGGGTGTCGCTGGGCATCGGATTATTCGTGTGTTCGATCTATCGGCTATTCAAGCGGCCGGACAAGGAGTCGGCGCAAACGGCACGATTATGCGGCCTAAAGTCGCGCGGACACATGAGATGGGCTTTTTTTCGCACCAAAACCGGGTGAAACAGTGCGCGGGAAGCAATGCAACGAGGGACCGATACTTGCTGGAAGGGCGTTGCGCGCCGTGTAACGCTCAATGGCGGGCCAGTGACGGTGCCGGCGATGGCGCCGACGGCGGGGCCAACGGCGGGGCCAACGAAAGCCTGACGAAACCCGAAAGCCGTCCGAATTTCGTCCGAATTTCGGCCGATTCCCGGCCGATTCCCGGCCGATTCCCGGCCGATTCCCGGCCGATTCCCGGCCGATTCCCGGCCGATTCCCGGCCGATTCCCGGCCGATCGGCCGACGCTGCTGCATTGCTAGGCATCGCGCCGCCAAACCGGTACCATCATGCACTCATTTAACCGATTGCCCGACGCGACATAAGTATGGAATACAGAAGCTGGATGTGCCTGATTTGTGGCTGGATTTATGACGAGGAAGCGGGACTGCCCGAGGAAGGGATTGCGCCGGGCACTCGCTGGGAAGACGTTCCAATCAACTGGACGTGTCCGGAATGCGGCGCGCGCAAGGAAGACTTCGAAATGGTCCAGATCTGAGCAAAGGCTCGGATGTCGTGCAGGAAAAACCGCGCCGCATGGATGGGATGCCTTCATGCGGCGCGCCTTTGTTTACGCATGGGAACATGACATGCGCTTCGCATGATGCGTCGTGGTTCGCTTTGTGGTTCGCGGCGCGCATGATGGTCAGATAGACCACAATCAGATCCGTGAGCAGGAACGTTCGGCCAGCGAGTTGGCTCGACTCGACTCTTCGGGCGTGTGTCCGGGTTGTATCGCCAGAGGGGATGCGGCGGCATGCATCGGCATGCATCGGCAGATCCTGGCGAAAACGTGCCCGGGTTCGATCAAGATCCATCCGATGCACGGCTTAACGCCAGCGTCGGCTCGTGAGCGTTCCATGACAACACAATCCGGCTTGAGCAACACGTTCCAGGCATTGCCCAACCCGCGCGGGGGCGCCGTGCGGATTGCGGAGATGGCGCTGACCGACGCGCTGCACGCATTCATGCGCGACGGCGACACGCTCGGGGTCCTGCGTCGCGGGATTGGTGCGTTGCACTCGGCGGGCTGGCTGCCGGCGCAGCGTTTTGGCGAGACCCTGGTGCTGGTGTCACCGCTTGCCAGCCTGACCGACAAAAATCGCAACCAGTTCGCCGAGGCGCTGCGTGATTTCAGCGCGGCCGTGGAGCGCCGCAATCTGCGCGAGCTTGCCTGTTCCACGCTGCTGTTCGAGCATTATCGCGGGCTGCATGCGCTGATGGCCGCACATACCCGTGCCGCGCCCGTTTCCTTCGATGACCTCGCGCTCGCCGGCCGCGCCATTGCGCCGGCTACGCTGCGTTCCATTTCCCCTGAGCGCCTTGCTCGCGTGCGGGCACACTACGAACGTGCGTTGCTGATGCTGCTGCGTTTGAAGGCCGGCGAGTTGCGGGGAGAGGCGGAAATCGTCTCTATCCTGGACGCCTGTCTGGCCGATCTCGCCGGTCCCGATCCCTACGATTTCTGGCGTCTGGCGGGCGCGGTGGTCGAGGCATTGCGTTTGCAGCCCGATCCCGACACCGCTGCTGACGCGCATCGCCTGTACGCTCGCTTCAATCTGGTTCTCGCCGATCAGGCGCACGGTTTGTCGCATGCGCCCAAGTCGCTGGTGCGCGCCGCGCTGGCGCTGCTGTGGCGCGACTACGCGTTATACGGCGCGTCGGCGGAGGATTCCGTCCAGGTCGATGTGTTGCGCGATTACGGCTTGACCGTGGACTGGCACATTGCTGCGTCGCAGGAGTCCGAGGACGCGTGGGAGCGCAATGCGGAGCAGGCGCGTGATGCCTCCACTCGCGATCTGGGCGTATTGCGCGTGAACGCGGTTGCGTACGAGGACTTCCTGACGAGCGCCGAGCCGGCTATTGGCGCGTTGATCGAGCATGGGATCTCGGCGCGGGAGGCTAGCCTTATTGACGTACCCGCTGCGCTCAAGGCTGCTGACGCGGCGTATCGGCTGGGCGCGGCGGCGTGTGCGCTAGGTCTTGGTCATGTCGCGTTGCTTGCCGACACGCTCGGGCTTGCGTGGCGGCGGATTGCTTATGAGGCACAGACAACGCCGGTGGGCTCGCCGCTCGACGCCGCGATTCCCGAGAAGGCCGCTCAGGCGCTTGGCGCAATGTTGCATCAGGCTGCGGCGGGGATTGCGCCTTCAGAGCACGGGTCGTCTGTTGCGGCGCTGACCGCAATGATCGAAAGGGGCATGGCGGTCGCGCGATAGGTTTGTTTCCGTTCGCGCTTACCGGCAGGAACCTCGCTTAAATTGCGCTACTTGATTGCGGCATACCGCGCGAGTGTGACTTTGCGCGCCGCATCGTGATCGACGACCGGCATGGGGTATTCAGCGCCCAGCGAAATCTTCGCGGCCTTCAATGCATCCGGTTTCGCTTTCCACGGCGCATGGATGTCCTTATCCGACAACGCGGCGAGTTCCGGCACGTAATGTCGGATGAACTTGCCGTGGGTATCGAATTTCTCCGACTGCGTGATCGGATTGAAAATGCGGAAATACGGCTGTGCGTCGCAGCCGCTCGACGACGCCCACTGCCACCCGCCATTATTCGATGACAGCTCGAAGTCGTTCAGCAGGGACTCGAAATGCTGCTCGCCCCGCCGCCAGTCAAGCCCGAGATCCTTCGTGAGAAAACTCGCCACGACCATCCGCAAGCGGTTATGCATATAACCCGACTGATTGATCTGGCGCATGGCGGCATCGACTAGCGGATAGCCGGTCTGGCCTTCGCACCACGCGGCGAAATTGGCATCGGCGGCGTCGCCCGTTTCCCACTTGATACGGTCATATTCCGGCTTGAACGCCTTGTGGTCGCCCGGCACGCCAACATACGGAAAATGGTGCAGCACCGAAAAATAAAAGTCGCGCCAGACCAGTTCGGACAGCCACGTTTCCGCGCCTCGATTGCCGTGGCGCTGAGCGTCGTGCGCGGTGCGGGCTAACGCGCGAATCGAAATGGTGCCGTGCCGCAGATGGACGCTGAGATAGCTCGGACCTTTGACGGACGGGAAGTCGCGGGTCCGGTCGTAATCGGCCATGCGGTCGATGAAGTCATCGAAGAGCTGGTACGCGCCGCTCGATCCTGCCGGCAACGCGGGCGCGTGCGCAGCGCTGAATCCAAGTGCCTCCAGCGATGGAATGCCGTGCTTCACGCCAGCCGGCGGCGGCGCCAAAGCATCGAGATTGTCCTCCGACGCATACGGCTTCAACGCGTCCGGCGTAAGCGATGCCAGCCAGTTGCGCTTATAGGGCGTGAACACGGTGTACGGTTTACCCGCGCCCGTCAGCACGTCGTCCTGATGAAAAATCACCTGGTCTTTGAACGTGAAAAACGCCACGTCCGCGCTGGCCAGTTTTTTGCCGATATCCTCGTCTCGCGCTTTCGCAGAGGGCTCGTAATCGCGATTGGTGAACACCGCATCAACGCCGCATTCGCGGGCCAGCGCCGGAATCTCGTGCGACGGCACACCGTGCCGCACCATCAGTCCACCGCCCGCGTCGCGCAGGGTTTTATCGAGTTCGATCAGGCTGGCATGAATAAACGGCACGCGCCGATCGTTTTGAGGGAGGGGCGAGAGAATTTCGCTGTCGAAAATGAACGCGCACAGCACCCGGCGGCAGCGTGTTAGTGCGTGATAAAGTGCAGCATGGTCTGCTACGCGCAGGTCTCGTCGAAACCAGACTAGTCCCAGATCAAAGTCGGCCATCAAGCAGTGCCTTTGAAAAAATTTGAATTATGTCCAAGACTTCCGATCGCATCAATTTGACCAATCAGTTCCTGATCGCCATGCCTAACATGGCCGATCCCACGTTCTCGGGGACTGTAGTCTACCTTTGCGATCACAGCGAGCGCGGTGCGCTCGGCCTGGTGATCAACCGGCCGACCGACATCGACCTCCAATCGCTTTTCAATCGCATCGACCTGAAACTCGAGATCGAGCCGCTCGTGCATTTGCCTGTTTATTTCGGCGGCCCGGTGCAGACCGAACGCGGCTTCGTGCTGCACGATCCGGCCGACGGCGATGTCTATACATCGTCCATGAGCGTTCCCGGCGGCCTTGCCATGACCACGTCGAAAGACGTGCTCGAAGCGGTTGCGAGCGGCAAGGGCCCAGCACGGTTCCTGCTCACGCTCGGCCATGCCGGCTGGGGCGCGGGGCAACTCGAGGAAGAAATCGCCAAGAACGGCTGGCTGACCGTGGAAGCCGATCCGCGCATCGTCTTCGACGTGCCCGCTGAAGACAAGTTGCAAGCGGCGTTGTCGCTGCTTGGCGTGTCGCTGTCCATGCTGTCGGGCGAAGCGGGCCACGCATGACGGGTGACGGCCGCCCTGACACCCGCGCCGAAGCCACGCTGCTCGCCTTCGATTACGGCGAGAAACGCATTGGCGTCGCGGTCGGCAATACATTGACCGGACACGCCCGGGCGCTGACGGTGTTTGAAAACCGCAGCCGTGAATATCGTTTCGAAATGGCGGGTCAATTAATTGCCGAATGGAAACCCATGACGGTAATTGTCGGGCTGCCGATGCATCCCGACGGCACGCCGCACGAAATGACCCAACTGGCCACGCGCTTCGGCAACCAGCTCAATGGTCGCTTCAGCGTGTCGGTGACCTGGGTGGACGAGCGGTATTCATCGGTGGAAGCGAAGGCCGAAATGAAGCGCAACGGCGTGAAGATGAATGCAAAGGGCCGTTACGACGATATCGACGCCGAAGCCGCGCGCGTCATTCTCCAACAGTATCTAGACGGACTTGATAACAACCATGAGTTCCATTGACGCCGAGGCGCTGTATCGCGAGTTGCTGGGTCTGATTCGCGCGGCTTATGGCGAGTCGCTGACGCAAGCCGGCGCTCCGGTGCTCGCCGGTATTTATAGCGGTGGCGTGTGGCTCGCTGAACGGCTGGCCAAAGACCTGAACGTGGCCGAATTCGGCGTGGTGAACGTGTCGTTGCATCGCGACGATTACGCCAAAAAAGGCCTGCACAGCCAGGCCAGCCCGACCTCGTTGCCGTTCGAAGTCGACAATCGAAAAATCCTGCTGATCGACGACGTGCTCTCAACAGGTCGGACCGTGCGTGCAGCCGTCAACGAGCTTTATGACTTCGGCCGACCGGCCTCCGTGGAACTGGCCGTGCTCGCCGATCGCGGCGGCCGCGAGTTGCCCATGGCGGCGCGTTTCACCGGCGGTGTAGTCGATGTACCCGCGAGCGCCAATCTCGTGCTCGCGCGGCGCGACGACGGCACGCTGGCGTTCACGACTGAAGCTCGCACGGATTAAAGCGCGCGTGTAAGAACAGCAGCGACGCCTCTCCCCCGACAAAAACACCGCACCATCAGGATCGACATGAACACGGCCACCCAGGGTTCTGCCGAAAGCAGCGTGCCGGACAGAAAACCGGCGTCTTCGCGCTACGGTTTTCTCAAAGGCAATCCGCAGCTCACGAAGAACGGCGAACTCAAGCATTTGCTCACCATAGAAGGACTTCCGCGCGCGATCGTCACGCATATTCTCGATACCGCCGAACAATTCGTCAGCGTGACGGATCGCGAGATCAAGAAAGTGCCGCTGCTGCGTGGCAAGTCAGTCTTCAACCTGTTCTTCGAGAACTCCACGCGCACCCGGACCACGTTCGAGATCGCCGCGAAGCGACTCTCGGCGGACGTCATCAACCTGAATATCAATGCATCGTCCACGAGCAAGGGCGAGTCGCTGCTCGACACCATCAACAACCTCTCGGCCATGCACGCGGATATGTTCGTCGTGCGTCATGCGTCGAGCGGCGCGCCGTATCTGATTGCTGAACATTGCGCGCCGCATGTGCACGTGATCAATGCCGGCGATGGGCGTCATGCGCACCCGACGCAGGGTTTGCTCGACATGTACACCATCCGTCATTACAAGCGCGATTTCACGAATCTGCGCGTGGCTATTGTGGGTGACATTTTGCATTCGCGTGTCGCCCGTTCGGATATTCACGCGCTGACCACGCTGGGTGTGCCGGAAGTGCGCGCGATCGGTCCGCGCACCTTGCTGCCGGGCAATCTCAACGAGATGGGCGTGCACGTGTATCACAACCTCGACGAAGGGCTGAAGGGTGTCGATGTGATCATCATGCTGCGCTTGCAGAACGAACGCATGAGCGGGGCGTTACTGCCGTCGGCGCAAGAGTATTTCAAGTCCTGGGGACTCACGCCGGAGCGTCTTGCGCTGGCTGCGCCCGACGCTATCGTGATGCATCCCGGACCGATGAATCGCGGCGTGGAAATCGATTCGCAAGTGGCCGACGGCCCGCAATCGGTGATCCTCAACCAGGTCACATTCGGCATTGCCGTGCGGATGGCGGTAATGGGCATCGTTGCCGGAAATCACGACTAACACCATGAAGATCCTTATAAAGGGCGGCACGCTCATTGACCCGGCTGCGGGCACCCAAACTCAGGCCGATGTGTTTATCGCGGCGGGGAAGATTGTCGCCATTGGCGATGCCCCCGCCGATTTTCACGCGGCGCGGGTGATCGATGCAAAAGGGTTGGCCCTTGCGCCGGGTTTTGTCGACTTGAGCGCGCGGTTGCGCGAGCCGGGGTTTGAACACAAGGCCACGCTCGAGTCCGAAATGGCGGCTGCGGCGGCAGGCGGCGTGACCAGTCTCGTCTGTCCGCCCGATACCGATCCCGTTCTCGATGAACCGGGTCTTGTTGAAATGCTCAAGTTCCGCGCGCAGAAGCTGCATCAGGCGCACGTGTATCCGCTCGGCGCGTTGACCGTGGGGCTCAAGGGCGAAGCGATCACCGAAATGGTCGAGTTGACCGAGTCGGGTTGTATTGGCTTCTCGCAAGCCGATACGCCGATTGTCAATACACGCACGCTGTTGCGCGCGCTGCAATATGCGACCACGTACGGGTATGCCGTGTGGCTGCGCCCGCAAGACTCGTATATGGCGAGCGGCGGCGTGGCGGCGAGTGGCGCGGTGGCGTCGCGCCTCGGCTTGTCGGGCGTGCCGGTGTCGGCGGAAACCATCGCTCTGCATACTATTTTCGAATTGGTGCGGGTGTCGGGCGCGCGAGTGCACTTGTCGCATTTGTCGTCGGCGGCGGGCGTGGCGCTGGTGCGTGAAGCGAAGGCCGAGGGCTTGCCTGTGACCTGCGACGTGACCATCAACCACGTGCATCTGACCGATATGGACATCGGTTATTTCAATTCGCAATTTCGTCTCGATCCGCCGTTGCGCTCGCAGCGTGACCGCGACGCGATTCGCGCGGGGCTGGCGGATGGCACCATCGATGCAATCTGCTCAGATCACACCCCGCTCGACGACGACGAAAAGCTGCTGCCTTTCGCCGAAGCGACGCCGGGCGCGACTGGGTTGGAACTGTTGCTGTCGCTGACGGTGAAATGGGCGCGGGAGACGGGGGTGCCGCTGGCGAAGGCGCTTACGCGCATCACGACGGCGCCGGCCGGCGTGCTCAAGCTGAACGCGGGGCGTATTGCCGTAGGTGAAACGGCTGATCTCTGTCTCTTCGATCCCGCCGCCGAATGGCTCGTCGAGCCCGCCAAGCTCAAGAGCCAGGGGCACAACTCGCCGTTCCTCGGTTATGAATTGCCGGCACGCGTACTGATGACCATCGTGTCGGGGCATATTGCCTTTGACATCCTCTCCGCCCTAATGGACGGGGATTCCCTCTGCAGGCGCTCGATGTCCCGAGCGGGCAAGGATATTTAATGCAGCATTCACATCACGATCATGGACCGCACTGCAATTACTGCACATCCAATGCCTTATTCCAAGCCCTGCGATACCTTTCGGCCGCGAGTTGGGCAATGTGCCGCAACTCGAGCAGGTTTGGGAGGTAAACCGTTCGCTCACTTCTTCGACCATAGCCCCGTGCGCAATCGCTTTGAACTTGAGCATGTCTCGGAAGGACGACCAAGCGGCATCGTTGACGGACTTCGCCATCTTGGTCTTGGCGAGTCCGCTGCTGTCGACGTTGCCAACAGCGATGTAATCAAACTCTCGCACGATGCGATGCGAGAGTTTGTGAAGAAAATCGGCACGTGCGTTTTTGACCTTCTTGTGAAGGTTCACGGCGAGGCGTTTTTTTCTAGCCCGTTGTGCCTTTGCAAGCCTTTCCTCAAGCTCGCGGAAGTGGCGCGGATTGGCGATTTTCTCGCCAGTAGAAAGCGTGGCGAAGTCTTTGAGGCCAAGATCAATGCCGACACCGGACTGAATGGATCGGGCCTGAGTGTCAGGAATTTCGATAACTATGTTCAAGAACCAGTTGCTACGAGAATCTTGCGCAAAGCACGTCCCGTCTTTGACCTTGCCATCAGGCAGGTCGCGGGAATTGAACACTCGAAAGGTGTTTCCAGCGAACCGAAAGGAGTCGCCCTTACGCTTCAGGTCACGGCCTTTCATCGGAACCCACCCAAGCGAACGCCTGCCTCGATATCGCAGAAACGGCCGCTTGAATTGTTGGCGCGACTTGCCGTATTGCTCGCAAACGGCATTGATCGTGCCGGAGTGGATGCCCAGCTCCTTACTGGATCCAGTCGTGAGGACATTCAAGTCAAAACCTGTCGGCCACTTCTTCCGCCACTTCAGTGCATGTTTCTGCGTGTCATTGCAAAAATTCCAGACGAAGTTCACCGCCCGCGCTTGCTTGTTAAGGAGTCCGCTGAGGGACTTCACACGGTAGCGATAGACCTTAATCATTTCTGGCGCTTCAGGTATTCGTCAATGGCGCGACGGATCAACTCGGCCACCGAAAGGCCCGTCTTTTCCGAGAGTTCCTTGAGCCGCTCGATGGTCGGCTCAGGGATAAAAGTGTGTGTGCGCTTCATGCACACACCATACCGAGCTCAAGCGCGGAATGCAATGCTCGCGCATCGCGCTCCTTGTACTCCCCGCCCTGAAGGGCGGCTTTTTCCCGGAGCAAGTCTGGTGAAGCACGCCGACAGGTTCTGACCATGTTCACTTTCCGCAAAGCACGGATTTTTGGGCATCTGCTTCACGGGATGTGGACTGTGGCCACGCGTTTTCCCAACGCGACGCCGCAGGTGCGCATGGAGCTGAATCGCCGCTGGTCGATTGAAATGTTGCGCCGTTGCGGGATGAAGCTTGTCGTGCACAACGATCAGGCGCGGCTCGATAGCGGCGCGCTCGTGGTCGGCAACCACGTGTCCTGGATCGATATCTACGTGGTCAACGCATGGCGGCCGACGCCGTTTGTCTCGAAGGCTGAGGTTCGCGGCTGGCCGCTGGTCGGCTGGCTCGCGCAGCAGCTCGACACGATCTTTCTTCAACGTGAAAAACGTAGCGATGCGAAACGCATCATGCATGAGCTGTCGGATCGGCTCGTGCGCGGTGAACTGATGTGCGTGTTTCCGGAAGGGACGACGTCGCTTGGGCACAACTTGCTGCCGTTTCACTCCAACATGTTTCAGGCTGCTGTGTCGGCGTCTCGTCCGGTGCAACCGATCTGCCTGATGTACGAAGATGCGAACGGACGGCAGTCGGAAGCACCGGCTTATATCGATGACATGACGCTCGCGTTCACGCTGAACGCCATGCTCCGCGATACGCCGCTCACAGCGCATCTTTACGTCTGCGATGCGATCGAGCCGGGTGCGGACCGGCGCGTGCTGGCTAAGCAAGCGCAAGCGGCGGTGGAGGGGGCGTTGCGGCGGATGCAGGCGGGGTTGAGGGCGCCGGTGGCGGTTGTTAGCGATGATGCGGGCGCGGTTGCCGAGTTCGAAGCGGTGGCGCCGCCGGATTGAACGTTCATTCCATCGTTGCGCGGCAGTTCGAGCATTCCACCTGCGTTACCGTGCGCTCGGCCGGACTGCTTGCCAACCGCACTGCCGTCAGCTCTGCGCCCCACACGCAGCCTGAATCAAGGCCGATGATGTTATCGCGGATGATCAGGCCGAGCGCAGCCCAATGGCCGAACACGACCGTGACATCCGCGGTACCGCGCGACGGCAGGTCGAACCAGGGCATGAAGCCTGGAGGCGCTGAATCCACACCTGCGCTTGACGAGAAATCCATCACGCCGTCGGCGGAACAGAAGCGCATGCGGGTCAACGCATTGCATACGAGGCGCAACCGGTCGCTGCCCTTGAGCTTGGGTTTCCATCGATTCGGCTCGTTGCCGTACAGGCTCGCCAGCGTCTCCTTCCAGTTCGGCGCACGCAGCGCCCGCTGGAATTCATCGGCTAGTTCCAGCGTCAATGCGACATCCCATTGCGGCAACACGCCCGCATGAACCATCAACATGCCCTGATCGAAATGCGCGATTGGACGATGCCGGATCCAGTCGAGAAGATCGGCGGCGTCGGGGGCGGTCAGGATGTCATCGATGGTGTCGCCTTTTTTTGACTTCCGAATTCCCGCTGATACGGACAGCAAGTGCAAGTCATGATTACCGAGGATAGTGACTGCGCGGTCCCCCAGGGCGATCAGGTCGCGCAACGTGCCAAGCGAGTCCGGACCGCGATTGATGATGTCACCCGCGAACCAGAGTGGCGTTGTTTCGCTCGGCGCGGCCTTGGTCAGCAGGCGCTGGAACTCTTGGCGGCAACCCTGGATATCACCGAAGGCGAGGGGAATTGGGTGTAGGGCAGGTGAAAGAAACATAAAGGAGGGCAATCGGCTACAAAAAAGATGGGTGGGCGCCACGCGGGCATTGCCGGCGAAGGGGCCGGCGGTATTCAGGCCTGCTCGGTGAGGCCTGCCTGAGAAGCGTCTGATCCATCGCGCATATTAACTGACAACCTTCGATATGGCTTCCAGCTTCCTGCGCCGCGGCTTGGCCGAGCTGCGGCGAACGGGCGCTTCGCCGTCCCTGGAGAGCTGAAAAACGCGATTTAACGCTGTCAACTAATTTTTTTGATATTGAATATTTTTTGACAACAAGGGGCCTGCGAAAACGCAAGATGTCTGTACGCAGTCATTTTTTATCGATTTTTCGTTCTTTACAATCGGACCCTCTGAACCGCTGGCCGCTCTTTGCGGGACGTGCCGCTGTCAAAGCCGATCCGCACGGGTGATTATCGGATTGTAATTCCACGGATTTACATAAGCCTCTTCGCTTCTTACTTTGGCGAATAAGCATCGAGACGGGTCGGACACAATTCATCACATTGTTTAGGGTTCTCCCCATTTCGCGCATCGATAGGTGGCGCGATAGATCTACACAAAGGAGCTAAAATTGACGAGCGCAGTGATCACGGGCGTTACCGGACAAGACGGGGCATATCTCACGCAGTTGTTGCTTGAAAAGGGTTATGACGTTCACGGCACCTACAGGCGCACGAGCTCGGTCAACTTTTGGAGAATGAATGATCTGGGGCTCTTGAATCATCCGAAGCTCAATCTGGTCGAGCACGACCTGACCGACCTGGGCGCGTCCATTCGCCTGATCGAGAAGGCCAAGCCGCAGGAGATTTACAACCTCGCGGCGCAAAGCTTCGTGGGCGTGTCGTTCGAACAGCCTGCCACGACGGCCGAAATCACGGGCATAGGCGCGTTGAATGTGTTGGAAGCCATTCGCACGGTCGACCGGTCTATTCGTTTTTATCAGGCTTCGACGTCCGAAATGTTCGGCAAGGTTCAGGCCATTCCGCAGAAGGAAGACACGCCGTTCTATCCGCGTAGTCCCTACGGAGTAGCCAAGTTGTACGCCCACTGGATCACGATCAACTATCGTGAGTCCTACAACATCTTCGGTTCCAGCGGCATTCTGTTTAATCACGAGTCACCGCTGCGGGGCCGGGAGTTCGTGACGCGCAAGATCACGGATTCAGTCGCCAAGTTGTCGCTTGGCTTGCTTGACGTGCTCGAACTGGGAAACCTGGACGCAAAACGCGACTGGGGTTTCGCGAAGGAATACGTGGATGGCATGTACCGGATGTTGCAGGCGACCGAGCCTGACACCTTTGTACTTGCCACCAATCGTACCGAAACCGTTCGTGACTTCGTGACGATGGCGTTCAAGGCCGTCGACGTCGAACTGAGCTGGCGTGGAGCGGGAGTGAAGGAAGAGGGCGTCGACGCAAGCAGCGGCAAGGTACTGGTCCGGGTGAACCCGAAATTTCATCGACCGGCCGAGGTGGAACTCTTGATTGGCGATCCGTCGAAGGCAAGAGAGAAGCTGGGTTGGGAACCTAAAACGACGCTCGAGCAGCTATGCAAGATGATGGTCGACGAAGATTTGCAACGCAATAAGACGGGATTCTTGTTCTAAGCAGCAGATGCACGACGCGGCGCGTTTCGCCGCCGCGTCGATCCCGACGGGCCCTGGAACAAGTCGATTTCAGGGTCTTCGGCGTCCTCGGGTCCCTTCTTCGGGTCCCTGTTGTCACCGTAGTCCGAGCCAGCGTAATTCTCCTTCACTTCTAGTCGTCCGCAAACTTCCCCTTTGTTCAACCTGCTCATTTTTCGTGCAGATCGGGCGCAATAATTGCGTCCGTGCCTAGTCATAGCCGTGTACCTAAATCGCTTCACTACTTCAAGTAATTTTTGATAGACGGCGATTATCTTGTGATTCGACGTTTGAGTGGATTTTGTATCTAGCACGTAAGAGTCTTTTTTACATATTTCATCGATCGGCCGCGAGCTTCGCACAGGGTCCAGACCGCCGGAGCGAATGACGGCTTGCGTTACGCTTGCACGAACGCCGGCTGGACGAACAACGTCGAAATTCGAGCGCACAAACGGCCGGAAAGAGGTTCTTGTCCCTTGCCCAGCATACGTCAGGCATTTAGCGAGGTCCGCTGTGATATCGTGTTGCCTACCGACTGCGACGCGGTGCACAGCGATCTTTGAGGAGATCCGCACCGTTTGAGGCTTGACTTTTACCGGCTGTGGTCGCGGCAACCTTAATATTGATAATCAACTTTTCTGAATAAATTCAATGATATTAGTTACGGGCGGCGCTGGCTTTATCGGAGCCAATTTCATTCTTGACTGGCTGCGTACGTCGGACGAGCCGGTTTTAAATGTAGACAAGCTCACGTATGCCGGTAATCTCCAGACGCTTCAGTCGTTGCGGGACAACCCGGGGCATGTCTTTGCTCAGGTCGACATTTGCGACAGAGCGGCGCTCGATGCGTTGCTGAAGCAGCACGCGCCGCGTGCAGTGCTGCATTTTGCGGCGGAAAGTCACGTTGACCGGTCGATTCATGGTCCAGCGGACTTCGTGCAAACGAATATGGTCGGAACCTTCACGCTGCTCGAAGCGGTCCGTTCGTATCTGCAAACGTTGAGCGATGAGGGTCGAGCCCAGTTCCGGTTCCTGCATGTGTCTACCGATGAAGTGTACGGCTCGTTGTCGAGCACTGACCCGCAGTTTTCCGAGACCACGCCGTATGCGCCGAACAGCCCGTATGCCGCGACGAAGGCCGGGTCGGACCATCTGGTTCGTGCGTACCACCATACGTACGGCTTGCAGACGCTCACCACGAATTGTTCGAATAACTACGGCCCCTATCAGTTCCCGGAAAAGCTGATTCCGCTGATGATTGCGAACGCGCTTGCCGGCAAGCCGCTGCCCGTCTATGGCGATGGTCAGAACGTACGTGACTGGCTATATGTTGGCGACCATTGCAGCGCAATCCGCGAGGTTCTCCAGCGCGGCAAACCCGGCGAGACGTACAACGTTGGCGGCTGGAACGAGAAGAAGAATCTCGACGTCGTGCATACCCTGTGCGACTTGCTCGACCGGCTGAAACCGAAGGCGAGCGGGTCATATCGCGACCAGATCACTTACGTGACCGATCGCCCGGGCCATGATCGCCGTTATGCAATCGACGCGCGAAAGCTTGAACGCGAACTCGGCTGGAAGCCGGCAGAGACCTTCGAGACAGGTCTGGCCAAGACGGTTCAATGGTATCTCGACAACCAGGTGTGGTCCGATGAAGTCGCTTCGGGCGAGTACCGGAAGTGGGTCGACACGAACTACACGCAGCGCACGTAACGCTGGAACGCAACTACAAGGACTAAAGATGGCGCGAAAAGGCATTATTCTCGCCGGCGGCTCGGGCACGCGGCTATATCCCATTACGCATGTTGTATCGAAGCAATTGCTTCCCGTGTACGACAAGCCGATGATCTACTACCCACTGTCGACGCTGATGATCGCGGGCATTCGGGACGTCCTTATCATCTCGACGCCGCAGGACACGCCGCGTTTCGAGACCATGCTCGGCGATGGCAGCCAGTGGGGGATGAACATACAGTACGCGGTGCAGCCGTCGCCCGACGGCCTTGCGCAGGCGTTTATCATTGGCAAGGAATTTATTGGCAATGATCCGTCGGCGCTGATCTTGGGCGACAACATTTTCTACGGCCACGATCTGGGCAAGCAGTTGGAAAGTGCGGATTCGCGCGCCGACGGTGCAACCGTTTTCGCTTACCACGTGCACGATCCGGAGCGTTACGGCGTGGTCGAGTTCGACAAGAAATTTCGCGCGTTGTCGATTGAGGAAAAGCCCGCCAAGCCGCGTTCGAACTATGCGGTGACGGGTCTGTATTTCTACGACAACACCGTCTGCGATATTGCTGGCGACATCAAGCCGTCGCCGCGCGGAGAGCTTGAAATCACTGACGTCAACTCGCGCTATCTTGACCAGCAAAAGCTTGATGTCGAGATCATGGGGCGCGGTTTTGCTTGGCTCGACACTGGCACGCACGATTCGCTGATCGAAGCGGCGACATTCATTGCCACTTTGCAGAAACGTCAGGGGTTGGTCGTGGCATGCCCGGAAGAGATTGCCTACCGGCGTGCATGGATCGACGACGAGCAGCTGCTCAAGCTTGCCAAGCCGTTGTCGAAGAACGCGTACGGCCAATATTTGCTCAACCTTCCTACGGACCAAGTCGCATGGCCATCCAGGTAACTGCTACGGCGCTGCCCGAAGTCAAGATTATCGAGCCGAGGGTGTTCGGTGATGCACGCGGCTACTTCTACGAGAGCTTCAACGGCCGTGAGTTCTCCGAGCAAGTTGAGGCGAGCGTTGAATTCGTGCAGGACAATCATTCGCGCTCGGCACGCGGCGTGTTGCGCGGACTTCATTATCAGATCGAGCACGCGCAGGGGAAGCTCGTGCGCGTGGTTGAAGGTGAAGTATTTGATGTCGCCGTCGATATCCGTAAGAGCTCGCCGAACTTCGGCAATTGGGTGGGCGTGAATCTGTCGGAAGAGAACCACCGGCAGCTGTGGGTGCCCCCGGGCTTTGCGCACGGATTCGTCGTGTTATCGGAGTCGGCTCAGTTTTTGTATAAGACCACCGACTACTGGTACCAGGCGTATGAACGCAGCATCGTGTGGAACGATCCGGAGATCGGGATTGAATGGCCGATCGATTTCGAGCCGTTGCTGGCGGCGAAGGATGCGGCAGGCAAGCGGTTGGCGGAAGCCGATCATTTCGCGTGAGGGTGGTTGAATGACGACGCGTGAACAAGCAACAATTCTGCTGACTGGCGTGAACGGCCAGGTCGGCTTTGAACTCGAGCGAAGTTTGCAAGGACTGGGTCGCGTTGTGGTGCTGGATCGCGGCCGGCTTGATCTTGGTGATCTCGATCAGGTGAGACAAGTTGTTCGGGATGTGAAGCCCACGTTGATCGTGAATCCTGCGGCATACACGGCCGTCGATAAAGCTGAATCCGACGCCGATGCCTGCATGCGTGCGAACGCCGAAGCGCCGGGCGTCATGGCGGAAGAGGCCAAGAAGCTGGGCGCGGCACTGATTCACTACTCGACCGATTACGTTTTCGATGGTACGAAAGACGGTGCTTATGTCGAAGGCGATGTCGTCAATCCGCAGAACGTCTACGGCAAGAGCAAGCTCGCTGGCGAGCAGGCGATTGCTGCTTCGGGTTGTGATCATCTGATTTTCCGCACGAGCTGGGTGTATGGGACGCGCGGAAAGAACTTCCTTCTGACTATGTTGCGTCTGGGCGCGGAACGGGAAGAACTGAGCGTGGTAGCAGATCAGATCGGCGCGCCGACGTGGTCGAATACGATCGCGACGTTGACGTCGAATGTGCTGGCGCAAGCGGTGGGTGGTTCTGGTGATTGGTGGAAGCAGAGCTCGGGGGTGTATCACCTAACGGCTTCGGGCGCGACGTCTTGGCATGGGTTTGCGCAAGCCATCTTCGATAACTCGACGCTCGAGAAAAAGCCCACGGTCAAGCCGATTCCGGCTGCTTCTTATCCAACGCCGGCCGCGCGGCCCGCGAACTCCCAGATGTCGAGCGACAAGCTTTTTGCGACGTTTGGTGTGAAAGCGCCTGAGTGGGATGAGGCGTTGCGGCTGTGTATGGCTGAATCAAAACAATAACTTGACCGGCGCTGTACCCGCCGGGGTCAAGGATTCCTCTTTTATGTCATCAAACGAAAGCTCCCGTACTAACCTTGACTTGTCGTCAATTCGACTTGAGCATATTCCGCGCGCCAACCTCGGCCGTTCGAAAGTATTAGTGGTTGGCGACGTCATGCTGGACCGTTATTGGTTCGGTAACGTAGACCGGATTTCTCCGGAAGCGCCGGTGCCTGTCGTGCACGTTCAGCGCACCGAAGAGCGGTTGGGGGGCGCCGCGAATGTCGCTTGTAATATCGCGGGTCTCGGCGCGCAGGCCTCTCTGATCTGCGTAATCGGCCATGACGAGCCAGGTCGGCGTCTCGTCGAATTACTCGCTGCGAGCAACGTCCACGCACATGCTGAGCGCGACGTCTCGATCGCCACGATTATCAAGTTGCGCGTGATCGCGAGACAGCAGCAGTTGCTACGCGTCGACTTTGAAGAAACGCCGACGAAAGAAATCCTTTTGGCAGGTCTCGCCCGCTTTGAGGCCGTCCTGCCCGACGTGGACATCGTGCTGTTGTCGGATTACGCGAAAGGTGGTCTGACGCACGTCTCTACGATGATCTCGAGGGCGCGCGCTGCAGGCAAACAGGTTCTCATCGACCCCAAGGGACCGGGCTGGACACGCTATCGAGGGGCGACGCTCATTACGCCGAATCGTGCAGAGTTGCGCGATGTAGTCGGCGCGTGGTCGTCTGAGCAGATGCTGGCCGGGCGCGTTGACACGTTGCGCAAGTCGCTCGACATCGACGCATTGCTCCTGACGCGTTCAGAAGAAGGCATGACGCTTTTTAGCGACGCTCCGCCAGTCCATGTTCCCACCGAAGCACGCGATGTTTTTGACGTTTCCGGTGCGGGAGACACGGTCATTGCAACCGTAGCCACCATGCTAGGAGCCGGATTGTCGCTCATCGACGCTATACACTACGCAAATCGTGCGGCCGGTGTGGTCGTCGGAAAGCTGGGTACGGTCCCAATAAGCTTCGAAGAACTGTTCCCATTGCGCCAACCTTAAATTGATGAGCCGTTTGCGGTCTCGCTAAAGAAATTCCATGACAATCATCGTTACCGGCGCGGCCGGGTTTATCGGCAGCAACATCGTCAAGGCGCTCAACGAGCGTGGCGAGCAACGTGTGATCGCCGTCGACAACCTCACGCGCGCCGACAAATTCAAGAACCTGGTCGATTGCGAAGTCGACGATTTCCTCGACAAGACCGAGTTCGTCGCGCGCTTTAAACGCGGCGATTTCGGCAAGGTCAGGGCCATTTTCCATGAAGGCGCGTGCTCGGACACCATGGAGACCGACGGCCGCTACATGATGGAAAACAACTTCCGCTATAGCCGCGACGTGCTGGACACGTGCCTGGAGCAGGGCGTGCAATTCTTGTATGCATCGTCGGCGGCGGTGTATGGCGGGTCGAGTGAGTTCGTCGAGCGTCGCGACGTTGAGAAGCCGTTGAACGTGTACGGCTATTCGAAATTTCTCTTCGATCAGATCGTGCGCCAGACCCTGCCGAAAGCGCGCACGCAGATCGCTGGTTTCCGCTATTTCAACGTGTACGGGCAGCGCGAGAATCACAAGGGGCGCATGGCATCTGTCGCGTTCCACAACTTTAACCAGTTCCGCGCCGAGGGCAAGGTCAAGCTGTTCGGTGAATACAACGGGTATGGCGCGGGCGAGCAGACGCGCGATTTCGTGTCGGTGGAAGACGTGACGAAGGTCAATCTGCACTTCTTCGATCATCCGGAGACATCGGGCATTTTCAACCTGGGCACAGGGCGCGCGCAGCCGTTCAACGACATTGCGTCGACGGTGGTGAACTCGCTGCGGGCAATTGACGGCGAAGCGCCTTTGTCCCTGGCGGAGTTGGTGCAACGCGGGCTGATTGAGTACATTCCGTTCCCCGACGCGTTGCGCGGCAAGTACCAATGCTTCACTCAGGCGGATCAGTCGAAGCTGCGCGCGGCCGGGTACGACGCACCGTTCCTGACGGTTCAGGAAGGGGTCGATCGCTACGTGCGTTGGATGACCGATCAACGTGGCTAACCCGGGGACGGGAATCGCCGTCGTCTTCTACCACCCCGATGACCAGTGCATCCGCCGGGCCAACCGGTTTGCCGATTTTGGCCTATGCGTGGTGATCGATAACACCGAAGGGGCGCAAAGCCGCGCTGAGCTGGGTCTTGAGGATCGCGTCGTGTTGATTTCCAACGGCGACAATCTGGGGATCGCGACGGCTTTGAATCAGGGTATCGACTACCTGATTGAGGCCGGGTGCGAGCGTGCGCTGCTTTTTGATCAGGACAGCGAGCCGTCGACCGAACTCCTCGAGGGCCTGCCGCGCATGCTGGCTGACCAGTTGAGCAGCGGTCGGAGAGTCGCCTTGCTCGGCCCGGCCTACGACGACGCCCGGCTGGGAGGGGTCGCGCCCTTCGTGCGCTTTGGGTTCCCGGCGTTGAAACGGATTGTGCCGGAGGGTACTGAGCCTATAGAGGTCGACTTTCTGATCTCATCAGCGTCGTGTCTGAATCTCGGTGCGTGGCGCGACATAGGTCCGATGGACGATTCGCTTTTTATAGACTTCGTCGACGTCGAGTGGTGCGTGCGGGCTCGCGCGGCGCACTATTCGGTATTGGGTACGCCCTTGCTGAGCCTGCGGCATTCGCTTGGCGGCGAGCCGATCCGGGTGCTCGGACGCGCTTATCCGAGCCACAGCCCGCTGCGGCACTACTATCTGTTCCGCAACGCGACCAATCTGATCATGCGTGGCTATATGCCGTGGACCTGGAAATGGACCGAGATCGTTGCGATGCCGGTTCGTCTGGTCATCTACGGACTTTGGCTCACGCCTCGCCTGGAGCACGTGCGCATGGCGTGTCTTGGAATTTGGCATGGCTTATTGGGGCACATGGGCGCGTTCGGGAAGATATAGCGCTTGTAATGAGATAAAACGCGAGTGTAAGACTCACTGGAATTAACGGAACCTCAAGACAAACTTCAATGTTCAAACTTATATCGTTAGACCTGACGCAGAGCTTGGCGTCATGGAGGCTCTGGACGCTGCTTGGCTGGCTCGAAGTGCGGCAGCGTTATGCCCGCTCACGCGTCGGCCCATTCTGGCTCACCATCAGCATGGGCGTGATGATTGGAACGATCGGCGTGGTGTACGGCACGTTGTTCGGCATGAGCATGCACGACTACCTGCCGTTTCTGGCGGTCAGTCTCGTGATGTGGACCACGTTCGCTCAGACGGTGCAAGAAGGCGGAATGGCGTACATAAACAGCGGAACTTACATTCGTCAGGCCGCGACGCCCAAGCTGATCTACATCCTGCAAGTCGTCTGGCGCAACCTGGTGATCCTGGCGCATAACTTTATCATTGTGGTTGTGCTGATCGCGGTCTTCGGGGTCAAGGACTGGGAGATGCTGCCACTCTTCATTCCGGCGCTTGTGATCTACATGCTTAATGCAATGTGGATAGCAATGCTCGCCGGCCTATTGTCGGCCCGGTTCCGAGATCTGCCACAGATCATCGCCGCATTGATCCAGATTGCGTTTTACGTTACGCCGATTATTTATCGCCCGGATGCGTTGAAGCGCTACGCCTTCATTGTCGAGTGGAACCCGCTGGCTCACCTGATCGAACTCGTGCGGTCACCGCTTATTGGACAAGCACCAAGTGCGCTGACGTGGGAAGTGACGATCGGCATGGCCATCGTCGGCTGGATTGTTGCGCTCTCGATGACCGGCCGCTACCTGAAACGCATTCCCTATTGGGTTTAAGAGAACACACATGGCTTTCATTGAGCTCAACGGAGCAACGCTGGACTTGCCGATTTACGACGTGCAAGGCCGTTCGCTGAAGAAGCAAGTGCTGCGGATGGGACGACGCAACTCCATTGCCGAAGACACCGATGGCGTGATCGTGGTGCGCGCGCTCGACAACGTCGATCTCCGTTTTGACAGCGGTGACCGGATCGGCCTGATTGGCCACAACGGAGCCGGCAAGTCCACGTTGCTGCGGATCATGGCCGGAATTTATTCGCCGACTATTGGCACGATTGCCAGCGACGGAAAGATCGTGCCGCTCCTCGATATCAGCCTCGGCATGGATGAGAATTCGACCGGTTATCAGAACATCCGCCTGCGAGGACTCCTGCTTGGCATGACCGACGCCGAGATCAAGGAAAAGATCGAGGGCATCGCGGAATTTTGCGAGCTAGGCGACTATCTCGACCTGCCGCTTCGAACCTATTCAAGCGGCATGCGCGTGCGTCTTGCATTCGCGGTATCCACTGCGGTCGACGCCGAAATTCTGCTGCTGGACGAAGTCATGGGCGTGGGAGACGCATCGTTTATGCACAAGGCCCAGGCGCGGCTGGCCGACCTGCATAGTCGTGCCGAGATCGTCGTGCTGGCAATGCATGCCAATGCCGAGATTCGACGCGTATGCAACAAGGCGTTGTGGATGGACCACGGGCGGGTGCGCGCGTTTGGCGCAGTGGAAGAGGTCGTCGCGGCCTACGAAGCACAGGTCGGATAGATGCGCTGGAGTTTGCTGCCGCGTTCTCTGAATCAGTTGCTCCGTGGTGTTCAGCAAGCCATCCGCGTGCGCGGTGGTGCGTTGCCGGTTGCACGCGCGGTTGCGGGCGTGGTTCGGAGCGGCGGACTGGGTGGAGTGCGGCGGTTGCTCGCGCGCGCAGCGGCGGCGACTGACGACTACGCCGGCTGGATCCGCCAGTACGACACAATCGACGCACAGCAGCGCGCAGCACTGCGCGCCGAGGCGGAGGCGATGATTTCGCGGCCGCTCATATCGGTTGTCGTTCCCGTGTACAACACGCCCGATGCGTTCCTTCGCGAAATGATCGAGTCGGTGCGCGCTCAACTCTATCCGGAGTGGGAGCTTTGCATTTGCGACGATGCGTCGACGGCACCGCAAGTTGCCAAGACGCTGGCAGAATACGCGGATCGCGATCCACGAATCAAGGTGGTGCGACGTACGCGCAACGGCCATATCTGCTCCGCGAGTAATGACGCCTGTGCGCTGGCTGGTGGCCGCTTCATCGCTTTGCTCGATCACGATGACATACTACCGGAACACGCGTTACTGATGGTCGCCCGTTACGTTGAGCGTTTTCCGGACGCCCGTATGTTCTTCAGCGATGAAGACAAGCTCGCGCTCGATGGCCAGCGCGTCGAGCCGTACTTCAAGTCGGACTGGAATCCCGTTCTTATGCTCGGACAGAACATGTTCTCGCATCTCGGCGTGTTCGAGACGACGCTACTTCGGGACGCAGGCGGCTTTTGGGCAGGCTTCGAGGGAAGCCAGGATCATGACCTTGTGTTGCGTTGCTCCGAGCGGATCGACGCGAAACAGATTGTCCACATCCCGCATGTGCTTTATCACTGGCGTCTGAGCGCAGAAAGCACGGCGGGCAATGTTGCGGCCAAGCCCTATGCGCGCGAGGCATCGCTGCGGGCGGTGCGCGAGCACTTGCAAAGACTCGGACATGCGGCGAAAGTCGAAGCCGTGAGCGACAAATCGTCAATGGTACGTGCGACGTTCGAGGTTCCCGAGCCGAAGCCGTTGGTGTCCATTGTGATCCCCACGCGCGATAGGAGTGATCTGCTCAAACGCTGTGTCGACAGTCTCCGTGAGCAGACGCGCTACGAGCACTTCGAGATCATCATTGTCGACAACGGCTCAACCGACAGCGACGCGCTCGCGTTGCTCGAGCGTTACGCACGACAACCGGATGTGACGGTGCTACGCGTGGACGCACCGTTTAACTTCTCGGCGCTGAATAACGAAGCGGTGGCGCACGCGCGGGGCAAGCTTCTATGTCTGTTGAACAACGACATGGAAGTAACGCAGCCTGACTGGCTTGATATCTTGTGCGGCTACGCGTTGTTACCTGAAACGGGTGCGGCAGGCGCCGCGCTCTGGTATCCGGACGACCGCCTGCAGCATGGCGGCGTTGTGCTTGCGGGCGGGTCGGTTGCGGGTCATATGCATCATTTGCTGCGTCGCGGCGAGGCCGGTTATTTCGGCCGCGCTATGCTGGCGCAGCAGGTCAGCGCAGTCACTGCGGCCTGCCTCGTGGTCAGGAAATCGTTGTATGAATCCGTAGGCGGACTCGATGCGAGCGGCCTGGGCGTGGCCTACAACGACGTTGATTTTTGTTTGAAACTCGATCGTGCGGGATATCGGAACGTATACGTGCCTTATGCGGGTCTCTACCATTACGAATCGGCGACACGCGGGCGTGACGCCGACGGCGAGCGGGCTGAAAGATTGCTGCGCGAAAGTCGATGCATGCACGAACGTTGGGGCGCGGCGCTCTGGAGTGATGTGTTCTACAACCCGAACCTGGCTATTGAAGGCGGCAGGTTTTTCAAATTGGCGTCTCCCCCGCGGGTTAGACAGTTCGAATAACGCAGTGCCAACGATCTAACACGTAAGAAATATGGAATTTACCGGTGAACGTTTTGTCCCCGATCAGCATGGCGGTATTGAGCTGGAGCACATGCATCGCTACGAATGCGCAGCCGATCTCGTGTCAGCAAAGGATGTCCTTGATATAGCAAGCGGTGAAGGCTATGGCTCCGCCATCCTCGCGCGAGTTGCACGCAGTGTCGTAGGCGTCGATATCTCCGACGAAGCGATCGCTCACGCACGGGGCAGCTACCGAAATATCAACTTGGAGTTTCGCGCCGGTTCCGCTGCGGACATCCCGTTGCCGGACGCATCGGTCGATGTGGTTGTGAGCTTCGAAACGATCGAGCATCACGATCAGCACGAGAAAATGTTTGCCGAGATCAAACGAGTACTGCGGCCTGGCGGTTTGCTCGTCATGTCGAGCCCGGACCGGCGTACTTACTCTGAAATCCCGAATTTCAACAATCCATTCCATGTCAAGGAATTGAGCCGCCAGGAGTTCCAGGCACTTTTGAACGCATCGTTTGCTCATGTTGCGATGTACGGACAACGCGTGATCTATGGTTCGGCGCTGCTGGCCGAGGGCAGCGGTCCGCTGGTGAGCTACGTTCAGGACGACGAGGGAATTCAGCGGGCGCCTGGTCTCATCGACCCGATGTACCTGATCGCGCTCGCATCCGATGCGGCGTTGCCCTTACTCGCCTCGGGTGTGTTTGAAGGGCGTTTCGAAGACAACGAACAGATGGTCGGGCTTCAGCGTTCTCTAAAGGCACGGGAGTTCGAGATCAGCGAGTTTCACGAGGGGCGGACTTCGCTGGAAGCTGCGGTGGCGACTTTGCGCGACGCTGAAGAGGCAGCGCGCAAGCAGGCTGCACTGAACGCAAGTTCGTTAGCTGAAAAGGACGTGGAACTGCAACGCAACAGCGGCATGCTCGCCTCGCTGCGCAAGCAAACTTCCTTGCATCGCGCGGAATTGATCAAGCTTCAGCGTGAGAAAAAAGAGTCGGATGCAACAATAAAGCATCTCAGCGCCCGCGTTGCCGAATTGAGCGCGGCCGTCCACGCCTATCGCACTTCCTGGAGCTGGCGCCTCTCAGAACCGGTAAGAGCGGCAAGCGTACTTGCACGGCGCATACGCAATATCGCGCTGGTACCGGCGCGCATGGTGCGCAGCATTGGGCGACCCGACTACATAGCGGGCAAGGACGTGCAGCAAGTAGAAGGTGGCTTCATCAGCACCGGCGACGACCCGCAATTTCAGGTGGTGACCGGCTGGAACGGGATGAAGGCCGGCTGGGCGCGCATGGAGATCGAGATTGTGTCCGATGAGGCGGATCTGAGACCGATCGTTTATGCGGTTGCCGGCGACAGAGGTGAGCAGGTTTTCTCCTTCCCGATCGCGAGCTATAGGGAAGGACGTGAGCAACGGTTGATCGTGCTGCCCGCCGGAGTGCGTAGCCTTCGTTTCGATCCAACCGACCGGCGTGGTGTGCGTTTTTCCATCAAATGTTTGTCGGTGCGTAACGTGAGCAAGTTGGCGCTAATTCGTGAAGGGTATGCGGCGCTCGACCCCGAGCAGCGAGCGACCCTGTTCCGTGCGGTCGTGCGCGGCGATCTGCGCACGGTCAAGACGCTGGTGCGCGGCGGCATTGCCACGAAATACGACAACGGCGAGTATCGGGCGTGGGTTGAGCGTTACGACACCCTTAGCCAGGACGATATCGCCCGTATTCATGCAAAGGGATCCGAATTACCCCTGAAGCCACTGATCTCGGTCTTGATGCCGGTTTTCAACCCGCGCCCGAAATACCTGAGCAAGGCGCTCGACACTGTCCTTACACAGACCTACGAAAATTGGGAACTTTGCATTGCTGACGATGCCTCGACGAACCCCGAGGTCCGCGCGGTGCTGGACGAATACAGGCAGCGTGATTCGCGCATCAAGGTTGCATTCCGTCCGAAGAACGGCCATATCTCAGCCGCCAGCAACACGGCTCTCGATCTGGTGACGGGGGAGTTCGTCGCGTTGATGGATCATGACGATGCGCTACCGGTGCACGCGCTTTATATGGTCGCGGAAGAAATCAACCGGCACCCGGACGTCGACCTGATTTACACCGACGAAGATAAAGTCGATGAGAACGACCGCCGTCATGACGCGCATTTCAAGACCGACTGGAACCAGGAGCTTTTCTATTCGCAGAACTTCATCGCCCACATGGGCGTGTACAGGAGTTCGATTGCACGAAAAATCGGCGGATTCCGAGTGGGTTTCGAAGGTAGCCAGGACTACGATTTCGCCCTGAGATTCCTGCTTCACTCGCACCCGTCACGCATCCGTCACATTCCCCATGTGCTCTATCACTGGCGCATTTTTCCGGGAGTCGCCAGCTTCTCGACCAATAACCCGGATGCATCAGTGGAAAGCGCACGGCGTGCGCTGGTCGAGTATTTCAGCCAGGCGGAGCCGACTTCGGAAGTGGTCGGCATCGAACAGTTCCCAAGTTGGTGGCGCATCAAGCGGCAACCGCCAGTCGTGTTACCGCGCGTTTCGCTGATTGTGCCGACACGCGATCGGCTGGGCGTGTTGAAGGTTGCAATTGATGGCCTGCTGCATTCAACGAAGTACGACAATATGGAAGTCATCATCGTTGACAACGAGAGTGTCGAACCGGAGACACTTGATTACTTCGAGATGGTGAGCCACGATCCACGCGTGAAGATACTTCGAGTGGAGGGCGCCTTCAACTTCTCAGCGCTCAATAATCGCGCAGCCGAGATCGCGACCGGATCAGTCCTGGGATTTATCAACAACGACATCGAAGTCATTCACGACGATTGGCTGCTCGAACTCGTCATTCAGGCAAGTCGCTCAAATGTTGGAGCGGTTGGAGCAAAGCTTTACTACGCCAACGACACCGTCCAGCATGCGGGCGTGATTCTTGGTTTGTACGGCGTGGCGGCGCATGGCCATCGGCATTTCCCACGTCATTCGAACGGCTATTTCGGCCGTCCGATGCTTGTTCAAAACATCTCGGCTGTGACGGCGGCGTGCATGCTGGTGCCCAAGAACGTGTTCGAGAATGTCGGGGGGTACGATGAAGAGAATCTCACGGTCGGCTATAACGACGTTGACCTTTGTCTCAAGATTCGTGAAGCCGGATATGACATTGTTTTTACGCCGTTTGCCGAGCTTTATCACCTGGAGTCAGTATCGCGGGGCGAAAACGTGAGCGCTGCGCAGATCGAACGTGACGCCCGTGAACGCGGCTATATGTTGTCGCGCTGGGGCGATGTCATCGCCTGTGATCCGTTCTACAGTCCGAACCTCACCGTCGCGTCCGAGAACTTCGCGCTGGCGTTCCCGCCGCGTGCTCCCAAGAGCTGGCTGAATCCGTAGGAATCTCTATCGTGGTGAACGCACCGATCAAGCGAGAAATAAAACGTATCCTGAAGCGCGCGGCGCCAGGACTCGCCAGCCGCTTGCGCGCGTGGGCGGCTCCCGATGTTGCCGCGCCTGTTGTAGTGCAGTCGGAAGGGATGGACGCACTGCGCGCTGCCATTCGAGCGACGCAGCGCCGCTTTGACGAAACCCATCCGGTAACGGAGGAATCTGTCACACGCATTGCGCAGAATTCGTCGCTGATCGTGGTTGGCGTTGCTCCGTTTCCCAATGTCGCTATGCTGATCGATGCGCTCGTCGCGGAACGTATCGTGTTGCGTGAGATGGTGATCGTGGATGCAACCGCCGAAGAGCCGCGCCTGGTTGCGATCCGCGACCACCGTGCGGCCTGGAGTCGTCGCTTGCCGCTCACGCATTTTGTCGTCGTGCCGTATTCGCGTCAGGAACTAAGGTTTGCCGACGCGCTGGAGCAGGGCTTCCAAATTGCACAAGAACGTTATGTTTGGGTTGCCGGGCGCGACCTGGTTCCAATGGATCGTTGCTTCGAATACTTGTTTAAGGCGCTGGCGACCTCGGACTCTCGGGCGACGGTTCTCTGCCACACAGCCAATCCGGGCGGCCAGTTGCAAAGTGCCGAGGTGCCGGCCGACACACTGGACGCTGTGGCCCGCGAAAAAATTTTGCGGGCCGAGCGTTTTGACTTGCTCGACGCTCATATGGACGACCGGGACGGTGGGTTGTCCACCCACCCGCTGATCGAACCACTGAGATCGTTTCGGCAGGGCATCTTCGGAGGCCCTCGCGCGTTGCTTGTAGACGAGATGGGACAGTTGCTCGACCCACGCTTCATCACCAACATAGCGGTTGCCGATCTCTCATTACGTCTTGGCAAGCACAGTATTCCGATGGTTCGTACATCGGCCGCTGCCGCCTGGTCGATGCGCGAGGAACCTACCGATGCTGTGGCGCCTTGGGAGGCCATCCACGACTGGCGCTGGCTGCTCGACAAGCGTTCGGGCAGCTGTGACGACCCGGGGCGCGTCGAGATCGTTTGCCCCTTTCATCGCGGCGACGTTGTGCTCGCGACGCAGGTCGCAGGTTATGCGGCAAGTCTCGGCATCCGGGTGCGCATGCACGTTGCCGCACCGCTCGTGTCATGGGCGAAGGATTTTGCGCCCGATCTCGAGATTGAACCCGTGCCGGTTCAGGTCGCTTCCGCTGAAGAGACTTATCCGCTACTGCTTGCATCGTATCGATACGTCGCACAAAGGACTGACGCCTCGCCTCGCCTCGCGCGTTGCCATCCCACGCGCGGCTTGTCCGAGACCGGGCAGAATCTTGTTGAATACATGCTTGAAGAAGTTGGCTTGCCGGTCGATACGGTTTTGCCAAACATAAAACCATCGACTACCGAAGAGCATCGCCGCGTTGCTGCTGAGATCGTGCGCCCGTTCGGTCAGGAAGTCATATTCGTGCATCCGCTCGGAGGCTGGAGCCTGAAGTCGCTCCCGGCCCACATCCTTGCGGAGTTCGCGAAGCACGTGCGTGACGCTGGTTTCAAACTGATTCAGATCGGCGGCGCGGACGATATGCCAGTTGATTTTTGCGACGGCGCGATCCTGCAAAACTTCATGCCCGCGCAATGGCGCGAAATTTTGGCACTCGGCCATGCGCTTGCCGGTGTTGATTCGTGGACCTCGCATTTCGGCGCAATCCTTGATATACCGCAAATATCCCTCTACGGATCAACACATCCGAAGCACGTCAACACGAAGAGGTTCTTCGCGGAGCAGTCGAGCCCAAGTCTGATTCTCGGCCCGATCGTGAACTGCTCGCCTTGTAACTCGCTCACGTGTGTGGCTTTTCGGGAGCGCAACTTTTGTACTGGGTATGCAATCGATTCCGATGCGCTCAACAGCTTTCTGACGGCGATCCGGGTGCCGGTGGGTCCTTGAGATTGAGTTGCCTGTTCTGCGTCGCGCGAGTCGTTCTGCTCGCCGCAGAGTTGGTTGTTCATGGCTTCAGGTCGGCGAGGAGATGGACCCGGTAAGACGCCTATCAATGCGTGAAGCACGCGAAGCCCGTTGGCCGCAGTTTCTAAGGTGTGTAGACTGTATGTTAAATTTTTTACGGATGTCCCATGCACGAGAGCGCCAAGGTATTGTGACGTCGAAACCTTTGTTGTCGGAGGGCTTTCCTCCTGCGATTGGACCGAACCGGTAAAGAAGCTTCGCCTCGTGCTCAGTCGCGAAAGCCGATTCAACCCGTTCGCTTTCAGGAAATGACCCGTCGGAGAGTCACCGGTGAATGGAAGTTCAGTTCTGCAGTCTCTTTCCCGGAGGCGCACAAATTACCGGGGCGCCGACTCGTACTGGAAGTGATGGGTAACGGATACGGATACAAAGTACGCAGTGTTCGCAGCTTCGTTCGGCATAAACGTGCTCCTCGGCTTCCCGCGATCCAGCATGTTAGATCAATAGCAATGCTGCCGTAGGAGTAGTTGCTATTTAACTAAGAAGTATCTGAGATAGAGATGAATATAATCATTGGGTTGACGGAACATATTGGAGATATCATTGCGTGCGAGCCAGTTGCTCGTTATCTCAGAAAAAAATATCCACGTGCCCATATCTCTTGGGCTGTACTTCATGCATATCGTGATCTGATCGACGAGAATCCGTTCGTCGACGAAACAGTTACGGTTGATTGCCTCACGGACTGGATCAGGCTGACGAAGCACGAGTCATATGACAAAGTGGTCGATTTGCATGTGAATTATCGGGTTTGTTCGCATTGCAGAATTCCGCTTATCAAGGAAAACGGAAACCCGTTCGTCAATGCCTACGAGTGGTTCGATTACGGTGCGCTGCTTGAAGCTTTCTCGTATGGAGCAGGGTTGCCGAAGCTGTCGGCTCAGCCAAAAATGTATATTCGAGCCGAGGACGTGGATGCGGTCAATTCTCTCGACCTGCCGCGCGATTACTGCGTGATCCATCGTGAGTCGAACAACGTTGATAAAGATTGGACTGCGGAAAATTGGGTCCGGTTTGCCAAATGGATTCAAGCGGAACTCAAGCTTTCGATAGTCGAAATCGGGGCAGGGAAAAGTCTTGTGGCCTCGCCACTGGACGGGTTGTCCACTAGTTTGATCAATCGGACATCGATTCTGCAGACTGCCGAAGTTATCCGCCGCGCCCGTTTCTTTGTCGGTATCGATAGCGGTCCGGCGCACATGGCCAATGCGACAAGTACGCCAGGCATTGTCCTTCTGGGCCGTCTGAATGTGTTCCGCCAATATACCCCGTTCACCGGTTTTTATGCCAGCGACGCCCCTGAAGTAAAACTTGTCCGAAATCTCAACGGTCCGGCGAGAGAGACGCAACTTGACGACGTCATTGCCGCGACTAGTTATGTCGCAAAAATGTTGGAGACGAAGCGAGGGGCTGGTTTGGCAAATGTCAGCACTGCGCGTGTTTCGAACGGTCAGTCAATATCCGAAAGTAACTTAGCTATATCTGTTCCAGTGGCTGCTGCGCAAGCTCACGACAAAGCACAGGTGATCGCTTCGGGCTACTTTGATCCGGCGTGGTACACCGTGCAGTATCCCGACGCCGACAATGAAGGAGTAGATCCGCTCGACCACTTCGTCACGATCGGCGGTGCGCGCGGTTACTCGCCAGGCGCAGAGTTTGATGCAGCGCATTACTTAAAGATGAATGTGGATGTTGCAAAATCCGGGACCAACCCTCTTTTGCATTTCATCGATTTCGGTAAAAAAGAAGGCCGACATATCAAATCAGTAGGTCGGAGTCCCGAAGGGGGCGTATGGCCCGACTTGGCCCGGACGCGCGCGCGTGAACAGGCATCCGGATTTCGCCCGCGTTTGTCAACTCCGCTCGATCGGGAAGATGAGTCTGGCGACTCAGTGAAGGCTGATGAGAGTTCGAACCAAGTGGTTCCGCGCACGTTTGCTTTCTATCTTCCACAGTTTCACCCAATTGCCGAAAATAATCTGGCCCACGGTGCAGGTTTCACCGAATGGACCAACGTCATAAAAGCCGAACCCCTTTTCAGGGGACATTATCAACCGCGCATACCAGGTGAATTGGGTTACTACGATCTGCGTTCGTTCGAAACAATGCGTGAACAGGTTCGGTTGGCTATCGAGCATGGCATCACTGGATTTTGCTTCTATTACTATTATTTCCACGGCAAGAAGCTTCTGTACAAACCCGTCGAGAATTATATTAATTCAGACATTGAGGCGCCGTTCCTCTTTCTTTGGGCTAACGAGAATTGGAGTAAGCGTTGGGACGGCGGCAACAACGAAGTGATTATTGCGCAGGAACATTCCGATGACGACGATTTAGCGTTTATCCGGGATCTAATGCCGGTTTTTCGCGATAAGCGTTACGTTAAGGTTGACGGTAAACCTGTATTGCTTATTTATAAGACGCACCTTTTTCCAAATATTCTCGGTACCACGGAAATCTGGCGCGCGGAAATGGAACGGCACGATTTTCCCGGGATATACCTTGTCATGGTTGACGATTGGGTTGCTGACCCCGTCCACCCGCGGATGCTCGGATTCGACGCAAGCTATGAGATTCCCTCGAACATAGTCCCTCAACAAGTGGTGAATTTGGGGAATGAGGAGCTCGATCTCGCGGACGATTTTAGAGGGCGTATCGTAGATTACGAGAAATTCGCGCATTACCATATGAGCCGGCCGTTTCCCGAGTACAAGCGCTTCCGCACGGTGATGTTGCCTTGGGATAACACGCCCCGATATGGATCTGGTGCAATGGTTCACGTCAACACAGGCGGAGACGCTTACAAGCAGTGGTTATCTCAGGCAATCCTGGACACGCACGACCGATACTCACCGGACGAGCAGATTGTGTTCCTGCATTCATGGAATGAATGGTGCGAGGGAACCTACCTGGAACCGGATGGAAAGTCCGGTCGCAGGTTCTTAGAGGAAACCAGCGAGGCTATTAAAGACGCAAAAAGCGTACTGGCATTGGGCGATGACTCTCAAGCACGAAATGCATTGCTGAAGTGGCAGCGGGTGCAGCGTAAAAAGGACGAGGGTGCGTATCGGATCATGCAGGCGAACCAGTTGCAGACTGGATATGTTCATCGTGAACTTGAGCGTACGCGTACAGCCTTAAAAAAGGCGGGGGTAGAGCTGGCGGAACTCGATCCGGATCCTGAAGCAAAACTAGCGGAAATCGCCCGCGAAGCGGCTGCTGCACATGTCGAGGTTGACCGGTTGCGAGCGGAAGTGGCTGCTATTCGCTCATCTACGTCCTGGCGCCTTATGGCTCCTGTCAGGGGTATTATTGGAAAATTGCGCGGAAGGTGAGAGCTGACGGAGTTTCCGCTCCCCTGGATGGCAGTGGAGCGGATATTGATCTGTGGATCTAACGAATCAAACGGTAGATACCAGTTTTTTCCACACGACCCCTCAATACGGGAACTAGTAGCACCAACGGTTTGTTTCGCATTTGCGAGACCGTTACCGCTTCAGTTGATTGCGCCAGACACCGTAATGCGCGATACCCGAGACGTGACAATCAATAGTCATCCAAGGTGGACACAACGGTTCCCGATTGGACTAATTGCTCGTCCCGAGCGGATCACCGACCGCCGAGCATTTTGCTTACGCGGGTAGCCACCGAGTACACTTTGTTAAACGCCGTCAGAAGGCTCAGAGAACCTTACCGCGGAAACATTTGATAAGTTTGAGGCAAAGCTGCTATGAATTTAGAAAGTAAAAACATCGTCTTCTCCACCACGCGGCAATGGAATCCTGGCGATGAAATAATCTTGCTGGGCGTGCGCAAAATATTTGATGAGTTGGCGAAATTCCGCGTTAACCCTGTAATTTTTAATCGAAATCCGGATCTGCGGTCCGGATTTCCTGGGCTTGAATTGTCTGATGATTCGGCGAGTTTTTTCGACAACTCATTTAAGCCGGACAGCGACGGTGGTGCGATCGACTGGGTCGTATTCGCGGGAACGCCCGAATGGTGCAACGTCCGCAGCTTTGACCTCTATCAACAGATACTGAAGTCCAATTTACCTGTGATGTTCCTGGGTGTGGGAGGGGGCTTCAACCTGTACCGTGACGAATTTCGGGAGGTAATCGGGAAGGCTAAGGCCTTTACAGTGCGTGAGGACGACACGCTAAACGCTGTTGTAGGACAGGGATTTTCTGCCCGGCAATTACCTTGTCCAGCCTTGTTGTCGGCGCCTTCCGGCAAGGAAAAGAAAATTACCGCCGTCGATAATATTGCTCTTATTTATCAAGCATCACGAAACGATTCGGTATTTTGGGGAAGCTTATCATCCGAAGCTTATGATTTTCAAATAGAGATATTTCGTCAGATTATCAGCGGTTATGGATCCCGATTCAAGTTTTCCATTGTGGTTCATTATATTGACGAAATAGCTCTCGCTAGTCATGCGTTTCCTGGCATGGATGTGCACTACTCATATGACTCAGCAGATTACTTTGATATATACAGCCAGTTTGATCTTGTGATTGGACCGCGAGTGCATGGGATAGGCGCAGCAGCATCCGTTGGCGTTCCAGGCATTGCCATTTCTCACGATCAACGAGGCATGACGTCTGCGGGCTTTTTGGCCGATATCGTCAAGGTCGGTACGCCGCTGGATGTGGTTGTCGCGGTATTCGACGAGGCGATAAAAAACGTTGTACCGAGGAATGAGGCGCTGGCTGCCCACAAACGCGCGACCATGCGGGAATATGTGGACTTGGTTGGAAAGGCGCTGGAAGATCCCGAGGTGCGATATAGCGGCGTAATGTCTGTTGCCGATCCGGAGAGCCGGCCCCCTGGGCTGTCCGCGTTGTCTGAAAAGCTTGACCGGACGGATCTCGCACTTAAGGTGGCGCAGAAACTCGCCATCGAACGTGGTCACGAGATCGCCCAATTGTCTGAACGGCTTGATCGAACAGATCTCGCGCTTGGAGTGGCACAAGCGCTTGCCGTTGAACGCGGTCATGAGATTGCCCTATTAACAGAGCGGCTCGCAATCACTCAAAACGCACTTGATAGTACGCAGGCACTTGCGCGCGAGCGTGGCGACGAGACGAGCCAACTACGCGATCAATTGACGAAAACCCACGCGGGGTTAGAGGAGGCGCGGGCAGACCTCACGGCGCGCGCAGGCGAAATCGAGCAAACGAAGGTCAAATTGACCGAGACGGAGGTGGCACTTGCAGAGGCGCAATCGTCTATTGCGAACCTCGCACAGGAGCGGGACGCCGCGCTGAAAAGCAGTTGGACGAAATTAACGGAGCGGTTTCGAGAGTACTCACAACGAAGGGCTGACTAATTGTTAGGTGCAGGTGGCTCGGGCATGGGCGGCTAGGGATCGCGCATCACGCGAGTACCAAGGTTTCTGTGGTGTTGAGCTAGAGCTAGAGCTAGAGCTAGAGCTAGAGCTAGAGCTAGAGCGAGGGTTTCGCCTAGCCCCCTGAAGGATCGCCTATCATTTGTTGACACCGTCAAACGGGTCCTTCGGCGATCACGGCTCGACTGGCTGTTCGAGCGGTGATCGCGCGAGAAGTAGCTGAGTCCGAGGGACCGAACAGAATCGAGACGGACTTGCGGAGCAAAAGATCCGAATGTTGGGCGAAACATATCGGAAACTCCCCTGAGAGCTGCCAACACGCACGATCCTCCTCGCTGCCTATACTTGCTCGGTCGCGTGTTTCGCAAGGAAGACGAGCTGATTAGTACGCAGCGCCTCTTCTTTATAAATTTCACGAACTTCATCGGGGATTGGAAAATCATCGTAAGTTCGATGCTCTCGAGTGATCTCGAAACCTGCGGCTTTCGCGGCCCGAATAATCTGCCAATCCGTGGCGCGGTTGAGCGTTTCGTATGTCCTAAGAAGTGACTCGTACTCCTCCTGATTGCTTGTACGTTTTCTTAGTTCAGCGTAGTAAAGATTCTGCTGCATCGATAGATGAGCCCACGGAACCGGTATCCATGGTTCCAGGTGCGAACCATAAGCTGAATAAAACAAGGGGGTGGTCTGGAGGAACATCACACCTTGGGGTCGTAAGACTCGCTTCATTTTGGCTAGGCAATCGAGCAGCAAATCTTGTTGAATGTGCTCGAAGACTGACCAACTATAGATCACATCGAACGACCCGAATTTTTCGAGCGACGCGCTCGGGTCCACCATCTCAATCTGGAGGTTATCTGGCAAACGTCGAAGTCCAAGTTGGGATTGCGCAAGCGGTAAGGCCGATTCGATTTCTCGATGAACGTCTACACCGACAACGCGGTGAGCGTTTTGATCCACGGCCATCGCGACTGCCATAGTGCCCTCACCGCAGCCGAAGTCGAGCACGTCTTTGCCTGCTATCCCCCCAGCCTCGCTCGTCCAATCAGCAATTATCTTCGGTACATCTAGAAACTTGGCTCTGTAAGTTGCATCTTGAATCCGATCGGCAGACCATTCCTCAGTCATCGAGCTTTCTCCATTGGGCGTTTCTTGGGATTGAGTGGCGATTTGCAAATGTAGTATGTCTCATGTTGAAGTATCTGAGGGAGCATAGAAAAATAGACACGCTAAGACGTTCCGCTGTAAGTGACCTATCTCCGTTAGGTCGCAAAGTTTGGCCCGCTTCGTCCCGCGCAATCTTCTAGCCTCAAGTTTCATGCGGAGAGGACAGGATAAATTCGTCATACTTACCGAACCGATTTCTTCCGAAAAATAATCTCAACCGATTGCATGCGCTTAAGGCATAAACGAAACATGGGTAGGTATTTTCGTTCGCCATGGGTTCAAGGTTTTTTGCAAGTTAGACTTTGTAATAAGTATCCATTGGTACCCATCGAATGTTCGATCTCGTCAACTTCACCACGGTTGCGCGATCGTACTTAATTATTTGAGCCAGCGTGTGAATTTTCTACGCAAATATACGTTCCGATATGATGTCGCCTGCCAACAAAGCCTGCACTGCCGGCGGGTCTCCCGGGCAATCCACCGAAGTTAAGAAAAGAACTTTCATCAACAGTGTTTTTGGGTCATGGGTTTATGGGGTTTCGGTTTCTTGCTGCGTGGTTTTGACAGATTTTCTTGATGGCGATAGGTCTGCTGAGCGACCAGGCGCAGCACGTTATGGAGTAGCTTTTCGACCTTCATCCCGAGCAGCAACGCGGGCAGCAAAGGCTTAAGCGCGGTATGGACATAGGCACGGTTAATGCGTTGCGATGCGGGCAGTTCGGCGTCGGCGTGTGCGGTCAGCGTGGTCAATGCCTGCAAGTTGTCGGTCACCACCTTGGCAGCGACATCTTGTACGACGGCCTGCTGGGACAGACCGGAGACGTGTTCTAGATTGAGGCGATGCTTGAGTCGCTTGAACAAGGGTAAGTCATTCTGCCCGTCAACATCTCTCGCATGACATCGTAGTGCGCTACCGCTTTCACCCCCTTGTGGGTGAGCGTCTCGCGGTGGTCCGGTTGCATTACGTCAACGATGAGCCCTGCTACGTCATCCGGCGCTCTAACGGCACGACGGTGTCCGTCCCCGCGTGGATGACCGAGCTTGCGGCCGCCAAAGTGCGAGTCGTCGAGCAATCGCGCTTGTCCATTGCAGCGCTACTGGAGCTTCGCCGTTGTGTATCGACGTTCTTATCCTTACGGGATAGCCCGAGCCCAACAGGAGAACTCGACGCCGCCCCGCCCGATGGTTCAGATAGTGCTGTTCGAAGACGCCAGCGCAGTCCCCTTGCCGACACTACCGCAGGACGTTCAGCTCCAACTGCAGCAGCAGATGGTGCAGTGGATACGAGCCATCGCCGTGGCGATCAACCAGGGGGGCGATGAACAAGATCACCGCTGAACATCTGTCGCGGCTAGCCTGTGTATATGTCCGCCAATCGACGCAGGGCCAGGTGCAGAACAACCTCGAGAGCCAGCGTCGGCAATATGGGCTGGTTGAGCGCGCTCGGCAATTGGGGTGGGAGCGCGTTGAGGTCATCGACGACGATCTCGGCCGCTCCGGTTCAGGCACGCTGCGCCCGGGCTTCGAACGGTTGCTGGGCTTGCTTTGCGATGGCGAGGTCGGCGCGGTTCTGAGCATCGAAGCGTCGCGCCTGGCACGGAACGGGCGAGACTGGCACACGCTGCTGGAGTTCTGCAGCGTTGTGGGGGCGTTGCTCATCGATGCAGAAGGCATCTATGATCCCGTGCAGATGAATGACCGGCTGCTGCTCGGCATGAAAGGCACGATCAGCGAGATGGAACTGGCCAGCTTCCGGCAGCGAGCGCACGAAGCGATGAAGCAGAAGGCTAAACGCGGAGAGCTTTACATGCATGTGCCCATCGGCTACGTACGCACCGTCGAGGATCGCCTCGAGAAGGATCCCGACGAGCGTGTGCGCGCGGCCATCGACTTGGTGTTTCGCAAATTCGCCGAACTCGGCAGCGCCACGCGCGTGTATTTCTGGCTGGGCGAGCAAGGTATCGAGATGCCGGCTGTGACGAGCGCCGGCAGCGCAGAGCGCCACGAGTGGAAGGCCCCGCGCTACCACAGCGTGCTGAGCCTGCTGCACAATCCGATCTACGCGGGTGCTTATACACATGGCCGCAGCAAGACCAGCGTGCGCATTGAGGATGGGCGCAAACGTGCCGTGCGTACCCACCAACACAGGCCCGAGGATAGGGCGGTGCTGATTCGCGATCATCACGAGGGCTACATCGACTGGGACGTGTACTGCGCCAACCGGGAGTTGATGGCCCACAACACCAATGGACATGGCAGTGCGGTGCGTGGCTCGATCAGGAGCGGCAGCGCGTTATTATCAGGATTACTACGCTGTGGGCATTGTGGGGCCAAGCTTAGCGTGAACTATCCAGGCCCGACCAGCATCCGCTATCAATGCACCACACATATCCTCAGCCGTGACCACGCCTGCTGTGTCGTGTTCGGCGGCCTCGGCGCGGATCAACTGGTGGCCGAGCAGGTGCTGCGCTGCCTGCAACCGCTGGGACTGCAAGCGGCGGTGCTGGCCATCGAGCAGTTGCAAAGCGTCGACGACGAGCGGCTCGCCCAGAAGCGCCTGGCGCTGCAGCGTGCTCGCTATGAAGTCAACCGTGCACAACGCCAATACGATGCCGTGGACCCCGCCAACCGTCTTGTTGCCGGGTCGTTGGAGAAGCGTTGGAACGATGCATTGGCCGTACAATCGCGGCTGGAGGAAGAGGTCTCCGAGTTGATGCGACAGCGCCCCGATGCACTCAGCGATGAGACCAGGCAAGCCCTCATGGCGTTGGCCGAGGATATACCACGCCTGTGGGAGCACCCCGACACGACGCCCGATGTCAGGAAGCGTATCGTGCGAACCGTGATCAAAGAGATCGTCGTGACCGCTGATGGCGACTCGGTGCGCTTCATTGTGCATTGGCAAGGCGGCGATCACACGGAGCTGAGTCTGAAGAAGACACCTATCGGTGCGCATCGCTACGTCACGAGCGCAGAGACGATCGAGTTGATCACCTCGCTGGCCCGCATGCAGCCCGATGAACGTATTGCAGCGACGATCAATCGACTTGGACACCGTACGGCGCATGGGCAAACATGGACAGCTGCGCGAGTGTGTTCGATCCGCAAGGGTCATAGTATTGCCGCCTACCGCGAGGGCGAGCGCCAGGAGCGCGGCGAGTTGACCGTTGACGAAGCGGCGACCTCGCTCAACGTCACACACACCACCGTGCTGCGGCTAATCCACCAGAAGGAACTGTCGGCCAGGCAAGTCTGTCGCAATGCGCCGTGGACCATTCGCCAAGCCGATCTCGATGAATTTCTCGCTGCCCGGGCCGAGCAAGGCCCGTCAACGCACGTCGCGGGCCAGTTGGGCCTTGATATTCAATGACATACGAAGGAGTGCATTATGGAAGGCCGTCGAACGCTTCTTCTATTCGCCAGCGCTGATGGTAGAGGTCGCCGAAGCAACTGGCGGGAAAGCGTACCGAGTCGAATAAGGTGGTCATCAGGACGCGCACATTGCCGTTCGGGGCGACGTGGCGGACCAGGCGCACCGTTTGAGGTTCGCGCGGGCACTCGTAGTCACGCGCGTCGCGGCAATTGGGAGCGCCCAGCGTGACGATCTGTTCGAGCAGTCCGGAGCGCAGGAATTTGCGCACGCAAGCAAACCCGGAGGAATCGACACGCATGCAAAATGGAAGTTGAAGCTGGTTCAACACGGCCACCAGCCAGCGGCAAGGATAGCCTCGGTCGAGGAGCAGCAAATCGGTGCTCGAGAGGCGATGGAGATGTTCGAACAGCATCTGCCGCTCGCCACGCTCGTGAACGCTGTGCAGCGAGGCGGCAAGCATCAATTCGGCACCGGGGAGAAACAGCCCAAAGGCGATTTGATCGGCCAGCGCCGCGCGCTTGACATGGCTGGCGCGCAGACCGAAGCGCATGGTGGATGCATCGGCGGCGACCAGTCGCAAGCCAAGCCAGCGCGGTATAAAGCCATAATGTTCGGCGCGCTCGATCACCCAGTCGTTGAGCTGCGGGAGGGCGCTCAAGGATAGCTTGGCTCGCGCTTGCGCGAAGGCTTGCTCAGAGACGTGGCGCACCAGTTGCGCTTGTTGCCGTAGATGGGCGAAGAACACATCGAGTTCGGCCTGTACGCTCATGCGCATGCCGGTGAGTAGTAACGCGACCAGAGAGGGCAAGGGCAACTTGCGATTACGCGTAAACGCCCTGGGATGTTCGGAATGCCGGGCTATTTGAAGAAACTCGGCCGACTGTAATCGCGCTGCAAGATCGGCAAAAAAAGCGGGAAGAGACATGGTCGCCAATGAGGAAAAAATCTCACTGCGCGACGCGATTTTTAAGGTGTGTCAAGTGGTTTTTGTTTTATTTATAATTAATATACGGAATCCTTAACTTTGGTGGATTGGTCTCCCGGGGGCTCTCGGCAATGGAACACGGGTTTTCTGAAAGGCTGTACACGTTGTCCATTGTCTCAACACGCTTTTAACGCGAACGGGGTTAACATCTCTCGCATCTGCGGATTCGAGGAATGGGCGGAGACCCGGGGGACAACGCCGCGATCCCTTGCCCACGGTTCAAGTGTCGTTACGATTGTTCGACAAAAGTACTGGAAAACCGTAGACAACAGAACATGAATATAATTGTCCCAATGCCGGAACAGTTGCACGTTGTCCCAGAAAAATTGTCTAAATACCTTCGTTGCTCGGAACGCAAGCAATTATTCCGGGGAGAACAGGCGAGGAGAACGAGAAAGCATCCCGGGTGATGCAGGGGCGCGCACGCGAACCGGTCGTTTGTACTTAGAGTTGGAGCCAGCGCGTGTTAGGTTGGTCAAAGCGGTCGTGAAGCACTGGAGGGGGAAGGTAAAGTCAGAACAGTACGGACGATTGCTGATGCTGAGCGCAAGGGTTCCAGTATCAGATATCGTGTGGTCGAGGTGAACGTGCGAACGACGAGATCAGACAGCGCCCAAGATGATCGTAATCGAGACGCTTACATTTAGGATCTTGGCGCTTGATTGCGACCTTGGTGAACCGCCGGGCTTTCTGCGTAAATGAGCCTGGTTGGTAACTTGGATAGGCTCAGATCAGGTGCTACTAGCCGCGCATGCTGTCGGCGTTGCTTTTGCACTCTTGGATTTACACAGCGAAGGGAAACGGCTACGCCGTGAAGCACGACGACGTCGTTGTGTTGAACCTTTTAACAACAAATGAAACGTATGCCAACAGCAAATCACCGTAGTGCATTGAATGAGCGCGCCGCGCTAGTCGTTGGTTTCTTGTTAGCCGTTGCCGCCGTGCTCTCCGTAAGCGTGGTGTGGACGACGCTTGCTTGGGAGACGAAGAATATTTTCGCCGCACCAATGTACGACGACATGTTCGACCATCAAAGGATGCACCACGCCTTATCGGGGGTGAAACAATTCCTTGCTTACATGGTTTCCCCTCACAACGAACATCGTATTTTTACGACTCGCGTCGTTTCGCTCCTAGACGAGCGCTTCCTCTCTGGCAGAGAGTATGGTCAAGTAATAGCAACAAATGTCCTTCAAATCGCAGCCGCTGTGGTGTCGTGGATCGCTTTCCTAAAAAGCGGAATTACAAAAAATGCATACCTGAAACTCGCTTTATTGGCACTGCTCCTGCTGTTTTTCATCAATCCGAATTTTCTTTATACGCTGATTTATCCATTTCAACTGCAGCACGCATTTATGGCTTGCATTTGCGTCGTCGGTGCACTTGTTATAAGCGACGCGTCCGCGAACTCGGATAACTTGGACCATCGGAGCTTGCTTGCGTATCTGTTGCTGCTCGCGCTGATTGCGACCCTGACACTGGGTAACGCCCCTGTTGTCCTAATTGCGGCTGCCGGCACGGCTATCGTGCTGCGCTGGAAGCCGTCACTTGTCGCCCTATTGCTAGGACTGGCGATCGCGCACGTTATTTTGATTCTATTGATTACACCGACGACTGGGACCAAATCCTACAACGTCATTCAAATCCTAAAATTCGCGCTGATGTATTGGGGCGGTCCTTTCATACGGCTCGACGCGTGGCCAGCAAGCTTTGTGACATGGACGGCGTCTCCCTATTTGGCCGGATTGTGCGGTGCTGTAGTGCTTGGTACGACTGTAGCTTTTGCGATCGCCCGCTTTGTCAGACCAGGGTTGGGTGGCCGTCTTGCGGTATTCGGTCTGGTGTTGTTGATCGTCATCGTGGTGACAGGATTGGCCGCCGGTCTGGCTCGCGCGCAATATGGAATTTTGGAAGCTGCAAACAAAAAATATGCATCATTCGCGGGACTTGGCTGGCTCGGCGTCTATGCAGTGGTTTCGGGCGTTCTCTTCGATGCAAGGGAGCGGCGGCGACGGTATGTAGGCGCGTCGATGGTGATCGCGATGACGATCATGCTTTCATTTGCCTTGTCCGGGTTGAACCACGAAATGAGGCTGTGGGAAAAGGCGCGAGATAGAAACTGGGAGTCAGCATTGGCTGGATTTATGCAAATCAACGATCGAAACGAGATACGGCTTCTCGATGAAAACGAGGTAGAAGCTGCTCAATATATGCAATTTGCGCGAGAGCACAATCTGGGAATTTTTTCTTATTTTCCTTTCCGATGGGGCGACAGTGCTTCGGTTTTCCTTGCTGCGCGCTCTGAGACGGCCTGTCGTGGTGCTGTGGAAGCAGTCGGATCAATCCCGAATAGCCAGTCCGAGAAAATATTCGATGTGCCCGGCACTCCAGTTACGATTTCTGGCTGGGCTTGGATGACGGACGACCATTCGCCGGCGAAGAACGTGATCGCCGTTGATGGAACAAATCAGATCGTCGGCGTCGCTACGAGTACCCGAACAAGCGCTGCCGCGGAAGAGTGGTTAGGACAAAAATTTGAGCAGAATGTCGGGTGGTTTGGTTATGCCCGAACAACTCAATGGCAGTCTTTAAAATTTTATGCGCTCTCCGAATCCGGTAAGTCGTTCTGTGCCCTTGGCCAAGTTGGAAGCGTGAGGTAGCGGCGGCGGTAGGGAAGTGCTTGCTCAGCCGTTTTGAAATTGTGTGAAAGTGGTCGCTCCTAGCGACCACTTTCCGATTCAGCATAGACTCGTGGCGTACATCGGCACGAGGTGACACGGCATACTAGACCACTGGCCGGTTGCGACGCTGACAGTGCCGACCTCGTACATCGTTGGCTAGTTTAGCTGCGCTATTCGAAGATCCTAACGGTGCAACACCGCGGAGGCTCGTGCCCTCTTTTGTGTCCCAATAAGCAGTAAGGATTTTCGGTCGAATATTGGGGTCGTTTTTGGAACGCTTTCCACTCTACAAAAAGGCCTCCGCTAGCCCGAGCACTTTTTTTAAGAGAAAACTCCGTGCCTCTCGCTGCCGCGCCGGCGGCGCATGTCGAAAGGTACCACGGCGATTGTCAGCACCGGTCTGGCGCCGCAACGCAGGCGTTGCGAGGCAGGCCCGCATATCCGAGCGGATACTGATTCTGGTTCCGACTTCAGGCTATAACAGTGCGTTTTGGAAGCAAGAAGCCTCGCAAGACAATCAGCATTGGCTTCTCGATCAACAAGTGCGCGACTATACCGCACCCGATCCCGGCGCCGATCAATAACGGGAAGGCGATGATCAAATGCTTTTCGAACGGAATGTGCCACCATTTCCCAGCCTCACCGAGAAACTCAATGGCAGTGATATGCGTTAAATAGATGGCATAGCTCGCATCGCCTCCCAAAACAATGAATCTATTCTTCAACCAGGCTGTTCTTTCAAAGGCAATCATCCCTACGACCATCATCGCACTCGGCACACCCCAAGCGATTGGCCGCGCCGACGTTTGAGTGTAGTTAATCGCGAAAATTGCGAGAGCACCTAGAACAAGCCATAGACCTATGGCTGGCTTCAAACGAGCCCTTAGGATGTCGATCGTTTGTGCAACTACAATCCCGGCAGCAAATTCCAGAAGAAACTGAGTTTCGGGGAATGTTCCACGCACGGAACCAGGGACCTGAATTAAGATTGGCGACACGCAAAGCACAAGTATCAAACAGGCGTTGCATGCGTTTTTGCGAAAAAAGATCAAGCATACTGTTGCGATCCCATAGAAAAGCATTTCGAACTCCAGCGTCCAGGCCGGATAGTAAATCGGATACCAAGGATGCCCAAACGGCGGCCATAGAAAAATAGATCTTAGAATTTCCGAAGGCGCGGGCGTCAACCCCCATGCAACAAATCTGAAATAGCCATAAACGAGCGTCGCTGTCCAGTACAGCGGCATCACTCGGATTAAACGCTTGACTGCGAAGCGTGTAGATGTGTCGTTGCCCTGTAGTGCAAGACCGATTACGAACCCACTAATCACGAAAAAGACGTCTACGCCCGCAGCGCCCACGGTTACCTTACCGGTGTAGCGCTGCAGAACATGGTGAACTACCACTGCCGCAGCCGCGAAGAATCGTAGGAAGTGTACCGAGTAAATTTTGTTCTTTTCGAACATTGACCTTGCTCCAAGGCGGCACCGTTGCGAATTAGCCGCAACGGGAAGGTGCGGAAATATGTTGAGTGACATGGTAACAAATCGCCTCAACACCCGCGCGCAGGCAAACGCGCTCCAGCAGTTATCGTGCCGACGTGATATGTGGCTATCTGATCACCTCAGTGCTCTTAGGGATGCTCCCGAAGAGAGGTGCAATAAGCGAAATTATTTCAGCCGTTACATGCGGCTATTTCGGCCCGTTCTGATGGTATTCGCCGTTCGGCGGCACCGCGAAAATGCCGTGCTTATCATGTTTGTATTCACGCAGGACCACACGCCGGATTATCGAAACGGAATTCCTCAATTACCCTGGGGGCGTCGAATACGAGCTGACCGGATGCTCAGAGAGCATGGCTCATTGGTAACCCCGATCCACGTCGCGAGCGTAAGACAAAGACTTCCTCGTCGAGGATCACCCGGCAGCGCGCATACCTCGCTCGAATCTGCGCATTGCGCGAGCGCGGAGTGTGACCAGTCATACGTCCCTGATGAAAGGCCGCCGTGGGACTCCTGTTAAATCGTGTGCGGCTCTATGAAAAACTACGCGGCGACCTGCATCGCTAGATAGTCGGACCTGCAAAATTCAGTTTGCTTGATGCACGACGCCGATAGGGAATTTTGTCGGAGCAGGAAGGCTAAGCGGCCGGAAGCGTTCCCGGTGCGCAAACAGCGGATGCGATGGCACATTGAC
>NZ_JNFG01000197.1 GCF_000729995.1 Caballeronia sordidicola | reverse complement strand
TGCTTTCAGCGGTTATCTCTTCCGAACATAGCTACCCGGCGATGCCACTGGCGTGACAACCGGTACACCAGAGGTTCGTCCACTCCGGTCCTCTCGTACTAGGAGCAGCCCCCTTCAAATATCCAACGCCCACGGCAGATAGGGACCAAACTGTCTCACGACGTTTTAAACCCAGCTCACGTACCTCTTTAAATGGCGAACAGCCATACCCTTGGGACCGGCTACAGCCCCAGGATGAGATGAGCCGACATCGAGGTGCCAAACACCGCCGTCGATATGAACTCTTGGGCGGTATCAGCCTGTTATCCCCAGAGTACCTTTTATCCGTTGAGCGATGGCCCTTCCATACAGAACCACCGGATCACTATGACCTGCTTTCGCACCTGCTCGACTTGTCGGTCTCGCAGTTAAGCACGCTTATGCCATTGCACTATCAGCACGATTTCCGACCGTACCTAGCGTACCTTCGTACTCCTCCGTTACACTTTGGGAGGAGACCGCCCCAGTCAAACTGCCTACCATGCACTGTCCCCGATCCGGATCACGGACCAAGGTTAGAACCTCAAACAAACCAGGGTGGTATTTCAAGGACGGCTCCACCGAAACTAGCGTTCCGGTTTCATAGCCTCCCACCTATCCTACACAGATCGGTTCAAAGTCCAATGCAAAGCTACAGTAAAGGTTCATGGGGTCTTTCCGTCTAGCCGCGGGGAGATTGCATCATCACAAACACTTCAACTTCGCTGAGTCTCGGGAGGAGACAGTGTGGCCATCGTTACGCCATTCGTGCAGGTCGGAACTTACCCGACAAGGAATTTCGCTACCTTAGGACCGTTATAGTTACGGCCGCCGTTTACCGGGACTTCAATCAAGAGCTTGCACCCCATCATTTAATCTTCCGGCACCGGGCAGGCGTCACACCCTATACGTCCACTTTCGTGTTTGCAGAGTGCTGTGTTTTTATTAAACAGTCGCAGCCACCAGTTTATTGCAACCCCTTCACCCTTTGCGCGCAGGCGCATCAAGCTACAGGGGCGTACCTTATCCCGAAGTTACGGTACCAATTTGCCGAGTTCCTTCTCCCGAGTTCTCTCAAGCGCCTTAGAATACTCATCTCGCCCACCTGTGTCGGTTTGCGGTACGGTCTTGTTAAACTGAAGCTTAGAGGCTTTTCTTGGAACCACTTCCGATTGCTTCTTCACCTAAGTGAATGGCCTCACACCCTTGAATTCCGCGCCCGGATTTGCCTAAGCGCCTTCTCCAATGCAAGGACCGGGACTTCCAACACCCGGACAACCTTCCGCGATCCGTCCCCCCATCGCATTTAACAATGGTGCAGGAATATTAACCTGCTTCCCATCAGCTACGCATTTCTGCCTCGCCTTAGGGGCCGACTCACCCTACGCCGATGAACGTTGCGTAGGAAACCTTGGGCTTACGGCGAGGGGGCTTTTCACCCCCTTTATCGCTACTCATGTCAGCATTCGCACTTCCGATACCTCCAGCACACTTTTCAATGCACCTTCACAGGCTTACGGAACGCTCTCCTACCATGCGAGATAAATCTCGCATCCGCAGCTTCGGTATATTGCTTAGCCCCGTTACATCTTCCGCGCAGGACGACTCGATCAGTGAGCTATTACGCTTTCTTTAAAGGGTGGCTGCTTCTAAGCCAACCTCCTGACTGTTTTAGCCTTCCCACTTCGTTTCCCACTTAGCAATATTTGGGGACCTTAGCTGGCGGTCTGGGTTGTTTCCCTCTTGACACCGGACGTTAGCACCCGATGTCTGTCTCCCGTGATTGCACTCTTCGGTATTCGGAGTTTGCTATGGCGTAGTAATCCGCAATGGACCCCACAACCATGACAGTGCTCTACCCCCGAAGGTGATACACGAGGCACTACCTAAATAGTTTTCGGAGAGAACCAGCTATTTCCAAGTTTGTTTAGCCTTTCACCCCTATCCACAGCTCATCCCCTAATTTTTCAACATTAGTGGGTTCGGTCCTCCAGTACGTGTTACCGCACCTTCAACCTGGCCATGGATAGATCACTTGGTTTCGGGTCTACGCCCAGCAACTGAACGCCCTATTCGGACTCGCTTTCGCTACGGCTGCCTTAATCAGTTAACCTTGCTACTGAACGTAAGTCGCTGACCCATTATACAAAAGGTACGCCGTCACCCCTTTCAAGGCTCCGACTGTTTGTATGCATGCGGTTTCAGGATCTATTTCACTCCCCTCCCGGGGTTCTTTTCGCCTTTCCCTCACGGTACTGGTTCACTATCGGTCGATCACGAGTATTTAGCCTTGGAGGATGGTCCCCCCATCTTCAGACAGGATTTCACGTGTCCCGCCCTACTTGTCGTACACCTAGTTCCACACATCCGCTTTCGCCTACAGGGCTATCACCTGCTATGGCCACACTTTCCAGAGTGTTCGGCTAACGGTCGTGCTAAAGAGTACAGGCTGATCCCATTTCGCTCGCCACTACTTTGGGAATCTCGGTTGATTTCTTTTCCTGCGGTTACTTAGATGTTTCAGTTCACCGCGTTCGCTTCACTAGACCTATGTATTCAGTCTAGGATGACCCAGAAGGGCCGGGTTTCCCCATTCGGACATCGACGGATCAAAGCTCGTTTGCCAGCTCCCCGTCGCTTTTCGCAGGCTACCGCGTCCTTCATCGCCTGTGATCGCCAAGGCATCCACCACATGCACTTGTTCGCTTGACCCTATAACGAGTGTGTCTCCGAGCATCCCCGCAAACCCTTGGCCGAAGCCACCGGTTCAGTGAGAACTCTTTCACACCGCTATAGGTTGAGTATTCGTGTTGCGCCGTATTCCAAAGCGACCTTTCGATCACTTTTTCATACATTGATACAATCACAACCCTGATCATCCTAATCACACCCATCTCTAAGTGCTTTCAAATGACCTTTACTACTTCTTCCAGATTGTTAAAGAACGACAGCACGACTCTAAGCGCTATGCTTAAAATCGCTTACTGACTGGCTCAATCGCCAATGCATAATCACTCTCAGCTTCAAGAATGCTATGCGTTGGTGATTGGTGGAGGATGACGGGATCGAACCGACGACCCCCTGCTTGCAAAGCAGGTGCTCTCCCAGCTGAGCTAATCCCCCAATACCTTGATGCTTGAGGGTCTGCATTTACAAAGTAAATGGTGGGTCTGGTTGGATTCGAACCAACGACCCCCGCCTTATCAAGACGGTGCTCTAACCAACTGAGCTACAGACCCTTAGCCTGTCTTCTTACAGCCGATAAGCGTGAGCGCTTTAGCACTTCACTTTAAAACGTTGAGCTCGAGAAAGGAGGTGATCCAGCCGCACCTTCCGATACGGCTACCTTGTTACGACTTCACCCCAGTCATGAATCCTACCGTGGTGACCGTCCTCCTTGCGGTTAGACTAGCCACTTCTGGTAAAACCCACTCCCATGGTGTGACGGGCGGTGTGTACAAGACCCGGGAACGTATTCACCGCGGCATGCTGATCCGCGATTACTAGCGATTCCAGCTTCACGTAGTCGAGTTGCAGACTACGATCCGGACTACGATCGGTTTTCTGGGATTAGCTCCCCCTCACGGGTTGGCAGCCCTCTGTTCCGACCATTGTATGACGTGTGAAGCCCTACCCATAAGGGCCATGAGGACTTGACGTCATCCCCACCTTCCTCCGGTTTGTCACCGGCAGTCTCCTTAGAGTGCTCTTGCGTAGCAACTAAGGACAAGGGTTGCGCTCGTTGCGGGACTTAACCCAACATCTCACGACACGAGCTGACGACAGCCATGCAGCACCTGTGTATCGGTTCTCTTTCGAGCACCCCCACCTTTCAGCAGGGTTCCGACCATGTCAAGGGTAGGTAAGGTTTTTCGCGTTGCATCGAATTAATCCACATCATCCACCGCTTGTGCGGGTCCCCGTCAATTCCTTTGAGTTTTAATCTTGCGACCGTACTCCCCAGGCGGTCAACTTCACGCGTTAGCTACGTTACTAAGTCAATGAAGACCCAACAACTAGTTGACATCGTTTAGGGCGTGGACTACCAGGGTATCTAATCCTGTTTGCTCCCCACGCTTTCGTGCATGAGCGTCAGTATTGGCCCAGGGGGCTGCCTTCGCCATCGGTATTCCTCCACATCTCTACGCATTTCACTGCTACACGTGGAATTCTACCCCCCTCTGCCATACTCTAGCTCGCCAGTCACAAATGCAGTTCCCAGGTTAAGCCCGGGGATTTCACATCTGTCTTAACGAACCGCCTGCGCACGCTTTACGCCCAGTAATTCCGATTAACGCTCGCACCCTACGTATTACCGCGGCTGCTGGCACGTAGTTAGCCGGTGCTTATTCTTCCGGTACCGTCATCCTCCCGCCGTATTAGGGCAGAAGTTTTCTTTCCGGACAAAAGTGCTTTACAACCCGAAGGCCTTCTTCACACACGCGGCATTGCTGGATCAGGGTTTCCCCCATTGTCCAAAATTCCCCACTGCTGCCTCCCGTAGGAGTCTGGGCCGTGTCTCAGTCCCAGTGTGGCTGGTCGTCCTCTCAGACCAGCTACAGATCGTCGCCTTGGTAGGCCTTTACCCCACCAACTAGCTAATCTGCCATCGGCCGCCCCTATAGCGCGAGGTCCCGAAGGATCCCCCGCTTTCTTCCGTAGATCGTATGCGGTATTAATCCGGCTTTCGCCGGGCTATCCCCCACTACAGGACACGTTCCGATGTATTACTCACCCGTTCGCCACTCGCCACCAGGGTTGCCCCCGTGCTGCCGTTCGACTTGCATGTGTAAGGCATGCCGCCAGCGTTCAATCTGAGCCAGGATCAAACTCTTCAGTTCAATGCCTGTTACTGTTTTCTATTCTTGCGAATAGGTCGCTCACTCAACGTACTGACAAGTTCCTCCCATCTTCCCCTTTCGAGAAAGACACTCAAAACCTACCTTAATACTAGTGTGAGACTTGATACTTTCGCTTCACGGCAGTATCTCCCGGGTTACCCCGGAAAACACCACCACGCTTAAAGCCAAGCACCAAGCGCCCACACTTATCGGCTGTTAGTTTTTAAAGAACATTCGCTA
>NZ_JNFG01000196.1 GCF_000729995.1 Caballeronia sordidicola | reverse complement strand
AGGCGTCTGAACGAGATTGAAGCGAAGCTGGGCAAGGACAGCCACAACTCGAGCAAGCCACCGTCCTCGGATGGCCTGAAGCGCAAACCCAAGCCCAAATCGCAGCGCACGGTGAGTGGAGCCATGCCAGGCGCTCAGCCAGGCCATGAGGGCAAGACGCTTAAACGCGTGGCGCACCCGGATCGGGTTGAGATTCATCGAGTGAGTCGGGTATGTGATAACTGTGGGCAAGAAATCACGGCCGATCGCGTTTCGGTACTGGCCGAAGAGCGGCAGGTGATTGACTTGCCGGTGATCCGGTTTGAAGTGACAGCCCATCGCGTGGAGCAGGCGCAATGCGGCTGCGGCAAAGTGCATTGCGCCGAGTTTCCCCAAGGTCTTAGCCAGGCGGTGCAGTACGGCAACCAGATCCAGGCCGCAGCGGTCTATCTGACGCAATATCAGCAGTTGCCTCTGGAGCGTACCTCGCAGGCGTTGCGCGACCTGTTTGGCCTGAGCCTGAGTGCAGGCACAGTGCAAAACTGCATCACGCAAGCTGCACGGGTATTGAGCCCTGCCGTTGAGCTCATCGGGCAAGCGCTGCAAGGCGCACCGGTCGTGCATTTCGACGAAACCGGCATGCGCGTGGGACCTATCCTGCACTGGCTGCACACGGCCTCGACCCAGGCGCTGACGTGGTATGGCTCGCACCGCACGCGTGGCCGCGAAGCACTGGACAGCTTCGGCATCCTGCCCTTATTTACCGGGGTCGCGGTGCACGACGGCTGGGTGCCTTACACCTACTACGACTGCGAGCATGCGTTATGCAACGCGCATCATATGCGTGAGTTGATCGGGGTATGGGAATCCACCCAGCAGCCCTGGGCCGAACACATGCTCAAGCTGCTGCGCCAGGCCAAGCGCGAGGTCGATCACAGCATCGCCAGCGGCCATACGAGCTTGAACCACACGCGCACAAACCACTATCAGCGACGCAGCCGCGCCTTGATCAAGCAAGGCCGTAAGCTTAACCCGCAGCAGGCCCGTGACCCGACGCGTCAAGATGTGCGCGGCAGAATCAAACAAAGCGAAGCCTACAATCTGTTGGGCCGGCTCGAGCGTCATGCCAAGCAAGTGTGGCGCTTTATCGCCGACCATCGCGTCCCATTTGACAATAACCAAGCCGAACGCGATATCAGAATGCCCAAGCTCAAACAAAAGGTGTCGGGGTGCTTCCGCACCGCGCGCGGACTTCAGGCGTTT
>NZ_JNFG01000195.1 GCF_000729995.1 Caballeronia sordidicola | reverse complement strand
TTGTTCAACTCGGCTTGTGAATAACCATCCAGGCGTGTGCCTTTAGGGAAGTACTGACGTAGCAGGCCGTTCGTATTCTCGTTGCTACCGCGTTGCCAAGGACTTCGTGGATCGCAGAAATACACGTCGACCTCTGTGGCAAGCGTGAACGTCTTGTGGCTTGCCAGTTCGCGGCCACGGTCCCACGTGAGCGTTTGGCGCAACTCCTTAGGCAGCTTCTTCACCTGCTTGATCAGTGCCGACACGACGCTTGTAGTGTCTTTGCCTTGGACTTTCACCAGCATCACAAAGCGCGATTGGCGTTCAACCAGGGTCGCAATATGCGAGTTGTTCGAGCCCGATATCAAGTCACCTTCCCAGTGCCCGGGAACCGCTCGATCTTCCACTTCGGCGGGACGTTCGCTGATTGATACAGCATCGATGATCGCCCCTCGGTTTTGTCCGCTGCCCGTAGCTTTTTTAGCGCGTCGCATCACGCGATGGGTGCGCAAATGCTCCATCAGCTCTTTTTTAAGGACGCCCCGGGCTTGTACATACAGGCTTCGGTAGATCGTTTCGTGTGATAGTTGCATGAGCTTAT
>NZ_JNFG01000194.1 GCF_000729995.1 Caballeronia sordidicola | reverse complement strand
CATCCAGGCGTGTGCCTTTAGGGAAGTACTGACGTAGCAGGCCGTTCGTATTCTCGTTGCTACCGCGTTGCCAAGGACTTCGTGGATCGCAGAAATACACGTCGACCTCTGTGGCAAGCGTGAACGTCTTGTGGCTTGCCAGTTCGCGGCCACGGTCCCACGTGAGCGTTTGGCGCAACTCCTTAGGCAGCTTCTTCACCTGCTTGATCAGTGCCGACACGACGCTTGTAGTGTCTTTGCCTTGGACTTTCACCAGCATCACAAAGCGCGATTGGCGTTCAACCAGGGTCGCAATATGCGAGTTGTTCGAGCCCGATATCAAGTCACCTTCCCAGTGCCC
>NZ_JNFG01000193.1 GCF_000729995.1 Caballeronia sordidicola | reverse complement strand
AGATCCGTCACGCCATATTTGATTTGCTCAATGCCTAGAATCGTCATGCCATTGCTCCTGTTCAGTTCGCCCACGCCAGCGGACTGTCATTCAAGCCCCAGTAAAAGCTCTTCTGCTGCATACATTCGCGAACGTTGCGACGCTATTCCAGCGAGCGCACAGCCGATCAACCATAAAACTCAAGCTTTTCCGGATTCAGATCTACAGGTTCCGGTTTTTTAATGGCGGGACCTGCGAAAGGTGTGGCGAAGTCGCCAATGGCCAGCATGTCCACCTCGACCACCACCGGCCCGCTTTGTCCGATACCCTCGCTCAACACGTCCTGCACGCTCTCCAGCGAACTCAGCAGGT
>NZ_JNFG01000192.1 GCF_000729995.1 Caballeronia sordidicola | reverse complement strand
TTCTCTATCAGCACGATGTGGGCATCACCCGGGTGAGGCGCTTGATGAAGCAGCGCGCTCAACAAGAACTCGATCAACTCAACGCCTTCTCCCAGAACGCGGGTTCCGACGTGCTCGCCACAGACGCCTGAGCGTCGTCACAAGCTTTTTATCTGTCTACGAGCCTGTCGTCCTACACGACGGGCAGTCACATCGAAGTTTCTGGAGGGGTTGCGCGACATGTCTAATAAAACCACCGTTGGCGATCTGATCGCGGCGTTTCTTGAGCAGTG
>NZ_JNFG01000191.1 GCF_000729995.1 Caballeronia sordidicola | reverse complement strand
CCAGCATCACAAAGCGCGATTGGCGTTCAACCAGGGTCGCAATATGCGAGTTGTTCGAGCCCGATATCAAGTCACCTTCCCAGTGCCCCGGAACCGCTCGGTCTTCCACTTCGGCGGGACGTTCGCTGATTGATACAGCATCGATGATCGCCCCTCGGTTTTGTCCGCTGCCCGTAGCTTTTTTAGCGCGTCGCATCACGCGATGGGTGCGCAAATGCTCCATCAGCTCTTTTTTAAGGACGCCCCGGGCTTGTACATACAGGCTTCGGTAGATCGTTTCGTGTGATAGTTGCATGAGCTTAT
>NZ_JNFG01000190.1 GCF_000729995.1 Caballeronia sordidicola | reverse complement strand
GGAGAAACGGTCTCATGCGCTGGTGGCGTTCAAGGAGGTGCATGGCCACCTGCGCGTTGCTCAGCGCCAGGTGCTGGGAGACGGTACGGATCTGGCCGACTGGTCCCGGAACCAACGCAGCCGTCAGATCGACCTGTCCAGGCGTGATCGGCTGGCCGCCCTAGGCTTCGACTTCGACGCTGGCGTGCTGGATGCCCGCTGGGAAGCCGCCTATACCGCGCTGGAGGAATTTGGCGCACGGCAAGGCCATGTGAATGTGCCGCTAGACTTCGTGCTGCCTGATGGGACAGCGCTCGGTACCTGGGTAGGGAATCAGCGCGCGCGCTACCGCGACGGCCAAATGGAGC
>NZ_JNFG01000189.1 GCF_000729995.1 Caballeronia sordidicola | reverse complement strand
CGCAACACCTCTGTTCCAATACGGAAATCGGAGGATGAGGCTATGAAACGACAAGCAAAACCGTGGTTGACGTCGACCCAGAAGGGGGAGATTTGGAAGCGCTGGCGCGCAGCGGAGTCTGTCAGCGAGATTAGTCGGGCGCTGGAGCGTGAAGTGGGCTCGGTGCATCGGATGCTTGCTAAGCGCGGTGGGATCGCACCGCCGCCAAGAAAGCGCTCGCCACGTGCACTGACGCCCGAGGAGCGCGAAGCGATCTC
>NZ_JNFG01000188.1 GCF_000729995.1 Caballeronia sordidicola | reverse complement strand
CCAAAGCAACACCAGTAACAACGAGGCACTCCTCAAAGAGTGAACTCGACTACTTCTTCCCCAGATTGGTTGCGTTGACCACAAATCAGCGCAACACCCCCTCATGCCTGATGACCATAGCGAGTTGGTACCACCCCTTCCCATCCCGAACAGGACCGTGAAACGACTCCACGCCAATGATAGTGCGGATACCCGTGTGAAAGTAGGTA
>NZ_JNFG01000187.1 GCF_000729995.1 Caballeronia sordidicola | reverse complement strand
AATGTGGGGGTGCCGCGCTCTCAAGGTCTGGATGTCCGTCTGCTCGATCGCGCAGAGGAGATGGCGCTGCGTACAAGTAAAGAGAATTGGGCACCAAGTTACATTGATAATCTAACTGCTATACTAAACGTTGGCCAGGGATCCCCAACAAACCTGGTAAGCAGTTATAATGCCCGTTTCCCAGAGAAATACCGCCGTGGTTTACTGGCTTTCGACTGGACTTTTGGTATCATTTACTCCGTGCAGCGTATTCCGGACGGATCTTCTTATAAAACAACAGCAGAGGAATTTTTATCAGGCCAACCTTTGCCTCTTACTGATGGTTTGATCGGGCCAGATGGTGC
>NZ_JNFG01000186.1 GCF_000729995.1 Caballeronia sordidicola | reverse complement strand
GCAGCTTGGGATCGGGACCGCGGGCCTGGGTGTCGGCACCGCCTTCATTGCCGCAGGCGGCCAGCAGCACGGCCAGACCCAGGACGCTCAAGACTCTTGGAGTGCTCATCGGACCACCTCCAAACGCAGGTTGGAGAGACCGATCCAGGCAGCCACCAGGCTCAGCACCGACACGATCACCGAGAGGATCAGCCCGGCGGGCATCACCGCCCAGGCGTCCTTGGCGTGCTCGAAGGCATTGACCAGCCCCAGCACCCAGGCCAGCAACAGCAGGAGGAAATAGGCCGCCGGCCGGCGACCGCGGAAGCGCGCGCCGAACAGATTGCCGAGGGCGAACAGCAGGGC
>NZ_JNFG01000185.1 GCF_000729995.1 Caballeronia sordidicola | reverse complement strand
GTTGCTAATCGCTCTGGCGGAACAGGCGGCGCTGATTGGTCGCCTGATCATGGCGGGTCATGCCGACGACGAGATGATGCAGTCCACGCGCGGTGCGTTGATCGAATCGATACACGTGGGACTTGGGCTAGCGGATGCGGCAGCGATCGTAGGGCTTTGCCTTGCCTGGTTCGTGCCTCCAGTGCGGGTTGATCGGCTGGATACGCGGACCCGTACGCGGTAGAAGCTCCATCTGCACGACTTACCAGCGCAGCACTCGGGGCACTATCAAAGCACAAAGGACGGTAGGGACCGCCACTGTCTCTTATACACATATACGAGCCAAAGAGACGGACTCCAATCTAGTA
>NZ_JNFG01000184.1 GCF_000729995.1 Caballeronia sordidicola | reverse complement strand
TCAACTCGAAGTACAACGCGATGCTGCTCACACGGGACCGCCGCGAACGGCTGAGCTAGAGAGCAGGTCTGACAGACCGCGGCATGAGGCAAATGCCATTTGGGCGCCCGCCCGTGGGTGCGCTATTGACAGATTAATGCTTCAGTCTTAATGTTGTGTATGTGACTCAGCCCACTGCTCGTGATGCCATGATCGACGCAGCAGAGCGACTCATTGCGGAACGTGGAATTGCTGCGATGACGCTGAAAGATGTGCAGATCGCGGCAGGACAATCCAACAGGTCAGCGGCCAAGTATCACTTCGGTTCCCGGGAAGGCCTGCTCGACGCGATCATCGAAGTGCGGATG
>NZ_JNFG01000183.1 GCF_000729995.1 Caballeronia sordidicola | reverse complement strand
CGATCACAGTGGCCAGTGACGGTTCCAGCTCTCGTACCGCGGTCGCGCCCGGGGCCAGCACCTGTTCGGTGAACACGGCCTTCGGCAGACAGTCACGGACCAGGTAGGCGATCTCCGGCGGGGTCATCAGGAAGTTGACCGGGGACGCGATGGCGCCCAGGAGGTGGGCCGCCAGGAACGCCTCGACGTATTCGGTGCGGTTGAGCATCAGGATCAACACCCGGTCGCCGAATCCGATGCCGCGCCGGCTCAGCGCGCCGGCCAGCGCGGTGACCCGGCGATCCAGCGCGCCCCAGGTGATCGTCTGCCCGACGAACCGGAGCGCGGTCTGGTCCGGCTGCATGAGTGCGTGG
>NZ_JNFG01000182.1 GCF_000729995.1 Caballeronia sordidicola | reverse complement strand
CCTGGGCGCCGAGCGCAACGTCTTCGAGGAAACCGCCGAGCACGCCGATCGCGCCATCCTGAGCAGCCCGGTGGTCTCGCCGGCCAAGTGGCGGACCATTCTCAACATGCCAAAGCCCGGCTTCGAGAATGTCAAGATCGCCCTCAACTACCCCGAGTCCATGGGCCTCGAGGCGGCGCTGCGCAACATCGTCGAGCAGGCCGAGGAGGCCGTGCGCGCCGGCAAGGTATTGCTGGTGCTGACCGACCGCCACATCGAGCCGGGCAAGCTGCCGGTGCATGCGGTGCTGGCCACCGGCGCCGTGCACCACCACCTGGTCAACCTGGGCCTGCGCACCAGCAGCAACAT
>NZ_JNFG01000181.1 GCF_000729995.1 Caballeronia sordidicola | reverse complement strand
GTTGATCTTCGGCGTGAGCTTCGAGATACCGCTTCTTGTCGTCGTACTGAACTTTGCGGGCATTCTCACCTACGAGCGACTCAAGGCCTGGCGTCGAGGATTGATCTTCGGTCTGTTCGTGTTTGCCGCGATCGCAACTCCGGGTTCGGACCCGTTCTCGATGCTGGCCCTCGCGCTCTCACTCACTTTGTTGTTCGAGTTCGCAGTGCAGATCGCGCGGCTTAACGACCGTCGTAAGGCTCAAAAGTCCGGCGAGGATTGGGGCGCACTATCGGAAGAGGATGAGTCGCACATTTCTGCGCCTTCGGATTTGAATGCGACATTCGACCAACCGGCAAAGCCGAAAGCTGAATCGAG
>NZ_JNFG01000180.1 GCF_000729995.1 Caballeronia sordidicola | reverse complement strand
CGCCTCGGTCTCTGCTGATGAACCAAAGGCTGACCGAAATGCCCGTATTGAAGAACAGCTTGTCAGGCATCGCCACGATGCAGTCGACCAGGTCGGCCTCGATGAGCTTGCGGCGAATTTCACCCTCGCCGCTGGTCTTCGAGCTGAGTGAACCGTTCGCGAGGACGAACCCGGCGGTGCCGCGCGGACTCAGGTGATAGATGAAGTGCTGTACCCAGGCGAAGTTCGCGTTGCCCTCCGGGGGGAGGCCGTACTTCCAGCGGGGGTCGTTGGCGAGTTTCGCGTTCCACCATTCGCTCACGTTGAACGGAGGGTTCGCGAGTACGAAGTCGGCGCGGAGGTCCGGGTGCAG
>NZ_JNFG01000179.1 GCF_000729995.1 Caballeronia sordidicola | reverse complement strand
CGGCATGACAGCGATGGCCGCGCCTGTGCAGCGGCGCGGCTATGCGGCGATGGGCGTAATCAGTATTGCGGGGCCGCTTGTCAGACTCGACGAAAAGCGCATGGAGAAGCTCGGGCCGACCTTGCTCGCGGCCGCCACGGAGCTGGCCGCCGCGAGTCATGCATCGCCGTTGTTCAGCAGGCGTTAGCCCGCTGCCTCAAGTTCATTGCGGAATGATCCGCTCTGCCTTTAAGCGGTCGAACAACGCGAAGAACGCATCGGGTGTGCTCTGATAATCGAGGAAGCCTGCTTTGCGGCTTTTCGTCATATCGGTGAGGACTTCCATCGGACGGCCGAGGTCCGCGTCGGTGTGC
>NZ_JNFG01000178.1 GCF_000729995.1 Caballeronia sordidicola | reverse complement strand
TTATCCGGCGCCGCAGCCTTTCGATCTGTCCGACGCCACCCGCGCGCGCGGCGACATGCTGGTCAACAAGGGCGACGCGAGCAAGCAGATTCCTGCCTGCATCGCCTGCCATGGCAGCGCCATGACCGGCGTGCAGCCGACTACGCCGGGTTTGCTCGGCTTGCCGCGCGACTACCTGGTGAGCCAGATCGGCGCCTGGAAAAACGGTGCGCGCCATGCGTTTGCACCCGATTGCATGGCGCAGGTAGCGCAGCGCCTGAGTGCTGAAGATATTGGCGCGGTAGCGGCCTGGCTGGCGGCGCAGCCAGTGCCGGCCGGCGCCACCGCGGTTGCTCCTGGCGCGGTCAAGTTGC
>NZ_JNFG01000177.1 GCF_000729995.1 Caballeronia sordidicola | reverse complement strand
AAGGTTGGCGTCACGCTTACGGTGATCACGCGCCTGCGCGACAGCAGTGCATCGGTGGCTTCACGGAGCAAGGCAAAGGCGCGTTGCACATCATGGAAGTAGGCGCGACCGCGCTCGCTCAGTTGCACGCCTCGGCGCTGACGCAGGAACAGCGGAAATCCCAGGCGCTCCTCCAGCTGGCGTACCTGCTGGGCGACTGCTGCCTGGGTGACGGACAGCTCCAGGGCGGCTGCCTGGAAGCTGCCCCGCCGCCCGGCGGCTTCGAAGGCTTGCAGCGCTTTCAACGGCGGGAGGCGGTGGCTGACCGTCATGATCTTCCTGACCCTGGCTTTTCTATTGGCTGTATGCAGAGG
>NZ_JNFG01000176.1 GCF_000729995.1 Caballeronia sordidicola | reverse complement strand
ATTGCCCACGACAGTGATCAGCTCCTGACCCGACAACGGGACTTCGTCGGCGTCCGAGGGCAATTCGGTGTCATCGGTGATCGTCAGACTGATGGCGCGTTCATCGGCTTGGGCACTCTTGCCGAGTAGCCGGGCCGCCAGCGCCGGTTCGCCAACCGTGTTCGACAGCCGGTCGACCAATTGCTGCGACAGTTGCAACTCGTCGGTGGCAAACCGCACGGCTTCGGTGCTGCGACCCATCTCGACGAGTGTGACGATGGTGTGCAGCCGGTTGGCCGACTCGTGTGCCTGCGACCGCAACGATTCGGCGAACACCCGCATCGAGTTGAGTTCGCCCAGGGCGCCCTGTAATTC
>NZ_JNFG01000175.1 GCF_000729995.1 Caballeronia sordidicola | reverse complement strand
TCCCTGCTCTGCGAGGACGTCCTGCTGGCGTCGGGCGTCACCGACCTGTCGGTGTACAACTGCACCCCGGGCGGCGACCTCGGTGTCGACCTGTGGGTGGACACCCCCAACCCGCCGGGGTACACCGGTACGTCGAGATCTGCCCGACGACCGAGTGATCCGGCCGGATCACTCGGTCACCGGAGAAAGCCCTACGTACCGGTGTACCCCGGCGGGTTGGGGGTGTCCACCCACAGGTCGACACCGAGGTCGCCGCCCGGGGTGCAGTTGTACACCGACAGGTCGGTGACGCCCGACGCCAGCAGGACGTCCTCGCAGAGCAGGGACTGGCCGGTGTATTCGGCGGCCGGCTTGTTGAAGATCGC
>NZ_JNFG01000174.1 GCF_000729995.1 Caballeronia sordidicola | reverse complement strand
CGCTCCGCTCAACCCAACCTACGAAGCCGTCTGCCAAGCCTCAGGCCAGGTGCTGCAACCGCTCCACCAACTGCGCATGCAACTTCGGATCACCGCAGGCGAGGATGGCGCCGCCCTGCTGGGCATCGCCGCCGTCCCAGGCGGTCATGCGGCCGCCGGCGCCTTCGATGATGGGGATCAGCGCCTGGACGTCGTAGGGCTGCAGGCCCGCCTCGATGATGACGTCGACGAAGCCCGAGGCCAGCATGCATTCGGCGTAGCAGTCGCCGTCGAAGCGGGCCAGCTGTACCTCGGCCGCCACGGCGTCGAAGGCGGCCAGGCGCTCGGGGGTGTCGAAGATATCTCGGCTGGTGCA
>NZ_JNFG01000173.1 GCF_000729995.1 Caballeronia sordidicola | reverse complement strand
CAACCGCACCAACCCGACCCGAGTGCGGTGCACGAAAACCTCATTGCCAGCGAGTCTGCCCATGGAAACCCTTGCGTTACGGATGGATAGCAATCGTCCCCGCCGATGCTACGTAAGGCCCCCACTCAACGGAAGCGGTCGCCAGTACCTGACGAGGACGCGGGCCCCCACCGCAGCCGTGAATTACCCTGGCAGCGAATCCCGCAGGCTCTTCGGCCGGATGTCGGTCCAGTTCTCCTCGACGTAAGCCAGACAGTCCGCCCGCGTGCTCTCCCCGAACACCGTCCGCCAGCCGGACGGCACCGGGGCGAAAGAGGGCCACAGACTATGTTGCTCTTCATCGTTGATCAGCACGTA
>NZ_JNFG01000172.1 GCF_000729995.1 Caballeronia sordidicola | reverse complement strand
GACCTGGTGGCGGTGCGCGAGCGCATCTTCGACGCCTGCGCCCAGGGTCTGGACGATCTCCAGGGCCGCTTCGGCCTGCAGGCGATCCAGCCGGTGGTCGACATGGCGCCCATCGAGATCCATTATCCGGTGACGGTCTATCCCACCAAGGTGGTCAGCCACGACCTGGAAAAGACCCCCGTGGTGGAAGGCACGCTGCTGAGCATCAAGGGTCAATACCTGATGTTCGATACCGGCGTGATCAACATTCGCAAGTACACGGCCTATCAGCTGGCCGTGTCCGCCTCCGCAGCAGAGATGTAAGGACGTAAGCCATGCGCACCGACCAGCCCCAGACCATCTATCTCAAGGACTAC
>NZ_JNFG01000171.1 GCF_000729995.1 Caballeronia sordidicola | reverse complement strand
GACTGCGGGTGCGAGAAATACCAGCCGCTGACCGCGGCGCCGGGCCACATCGCCATCGATTCGGTCAGCTCGATGCCGGTCCGCTTCGTGACGTCCATCAGGTCGAACAGTGTGGCCTTCTCGGTGTGCTCCGGGCAGGCCGGGTAGCCGGGGGCTGGACGGATTCCCACGTACTTCTCACCGATGAGCGCCTCGTTGTCCAGCTGCTCGTCCGGCTGGAATCCCCAGAACTCCTTGCGGACCCGTTGGTGCATCCGTTCGGCGAACGCCTCGGCCAGCCGATCGGCGAGCGACTCCAGCAGGATCGCGTTGTAGTCGTCGTTGGCTGCCTTGAACTCGACGATCTTGGCATGGCTG
>NZ_JNFG01000170.1 GCF_000729995.1 Caballeronia sordidicola | reverse complement strand
CCGGCGGTCCGCATTCCGCCGCCACCGACACTGCCGGTCTCGTTGCCACTCAACCGACCCAATCCGTTGTAACCGAAGGTCAATTCGAGGATCGAGTTGTTCTGTGAGCCGCCGATCCAGGGACGTGAAGCCGACGGCCACAATTCGACGATCGCCAACCACCAGCCGGCGGAGACGATCATGCCGCCGAGCGCGGCAAACAATTGCAGCACGCGCTTACCCAATTTCGGCGGACCTGCAATCAGATAGGTCAGTGCCAACGGCGGCACGACGAGCATGACTTGCAACTGTTTGGTCAAAAATCCGAAGCCACAGAACACCCCGACCAACACGAGCCATCGGGTACGTCCGTCCTGGAC
>NZ_JNFG01000169.1 GCF_000729995.1 Caballeronia sordidicola | reverse complement strand
CTGATCCAGCGCCAGTTCGTTGGAGATGGTCTGCAGCGACTTGAGCACCGACAGCCAGTCCAGGCGCATGATGTCGCTGGTGGACTGGGCCTGGGTGCGCTGCACCGTCAGGGGAGTGGCCTCGGCCACGCGCAACCAGTGGGGAAATTCGTTTTCCAGCGCCTGGGCCTTGGCTGCGGCGCCCCAGTGCAGATAGCTGAGCTTCGAGTCCGTCAAGTAGGTGCGGGCGATGCGCGGAGGCTGCTGTCCCAGCCAGAAACGCAGATAGAGTATATCGGCCAGCGCCGCTCCCTGGCGGAAGCCATGCAACCGCTCGGATTCCAGCGCTTGCGCATAGAGGTCCATGGCGGTGTCGGCGC
>NZ_JNFG01000168.1 GCF_000729995.1 Caballeronia sordidicola | reverse complement strand
CGGTTCACCGACGACAGACCGATCATCGAGACCTTGGCGTCGGCCAATGTGGTGTTGGGCAGTGCGGTCTCGGCAGCTTTGACGATCGCGTTGGTCTGGTCCATCGCGTCGATGCCGAACGGGTCCAGCGCCGTCTGCACCAGATACCGCACGGTGTGGCCGTCCGGCGACACGAAAAGTGTTGCGGCTTTCTCGAATTCGTTCTTACCCAGAATCTCGGGCGGAACGTAGAAGCCCGCCATCTGCGGTGTGTTCGCGTCGCGCCGCATGCCCAGCAGGAACGCGGAAGCCTGGTTCAGGCCGCCACCCATCCCCCGGACTTGATCGACCAGCAGTTTGACGCCATCGGCGAGCTGCTTACT
>NZ_JNFG01000167.1 GCF_000729995.1 Caballeronia sordidicola | reverse complement strand
GTCTGCTCGTCGCGAACAAGCCTGACAGCCACGACATCTGCTTCATCCCGTCGGGGGACACTCAGGCGTTCCTTGGGGCGCGGATCGGCGTGCGTCGCGGGAATGTGGTGGACGCCGACGGCAGTGTGTTATCCACCCATGCGGGTGTGCACGAGTTCACCATCGGTCAGCGCAAGGGGCTGGGGTTGGTGGGTCCCGCCGCGGACGGCCGACCTCGATATGTCACGTCGATCGATGCCGAAACGGCCACCGTGCGAGTGGGAACCGTTGAGGAGCTTGAGGTTTGGGAGTTAGGGGGAGAGCGCGTGGTGTGGACCTCTGGTCAGACTCCAGTAGGGCCCATCGAATGTCAGGTCCAGGT
>NZ_JNFG01000166.1 GCF_000729995.1 Caballeronia sordidicola | reverse complement strand
ACCGCCCAGCGCCTGGCCTCGAACCACGCCCTGGTCGTCGACCTCAAGACCAACCAGGTGCTGTTTTCCCAGAATCCCGACCAGGTCGCCCCCATCGCTTCGGTGACCAAGCTGATGACCGCCATGGTGGTGCTCGATGCCCGGCTGCCGCTGGAGCAGACCATCGACATCGACATCAGCGAGAATCCGGCCATGCGCGGCATCTTCTCGCGGGTGCGCCTGGGCAGCCAGCTGACCCGCCGTGACATGCTGCAACTGGCGCTGATGTCTTCGGAAAACCGCGCCGCCACCAGCCTCGCCCACCACTATCCGGGTGGCCAGCGGGCCTTCGTCGCCGCCATGAATGCCAAGGCCCGTGCCCTGGGCATGAGAAACACCCGCTACG
>NZ_JNFG01000165.1 GCF_000729995.1 Caballeronia sordidicola | reverse complement strand
CCGACGTTTGGACAGTGACGCGGCGGCGGTGCAGATCGCGACGGTTCACGCCAGCAAGGGACTCGAGTTCCCGATTGTGTACGTTCCCTTCGGTTGGGACAGCGTCGGCGGATTCGCGGCGGCCACTCAGATGCTTCACGACGGGGACGGACGCCGACTGCTCGATGTGGGTGGGGAATACGGTCCGAGATACGGCGCCAGGAAGCTGACGGCTGAAACTGAAAGTGCGGGCGAGGAATTGCGTCTGCTGTACGTTGCGCTCACCCGGGCACAATGTCAGCTGGTCCTGTGGTGGGCACCGTCCTTCGGTACGTCACGGTCTGCGTTGCACAGGCTGCTACTCGGGCGCAGTCCCGGAATTT
>NZ_JNFG01000164.1 GCF_000729995.1 Caballeronia sordidicola | reverse complement strand
GTGGTGAAACCATTCAAATCGGCGCGATAGGACAAGAATAACCAAGTCGGGGCTTGGCGTCAAACTATGCTCGTGTTGTCATGCCAGCATAGCATCAGGCCATCATCCGCATCTGGCTGACCGCGGTGGCAATGGCGCTGGGCTCGGTGTTGCGCAGGATTTTCTTGGTTTGCAGCGTCAGGTCGTCGAGATCGCTGTTCAGGATTTCCTGCTTCACTGCCAGCAATTGCGCCGGATGCATGGAAAATTCAAGCAAACCCATGCCCAACAGCAAACGCGTGAACTTCACGTCGCCCGCCATTTCCCCGCAGACAGAAACCGGGATGCCAGCCTTGCGGCCGAGCCCAATCACGGTCGACAGCAAAAAC
>NZ_JNFG01000163.1 GCF_000729995.1 Caballeronia sordidicola | reverse complement strand
AGTCGAACACGTGGTTCGCCCCACCGCCGGTCAGCTCGCGCACGGCGGCAACAGGATCGACGGTGCGCGAGTTCACGGTGTCGGTCGCACCGAACCGACGGGCTTTGTCTAGTTTTTCGTCATCCACGTCGACCGCGATGATGCGAGCCGCACCCGCGACACGTCCCCCACTGACCGCGTTCAATCCGACACCGCCCGCGCCGACCACGACAATCGACTCGCCCGGGCCAACGTTCGCGGTGTTCAGCACTGCCCCTGCACCGGTCACGACGGCGCAGCCGAGCACTGCCGCCTGCGCGAACGGCAGCTCGGGTGAGACCACGACGAGCTGGTTCTCGTGGATGAGCGCCTGCTCGGCGAATCCA
>NZ_JNFG01000162.1 GCF_000729995.1 Caballeronia sordidicola | reverse complement strand
CAAACCCCCCCAAGCCCGCCCTCCTCTCGCTTCTTTCCCGACCATTTTCTCCCGGATTCGCCTTCTTCGTCGCACTCTCCTCGAAAAGCCCTCCTCTGCCGCCCCTCCTCCTTGCATTTCTTTCACGCGTCTTTCCTGGAGTCCCTCCTCCGCACCGACCTCTCCGTCCATATTTCCTCGGCCGTCCTTTCCTGTCTCTTCTCCCCCTCTCCGATCCCCCTAGACGGACTCCTATCTCTTCTGCCGTCTTCTTCTTGAAAAAACCCCCCCAAAAAGACCCCCCCGCAACAGCCTCCTCCGTAATATTCTTCCAAATCGTCTTCACGAGAAGCATCCTACCAGATAATCTTTATTGGACGAGTCCTT
>NZ_JNFG01000161.1 GCF_000729995.1 Caballeronia sordidicola | reverse complement strand
CGCCGGTGAAGATCGGCGCTGCCAGGCTGGTGCCGCCAACCGTGTACAGATTACCGTTCTGGTTGGTGGTGCTGCCGTTGATGACCAGGTTGGCGCCGCTGGCGCTGGCGGCGTCGAAGGCGATGTCTGGCAGGCCGCGGGGGGGGGCGCCGGAGGCGGTCACGCCGGATTGATAGCTTGGCGCTGCTTCGTATTTGCTGTAGCCGCCGCCGGTGGCCCAGATCCGCTTGGTGTTGTCGACATCGCCGGCAGCATCGTACTGGCCGATTGCCCGCAAGCCTTCATTCCAGACGATTTCGCTGCTGTACGCGCCCGCGTTGGTGTACAGGGCAGTGCCGCCGACGGCGATCACGTAAGGCGAACTGGCT
>NZ_JNFG01000160.1 GCF_000729995.1 Caballeronia sordidicola | reverse complement strand
CGTCATGTTGGCCGAGCATGTCGGTGAGCTGGTGCAGCGTCTTGAGCATGTCATCGAGCTGCGGCCGGTCCTTGACGACAATCTTGCTCAGCTGCTCAACCAGGCTGGTCAGCGATTGCATCATGGCGTGGAACGTTCCGCGGCGTACCACGAATTCGCCGATCAGGCTTTGGCCCTGGTTGATCAGGGTTCCGATGCCCTGTTGCTGATGGCGCAGGGTGTTGGTGACCTTCTCGGTGCTCTTGAGCAGTGTGCCGAGTTGGTCGCGGCGCTGGGAGATGATCGAGGACAGCGTCTGGATGTTCTCCATGGCCTGCGGAACCACCTCGGGTAGTCCGTCGAGCTGCTTGCCCAGAATGCTCAGCGAC
>NZ_JNFG01000159.1 GCF_000729995.1 Caballeronia sordidicola | reverse complement strand
GATATGCGCCAGGGACTTGTCCACATCTTCCAGCCGGACCACGGCGCGACGCCGCTGTTGAATCAGGAGCTGCATTTCTGTCCGGAGGAGCTATTGCAACTGGAAAAGGTGTACGCAGGGATTTTAAAGGCAAGTGTGACTAACCTGGACCAGGTGTTTGTGGTGATCAATTCCTTTAAAACGCAAATGAGTGATGCCGCTCGTATGAAGCTGATCGATGATTCAGCAAAGGCGATTGAGGAGAACTTTGCGGATTTGAAACAGTACAACGAGGAAAATATGGTACTGTCGAGTGGCCGCTCCAAATCTAAATGGGAAGCGGATAAACTAAAGGACTGGTATGGATTGGACTGAGGTTTATGGAATTGGCATCAGG
>NZ_JNFG01000158.1 GCF_000729995.1 Caballeronia sordidicola | reverse complement strand
ATTCGATGGACCCAGAAGGGATTCCGCAACGCTCGGGGAACCACGCCGGAGGGAACGACCATGCGCAATCTCATGGGCCAGGTGGACGGGACGGTCAATCCTGCGCCCGGAACCACGGATTTTGATTCCCTGGTGTGGCACGACGGTACCGATCACCCCTGGCTAGCGGGCGGAACTTCGTTGGTACTGCGCAGAATTCACATGGAGATGGATACCTGGGACGAACTTGATCGACCGGGACGCGAACTGACGATGGGTCGAACATTGTCCAACGGTGCTCCTTTGACCGGCACCGACGAGTTCGACGAGGCCGATTTCACCGCGACCGACAAGTTCGGTATCCCTGTGATTCCGCCAGGATCACACATTGC
>NZ_JNFG01000157.1 GCF_000729995.1 Caballeronia sordidicola | reverse complement strand
TTGGCACTCCATCGCCGATGCCGACCACTACGCGGAAAAAATATGCGCCTACGTTGGTGCTGGTGGGAAGCCTGTCCAGCGTGTCCGAGCGCCAGTGCGCGATGCTTAAGGATCGCGCTGGCGTTACCGAATTGACGGTGCCACCGGCCGTATTACGCCAAGGTCCTTCACACGCGGACTGGGCTCAGTGGGAAGCTCGTATCGGCCAGGTGCTCTGTGGTGGCAACGACCTGCTGGTCCGTATTGGGCGGGATGGCACCTTCAACCCTGCCGAGGGCGCGCAGCTTTCTACTTCGCTCGCGCAGCTCGTGAAGCAGCATTTTGTCTATGTCGGCGGCCTGGTCGCAACGGGCGGCGAAACCGCGCGGGCCATGT
>NZ_JNFG01000156.1 GCF_000729995.1 Caballeronia sordidicola | reverse complement strand
GCTGATGATCGTCGTCATCGCTCATGGGTTGTGGCATCTCCTCCAAGACCGGTCGGTCATGAACGGCCGGACGGGCTACCCCTGCGGGATCAATCCCGCTGGTCTGGCTGCTCATTGGACTCGCTGTCTATCTGTGGTTGATGGTACGTCCCCACCCGGGTTGCCAAGGCTTCCCAGGTGGGGACGAAACCGCCTGCTAGGAGAGAGCCTTGATGGCCGTCTCGAGGCGGGACTTGAACTGCGTGGGCAGCGGGGCGTAGCCGACATCGGCCAGACCCTTCTGTCCCTGGTTCACCGCGACCGTCAGGAACGACTTCACCGCAGCGGCGACGTCGGCGTCCTTGTATCCCTTGGAGCACACGATCTCGTAGGTGG
>NZ_JNFG01000155.1 GCF_000729995.1 Caballeronia sordidicola | reverse complement strand
AACGACTGCGACTTCCTGTTCCTACCCGCCCCGAGTTGGTAGACGATCCGGCAAACTTCAGACCAATCGACAAGGGCTGCAATGCCCCTCGCGGCAACGAATGCCGTCGCCACGGCACTCGGATCAACTAGCGAGGTCTGGTGACCTCCCACGGCGGCGAAGGAGTAGGGCCGCGGCGCTGGCCTACCCGAACACGGACCACCTAATTCCTGCCCATGGCTCTCGGTGGAGAGCCAACCATCGCATGTGCGACTTCGGCGGAACTTTGCGCATCGGCGCATGGTGGAACACTCCACGCGCAGGATCAGAGCGCATCTCGACCACCATATGGATTCGCCGTCTCTCCAGGAACCGAAATAGCGGTCGCGCTCCTACAC
>NZ_JNFG01000154.1 GCF_000729995.1 Caballeronia sordidicola | reverse complement strand
GATGAACTCTGGGAACGCGTCGGCCGCGAACCGTCCGGGACACCGTTCAATTCGCTGGTGCAACTCGAAGCCGAGCGGGGTAAGCCGCGTAATCCGTTCATCAACGCTGGCGCGCTGGTCGTCACCGACGTACTGTGCCGACGCTTCGTCAAGGCCGAGACCGCTCTGGTTGAGTTTCTGCGGCGGCTAACCGGGGAGGCAACAATCGACTACGATTTGCGCGTCGCACAGTCCGAACTGCGGCATGCAGATCGCAACCAAGCTATGGCGCATTTCATCGCGAGCTTTGGCAATATGGAAATGCCTGTCCATGCGGTAGTTGACGCGTATTGCCGGCAATGTGCGATCTCGATGAGTTGCGTCGAACTGGCGAAGGC
>NZ_JNFG01000153.1 GCF_000729995.1 Caballeronia sordidicola | reverse complement strand
GCAGCAACTGCAGGACAACGTCACCCAGGTGTCGCAGTATCTGGACCCGCTGCGCAACTTCACCAACGCGAACCCGAATTGCGTGGGCGACGGCATCTGCTCACTGGTGCTCAAGGCCGTCGAGCCGATGGACTCGGTGGTCGCGGCCACCGCCACCTTGACCGACAGCACCATGGGTTTCGGCGCGGGCACCACCGAGATGGCCCGATCGCTGACCGGCGCCCAGGCATCGGTGCGCTCCATGCGGGCCGCTGTCGACCAACTCGGTTCGGTGACAACGCAATTGACCAAGACCGTCGGCGAGACCCGAACCATGTTCTCCGGACTGACCGACTACCTGCGTGGGGTGCGGGCGGACTTCCAGGACAGTGGTGA
>NZ_JNFG01000152.1 GCF_000729995.1 Caballeronia sordidicola | reverse complement strand
CTGAAGCCCAGTAGCTCGCGGCTGAGCATTAAAGGGAGCCATGCGCCTCACGCAACATTTTCTGCTCTGGCTGACGAATCGTCGTAGAAAGCGCCAATGACAGAATCAGCAGGGCGAAAATCACGTAGAAGGTCACATAGAAGCCGCCAAACAGTGAGGCGATAATCGAACCACAAATGCTACCGATACCGAAACCGAGATAAATCACACCGTATTTTTTCGCCAGGTTATTGAGGCCAAAGAACTCACTGACCAGTGACGGAAAGACGTTAATAGTGCCGCCAAATTTAAATGCCACGCAGGCAATCGCTGCAAAGAACGTCACTGCATTCAATGGTGCAAACAGCAGGGCCGCCATACCCACCAGCGATATCACC
>NZ_JNFG01000151.1 GCF_000729995.1 Caballeronia sordidicola | reverse complement strand
CGACTTCATTGCCGGCCCCCGTCGCCTCGCCGGCTACCTGACGGCCATGATCCAGCGGCGTGAGCCGCGCTACATCGGTCACAATCCTGCAGGCGGCCTGATGATGATCGCTCTGATCCTCCTGTCGCTCTCCTGCGGCGTCACCGGCTGGATGATGGGACTCGATGCCTTCTGGGGAGCACCCTGGCTTGAGGCCACTCACGAGACCGCCGCCAACACCATCATGGCGCTTGCGATCCTGCATGTCGTCGCAGCCCTCGTGGAAAGCTGGCGTCACCGCGAAAATCTGGTCATGTCGATGGTGACCGGCTGGAAACGCGCCGCCAGCGGAACGGATGTCGATCATGCGTCTCCTCCTCGTTGAAGACACGGTCCGG
>NZ_JNFG01000150.1 GCF_000729995.1 Caballeronia sordidicola | reverse complement strand
TCTTCGGCGCGCGTGATTTTTCGTATGACGGCTGGGCCTCCATTTTCGCCATGCAATGGATGAAGCTCGCCACCTTTGTCGCCTTGCTCTCGCTTTTTTATCACGCGTGGGTTGGTATCCGGGACATCTGGATGGACTACGTGAAGCCGGTCGGCTTGCGCCTGTTCCTGCAAGTGGCGACGATCCTCTGGCTGGTCGGCTGTATCGGCTACGCGGCACAGATTCTCTGGAGAGTGTAAAGAATGGCTGCAATTAAAACGTCCCTGCCGCGTCGCCGTTTCGACGTCGTGATCGTGGGTGCAGGTGGTTCGGGCATGCGCGCGTCGCTGCAACTCGCTCGTGCGGGTCTGTCGGTCGCGGTGTTGTCCAAAGTGTTCCCCACGCGTTCGCATACCGTCGCAGCGCAAGGCGGTATTGGCGCGTCGCTCGGCAACATGAGCGAAGACAACTGGCATTATCACTTCTACGACACCATCAAGGGCTCCGACTGGCTCGGCGACCAGGATGCGATCGAATTCATGTGCCGTGAAGCGCCTGGCGCTGTCTACGAACTCGAACACATGGGCATGCCGTTCGACCGCAACGC
>NZ_JNFG01000149.1 GCF_000729995.1 Caballeronia sordidicola | reverse complement strand
ACCAGCCATGCAGCGCCAGCACCGGATAGCCATCTTCCGGACCGAAGGCCCGGGCGCTCAACTCGATATGGGGCAATTCCAGCCGCAATTCCTGCACCTGGGCAGTCATGAATTCCACTCCGCGGGTGCCAGTGCGCGCTTCATGCCGGGGAGGCATCCCGCTGCAAGGGCACCACGGCTACCGTCAGCCGCGAGACACAGGTCAGGCGCCCCTCTTCATCGCTCAGGCGGATGTCCCAGACATGGCTGCTGCGCCCTAGGTGCAGGGGACGCGCCACCGCCGTCACCCGCCCGGAGCGCACGCCCCGCAGGTGGTTGGCATTGATTTCCTGACCCACGCAATAGAAGCGCGAGCGATCCACGCAGAGCATGCTGGCGA
>NZ_JNFG01000148.1 GCF_000729995.1 Caballeronia sordidicola | reverse complement strand
TTGATAGTATTGGATCGATTTAGTATGCTTGTTGAGAGATTCAGAATACATTATGTGATCATGAGAAGAATCGTTCAAATGAGGTTGACGATTGATGGTAGAAGAGGACCGAGAATGCTCGAGAATCCAGGATCGCGTCGAGATCCCGATAAGGATGATCAGAATAAATTTCTGCGATCCATGTGGCTATATCTCTTGTTGGGTGCAGTAGTCTTAGCACCAGTTGTTATGATGAGCGACAACTTCATATTTCAAATGAGTCTCGTATTCGGGATTCTGATCTTCATGGTACTAACCTCATTAATATCCGACTTCTCATCCGTTCTCTTAGATATTAGAGACAAGACGATACTCGACACGAAACCTGTAAATGCAAGAAC
>NZ_JNFG01000147.1 GCF_000729995.1 Caballeronia sordidicola | reverse complement strand
CAGCGACAGCCGTGTACACCGAGGCTTGTTTCTTCCCCGGTGTACACCTCGCGTATTCGGCTGTTCACGCTGCTGTCGGTGGACTGTTCCCCGGTATCGGAACCTGTTACGGATCCACCGACATCGGCGGGTCGAACCGGGTTTTCCGATCATCCCCGATCTCGACACTCCACTCGGTATGGTGCAACAACCGATGATGATGGCCGCACAAAAGTATGAGATTATCGAAATCCGTTGGACCACTGTCCATCCAATGAACAATATGGTGGGCATCGCACCATCCCGGCGGAGTGCCGCAGCCGGGAAACGCGCATCCCCCATCCCTGACCACCAAAGCTCGCCGCTGCGGGACCGTCGCCGTTCGCTCGTCGAGCCCATGATTGAG
>NZ_JNFG01000146.1 GCF_000729995.1 Caballeronia sordidicola | reverse complement strand
CCTCGGACAGCACGAAGACGGTGTCGTGTCCGCCCACGGTCGCGACCGGCACGATCGGTACCCCGGACCGGATCGCCTGTCGGACAAAGCCTTTACGGCCGGCGAGAACGGCCGTGTCCCGCTTGCGCCAACTGCGCATGGCGTCCTGTTCGCCGCCCGGCCAGACCACTACGTCGTGGCCGGCGGCGAGCGCCGCGGTCACCCCTTGCCTGGAGGCCGGGATGACGCCGACGGCTTTGAAGTAGTCCCCCAGTCCGGGCGCGGCCATCAGCACGTCGTGTGCGGTCCCGTGCAGAATCCGCTTCCCGTCGAAGTGCCGCTGCCAGGCGTGGACCAGGGTCCAGGCGTCCATGGTCAGCGAGCCGCCCGAGTGGATGCCGATGAGCAGCG
>NZ_JNFG01000145.1 GCF_000729995.1 Caballeronia sordidicola | reverse complement strand
GTTGATCGAGTGATCGGCGTCCTTGCGCAGTACCAGCGTCGCGCGTGGCCTGGTGGGCAGGATGTTCTGCAACAGATTCGGCAGGTTGATGGAATGCCAAATCTCCTGTGCGGCAAGGGTTGCCTGCTTGTCGGTCAGTTTGGCGTAGTGGTGGAAGTGTGAGGACGGGTTGGCGAACGACGTTGAGCGCATTGCCAGGAATCTGGAGATGTACCACTGTTCGATGTCCTCGATGCGGGCGTCCACGTAGATCGAGAAGTCGAACAGATCTGAGACCATCAGCGTCGGGCCGGTCTGCAGCACGTTCAGTCCCTCGAGAATGAGGATATCTGGTTGCTCCACAACGTGATTCTCGCTCTTGATGATGTCGTACAACAGGTGCGAATACAC
>NZ_JNFG01000144.1 GCF_000729995.1 Caballeronia sordidicola | reverse complement strand
AGCGTTGATCCATGTTGCAAGAAGTGCCGTGGCACGAGGGTGCAAGCCAGGCTGGACGGCGCTGTGGGGGCTGCAGCTATGGTGGGATGGCATGAGTGTCTCCTGACGGCTGTTCTGGCAAGGTCTGCTTGCATTATGGAAAGGAATGTTACGGATAGCCTTGTCTCCGGTCTACTGTCTAAGCTACTAACGGCCGCCCGGACCATTTACAATGGCGGGCTGGGTTAAGCCGCCGGCAAGCTGTCCCGGCCCGGCCGCACCAATAGCGCGCTATATTTATTCTTTTGCAAGGTATTTTCGTCACTTTCGTCAATTTCGTTACCATGGCAGGCAATCCGATTGTTTTTTGAACCAGACCGACTCAATTTCTTCAGGCCCCTGGCCGGCAAGCACCGCGG
>NZ_JNFG01000143.1 GCF_000729995.1 Caballeronia sordidicola | reverse complement strand
GCCTTTGCGCCCCCTACTATCTTGATCCGCCAGCGCTCTTGTAAAGAGCGCCATCGGACTCAATGCAGCTGCCGGTAGATTTCCTCCGCCAGCTGGCGTGAGATCCCATCCACCGAGGCGATGTCTTCGATGCTGGCGTCTGCCACGCCGCGCAAGCCGCCAGAAACTGCTGGCGCGCTTTGGCGCCGATGCCTTCGATCTCTTCCAGCCGCGAGCGTTGGCGCGTCTTTGCGCGTTTGGCACGCATGCCGGTGATAGCGAAACGGTGCGCCTCGTCGCGGATCTGGGCAATCAGCATCAGGGCGGCGGATTCCTTGCCCAGCTCGCGCGCGGCGCGGCCGTCGGCAAAGATCAGCGTTTCCAGGCCGACCTTGCGCCCCTCCCCTTTGG
>NZ_JNFG01000142.1 GCF_000729995.1 Caballeronia sordidicola | reverse complement strand
TGCGGGCCCGTTGGTGGTGGCGGCCTGCTTGCTGGGGCCGAACCGGTTGGAAAGCCTCTCGGCACTTGATGATTCGAAGAAGTTGACCGGAGCCGAACGGGAACGGCTGTTTCCGTTGATCCGGCGCTACGCGCTGGCCTACCACGTGGTGTTCATCCCGTCGGTCGAGGTGGACCGGCGTGGTGTGCACATCGCCAACATCGAAGGCATGCGGCGCGCGGTCGCCGGTCTGCCGATGCGGCCGGGCTACGTGCTCTCCGACGGGTTCCGGGTACCGGGCCTGGCGGCGCCGTCATTGCCGGTGGTCAGCGGGGACGCCGCGGCCGCCTGCATCGCCGCGGCCAGTGTGTTGGCCAAGGTCAGCCGCGACCGATTGATGGTCGAGATG
>NZ_JNFG01000141.1 GCF_000729995.1 Caballeronia sordidicola | reverse complement strand
CACTCGGGCAGCAGTCGGCGAGGCGGCCGGACTGATACCCGCAACGGTGGGCACTATGGACCGAGCGTTGCGCGGCAAAGGCGGAGCTGTCTCACTCACCGCACCTCACACCGTGTTCAACGTCCCGATCGGCGGAACCCGCCACATCGCCGCCCGCGCGTTTCCCCTCGAACGGATTCGCTTGCTGGCCAAGCACTCCGACGCCACCATCAACGATATCGTCCTGACACTGTGCGCCGGTGCTCTCCGTAGCTACCTGCACGACCGGGACGCGCTACCGACTACGCCCATGATCGCGATGGTTCCCGTCTCGCTGCGCGCGCCCGACAACGACGCTGACACCATCGGCAATCGTGTCGGGGTGCTCATGTGTAATCTGGCAACCCACCTTT
>NZ_JNFG01000140.1 GCF_000729995.1 Caballeronia sordidicola | reverse complement strand
ATTCATACCTGGGGGATGACCGCTCGGCCCGAAGTAAACTTATCGCGCAAACCTTTAACGCAAAATGTGATCCATGTCACACACTTTGAAGCGTTGAGGTTTTCATGCGTACCCCTCTTTCCATGGCCGCCCGCCTGGGCCTGGGCTTCGGCCTGATCCTGGTGCTGATGCTGCTGATCACCCTCGTCGGCGTCCAGCGCGTCGGCGTCATCGATGACACCCTGACCGCCGTCAGCCAGGGCGCCAGCGTCAAGCAGCGCTACGCCATCAACTTCCGCGGCAGTGTGCACGACCGCGCCATCGCCATTCGCGATACGGTGCTGATCCACGACGCCGCGCCCCTGGCCAGTCGCCTGGCCGACATCGACCGGCTCAAGGCCTTCTATCGCCAGTCCG
>NZ_JNFG01000139.1 GCF_000729995.1 Caballeronia sordidicola | reverse complement strand
TTGCTTAGTGATGCGAATGATCCCTTTACCAAGACTGCCTCTGATGGGTTTAAGGAATACAACAGAATGCGTCGTACACATCTTTTTTAGAATGGCATAGCCATTCAATAAGTGAGACTCAGGCATGTAACGATGGAGATTTGTCTCCTTTTTTAATGCATCGAACACTTCGGTTTTGTCGAGAAACTTTTCATTGAAAATATGACTACCGTGCAAGGATTTTACTTCCTTCATAAAATGCTGTACGCTTGGATTATTCTCCATTTTTCGCGATGTCAAACGATTATTAATGACATCTGCGATTGGCATTTGAGTCATACGCCAGCCTCCATCATAGATCCAGCCTTGAATTGAGCTGGTGCTAGATGTGATATGGTCTGGGGTGAAAAAGTAAAC
>NZ_JNFG01000138.1 GCF_000729995.1 Caballeronia sordidicola | reverse complement strand
GTGCTGGATCTGGCGGATGCCGGGGAAACCGCGCGCAGTCTCGCCGAGCTGGATCGCGCGATCGATTCAGCCGCGGCTGACAGCGGAAGTTCTCCTCCAGCTCACCGCCGCATCGCACTGTTCGCGGCCAACGCGCCCGTGGCGCTGTGCGTCGCGCTGCATCTGAAATCCCGTTACGGGGCCGACTGGCAAACCCGCGCGGCGCTCGTTTCCATCGACGACCCCGACTGGGCCGAACTCACCGGCATCACGACGATCCGCCAGCCGACCTACGAAATCGGCTACCGCGCGGTCGAATTCCTGCACGAGCGCATCGAAGGCGTTCAGGCCACGGCGCGAGACTGCCTTTTGCCGGGCGAGTTGATCGTTCGCGCATCAACTTCGCGCTGATCTGCGA
>NZ_JNFG01000137.1 GCF_000729995.1 Caballeronia sordidicola | reverse complement strand
TTCGCGCAGAATGCGCACGGTCCGCTCAACGAGTTCGACATTGCGCGCCAATTGCCCCTGGCGATAGTAGAGGTTGTCTTCAAGCCCGACGCGGATAATCTGCCCGCCCAGCAACAGGGAGTTCACGCTCGCCGGCAGTTGTGCCGGACCGATGCCGCTCACGCAGAAGATGCTGTCCTTCGGCAGTAGATCAACCATGTACTGCAGTGACTTGGGGTTATAGGGCATCGCGTTCTGGAAACCGCGGTGCGCGTTCATCACCATGTTGACCACATACGGTGGTTCGTCGAGCCCAAGCTGGATCAGCGTGTTGACGTCCTGCACGATATGGGTGGGGCTGAACACCTCCCATTCCGGCTTGATGCCACGCTTCTTCATTTCTTCAGCGAGATAACGGCAACGCGATGGTGACGTGTTAAGCAAAACCTCCTTGCCGCCGAAGCTGGCAACAAACGTGCACGCGTCGAGTGTACACATCTCGGCGCCAGCTTCCATGCCCTTGAGACGCTCCTCCCAGATGGTGTCCCACATGCCGCCTTCGATCTGCTGGATCATGTCACCGTGAACACCGCCGCCAGTCGAATTGTTGATGACGATGTCGCACTTTGCCCGGATCTGCTCGTTGATGCTGCGGTAAATCTCCGCGTTGCAGGTCGCTTCATCGTTAGGCAATCGTGCGTGGACAGCAACCACACTGGCCCCGGCGTTATAACAATCGTAGACATCCCGGGCGATTTCATCGGGCTGCGTCGGAAGATGCGGGTTTTGTGATTTGAACGCCATGCCACCCGTGGGAGCGACGAGAACGATAAC
>NZ_JNFG01000136.1 GCF_000729995.1 Caballeronia sordidicola | reverse complement strand
GCCGTGGCAGATAGGCGCTCTTCTGCTCGTCGCTGCCGTTTCGCAGCAGGGTGAACATGTTGTACATCTGCCCATGGATGGTGCCGGAATTGCCGCCGCAGCGATTCACCTCCTCCAGGATGATGGACGCCTCGGCCAGGCCCAGCCCCGAGCCGCCATAGGCTTCCGGAATCATGGCGGACAGCCAGCCCGCCTCGGTCATCGCCTGGACGAAGTCCTGGGGAAAGCCCTTCTGCTCATCGATCCTGCGCCAGTACTCGGCCGGGAAGCCGGCGCAGAGGCCACGGACGCCGTCGCGAATGGCAGAGAATTCTTCTTGTCGTTCGTCCAGCATGGGAGTTTCTCTCTTGTCGTTATAGGGGCACCGCTGTCACTCGAATCGCAGCCGAGCCACCTGGGCTGCAC
>NZ_JNFG01000135.1 GCF_000729995.1 Caballeronia sordidicola | reverse complement strand
ATGGTCAGCGCCTGGCGCTCCACTACGCAGGTGCCGATGCCGTTGGTGCCCTCGCAGGCCTCGCTCCAGTCGGCGCCCAGCCACAGCCCGGCCTGCTGGAAGGTCTCGCGCTCGGCCTCGGCGGTGACGCAATCAAGGATCAGCCCGCGGGCATCGGTGAGCAGCACGGCATGGCCGGCGCCGCCCAGTTGCTGGTGCAGGGCATTCATCTGCCCACGGGCGATCTGCAGGACCCGCTGCTGGCGCTGGCGGTGCTCGTCGAAGCGGGCGCGCTCCAGCACCCAGGGCGCTACCGGAGCGGCCGGGTCGAGCTGGTGTTCGTCGAGGCAGCGCCGCCAGGAGCGGGCGATGGCCGGATCGCTGGCCCGGCCGTCGAGGACCGCGCCGCGAGCGAGTT
>NZ_JNFG01000134.1 GCF_000729995.1 Caballeronia sordidicola | reverse complement strand
CTGCGTCGCCTGACCGTGCTCAGACTCAGGCAAGAGATTTTCTATGCGGCTCGCGGCCACCCTGGGCCGTTTTTCTTGTGCCGCTTCGCCGGCCTGAACGGCGTCCGCCGCTTTCGCTCGACGAGTCGACGTGAGCGCATGCGCGAACCAGATGCACGGCGCTTCAACTGCGCTGAAGCTCAGCCACGATATGCCGACCGCTAACACCGCTGCGGGAATCATATACAGGGCGAGCGGGGCACCTGTCCAGCCTTCCCGCCCGCACAACCAGAAGATCACGTAAAGCGGTATGCCGTGCAGCAGGTACATCGAATAGCTGATTTTGCCCAGCCACGCGAAAAGCCGCAGATGGATCTTCCAGACGGTCGCCAGTACGCTGAAGATCGACAATCCGGCCAAGTAGCTGACCGACTCGATCATGTGCAAAACATCATGCTGTTTGAACCCGACTGCGCCGATCAATAGTGCAACGCAGACTACGACCCCGGTTACGCCCAGGAACGCACGCTTGTAGGAGCAGTCTGCGCGCAGCGCCCGCACGCCTGACAATCCAAGCACCACGCGATCCTTCGGGTGATCGTATGCTTTGCGGAAGCAAGCACCCCAGAACATGATTGAAAGATGGAAGAGCATGCCCTTGTACTGACCCAAGGCATTGGCGGGAATAATATGAAGCGCGGAAGTAGCGACGAAAGCTGCGCTCAATGCAACGCAAACGGCGCACAGGACGCGCATCTGCTGGACTCCACCTAGCCAGAATAATCCGAGGCACAGTACATAAAATACCAGTTCGGTTTCCAGCGTCCAGTAGTGGCCCATCATTTCGGTATAGCCTAGCGCATCCGGGAGCATGGTCGCGTTCGCTAGCCATCCTGCAACGTCCATATGCATACCGAAAAGCATCCAGTATGCAAAGAAGCCAAGCGGTATCGATAACCAGTACGTCGGATAGAGGCGCAGGAACCGTCGAATGAGGAATTGGCGCGTGCCCACGCCAATGGAGCCGTTCAAGCTGTTTGGTATGAGCAATCCGCTCAGCGCGAAAAACACCACAACGCCGATGCGTCCGAAGTTGCCATAGTGCTGCGCCGTGTTCAACCATTGTCCGGAACCGGCAATCGGACCGAACTTCTCAGCGTAATGGGCCCACATGACAAACAGGACTGCCACGGCGCGAATCGCATCGATATGAGACATTCGATGGGGCATTACTCCGGCTGTCGTCTTCAACGATGTTCCCCTTGGAATAAAAGAACGTTCACCCGGAT
>NZ_JNFG01000133.1 GCF_000729995.1 Caballeronia sordidicola | reverse complement strand
CAATGGCGCGGGCAGCACGTGCGGATCGTGCTAGCCTCTGCCGGACCACAGCAGGCGCCGGTCCGCGAAGATCCGCGTCTGAATAGCCTGCTGCTGAGCTCCGGTGCACTACCGAAAATCTCTGTTCCTTCAGGCGCATCTGCAATCGGCTGCATGGCGCAATCCGCAGACGCCTGGCAAGCGTTAGCGATCATCACCGGTGTCGAAGGAAAACGACTCGCGGGCATGCAACTCCTGGTTGACCGGGGAGGCTGGTTGCGCGCGCGGAAATTGCTGGTATCCGATGGCGGCGGCGACTGGTCCGATGCGGACATGCTGTGCCGCGCTACTGCTGTTGCCGGCGCCAGCAAGATTGAGCGGGAGCAGGCCGGGGATGGTCTTGGTAAACTGATAGCTGAAATGGAC
>NZ_JNFG01000132.1 GCF_000729995.1 Caballeronia sordidicola | reverse complement strand
GCTGCCGCTGCAGTCAGGCGTTGGAAACACCGCCAATGCGGTCCTGACCGGTCTGATCGAGGCGCCGTTCGAGAACCTGACCGCCTACACGGAGGTGATCCAGGACGGGATGATGGCGCTGCTGGACAGCGGCAAGCTGCGACTGGCGTCATCAACGGCCCTCATCCTGAGCCCGGACCTCAGCGAGAGCGTCAACCGACGCATGGGCGGATATCGCGACCGGATCATCCTGCGCTCCCAGGAGATCAGCAACCATCCCGAGTTGATCCGGCGTCTCGGCGTCATCGCGATGAACGGAATGATCGAGGCGGACATCTACGGCAACGTCAACTCGACCCATATTATGGGCTCGCGCATCCAGAACGGCATCGGCGGCTCCGGTGACTTCGCCAGGAACGCCTATATC
>NZ_JNFG01000131.1 GCF_000729995.1 Caballeronia sordidicola | reverse complement strand
TCAGCTCTTTTTTAAGGACGCCCCGGGCTTGTACATACAGGCTTCGGTAGATCGTTTCGTGTGATAGTTGCATGAGCTTATTGACTGGAAACTGCCGTTTGAGCCAGCCCGATATCTGCGCAGGTGCCCATTGTTGTTTGAGCTTACTCGCCACGAGCATGCGTAGTCGCGCCCGGTTTGAAAGGGCACACGCTTTGGGCCGTAGCGCGCTCTTCCAGGCATTGGCGTCGGCCTGTTGGGCGCGGTACTTTATCGGGCCGCCGTTGCGTTCGATCTCCCGGCTGATCGTCGATGGCGCTCGGTTCAGGCTCGCTGCAATGCGGTTTGAAGACCAGTTTGCGCTCAGCCCACGCGAGATCGCTTCGCGCTCCTCGGACGTCAGTGCACGTGGCGAGCGCTTTCTTGGCGGCGGTGCGATCCCACCGCGCTCAGCAAGCATCCGATGCACCGAGCCCACTTCACGCTCCAGAGCCCGACTAA
>NZ_JNFG01000130.1 GCF_000729995.1 Caballeronia sordidicola | reverse complement strand
TTCCTGTCACGGCTGTTCACGGCCTTGAATTTGCTGCCATCGATGGCCACCATGTCGCTGGATAGTAGCTTCAGTCCGCGACACAGTTCGACGAAACGACGGCATACATTGCGAATGGCCGGACCGTTGTCGCGGCGAAAGTCAGCGATCGTCTTGAAGTCTGGTGCCAGACGTCCTGTCAGCCACATCAGCTCGACATTGCGTTGGCATTCGCGCTGAAGACGCCGGCTGGAGGGTACGCGGTTTAGATACCCGTAGACATAGATCTTGAGCATCACGCCTGGATGATAGGACGGGCGGCCCGTGAGCGCCGGCATGGTACCGTTGAAACCAAGTTCCGCCAGGTCCAACTCGTCGACGAAGGCATCTACGACCCTGACTGGATTGTCCTGTTCGATGTAGTCATCAACACATTCGGGAAGTAGTGCAACCTGCTTGCGGTCATCGCCTTCAACGAATCGCTTCATGAGTCACCCGGTCTCAATGCGTTGATTCAGTTTAGGCGATCAATGCGTTTTCACACACCCTCGGCC
>NZ_JNFG01000129.1 GCF_000729995.1 Caballeronia sordidicola | reverse complement strand
ACTGCCGCCATGGTGCATTACTACTTCAAGAACCGCGACCAGCTGATCGAAGCCGTGGTCGATGAACGGGTCAGCCTGTTCATCCGCGGCATCTGGGGGCCGATCAGCGGCGATCAGCCGCCGCAGCAGATGATCATGGGCATGGTCGACCGGATGATCAGCACGACTGAAAAAATGCCATGGATGCCGGCCCTGTGGGTGCGTGAAGTCTTGAGCGAGGGCGGCCAGCTGCGTGAGCGCATGGTGCGCCGGGTGCCGCTGGAAAAGCTGGCCTTGTTCGCCGACTGCATTGCGCGCAGCCAGCAGGCCGGCCGGATCAATCCGCAGCTGGAGCCGAACCTGATCTTCGTGTCGATCATCGGCCTGACCATGCTGCCGCTGGCGATGGCACGCGCAAACAAGCCCGCATTGCCGCTTGC
>NZ_JNFG01000128.1 GCF_000729995.1 Caballeronia sordidicola | reverse complement strand
CATATCGTTGAAGGACACTGCGAGGCGCGCCATATCGTCGACACCGCGCACCGGCATGCGTTCGGACAGATGCCCTTCGGCGAATCGCTCGGCGATGCGAGAGGCCGATCGCACCGGCAGCACCACCTGACGGGCGACCAGCAGGGCGGCCGCGGCCAGGAGCACCAGCAGCACCACGCCCCCGGTGACTATTGTGCCGCGCACCAGCGAAATGGTGCTTTCCTCATTCGACAGTGGGAACACCAAGTACAGCTCAAGTGCGGTGACGTTCGATGTCGTCGGCGAGCCGATGATCAGCGCTTTACCCGAGAAGCCCTCGGTGTGCACCGTCGAGTATTGCCAAGTGACCTGGCCGGCCTTGACGAATTCACGCAGCGGGCCCGGGATTTGGTTGGCGGGGCCCGCC
>NZ_JNFG01000127.1 GCF_000729995.1 Caballeronia sordidicola | reverse complement strand
GCACTACAGCTGCTGTCATGAGCGTCGGAGACAACGTGTTCCGCCACATCCAGGCCGCCGCCCGCTCCACCTCAGTGCATAGCGGTTCCGGCGCACCGACGCAGGAGTATCTGATCCGACACGTACTGGAATCGTTTCTGGATCGGCTCACCCGAACTTCCGATGCCGACGACTTCGTCCTCAAAGGAGGGATCTTGCTGGCCGCCCACGCGTTTCGCCGACCAACGAAGGATGCCGCCGCGAACGCCGTCAGTGCCGCCGTCACCGCCGCGCATCTCATTCAGGTAGTTCACGATATCGCTGCGGTCGATGTCGAAGACGGCATGGAGTTCGACCTCGACACAATCAACGTGCAGGAAATCCGCGCGCAGTCCGACTACCCGGGGTTACGGATGCGAGTCTCGGTGTCCGTCGGCCCGTG
>NZ_JNFG01000126.1 GCF_000729995.1 Caballeronia sordidicola | reverse complement strand
CGTTCAGGGCAGTCCCGATGAAGTGGCGCACGGCAGCGGCCTGATAATCTACACGGCCAAAGGCGGGGCGCTCGACCTCGCCGCCCGAAGGCTGCGCGACGTGCCGGGCGTGGAGGCGGCGGCAGTGTTCGGAGCGGAAGTACGCATCGCCGGCATGGATCGCGCCGCGCTCGAACGGGCAATAGCAACTCCCGACGGAGCGGCCGAGCTGACCTGGCACGAAGTCACGCCGCAGCTCGAGGACGTCTTCATCCATCTGCTGAGCCAGCCGGCCAAGAACATCCCGTCGGGTAAGGAAACAGCGTGACCGGCTTTTCTTTCAGACGGTTCATGGCGGTCCTTCGCAAGGAATGGATCCAGGTGCGGCGCGACCCTCTCACGCTGCGCATGATCATTGCGTTGCCGGTCATGCAGCTCCTGCTGTTCGGG
>NZ_JNFG01000125.1 GCF_000729995.1 Caballeronia sordidicola | reverse complement strand
CACCATCCGGTGCGACTGTTCATCGGATCCGGTATGCCGTCGGGGTTGTGGCGACGCGTCACCGACAAGTTCGACCCGGCACATGTCGTCGAGTTCTTCGCGACGACCGATGGGGAAGCGGTGCTGGCCAACGTGTCCGGCACCAAGATCGGCAGCAAGGGACGGCCGCTCCCCGGCGGTGGCAAGGTTCGGCTGGCGGCCTATGACCCCATCGACGATGTGATCATCGAAGGTGAGGCCGGGTTCGGCCAGATCGCCAAGCCCGGCGAAGTCGGCCTGCTGCTGGCCAAGCCGCCGGGCGACGTTGATCCTGCCGCCGCGGTACGACGCGGGGTCTTCGCACCGGGCGACACCTGGGTGTCCTCCGAGTCATTGTTCCGTAGGGACGAGGACGGCGACTTCTGGATGCTCGACGGTCGCAACACCGCGATCCGGACTCCGTACGGCGTCGTCTACG
>NZ_JNFG01000124.1 GCF_000729995.1 Caballeronia sordidicola | reverse complement strand
TCAGGCCACCGAGCCACTCGGGAGCTAGCCCAAGTAGTTCCTGAGTGCTGGGCTTCCCGAGGCCACCCCGAGTGCGCCGCATCGGAGTCAACCAAGGCGATGTCGGTTTTTTTGACAAGGCGCGGATCGCTGCCGAATTCTTAACAAAGTTTTATCGTGACGGAGTTTCTGGGAATTCACCCCAGGTCAACGGCGGTATGGGATGAAGGCTGATCAAGATCAGTTTCAACTGGTGTGATCTCGTTCGATTCAGGTGGCCTGAATCCCTCAGGCCACCTCGTTGTTAAGTCGTTGTACCGTGCACCAGACAGTTGTACGCCGCTGAGGTTTGCACCTTCGAGATTTGTGCCGACCAGATTCGTACCTTTGAGGTCCACGCCAGTCAGGTTCGCGCCCCGGAGGTTCGCGCCCTGGAGGTTCGCGCAGTATAGGAT
>NZ_JNFG01000123.1 GCF_000729995.1 Caballeronia sordidicola | reverse complement strand
ACGCGCTGCTCGGCGGACTGCGTCCCGTGGTCAAGGGCCTGGACGGCAAGAAAGTCAACGAGATCACCAATGCCATGATCGAGGCCCTCCAGGGTCAGGGCGGTGCCCTTTCCGACCTGCTGTCCAGCACGGGTTCGTTCACCCAGACCCTGGCGGCGCGCGACCAGTTGATTGGCGACACGATCAACAATCTGAACACCGTGCTCGGTACCGTTAACTCCAAGAGTGCGCAATTCAACACCAGCATCGACCAGTTGCAGCCGCTGATCAGCGGACTGGCCCTGCGGCGAGACCCAATCGCCTGGGCCATCGCCCTGATGGCGTCCGCCGAGAACGATCTGACCGAGATGCTGCAGAAGGGTCGCCGGCCGCTACAGGGCGTCCTGGAGAACACCCGCCCGTTGGTGCAGCGGATGTATGAGCGGCGTGGAGA
>NZ_JNFG01000122.1 GCF_000729995.1 Caballeronia sordidicola | reverse complement strand
TGACGTCCTGGCCGGCGATCGTAACGTCGACGCCCGCGGGGACGTTGACCGGAATCTTTCCAATACGCGATGTTGTGGTTCCCTCCATTCCCAAACGTAGGCGAGGACTTCCCCGCCTACTCCTTGATTGGCCGCCTGGCGATCGGTGAGCAGGCCGGTTGACGTGGAGATGATCGCCACGCCTAGGCCGCCCAGAACCTTGGGCAGGTTGGTGGACTTCGCGTAAACCCGGAGACCGGGCTTGGAGACGCGTCGCACGCCGGCAAGGCTGCGCTCACGGCTCGGGCCGTACTTCAGATCGACAATGAGGGTCTTGCCCACAGTTGCGTCTTCGGTACGGAAGTCGGAGATGTAGCCCTCGCGCTTGAGGATCTCGGCAATGTTCGCCTTGATCTTCGAGTGGGGAAGCTTCACCTCATCGTGGTACGCCGTATTGG
>NZ_JNFG01000121.1 GCF_000729995.1 Caballeronia sordidicola | reverse complement strand
CGCACGGCGCCGGTACGGTGGTCTGCAGGATGACCGCGGGGAGCGGCCCGGCCGCCATGAAGATATACGAGCCGGCGCGGCTGCGGGTCGCGCCGTCCAGCGACGTACTGTCGCGCAGCAGCCAGAGCGTGAACAGCCCGGCCGCGATGCCGAGCAGGCCGACCGAAAACGGTGTGGCCGAGCGCGGCCGCGAGTCGCGAATGGGCGCGACAGTGTCTAAAGTTGAGTTCAGTTCATCCTCGTCGTCATGACATTGCGGCGGCCGGGCTATTGGTTTTTTGGGGCCCGGCCGTTTTGTCGAAATAACGCTTTGAAGTAACGCTTATTTGCCACCCGCGGTGATGCCGCCGAGCAATCCGCCGACCAGATTTGTCACCGGCGCGAGCGGATTCTTGTTCGACGTGTTGCTTGAGCCGTTTGCGGTGCCGCCTGTCAGCCCGCTGATGAGCGTGCT
>NZ_JNFG01000120.1 GCF_000729995.1 Caballeronia sordidicola | reverse complement strand
CCTATGACAGCGGCTGCGGCAAGCCCGACGTCTGCGCCGTCGAGGTGGCCGACACCGGGCTGCAGCAGGGCCAGGGCATGCACGGCAGCTTCAGCCGCGGCGACACCCACAACTTCATGGCGGCCATCGGCCCGGACTTCCGCAAGGGCTTCGTCGACCTGAGTCCGGTCAGCAACGCCGACGTCGGCCAGACCCTGGCGCACCTGCTGCACCTGGAGATCCCGGCCAAGGGGCAACTGGTCGGCCGGGTGATCGGCGAGAGCCTGGAAGGCGGCAAGCCGGTCAAGGCCAGCCACCGGGTGCAGCGCTCGGCACCGGCGGCGGGCGGGCTGGTCACCGAACTCAAGACCCAGAACGTCGGCGACACCCGCTACTTCGATGCCGCCGGCTTCAAGGGTCGCTCGGTCGGGCTGTGATCCGCGCCTAGAGGCTGAGGGTGCCGCGGATGCAGTCCTGCAC
>NZ_JNFG01000119.1 GCF_000729995.1 Caballeronia sordidicola | reverse complement strand
AACCCCTCCTTCTCGCGAATTCTTACACGCACACGCTTCGCCCCGTACGCTCTCGGGCAAGCACGAGTGCCAAGGAAACCCGCACGGCCCCGCGTGCTTTTAGTGCTTCATCGGTCGGTCGGTTGATTGCTTGATTGCTTGATTGCTTGATCTGCGCCGCTAGTTTGTGGGTACGGTCTCACCCATCGTGCGGCCGTGTTTCGAGGCGGGTTGGCGACGTGGTTCGATGTGCGTACAAATTCGGTGGGTGGTTATCCGCGGATAGCGCGGGGTGAACCTTTGGCAGGTTCAGTCACTGGTGGCGAAGCGTGTGGGTATCCGTGTTCGGAGAAAGAGGGTTTCACACATCGGTGGTTCTGGCGAGCACCGTGCTTTTGGGGTGCCAAAAACGTGGAAACTGCACGCTAGGTCAACTTACGAGCCCTCGTTCTGAAAGCGCTTTCTTTGCTTCGTTTCTTTGTCGCTTTGGACAAAGAAATGACGTGCCGCCACGCACAGTGGCTAATAGTGATAAAGAGAAAAGCCAACTCAAGCAGACCACTAACACAGAAAGCAGCAACCCGGCA
>NZ_JNFG01000118.1 GCF_000729995.1 Caballeronia sordidicola | reverse complement strand
TAGGCACCGAAGTGCCCCTTGGCGTCCGGGTCGTGGCTGGTGGGCTCGGCGATGGCCGCGCTCATCTGCGGCAATTCAGTACCTGTCAGATCAGACATCAGAACTCAACTGCTTTTCGCGCAGGAGCCCGCAATTCAGCGGGCCGGTTTCGGGCAGGACGGGTGCGTGCCGGCCGTCACCAGGTCGGCGACAGCGCTGCGGGGGTCTCCACTGGTCACCAGGCCCTCACCGACCAGAACCGCGTCGGCGCCGGCACCTGCGTAGGCCAGCAGGTCGGCGGTACCACGCACCCCCGACTCGGCGATCCGGATGATGTTGCTGGGCAGACCGGGGGCGATCCGGGCGAAGCAGTCGCGGTCGACCTCGAGGGTCTTCAGGTCCCGGGCGTTGACCCCGATGATCTTCGCGCCGGCCTGCAGTGCCCGGTCGGCTTCTTCCTCGGTGTGGACCTCGACCAGGGGCGTCATCCCCAGTGAC
>NZ_JNFG01000117.1 GCF_000729995.1 Caballeronia sordidicola | reverse complement strand
AGGACATCGGCGGGCCGCTGGGTCTGGCGATTCCCGCCGCCATCCTCGGCGGCCTGGTCTGCGGCCTGGTCTCGGGCCTGCTCATCGCCCGCGCCCGCCTGCCCGCCTTCATCGCCACCCTGACCATGATGTCGGTGGCGCGCGGCCTGGCCAACATCCTTACCGACGGTCGCCAGATCGTCGGCTTTCCCGACTGGTTCACCAGCCTGGCCACGGTGCGGCGCTTCGGCTTCCTCTCGGTCACCGTCGGGCTGTTTTTGCTGATGCTGCTGGTGGCCTGGGTGTTCCTGCGCTTTCGCGCCGGTGGCCGCAACCTCTATGCCATGGGCGGTAGCGCCGAGGTGGCGCGGTTGTCGGGCATCAAGGTGCGCACCATCACCATCTGGATCTATGCCCTGAGCGGCGCCCTGGCGGGTCTGGCCGCGGTGGCCATGGCGGCGCGGCTGGATTCGTCCCAGCCCAGCGCCGGCCTGTCCATGGA
>NZ_JNFG01000116.1 GCF_000729995.1 Caballeronia sordidicola | reverse complement strand
CCAGCATCACAAAGCGCGATTGGCGTTCAACCAGGGTCGCAATATGCGAGTTGTTCGAGCCCGATATCAAGTCACCTTCCCAGTGCCCCGGAACCGCTCGGTCTTCCACTTCGGCGGGACGTTCGCTGATTGATACAGCATCGATGATCGCCCCTCGGTTTTGTCCGCTGCCCGTGGCTTTTTTAGCGCGTCGCATCACGCGATGGGTGCGCAAATGCTCCATCAGCTCTTTTTTAAGGACGCCCCGGGCTTGTACATACAGGCTTCGGTAGATCGTTTCGTGTGATAGATGCATGAGCTTATTGACTGGAAACTGCCGTTTGAGCCAGCCCGATATCTGCGCAGGTGCCCATTGTTGTTTGAGCTTACTCGCCACGAGCATGCGTAGTCGCGCCCGGTTTGAAAGGGCACACGCTTTGGGCCGTAGCGCGCTCTTCCAGGCATTGGCGTCGGCCTGTTGGGCGCGGTACTTTATCGGGCCGCCGTTGCGTTCGATCTCCCGGCTGATCGTCGATGGCGCTCGGTTCAGGCTCGCTGCAATGCGGTTTGAAGACCAGTTTGCGCTCAGCCCACGCGAGATCGCTTCGCGCTCCTCGGGCGTCAGTGCACGTGGCGAGCGCTTTCTTGGCGGCGGTGCGATCCCACCGCGCTTAGCAAGCATCCGATGCACCGAGCCCACTTCACGCTCCAGCGCCCGACTAA
>NZ_JNFG01000115.1 GCF_000729995.1 Caballeronia sordidicola | reverse complement strand
GGCTCGTCGACGGCGTCACCGACCCGACCCTGTCCAGCGGCGTGTTCTACGCCAGCGCGGCAAACACGCTTACGGGGCCTTTGTTCAACCAGGAGGATTTCTTGCCCGATTTGGCCAACCCCACGTTTCAGGACCACGCCAACGAAGCTATCCATCGGTTCATTTCACGACGCCCCTCGGCCGGGTGACGAGACCTTCATCGATCTCGGCGGGACTGTGACGGCTGGCCCCTGCACCCTCATCTGACGCCCTGGTTGAAGAGGCCAAACGCCGATTAAGGGACAGTCCCCGATTTGACACCATAGGAGCATCAGAGGCACTGAAAGGTGAGACAGACAGTCTCGCGTGATGGCAAGCACAGGGGTCAAGTCCACATACGTGGTGTGAGGACGGGCACTGCGTGATCTCCTCTTTCAGGCTGTCAATGCTGCTGGCGTAGTCGAGTTCACCTCCTCGTCGATCGTGTTGTCGTTTCCGGTTT
>NZ_JNFG01000114.1 GCF_000729995.1 Caballeronia sordidicola | reverse complement strand
TTTGCACTGGCCTTCTGGAGTGCCTTGGTGGTAGTGCTGGCGTGGCAATCCATGGGCTGGAAAATACTGGTGATCCTGGGCGCCTTCTTCACCTTGCTGGCGCTGGGCTCGGCCTTGTATGTGCGCAGCGTGTTGCGCCAGGGGCGGCTCGGCTTGCCGGTCACCATGGCTGAGCTGCGCAAAGATCGCGACGCCATACTTTGAGCAGGGAACCCGACATGAGCCGACACCTGGGACTGGACAGCCATCTTTCAGCCGCCGAGCGCAAGCAGAAACTGCTGGCGGAAGGCGCGCTGTTCCGCGCTGAAATGCTGCATTCGCGCGACATCGTGCGCACCAGCCTGAACCGCAAATCGCTGGCCACCGTGCTGCTGGGACGCGCCAGCGGCATCGCTTCGTCGCTGTTCAGCGTTTCCAGCGGCCTCAAGGGCAGCAACCTGCCGGCCATGCTGCCGCTGCTGGTGACCGGCGTCTCCTGGCTCTCCAAGCGCTGTA
>NZ_JNFG01000113.1 GCF_000729995.1 Caballeronia sordidicola | reverse complement strand
TGGCCTAGCCATAGAAGGGCACTTCTCTTTCCAGGTTCACATCACTGCCGGCAGCCCATTCCCTCTGGCCAATTACTTCAGCAACCTGGACGTTCGCGTAGGTGACAGGCGGGAAACTGTGAGTTAGAACTATTCGAGCAGCAAAGTGACCTGGCGCACATTTTGATTTCGGCACTCGCCCGCACACTGCGGTTCGCGGCCGATGTACAAGAGCGAAGGAGCATGGGAATGCCCGATGACAACACCTCCCCACTATCCGCCTCCGTTTCCCGCCCGACGCGACCGCTTTCCCGCGCATACCCCGACGATCACGAACGCCTCGGCGTCGCGCGAGGTCCTCGTCTAAACGCTCCCAGCACTGCCCGGAGCCCAATCGGCTTCGCAACCGAACCCATGCCTGATCGATTCGTGCCCGAGGTCGACGAACTAGGATCGGCCCGCAGGATGATCGCGAGCCACCCGGGCCGGAGCATGACGCCGCACATCGACGAGGTGATCGTGTGGCCAGAC
>NZ_JNFG01000112.1 GCF_000729995.1 Caballeronia sordidicola | reverse complement strand
ACACGGTCGACTATCGATTACTCGCCGAGAAGATAACGCTGCGCAAGCGTGAGGGCGGCGATGACGCGGGCTGGCACATGAAACTCCCCGGCGAAGGGGATGCTCGAACCGAGATTCAACTTCCTACCGACGACGGAACCGAAGTGCCGGCGGCACTGTCGAGCCTGGTGCGAGCAATCATCCGCGGAAACGAACTGACCCCCATCGCCTTGATCATCACCGACCGCGAGCGCACCCGCCTGAACGACGCCGACGACACCCTGCTGGCCGAGGTGGTGTCCGATACCGTAATCGCCTGCAAGGCTGACGGTTCCGGAGAATCAAGCTGGCAAGAGGTAGAGGTCGAGCAGGGCGCCGGCGGCCAACCCCTGGCCGACGCCATCGAAGCAGTTCTCTTCGAGGCCGGACTCGAACGGTCGGCAAGTCCCTCCAAACTCAAGCGTGCACTAGGCACCTCCGTCACCCCGTACTCCGCAGCGGCAGGCACCGCGACCAAGACA
>NZ_JNFG01000111.1 GCF_000729995.1 Caballeronia sordidicola | reverse complement strand
TGCAGAACACCGACGCAGTCAACGTCAGCCAGCTGACCTCGTTGTCGACCTCGACTTCAACTGGTCTGAGCACTGCCAACAGCAGCGTCGGTTCGCTGTCGACCGGCTTGAGCACCACCAACAGCAATGTGACCTCGCTGTCGACCTCGGCTTCGACCGGCTTGAGCATCGCGAATAGCAATGTCACGTCCTTGTCGACGTCGACCTCGACTGGCCTGAGCACCGCCAACAGTAGCGTGAATTCGCTGTCGACCTCGGCATCTACCGGATTGAGCACGGCCAACAGCAGTGTAACCTCGTTGTCGATTTCTACCTCGACCGGCCTGAGCACCACCAACAGCAGCGTGAACTCGCTGTCGACTTCAACCTCGACTGGCCTGAGCACTGCCAACAGCAGCGTGACCTCGCTGTCGACTTCGACATCAACCGGGTTGAGCACGGCTAACAGCAGCGTTAATTCCTTGTCGACTTCGACCTCGACTGGCTTGAGCACGACCAACAGC
>NZ_JNFG01000110.1 GCF_000729995.1 Caballeronia sordidicola | reverse complement strand
AGGACCTGGTGCAGGAGACCATGGTCAAGGCTTATTCGGCCTTTCACTCATTCCGCGAGGGCACCAACCTCAAGGCGTGGCTGTACCGGATCATGACCAACACGTACATCAACAGCTACCGCAAGAAGCAGCGTCAGCCGGCCGAATACCCGACGGACGAGATCACCGACTGGCAGCTGGCGGCCAACGCCGAGCACTCGTCCACCGGGCTGCGCTCGCCATACAGCCAGGGGGTGTAGAGCAGCCCGCGGGCGCCGGCCGGCACCCGAGCGGCGATGCGGTCGAGCAGGGCATAGAGATCCGGGTGCTGTTCGTCGCTGAGGAGTTCGTCCGGGTGGTAGAGCACCTTGTCGCGCAGGAAGGACAGGTTGGCGCCCGCCGCGGTCTGCAGCGCCATGGCCAGGTAGCGGCCCTTGACCGCGCTGGGCACGGCCGCCATATGCCGCAAGACATCGGACTTCTTGAAGGGCACATGGGCGCCCAGCCAGGAGGAGGTGCCGAGGTAGAGGTGCGGCGCGAAGTCTGCCACCG
>NZ_JNFG01000109.1 GCF_000729995.1 Caballeronia sordidicola | reverse complement strand
GTCAAACTGCATGAGGCCATGCGCTATGCGGTGCTGGGCGGCGGCAAGCGGGTTCGTCCGCTGCTGTGCCATGCGGCTGGCGAGTTGACCGGCGCGCGCGCTGAATGCCTGGATGCGGCAGCGGCGGCGCTGGAAATGATCCACGTGTACTCGCTCGTGCACGACGATATGCCCTGTATGGACGACGACGAGTTGCGTCGCGGCAAGCCGACGGTCCACGTCAAATATGAAGAAGCGACGGCATTGCTGGTCGGCGACGCGCAGCAATCACAAGCTGTCGTGGCGCAGACGTCCGGGGTTCTGACGCAGGCACAACAGGCTTCGCTGGTGCGCGAACTGGCCCTGGCTAGCGGCTCGATCGGCATGTGCGGCGGTCAGGCAATCGTTCTCGCGAGCGTTGGCCCCACGCTAACACGCCCGCAACTCGAGACCTTGCCCCGGCTGAAAACCGTTGCTTTGCTGCGCGCCGCGGTCCGCATGGGCTCGTTGGCCGGTGAAACGCCGGACGCGTACTCCATGCGTGCGCTCTACGCTTATTC
>NZ_JNFG01000108.1 GCF_000729995.1 Caballeronia sordidicola | reverse complement strand
GATGGGGTAAACGTTGTTGAATGATGACGACCAGCTATCTCCCCTACAATCCGCAGCAGCAGATGCTTCTGCCTCAGGCCCTGCAGGAGTGGCTTCCTGAAGGGCATCTTGCCTATTTCATTAGCGATACGGTTGATACGCTGGACCTGAGCGCATTTCACGCTCGGTATGCCGGTGGCGGGTCACGCAATCAGCCGTTTCATCCGTTGATGATGGTCAAGGTGCTGGTGTACGGCTATGCGACGGGCGTATTCTCGTCGCGCAAACTGGCCAGGAGACTGCATGAGGACGTTGCGTTTCGAGTTCTGGCGGCGAACAATTTTCCGGCGCACCGAACCCTCTGTGATTTCCGTGCCTTGCATCTGAAGGCATTGTCCGATCTGTTCGTTCAGGTGGTGAAGTTGGCGCAGGAATGTGGACTGGTCAAGCTGGGGACCATCGCCGTCGATGGTACCAAGATCAAGGCCAACGCCTCGCGCCACAAGGCGATGAGCTTTGAGCGCATGCAGAAGGCGCAATTGGAACTGAAGGCGCAAATCGATGCCTTGCTGGCCCAGGCGCAGGCGACCGACGATCGCGAGAAGAATGAGCCGGGGCTGGATATTCCGGCCGAGATCAAGCGGCGCGAAGATCGGCTCGCCGTGATTGCGGCTGCGCGCGCACGGCTGGAAGAACGCCAGCGCGAAGCGGACACTGCACGCGGACGTTCATCCGACGATGACACCCCGCCGGGTGGCGCAGGCAAGCCAAAGAAGAAGTCCCGCTTCAAATACAAATTCGGCGAACCGAAGCCGACGGCGCAGGAGAATTTCACGGATCCGGACAGCCGGATTATGCCGCGTGCCGGCGGTGGCTTCGACTACAGCTACAACGCCCAGGCTGCGGTGGACGACACGGCGCACATCATCGTCGCGGCCGAACTGACCAACAGCGCCGCCGACAGCCGTCAATTGCCGGGCGTGCTCGCGGCGCTCAAGCACAACACCGGAGCCGATCCGCGCCAGGTTCTCGCCGATGCTGGCTATTGCTCGGAGGACGTGTTTGAGGCGCTGCGCGAGCACCCCGCCGAGTTGATCGTCGCTCTTGGAAAGGAAGGAAAGGAGAACGTAGCAATTGATCCGAAGAAACGGCCGCTGTGCGCCGCGATGGCAGAACGATTTACGTCAACGGCCACGCAGGAGGCTTACCGTCGGCGAAAATGGTTGTCCGAACCGCCCAACGGTTGGGTGAAACAGGTTCTGGGGTTCCGACAATTCAGCATGCGCGGTCTGACCAAGGCCCAGGCCGAATGGAAACTCGTCTGCGCTGCGCTCAACCTGCGAAGAATGGCCAATATGATGGCTGCATAAGCGTGCCAAAGCGGCGATTGCTTCAACGTTCGGATCGAAACGTGATCAAATCGGCCGCATCGCTCGCCGTCCCCGGGTGAAAATCGGCGGCGCTCACACATATGCATTCGATGTCAGTCGCTCACCACCCCAATTTCTATCTGCCGCGCAGACTCCTAG
>NZ_JNFG01000107.1 GCF_000729995.1 Caballeronia sordidicola | reverse complement strand
GTTCCTGGCCGGCCGGCCGTCGCCCGACCTCGACGCGGTGGCGGAGCGATTGGGTGCGACCACCTGGCCGATGGACCTGACCTCTGCCGAACAGGTCGAAGCCGCTGTCGAGCCGATCGTCGAGCTCGACGTACTGGTGCACAACGCCGGGGTGGCCTACCCGGGCCGCGTGGGCGAGTCCTCGATCGACGAGTGGCGCGCCACCATGGAGGTGAATGTACTTGGCGCCGTGGCCCTTACGCTGCCACTACTGCCGGCTCTGCGGGCCGCGCGAGGCCAGGTGATCTTCGTCAACTCCGGCGCCGGACGGGCACCGTCGCCCGGGCTGGCGGCCTACACGGCGAGCAAGTTCGCGCTGCGTGGATTCGCCGACGCCCTGCGCGCCGACGAACCCTCGTTGCGGGTGACCACGGTCTACCCGGGACGCATCGACACCGACATGCAGTGGAATCTGGTGGCCTACGAGGGCGGGACCTACTCCCCCGAGCGCTTCCTCAAGCCGTCGACGGTCGCCCAGGTGATCGCTCAGGTGATCGCCACCCCGGACGA
>NZ_JNFG01000106.1 GCF_000729995.1 Caballeronia sordidicola | reverse complement strand
GCAGCTGCAACGTTGTCGTACGTCGAGCCGTCAACCGTGATCGATGGCTTGGTGACCTTGCCCGAAGCGTCAACTGTCGCACCGCCGCCGATAGCTGCTGCCGTCGTCGATGCTGTGTTGAACAGTTGCGAACCATTGATTGCGTCCGTGCTGGTTGCGTTCACCGTGCCAGCCGTCAGCTTCGTGATCTTCGTGCTGCCAGCCGTGCCCTTCAGCGTGATCGTGTCCTTCGACGTTGCATTGTCGTAAGCCACAAACGAGTTTTGTGCTTTGCCCGTCGAGTCAACAACGATGCCCATGGCCGTCAACTGACCCATGTTCACTGCGTCGTTCGCATTCGCGCCAGCTGCCACGTTGGTCAACGTCACTGCCTTCGTTGCTGCCGATCCACCAAGCGTGACCTTGTCATGCGCGGACGAGTCGTACGCTACGCCATCCACCGGCACAGAGCTGCCGGTTGCCGCAAACGCTGCTGCGATGGTGTCATACGTCGACGAACCTACCGTGAACTTCGGCGCGATGATCTTGCCCGAAGGATCAACTGTCGCGCCGCCGCCGATAGCTGCTGCCGTCGTCGATGCTGTGTTGAACAGTTGCGAACCATTGATTGCGTCCGTGCTGGTTGCGCTCACCGTGCCAGCCGTCAGCTTCGTGATCTTCGTACCAGACGTGCCCAGCAGCGTGATCGAGTCCTTCGACGTGTTGTCGTAAGCGACGAATGCGTTCAGCGCCTGGCCGGTCGAATCGACCTTACCGCCCAATGCCGACAACTGTTTGTAGTTCACCGCGTCGAGATCGCTTGAGCCCGCTGCCACGTTAGTCAACTTCACCGCTGCGCCCGTGCCACCAAACGTGACCGATGCGTGCGTGGTGCTGTCGTACTGGACTGCGTTGCCCGATGCTAGCTTGGCTGCCGTTGCCGCTGCACCTGCTGCGGTCGTCGCAGCTGCAACGTTGT
>NZ_JNFG01000105.1 GCF_000729995.1 Caballeronia sordidicola | reverse complement strand
GGAGCAATCGGTGATCGACAACGACGACCTGATGTACCGCGTGGACCGGCACTATCTCGGTCCGACCGGTTATCCCCTGCCGGTCCGGATCCGCTACACCGCCGGCATCGTCGGCGCGACCGCGTTCATCGTGGTGTTCGTGATCGCTCGGGGGATCTTGCACGTTCCACTCGGATTCAAGTCTCTGTTGGTGATGGCGTTGGTGACGGTGTGGGCGACGACGCGGATCGCGAAGTTCGTCACCCCGGATCGTCCGCTGCGCTCGGTGGTGAAAGCTGCTCTCAACGATCTGGTGGCTCCGCGTCCACCGAAGGTCGTCAAGACCGTGTTCGTGTCCCTGCCCGACCGGTTGACCGCGGGAGCATCGACAACCCGCGAGGCTTGTGCCCCGTTCGATGGTGAGGATCCCCGATGACCGTTCACGAGAACGATATTGCCGCTCTGTTCGATCCGAAGGTCGAGGATCCGGTTCCGGTCATTCCGCCGGGTGCTCTTCCTCCGTCGTGGACAGCGGGACAACTCTCCGCCCCGCGAACTGCGCGCGCGTGGTCGAAAG
>NZ_JNFG01000104.1 GCF_000729995.1 Caballeronia sordidicola | reverse complement strand
TCGCGGCTCCATTTTTTGTTGGTTGATTGATTAGTCAGCGCTGCTATCTTCGTATAAAACAGCCTACTCCGTGAGTTTCTGACAGATCAACTGCGTGCTCTTTCCGAATGTATCCGGGGACCGCATCACGGCCGGACGCATATTGATTGCTTTATTTTTTGGTGGGCGTTTGCGTGGCCCGCACGCAATTTTCGCCGGCTACGGCCTCAAACATTTTGGCCGCCTTGTTTCGTGGCGGGTTGCCGACGTAGTTCGGCATGCGTACAAATTAGAAGGATGGTTTTCCGCGGATAGCGCGGAGTGTTCCTTGGGCAGGTTCAGTCACTGGTGGCGAAGCGTGTGGGTATCCGTGTTCGGAGAAAGAGGGTTTCACACATCGGTGGTTCTGGCGAGCACCGTGCTTTTGGGGTGCCAAAAACGTGGAAACTGCACGCTAGGTCAACTTACGAGCCCTCGTTCTGAAAGCGTTTTCTTTGCTTCGTTTCTTTGTCGCTTTGGACAAAGAAATGACGGGCGGATTCAACTGGTCGATGCAACACCTCTGTTCCAATACGGAAATCGGAGGATGAGGCTATGAAACGACAAGCAAAACCGTGGTTGACGTCGACCCAGAAGGGGG
>NZ_JNFG01000103.1 GCF_000729995.1 Caballeronia sordidicola | reverse complement strand
ATACGGTCGAACTCGCGCTTGACGATGCCATAGCATTCGCACGCACGGGCTTCCAGACCGGCGCGATCGAGCACCTTGATGCAACCACGGCTGTGATGGATCAGACCGGCGTCATGGAGCTTTCCGGCCGCTTCCGTGACCCCTTCGCGACGCACGCCCAGCATGTCGGCGATCATCTGCTGCGTCGCGTGGAATTCGTTGGACGGCGTACGGTCAATCTCGATCAGCAACCAGCGGCACAACTGCTTGCTCAGCGAGTGGTGACGGTTGCACGCAGCGGTCTGCGCAATTTGCGTCAGCAGGGCTTGCATGTACAGCAGCATCAGGCGGCGCAGGAAATCCGAGCGATTGAACTGCTCGCGTAAGGCGCTAGCACTCATGCGATAAGCGAAGCCCGGGCATTGGACCTGGACGCGCGTCGGCATGGTATCGCCGCCGGTCAGGATAGGAACGCCGGTCATGCCTTCACGTCCGATGGCTGCAATTTCCGCCGAGCTGCCGTCTTCCATCGAGTGAAGCAAAGAGATGATGGCTGTCGTCGGGAAATACACGTGATGGATGCGTTGTCCCGAATCGCAAAGCAGTTGGCCCGTACGAAGCTGGACGAGTTCGAGATGTGGCGTAAGCGCTTGCCATTCGTGCGCCGGAAGCGCGCCCAACAGATGATTGCCGTGCAGGTCGGATTGAAGATTCAACATGATTTTGTTCCCTCGATTGCGCTGTGCGCCTTACTTTTTTATTCCGGTCCGCTGCGCGTCTCGTGATGCATCTGATGGCATCTATCTAAGACATGTAGCGACCGGCCCCGTAGCAGCTCTGTCAAAGTCGTTTGCTTGATTTCTGATTTCGACATTGGCTAGTGCTGCACCACACATTTAGCGAGGACCGTGCCAGCAGGCGCAAACCCAGTACCAGCATAGTGCCCCCCAGGATATGCAGCAGCGCACAGTGGGGATGGAAACGTTTTTGATTCACTCTTGAACGGTGCACGGTCAAACCGGAGCGATCCGTCCGATTAATCGCGCAAACGCTTCCGTACGCTCAATCCCTTACTGGAGGCGCATCCGGTTTTTGCAACGTCATTTGAAACCGCGCCTTTGCGACCTTCAAACCGCGATCGCATAAGCATTTGTCGGCCGTTTTAAAAGTGATACAGAAATGGT
>NZ_JNFG01000102.1 GCF_000729995.1 Caballeronia sordidicola | reverse complement strand
AACGACCGGTGACATCTTGGTCTAGACCAAGGAATGATACTGTCGGACACATGGCGGTCGATGCAAAACCTCGGATGCTCAAGCATCAGATCGTGCGCAAGAATCTCGACGCATTGCTCGACGACCTGTCACCAGGAGACTCGTTTCCCTCCGAACGCGACCTCGCCGAGAGGTACGACGTGTCTCGGGAAACACTCCGTCAAGCGATGCGCGAATTGCTCGTTGCCGGCCGCATCGAACGTCGTGGTCGAACGACCATTGTCGCTGAGCCCAAAGTCGTTCTGCCGCTTGCTATCGGCTCCTACACCGAGGCCGCCCGCGAGAAGGGCATGACCGCCACCCGCGTCCTGGTCGGGTGGTCCGTAGACGGCGCGGACGACGACCTCGCAGAGCTGCTGCAGATCGCACCGGGAGAAGCGGTGATACAACTCGAGCGCGTCTTCACCACAGACGGCATGCGGGTCGGACTGGAGACGACCCGCATCCCCGCCCGCAGAATTCCCGGCCTCATCGACACCTTCGACTACAGACAGTCCCTCTACGCCGAACTTCGTTCACGCGGAATACAATTCGATCGCGTCGTCGACAGCATCGAGACAGTACTACCC
>NZ_JNFG01000101.1 GCF_000729995.1 Caballeronia sordidicola | reverse complement strand
TAATACTCGATCAACCCGCCGGCTGGATTGTCGAAATACCAGAAGTACGCCGACGAGATCGGATGGCGTCCCGGGCCCAGCTTCGTCGTCCATCCGCAGCGGCTCACATGCAAGCCCCCGCCAAACACTTCGTGGATGTCCCGTACCGTGAACGCTACGTGATTGAGCCCCGGCTTCCCGTTGGGCAACTGCAGCATGAACAGATCGTGATGGCCGCCGTGCGCCGCGCAGCGCATGAACGTGCCGCGCCCCGGGTAGCGATCCGACACCTCAAAGCCCAACAGTTCGTGATAGAACTTTTCCTGTTCCGCAAGACGATTCGTGAACAGCACCACGTGCCCAACTTCGATCGGCTCGGCATGGTCATAGATCACCCCCGGGCTATCCACGCGAGTCGCCTGGCCCCACGTGTTCGAGGTCGATCCCTTGATGTCGATCTCGCGCTTGCGCGTCACCTCCACCCGAATGGCCATGCCCGTCGGATCGATACATCCGACCGCGTCATCAGACTCGAAATGCCCCGGCTGGCCCGCGAACCGGCCTCGCAACGCATCCAGTTCGACCCGGCTCGCCACGCCCCAGGTCACTTCACGCAACGTCGATCCTTCCTCGAACGCCGGAGGCAAAGACGTGTCGTTCGACTCCACCGCGATCACCGTGCAGCCGTTGAGCGACTCGAAGCGGACCTCCCGCTCGTCGTGCGCCACCTCAGTCAAACCCCAGTCCTTAAAGAAAGATCTGCAGGTCGCCAGATCCGTCACGCCATATTTGATTTGCTCAATGCCTAGAATCGTCATGCCATTGCTCCTGTTCAGTTCGCCCACGCCAGCGGACTGTC
>NZ_JNFG01000100.1 GCF_000729995.1 Caballeronia sordidicola | reverse complement strand
CGCAGAACACTGATGCGATCAACGTCAGCCAGCTGAATTCGCTCTCGACGGCAACCTCTACCGGCGTGGCTTCGCTGTCGACCGGCCTGAGCTCGACCAACAGCAGCGTCAATTCGCTCTCAACGTCGACTTCGAGCGGCTTGTCTAGCAACACCAGCAGCATCAATTCGCTGTCAACCGGTTTGTCGAGCAATACCTCGAACGTCAATTCGCTGTCGACCGGCCTCTCGACCACGACCAGTAGCGTGACCTCCTTGTCGAGTTCTTCCTCGACCGGCATTGCCTCGCTGTCGACTGGCATTTCATCGTTGTCGACCGGCTTGAGCCAGGTGAGCTCGCTTTCTTCTGGCCTGAGCAACATCACCAACGGCGCCAATTCGCTCTCGACCACCCTGACATCGCTGGTGGATGCCTCTAAGAACGCCACGGCCAACGGCGGCACGCTGGGCGGCACCACCATCGGCGGCTCCAACGGCAACGGTACGGTGCAGACTCGCGGCACCAGCGGTACCGCGATCAACAGCGTGACGGCGGCAACCTGCACCAGCGTCAACGGCGTCGATGCCACCGGTTCCGGCCTGTGCGCGCAAGCAACCAAGGATGGCGCAACGGCGATCGGTTCGAATGCGCAGGCGACCGATACTAACACCACGGCAGTGGGCTTCCGGGCACTGGCTTCGCAGGCC
>NZ_JNFG01000099.1 GCF_000729995.1 Caballeronia sordidicola | reverse complement strand
GATGTGTGAACCCCTCCTTCTCGCGAATTCTTACACGCACACGCTTCGCCCCGTACGCTCTCGGGCAAGCACGAGTGCCAAGGAACCCATACGGCCCCACGCGTATTTACGGCTCCATTTTTTGTAGATTGGTTTAGTAGTCTGTGCTGCCGAATAATCAGCGCAGTTATTTTCGCTGGTCACACGACCCGACGCATACCGCTATATATTTTGGTGGGTTAATTGTGCGACTCACAGTGTTATTCGTGCGGTACGGCCTCACGCATTCTAAGGGCTTTGTTTCTTAGCGGGTTGGCGACTTGGTTCGGCATGCGTACAAATTCGGTGAATGGGTTTACGCGGATAGCGCGGGGTGCACTTTGGGCAGGTTCAGTCACTGGTGGCGAAGCGTGTGGGTATCCGTGTTCGGAGAAAGAGGGGTTCACACATCGGTGGTTCTGGCGAGCACCGTGCTTTTGGGGTGCCAAAAACATGGAAACTGCACGCTAGGTCAACTTATGGGCCCTCGTTCTGAAAGCGTTTTCTTTGCTTCGTTTCTTTGTCGCTTTGGACAAAGAAATGACGTGCCGCCACGCACAGTGGCTAACAGTGATAAAGAAATTAGCAAACCTAAGCAAAGCACTAACTTAAGCAGCAACAACCCGGCAATGACTAAGACCGCTAACGCAGGAACCTGGCAACCCGGTACCAACCCCGACCGCTAACACAGGAACCTAGCATCTCTGCATAGACC
>NZ_JNFG01000098.1 GCF_000729995.1 Caballeronia sordidicola | reverse complement strand
TCAGCTCTTTTTTAAGGACGCCCCGGGCTTGTACATACAGGCTTCGGTAGATCGTTTCGTGTGATAGTTGCATGAGCTTATTGACTGGGAACTGCCGTTTGAGCCAGCCCGATATCTGCGCAGGTGCCCATTGTTGTTTGAGCTTACTCGCCACGAGCATGCGTAGTCGCGCCCGGTTTGAAAGGGCACACGCTTTGGGCCGTAGCGCGCTCTTCCAGGCATTGGCGTCGGCCTGTTGGGCGCGGTACTTTATCGGGCCGCCGTTGCGTTCGATCTCCCGGCTGATCGTCGATGGCGCTCGGTTCAGGCTCGCTGCAATGCGGTTTGAAGACCAGTTTGCGCTCAGCCCACGCGAGATCGCTTCGCGCTCCTCGGGCGTCAGTGCACGTGGCGAGCGCTTTCTTGGCGGCGGTGCGATCCCACCGCGCTTAGCAAGCATCCGATGCACCGAGCCCACTTCACGCTCCAGCGCCCGACTAATCTCGCTGACAGACTCCGCTGCGCGCCAGCGCTTCCAAATCTCCCCCTTCTGGGTCGACGTCAACCACGGTTTTGCTTGTCGTTTCATAGCCTCATCCTCCGATTTCCGTATTGGAACAGAGGTGTTGCATCGACCAGTTGAATCCGCCCGTCATTTCTTTGTCCAAAGGTAACTAGTCAGCAGCTAAAGGCGAGGGAACGTGTCCAGCGAAGCTGAGAGCGAGCGCGGCCATGAGCGGGCGACGTTGTTTGCGCAGGGTAGCCAGATACGATCGGATGATGCAAAACGCCTGAAGTCCGCGCGCGGTGCGGAAGCACCCCGACACCTTTTGTTTGAGCTTGGGCATTCTGATATCGCGTTCGGCTTGGTTATTGTCAAATGGGACGCGATGGTCGGCGATAAAGCGCCAC
>NZ_JNFG01000097.1 GCF_000729995.1 Caballeronia sordidicola | reverse complement strand
ATTAGCCACTGTGCGTGGCGGCACGTCATTTCTTTGTCCAAAGCGACAAAGAAACGAAGCAAAGAAAACGCTTTCAGAACGAGGGCTCATAAGTTGACCTAGCGTGCAGTTTCCGCGTTTTTGGCACCCCAAAAGCACGGTGCTCGCCAGAACGACGGATGTGTGAACCCCTCCTTCTCGCGAATTCTTACACGCACACGCTTCGCCCCGTACGCTCTCGGGCAAGCACAAGTGCCAAGGAAACCCACACGGCCTCACGCGTCTTTATTGCTTCACGTCTTGATCGACTGGTTGCTTGATCTGCACCTCTATTTTTGGGGTATGCCTTACCCATCGTGCGGCCGCGTTTCGAGGCGGGTTGGCGACGTGGTTCGATGTGCGTACAAATTCGGTGGGTGGTTGTCCGCGGATAGCGCGGGGTGAACCTTGGGCAGGTTCAGTCACTGGTGGCGAAGCGTGTGGGTATCCGTGTTCGGAGAAAGAGGGGTTCACACATCCGTCGCTCTGGCGAGCACCGTGCTTTTGGGGTGCCAAAAACGTGGAAACTGCACGCTGGGTCAACTTACGAGCCCTCGTTCTGAAAGCGCTTTCTTTGCTTCGTTTCTTTGTCGCTTTGGACGTAACTAGTCAGCACTTGTAAACTGCTGCGAAGCTCGGCATGATTCGGAGATGACATTTGTGCCCAACCTTAAAAATCTGACGGACGAGCAGAAAGACGCGCTCATCATTGATTTGGTGAGGCGTCTGAACGAGATTGAAGCGAAGCTGGGCAAGGACAGCCACAACTCGAGCAAGCCACCGTCCTCGGATGGCCTGAAGCGCAAAC
>NZ_JNFG01000096.1 GCF_000729995.1 Caballeronia sordidicola | reverse complement strand
GACGACACCTGCTCTCGCAACGAAGTGCGGATTATTGAATGCGGCATGTGGAACATCAATTTCATCAAAGAGGATGTGGTCAAGTCCCCGGTTGGTTGCACGCAGGCCTATGTCTGCATCGCTTTCATGACCGTTTCTGACCCGAGTAACTTAATGACTCGCTTCATGTTGTACGCAAGCACGTGCAGGCTCATCTCGGTGCTGACTCGCTCGATCGTTCGTGTTAAGAAATGCGTGGCTCCCATCCAAGCCTTGATTGTGCCAAACGGATGCTCGACGGTTTGTCTTCGGATACGCATCATCTCGGGGCTGTGGTCAAGACGGATTTGCATCTCCTCGAGAACCCCTTCGTGTTCCCAGCGTGTCACCCGGCGTTGTATGCTCGGCGTGCACTTGTCCTTTAACGAACACTGTTGGCAGTTCGAACTCCAGTAACGGTTCAACTTTAGCTCGCGCTCCATCGTCACGTAGCGCCATATGAGACGCTCTCCCGCTGGGCAGCGATACTCGTTCGCCTCGGCGTTGTAAATGAAATCGTCTTTGCTGAAGCGACCGTGAGCCGTCGCGCTCGACGTCACCGTCTTCGGAACGAACACGGTAATGCCAGCTTGGTGACACGCGAGTATCTCTTCGCTTTTGTAATAGCCTCTGTCCGCAACTGCCGTGAGTTTCTCAACGCCCATTTCCGTACGCGCGAGTTTCGCCATAGACGTGAGTTGCTCTCGATCAATACCGTTGTTGGTTACCTCGTGCGCGACAATCAAATGGTGCTTCGCATCGACCGCTACCTGGACGTTGTAGCCGACGACGCCTGTCCCCCGCGTCTTCATCGAACGCGCGTCCGGGTCCGTGAGCGACACTTGCTTGTCGGGAGCCGCGTTGAGTTGAACTTCGACTTGCTTGAGGATTTGCATTTGCTCTTTGAGAGCCGCGATCTTGTCTTGCAGCCGCTCCGTCTTCGCCTTCGCGATAGTGGGTTCTTGGCGATCGGCGGTGTCCATTTGCACAAGATAACGGGTGATGCTTGCCTCGATATCCCGCATGCGCCGCTCCAGTTTTGCGCTCGTGAAGTTGCGGTCGCGATGGTTCACTGCCTTAAATTTGCTCCCGTCTATCGCAACGAGCGCTTCGGCGAACAGGTCCAGGCGTTGGCATAGCATGACGAACTGACGGCAGACGCTGCGGATCGCTTTGCCGTTGTCTTTGCGAAACCGCGCAATGGTCTTAAAGTCCGGTGCCAAGCGGCCCGTGAGCCACATCAATTCAATGTTGCGCTGGGCCTCGCGCTCAAGGCGACGACTGGACTGAATACGGTTCAGGTAACCGTAGATGTAGATCTTAAGCATCACCTCGGGGTGATATGAAGGCCGGCCGGTAAGTGCTGGTTCGACGCCTTCAAACCCAAGCTTCTGAAGATCAAGCTCATCTACAAAGACATCGACTACGCGAACAGGGTTGGTGTCCGTCACGTAGTCGTCGAGTGCTTCGGGAAGAAGAAAGCTTTGCGTACGATTGTCGCCTTGAACAAACCGTTTCATCTCGCTCACCCCCGTTACCGGATGAGAGATTTTAGCTCTTCAAAAAAGCGTTTTGACACACTCTGGGCC
>NZ_JNFG01000095.1 GCF_000729995.1 Caballeronia sordidicola | reverse complement strand
CGCCGAATTCCTCCTGCAGACGCGCCAGCTGGGGCAGCTCCAGGTAGCAGAACGGACAGACGTAATCGCTCCAGACATCCAGACGAACGCGCGGGGTGGCGGTCATGGCAGTGCTCCGGAAGGGCATGGTGTCTGTCGGCCCGCACCCGAAAGCGGATGTTCGGTGAACGTGCCGATATCCACGGCCGATAGGGCCCCCAAGTACGAGTTGCGAGCCGGAGGTTGGCAGCCAGCAACCGACGTCCTCTTCATATCCGGAAACGGAATGGCCACCGGCCAATTGCGTGAAATGGGTGGCGATCCGCGCTCTAGACGCTTGCCTTGAACCTGTCCCCGACCCCAGGTTCCTATGGCTGCATCCTTCCTTTCACGCGCTAAGGACTATCACCTTGGGTTTTTTCGAACGCAAACTGACATTCCTTCGGCAAACCTTCAGCTACGTCGGCTGGTCGGTTTTCTGGCTGCTGCTGTGGGATATCGCCGTCACCGTCGACTACATGATCTTCGTCGACCAACGGGCGCAGCTGCCCAACATCCCCCTGACCCTGATCGGCTCGGCGCTGATAGTGCTGACCAGCTTTCGCAACACCAGTGCCTATCAGCGCTGGTGGGAAGCACGCACCCTCTGGGGCGGCATGGTCAACAGCTCGCGCAGCTTCGCGCGCCAGGCGCTGACGCTCATCGACGATGGCGACGAGCATTTCAACGCCATCAAGACGG
>NZ_JNFG01000094.1 GCF_000729995.1 Caballeronia sordidicola | reverse complement strand
TCCGTCAGATTTTTAAGGTTGGGCACAAATGTCATCTCCGAATCATGCCGAGCTTCGCAGCAGTTTACAAGTGCTGACTAGTTACGTCGCTTTGGACAAAGAAATGACGGGCGGATTCAACTGGTCGATGCAACACCTCTGTTCCAATACGGAAATCGGAGGATGAGGCTATGAAACGACAAGCAAAACCGTGGTTGACGTCGACCCAGAAGGGGGAGATTTGGAAGCGCTGGCGCGCAGCGGAGTCTGTCAGCGAGATTAGTCGGGCGCTGGAGCGTGAAGTGGGCTCGGTGCATCGGATGCTTGCTAAGCGCGGTGGGATCGCACCGCCGCCAAGAAAGCGCTCGCCACGTGCACTGACGCCCGAGGAGCGCGAAGCGATCTCGCGTGGGCTGAGCGCAAACTGGTCTTCAAACCGCATTGCAGCGAGCCTGAACCGAGCGCCATCGACGATCAGCCGGGAGATCGAACGCAACGGCGGCCCGATAAAGTACCGCGCCCAACAGGCCGACGCCAATGCCTGGAAGAGCGCGCTACGGCCCAAAGCGTGTGCCCTTTCAAACCGGGCGCGACTACGCATGCTCGTGGCGAGTAAGCTCAAACAACAATGGGCACCTGCGCAGATATCGGGCTGGCTCAAACGGCAGTTCCCAGTCAATAAGCTCATGCAACTATCACACGAAACGATCTACCGAAGCCTGTATGTACAAGCCCGGGGCGTCCTTAAAAAAGAGCTGATGGAGCATTTGCGCACCCATCGCGTGATGCGACGCGCTA
>NZ_JNFG01000093.1 GCF_000729995.1 Caballeronia sordidicola | reverse complement strand
AAGCGGCCGGTCAAACACGCGCTCCGCGACTTGTGCCGCCTCGAGCAGAGCGTCGAGATCGATGCCTGTCTCGATGCCCATTTCGTGGCACATGTGAACCATGTCCTCTGTGCTCACGTTGCCCGCTCCGTGAACATTGGCGTGAGCGGCGAAAGGACAACCTCCGAGGCCCGCGATTGAGCTGTCGAACATGTCGACGCCCATCTGCAATGCGGCGTACACATTCGCCGCACCCATGCCGCGAGTATCGTGCAGGTGAAGACCGATGCTGACGTCGGGGGCCAACTCCCGGACCGCGCCGACGCGCCGCTTGACGTCTTCAGGGTCGGCCCAACCAACAGTATCCGCAAGCATGATTCGAGGGATTGGAAACTCGTGCTCGCGCGCAAGCTTGATGATGTGGCGCGCAGCGGCAACGGTATCGGCGATCGGCACTTCACCCTGCAGGTTGCATCCGAACGCGGTCACGATGTATGCGGACTCAATCGGCGCCCCCGCGTCCTTGTAGAGCGAAATCCATTTCTCCTGCCGCTCGCGCATTTCCTGCGCGGTGCAGTTGTTGTTGCGCTGGCTCAATGCATCGGTGGTGTAGAACATCAGGTAGGCACTGATGTCGACTTGCGCGGTGGCCTGTGCCTTTCGAAATCCCGCCTCATTTAGCCACAGCGCCGTGTAACGAACACCTTCCTGCCTGGTGATGCCAGCGAAGACCTGGTCGATATCGGCCATCGTCGGCACTGCCTTCGCGCTTACAAAGGATCCGACCTGGACCTGGCTTAACCCGGAGCGCGCCAGTGCGTCGACGAGCTCGACTCGATCTTGCACGGAGTAGAGCCGCTTTTCGATCTGGAAACCTTCTCGGGGACCTTCCTCGTGGAAGGTGACGAATTTTGGTAAGTCGCTCAAGAATCCTCTCCTGTGACAGGTTGAAGTTCGATCAGCATCTGATTGCGTTCGACCACCTCGCCCTCCCGGCATCCAACGGTGGTGA
>NZ_JNFG01000092.1 GCF_000729995.1 Caballeronia sordidicola | reverse complement strand
ACGAACGGCCTGCTACGTCAGTACTTCCCTAAAGGCACACGCCTGGATGGTTATTCACAAGCCGAGTTGAACAAGGTCGCCGCACTTCCGAATGGAAGACCACGTAAAACCCTCGACTTTATGACGCCCGCCGATAAACTTGCAGAAGTTATAGGTGTTGCGACCACCAGTTGAATCCGCCGGGCACTGTTGCCATCAGGCGCTCAATTTCTCCAAGGTGTAGGATTGCGTTCAAAGTGCCGCCTGAGTACAACCAGCCTTGGGGGCGGCGACGATTGCTTTCGTTTCTGATCCCGTTGCTTTGATGGTGCCCGCGAAAGCGCCGGTCCAAACCTTTTCATCCGACGACACGATGCTTACGCCTTGAGCGCAATGCATGCTTTCACCGAGGTTGCCCGGTCGGGAATTCGGCAGGCTCATGCTCGCCGCGTAAGCAACATTTTTATCAGGAAACGTGAGAGGCGAGGGCCGGTTGAAATCCGCGCTTGAGCGTGTTTCGTTGCAGCCGGGCTCTGGAAGTTGCACCTGTTCGTTTGCGCTGCTTTAGGCTTTTAGTTGTTTGCTAGCCAGCGGCCAGGAAGGTTCTCTTGAGCCATAACATTACACCAAGCTTTGACTTTGACGGTCGTGTTCGTCGTGTCGCCGCTCCGCGTGATCGTCTTTGCCCGCCAACTCTTCTTTAGGGTGTCAAAAAAATGACCGCTAAGAATCGAATCGGTCCCAAGCGCCTCGTCGTTGGCGCGCACTACGGTTTGCGCGACTGGCTGGCGCAACGCGTTACCGCCATTGTGATGGCTCTCTACACGCTGGTGCTGCTGTTCTGGTTCTTCGGCGCGCGTGATTTTTCGTATGACGGCTGGGCCTCCATTTTCGCCATGCAATGGATGAAGCTCGCCACCTTTGTCGCCTTGCT
>NZ_JNFG01000091.1 GCF_000729995.1 Caballeronia sordidicola | reverse complement strand
GGCGCGCAATGTCGAACTCGTTGAGCGGACCGTGCGCATTCTGCGCGAAATGGATTATGAGATCGCGACGCCGACTGAAGCGCGCCAGTTGATGGGCCTGCCTCGTACCGACACACCGGTACGTCCGCAGTTCTCAGTAGCGTAACTTGCTGGGCGGCAGCGTTCTTCGCTCCCACACGTCAGACCCGGAAACACGAAATGGGTGATCAGCAACAATGCCGGTTGTAACAAGCCGGACTGTCATTGGGACCGTCCGGCCGCCCTAGCTAGTTGAAATCCGCTGCACCTTAGTGAGGCCTGCCGCTATTGGTGACGCCGCATCTCGCGCAGCATCTGGAACCGGCCTTATTCGAGCTCGGCGGCAAGGCGCCCGTGGTGGTGCTCGACGGCGCAGATCTGGATGCCGTGGTGGGCGGCATCGCCGACGCGAACGAAGGTGAAGTTCGCTATGTTGGAGAGATTTCGAAAAACTGGTTCGGCAGTAGAGAAAAGGGACGCGGATCTCTCGTGTTGCTATGAGACAGGCCTATGAGGATACGGGATCCATCGGCATAGTGTCTCAAACAACAGGAGACGGACGTGGCGTCACGACGAACGGGTCAGATTTGGCATAAAGTGGACGGCCACAACTACCTGCACCCGTCAACGGATGACACCGATCATTGGGCCGTTATCGCATGAAATGATCAAAAAAGGCGCGAGAAGGTGTAGAGCTGCAAGGGCGCATAGTCATTCACTTATAAGTAGCCTGCACTGGCGGTCAACTTGTCAAAAAGACAAACTGCCGCCAACTGAAGCTCGCGGAACCGAGCGTTTTATGTCACGCCACGGAGAAATGCGGGCGAGCGGTCGTATCGGTACGGGGCAACCCCATCATCTGGCGCGCTTCAGTCGGCGTCGCGATCTCATAATCCATTTCGCGCAGAATGCGCACGGTCCGCTCAACGAGTTCGACATTGCGCGCCAATTGCCCCTGGCGATAGTAGAGGTTGTCTTCAAGCCCG
>NZ_JNFG01000090.1 GCF_000729995.1 Caballeronia sordidicola | reverse complement strand
TGGCGATGCAGTTTGTTGGAGGGCAATAGAACTCCCAGAACGAATATCGATCTGATAAAGATTCTGGGAGTTTTGGAGTGGTCGCCAATGAGCACGCCTGATTTCTTTCGTAGCCGTCTGGACGCGATGATTGATTTGCGTCACCCGCTTGCCGTGTTGGCAACGAAGATGTCGTGGGCTTCAATCGAAGCGACGCTTGGTCCCCTGTTCGAGCGACGCTCACGCGATGGACGGGTAAGCGAAAGGGTTGACCTGTTTGGCTCGAACTCGCTGGAATTTGCCGGTGGCGTCAGTGCGGCTGGACGTCCGCGCTTGCCTATGCGGCTGATGGTGGGTCTGCTGTACCTGAAGCACGCCTACAACGAGAGTGACGAAACCGTGTGCGAGCGCTGGGCGCAGGACGTGTACTTCCAGTTCTTCTGTGGCGAGGAGTATTTCCAGCCGCGTCTGCCGTGCGACCCGACCAACCTGGTGCGCTTTCGGCAGGCGCTGGGCGAAGCCGGTGTCGAGGAGTTGCTCGCGGCGACGATCGCGGCTGCGGTGCAGATGAAGGCGGTGACGCCGGTCGAATTCGAGCGCGTAATTGTCGACACCACGGTGCAAGAGAAGGCGATTGCGTATCCGACCGACAGCCGTCTGCTGGAGGTGGCGCGGGCCAGACTCGTTCAGTTGGCGCAACGCGCAGGGTTGGGGCTGAAGCAAACGTACGCGCGCGAAGGCAAGCGGCTGCGGCGCCGCGCAGGCGGCTATGCCCATGCGAAGCAGTTCAAGCGCCTGCGTCGTGTACTCAAACGTCAGCGCACAGTCTTGGGACGGTTGCTGCGCGATATCGAACGCAAGCTGTCCGCAGCTTCGGACGAACGGCAGGCACAACTGCGCGTCTGGCTTGAGCGGGCCTGGCGCATTTGCCGCCAACGTCCAAAGGACAAGAACAAACTCTACGCACTGCATGCGCCTGAAGTTGAATGCATCGGGAAAGGAAAGGCACGCCAGCCCTACGAGTTCGGCGTCAAGGTGAGCCTCGCGATCACGGAGAAACAAGGATTGATCGTCGGTGCCCGGGCATTCCCCGGCAACCCTTATGACGGCCATACGCTGGCCGAGCAACTCGAACAGAGCTCCATCCTGTTGCAGGATCTGCCCGGTACACCGCAGCCCAAGACCGTATTGGTCGATCTCGGGTTTCGCGGCGTCGACGTGGAAGTATCATCAGTACACCTGATTCATCGCGGCAAACACAAGACACTGACCAGCATGCAGCGACGTTGGCTCAAGCGACGCCAAGCGATTGAACCGATCATCGGCCATGTGAAGCACGACCACGGTATGCGTCGTTGCTGGCTCAAAGGGCAAACCGGCGATGCGCTGCATGCTGTGCTGTGCGCCACGGGCTACAACTTGCGGTGGTTGTTGCGTGCGATTGTTCGCCTGGGTCTGGGGCCCATCTTTTTTATGCTTGCCTCGCTGCATTGGATCGTCAATGTGCCATCGCATCCGCTGTTTGCGCACCGGGAACGCTTCCGGCCGCTTAGCCTTCCTGCTCCGACAAAATTCCCTATCGGCGTCGTGCATCAAGCAAACTGAATTTTGCAGGTCCGACTAT
>NZ_JNFG01000089.1 GCF_000729995.1 Caballeronia sordidicola | reverse complement strand
ACCGGTTAGCCCGTAAGACCTCACTGAAGACTTCGCCCCTCACCGGGGCGACTGAAGGTGTCGCGGGCCATACCGAGCCGACGCCTTCTCCAACACTCAACACGCGTTTTACCGAGCGGACTGTCCCGAACAGCCCGATGGGTCAAGTCGCGTCTGAATTGACCCAATCATCGCAGGCTGAATCATGAAACTCTCTGCTCAAACCGTATTCAATGCTCAGTACCCGGTCGCATTCCGGCTGCGCCTGAAGCCGCTTGCTGCGATCGCTTTCTCGATGATGGCGTGTGGTGCGATTCCTCAAGCCGCAGCCGATGCCGCGATCACGCCGCAAACCCAGACCGGCGCCGTCGATGAAGTCAGTTTCGACAATATGTATCTGCGCGGTGACGGCGGCACGGCGGTCGACACGAGCCGTTTCACGCGCGGCAACGCCGTGACGCCAGGAACCTATTCGGTCGACCTGATCGTGAATGGAACGCGTCTGGCGCGTGAAGACATTCGCTTTGCAACGCCCGACGGCAAGCTGGGCTCAAAGCCGTGCTTCAGCCGTGCGCTGTTGCAGCGCGCTGGCGTGGATCTGGCAAAGGCTGATGCAGCCGCGGGACGTAGCGCTGCAACGGCGGACACCTGCGATGAGATTGCCAGCGTTGTACCGGGCGCAACGGTCGACTTCGACTTCACGCAGCAAACGCTGGAGTTAAGCGTGCCGCAGGCGTTCATGAAGAACTCGGCGCGTGGGTACGTGTCGCCGGAGCTTTGGGACCAGGGCGTCAACGGTGGTTTTATCAGCTACAACGCGAACACGTATCACACGGAAGGCTCGGGCATCGGTTCGAGCCAAAGCTACCTGGGCCTGAGCGCCGGTTTGAACATCGGGGCCTGGCATCTCCGCCATCAATCGTCGATATCGGCCGGCACCGGCCAGAAGACGCAGTTCGACAACATTGCGACCTATGCGCAGCGTGATATCACTCGGCTGGGCTCGCAACTCACCGTGGGCGATGCGAACACGACCGGCGAGATCTTCGATGGCGTCTCGTTTCGCGGCGTGCAACTGGCCACCGACGACCGCATGCTGCCTGAATCGATGCGCGGTTACGCACCGGTCGTGCGCGGCACGGCGGAGACGAATGCACGCGTGACGATCCGCCAGAACGGCCAGGTGTTGCAAGAAACGAACGTGGCTCCGGGGCCGTTTGAAATCACCGATCTCTATTCGACCGGCTACGGCGGCGATCTGGTCGTCACGGTCACCGAAGCCGATGGCCGCAGCAAGGAGTTCACGGTGCCGTTTGCATCGGTGGCGCAATTGCTGCGCC
>NZ_JNFG01000088.1 GCF_000729995.1 Caballeronia sordidicola | reverse complement strand
GTGCTAGGTTCTGGCGTTAGCGGTCGGGGTCTATGCCGGGTTGCTAGGTTCCAGGGTTAGCGGTCGGAGTCGATGCTGGGTTGCTGCTTTCAGTGTTAGTGGTCTGCTTGAGTTAGCTATTTTCTTTATCACTATTAGCCACTGTGCGTGGCGGCACGTCATTTCTTTGTCCAAAGCGACAAAGAAACGAAGCAAAGAAAACGCTTTCAGAACGCGGGCTCGTAAGTTGACCTAGCGTGCAGTTTCCACGTTTTTGGCACCCCAAAAGCACGGTGCTCGCAAGAGCGACGGATGTGTGAAACCCTCTTTCTCCGAACACGGATACCCACACGCTTCGCCACCAGTGACTGAACCTGCCAAAGGGACACCCCGCGCTATCCGCGAACAACCATCCTTCGAATTTGTACGCATGCCGAACTACGTCGGCAACGCACCACGAAACGAGGTTGCCAAAATGTGTGAGGCCGTAGCCGACAAAAATAACGTTCAGACCAATTTAAACGCCCACCAAAAAAGAAGGCGTCAAAATACATCCGGCCTTGATGTAGTCCACGACGACATCCGCGCACAGCCCGCAATCCACCTATCAAGAACTTAGGGAGTGGGCTTCGTTCCAAGAAGATAGCAGCGCTGACAACACAACCAACCAACAAAAAATGGAGCCGCAAAAAGCGCGTGAGGCGGTGCGGGTTCCTTGGCAATAGTGCTTGCCCGAGAGCGTACGGGGCGAAGCGTGTGCGTGTAAGAATTCGTGAGAAGGAGGGGTTCAAACATCGGTGGTTCTGGCAAGCACCGTGCTTTTGGGGTGCCAAAAACTTGGAAACTGCACGCTAGGTCAACTTACGAGCCCTCGTTCTGAAAGCGCTTTCTTTGCTTCGTTTCTTTGTCGCTTTGGACGTAACTAGTCAGCAGCTAAAGGCGAGGGAACGTGTCCAGCGAAGCTGAGAGCGAGCGCGGCCATGAGCGGGCGACGTTGTTTGCGCAGGGTAGCCAGATACGATCGGATGATGCAAAACGCCTGAAG
>NZ_JNFG01000087.1 GCF_000729995.1 Caballeronia sordidicola | reverse complement strand
GGCGATCTGGTCGTCACGGTCACCGAAGCCGATGGCCGCAGCAAGGAGTTCACGGTGCCGTTTGCATCGGTGGCGCAATTGCTGCGCCCGGGCGTCACGCGTTTCAGCGCAACCGCTGGTCAACTGCGCAACGATTCGCTCGATACGAAGCCCGTCTTCGGCCAGTTCACGATCCAGCGCGGTCTGACGAACACCGTCACCGCTTATGGCGGCGTGGTGGCATCGACGGGATATGGCGCAATGAACGTGGGCGGGGCGTTGAACACGGGCATTGGCGCGTTCTCGATGGACGTCACGGGCGCGGTAACCAGCATCCCGAACGCACAGTCGATGCACGGCACGAGCTTGCGCGTGGGTTACAGCAAGTTCATCGCGGCAACGGACACGAATATCGCGGTGGCGGCGTATCGCTTCTCGACGGCGGGTTACATGAACCTGAACGACGCGGCGATGGTGCGCGATATCGCAGACCATGGTGGCGATATCAACGCGATTTACCGGCAGCGTAATCGCATGCAGGTATCGATCAATCAAAAGCTCGGTGATCACGGCACGATGTTCGTAACGGGCTCGTCGCAGAACTACTGGAACCACGGTGGTAACGACACGCTGTTCCAGGCCGGCTATACCAACGCGTTCAAGTACGGTACCTACAGCCTGACGGCTGGCCGCACGCGTTCGATGGACGGTCAGCTATCGAACGACTTCATGCTGAGCACGACCATTCCGCTGGGCCACAAGGCGCATGCGCCGATGCTGACCACGAACGCGTCGCACACCTCGGATGGCGCGACGAACATGCAGGCGAACGTGAGTGGTTCGCTTGGCGAAATGAACCAGTTCTCGTACAACGGATATGGCACGTATAACGCTGGGGGCACGTCGGCGAACAACGGCAATGCGGGGGTGAGCGGGACGTATCGTGCGCCTTACGCGACGTTGAATGCATCGGCAAGTGGTGGCGCTGGAACGCGTCAGGTGTCGGCGGGCGTGCAGGGTTCGGTGGTCGCGCATCCGGGTGGCGTGACGTTATCGCAGACTGTGGGCGACACGATCGGCATTGTAGAGGCACCCGCTGCGGCCGGTGCGATGGTGACGAGTTCGCCGGGAACGAAGGTGGATTCACGCGGTTACGCGGTGATTCCGTACCTGTCGCCGTACAGCATGAACGTAGTGGATATCGACCCGAAGGGTACGTCCACCGATGTCGAATTTAAATCGACATCAGCGCAGGTGGCGCCGCGCGCAGGCTCTATAGTGATGATGAAGTACGAGACGGTGAGTGGTCGGGCGGCATTGATTCAGGCGCCGAAACTGGGTGGTGGTGCGTTGCCATTTGGAGCGAGTGTGGAAGACGAACAAGGCAAGAGCGTGGGTGTGGTCGGTCAGGACAGCAGAATATTTGCGCGTGGACTGGAAGACCAGGGTGCGCTGACGGTTAAATGGGGCAGTGGTCCGGTTGAACAATGCCGGAT
>NZ_JNFG01000086.1 GCF_000729995.1 Caballeronia sordidicola | reverse complement strand
CAGCGGTTTCGGTCTCGCCGCCACGCCCGTTCCAGGCGTGTGCGCATCGATCAGGACGACCGACGCGGCGTTTTGGTCGCGTTGTGCCGTGTGTGCGCAGTGCGTGCACACGTGCATGCGTTGCGCAAGCGTCTTGGGCACGATCTCCCAACACATGGCGCAGCGCTGCGACGGTTTTAATTGACGCGTGTTTGAAACGTGCAGTCGCGTACCAGCTTCTACCGCTTTGTACGCGAGCATGTTATGCGCCATGCTCAATCCGGCCGACAGAATCTCGCGATTTAAGCCGGCCTTTTGCTTGACCATCCGCCCGGGATTGTCCTGCGTGCCGGCGCCCGAACGGCTCATGTTGTTCACGCGCAGTTCTTCCGTCGCGATGACGGCGTACGACTTCACCATGCGCGTCGTCGTCTTGTGGAGGAACTCGCGGCGCAAGTTCCCGATGCGCTCGTGCACCTTCGCGACTTGCTTGCCAACCCGCTTATATCGAATGGATCCGCGTTTCTTGCGCGCCTGCTGCCGCTGCAGATCCGCCATGCGTGGCATCTCGTTGCGCACGAATCGCGGATTGGCGATCGTCTCGCCGTTATCGAACGTGGCCCAATCGTTGATGCCGAAGTCCACGCCGCGGTGCACATCGCCAGTGCGGACACGGGCGCACGCGTCTTCCGATACGCGCAGCGTGACGCACGCAAACCACTCGCCATTCTTGCGCGTGATCGTCAGGTCGTTGGGCTTGGCGCCGTCTCCGAAACGATGCTGGCCACGCGCGCGGATCGACATGGCGTGCTTGCCGCTACCGATGCGCAGCGTGGCACCACGGCCGCCGTGCTGCATGAGCGTCCAGCCAGCCGGATCGGGATAGCAGAAACCTGAGAAGCGCTTGCTGGCCTTGAACCTCGGGAAGCCGGGTGTCTGGCCGGCCTTGACGCGCCGGAAGAAAGCCTGAAACGCGAGGTCCAGCTTGCGCAGCGTCTGCTGCAGCGCATGCGAGCCCAACTCGACGAACTCATGACGAGCCGCCTTGATCTCGGGCAGCACGTTCTGCTGGTCGTAGTAGCTGATCGACTTGCCGTACTTGCGGTAGGCGTCGATGCGCTCCTCGAGCGCCGCGTTGTAGAGCTCACAGTGCAAGCGAATCCAGCCCGTGAGGCGTTCGGCCTCGCGAGCACTCGGATACAGCTTGAATGTGACTTTGCGACGTTCCATAGCTGCTGCGCTAGCACGAATTAACCGGTAAGGTGCAAGCGTGGAAAATGCCAATAGGTCAAGTTCTCATGCCGTTTATAGCCTTAAGCTACACATCGTTTTTGTGACGAAGTACCGGCGCAAGACGTTGTCGCCGGATCTGCTCGGATACCTAGAAACGGCGTTCGGCGAGATCCTATCGGCGTGGCGCTGCAGTTGCTGGAATTTGGCGGCGAACCGGATCACGTGCACCTGCTGATCGACATCCATCCGGCGCTAGACATATCGGTGCTGATTAACAACTTGAAGACGGCGAGCGCGCGGCGCACACGAAACCGGTTTGCCGATCACTTGGCGCCGTTCTACCGAAAGCCGTTGTTTTGGAGCCGAGCGTACTTTGTCGGGAGTGTCGGCGGCGCCACGCTGGAAACGGTGCGTGCTTACGTAGATGCGCAAGGCACTGAGGAGCACGCCCGCAAATCGGCCGCGAAGAATGCGAAAACAAAACCGTTCGCTTGACCCCCTCCTGATCCGCTCGGCTTCGCCTATGGGTTCGCAAGCGAACC
>NZ_JNFG01000085.1 GCF_000729995.1 Caballeronia sordidicola | reverse complement strand
CCGGTTAGCCCGTAAGACCTCACTGAAGACTTCGCCCCTCACCGGGGCGACTGAAGGTGTCGCGGGCCATACCGAGCCGACGCCTTCCCCAACACCCAACACGCGTTTTACCGAGCGGACTGTTCCGAACAGCCCGATGGGTCAAGTCGCGTCTGAATTGACCCAATCATCGCAGGCTGAATCATGAAACTCTCTGCTCAAACCGTATTCAATGCTCAGTACCCGGTCGCATTCCGGCTGCGCTTGAAGCCGCTTGCCGCGATCGCTTTCTCGATGATGGCGTGTGGTGCGATTCCTCAAGCCGTGGCCGATGCCGCAGCCGCAGCCGCGATCACGCCGCAAACCCAGACCGGCGCCGTCGATGAAGTCAGTTTCGACAACACGTATCTGCGCGGTGACGGGGGCACGGCGGTCGACACGAGCCGTTTCACGCGCGGCAACGCCGTGACACCGGGGACGTATTCGGTCGATCTGATCGTGAATGGAATGCGTCTGGCGCGTGAAGACATTCGCTTTGTTTCAACCGACGGCAAGCTGGGCTCAAAGCCGTGTTTCAGCCGTGCGCTGTTGCAGCGCGCTGGCGTGGATCTGGTAAAGGCTGATGCAGCCGCCGGACTTAGCGCTGCAACGGCAGAAACCTGCGATGAGATTGCCAGCATCGTACCGGGTGCCACGGTCGACTTCGACTTCACGCAGCAGACGCTTGAGTTGAGCGTGCCGCAAGCGTTCATGAAGAACTCGGCGCGTGGCTACGTGTCGCCCGAGTTGTGGGACCAGGGCGTCAACGGCGGCTTTATCAGCTACAACGCGAACACGTGTCACACGGAAGGCTCGGGCATCGGCTCGAGCCAAAGCTACCTGGGCCTGAGCGCGGGCGTGAACATTGGCGCGTGGCATTTCCGCCACCAATCGTCGATATCGGCCGGCACCGGCCAGAAGACGCAGTTCGACAACATCGCGACCTATGCGCAGCGTGATATCACAAAGCTAGGCTCGCAACTCACCGTGGGCGATGCGAACACGACCGGCGAGATCTTCGATGGCGTCTCGTTTCGCGGCGTGCAACTCGCCACCGACGACCGCATGCTGCCTGAATCGATGCGCGGTTACGCACCGGTCGTGCGCGGCACGGCGGAGACGAACGCTCGCGTGACGATCCGCCAGAACGGCCAGGTGTTGCAAGAAACGAACGTCGCGCCGGGTCCGTTTGAAATCACCGATCTCTATTCGACCGGCTACGGCGGCGATCTGGTCGTCACGGTCACCGAAGCCGATGGCCGCAGCAAGGAGTTCACGGTGCCGTTTGCATCGGTGGCGCAATTGCTGCGCC
>NZ_JNFG01000084.1 GCF_000729995.1 Caballeronia sordidicola | reverse complement strand
AACCCCTATAGCGAAGCCGCTGCCCTCGCCGCCGTATCGTAGAGCCCCGATGCATTGCGCAGCAATTGCGCCGCCTCGCCTATCTGCTCATTGGTCAGTCCGCTCTCCTTCAACGTGCTGATCAAACAATTCTCCCGCACCTCCCGATACTTCCCGCACAACTCCCGCCCCGCCGGCGTTGCGGAAAAGAACACCTCCTTTCCCACTTTTTCGCTCTTCACATAGCCCCGCGCCATCAGCTTCTTAATGGCATAGCTGGCAACGTGCGTGTCCTCTATATTGAGAACAAAGCAGATATCGGCAATCTTTTTCTTCCGGTCCCGATGACTCACATGATGCAGCAGCGATACTTCCACCGCCGTCATGTCCTTCGCGCCCGCCGCGGACATGCATCGAACCATCCAGCGGTTGAAAGCATTACCGGCCATGATCAGGCCATATTCGAACTCGGACAACTCGGCGCTCGTTTCCGAGACGAGATGCTCGGACGAAACGATCTTGGTCGGATGACGGGTCATGGATATATAGACAGAACAATATGTCGGCGAGTTTAGCGTATCGAACGAAATTCACCGCCATGTCTAAATTCTTATTGATAAATTGTCGATAAATTATTAACAATGTACATTCCCGAGCTAGCGTCGAGACGACTAGTCTTTCGCCTTTCGTTCAAGCGCGCGCTCGATTACCGGCAAAACCCAGCATGACACCACCTAAAATTCACCCACTCGGCGACACCGCGCTTGTATGCGAAGCGCCGCCACCCGCCACGCTTGAATGCCAGCGACGAATGTGGGCGCTCGCCGACGCGGCGCGCCTGTGGCCGCATGTCGTGGAAGTCGTGCCGGGCATGAACAACCTCACGCTCGTCTTCGATCCCCTCCAGGCCGACCCCGCCGACCTCGCCAGCCAAATGAAAAACGCGTGGGAGCAAGCAGCGGAAGTCGAGGTGGGCACCACCGAAATCGAAATTCCCGTGCGCTACGGCGGCGCTCACGGACCCGATCTTGCGTCGCTCGCAAAGCAGTTGGACCTGAGCATCGATGAACTCGTGAAGCGCCACACGCAAGCCGATTACATCGTATTTTTCCTCGGCTTTCAGCCCGGCTTTGCCTACCTCGGCGGCCTCGATCCCACGCTGCACGCGCCTCGTCATCCCAAACCACGGCTGGAAGTGCCGGCCGGGTCGGTGGGTATCGGCGGGGAGCAGACGGGCATTTATCCGGCGGTGTCGCCAGGTGGCTGGCAACTCCTGGGACGCACGGACCTCAAA
>NZ_JNFG01000083.1 GCF_000729995.1 Caballeronia sordidicola | reverse complement strand
AGGGCCGAACGAGAAGGAGTGTTCAGCGTCATGTCGATGTGGCAGGCATTGCGTCAGATGCCCGTGCAAACGGGGCAAGCGGGAGTAGCGCGCGGTGAAGCTGCGCGTGTACCTGTGAGTGACGAAGCTTGCTGCCCGCGACATGAATCCGGGAACATAGGGTCGGCGCTGCTGGAAGCGGTGCTGACGAGAGAGAACCTGAAGCGGGCGTTTAAGCGGGTACGGGCAAACAAAGGAGCTGCTGGTGTAGACGGTCTGGATATAGATCAGACCTCCCGACACCTGGTAACGGCGTGGCCCGAGATTCGCGAGCAACTGTTAAAGGGGACGTACCGGCCGAGTCCGGTACGGCGGGTAACGATCCCGAAACCGGACGGAGGTGAGCGCGAGCTTGGTATCCCGACGGTGACGGATCGGCTGATCCAGCAGGCACTGCTGCAGGTGTTGCAGCCGATTCTGGACCCTACCTTCAGCGAGCATAGCTACGGCTTTCGGCCCGGTCGGCGTGCGCACGACGCGGTGTTAGCCGCGCAGTCGCACGTGCAGTCTGGGCTGCGGGTTGTGGTGGACGTGGATCTGGAGAAGTTCTTTGACCGGGTCAATCACGACATCCTGATCGACCGCCTACAGAAACGTCTTGGTGACGCCGGAGCCATCCGGCTGATCCGGGCGTATTTGAACAGCGGCATCATGGATGGCGGAGTGGTCCAGCAGCGGCATCAGGGGACGCCACAGGGCGGGCCGCTATCGCCGTTGCTAGCCAACGTGCTGCTCGATGAGGTGGATCGGGAATTGGAACGGCGGGGTCATTGCTTCGTGCGCTACGCTGACGATGCGAACGTGTACGTTCGTAGCCGCCGCGCGGGTGAGCGGGTGATGGCGTTGCTGCGACGCCTGTATGGCCGGCTGCGCTTGAGGGTCAACGAGGCCAAAAGCGCGGTGGCGAGCGTGTTCGGTCGTAAGTTTCTGGGCTACAGCTTGTGGGTAGCTCCGGGCGGGGTGGTCAAGCGCAAGGTGGCGGCCAAACCGCTGCTGGCGTTCAAGCGCCGCATTCGTGAACTGACCCGTCGATCTGGCGGGCGCAGCATGAAGGAGGTGGTGGAACGGCTACGGACTTACGTGTTGGGCTGGAAGGCGTACTTCAGGATGGCGCAAACGCCACGTGTGTGGTTGGCACTGGAGGAATGGATGCGCCACCGGTTGCGGGCTATCCAGCTTAAACACTGGCGCCGCGGCCAGACTATCTACCGGGAACTGCGTGCGCTGGGTGCGTCCGCTGAGGCAGCACGCCACGTGGCAGCGAATAACCGCTGCTGGTGGCGCAACAGCGATCGCGCCATTAAACGCGTGCTCACTATCGCTTACTTCGACCGGCTGGGTGTACCTCGACTCTCATAACCTCAACTTCTCGAACCGCCCGGTGCGGACCCGCATGCCGGGTGGTGTGGCAGGGGAACGGCCTCTTGGCCGTCCCCTATGCCGATC
>NZ_JNFG01000082.1 GCF_000729995.1 Caballeronia sordidicola | reverse complement strand
GCCCCGGTGAGGGGCGAAGTCTTCAGTGAGGTCTTACGGGCTAACCGGTACGTCAAACGGTAGGGCGCCGCCGAAATCGCTGATGCCTTGGTACTTGACGTGCACGTTGGCCGGCACTGCCTTGAGGTTCTTCACCGGAAACTGCGCAGTGCCGCGCGGCTCGACCATTCCTCCAATGTCGTTCGTGTAGGTCTGGCCGGCACCCACCACGTCGATCTTGCTGAACGACACGTAGTAAGCCGTCGGGTTCGTCACCTTCACGTCGTAACCTTTGTTGTCCGCTGAGGGCACGAGCTTCCAGGTCACCTTTCCAGCCGCTTCATCCGCCGTGCCAGGCAAGCCCTTCGGACGCGCAAACACCTTGATGCGTGTGCGAAACGCAAACTGCAGCGTGTTGGTGCTCGAGGTATCCGAGGTCTTCGCGGTCTTGGGCGGCACGTCGAGCACGTTCAGCCAGAACACCGACTCGCGATCCTGCGGCAGCGCATCGCCCGTGTACATCATGCGCAGCGTCTGCGATTTCTTCGCGTCCATGCGGAAGATCGGCGGCGTCAGCACGAACGGCGCGCTCGCTTCACCGGGCTTCGCATCGGCGTTGCCCTTGTCCATCCAGACCTGAACCAGCGACGGCTCGGCGCGATCGTTAGTGAGCTTGACCGTCACCTCACGATTTTCAAGGGGATACACCACCCGCGTGCCGCCCACGGTCACGCTTGCGCCCGCGCTTCCCGCGAACAGGGCTGCAACCAGACCCAAACCACATGCAATTCGACTAAGGGACTTCATGATTGATGCATCTCCGTGAAAAACGTATCTCGAAATTTCGGTAAAAAAACAGGCACCTGCACCCGCAGATGCCTGCTTATGCCTGCTGATACGGCTTACTGGTAGTCGACCGTGTATTGGACCGAGGTGTTGACCGGGCCGGCTGTCGCCTTGCCGGTGGCGTAGTACTCAGCGAAGTACTTCAGGTTCGCAGCACCTGTAACGATCGCAGCACCATTGCCTGCCATATCGTTGTTTTCGCCCGTTACGACGTTGATGGGCATGTGCGATGCGTTGAGCAAACGAACCTGAACGTTTTTCGCACCGGAGGACGCCTGGTTCGCCAGATAACCCGTGGTCTGATCGATCGTCGGGCCGTTTTCGAAACGCGCGACGGCCTTCGTTTCGGTCGAGCAGCCGCTCAGCGTGAAGGTCAGATCGGTGGCGGCGGTCGTGCCGGCCGATGCGCCCGTTGCGCTCAGGGTGCTGTCCGTCACCGTTGGCAGCGTGACGTTCTTGTCAGCAGCGCCAGCGACTTTTGTATCGATCGAGCACGTTGTATCGGTGACTGCACCGGTGAAGGTGATCGTGCCGTCAGCAGCGCTTGCACCGGTCGAAGCCAGAGCCAATGTAGCGAGGGTTGCAGCAGCAGCGACGGTGGAGATGAATGATTTCATGAACGTTTCCAATAGAGAAATGAATGAGGTTTTGTAGACACGTGCGGCGCTTAGGATTCCTATCCCAGTCGATGCCGACCGCGCAGTGCGAG
>NZ_JNFG01000081.1 GCF_000729995.1 Caballeronia sordidicola | reverse complement strand
GTTTTATTAGACATGTCGCGCAACCCCTCCAGAAACTTCGATGTGACTGCCCGTCGTGTAGGACGACAGGCTCGTAGACAGATAAAAAAGTGCCTGTGCCGCCTCTTCCGGACGTCCGAAACGACCAAGCGGAATGTTCTTCTCGCGGGCAAGTGCCGCAGTCCACTCTTCCCAACTTTGCCCTGGCTTTGCTTGCGACTCGAAGCGCCGCCGCCATTGCCCAGACTCCACAATGCCGATAAGAATCGAATTGACCCGGATGCGTTCTGGCGCCAGTTCGTTGGCAAGAGACTTGGTAAGGTTTAGCAAGCCGGCCCGAGCAGACGATGTCGCCACCATGTGCCGTTCCGGCTGCATCGCGAGCAGCGAATTCACGCAAACAATGGACGGATTCGGAGAAGCTCGAAGCAATGGCAAGAAAGCGCGCGTCGGACGAATCACCCCAAAGTACTTGAGCTCGAGTTCCTCACGCCACGCCTCGTCACTCGTGTTCGCAAAGGTTGACACTCGACCCTGCCCCGCGTTGTTGACAAGCATGTCCGTGCGCCCAAAACGCGCTCGCACGGTCGCCTCGAAACCCGACACGTCTTCTTCGCTCAGGACATCACAGCGTTGCGCCAGCAGTAGCGGCTTCTCACCTTCCTTGCCGGTATCAGCAAGCGAACCCTCCACCTCCCTCAGACGCGCCTCATCTCGGCCGCAAATTGCCACTGAGGCGCCGGCGCGCAACAACAACCGCGCGGTTGCCAATCCGATGCCCGACGACCCGCCCGTGACGACCGCGACCTGCCCAGACAAATCAATGCTTATCATTGCAATTCCATGCGCTCCAAATAATTGCTACATGCTTCCTGTCGATGCAACAGGCATCGAGACAGGTCATCCGCCGCTTTCTTTACCTTGCCTATCAACCCATTCTCAAGAAGTGCCGCGTCAACCTTCGCTCTTGGAATCGTTGCCGTTGTGACCGCTACGATTTTTCCCGTACGATCGCGAACGGGTGCCGACACTACAGATATTCCGCTTTCAAACGACGACTCACCGATCGAATATCCACGCTGGCGATCCTCCTTTACCCGCTCATACAAGTCTTCTACTGTTGCGGGCGTAAGAGGGGTAAAACGTTGTAAATAGCGCTCCGGATATAACGCTCGCAGCTCGTCAAGTTCCAGATCCCCCATCAGCACATGTCCGTGGGTCGCCGCATGAGCCGGCAATCGAGTACCCACGTTCACCTTCACAGATCGAAATACCGGCAGATGACTCTGGGCCTTGGCGACAAAAACAATGTGACGTTCATCGCGTATCACGATATGACAGGCAAGCCCCGTAGTATCCCTAAGTGACTGAATAATGGGCAAACCAACTTGGGAAATTTCGAGCGACGCCAGGTAACCGTATCCGAGCTGCAGCACCGATGGACCCAGGCTGTAGTTCCTGTCCTTGTCGACGCGCTCCACAAATCCTAGCGACTCCAATGTCTGCAAAAGTCGAAAGACCGTAGATCGTGGAATCCCGAGGCGCTTGGTCAATTCTGGCGCTCCCAGCACCGGTTCACGGGCTGAGAATTCCGTTAGTACCTTTAAGCCGCGCTCGAGTCCGGGGACCATCTCACTCATCACTACTCCCTTTCATCAATCGGGCGGCGCTAGCAGCATCGCGTGTCAATTCACTACTCCACAGCTCCCGCAACTGAGACAGAAAATTTCGATGAGACTGGCGTAGACATCTGGCAATTCAACGTAGCCGGCATGGCCTGCATTTGGTACCACCTGCAACCCGACACGAGCAGCCCGCGCGATACGTTCACATGCTGTGGGCGGAGTAATCGAATCTTCGTTACCAACCGCGACGGCGATCCGGCCCGAGAATCGAGCTACATCTGACACCAGATCAGCATTCGCAAGTAGATGCGTAGCCTGCCGATACCCGTGCGGCAATATTCTCGACATGTTCCAACGTACGAATAACCGTGCCTCCTCATTGGCCGCTCGCGACAGCATGTTTGAGGATCGCTGTTCGGCAAGTCCTTCCGGGCCAAGCTTTTCAAGCATCGACAGGCGCGCTTCGCGCTTGGACTCCCGCAGATCTGCGCTGGCAGCGCCATACCCCGACGCCGGGGACAGCAGCAACAACCCGGCGACTTTCGACGGATGCAGAGCCGCGAATGCGCCCGCGATAATGGCTCCGAGCGAATGCCCCACCAGCACACAACGCCTGATGTGCACGGCATGCAACCAAGCGGCAAGTGCCAACGCATAGTCCTGCGCAATGGGAGACGCCGGCCCGACAGGCGTGGACTCTCCATAGCCTGGGGCATCCCAAGCCAGAACGTGCCGACTCCGGCCTAGGGTGTCCAGTTGATTCACCCACGACGCAGCGCCCGACCCGATCCCATGCAGCAAGACCACGGGCGTGGGGAACGATTTGTCGGCGCCCGCTTCTCGAAAGCTGACCGCTCCCGCTGAAGACCGCGCGAGCCTTGACGGAAACGACTCCAACGTTTCGAAGAAACTGGGCAAAGGCGCACTCACTGGGGATATCGGCATCACTCAGTCCCGTGGGGTCAGCGCTTTAGTTTTGCAAGCGGAGAATCCGGGGGGTAAGTCGGCGTAATTGGCTTCGGCGAGCCAAGCATCACGCACATCAATGCGTCCTCTTCCCCGATATTGACTTCCGTGCGATATACACCGGGCGGCACAGAGATCAGATCTCGCTCGCCAAGGACCGTTTCCCACGATTCGCCATCCTTTTCGCAGATGACTTTCATCTTTCCGCGAAGAACAAAGAAAATTTCCTCGACGTCGATGTGAAGGTGGCTCGGTCCAATGTTTCCCGCCGGAATGACCATGGTCGAGAAAGTGAACGATCCAGCGGGTACTGTGTTGACATCCTTCGCGACGCCCGTGCCACCCGTACCGACGTAACGCATCTGCGCACGACGGTACGCCGGGTCGTAGTCTGCCTGAAACTTCAGAGCGTCCCAGTCATACTTACGAGTCTTGAATAGCGCGACTCGCGAACTCATCAATTCGTCGAGGCCGGCGTTCGTGTTTTGTTCTGCACTCCGAATTTCACTATCCATATCAGCCATTAGTGACTCCTGTAATCAGTTCAGAAAGGTTTAGTCAATTCAGAACGAAGCCGCCGTTTACCGGCAACAATTGTCCTGTCACAAAGCGTGCAGCGTCTGAAAGCAAGAAAAGAACGGGCCCGACCACGTCATCGGGAACCTGCGACCGCGTGAGCGCCCGACCCTTCCTGTAATACTCATGTCGTTCCTCAGGGACATATTGCGTCGCTTCGACCTCCGTCAGTCCTGGCGCGATGGCGTTCACCGTTACGCCCGACACTCCAAACTCTCGCGCAAGCGAGCGAGTCATGGACACGACCGCGCCTTTGCTCGCCACGTAGGCAAGAACGTTTGGTGCGCCCCATAGCGCTGTGTCAGACGCGATGTTCACGATGCTTCCGCGCCCCGAATCACGCAAATGCGGCATAGCCGCAATGCTCGCGAGCCACGTGCCTCGAACGTTGACGTTCATCACTGTGTCCCAGGTCGTCAGCGAAAGATCATTCGCCGAGACCCCGCCGGAGTTCGTGATGGCGGCGTTATTGATCAAGCCATCGACCGCACCCAACCGCTCGACGCCCGCCGCAACGAAACTTTCCACACTGCTTGGATCTGCCAAGTCTAGTGGGACAAAGTGCGCCGATTCCCCAGCATCGCCCAGCGATTCAATCAGGGCACGCCCCTCAGCTTCAAGTAAATCTCCGAACGCGACCGTCGCACCCGCCCTGACTAGCGCAGTAACGAAAGCAGCGCCTAGACCTCGTGCTCCACCCGTGACCAGCACACGGTGACCGCGTAAAGACACAGCACTGGTATATTGCTGGCCGTCACGCATGAGATGGACTCGTCGAAGCCGCCTCAAAGGCGTTGAGTTGATCGAGTTCTTGTTGAGCGCGCTGCTTCATCAAGCGCCTCACCCGGGTGATGCCCACATCGTGCTGATAGAGAAATTCATGCTCCACCGCATTGGGCGCAAGCCCCTCCAGGA
>NZ_JNFG01000080.1 GCF_000729995.1 Caballeronia sordidicola | reverse complement strand
CATGCCGCATTCAATAATCCGCACTTCGTTGCGAGAGCAGGTGTCGTCGGAGTTTGTGCCGTTACGCGTTTTGACACGGTCTGGGCCGACCTCTGCCCGATGTGGTCGGCCGTACCCGACCCACTGCCGCCGGTCGCGGTGTCAGTGATTCAACGGCGGGAAACCGAGTAGTCCGGTCACTCAAGCTGGCTTCTCGCAGACGGCAGTTCGGCCGATGCCGGCGTTAGGGCATCGCCGCTCGTGAGGCAGATGCAACTTACTTCCCTGTCGTTCCGAGCGTCGCGACCCCGAATGTCGGGGCTCCATGTCAGCGGATGCGTACGGGCGACCCACTGCCGTCGGTCGCGCGGTCGAGGCTCGACCGAATCTGACACGGCAGTAGAGTTCTTGCAATCGCTAAACTTCCGCTGTTTGTTGGTTCGCACTGAATCCTGACCCTTATCCAATTGGCCTATACGTTGGACGAGCGGGTTAAAGAAATCGCGAAGCGGACTCCATCAACAGGTCAGAGCGATGACCATTGACTTCGGCTAGGGATTTGCAAACGCGTCTGCCGCAGCTTGGCGAACATCGGTCAAGTTGAAAGTCCAACGTCTAACGGGTGCAAGTCCAGTCAACGATTGACCCGCTGTGGCACGGGTGGCGTGCTATCGGCGACTGCGGCCGCGGGTCTGTGCGGGCTCGATACAGTGTGCTGAATGGTGGGTGCCGCACATGATGTACCCGGCGTGGCACTGGCAACCGGGAAATGGAGACTGCCCGACATGGCCACGTAGACGGTCAACGCGACTGCTGCCACGAAGAACCCCCCGGCAGCATAGGCGGTGTATGTGACGGCGGGCTCCCACTTGCTGGGTCTGTTTGCCGATTTGTCGCAGCACAATAACCATCTTTCACCAAGCTCGAGCTGGTCATCAAGAAGTTTTGGCGTGATCAAATAGGAAAGCACAATCGCCAGTATGGCAAGCGTGAAAAACACCCACGAGATTTGCAGTGCGACAGGAATGCCTGACATTGAATGAGGCATGACGTCTTTGTATAGCACCAGGGAAAATCCCAGCCCTCCCGACGCGTAGGTCATGATGGCTTTGTCGAAGTTGTCGGAAGTGGCGAAGTCGCGCTTATCAATATCTGCCTGCAGATCATCGAACAGCTTGAGTTGCCTCTTGCGATCCTCTTCCGCGCGTACATTGCGGTCGTCAACTTCCCGCCACCGGCGCCTTGTCACTTGTGGTCCCCATCGGGCGTGTCGCCCGGCTTGACACAGCACTCCGACGGAACGCCCCCTCGGCGCTTTGACCCGCCCATGTGAGTGCTCGAGGTGCCTGCCGCAGATTCCCTGTAACTATCCTTCGACATACTATCCTTCGTCATACTATCCTTCGTCATGCGGTCCTTGTCCTTCGTAAGAGATTTCTTACTCGATTGTCGGACGGTCGATGCATTATCATCAAGACTCGCACCGCCACTCTGCGCGATGGCTTGCATTCCCATGACAACGCAAAACGCGAACAGGCAAACCAACGCGCCGATGGATTTCATCTCCAACCCCTATTGATGGTCAAGATAATTAAAGCACGGGCTGCTGGTCGGTCAAGTGGATTTTTAAAGCTACGCACCAGCGAAAGCGTCCGCTGCGGCGCGACGGACAGCGTCTAGCAGGCTGCGGAAACCCTTCCTCCGGAAGTCACCCGAAAGGTCTGTTCAAACGTTGTAAATGAAGACCCCACGACTGTGAGAAGCGATGCGCGGCGCCGGTATCTGTCATGCTTTTCCCGTAATTGCACATCGCCGGTATTCATAACTACAGGTCCACACGTTATGTCGGAAGGTCTCCCGTTAAGCGGGAGAACGATGCTCGCTGTAAACCGGCAGGCCTGCAGAGTATTGCCGCCATCGCCGATCTACCGGACATGAAAATCCAGGAAGACATCAGATAGAACAGGTCGAGGGCCAGCCGTGAGTGTAGAAGGAAAACATGGTTTATAGCGACAAATCGAGAATATCCCTCTCGCAAATCGGACGACCGCCCTTGGCCGGCCTGAGACGAACAGCGAACCTGACTATTTCCTGCGCATATGGTGATGGCGGCCAGCAATCCGGAAGGTCAGCGCTGATCTCCCGACTTATCGAATTCGCCACTGATCCGAAGTGTTGCAGGAAAAATCGCGCTTACGATCAATTCGCGTCCAGCAGCACTCGACCCAAACCGGTCAAACGGCTTTCCTAAAAGCAGTCATTGGGCAGCTCAGTTAGATTGCTTGGCTCAACCTTCATGTGGGACCATATTTCAAGACATGGAAAGTAGCGGTAGCCTTGTCAAAAAGTCCGAGGTCCATGTAGTGCAAATGCCATTTCAGCTTCATCGCCTTAACCGTTTCATGGGGCAACGTACTGAATATCTCCGAACGGGATGAAAGGTCGTCAAGTTTAGGATCGGTTGAAGAGATGATCCGTGCAAATTGAGTCGCAACGCCAGTGTGATGAAGTGAGTGCCCGGATGTTGCGACTAGGTTTGCAACATAGATCCCCCCGGGCCTCATGCCCATGGAACTCCTTCTTTCATAAATGCCCCACAAGCGTTCTCTCTCCGCGGTCATTGTTTGCGAATCGGAGCCAAAATCAAAAACGGAATGATCAAAAAATCCGATCGCATTGAACCTGTCTCTGGTTACCTGGGCGAAGAGCACGTCGTCGGTACGTTTGGCGTGGCCGGCCGCCTCGATCACGTGACTAAGGTGCAGATGGTGATAACCCATGGTATTGAGAAGACGATCCTTGTCTTCCCACCTGTCCACGGATTTTTCCGGGCTGGATGACGCTGAGGTGAAACCGTTATGGAACGCTCGAAGGGATAGATGAGGACCTAAATTGTGTCCGCGACTGGCCCGTTAAAGAAGCGCCTTTGTGTTGGCGGCCAGCACCTTCCATCTAGGGTGAGCCGTCAAGGTGGGTTCAATTGTCACTATACGGCGGCGAGGTGGTATAAACCGACAAGCCCAATTGGCGTAGTCAATTAAGAGCGAGCCGAGCGGTTTGGCCTCTAATATCGCAAGCGTTTCTCGATCATTTGGAAACTTCGGAATTTCCTTGGCGATCGCTAATCGGAACTGCTTGACTCGTTTCGATTCGAGCGGTGGGTTTGTCTGCGGACCAGCGACCATTTTATAAGTACCTCATAATTTTTCACTATCGATTGTCAACGATCTCTGCCGTGATGTCGAACGGACGATGCTGGGCCGACCTGCGACGCCGTCCGGCAGTCAGCCATAACGTGAAGCGCCACAGGGCTATCCTGGCTCGCACCGGTAATTCCAGCATTTACAGTTACCTCGAAAGTCCGCCGCGCGCGGGCTTTCGTTTTGGGAATTGAAGTGCGCGACTTCTGCCTTGCGTCCCGCGTAAACCGTAGAATACGGAAATTTAATTCATGCGGACAATGGAGAGGCGAATCGATGGACGCTAAGCAACTTTTCCGTGCGGTAAGTGACAAAATGCGCGCTGATTTCCAGATAACCGCCCAGCACGGACATATGGGCACGCGCGGTACGGCGCGCGAAGATGTCCTTCGAGAGTTTTTATCGCAGGGGCGCTTGCCTCCCAAATATGGTTTAGGTGCGGGAGAAGTGGTTGGTCGCGTGCGCGACGTGTCGCGTCAATGCGATGTCATTGTGTATGACAAAATAGATGGACTTTCATTAATTTATAGTGAACATAATCAAATATTTCCGATTGACTCCGTTTATGGAATAATTGAAGTTAAGTCGCGACTCTCAAAAAGTGAGCTAATTGATTCCCTAGAGAAAATAAAATCATTTAAAAAAATGGCTCCATCAGATGGAATTGCGGAGTCCTTGGGAAGCGGATTTAGCATAGTTCGCGCTAGGCCAAAGCCTTTTGGAATCGTCTTCGCATACTCGCTTGATAATAATTCGCTCGATTCTTTGTATCAAAATTTGAAAGAATGGGAATTGGAAAATGCGGCAAATCTGTGGCCCAATTACATATGTGTTCTCGGCGAGGGGTGCGTACATCATCAGCTTGCTTTCGAGACGTGCATAGACAGCGAAAGAATAACAAGCGAGGCGATTCCTGTCTCCCTGAGGTACGGAAATGACAGCTTGTTTAAGTTTTATTGCGCTTTGCATGACATGTGCGCTCATATGAGGCTGGGCCCTATCGAGTTGAGTAATTATTTTGAGCCGGGTATCCAAATTGGGCGGTTTGTGCTTTCTGGGCGTACGGCAGAGGTCGAACTGACAGTAGATGGGAAACCGCCCGTCCCAGCGAGGTTGAAGGAATCAACCATAGAAAGAATAGTTAACTGGTGTGCACAAACGCAAAAAATTCGATACTGGGATATTTTAAAGAAAAAAAGTAACTAGTCAGCAGCTAAAGGCGAGGGAACGTGTCCAGCGAAGCTGAGAGCGAGCGCGGCCATGAGCGGGCGACGTTGTTTGCGCAGGGTAGCCAGATACGATCGGATGATGCGAAACGCCTGAAGTCCGCGCGCGGTGCGGAAGCACCCCGACACCTTTTGTTTGAGCTTGGGCATTCTGATATCGCGTTCGGCTTGGTTATTGTCAAATGGGACGCGATGGTCGGCGATAAAGCGCCAC
>NZ_JNFG01000079.1 GCF_000729995.1 Caballeronia sordidicola | reverse complement strand
GCTAGCGCCGTGGCGGCGGCGCGTGACGTGGTCACGTGTTCGAGTTCGGCCACTTGCAGGCGTTGTTCGAACGGCGAGGTGTCGTCGAGCTTGTGCAGCATCCGGGTCATCCACCACGAGAAATGCTCCGCGCGCCAGACGCGCTTCAGGGCAGTTTCGGTGTAGCGGTCCAGTTTGTCGCTCGCACCTTCTTCGTAGAATGCTTGCAAGGCGGCGGTCAGGATACGGACGTCCGACACCGCCAGGTTCATGCCTTTGGCTCCGGTGGGCGGGACAATGTGCGCGGCGTCGCCGGCGAGGAACAGCTTGCCGGATTGCATCGGCGTGGAGACGAAACTGCGCATGCCGACAATGTTCTTCTGGAAGATCCGCCCTTCCGTGATCTGCCAACCGTCCAGCGTGTCTACGCGTGCGTGGAGTTCGGACCAGATGCGGTCATCGGACCAGGCATCGACCGAGTCCTTCGGGTCGCATTGGAAGTACATGCGTTGCACGTTCGGCGAGCGGGTGCTGATGAGCGCAAACCCGCGATCGTGGCGCGCGTAAATCAGCTCGTGCGCCGAAGGCGGCGCGTCGACCAGGATTCCGAACCAGCCGAACGGATAGATACGCTGATAGTCTTGCCGCGAAGCCTGGGGCATCGACCCGCGGGCGACCCCTTGCGAGCCGTCGCAGCCAATGATGAAGCCGCACTCCAGTTCGTGCTCGAACCCTTCGTGCCTGTAGCGGATGCTGGGCCGGGTAGTGCCGGGGGCATCATCGAACTCGTGTAGCGACACGTTGGTCACGCCGAATTTCAACGCACCGTCGGCCGCGACCCGAGCGGCGACCAGATCCTTGATGACTTCGTGCTGCGCGTAGACGGTGATCGAATGGCCGGTGAGTTCGGTCAGTGCAATGCGCTTGCGTTGTCCTTCGAACGCGAGCTCGAAACCGTGATGTATCGCGCCTTCGGCCAACATCCGCGCGCCGAGTCCCGCCTCATTGAGCAGGTCCATCGTCCCTTGTTCGAGAACGCCTGCACGAATGGTGGATTCGATATCGACGCGGCTGCGTGCCTCAAGCACGACCGATTCGATACCGCGAAGATGGAGAAGATGAGAAAGCAGGAGGCCCGCAGGGCCCGCACCAATGATGCCGACTTGTGTACGCATGAATGTCTCCGGATTGCGTGTTGATTTTGTGGACACAGTCTTGCGCACTGAAGGGGTATCGCGCAACGCGATAACGTGGATAGGCTATATCTCGAATGTGGATAAAGGTATTGACTCGTCAGGCGATTTTTTCGGGCGAGGTTGCGCGACCGGCAAACTCAGCTCGGGTCCATGCCGGATTGATCGTGTACGCCACCACGAAGGGTGTCATCGAGAACTTCACGGGTGTCTTGCACCT
>NZ_JNFG01000078.1 GCF_000729995.1 Caballeronia sordidicola | reverse complement strand
AGCATGTCCACCTCGACCACCACCGGCCCGCTTTGTCCGATACCCTCGCTCAACACGTCCTGCACGCTCTCCAGCGAACTCAGCAGGTAATGCTTCACCCCCATGCTCGCGCACAACTGCCCGAAGTCCGGCTGCTTTAATTCCACGTAGTAGTTGCGTCCCGCGTATTGCACGTCCTGGATATTCTTGATCACCCCGTAGCGCTGGTCATTCATCAGCACGATCAGCACGCTGATGTTCTCCTGCACCGCCGTGGCCAACTCTCCCACGTTGAGCATCAATCCGCCGTCGCCCACGATGCAGATCGTCTTGGCCGCCGAGCCCGCCACCGCCGCCCCAATCGCCATCTGCAAGCCCTGCCCGATCCCCCCGTTCACCGCATATGCACTCGCACGGGGCGTAAAGATCTTCAGCAACCGGTTGCCCCACGACGAGTTCGAGATCGTTACGTCGCGCACCCAGTTGTAGTCGCGCCCCGCCACCGCCTGCAATGCTTCCACCAGGCGCTTGTACGGCCCCAGCCCTTTCACCATCTCGCCCACCGCAACCTCGTGCACCGCGGCCAGATCCGCGGCAAACGCCGGGTCCACCGAGAGCCGCCCTTCCAGGCGCGTCGCCAGTTCATCGAGCACCGATGCCGCATCGCCATGAACGAACAGATCATTCGGGTACGCCCGGCTGTCCGCGAGCACGTCTGCATCCACCCGGTACAGGGGTTGAGGCAGCGCAAGCTTGAACTTCATCGTCTCGTTGCCGCGCAGGCGCGAGCCCACCACCACCACGGCGTCACACGTCTTGTAGAACTTCTCCACCGCCGGGTGCGCGTTGAACGCGCCCAACAGCATTGGCTCGTCTTCGGGCAGCACCCCGCGTCCGTGCACGCTCGTCACGACCCCAAATCCCAGCGCCATCAGCCGCTTAACCGCCTGCGTGGCATGGCGCGCGCCACTGCCCAGCCACAGCATCGGGCGCTTGGCATCGGCCAGCGCGTTGGCAAGCCGCTCCACCTGCGCGCTCTCGTGCGTGATCGTCGTGATGTGCGGCGCGCCCAGATCAGCGGGCCAATCCACCTCCGCGCTCTGGATATCGATTGGAATCTCCACGCTCACTGGCCCCGTGGGCGCCGTCTGCGCGACCCGCACCGCTTCGCGAACCGTTGCCAGCGCTGTCTGCGCGTTGCGCACACGGTATGCCGCCTTGGAGATCGCCGAGAGCATCTCCAACTGGCGCGGCACTTCGTGGATGTAGCCGCAGTTGCGATCCAGGTACTGCGCCTCAATCTGGCCCGTCAAGTGCAGCAACGGCGTGCTCGCGGTCAGCGCCTCGACCATCGCGCCGGCCGGGTTGCCCGCGCCCGTACCGGTGCTCGTGAACGCCACGCCCAGTTGACCCGACACACGCGCCAGGCCATCGGCCATGTTCACCGCGCCCGCTTCGCCCCGCGCTCCGACAAACCGGATCTTGCCGCGCCGGCCGATCGCATCGAGCATCGGCATGTTGTGAATCGAGATCACGCCGAACGCCGTCTGCACGCCGCACTGCTCAAGAAACGCCGCGATCAGATCGCCAACGGTGGTTTTATTAGACATGTCGCGCAACCCCTCCAGAAACTTCGATGTGACTGCCCGTCGTGTAGGACGACAGGCTCGTAGACAGATAAAAA
>NZ_JNFG01000077.1 GCF_000729995.1 Caballeronia sordidicola | reverse complement strand
AGGCCCGCGCAGCAGCAAAAAAGCCAGATACCTGACATCTGCGGGCCAGAAGGACTCCTGGCATGGACCGTTTTCTAGCAATGAAAGTCTTCGTTCGCGTGGTCGAGAGCGGCAGCTTTTCCAAGGCCGCCGACGCATTACGCCTACCTGCCGCGAGCGTTTCCCGCACCGTCCAGGCACTCGAAGCGCACCTCGGCGCACGCCTCCTGAACCGCACCACACGCAGCATCAGCATCACCGAAGACGGCGAAATCTACTTCGAGCGATGCGTGCGGGTACTCGGCGAAGTCGACGACATGGAGTCCGCCCTGTCACGCTCCAAGCTGAGCCCAAAAGGCACCGTGCGCGTCAGCCTGCCCGCGCTCATGGCGAAAAGCACCATCATTTCCGCGCTCCCCGAGTTCTTCGCAGCCTACCCGGATATCCGCGTGGAAATGAGCTTGACCGACAAGCAAGTCGACATCATCGAAGCTGGCGTGGATTGCGTGGTCCGCGTAGGCGCAGTCGGCGATATCGGCCTGGTGGCAAAGCAGATCGGCCGCTATTCCCAGGTCACCGCGGCAGCACCGTCGTATATCGAGAAATATGGCGAACCCAAAACGCTCGAGGATCTCGAGCACCACATGTGCGTGGATTATCTGGTGAGCAAGACTGGCCGCGTCAGAAGCTGGGAGTTCGTGGTCGACGGCGAAACCAAGACCATTCCGCTCAAGGCACTGCTGGCTGTCAATGACGCGGATTCGTATGTCGAATGCGGCCTCGCCGGCCTCGGGCTGATTCAGGCGTCGAGCTATACGCTGTCTTCATATCTGGAAAGCGGCGCGCTGAAGGAAGTGCTGCGGGCGTATCCGTCGTATCCGCGCGTGGTGTCGATCCTGTATGCAGCGAACCGCCATCAGCCACGGCGAGTGAAGGTGTTCATAGAATGGATCGCGGAGATCTATAAACGGCAGTCGTCACTGCAAATAGCTGCGGATGATCTGGTCTCCGGCCATACCGTACACGCCGATCACGCGAACCACGTCACGTCCTGACGACTGCGGCACTCTGCACGGCTTTACCCTCGACCTGCGTGCGTGCATGTTTGAACATCCACTCGAGCGTGTCGTAGATAGGGGTGACGGGGACGCTGCCAATCGCGCGCCGCAGCTTGGCGTTTGACCCGACCAGCTTCGCAATTTCATTGCGCCGCATGAAGCGCGGGTCGACGAAGATATCGATCTTGTATTCTGCAATACGCTCCATCATGGTCAGGATTTCGCCAAGCGAATGGCCGGTGCCTGAACACGTATTGAAGGCCTCGCCCGCGGGCGAGATTTCCAGTAGCCGTGTATAGACTTCGACGACATCGCGGACATCGGAGAAATCGCGGCTCACGTCCATGTTGCCAAGCGACATGCGTGCTTCATGACGCGCGTGATGATTGACGATCTTCGGCAACAGGAAGTCTTCGCTCTGACCAACGCCGGTGTAGTTGAACGGCCGCGTAAAAAAGACGGGCAGGCGGTCGAGCCACAGGCGCGCCATGTTCTCCATGGCGAGCTTGCTCACCGCGTAGTCGTTGCCGGGATTCAGCGGCACGTTTTCGTCGATGACTTCCACGTCCGCATTGCCATACACATTCGATGTACTCGCCATCAACACGGCGCGCGGTTTCTTGTCGAGCTGCGACAACGCCTCGAGCAGATTGCGCGAGCCCATGATGTTGACCAGATAACTTTGTGTGGGCGGGTTGCCCGTGACGTGCGCGAGACCGGCAAGATGAACGACGACATCGGGCTGGGCGTCGCTCACGCAGGCACGCACCGCGTCGAGATCAAGCAGGTTGACCGGCACGCCGGTCGTGCCGGGCACGTCGGGCTCGGACGCGGGTGAAGTCGTGCCCCACACCTCGTAACCTTCGTCCAGCAGACGCGCGGCCAGGTGGCGTCCGGTAAAGCCCGAAAGACCCGTGATGAGAGCGCGACGGCGTTCGCCGCCGTCAGGATGTTTTATGTCGTTCATTGCGCTTGATATCTGCGGCGGCCGTTTCGCAAAGGGTTGCCGCATTAAGGGAATGATTCTGCATGCCTTGTCCGGTGACGCCAGTTACTTGCCGATTTCCAACATCATAGCCGCCGAACGATGGGATTCATCACGAAACGGCGTTACGCATGAGTATGTGCAGCTCCGCTCGGCGCCCGTACTACGGGGCTTCCCAGCGGTTTGCGCCAGCGGTTTGCGCCAGCCTTTTCCGCATTGATTTATTTTTGGATTTTATCACGCGGCCCTTCCTTCAAGAGGGCGGAACACCCGGCGTGACCGGCGCTGGACGTGACGTATCGACAATTAATTGCGGAATGCCCATGCGCGATCGTCGGACACCAGTAATTCCAGTATCGACTCCGATCGTGGCGTGGCGAAGCGTATCCCGCGGACTGCGCGCGGCTTGAGTCCGATAGCCGAACATTACGCTTTGCTTATTCTATGAAAGAACAAACCGGAAAATATTCGATTGTCGAAGGTCACACGTTAAAAAGTATTTCCGGAAGTGCCCGTGAAGAGGCCGGAAAGACGTCGGATCTATTACTTTTCGAAACATTTTTTTGAATGAAATAAGTCAGCGTGAAAGTCAGTCGTTGCTCTGGCGGCGCGCCGACAAAGGCTCCGGCTTCTTATCCTCTGGTCATGCAGCGCGGGGAAGGCGTTTAAAAGTCGTTTCTAACGGTAATTGATCGCATTTTGTGGTTTGTTCGCCACTGGTGGTCTAGCGCTGCACCGCATTTATTTCAGATTTTTTTGCAATATTTGAACGGTAGTCTTGGCTCACCCGAGTAACGGCCGTGACGCCTCTACTGTGCCGTCGACCGATGGAGAGCAGAGCGGGCCGCTCTCAGACGGAGAAAACCTCTTGCATCGTTTTTCGCGCTTTTCGTGTTTTTCGTGTTTTTCGTGCTTTTCGTTTCTGGCATCACGTTTTCTGGTTGTGGGAGCGCTCGGTCTGGCTGCGGTGGGATCCGCGTATCCGGCGTCGCCCACGGTGCTGCAGGCGCGTACATCGTGGATTGGCAACACCTTTGGTTTTGGCGATGGCACGTGGACGCAGATCAACATTACTGCGATTGCCGTCAGGCCCGACGGCCGCGTGTACACCAATGCGCCTTGGGACGAAAGCGGCGCGGAAGTGAGCGTCTACAAGGACGGCAAGGTGCTTGGCACGGCCGGTGGCACGCATGGCTGGGGCAACTACGGCGGCAACGCGATCGCGCTTAACGGGCGCTATGCGTTTGTCGCGGTCGGGGTGGGCAACGAGCGGGGCAATTTGTCGAAGGCGGGTGTGTGGCCGCCCAAGGGCAAGCAGTGGTTTGGCGTGTCGCGTCGCGACATCGGCGACATGAAGCGCAGCGTGGCGTTCCAGGCGAACCTGGCTGCCGATAAAGACGGGCACGCGCAGCTCGCCGCTGCTTTCCTGATGATCAACGAGGCGCCGGAAGACAAGCGCGGCGCACCGAAGACGGACGGCGTGAAGCAGGACGTGGGTGGACTGGCGGCATCGGATGCGTTGTTGTACGTGGCGAATACCGCGATGGACCGCATCGAGGTGTACGACGCCGAGTCGATGCAGCAAAAGAGCAAATGGAACGCGACACAGCCGGGTCGTCTGGCGCTCGGGAAGGACGGCACGTTGTGGGCGCTGGTCAATACGCAAGGCGGCAAGGCACAGCTCGCGCATTACACGCCGGCGGGTGCGACGATCGACGATGCCCCCGCGCTGGCGGCAGGCACCGACGCCGTTGATTTGACGATTGATACACAGGGACGTTTGCTGGTTGCTGACAACGGACTGCGTCAGCAGGTGCTGATCTTCACGCGCGATGGCGGCGCAGGCAAGTACCGCGAGTCCGGTGCGCTGGGTGAGCGCGGCGGCATTTTTGCGGGTGTCGCGGGGCAGCCCGGTCCGCAGCGTTTCAACGGGCTGACCGGCGTGGGTGCGGACGCGGCGGGGAACGTTTATGTATCGACGAACGGGATCGGTGTGCGGCAGGGCGCGACCGGTGCCGGACTTGGCGCGACGCTTGAGAGTTATGCGCCTGATGGCCGGCAATTGTGGCAAGTGCAGGGATTGTTGTTCGTGGATGGCGCGTGGATGGATCCGGCGCGTCCGAACAGTGTGTACACCGGCAATAAGCGCTTTGAACTGGACCTATCGAAACCGGTGGGGCAGGAATGGAAGTACGTGGGATTTTTGTCCGGACGGTTCAAGTATCCCGAGGATCCGACCTTTAGCGTCGATGACTGGCCGGGGCAGCCGATGGCTCGCAAGATCGACGGCCGTACGTTCTTGTATTTGACGGACATGTATTCGGATCACCTGAAGATTTATCGCTTTGATGCGAAGCGTGATGGAGAGTTGGCGATTCCTTCGGGTTACTTTGCGGGACGTGAGCGTGGTGTGCAGAACATTCCGAATCATCCGCCGCATGGTGATTGGATCTGGCGCGACGCCAACGGCAATGGCCGCTTTGAGACGAACGAGTTCGATGTGAACAACGGACTACTACCTAATCCTGGTGGATGGGGGTGGTGGGTTGATACGAAGGGTGACATTTGGCACACGAGTGACACGAAGGGGATCAATCGCTTTCGATATGGTGGAGTGGACCGTGTGGGCAATCCAATTTATGCGTATGCCAACGCGCAGAATTACGCGATGCCTGCGCCGTTCGATGTGGTGAAGCGGGCGGTGTACGAGGCGGATACGGACACGATGTATTTGACTGGGTACACGGCTGACGAGCCGTTTGACCGTGGGTATTGGAAGGAAGTGGGGCGGCGGTTGGTGCGGTATGACCATTGGTCGAAGGGGCCGGAGCAGCGGTATTCGATTGAGTTGCCTTGGGACACGAAGAGCAAGCCTTTGGCTACGACGATTGGTTTGACTGTTGAGGGCAAGTATGTGTTCACGGTGGAGCCGGTTGGGATGGTGCATGTGTATGAGAAGGAGTCGGGCCGTGAGGTTGGGGTGATCAAGCCGGGTCCGGAGGTGGGTGGTGCGTCGGGGTGGGTGGATGTGCCGAATGGCATTAGCGCGAGCCGGCAGGCGGATGGCGAGTATTTGGTGTTTGTAGAAGAAGATGCACGCGGAAAAGTGATGATGTACAGGTGGCGGCCATAGCCTGTTCGTTCGCACTTTTTGGGTTTTGGCTGACTGGACGGGGGGCGGGGTTGATGCTGGGATGCCAGGGTTAGCGGTTGAGGGTTGATGCCGGGTTGCCAGGTTCCTGCGTTAGCGGTCTGAGTCATTGCCGGGTTGCTGCTTTCGGCCTTAGCGGTCTGCGTGAGTTGGATGTTTTCTTTACCACTGTTAGCCACTGTGCGTGGCGGCACGTCATTTCTTTGTCCAAAGCGACAAAGAAACGAAGCAAAGAAAACGCTTTCAGAACGAGGGCTCGTAAGTTGACCTAGCGTGCAGTTTCCGCGTTTTTGGCACCCCAAAAGCACGGTGCTCGCCAGAACCACGGATGTGTGAACCCCTCCTTCTCGCGAATTCTTACACGCACACGCTTCGCCCCGTACGCTCTCGGGCAAGCACTATTTGTCCAGGACGCAGCACGGCTCTACGCGCATTTTTTGCTTCATTTCTTGATGTGTTGGTTACGTGATCCGGACGGTTATTTCCGTGGGTCACGCTTACGGCATCACGTGTATTGCCGCTTCATTTTAGTGAGTTGATTGCGCGGGCTGGGCCTTGGTTGCGTTGGTTAGGGCCTCGCGTATTTTTGAGGCTTTGTTTCTTGGTGGGTTGGCTATGTAGTTCGTGGTCCGTACAAATTCGGTGGATGGTTATCCGCGGATAGCGCGGGGTGAACCTTGGGCAGGTTCAGTCACTGGTGGCGAAGCGTGTGGGTATCCGTGTTCGGAGAAAGAGGGTTTCACACATCGGTGGTTCTGGCGAGCACCGTGCTTTTGGGGTGCCAAAAACGTAGAAGCTGCACGCTAGGTCAACTTATGAGCCCTCGTTCTGAAAGCGTTTTCTTTGCTTCGTTTCTTTGTCGCTTTGGACAAAGAAATGACGTGCCGCCACGCACAGTGGCTAATAGTGATAAAGAAAAAATCCAACTCATGCAGACCACTAACTTAAGCAGCAGCAACCCGGCACTGACTCCGACCGCTAACCCTTGAACCTAGCAACCCGGCACTGACTCCGACCGCTAACCCTTGAACCTAGCCTGTCTCTTATACAC
>NZ_JNFG01000076.1 GCF_000729995.1 Caballeronia sordidicola | reverse complement strand
CACGGCTTTCCCGCCCACCAGACAGACGATCAACGCAGCCAGCAACAGCGCACACAACGCAAGACGCAGCCCCAAAAAACCTGCGCCCAGCCCGATCAACGGCGGTCCCACCAGAAAGCCGGCATAACCCGCCGTGGCCGCCATGGAAACGCCAACCGCCGGCGTTGTAGTAGAACGGCCCGCAGCACTAAAGATCACCGGCACGATGTTAGCCAGGCCGATTCCCACAAGCGCAAATCCCACGCAAGCGGTAACCACGTTCGGATAACCCAGCACCAGCGCCAAGCCAAGCGCCGCGATAAGCCCTCCGCTAGCGACTACTACGCTCGCGCCCAAGCGCCGAACCGATACATCCCCGACTACACGGCATGCCGCCATCGCGAAGGCAAACGACGAATAACCGAGCGCTGCTGCGCTTGCTTGCGTGTCGAGTGCCGAGCGCAGGAACACCGCGCTCCAGTCGGCCACCGCGCCTTCGACCAGCATGCAGAGAAAGGCGAGGGCAGCGAGTTTCATGACGCCCGCGCTAGGCAATGTAAAACCGCTAGCCGACGCTAATGCTCTCGGTCCGATATCCCGCAGCGCAAATACAGCGCTTGTCAAAACGAGCACGCCGATAACGACGTCAGGCAGCAGCAATCCGCCCATCGTGCCGATGCCGTTGGCCTGAAGCGCCGCACCCCCCGCTGCGCCCAGCAGACCACCCATGCTCCAGGCCGCATGAAACGACGACATGATGGGCGACTGCCATTCGCCTTCGATTGCGCTGGCATGTCCGTTCATCGATACATCCAGTGCGCCGTTCGCAGCGCCTAACGCAAAGAGCACGACGCATAACAAAGCAAAGTCCGGAGCTAGCGCGGGCAAGGGCAGCCCAATGACAAATGCAACGCCCAGGAATGCGGTGACGCGGCCGCTTCCAAAGCGCGGCGCCAGCCGGCCCGCTAGCGGCATGGCCACAATCGCACCTAAGGCAAAACAAAACAGCGCGATCCCGAGCGATGCATCGCTTAGCGACAAAGCTTCCTTGATCCGCGGGACTTCGACGGCCCACGCGCCAATGCCCAGCCCGTTACCGAGAAAGACCGCCGTGGTGGCAATACGTTCAGCGACAGGTTTCATGATCGAGCCTCCGCATGAGCCACGATCACGTTGCCGCAGATCTTTTCGAATTCGGCTAGCCGTTGCCCAGACACATCCGGCTCCACGATCAGATGCTCGACGCTGGAGGTTGCCGCTACAAAAAAGGGCGCCGAGGTCATCAGTTTCTCCGACGTCATCGCGATGGCGACCTGACCGCTGGATTTGACCATCGCGCGTTTAAGCTCGGCTTCCTCTGCCTCGAACGCAGCCACGCCCTCGTCCGGGTCGATGGCGCATGCGCCCAGGAAACAGAGGTCAGCCTTGATCTGCTGGACCTGCAAAAGCGCGGTGGACCCGAGAGACCCCGCTCCACGCGCGCTCATCCGGCCGCCAATCAGAATGACGTCGAAGCCGGGACGATCGAGCAAACGCGAGCAGGCATCGGGGGAATTGGTCACCACAGTGAGACCCGCGTTGTCGGGAAGCGCCGCCGCGATAGCGACGTTGGTCGACCCGGCATCGAGCAGGATGATGTGCCCCGGCCGGACGATGGACACCGCTGCAACGGCCAGTCGGGCCTTTCGGTCAGCCGCTTCGCGCAGGCGGGTGGACCCGGACGGTGTAGCGGGCGAGATCAGAAGCGCACCGCCGTACACACGCTTGCAATGACCCGCGTCCGCCAGGTCGCGCAGATGGCGGCGAACCGTGTGCTCGGAGGTGTTGAATTCGAGCGCGAGTTCGGCCGCCAGCACGCGGCCGTGCGTCCGGAGCCTGTCCAGTATCAGCTTTGCGCGTTCGTCGGGAAGCAGCCCGTCTACGGCATCACGCCGGGTTCTTTGCATGTCGTCAGTCTCTGTTTACGCTTATTCAGTCGTCGTGAATCGATCATAATCGAGCATAATGTAGCGTAAACGAGATAGTCCGGGCAAACTTTTTTTGCACAGGTCTTAAGAGGGCGCACGTTCCGTCGCGCGCATCAAACGCGGATAGCATTGACGTCGGGCGTTATCCTGACCTGCCGTCGCAAACGGTGAAGGCATAAGCCGCCGGGACGTGCGGTGAGAATGTGGAACTGTGGACATAACGAATTGCTGCGGCAACAAAGGGAACAAACTTGGAACTTAGACACTTAAGGTACTTCGCTGCGGTCGCGGAAAATCAAAGCTTCCGGCTGGCCGCTGATCGCATCAATGTTACGCAGCCAGCGATTACTCGCCAGATACAAGATCTCGAGCAGATGCTGGGCGTGCGGCTTTTCGACCGTACGCCGCAGGGCGTCAAGCTTACTGTCGCGGGCGATTTATTCCTGCGCGAAGTTCGCAAGTCGCTCGGCATACTTGAGTCGGCCACGCGCGCGGTGAGGCTGGTTGCATCAGGGCTCCAGGGTACGTTAAGCCTTGGCGTGGTCGACAATGCAAGTTGGGACGGTCTGGTCCCTGATGCGTTTAACAGCTTTCAGCGCGAAGCACCCGAGGTGAGCATTCATCTGGCGCCAATGAACACGCCCGAGCAGGTCGCCGAGATTCTTGCCGGAACGCTGGACGGCGGGTTTATCTATACCTACGGCGAGCTTCCGCGCGCGCTGCGTGTGTTACCTCTGGCCATTGACGATGTGATCGCCGCGGTACCGCGAAGCTGGTGTCTTCCGGAGGGCCAACCGATTTCCGCGCGTGAGCTGAACGGCCGGCCGATGGTTTGTTTTCCGCGGCAAACATACCCGGCGTATTACGACATGCTCGTCAGCGCGTGCAGCGAAGCCGGATTGACGCTGGACGTGGTGCAGGAAGTGCCCACCGAGGCCGCGATCTTGTCGCTCGTCTCGGCCGGCATGGGAGCGGCGATCGTCAATGCCGCGAATCTCGGGCGGCCGCCGGCACGCGCGCAGTTCCTGCGCTTCACCGATCTGTCGGTGCAGATGCCGCTGGCATTCGCTTATCTGGAGGCGAATCCTAACGCGGCATTGCAGCGATTGCTTCGCGTTCTCGGCGCGATGGTGCAGCCCGACGTGAGTGTAGCGGCCGTTAAACGGCGGTAGGGGCATCATTGATTGCCGCAGACGAGCCGACTGTCACTCGAAAAGATCTTCATACAAAGCGCCAAGCGAAGCCGCCGTTGCTTTGGGCCGAGACATCCGCCACGTCCACTACACCCGCCGATGTCCCGGCAAAGTGCGGCGTGAACACCGTCGCACTCGTTTCGACCGCCCGGTCGAGTACCCATCGGCGCGAGACAGTCGCACGATGCTGGTCGGCACAAAACATCGAACTCCACGCCGGACGATAGACCTGGATCGGGTGATGCCATACATCGCCGCTAAAGAGAGCGTGTGCACCCGCCGACTCAATTTCTATCGACATGTGTCCGGCGCTGTGACCCGGCGTCGGATGGAAGCGGATGCCCGGCAGATATTCACCGCCCTCCGGACCGATTTCTTCGGCGAGTCCCGCGTCGATCACGGGCAACACGCTGTCATCGAAAACCATGCGCCGGCTCTCGCCAGCAGGTGTGTCGAAGAACTCCCGTTCGGCGCGTGAGAACACGTAACGCGCGTTGGGGAAAGTGGGCACCCAACGGCCGTTATCGAGCCGGGTATTCCAGCCTACGTGGTCCACATGCAGGTGCGTGAGCAGCACGAAATCGACCTCTTCGGGCTTCACCCCCGCGCGCCCCAGCCGCTCGAGGTAGGGTGTATCCAGTTGGTGGAAGAGGGCGCTGAACGGACGGTCCTTATGATTGCCGCTTGCGGTGTCGACCAGGATGACCTTGCCGCTGACTCGCAGTACCCAGGTATTGACGTTCAGGACGAAGTGCTCGGCGGCCGCGTCGACCTGCCCGTTAGCGAGCCATGCTCGGTGCTCTTGAATGACAGCGGGGTCGAAGTCGGCGAACAGCTTGCCCGTCTTCAACTGAAACTGTTGTTCAGTCACGCGGGTGATCAACGCGTCGCCGACGCGGTAGGTTGTCGATGGTTCATCCATGTGGGGTCTCCGTTAGCGACTGTCCCGACTCGATGGGATTCAGCAGCATCGCGACCGCACCGGCGAGTGCGATGGCGACGATCGTCAGCATGCCGGCCTGCATGTCGCCGGTGAGCGTCTTGACGACACCGATGATGATCGGACTGGCGAAGCCGCCAAGCGCGCCGCAAATGTTGATGAAGGCAATGCCGCCCGCTGCCGCTGCCGTACCCAGGTACCCCGCGGGCAGCGCCCATAGAACAGTGTAGGACGCCCAGAGCATAGCGGTAGACAGGGCGATGGCCGGCAGCGCGATGCCGAGCTCACCTGGGAACAGTCCGGCGATGGCCAGCGCGACGGCACCCACGATGCTCGCGAGCGCACTATGACGGCGGCGTTCGTTGCGACGGTCTGAGCTGCGGCAGAGCCAACCCATTGCGGCGATGGCTGCAACGTAGGGTAAGGTCGACCAAAGGCCGATCGCCATTGTGCCGGCAACGCCAGCGGTCTTCAGGATAGTGGGCAGCCAGAAACTCACTGTATAAATCCCCGCGATCACGCAAAAATTGCTGAAGGCAAGCGTCAGCACGCGTGGGTCGGAGACAACGGTTCTCAATGATTGATGCCGTACTTCGCTCGCCGCACGGTTCAGGCGTTGCGCATCGAGATCAGCAGCAAGCAACGCCTTCTCTTCATCGGAAAGCCAGTTTGCGTGCTGCGGACGATCATCGAGGAAGAAGAATGCAATCACGCCCAGCACGCAGCACGGCAGGCCTTCGACGATGAACATCCATTGCCAGCCTTCGAGGCCATGCGTGCCTGCCAGCGTGGTCATGGCCCAGCTTGACAGCGGTCCGCCGATAACACCGCCGATCGGTCCCGCCCACATCACGACGGCCATCGCGCGAGCAGTGCGCGATGGCGCATACCAGTAGGTCAGGTAGAGCACCATTCCCGGTGCGAAGCCCGCTTCGAAAACACCGAGCAGAAAGCGCAGGGCGTAGAACGTGTGGATGTCCTGGACGAACAGCATCGACGCGGAGGTGATTCCCCACAGCACCATGATGCGCGAAAGTGTCTTTCGGGCGCCAATCCTTGGCAACAGCAGATTGCTGGGAATTTCGAACAGCACGTAGCCGATAAAGAAGATGCCCGCAGCGACTCCATAGGCCGCGTCGGAGAACGAGAGCTGGTTCTGCATCTGTAGCTTCGCAAAGCCGATGTTGATGCGGTCGAGGTACGCGAGCATGTAGCACAGCGTCAGGAACGGCAGTAAGCGCCAGGTGATCTTTCGATACAGCGCATCGCGCGCGTCGACGCCTTGTGTCAACGGGATGGCGGACATGGTCGTCTCCGGGTTCATTGCGCGCGGTAATCGGAAGGGGAGTCGGAGCCGGAAGCCACGAGTGCGACGCAATCACCCGGCTCGACGCTCGCAAACGAACGCACGATGACGACCACGCCCGCGCTGCGAAACTTCAGCTCGATGGGCTGGGCCCACGGCGCGTGCGGATCGAATATGCGTCCGGCCAGGTCGCCTTTGTTCACGTGGTCGCCTAATGCGAATGCCGGCTCGAAGATCCCGCGCGTGGCCGCAAAAACGTAATGCCGCTCGCCTTCAACCTGCAGCCAGCGCGTGTCGTAACGCGGCGCCGGCAGCGCCTCGCCGGCGCAGATGCCGAGTGCCGCGAGCACGCGCTGCAAGCCTTCTTCCACGATCGCCAGGCCTTGCGGATTACACGTCGCGTAGCCGCCGAATTCTCCGCACAGGAAGAGCTTCCCGTGTCGTTCGATGGCGGCGCCATAAGTGCGGTCCTCGCCGAGCAGGTCCATTACCATCGCGTTGGGCGCGGCAAACGCATCGACAATCCGCTGATATTCGCGGCGTTGGCCGGGGTCGGCCGGGGGTGCGACCAGCAGCGTCGGCAGATGATCGAACGATGCGCCTCCCGAGTGGATATCGAAGACGAAATCGGCGCGGGGAAACAACTCGGTGTCTACGTAGTGCGCGATCATCTCCGTGATGGAGCCATCGCGATGGCCCGGGAAGATCCGGTTCATGTTTGCGCCATCTATAGGCGAGGTCCGCCGCCCCGCGAGAAGCGCGGGAAAGTTGAGACCCGGTACGACGATCAGGCGACCGCTGATTTGCATCGACGGCATGCGTTGCAGCAGTTTCATCAGCGCGATTGGGCCTTCGTATTCGTCGCCGTGATTGCCGCCGGTGAGAAGCGCTGTTGGACCATCACCGAGCTTTAGCACGGCGATCGGGATCGGGATGTGCCCGTATGCGGAGCGGTCCACGGAATGCGGCACGCGCAATGTGCCGGTTTGAAAGCCTTCCTGCTCGAAATCGATATCCGTCGAGATGCGCGAGCGGTCGGTGGCCATGGTTCGTCTCCTGAGTATTGGCATGAGGTGCGGCGGTGAATGCAAACGACATGCAAACGACGCTGCAATGCCCGTACTATCGGAAATCGAAGTGGTTTATGCCAATGCCGATTGATGGCTTGCGTGATGCCTTGGAGGCATCACGCTTCAGCGAGGGGAGGCGGACAAGTCCTGTGGCGGATTCAGAGGGAGGACGTTTCCTTGCGTGAGAGCGAAGTGATCTTTGTCTGTCGTCGTTCGGAAGAAGTCGACCTGCTCCGGACCCTGGACCAAGCTCGAATCTTCCGCGGCTTTCGGGGGAAAGCAGTCCTTCATCCCTTCGAGTCGGTCGAATGGACCGTATTGCCGGATACAATAAAGAGGTACCCGATTCGTCCAACAATGACCTGATCCGATCCATGCGCAATCCTGTTAGAGCTGTCCTTCTCGGTCCGTTACTGAAAGGTGTTTCACGTTCCTTCTACCTCACTCTGCGCGTATTGCCCGTTGGCATGCGGGATCCGATTGGCATCGCGTATCTCTTGGCACGCGCGGCAGACACGATCGCGGATACTTCGATTGTGCCGCCGGAGCAACGGCTGGATCTGCTCCTGTCGCTTCGCAGCCAGGTCAATGGCGCCTCCGACGAAGGAGCGCTGGCTCGTATTGCTGTAGAAGTGGCTGGTCAGCAGACGCAGTCCGATGAAAAGGATTTGCTTGAGTCGCTCGGTACAGCGCTGACGGTGCTGTCTCAACTGAGCGAGTCAGATCGGCATGCGGTCCGTGGGATTGTCACTACCCTCACACAGGGCATGGAATTTGACCTGCGTACTTTCCCCAACGAATATTCCGGGCAAATCGTTGCGCTTCAGGAAATAGACGAACTCGATCTATACACATACATGGTCGCGGGATGCGTTGGGGAATTCTGGACACAGATGACTTACGCGCACGTGCCAGGAACATTTAGTGGAAGCCCTGAAACGATGTTGGACCGCGGCACTCGTTTCGGAAAAGCGCTGCAGATGACAAATGTCTTGCGGGACTGCGGCAAAGATTTGCGCATCGGACGCTGTTACCTTCCCGCCACGATGCTTGATCGATCTGGCTTGAGTCCGGAAGACCTGTTGCTACCGAATGCTTCGCTCCGCGCCCGCCCGCTTATGTTCGAACTTGTCCAAGGGGCTCTTGAACACTTCCGTGAAGCGCTCGAATACACGCTCGCTATTCCCGCGTCTTCCGTTCGACTGCGCCTTGCCTGCTTATGGCCAATCCTTATCGGACTAGAGACGCTATTGCTCCTTGTGAACAACGATGATTGGCTGGATCCGGAAAAGATATCCAAGGTACGACGTAGCGACGTTTACCGAGTGATCGCTTATTCAGTGCCGATGGTGCTGTCGAACAAACTGCTACGTATCTGGGTTGAGCGACTGATGGAAAGAGTCAGAGCCGGAATGAAAAGCTGATCGTAGGGTGTGCGCGATTGAACAGATTCACCTCGCCATTGGAATATGACATGCTGATCCAGCCGCAGTCGCTCAAGTCCTGCGGTGCTAACAAAGATCAAAACCGAAAATCCCGATGCAATCATGTACGGTGGTACCGACGCGACGGGTGGTCCACTGGCTAAGCAGGCGATGCAACTCGGATTGCGGGCGAAGATTTTAGGTGGCGATGGCATTTGCACTGAATCGTTGTCGACTTTGGCTGGCGAGTCGCACATCCTCGGATCGCTCCACGCGCACCCAGTCATAAGTGATCGACCAGGCAGATTTTGGCGAAACGCAGCACACTGTTGGTCGTGCCACTGCGGGCCCGGCCGAGCTGCCGGGCGACAGACTGATCTCCCAAGCGATATTCTCCGATGAATTTCCCTTCGCTGCGTGACTGGACTTTTTCGCTAAAGACCTTCGCGGCTGGGATGCTCGCGCTTTACATCGCGTTCTACTTCGACCTTCCGAGACCGTACTGGGCGCTGGCATCGGTCTATATTGTGTCGAACCCGTTTGTCGGTGCGACCCGGTCGAAGGCGCTTTATCGCGTGATCGGCACGGTGCTTGGCGCGCTCGCCTCCATCGCCCTCGTGCCGCCTTTCGCGGAGACGCCTTATCTGTTGAGCGCGCTGATAGCGCTATGGACAGGCGTGTTCGTCTACATTTCGATCTTGACGCGAGCCGCACGCAATTACGTTTTTCTGCTCGCCAGTTATTCGCTGTCTGTCATTGCTCTGCCGGCATTGTCGAATCCGTTGAGCATCTTCGATGTGGCCGTGGCGCGAACCGAAGAAATCACGCTTGGCATCGTCTGCGCCAGCATCGTCGGCAGCGTTTTTTTTCCGAGCC
>NZ_JNFG01000075.1 GCF_000729995.1 Caballeronia sordidicola | reverse complement strand
CGATGCGCACACGCCTGGAACGGGCGTGGCGGCGAGACCGAAACCGCTGGCGCGGCAACGAGCCAAGTCAAAGTCTGAGACCCGCGAAACCCCCGCTACAGCGTCACAAGACGCTTAGCGGCGGGAGAGTTCATAACTGTCCGAGTCGCTGTCGCTGTCGCTGTCGCAGTCGCTGTCGCTGTCGCAGTCGCAGTCGCAGTCGCTGTCGCAGTCTCCGGGCGAAAGACATAGCAAATTCGTGAGCATTCCAACTTATTCGGCCTGCGCGCAGCGTTACGATCCTCTCATACCCCGCGCCATCGACGCATCGACCTGAGCCTTATGGCCCCAACTCGTCTAAAAACGCTTTCGAAGAAAGCCATCTTATTTCCAAACGTCACCGACGTTCATTCGATGCTTGACTCGCGAGTGCCTCAGTACCGAGCATTTCGCGCACATCAACCTCGCTGGACCGTCGTGCCTATGGCACCCAGTGATATTCAAGGAACGCGCGACCGGACTCGCCGCGTCCCCGACCGTTCACCTCGCCCCTTCAGCCTAGTCGCTGGGCGCGGTGCAAGCTGCCCGACACACTGCGGCAACGATGCACCGGCCTGTCAGGGGCGGGAAACCACATGTACGTCTAACGTACGGGTTTCCGAAAATCTATCGATCGGCACGCGCAGCCGAACCCAAAACGCGCAAAAAGAATTGCTCAGTTGCCGCGCGTCGTGCGTCGGTTGAGTAGCCCAAATCACGATGTGACCTGGGACTATCGGAGTGCAGCCGCTTCCCTGCATCTGGTAGATCAAACAGTTATCTCTAAAGTTCCGGAATGCAAGCGAGCAGTTCCATCCAACCACTCCGTCGTTTCGATCGGCACGACGGCTTACCTTACCCGAGGACCATGAACGTAAAAATGCATACAACCAAGACCACAATGTTTGCGCGAACTGGAAGGGTCACTAGATTGTTTCATGTGAAGACCCGCGCACGGCCCGCTTCAGCGACAGGCGGCGCAGTAACTTCAGTACACACTCATGATACTTGTCATTCGTGCTCTCGGCTTCGCTGCAGGCGTGCAGCCTTGCCCGTCGCCGGCTGACCAGCAAACAACGAACACGGCGCCTCGGTAGGCCGACCTTTATTGAAAATCTTTCTTCATTGAAAACCTATGTCTCGAAATCCGAATGTGAGCGGACAGGCGCGCTTACCCGAGCGTCTGGTAGAGGATCTGGTAGCGCTTATGTCGCCAAGCAGGCATGCAAGAGAAAAAACCGCAATACTGCTCGGCAAGGATTCGGACAAGACATCCGAATCTGCGATTCAAGTTCTGATCACCGGATTCAATGAGCTTCGTGCCGGGGGGTATGCATTGAGCTCGCCCTGGTATGTACGCGAAAAGCATATCCGGTATCTGATGCATCTGTGGATCGATAAGAGCGGGCAAGGCCCACCTGTTGTTCTAAGCAAGCTCACGCACTGGCGCGATCTCGCCAAGAAGATGCGCAAAGCTCCGCTTCTCGCGATCGTCGACGACTACATCAAAAAACCAAGTGGGTACGGCCGCCCCCATGCGCCGCGAACCGATAGCGTTCAAGACAAACCGGACATTTACGTGGATGATGTCGTCACGCGCCTGGCCGAGCAGGACCGTTGGGTGAGTGTTCAGGTCGAACTGCAATGCGCGTTCAATTTGCGACCCACAAGCAGCATGCTATTTCGGCCGTTGGAGTTTCTGCGGTTGTCAGGACAATTGCATGTTCCTGATGGAGCAAGAAACGGGAGGGGTCGCGTAATAACGCTTGGTGAGCGCTGGCAATATGACCTGTTGCTGCGCGCGGCGCGCTTGTCCAGCCCGACGAATGGCGTCATGTATCCCGCGCCCTGGACATTGAAGACGTGGTATCGCCACTACTACGACGTGTTGCGCTCTCAAGGTCTATCGCGCACGATTTGGGGCGTCACGATTAGTGGTCTGCGCGCGGCCTACGCAGAGCGCATGGCGAATCCGTCTCGGTCACTGGAGCGTACCGGTGATCTGTTTGTAGACCACGTCGAGTTGACGCTCAACAGAGACGCGCGTCGCGCAGCAATGCTGCGCCTTATCGAATCCGTTGGCGTTGGGCTTACCGCTGAGTCAACAAAATACTTGTCGACGATTGCGTCAGTGAAAGCATCAAAGATACTGAAGTCTTAGCGCGAAGCGACACAACGTGTGATCAGCAATGTGAATGAGGAGCAAACAAGCGATGCGGTCCCGTTGAAAATTTTAAGTCAAACGGCCGATTAATTTTTCAGAATCCCCTAAACGTTGATAGGTTAGTGGGCGCTTTTTAAGCGCATTGAGTTTCTATCATTTTGGCAGAGGACTATCTTGGTTAAAACTGTACGAGCTGATCATGGTTCCTGTCGCGCTGCGACAATAGCGCAGGTGAAGTGTTTCTTCTTTGAACCATCGTATTGCCGGGCTGTATTGCTCCATCATTTTATGCGCAGTCTATTTGCAGCAACATTCTTTCGCATCTTTGTCTCGAATGGGTACCTGTACCGGCTTGCTTGTATCGGAGCCGAGGGCCGAGTGATTTTCGTGAGTACTGCATGACGCTTCGAGTTGACGCACGGACGGTCTGGGACTATCGGCACGGCACATTCACTTATTGCGGTGAACACCGCATTGAGCTGAGCAGTGCTATCAACATCTCGTGCCACGAATTTTTCGTCATGCCATGGTGCTGCAAACCGCGATGAGGATCAGGCTGTCCAAGTATCAGATTGCGGAAACTGAGTGCCCCGAACGACTGGTGGTGATTTGGCTCGCAGTTGATTTCGGAAACGACCTTCTACTGAGAGCATGTGGGACCGGACACTAGCGTTTGGGTCTCGTCTTTCTTCCTGCGTCCGATCACGACGCCGCCGGTCCGAGCACAAAGAGGCGCACTCCGAAAGGTCGCCATCCGAAACGATCCTGTTGCAGCCGCTTGAACACGTGCGAGCGACTGTCTGCACGTGAGTGTGCGGGTTTCTAAACCATACCGACCGGCTCGCGCTGCCGAACAAAATCGCGCAAGAAGAATTGTCTGGCCGCTGCTTGAACGCGATGACTGGCTAGCCGCGTCCGTGCGATAGGGGCGGGGACCATCGGGGCAGTGCTTCCCTGGCCCGGGTGGATCAACAAAGCTATCGGCAAAGTCCAGGAATGCAAGCACTGTTATTCATTAACCCAAGGCGTCGTTTCAATAGGGACGGTGCCGCTTTTTAAATTTGGCCAATATGAAAGTCATTTTGAATTTCTTGCGTGCGCTAGACGGCTCAAACCTTCCAAAGCGTTTAAGAGAGGAACTCCAGAAGCTTTTCGAGAAACACATTTTTCGTGCGCATAGCAAAACGCGCGTAACTGCAAATGCCATTTCAATGAAAACACAGGAGCGTCGCGTCGTGAGCTTAATCGCTGGCTTCAAAGAACTTCGGGCGGATGGATTTGCGCTCGAAACGCCCTGGAATCTTTCGGAGAAACACATTCGTCACCTGGTGAACCTCTGGGTGAACCAAAAGAAGCAAAGTCCAGGGACGGTCGAAAACAAACTAACCTATTGGCGCACACTCGCTGCGTGGATGGGTAAGCATCAACTGGTCGGGACTGTGGATGACTACATCGAGCGTCCCGAAGGCTATCGGCGCTATTACGTGGCGCAACAAGATAAGTCGTGGGAAGCGGCGAACGTGAACGTCGACGATGTAATCGCGCGTCTGACCGAGCGAGACCGCTGGGTGGCGATTCAGGTTGAGTTGCAGTCTGCGTTCGGATTGCGCGCGCTGGAGAGCATGCTGTTGCGCCCACTCCAGTGTTTGCGTCTTTCGGGGCATCTGCAAATTGTTGATGGCACGAAAGGCGGTCGCCCGCGCGTGGTACCGATTGAGGAAGAGTGGCAATACGAATTATTGATCCGTGCGGCTCGCTTGTCGAACCCGCGTACTGGCTCGATGATTCCTGAGCCATGGACGCTCAAAAAATGGTATCGCCATTTCTATGTTGTGTTGCAGGGCCAAGGCGTCGCACGAAAAGCGTTGGGCGTGACGGCTCACGGCTTGCGCCACGCGTACCTCCAACGCATGTACGAAAGGGTGACCGGGGTGCCCGCGCCGATCAAGCGTCCCGACCAGCGCCCAGACCCCGAGTTACATCAATTGGCAATGGAGCGGATCGTAGCGGCCGCAGGCCACGGGCTGGCAACGAAGGCGAGTGCGTACATCTCGTCATTCGCCGCTATTCGCAAAGCCGATACCCCTGTGGTTAGCTACGCGCAAGTCTGCGCAGCGCTCGAAGAAGCGAAAGGCAACAAATCGCACGCTGCGAAAGCCCTCGGTATCTCCCGCCAAGCGCTGTACCGCGTGCTCGGGAAACTGGCCAACGCCGAAGGCCCCGTATCGACCGCTGGCGGCAGCGACAATTAGATATCTGACGCAAGGCGCAATGTGTCGCAGACGTCGCTACTTTCTATCGTTGCCAGTGGTGGCCCGGATTGCTTGAGGCGGCCCAGGCTGTCGCGACGTCGTCGTTGCTTGACTTTCCAACCTCTTCATTAGGCTGGTATCAACCTAACTGAGCGAGGTAAATATTTTGACCCACACAACTGTGGACAAAGCCGACTGCACAGGTCGCGGTGAGAGCGCGCGCAACACGGTAATCGAAAAGATGCACAGCGTCCCGAAGGGCGAGGGCACAGCGATGTGTTCCGTATCCGATGCGTTTCGGCAAACACTTGATCGTCTCGGCATCGCTGACTACGTCCTACGCGAGCGCGCGCTCTTGATTCACGCGCCCGGAACACGGCTTCCCACGACACAACTCGACGTCATAGTGGTGACGCCTTTCGGCGTATTCGTCGTGATGGAAATGGGTTTTAAGGGACTCGTTGCACCCGGCCCTGACGCAGAGACCGTGAGCGTCATCGACCAAGAGGGCGAATCGATGCTTCGCACGTCGCCGGTCAGGCGACAGGCCGCAGTTGTTCGATGCCTGCGCTCATTACTCGTCCGGCACGCATGCCCCGTTGAAAGTGTTGCCGTCGCCGCCGCATCCCCTTGCTCGCTGCATCCTCTTTTGCCTGAGTCGATACTTGAGGCGGCTGAGCTTTACCACTACTTGAGGCTGCGAACGATTCGATTTTTTTCAAGCGCGCGGCCACACGTGAGCGTGGCGCGCGTGGTCGATGTAATCGATAGTCACTTGTTATCAGACTCGCGTCCTGAAGCCTGATAGCTCGCATTATCGGGATTGCAGTTGAGAGGTAAAATAGGGCGCGTTCCATCTAAGATTACGTGCAGGCCCCAAATTTTATGACCCAGCCGCCGCCCGCCGCCCCGTCGGACAAGGGCGTTCCCATCGATCCGGCCACCGCGCTCATCGTCCTGCGCCTGGACGACGCCATTTCAGCGTTCCGGGCAGGGGAGGGTACGGGTCTGCAGGCGCTGGACTCGGCCAGCGGCCTAATGAACGACCTCACCGATGAAGAGGTCGTGAGCGAAGCAGAGCGCCGGGCAGAGCATAAGCGCATTCCGCGACGCCCGGACCGAGTGGAACTTGCGATCCTCACCGCGCTAGCCGACACCTACGGCGCCGAGATTCTCCACAATGCGTCGCTCGGCTATGCGCTACGCCTGGTCGCCCGACATGGTGGTGTCGCGCTGGTCCAACGGGTCTTGTGGGGCGAGTCCGCGTCCGATCTGCAATTGGCCACGATGCTGGGCGCGACGCGCGCAGCGTTCACCCAGCTCACGCTCGCCTTTAGCCAAGACCTCATGACAGAAGCGAACGACGTGCTTTCTGGGTTCAGGCCACGGCCAACCGGCGGGCCGAAGTCGGCGCGGGGTAACCGCGGCTGAAACCCTTACGCTGACCTACGGCTACACCGCAAAAGATCTCGCGGCGGTGCGCGCGTATGTGCAGCGCATCGCGCCGGCGATCATCTCGCGGGCCTATTATGACGGCGATGAGGACAGTTTTGCGGCGACGCCCTCGGCGATGGCGCGGCACCTTCGAACCATGCTCGATGGTCTAGTGAAGGTGGCGATTGAGCACGGGTCGCCTGCGCTTGCCGAGCACTTGCGCTCGTCCATCAAGAAGCACGGGGAACCGAAACTCCCCACGGTGACCTTCCGGAAGGTGACCGAAGCCGCAGCCCTAGCGGCAGCGTCGCCCGCGGCGAGCCACTCGATCGACCGGTGGTTTCGGCCGCGCATTGCGTCGCGATTGAAGGGGGAGGGGATCGCGACGATTGGCGAATTGATCGCGTTTGCAATCGGCGCGGGGGCAGCTGCTGGCGGTCGGTTCCGCGCATCGGCGCCGGGCGCGCGGTCGTCGTCGTTGCTTGGCTGTGCCGGCACGAAACGCACCTTCAATTGCGCGTCGACGCCGACGTTGATACACGCGATCCATTGATAGCGGATGAGGTGGTGCAAGTTCCTCCGGTGGAATCCGAGCATCTGGACACGGGCGGGGGAGCGCATAGCCAGGGAAAAGCAACCGTAAGCGCGTGATCGGCGATTGCGCAGCCTTGATTGAGATCGGTACGTTGCCAGCGACTGGACCCGCACGCCTCTAGCCAGATCTTTTCTATGTCGACGCGATCGGATGCCGTAGGTGCGGGGTTCGCAATCACCGTGTCAAAAAAAATCCACGGACGTGCCCAGTCCACAAAAGCCGTCGCAGCAGCAAAGACGTTATATTTAGTCACGGGTAGTAATGCTCGACACGCGCCGGGAGGGACGGATACTGTCGCGCCATATCGTGTAGACAGTCTGACATTAACGTCGCGTCGCGAGGAAATCGAAGGTCGAAGTCTGACCAGTTTATGAACTCTCCCGCCGCTAAGCGTCTTGTGACGCTGTAGCGGGGGGTTCGCGGGTCTCAGACTTTGACTTGGCTCGTTGCCGCGCCAGCGGTTTCGGTCTCGCCGCCACGCCCGTTCCAGGCGTGTGCGCATCGATCAGGACGACCGACGCGGCGTTTTGGTCGCGTTGTGCC
>NZ_JNFG01000074.1 GCF_000729995.1 Caballeronia sordidicola | reverse complement strand
GGGGTGATGCCTATGTTTATAAATTGGTATAGGTACTTTCCCTTGATATGTTGATTTTGTTTTTGCGGCGCTGAACTGGATCCCTATAATGTCCATATACAAGTTGATGTTTCATATATGGAACATGGTGTTTTTCTTAGGATGACGAAAGATGTCTGAACAGTGGCATAGCGTGGGACTCGCCCACGAGCTCGCGGAGGACGCGCCTATCGAGTTCAGGGCAGACGGCCTGAACGTGGGCGTGTTCAAGCTCGGCGAGGACCTGTACGCGATCGAGAACGTCTGTCCCCATGCCTATGCGTTGCTGACCCAGGGCTTCATCGACGGTGACACGGTGGAATGCCCGCTGCACGAGGCGGTGTTCCATATCCCGACGGGGAAGTGTTTGAAAGAGCCCGGTGGGCGCGATCTCAAGATGTACGCGGTGCGTCTGGCCGGTGAAGAAATCCAGATCAAGGTGGAATGACATGTCGCAAGTGAGCGTGAATTTTAATCCGTTGCTCAAGCCGTGGCTGGCGCCTCAGCCCAACAACGTGGCGGGCAAGGGCGTGATCGAGCGGCCCGGCGAGGTGGAGAACTTCGCCTGGCAGACGCGCAAGGGCGAGCCCACTCAGTATGAGAACGACTTCGGCGATGCGTTGGAGAAGGTGTTCGCCGAGGGTGCGCTGCAGTTGCACGAGGTCAGCGAAGGCTTGAACCGGGTGGGCTTTCGCAGCGCCCGGGGCAGTTTGTGGACCCCAGAGAGCCTGGCTGCCGAGTTGCATGCGCTAGCCGAGTAGGCGCGCATTCAAGCGCTAGCCACGCAGGATCCAAGCACGATTCACAACCTTAATAAATTTGCATCCGGAGTATTTGCATGACGTCTCCCGTCGATTCGAACCCCCATGAAGTCGATCCCGCTCAGGCACACGTCAGGCGCGGGCTGCGCAATTACTGGTACCCGGTCTCGCCGAGCTGGCGAGTGGGCAATGTGCCAGTCGGGGTGACCCGGCTGAGCGAGCAGATCGTGCTGTGGCGCGACCAAGAGGGCCGGGTGCACGCGTTAGAGGATCGCTGCCCGCACCGTGGCGCGCGCCTGTCGCTTGGCTGGAACCTGGGCACGAGCGTGGCGTGCTGGTACCACGGCGTGCAGGTGGACGGGCAGGGCACGGTGACCAAGGTGCCGGCCGTACCGGAGTGCCCACTTGAAGGCCGCACGTGCGTGAAGTCGTATCCGGTCCAGGAGCGTGCGGGTGCGATCTTTTTGTGGTTCGGCGATCAAGCGCATGGCGAGCCCGCGCCGCTGGAGTTGCCCGAGGAGCTGGAGGCCGAGGAGTATTCGAACTTCCTGTGCATCGGAAACTGGAAGGTGAATTACCAGTACGTGATTGATAACGTGATGGACCCGATGCATGGGGCGTATCTGCATTCGGTGTCGCACTCGATGGCCGATGGCGACAAGCAGGCGCAGATGCGGGTGCGCAAGACCGAGCGCGGGTTGATGTTCGAGAAGGTGGATCAGCGCGATGTGAACTTCGACTGGGTGGAGCTGGGCGAGACGGGCAACTTGTGGATGCGCCTGGCGATTCCGTACGCAAAGAAGTTTGGTCCGGGAGGCAGCTTCGGGATCGTGGCGATGGCCACGCCCGTGGATGAGGACAACAGCCAGTGTTATTTCTGGCGCACGCGCAAGGTCTCGGGCTGGGAGCGCGATGCGTGGCGGTTCTTGTATCGCAACCGGCTGGAGGGGCTGCACTGGAATGTGCTGGAGCAGGACCGATCGATCCTGGAGGGGCTTGCGCCCAATGCGGTGGAGCATGAATTTCTCTATCAGCACGATGTGGGCATCACCCGGGTGAGGCGCTTGATGAAGCAGCGCGCTCAACAAGAACTCGATCAACTCAACGCCTT
>NZ_JNFG01000073.1 GCF_000729995.1 Caballeronia sordidicola | reverse complement strand
AGTGGCATCGCCGGGTAGCTATGTTCGGAAGAGATAACCGCTGAAAGCATCTAAGCGGGAAACTCGCCTTGAGATGAGATATCCCTGGAGCTTCGAGCTCCTTGAAGGGTCGTTCTAGACCAGGACGTTGATAGGTCAGGTGTGGAAGTGCAGTAATGCATTAAGCTAACTGATACTAATTGCCCGTAAGGCTTGATCCTATAACCAGTGTGTTTCACGGGTTCAGTACCCATACACCTAGGTTGAGATCAGTGTTGTGCCAGTACTAAACACAACCCAAAGCAACACCAGTAACAACGAGGCACTCCTCAAAGAGTGAACTCGACTACTTCTTCCCCAGATTGGTTGCGTTGACCACAAATCAACGCAACACCCCCTCATGCCTGATGACCATAGCGAGTTGGTACCACCCCTTCCCATCCCGAACAGGACCGTGAAACGACTCCACGCCAATGATAGTGCGGATACCCGTGTGAAAGTAGGTAATCGTCAGGCTCCTCATTCGCTGCAAAACACCGCAGCTTCGCCAAAACCCCACCCCGCAAAGGTGGGGTTTTTGCGTTTCAGGCGCCGCCCTTCAGAACACTCGCGCCAAACACCCCAACACTCCGGCTTACGCACTATTCAACACACGATATAGCCGCAACCCACGGACTCGCATCGCCGCAGACTCGGACTAGAGCGGTGCGATGCGATGACTTTGGCGCGTACACACTGCTGATTTTCGACGGTTCAACAGAGGCATACTCGGCGTGAACCAAACCAAATCACTCACGATCAAGCGAAGCGCCTTCAAAACGCTGATTCGACAGCTAAACAGCTAACCTCCCGCTGCCACAAACAAAATGCGCCCACTTCAACAAAGTGGACGCATTGGGGTTGCACGCGATTTAAATCAGTCAACGCGTCGCTTGATCCGCTTCAGAAGCCAGAAATTTTTCTGCAAGCCGAACCCAATACGTTGATCCAACGGATAACAGCGAGTCGTTGAAATCGTAGCTTGCGTTGTGAAGCGTGCAAGGCCCTAATCCATGTCCCGTTTCACGATGCGACCCTTCGCCGTTCCCTAAAAACGCATAGCAGCCGGGCTTCGCGAGCAACATGAAAGCGAAGTCTTCGGCGCCCATCGTCGGTTCGACGGTGGCGTTCACGTTTTCCTTTCCGACAACCTCCGCCATCACCGACGCCGCGAAGCGCGTCTGCTCAACGTCGTTGATCGTGGGCGGATAGTTGCGATGAAAATCGATGGAAACTCCGCACTCGTAGGCTGCCGCAGTCGCCTCCGCAATCGTCCGCATCCGATGCTCGATCAGATCGAGTGTCTCGACGGTAAATGTTCGCACCGTGCCACCGAGCCAGGCGTCATCAGGGACAACATTCGAGGTGTCTCCAGCATGGATCTGCGTGATCGAAAGGACGGCGGTGTCGATCGGTTTCTTGCTACGCGTGATGATCCCTTGCAGCCCATTGGCGATCTGAACTGCCGTGAAAACCGGGTCGCGTCCGCTGTGCGGTAACGCTGCGTGTGAGCCAACGCCCTTGATATCGATGCGAAATTCATTGCTCGACGCCATGATCGGGCCTGGCGTGACCCCGAAGTGACCTGCGGGGATACCCGGCCAGTTGTGGATGCCAAACACAGCATCGACGGGAAACTGTTCGAATAGCCCATCCTCGATCATCGCCTTGGCGCCCGCTCCACCTTCCTCGGCCGGCTGAAAGATGAACACGATGGTGCCGTCGAACCTGCCGTGCTCGGCCAGATGTTTCGCCGCGCCCAGCAACATGGCGGTATGGCCGTCGTGCCCGCACGCGTGCATGCGGCCTGCATTTTGCGATCGATGCCCGAACGTGTTGATTTCGGCGATCGGCAATGCATCCATGTCGGCACGCAGGCCCACGCATCGCTTACCCGAACCGCGTTTCAACACCCCGACGACGCCGGTTTTTCCCATGCCGCGATGGACTTCCAGGCCCCATCGTTCGAGGTTTTCGGCGACGAGCTTTGCCGTGCCGACCTCTTCATAACGCAACTCGGGATGCGCATGGATCGTTCGTCGCAGCGCTTTGATTTCCTCATGCGACGCTTCGATTTCTGGAATCAGATTCATGAAACTGGCCTCTGTCTGAAAAAATAACGTTGCGCGTGCCTACGTCCGCGTCGATTGCACCATTCTACGCCCGCGATTATTTATCGAAGGGCGAGACGGTCAGGTCGGCCAACCGTAATAAAATCGTTTTATCTGTCTGCTTTTTGCACATTCCCACCGGATACCCGCATGAATGCTCCCGTCGAATTCGCTCGTGCTGTCTGTCCACACGATTGTCCCGATACCTGTGCGATGCGTGTCACCGTGAAGGACGGCCGCGCCATCAAGGTGACTGGCGACCCGGATCATCCGCCCACACAAGGGGTGCTTTGCACGAAGGTCTCGCGTTATGCGGAACGAACTCACCATCGAGACCGGTTGCTGACGCCGATGCGTCGCGTCGGTGCGAAGGGAGAGGGCCGTTTCGAAGCGGTGAGCTGGGACGATGCGCTGACATTTGCCGCCGAGCGCCTGAACGAAATCGCGATCCGCGCCCCCGAAGCCATCTTGCCTTACAGCTACGCCGGCACGATGGGCTTGGTGCAAGGTGAGAGCATCGCTGCGCGCTTCTTCAATGTGCTCGGCGCGTCGCGTCTGGACCGCACTATCTGCGCTGCTGCCGGCGCCGCGGGCTTACGTTACACGTACGGCGGAAGTATCGGCATGCACACCGAGTATTTCGAGGAAAGCGAATTGATCCTGATCTGGGGATCGAATTCGATCGCATCGAATCTGCATTTCTGGACGCGCGCGCAGGAAGCTAAGCGCCGCGGTGCGCGGTTGATTGCCATTGATCCGTACCGCTCGCTGACGGCTGAAAAATGCCATCAGCACATTGCGTTGAAACCGGGCACGGACGGCGCGCTGGCGCTCGGCATGATGAACGTGATGATGGGCGTTGGGCTGATCGACCATGATTACATCGATGCCTACACGCTCGGCTTCGATCAACTCAAGGCGCGCGCCGAAGCGTATCCGCCGGCGCGTGTTGCGCAAATATGCGGGATCGAAGAACAGGTAGTGATCGATCTCGCGCGGGCTTTCGGATCGACGAAAAAAGCATCGATACGCCTCAACTACGGTATGCAGCGCGTGCGAGGCGGTGGCAATGCGGTTCGCGCTATCGCTTGCCTGCCTTCGCTCACGGGTGCGTGGCGGGAGCGGTCGGGGGGCTTGCTGCTGTCGTCGTCGAGTTGGGCGCCGGTAGATGTCAACGCGCTCGAACGGCCTGACTTGCTGCCGGGATGGCCATCGAAACTGCCGCGTATGGTGAACATGAATGCTATCGGCGACGCGTTGCTGCACGCCGGTGACGCCAGCTTCGGCCCGAAAGTCGAAGCGCTGATCGTCTACAACTCGAACCCGGTTGCGGTCGCCCCGGATTCCGGGAAGGTTGCAGCGGGGTTTGCGCGTGAGGATCTGTTCACGATCGTGCTCGAACACTTCCAGACCGATACTGCCGACTACGCCGACCTCATCCTGCCGGCCACCACGCAACTAGAGCATCTCGATGCCCACAAGTCGTACGGCCACACGCATGTGATGGCGAACTTACCGGCCATTCCTCCTGTGGGTGAGTCGCGCGCAAACACGGAGATATTCCGCGGCTTGGCCAGGGCGATGGGGCTTACGCATCCGGCATTATTCGAAAGCGATGAAGAGCTGGCATCGAAGGCATTCCGCTGGAACGATCCCGCGCTGGCAGGTGTGACCTGGGACACGCTAAAGACAAAAGGCTGGGCGCAACTCAAGCTGGCGGAGGCGCCGTTTGCCGAGGGCGGTTTCCACACGCCATCGGGGAAATGCGAATTTTTCAGTGAGCGTTTGCAACGCGCAGGGCTGGAGCCGGTGCCCGATTACCTGCCGCCGTACGAATCGGCCGAGTATGCACCGGCACTCGCCGCGCGTTATCCGCTCGCGATGATCTCGCCGCCGGCGCGGAACTTCCTCAACAGCAGCTTCGTCAATGTGGAAAGCCTGCGATCGACCGAGGGTGAACCGCATCTCGACATGCATCCCGCCGACGCCCACGCTCGTCAGATCACCGAAGGCGAACTGGTGCGCGTATACAACGACCGCGGTTCGATGCAGGCACGTGTGCGCGTCACCGATCGCGCTCGTGAAGGCGTCGTGGTGGGGTTATCGGTATGGTGGAAGAAACTCGCGCCGGATGGCTGCAACGCCAACCAGGTGACCAGCCAGGCGCTGACCGATCTCGGTGGGTCGGCGACATTCTATGACTGTCTCGTGGAGGTCGAGGCGGCTTACTGAGTTGGCAAATGAGTTGGCAAATGAGTTGGCAAATGAGTTGGCAAATGAGTCGGCAAATGAGTTGGCTAAGTGAGTTGAGAAAAATTGGGTAGAAGCCAGCAGGCGCAAGGGGAAGCACGGGCCGGTGAGATTGGAAGCTGGCGTCTAACCCGGTTGTCGGAATGCGATCGAGCGGCTACGATGCGCTACGGGCAATTTCGCACGACCATTCTAAAATTATATAAAGGAGACGCCGTATGGAAAAAATTTGGCTGAAGTCCTATCCGGCAGGCGTGCCCGAGGAAATCGATGAGACTCGGTACAACTCGCTTTCCGACCTGCTGGAAGAAAGCTTTCGCGAACATCGCAGCAAACGCGCGTTTATCTGCATGGGCAAAGCGATCACCTATGGTGAACTCGACACGCTGTCCAGCCGGTTAGCCGCGTGGTTGCAGTCGCGTGGGTTAAAGACCGGTGCCCGCGTCGCGATCATGATGCCGAACGTGCTGCAGTACCCGGTTGCGATTGCGGCCATTTTGCGCGCGGGTTATGTCGTCGTGAACGTGAATCCGCTCTATACGCCGCGCGAACTCGAGCATCAGTTGAGGGATTCCGGAGCCGAGGCAATTGTCGTGCTCGAGAACTTCGCGCATACCGTGCAAGCCGTCGCGAAAAACACCGCGATCAAGCACATGGTGGTTGGGTCGATGGGCGACCTGATGGGCGCGAAAGGCGTGATCGTCAACTTCGTCGTGCGACGTGTGAAGAAGCTGGTGCCGGCGTGGACGCTACCCGGCCATGTGAGTTTTAACGCAGCCCTTCGACAAGGTGCGCGCGAAACGCTCAAACCCATCAAGCAAGGTCCCGACGACATCGCTTTTCTCCAGTACACCGGTGGCACGACAGGCGTAGCGAAGGGCGCGATGCTGTTGCATCGGAACCTGATCGCGAACGTCTTGCAGTCCGAAGTCTGGCTCGATCCGGGACGCAAGAACCGGCCGGACATCGATCAATTCGTGACCGTCGTGGCGCTGCCGCTTTATCACATCTTTGCACTGACCGTTTGCGGCTTCCTGACCCTGCGCACCGGTGGCATGGGCATCCTGATTCCGAATCCGCGCGATATCCCGGGCACGATCAAGGAGCTGAAAGGCTTCCAGATCAACACGTTTCCGGCCGTGAACACCCTGTACAACGCGCTGCTGAACAATCCGGAATTCGCCAAACTCGATTTTTCCAAGCTGATCGCGGCGAACGGTGGCGGCATGGCCGTGCAGGAAGCCGTGGCGAAACGATGGTTCGAGACGACGGGTTCGCCGATCATCGAAGGTTATGGGTTGTCCGAAACATCTCCGTGCGTGACGTGCAATCCGGTGACCGCTACCGAATACACCGGCACGATCGGGTTGCCGTTCCCATCCACGGAACTCGCCATCCGCGACGACGACAACAACGATATGCCGCTCGGCCAGCCTGGCGAGATCTGCATTCGCGGTCCACAGGTCATGGCGGGCTACTGGAACCGACCCGATGAGACCGCGAAAGTGATGACCTCCGACGGCTTCTTCAAGTCGGGTGACGTCGGCATCATGGACGAACGCGGATACGTGAAGATCGTGGACCGCAAGAAGGACATGATCCTGGTGTCGGGCTTCAACGTGTACCCGAATGAGATCGAGGATGTGGTGGCGAAGCTGCCGGGCGTTTTCGAAGTAGCAGCCGTCGGCATGAAGGACGCGACCTCGGGCGAAGCGGTCAAACTGTTTGTCGTTCGGCGCGATCCGCATTTGACCGAAGCCGATGTGATGGCCTTCTGTAAGGAGCGGTTGACGGGCTACAAGCGGCCGCGTGTGATCGAGTTCCGCACGGAGTTGCCGAAGAGTAATGTCGGCAAGATACTGCGCCGGGAGTTGCGCGACGGCAACGCCTGAACACGGTTCAGTCGCCAAAGACTGAAAATAAAAAGCAGGCCTCCGCATCGCAAGATGCGGAGGTTTTTTTTCGTGTGCGCCCAGCATGGGCGCAATCTTGGAGGTGCAAGTCCTCCCGTGAGTTGACCACAGCGAACGAAGTGAAGCGCAACTGCGTGAGGGTGACCGAGCGTGGGAAGGAAGCGTGGATCAAAACCGTGAGCCGATGAACAAGAACCGGATAGAAGGCAGTGCCGATCAGGGCGAGCGGGCACGAAACTGCGAAGCTCTCGTGGTCAAGGATCAGGCGCTGTAGATCCGGCGGTTGTGCGGTGAAGGATTGCGTTCTTACCTGGGGAGATCTCGCCTCATGCTTGAAAGGGCGACGGTGTCGAGCCGGAGCGAGAAGTCAGCAGAGGCCATATTGTGCGCTGGGCAGCGCGTTGTTCAGGAGGGTTGAAGTCCCTCTGGCGCTCGGATGAGGGGCGCCATATCCGAAAGCGGGGGTAATGCCTCGCTGGCCGGAGAGAGGTGGAAGGTATGGAGACGCCTAACTGGGCACGAAGGCGAAAGCCGGATACGGCCAAGGCGGACCTGAAGCCGTCACCTCGCAGGTCTCCGGAGGGCAGGGTGTCCACCGCGAGGTGGAATCCGAAGGGCATGAGGAGAAGTACCGGGCCGTAGTCGATGGGGGCTGCCCCGATGACGAACCGGTCGGCCAAAGGTGGGGCAAGGTCGAGCCCGCACTATGGGGGCGAAGGCGTTCTCATTCACCCACCGCACCAAGGTGTTTGCGGACGGCACGGTACGGAAGAACAGCGTGTGACCCCAGGAGAACTGGCACAGTCTGCGGGTGGCACCGTGGGAAGTGAGCCTATAAGCGAGGAGCGAAGTGGCGAGCGGTGCTGTGTCAGTAGTCGGACGGCTGAGTAGTACCTGAAGCGTGGCTAAAACCACGTGACCGAGCGATCGGCGACAGAAGTGGGTCGGGGAAGGCAGCCGGCGAAGATGATTGGGAAGAACCAGGACGACAGTGAGTAAGGACACGGAGGAGGATCAGTTCCATGAGCGAAATACCCGTACATCCGCGCCCGAGGAGACTGTCTGACTGGATCAACCCGATGGCGGCAAAGAAGGTCCACTCATTAATTGACAAGGTTTATCAACGGAAGAATCTGGAAGTCGCCTGGGAGCGAGTCCGGGCCAACCGGGGTAGTGGCGGTGTAGATGGTGTCAGCGTAGCGGACTTTGCTGAACAGGCGGACCAGCAACTGGATCGCCTGCAGGCAGAATTGCGCGCGCGGACCTATCAGCCGCAACCGGTCAGGCAGGTCTCGATTCCGAAGGTGGGTAAGCCGGGAGAGTTTCGTAAGCTGGGCATACCGTCGATTTACGATCGCGTATGTCAGCAAGCGCTGCTTAACCGGCTGGAGCCCATCTTCGAGCCGATATTCGACGATGCCAACTTCGGTTATCGGCGAGGGCGATCGACACACGGCGCTTTGCGCAAGATCTGGAAAGAGATCGAAGGTGGTGGGGAATGGATTGTAGACGCTGATCTGAAAGATTTTTTTGGGTCAGTGGACCATGACAAACTACTGGCGCTCATTGCCCAACGGGTTGCAGACGGTCGGGTACTGGGACTGATCAAGGCGATGCTCAAAGCCGGCAGCTTCGGCGAGGGCCGTCTCTTTCCGAGCGAGCGCGGAACGCCCCAAGGTGGGGTCGCGTCCCCTTTGCTCAGCAATATCCTCTTGACGCCGTTTGATCAGGAGATGCGACGCAGGGGCTATCAGCTTACCCGCTACGCGGATGACTGGGTGGTCACCTGCTCATCCAAAGCACACGCGCATGCTGCCATTGCGGCGGCGACGAAGATCCTGACAGCACTGGGCGTACAACTGCATCCGCAGAAGACGCGAATCGTGCACGTTCGATTTGGATTCGAGTTTCTCGGCTACAAGATCAAGCGCGGGCGGCAGCTATCGCTGTCTGCAGCCAAGATCCGCAGTGGCGCGCGATCAGGTGCGCTGTATGCGTATCCTCGGGAGAAATCGGTTCAGCGGCTCATGGATCAGGTGCGTCGTCTTACACAGCGGCGCGTGCCGCTTCGTACGCGCGAACTGATTGAACGACTCAATCCCATCTTGCGGGGCTGGGGGCACTACTACAAGCGCTCCCACGTCCGACGGATCTTCAACCGGCTCGACCGATGGATCGTGCGGCGAATATGGTCGCACCGATTCAAACGCTGGCGCAATACGGGCTGGAAGGTGCTGTCCGAGGCGCGGCTGTACGGGGAGTTCGGGTTGGTGAATCTAGTGCAACTGATACCTTCTATTGCTTCTCAGCATGCTGCGTCTTCGTGAAAGCTGCATGCCGGAAAACGGCACGTGCAGTTTGTGCGGCGGACGGAGGCCAGCGCGCAAGCGCGCCTCCTCCGACCCAACAGTCACAGGATAGGCCGGTAAGGCTGAAGCTAGGGACGAAGGGCCGAACGAGAAGGAGTGTTCAGCGTCATGTCGATGTGGCAGGCATTGCGTCAGATGCCCGTGCAAACGGGGCAAGCGGGAGTAG
>NZ_JNFG01000072.1 GCF_000729995.1 Caballeronia sordidicola | reverse complement strand
GCGAGGGTATCGGACAAAGCGGGCCGGTGGTGGTCGAGGTGGACATGCTGGCCATTGGCGACTTCGCCACACCTTTCGCAGGTCCCGCTACCAAAAAACCAGATAACAAGGAAGCCAAACATGGCTAACGCGCCGCGTGATCCGGTCGACGTCACCTTGATCGGTTTCGGAGCAATCGGCTCGACCGTCTTTAAGGCCGTTGCCCATGATCGCCTCCTGAGAATCTCTCAGGTAATCGTTCCTGACTTCCAGATCGCAGACGTTAGGGCGGTCGCGGGGACGAACGTGGAGGTGGCGTCGTCGGTGCAAGCACTGAGTCGCCACCCGAAGTTTGTTTTGGAATGTGCCGGTCATGCAGCGCTCCTCGAACATGTGGTGCCGCTGCTGGCATCGGGGACGGATTGCAACGTCGCCTCGATCGGTGCGTTGTCGGACGATCGCCTGCTGCAGGCCCTCACCGATGCCGCGGAACAAGGTGGCGCCACGTTGACTTTGCTGCCGGGCGCCATCGGTGGCGTTGATGCGATCTCGGCCGCGCGCCATGGTGGTCTGGATGAAGTTGTGTACATCGGCCGCAAGCCTCCTATCGGGTGGCTTGGGACGCCGGCGGAAGCGCTCTTTGATCTGCATGCCTTGGCGAAAGAACAAGTGATCTTTGAGGGGAGCGCCCGTGATGCCGCGCGTCTTTATCCCAAGAACGCCAACGTGGCGGCGACCATCGCGCTCGCTGGTCTGGGCTTCGACAGAACTTCGGTCCGCTTGATCGCGGACCCTGGCGTGCAGAGAAACATCCACCGGATCACGGCGCGTGGCGCCTTTGGCGAGATGTCGCTCGAGATGAGCGGCAAGCCCTTGGCGGACAACCCAAAGACATCTGCCTTAACCGCGTTCAGCGCGATTCGAGCGCTGAGAAATCGCGCCGCACGCTGTGTGATTTGACGGATATAGCCATGAATCATTTTGATGACAGCCTTCTCCAATCGGACAAGATCTTTATAGGCGGCGAATGGCGCCCCGGAAAAAGCCATGCTTTCGCTAGCATCTATCCCGCTGATCAATCGATCAACGCGGAAATCCGAGCTGCCAGTGCTCAGGATGCCAACGAGGCGGTTGAAGCGGCCGACCTGGCGTGGCGCAAGGCGGACTGGTCTGGATTGAAGCCGCATCAGCGAGCTGCGGTCCTGCACAAGATCGCAAACCTGATCGAATCGCGGCAGGAGGCACTGGCCCAGCTGCAGCGCCGCGACAACGGCAAGCCGATTAACGAGACACGTGGGCTCGTGGCAAGCGCGGCCAATACTTTCCGTTATTTCGCCTCTTGCGTCGAAACCCTCGAAGAGTCGCTCACGCCAGCGCGGGGTGACTATATGACCATGAGCGTGCACGAACCGCTTGGTGTTGTTGCGGCGATCACGCCGTGGAATTCGCCGATTGCGTCCGATGCGCAAAAGCTTGCACCGGCCCTTGCAGCGGGGAATGCTGTCGTCCTTAAGCCCGCAGAAATCACGCCGCTGGCATCGTTGGCGCTTGCCCGAATTTGCGAAGAGGCAGGCGTGCCAAAGGGCGTGCTGAGCGTGCTTCCAGGTAAGGGCTCCGTAGTAGGTGATCTCCTCGTACGCCATCCTCTAGTCAAGAAGGTGTCGTTCACCGGAGGTACGGAAGTCGGTCGCGGCATCGCACGGCTCGCGGCCGAGAAGTTGATGCCCATCTCGCTGGAATTGGGTGGCAAGTCGCCCACCATCGTCTTCGAGGATGCTGACCTCGATCACGCCGTCAACGGTGTTTTGTACGGCATCTTCAGTTCTTCCGGAGAGTCGTGCATCGCCGGGGCACGCCTGTTTGTTGCACGCTCGATCTACGATGAATTTGTCACCCGGCTCACGCATGCTGCGCAACGTCTTCGAGTTGGCGACCCATCGCACGATGACACTCAGATGGGTCCTTTGATTTCCGCTCAGCATCGAGAGACGGTTGAACGATACGTGGCCTTGGGTCTCGAGGAAGGTGGACGGTTACTTTGCGGCGGTGAGCGTCCGACCGGAGAGGGCCGTGAAGCGGGCTTCTATTACCTCCCAACCATTCTGGCTGGCTTGACGAACGAAGCCCGAATTTGCCAAGAAGAGATCTTTGGTCCGGTGCTGGTCATTTTGCCGTTTGACGACGATGCATCGTTATTGAAACAAGCCAACAACAGCGTCTTTGGCCTTGCCGCCGGCATATGGACTCGCGATTACAAACGCGCGTGGAGGATAGGCCGCGCACTCGAAACGGGAACGGTATGGATCAACACTTATAAGCAGTTCTCGATTTCCACGCCCTTCGGCGGCTGGAAGGATAGCGGCATGGGACGTGAGAAAGGTTACCTCGGTATTCGCGAGTACATGCAGCAGAAGAGCTTTTACTGGGGCTTGAACGACAGTCCGCTGGCGTGGGCGAACTGAACAGGAGCAATGGCATGACGATTCTAGGCATTGAGCAAATCAAATATGGCGTGACGGATCTGGCGACCTGCAGATCTTTCTTTAAGGACTGGGGTTTGAC
>NZ_JNFG01000071.1 GCF_000729995.1 Caballeronia sordidicola | reverse complement strand
CCTGCGGTGACCCCGCCTCGAAACAGGAAATACGTGAAAGCCCCGGCCTTGACCGGATTCGCCAATGAAAACGCGCTCGCCGTTGTCGTGCCGCCCTGAATTGCCTGCACGACCATGATTCCATCTGCCAGCGTCAGCGCACCCGTGCCAGCGGCGTTCGTTACGCCAATCGCGGTATTGCCCGTCGCCGCACCTTGCGATATCACCAGCTTCCCGCTCGGCGAGCCATCCGTGCCGAGCACGCTCTGCACCAGCAATTGCCCTCCATGGCCGACATAGTCGCCACCGACTACCAGCGCGTTGCGCGGTCCCGCACCGCCGGTCAGATCGATCGTGCCCGCATTGTTCAAGGTCACGCGGCCGCCCGGCATAGCCGTGGTGATGGCAGATTCGCCGCCACCGTTCCAGGCAAGCGTGCTGGTCGAATCGATATCGAACAGGCCCGTTTGCGCCGTGGCGTTGCCCAGTATTACGCCGTGATCATCGAGCGAGATCCGGCTGCCGTTCGTCAAAGCGATGCTTTCCCAACTCGTAAAGCGGCCAAGACCGCTGGCTTGCGTATGGTCGAACGTGAGGGTGTTTTGCCCGCCGCCTCCATCGAATGCCGATAACCCGTCAAGGTTGACGTCACTCAAATTCGACATCAGGGCGACCACCCCGCCCGCTCCGAACGACACTGCCCCGCCGATTACACCGCCTCCCAGCCATCCGAAGGTCGTGGCCCCGTCTCCCGATGCGAGTCCCTGCCCGATCGATCCGCCCGTGACCGCGATAGTGTTGGCGCCGTTACCAAGCGTGACCGCGCCGCCGATCGCCCCGCCTGACAGCGTGAAGCTGGTATCCCCAGAGCCAGCGGTCACAGCGGCGTCAATCGTCCCGCCTGACATGGCGAAGGTGTTCTGGGCCGCCGTCAGCGCCACGCTGCCAATGCGCCCGCCTGTGATCGTGACTGCGCCGCCGTTTGTCAAGCCGCCCGTGACGCGGCCGCCGTTCAGGGTGAAGCGTGGCCGCGCGCCGCCCTGATCCACGGAGTCGACCTGCCCCGCCTGCATGACAAACGTGTTGATGCCCGTGCCTTGACGGATCAGTCCAGTGACCGTGCCGCCATCCATGTAAAACGTGTTCACGCCGGTATCGGTCCACACGGCCACACCGCTCGTGCTCGTGCTCGTGATCTGGCCGGTATTCGTGATGGTGATCGAGTACGGTCCCGTGGTCGCGATGGCGAGATGCCCCGTGCCTTCAATCAACCCGCTGTTCACGATCACCGCGTTGCCGCCGACGATCGAAAATCCGTCGTTCGTGCCCGATATTGTCCCGGCGTTGGTGAATGTGCCTCCGAGATTGGCGTCGATGGCGTTGCTCTGCTCGCTGACCAGGCGCCCGCTGGCAGTGTTGACGAAGGTGACCGAGCCTGAAAAATACGCGCCGAGACCGTTGTGCGCGACAATCGAGCCCGTGTTGGTCACGAGGCCCGGAGAAGCATCTTCGGACACAATGCCGTGCCCCTCCGACCCGAATGTATTGATCGACCCGTTATTCGTCAGCGTCGTGTTGCCCGACCCGGCCGAGCCGCCGTTCGCGTAGAGACCGTACGAACGCACACCCGACGTTGTGATGGAGCCGTTGTTGACGAGCGCGTCGCCGGAAGTTTGCGCGGCCATGCCGTAGGAGCCGTCGCCGGAAGTTATCAACGTGCCGTTGTTGGTCAGCGTGCCGCCGCCGGCCGCCGAGGAGTCCAGCATCGCGGCTGAGCTTGCACCGCTCGTGCCGATCACGCCGCCCTGCGCGTTGAGCATCCTGACCGCCGGCGCTGTATTAAAAATCCCTTGCGATTGCTGACCGGTGGTCTGAATCACGCCACCGTTGCCGTTAGTCAGCGTGTTGCGCCCGGGACCTGCCGCGCTCCCCGCCGCGACAATGCCACTGAACGAATCGGCGCCAACTTGCAGCGTACCGAGGTTCAGCACCGTACTCTGGTCTCGCACGAGGATGCCGTTGCCGGTCAGCACGCTCAAGCCAGCGCCGGGCTGCACGATCACGCTCACCCCGGTACTTCCGACGGCCGCCACAACAGGTATCGACGACGGATTCGGCGCATTGGAATCGCAGGTGGTCGTTTCTCCGCTCACGGGTGCGAGGTTGTCGCAAGCGGCGAATGCGGACGGCACGCGCAACAGGCACGCCATACCAATCGATAGAGGGGAGAGACGGCACAGACTGGACATCGCGGGCGTTCGGGCCGCGGAAATGGGGGGCAGCATCAGGCGCGTGCGGCGCATTTCTTTTTGTCTCCACGTTTCAGGATGACTGAAGCGTTTGCCCGGCCGCGCTTACCGCACGCCGGATTGTTGGCATGCAAATAGGCAGGCGGGGGACTCGAAGCGTAATGCACGATTTGCGCTGAAGCAATCTTGTCGCAAACGTTTCACAAGCCAGCATTGAATCGCTGGGAGGCTTAATGGGCGGGGCTTCCAGCCAGATCTGAAATGACCGTGCCCGACGTTTTCAAGGTCGTCGGCAATCAGGCTCTTTCAGCATCGAAGACACTCGATTAGCACAACAGAATGGTTTATCGATGACTAAAACAGCGCCCACATAACGCAAAAAACGCGGCGTCCGTTTCCGGATCAGCCGCGTTTTTTTTGCGCCAGTCAGCGCCAGTCAGTGCCCTTCAAGCTCTCTTCAAGCTCTCTTCAAGCTCTCTTCACTCGCCAGGTATCAGGACTCGACGTCTTCCAGGCTGAAAATCTCGGTCTGGTCGTTGTACGAGAAAATCTCGCCGTAACGGCCCCAGTTGATCACAGCGTCCAGGGTCTCCTCGGCGGCTTTATCGGAGAGAAAATCTTCCAGTTCCTGCTCGAAGCGTACGCGCGGCGCACGATGCCCCGGCCGCTCGTTCAGCACCTTCTTGATCCGCGCTGCGAGCGGCACATGCCGCAGCAAATGCTCCGCGAACATCATCTTGCGTTCCTGCGTCCCGAACTCGGCGAACACGCGGGCCGGCGGCGTCAGGAAGATGTCGCCCTCGCGCACATCGGCGAAACCGAGATGCTGAAGCACTTCCGCCACCGGAAACAGATCGTCCACCTCCAGATGCAGCGAACGCGCGATCTCCGGCATGTCGGCGCGGCCGTGGTACGGATCGGCGGCAAGCGTCTCGATCAGACCGGCCATCAGGTTGGTCGAGACCTGCGGCAGCCAGCTGTTCAGCTCGAGGCCCTTCTTCTTCTCCTCGCCGAATTGGCGCGCGGTCATCTTGGCGTAGATATCGTCGACCAGACGGCGGAACGCGGGGTCGAGCCGGTTGCGCGGATGTTTGAACGGCACGCGGATCTCGGCCATGACGCGCCCCGGATTCGACGACAACACCAGGATCCGGTCGCACATGAATACCGCTTCTTCAATGTTGTGCGTCACGATCAGCACCGACTTGATCGGCATCTTGCCTTGCGTCCAGAGGTCGAGCAGGTCGGTACGCAAGTTTTCGGCGGTCAGCACGTCGAGTGCGGAGAACGGCTCGTCCATCAGCAAGAGCGTGGGATCGACGACCAGCGCGCGCGCAAAACCCACACGCTGGCGCATGCCGCCCGACAACTCGCGCGGATACGCATTCTCGAAACCGTCCAGGCCGATCAGATCGATCGCTGCCAGCGCCCGCTCGCGCCGCACCTTTGCCGGCACGCCCTGCGCCTCCAGCCCCGCTTCCACGTTCTGCAGCACGGTCAGCCACGGAAACAGCGCGAAAGTCTGGAAGACCATGGCCACGCCTTTCGCCGGACCATGCAACGGCTCCTTCAGATAGGTGACCTGGCCGCCTGTTGGCTCGATCAGTCCGGCGATGATCCGCAGCAAAGTTGACTTGCCGGAACCCGAACGGCCCAGCAACCCGACGATCTCGCCTTCGTTGAGCGTCAGGTTCACGTCTTCGAGCACGAGCAGTTCGCCCTGCGTCTTGTTGAAGCCGCGACTGACGTTCTCGACGTTCAGGATTTCCTGGCCGCGGCGCGGCGGGACCGGCGGCGTTTGGGTAGTCGTATTCGTCTGCGTTGACATGGTCGCTCGCGCGTTGCTGATGACAAGAATTGAATGATAGGGCCGCTGGCGGCGGGTGTTCAGTGAGGGTGCAATGAAGCGCCTCAGACTCAGTCCAGCCTCAGGCGTGCTTCGGAGTAAGCGAACAACGGCCGCCACAAGAGCCGGTTAAAGAGTGTGACAAACAGCGACATCACGGCAATACCGAGAATGATTTTCGGATAGTCGCCGTTGGTCGTGCTTTCCGCTATATACGCGCCAAGCCCGTGCGCCACGATTTTCGTATGCCCCCACGACACCGCTTCCGCCACGATGCTCGCATTCCACGCGCCGCCCGACGCGGTGATCGCGCCCGTCACGTAGTACGGGAAGATGCCCGGCAGGATGGCCTGGCGCCACCACTGCCAGCCTTTGATCTGGAAATTGGTGGCCGCTTCACGGTAATCGTTCGGATACGACGTCGCCCCGGCGATCACGTTGAAAAGGATATACCACTGCGTGCCGAGCACGATCAGCGGCGAGAGCCAGATATCCGGGTTCAGGTCGAACTTCACGATCACCACGACAAACACCGGGAACAGCAGGTTCGCCGGGAACGCGGCCAGGAACTGCGCGACCGGCTGGATCTTGCTGGCGAGAGCCGGTCGTAGCCCGATCAACACGCCGACCGGAACCCAGATTACCGAAGCCAGCGCGATCAGCACCATCACGCGAAACAGCGTGATCAAGCCCAGCCAGAAGACGTGCCAGACTTCACCCCATGTGACGCCGGTGCTCACGAAAAGCGTCACTTTCCAGACCAGGAACACGGTCAGCGCGAGAACGATGATCGCCCACGCGATATCGCCGGCACGCGACGGATTGCTGGACTTGCTACGCGCCCCGGGCATCGATCCCGGCATCGCTCCCCCCAACGCGCCCATTGGGAATTTCGGCAGGCGGCCTTGCAGCGAGGGCAGCTTCAGCGGCACCCGCGCCATCTTGCCGATCATCCAGCCCGCCGGCACGAGCAGCTGGTGAATCAAACGCGTGCGGCGAATCAGGTCGAGCAGCCACGACTCCGGCACGTTGCCCGAACTCGTGTTTTCCATGCGGAATTTGTCGGCCCAGGCAACCAGCGGACGGAACATGAGCTGATCGTAGGCCAGGATCACAACGGTCATTGCCAGGATCACCCAGCCGATCGCGCCGAGATTGCGCTCGCCAATAGCGGTTGCCAGATACGCGCCGATACCCGGCAGCACGATGGTGCGGTTACCCACCACGATAGCTTCGGAGGCGACCACGAAGAACCAGCCGCCCGACATCGACATCATCATGTTCCAGATGAGGCCCGGCATCGAAAACGGCACTTCGAGCTTCCAGAAGCGTTGCCAGTTGGTCAGGTGAAAACCGCGCGAGACTTCATCCAGATCGCGCGGCACGGTGCGCAGCGACTGATAGAAGCTGAACGTCATGTTCCACGCCTGGCTCGTGAAAATGGCGAAGATCGCCGCCAGCTCGGCGCCGAACACGCGCCCCGGGAACAACGCGAGAAAGAAGGTGACCGTGAACGAGATATAACCGAGCACCGGCACCGACTGGAGAATGTCCAGGATCGGCACGAGCACGACGGACGCCCGCCGGCTCTTCGCCGCGAGCGTGCCGTAGATCAGTGTGAAGACCAGCGACGCCACCATGGCCGCCAGCATGCGCAAGGTAGTTCGCAGCGCGTATTCGGGCAGGTTCGCCGGGTCGAGCGAGATGGCCTGCGTTTGCAGCGTGGAGATGGGCGCCATCGTCTCGTGAAAGCCGACCACCGTCAGCGCGAGCACGCAGATAATCAGCGGGAACGCGACGAAGTCCCATCGATTAGGCAACAGACGCAACGCTGAAGCGTTCGCCGTTCGAGTCAGGTTAAAGCCAAAATCCATTCCACGCCCTTCCCGTTGAGGCTTGTTGCAGGAGGTTATCGTTGCACGAGGCAACGTCCGGCGCCTGTGTTCTTCGCCTGTGTTCTTGTTTCGACGCGGATACTCCGCTCTTCCCTCATCCGCCAGGGGTGGTGCGGCCTAACCTCGCCTCCCCTCGCCTCCCGTTCACCGGCGGAGTTCTGTGCGTTCCGGGCAGAACCCGGCGCAGGGTGGTCCGGCGCCATTGCACACTCCTGCACTCGATTTCCCGGCCGACACACAACTTGACCATTTCAGAAACGCACGACACTACACCAACCTTTGTTTCACGCACAACCTCGGCCGGTGGGTCTGTCGTGTGTTTTCTGCAGTTACCGCTCTGGAGCGCCCTTGGACTAAACGGCTAACCCGCGGCGAACGTGGACACGGTTCAGAAACGCCCGCTCGTGCCGATAACAACTTGATGGCCGGGAGAAAACGTCGTCCAATCGGGGCGTAGAAGCGTGGGCCGAATGTGAACCGGAGCGAACCTGGGCAAAACGGACTGCGGGACGCTCACCGGGCGAACGAACCAGGCATGAGGTGCGGCTGACGCAAATTCCGGCCTGCGGCAACGACACTCGGGCGAACTACCGATGTGCGCGCTGCTGCGCCCGGTAAGATGCTCACATGTCGGTAAAACACTCATAACATGCTGGTTGCGCGGGGTTGAGCCACAGTCCGCGCCACAGTCAGACAGGCCAGAGGATCGATGAACAAGACAACCTTTCACCGCGCCATCGCGACGCTCGTCTTCGCGTTGCTCGCATGCGTGTGCTGGGTTGCCGCCGGGATGGTGTCGGACCGAATGGTACAGCAAGAACTGGCTACGTCGGTACGCGTGGAGCAGCAAATGGCTGCGTCGATCGTCGACAACACCGCGCAGATCATTGCCAGCGACCTCGCCATGTCCCGGGCGATTCCGGCCACTATCGCCGAAATGGACATGATCCAGCTGGCGCTCGCCCAATCCCGCAGCTCCCCTGAAGAAATCAGCCAAACCGAGCCCGAGCGCCGAACCAAATTGCTCGCCGTGCCCGCGCTCGCCAAACTCGACAACTTCTTGCGAAACGCCCGCGGCTTCACGGGCCTCGACTACGTGTGGGTCGTCAATAGCGATGGTTTTTGCGTAGCGTCGAGCAATGGCCTTGACTCGAATAGCTTCGTTGGCGCCGACATGCGCATGCGCAGTTATATCCAGAAAGCGCTGCTGGGTGCGTTCAACGAGACTTACGGCGTCGGCAGGATGAGCGGAGACCCCGGCATTTTCATCGCCACGCCGGTGTATCGCGACGGCTTCCTGGTGGGCGCGGTAATCGCGAAAGTGAGTGTCGACCGCTTGCGTCACTGGGTGGCGCGCGCGGGCACGTTCGTCACCGACGGCAACGGCGTGATCGTCATGGCTCACGAAAGCCAGCTCGAAAACCGCGTGCTGCCGGATTCACCCGTGCTGCGGATGTCCCGGTCAGAGCGGCTGGATGCGTATCGGCGAGTCGATTTCCGCACGCTGCCGCTGACCAACATTGGAGAACGCGTGCGGGCGGACGCGCCCTGGCTGCCGCCTTCGCTCGCGCGCTCGTTTTTCTCCTCCGGCGACAGCAACACGCCCTCTCTCTACGACGAACGCACCGGTCTGAACTCGGGGCTTGCCGCGCATATTGTCCATCCGCTGCCGAACTGGGCGGAAATTGTGAGCAATCAACGTCGCGACAGGCTGCTGGTATTCCTGACGACGCTCGGCGTCAGCCTGCTGGCCATTGTGATCACCGTGTCATACCTGCGCGAACGGCGCTTGCACCGGGCCACGCGCCATCTGGCCAACCAGTTGCAGTCGGCCAATGCACTGCTGTCCGCCGAAGCCCGGCACGACGCGTTGACCGGAGCGTTGTCGCGACGTTATTTCCTGGATACCTTGCGCCGCGAAGTCGACCTCGCCCGCTCGGGCGGCGTGCCGCTGTCGGTTGCCATCGCCGACCTTGATTATTTCAAGCAGGTGAACGACCGCTTCGGCCACGCGACCGGCGACCGCGCGCTCGAACATTTCGTGCGGATGTGCGAGGAGCAACTGCGCGCGAGCGACGGTGTGGGGCGGTTGGGCGGTGAGGAATTCGGTCTGCTGCTGCCACATACCGCGCTCGCCGATGCCCACACGGTTCTCGAACGCCTGCGCAAGCGCTTCAACCAGGAGCATTGCGCCTATCTCCCCGATGACACCACGTTGAGCGTGAGCATCGGCATCACGGAACTGAGCGATGGCGACACGGCCGAAAACCTGCTCAAGCGCGCGGATCTGGCGTTGTACGCGGCGAAATCGGGCGGGCGCGACCGCAGTGAAGTGCGCCCGGCCGACTCCCGGCCGCCCATGCCGCGGCATCCTGAAACGGCCTGACGCGGAGTTAAAACCGAAGTTAAAACCACCAATTGGCGAAACGTTGGCTGAAAGGCGTGGTGCGGCACCGGCACGACAGCAGGTATTATCGAACTTCGAATTCGATATCTGCCGTTATCCAGAATCAGGAGGGGTGCATGAAGGGAAATCTGGTCATTGTCTGCCGCGATCAGGACGCTGACGCATTCGATCACTTGCTGGCCGAGTATGGTGCGTTCCAGACGCGGCTCTCTTCGACTGCCTGGTATTTGCGTCTCGATGTCGCGCCTGAAGTGATCCAGGAGGAAATCCTGGCGCGGTTCGGCAAATACACCACGCACTATATTTTCGAAGCAGCGACCGTGACGTACAACACGGTCGACAGCGAAGCCGCTTCCGCGCTCAATACCTTGTTCGACTAATGGTTTCGGTTCGCGCCAGGCTTGGGTTTGCTGGCGCGGCGGGGGTTTTGGCCGCGAGTTTTGGCCAGCCCCTCGAACCCTCAGCCCGAGGACGCCAAGCCCCGGGCTGGTCAATCACATCATGCGCGCTTCATGCAGCACGTCGCCATGGAGCATCTCGGCCGAGCGCGCCACTACATCGAAAGGAAAGGTCATCACGACCTGCAGGCCGCCTTCGGGGCGATTGCCAATTTCACATTCACCGCCCCCCCGCCGCACCAGCCGCTCAACAATGGCCAAGCCCAGCCCGCTGTGGCCACTGCCGCCGCGCGCCGGATCGAGCCTGACGAACGGCCGGCTCGCCTTCACCAGGTCGTGTGCCGCGATCCCGCTGCCGCTGTCCATGACACGCAAAATCCAGCCATTCGTGCCGCGCAACGTTTCGATGACAACCGGCGGTGCGCCGTACGCGTGAGCGTTATCGAGCAGGTTCGACAGCAAGCGGTCAAGGGTTGCCGCGGGCAACGCGAAATCCCGCCCTGCTGTCAGCCGCGTCTGCACGGACGGCGCTCCTACGGTAACAGCGCGATAACTGCGCGCAATGCGCTCGCACTGCTGATCAACTTCGGCGGGCTCGCTACGATCGGAGCCGTCGTGTGCGAACACCAGGAACTGGTCGACGATATGCGCCATGGAGTCCACGTCGCGCACCACGCCATCCCGCAGTTTCGCCTCATCCATCATTTCAGCACGCAGGCGCAAACGCGCAAGCGGCGTCTTCAGATCATGGGCGACCCCCGCCAGCATGACGGCGCGATCGCTTTCCGTCTGCTCCACTTCGCGCACCATCTGGTTGAACCCGTGGGTCAACTGACGCAGCTCGCGCGGACCCCGTTCCGGTACCGGCGGAGTCGGTTCACCCCGGCCAAAACGGCCGACCGCCTGCGCCAGCGAACGCAACGGCGTCTGTAATTGCCACGCGGCAAACAGCGCAGCCATCACGGCGGTAGAGAAAATGATCGCGAGCCAGAGCAGCATACGGTCGCGCGAACGCGGCGGACGCAAGGGCTGCACCGGCACGACAATCCAGTTGGCGTCCTTCGCGCCGCGCACCCACAGGCGCGGCGGGCCGCCCGGCTCGCCGATGCGAACGTCGGTGCCATCCGGCAGCCGATCACGCAAGTCGTCGATAAACCGGCTGAACGGCGGTGGCACGCGGCTGGAATCGGCGTCGGTGAAGGGTTTGGGAACGTCAGGACTGTTGGCCTCGACGACGCGCACGCTCGACGGCAGCGGCTGATCGGGCGAATTCGCGATGTGCTGACGCACGGCGTCGACCAGGAACGCGGCTTCTTCTACCGCGTACCGGGTTTGCGTCTGGTCCCGTTCGAGCCGGATGACCGTGAACCAGGCGACGTGCGACAACACCAGCACGCCAATGACCAGGACAACCAGCCGGCCGAACAGTGAATCAATGGGCCGACGCATTTTGCTCGCCGTCCGGCACGAACACATAACCGCGTCCGCGCACCGTCTGGATGAAGCGCGGCGTGGACGGATCGGTTTCGAGGATCCGGCGCAGACGCCACACCTGCACGTCGATACCCCGGTCGGTGCCGTCGTATTCCGGACCGTGCAGCAGTTCGAGCAGACGCTCGCGCGTCAGCGTGCGCATGGGGTGATTGACGAAAATTTTCAGCAATGCGAACTCGCTGCCCGACAGCGTGAGCGGGGTTTCGTCCTGATGGAGCGTGCGCGACTGGAAGTCGAGCCGGAAACGCCCGAATGAAAACGGTTCGCGCTGCTCGGGCGCCGCCGACGGAATCGTCCGGCGCCGGCGCAACACCGCCTGCACGCGCGCCAGCAGTTCGCGCGGATTGAACGGTTTGCCGAGATAGTCGTCAGCGCCGAGTTCCAATCCGACGATGCGATCCACGTCGTCCGCGCGCGCCGTCAGCATGATCACCGGGATGTCGTCACCCGACGCGCGGAGCTTGCGCAACGCGGTCAGTCCGTCCACACCCGGCATCATCAGGTCGAGCACGATCAGGTCCGGGCGTTCGCGTTCGAGGCGCCGTTCGAGTGTGCCTGCGTCATGCAGCACCGATACCTCGATGCCTTGCCGGACCAGGTAGTCGCGCAGGAGGTCGCGCAGTTCGGAGTCGTCGTCGACGACAAGTATTTGAGTAGCCATGCGACGCAGTTTAACGCCTGCGCGGGGCGTCCATGTTGCGAACACGGCGGAAACGTTTACTGGGTGTTACTGCGAAAGGCGTAAGTAAACCCGCGTAATAACGCGGCCACCGCTCGTAACACGCGCTTGGCTGTGACTGTCTACGCTGTGTCTTACCGAAGGCGCGACCACCGAAAAGGCGCCGCCAGATCGGCTCTGGAAATCAAAAAAGGAGTAGACCATGTTGAAGCAGTCCCGATTCCTCGCCACCGCCGTCGCTGCGCTCGCCCTGTCGATCGGCGCGGTCAACGCCGCCAGCGCCGCCACGCCCGACGCGCCGCCGCCCGGCGCTTCGGGCATGATGGGCGGTCCTGGAGGCCCGGGCGGGCATCATGGGGGAATGCGCATGAAGAAAGAGCTGGACAAGTTGCATGGCCAGCTCAATCTCAACGCAGACCAGGAAAAAGCATGGCAGGCCGCGCTCGGCACCATGAAGCAGAATCATGAGGCCATGCGTGAAAGCCACAAGCAGATGCACGCACAAATGGCGTCAATGAAGCAGCAGCCCATTCTCGATCTGAACGCCATGTACGCGGCGCATCAGAAAATCGAACAGCAGAATGCCCAGTTGCGCGACCAGACGAGCGCCGCGTGGCTGAACTTCTATAACACGCTGAACGACCAGCAGAAGACCACGGTCAGCACGGCGCTCAAGCAGCGCTTCGCAAGAATGGAAGCGCGCCGGGAAAAGATGCATGAGCACTGGGGTCAGCATGGGGGCATGCACGGTGCGCCCGCTGGCGCATCGGCCGCTAATCCTTGAGCGTCGCTTAAGCGCTGCTTGAAGCGGGAGCCCGGGGCGGTGATGGAAGCGGCGCGGATCGCCGGTTCCATCGCAGGGCTCTTGCCCCAAGCCGTTCCAACCAACATTGGAACGGCTTTTTTGCGTTGGCTCGATGTGACATTGCGTTTGGCCCTGGAACGGCGGCCGATACAGACTGCTCCGTGATGATCCAACGGACACGCGAGAGGCGGTCATCCAGGCTCCCCCGCGAAATCCGAGGCGCAGTATCAATACAAAAGGGCCGCGGAATGACTTCCGCGGCCCTTTTGCCGTACTGTCCGCCGAAGCCGGCAACATCCAGCCAGCAACGGTTTTACCCCGGCTTACGCCAGGTCGAACAGGATCACTTCAGCGCCGGCGCCTTGATCCAGCGTGACTTTCGATACTCCTTCCAGCTTCGCTGCATCGCCGGCCGCGAGCGCTTCACCGTTCACCGAAATCGCACCCCGCGCCACATGGACATACACGCGGCGTCCAGCCGGCACGTCGAATTCCGCGCGTTCATCGCCGTCGAAAAGACCTGCGTAGACTTCGGCATCCGCACCCAGCTTCACCGCGCCGTCCCGTCCCTCCGGCGACGCGATCACCCGCAGCCGGCCACGCTTTTCAGCGTCGTCGAAACGCTTTTCCTCGTAGCCCGGTGCATCGCCCGCTGCGTCCGGGATGATCCAGATCTGCAGGAAATGCGCGGTTTCAGAGTCCGAGCCATTGAACTCGCTATGGCGCACGCCGGTGCCGGCGCTCATGCGCTGGACATCGCCGGGACGGATGGTCGAGCCGTTGCCCATGCTGTCCTTGTGCGACAGTGCGCCTTCCAGCACGTAACTGATGATTTCCATGTCGCGATGGCCGTGCGTCCCGAAACCCTGGCCACCCGCCACGCGATCCTCGTTGATGACTCGCAGCGCGCCGAAATGCACGTGCTTCGGGTCGTCGTAGCCGGCGAAAGAAAAGCTGTGATACGAATCAAGCCAGCCATGGTTAGCGTGGCCACGTTCATTGGCGCGTCGGATTTCAAACATTTCGAACTCCCGGTGATATTGCGATGGAGAGAATGTAAGGGCGCGCGCCGCGCGAAACAATCAGCCGCTCAGACACCACACTGTTCTGAAAATGCATGCAATCGCGACAATACGCGGGCTTTGCCGGGGCATTCGCTTGAAGCGACGGGGCAATGAGAAGCATAGTCTGCCCCTCGGGCTCGCCGATCGGGTTCGGGTAGAATACCGGCCTTTTCTACGGTCAACGGATGCCGGAGATGTCGGCGCCGCGCCGAAAGTCCTCGCCGAAGGCCGCACCGAAAGGCCACGCTGGAAAACCGCGCCCGGACAAGCGCATGGCGCGTCCGCGGACTTCAGCCGGTGTCGCATTTTTTCGGGTGAAAGGTCTTTGTCGACAAAACGCACCAATTTTGGACACCTAGAATAAGCTCCGCCAAAGACGGTCGGTTGGCGGCGATGCATCCGGGCGCGGTCGAAGCGGCGCTGGCCGGACGGGACCAGCGGTTTTTGTCGACGAAGAGGAACGGAAACAGGGATAAAGGCAGATAGAAGCAGCGCGGCGGCGGACGGCGGGTGTAGATAAACCAGGAACCAAGCAACGAAAGAGGCCCAGGTTCACCGAGCACCCGAAGCAGGCCGCCAGACAGCGGTTACGCGAATTCAGGCACAAAAAACGCGGCTGAACAGGCCACAGCGAAAACAGCGAAGGCCACGGCACACGCGCACGTCATCAAGGAATCACCATGTTTCTGCAAGGCTACGGGCCGCTTATCCTCTCGGGCACATGGCAAACCGTCAAGCTGGCGGTCTTGTCGCTCGTGTTCGCATTCGTGATCGGCCTCCTCGGCGCGGCGGCGAAACTGTCGAGAAACCGCATTTCGTCGGGCGTCGGCACGGTCTACACCACGCTCGTGCGCGGCGTTCCCGACCTCGTGCTGATGCTGCTCCTGTTCTACAGCATCCAGATCTGGCTGAATCACCTTACCGATGCCCTGGGGTGGGATCAGATCGATATCGATCCGTTCGTGGCCGGTGTCATCGTGCTCGGTTTTATCTACGGCGCGTATTTCACCGAAACCTTCCGCGGCGCATTCCTCTCCGTGCCGCGCGGCCAGCTCGAGGCAGGCGCGGCTTACGGCATGACGCCATGGCAAACCTTCTCGCGAATCATGTTCCCGCAGATGATGCGTTTCGCGCTGCCGGGCATTGGAAACAACTGGCAGGTGATGGTGAAAGCGACCGCGCTGGTATCGATCATCGGTCTGGCGGACGTGGTCAAGGCCGCGCAAGACGCCGGCAAGGGCACGTTGCGGTTCTTCTTTTTCACGCTGCTCGCGGGCGCGGTCTATCTCGTGATCACCACGGTATCGAATCTCGTACTGATCTGGCTTGAACGTCGGTACTCGTCGGGCGTACGCAAGGCCGACCTGTAGCCATGAGAAAGATCAGAAGCCGAAAGCAGTCGTCGCCGGCACATGGCGCCTAGGCGCCCAGGCGCCCTCGCTTAAAGACAAGCACAGCAAACCCAGGCAACCCCCACGCGGCGGAATCCATGCTCGAAATCATCCAGGAATACTGGCGCAACTATTTGTTCACTGACGGTTATCGCATCACCGGCCTGGCCATTACCATGTGGTTGCTGGTTGTATCGATCGTGCTCGGCTTCTGCCTGTCGATTCCGTTATCGGTTGCGCGAGTCTCGAAGAACAAGTTCCTCTCGCGTGGCGTCTGGGTCTACACGTATGTCTTCCGCGGCACGCCGCTCTACGTGCAACTGCTGCTCTGCTACACGGGGCTCTACAGCCTGCAAGTGGTCCGCGACCACGTACTGCTGAACCAGTTTTTCCGCGACGGCATGCACTGCACGCTGCTCGCGTTCACGCTCAATACCTGCGCTTACACCACTGAAATCTTCGCCGGCGCGATCCGGGCGACGCCTTACGGTGAGATTGAAGCCGCGCGGGCGTACGGCATGTCGTCGTTCACGCTCTACCGGCGCGTGATCCTGCCGTCGGCGCTGCGCCGGGCGCTCCCCTACTACAGCAACGAAGTGATCCTGATGCTGCATGCGACCACCGTGGCGTTCACGGCCACCGTCCCGGACATCCTCAAGATTGCCCGCGACGTGAATTCCGCCACGTATCAGTCGTTCCAGGCGTTCGGCATTGCCGCCCTGCTCTATCTGTGCATCTCGTTCGCGCTCGTGTGGCTGTTTCGCCGTGCCGAGTACCGCTGGCTCGCCTACTTGCGGCCGCAGGGTAAATAAGCCTCAAGGAACAGGATCGGCACATCATGAACACACTGGCAACCAAGCTTTTCGTCGATGACCTGCATAAGCAGTACGGCGACAACGAAGTCCTCAAGGGCGTCTCGCTAAGGGCGAAAGCTGGCGATGTGATCAGCGTCATCGGCTCGTCCGGGTCGGGCAAGAGCACGATGCTCCGCTGCATCAACTTCCTGGAGCAGCCGAACCAGGGTCGGATTTTTGTCGATGGCGAGGAAATCCGCACCCTCAAGGACAAGTACGGCGCGCTGAAGGCGGCTGAACCCAAACAGTTGCAGCGCATGCGTACGCGCCTCTCCATGGTGTTCCAGCACTTCAACCTGTGGTCGCATCTGAGCGTGCTGGAAAACGTGATGGAAGCGCCGCTGAAGGTGCTGGGGTTGTCCAGGCAGGAAGCGCTTGAGCGCGCGCGCACCTATCTGGAAAAGGTGGGGCTTGCACCTCGGTTGGAACAGCAATATCCGTCGCATCTGTCGGGTGGCCAGCAGCAGCGCGTGGCTATCGCGCGGGCGCTGGCCATGCACCCGGACGTCATGCTCTTCGATGAGCCGACCTCGGCGCTCGATCCCGAACTGGTCGGTGAAGTGCTGAAGGTGATGCAGACGCTTGCCGAGGAAGGCCGCACGATGATCGTGGTGACGCACGAAATGGCGTTCGCTCGCAATGTGTCGAATCACGTGGTGTTTCTGCATCAGGGACGAATCGAAGAAGAAGGACATCCCGACGACGTTTTCGGCAATGCCCGCAGCGAGCGGCTCAGGCAATTTCTGTCGGGCAGCCTGAAGTAAAACTACAGACTGACCCTGTTGCAAATCTGAAAGCGCTCCGAGGGGCGCTTTTTTAGTTAATATTTCTAAACATGCAAACGTTTTTAAGTCTTCAATGCATTAGCCCCACGCGCATCGTCCGTCAATAGAGGCAATCCATAGCGTCGGCATCCCAAATCCCTGATGTCCTTATCCAGTAAGGCTTTACGCCATTTATGCGGTACTTTTCTCAAAAATGCAACATGACGATCATTGCATTTTCGAGACAGAAATTGGGTTACCAACAATTTTCTTGGCGGCACAAAGGTAATTTGCTAAATTAGTAATCAAAGTACGGAAACGAAGTTCATTAAAAGTAGTTTTACTTCAAAAAGAACTGAGGAGACACCAATCTCAAGGGTTTGGTTGTGACATTCGTGGTCAGTCAACAGGCCGCCGGAATGTCACGCACGCCACCCCTTTGCGTGTCATCCCTCTAAATAGTTTCCGGTTCGGTGCGCTGGCGCCGAACCACTACCGCCGCACTTGGGCTTCTATTTTTTGACAGGGTTGGAGGAGATGATGAAGAAAGCTTTGCTCGCGGCTTCGCTGCTGACGGTCGGCGTTGCGGCTCACGCTCAAAGTAGCGTGACGCTCTACGGCCGGCTCGATGCCGGTCTCGAATATACGTCCGGCGCGCCCGTTGGCGCTGGCAACAGTGTGACTACCAACACTGGCCATCAATTCCGTGCGGAAAGCGGTGACTGGGGTACCAGCCTGTGGGGCATGAAGGGCGTCGAAGATCTGGGTGGCGGCAACAAGGCCGTGTTCCAGTTGGAAGGCAGCTTCAACACCATGACGGGCCAGGGCCCAGGCAACAACGGTCTCTTCAATCGTTGGGCGACAGTCGGTATCGCCAACGACCAGTTCGGTACCCTCTTGCTGGGTCGTGAACTGTTCATCTCGAATGGCGTGTGGGACTTCGATCCGTTCGGTCAGTCGAACTGGTCGTCGGCGTCGCTGGTGCGTGGCCGCAACTGGCCGCAATCGAGCAACAACGTGTCGTACCAGTCGCCGAAGATTGCTGGCTTTGACGTGTATGGCCAGTACTCCTTCTCGAACACGCCGGGCTTCAACGGTAGCGGCGGTAACCCGGCAGCACCGGGACTGGGTCGTGAAGGCGGCCTGCAGGTCACCTACACGAACTCGCTGTTCCAGGTGCGTGGCCTGTACGACGAAATCCGCAACAACGTGAACGGTGGCCTGGGCGATCCGGCCGCAGGATCCCCGAACGGTCCGTTCAGCTACGGCCGCGAGTACTTTGCCGGCGTGAACGTGTTCCTCGGCCAGTTCAAGATTCAGGCCGTGTATCAAGCGTCGCGTACTTCGGGTGAAACCAATGTACCTATCGGCACACCGACGACGACCGATCAGGAATGGGGCGGCGTGACGTGGCAAGCTACGCCGGCTGCAGCTTTGATCGCAGCGGTTTATCACGTCAATGCGAACAACGGTGCGGGCAACGGCAACATCTACACGATCGGCGGTTCGTACAACCTGTCGAAGCGTACGTTGCTGGACATTCAGGTCGCATCGGCACGTAACAGCAAGACGGCTAATTTTGGCCTGAATGCGAACGCCGCGGGTGACACGGTTTCGACCGGCAACCCACTGCCTGGCCAAAGCCAGACAGGCGTGTACGCAGGCATCCAGCACTCGTTCTAAGCCGAACGAATCAGCCGGAGCAAGTACGACAGAGAGAGAGTCATAAGGTTTTCACGCTGCTGCGAGAGGCGCGTATCGGTGCGGTGTCCGAAAGGGCATCGCACCGTTTTTTATTTGTTCGTTCGCACCGGTGGACGGTTTGGTTTCGGTGCTTTTGTTGGCGGGTTTTCTTTAGGGTTGCAGATTATTTGGGGCTGTCGGGCGCGGGTTTAATGCCGGGTCGCCAGGGTCCTGCGTTAGCGGTCGGAGTCAATGCCGGGTTGCTGCTTTCGGCGTTAGTGGTCTGCTTGAGTTGGCTATTTTCTTTATCACTTTTAGCCACTGTGCGTGGCGGCACGGGCGGATTCAACTGGTGGTCGCAACACCTATAACTTCTGCAAGTTTATCGGCGGGCGTCATAAAGTCGAGGGTTTTACGTGGTCTTCCATTCAGAAGTGCGGCGACCTTGTTCAACTCGGCTTGTGAATAACCATCCAGGCGTGTGCCTTTAGGGAAGTACTGACGTAGCAGGCCGTTCGTATTCTCGTTGCTAC
>NZ_JNFG01000070.1 GCF_000729995.1 Caballeronia sordidicola | reverse complement strand
GTGGACATTTCCCCGCTTGGCCCAGACCCTCCGCCGGCGTGACCGCGCGGGGAAGATGGGCGGACACGACGGGCGATCAGCTGAACGTGATCGTTTTGAGGGAAATGGTTTTCGTAATGCGTTTGGACGGCACAACCGTACCCAGATGCGTGTCCAGACGCGTAATGGCGAGACGAATCGTGCGGGCGCCTGAGCTAATGCCGCCGCATGAAATCGAGTCCAGAGAGATTGAAGAGATCTTCGCCATAAGAAAAGAGTCTACACGATAACCCGCATATTCGTCCCTTCGCGCGAGCGTTCCACGCCTTTTGACGTGGTTCGTGCGCTAAAAGCGACGAATCGAGATGAAATATCGCGATTGTCAGTATCTTGAAAAAACGTCCGCCGCGAGACGCTTTTCCACCGGAATTTTTCGCTGACGCGTGTGGCCAACTCTTCCGATGAAAAAGCGCTTTGCCGGTGCTAAAGCTTAAAGCGCCGCGATAACCGCGTCGCCCATTTCCTTCGTGCCAACCGTACGGCCGTCCGGCGTCGCAATGTCGCCGGTACGCAGGCCCTGCGCGAGCACCTTCTTCACCGCCGTTTCAATCCGGTCAGCCTGCTCGGCCTTGCCAAGCGAATAACGCAGCATCATGGCGGCCGACAGGATGGTCGCCAGCGGATTCGCCACGCCCTTGCCCGCGATATCCGGCGCCGAACCATGCGACGGCTCGTACAAGCCCTTGTTGTTCTTATCGAGTGAAGCGGACGGCAACATGCCGATAGAACCCGTCAACATGGCCGCTTCGTCGGAAAGAATGTCGCCGAACATGTTGCCCGTCACCACCACGTCGAACGCCTTCGGGGCCTTCACCAGTTGCATGGCCGCGTTGTCCACGTACATGTGCGACAACTCGACATCCGCATATTCCTTCGATACATCGATCATCACGTCACGCCAGAATTGCGACGTTTCGAGCACGTTGGCTTTATCGACGCTCGTCAGCTTCTTCGTGCGCTTTTGCGCGGCCTGAAACGCCACGTGCGCAATCCGACGCACTTCCGGCTCGGAATAACGCATGGTGTCGAAGCCTTCCTTCGCGCCTTCGAACAAGCCATCCGGCGATGAACGCACGCCGCGCGGCTGGCCGAAATAGATATCGCCGTTCAGTTCGCGGATGATCAAAATATCCAGTCCCGCGACAATCTCCGGTTTCAACGACGAAGCCGCCGTCAATTGCGGATAACAAATCGCCGGACGGAAGTTCGCGAACAATTGCAGGTGCTTTCGCAGACCCAGAATAGCTTGCTCGGGACGCAGCGGGCGTTCGAGCGAATCGTATTTCCAGTCGCCCACGGCGCCGAACAGAATTGCATCCGATGCTTTCGCCAGCGCAAGCGTTGCTTCCGGCAGCGGATGTCCGCTCGCCTCGTAGCCCGCGCCGCCAACCGGCGCTTCTTCGAGCTCGAATTTTTCGTCAAGCGCGTTCAGGACCTTGACGGCTTCCTTGATGATTTCCGGACCGATCCCATCGCCGGGCAGCACTGCAATCTTCATGGTGTTTCCTTCCTTTTCTTGTTTATTTGCACACGTTCGTACGTTATTCGTATTCAACCGACGAGGCGGTTATTCAGCCACGGCTGCTTCAAGAGACGCTCGTTTTCGAACTGATGGATCTTGTCGGCGTGGCGCAGCGTGAGCGCGATGTCGTCGAAACCGTTCAGCAGGCAGAACTTGCGGAAACCGGGCACTTCGAACGGGAATTCCGTGCCGTCGCCGGTCAGCACAACCTGGCGTTCCAGATCGACCGTCAGCTTGAAACCGTTGAACGCGTAGGTTTCGTTGAACAGCCTGTCGACCTGGCTTTCGGTCAGGACGATCGGCAGCAGGCCGTTCTTGAAGCAGTTGTTATAGAAGATGTCCGCAAAGCTCGGCGCGATGATCGCGCGGAAACCGTATTGGTCAAGCGCCCACGGCGCATGCTCACGCGAGCTGCCGCAGCCGAAGTTCTTGCGTGTCAGCAGGATCGATGCGCCTTTGTAGCGCGGCTGGTTCAGCACGAAATCCGGATTCAGCGGCCGGTTTGAGTTGTCCTGGCCCGGCTGGCCGACATCGAGATAACGCCATTCGTCGAACGCGTTCGGGCCGAAACCCGTGCGCTTGATCGACTTGAGAAACTGCTTCGGAATGATCGCGTCCGTGTCGACGTTATCGCGATCCAGCGGCGCCACGAGCCCGCTATGTACGACGAATTTTTCCATGATGCGTTACCGGTTTGGTTTGCTTGACCGTTCTGTATAGCCGCTTACTTGCTGGCCGCGTTGCTGATCGAATTGCCGAGGTGATGCAGATCTTCGCCAAAGCCCTGGACCGTATTGCAGCCCGCAGCCCCGGCAACGACAGCGATCAACGAAAGCAGAATGAGGACGCGTTTCATGCCAGTTCGCGGATATCGACGAAATGACCTTCGATAGCCGCAGCAGCAGCCATCGCCGGGCTCACCAGATGCGTCCGGCCGCCTGCACCCTGACGCCCTTCGAAGTTGCGATTCGACGTGGATGCGCAGCGCTCGCCCGGCTCCAGCCGGTCGGCGTTCATCGCGAGGCACATCGAGCAGCCCGGCTCGCGCCACTGGAAGCCCGCGTCGAGGAACACCTTGTCGAGCCCTTCGCGTTCCGCCTGCGCCTTCACGAGACCGGAGCCCGGCACGACCATGGCCAGACGGATGTTCGGCGCAACGCGGCGGCCCAGCGTCTTCACGACATACGCCGCGGCGCGCAAGTCTTCGATCCGCGCATTCGTGCACGAGCCGATAAAAATCTTGTCCGGCTTGATCGATTGCATCGGCGTGTTCGGTTCGAGCGCCATGTATTTCAGCGCGCGTTCGATCGCATCGCGCTTGACCGGGTCCTTTTCGCGCTCGGGGTCCGGCACGCGACCGTCAATGGACGTCACCATTTCCGGCGACGTGCCCCACGTCACTTGCGGCACGATTTCAGCGGCATTCAGCTCCACCACGCGATCGAACTTCGCGCCCGGATCGGAGGTGAAGGTGCGCCAATAGGTTGCCGCCTGCTCGAACTCCGCGCCATGCGGCGAGTACGGACGATCCTTCAGGTAGTTGATGGTGGTTTCATCGACGGCGACCATGCCTGCCCGGGCGCCCGCTTCGATGGCCATGTTGCAGACCGTCATGCGGCCTTCCATCGATAACGCCCGAATGGTCGAGCCACCAAATTCGATGGCGTAGCCATTGCCACCGGCCGTGCCGATCTTGCCGATAATCGCCAGCACGATGTCCTTCGCGGTGCAACCGCGCGGCAGCGGCCCTTCGACCTTGACAAGCAAGTTCTTGCTCTTTTTTTGCAGCAGGGTTTGCGTGGCGAGCACGTGCTCGACTTCCGACGTACCGATGCCATGCGCCAGCGCACCGAACGCGCCGTGCGTGGAGGTATGCGAGTCACCGCACACGATGGTCATTCCCGGCAGCGTCGCGCCCTGTTCCGGCCCGATGATGTGCACAATTCCCTGGCGCAAGTCGTTCATCTTGAACTGCGTGATGCCGTAGGCGTCGCAGTTGTTGTCGAGCGTGTCGACTTGCAGCTTCGAGATTGGGTCAGCGATGCCGTGCGAACGATCGGTCGTCGGTACGTTGTGATCCGACACCGCCAGGTTCGCGCTGATCCGCCACACCGGCCGCTCGGCCAGCTTCAGCCCCTCGAACGCTTGCGGGCTGGTCACTTCGTGGAGCAAATGACGGTCAATGTAGAGGATGGACGTACCGTCGTCCTCGGTGTGAATCACATGCGAGTTCCACAACTTGTCGTACAGAGTCTGGGCCATGGTCTTTTCAGGTGTTGTGACTGCGGGGGTGTTTTTTGGTTTGATGATTATGCCACGCAGGACGGCGCATTGCGCTATCAATCAAGAAAAAACTGATATAAAACAGTGAGTTAGGGTGGTAGTGGAGCTACCTGTATGGGGAGTACCGGGATGGGAGGTTGGCTCAAAATGCAGAAAAGAATCAGCCGTTTAGATGCGCCGCGAGCCAAATAAGAAGCAAATCAGGAGAAGTCAGCCGCGCGGAATAAACGGCCTGACTGCGGCGCCTCGAATTCAGTATCCGCGGCTTCTGGAGCAGCTAACCGCTCGAGAATGCTCGCACTGGCGCATCGGCTGCACTTTTCGATGCACGGAGGAACATGGTCCGGGTGGACGCGGTCGGCGGCCGAAGCCGGCGTGGTCGAAAGCGGCTCGACTAACTTTGCGTTTGTCCTGTCAGGCATATTTCGGCTCTCAATGACTGCGTTTGAAAGCCCTTCCCGGGGACTAGCCTCTGAATGCAAAGACGGGTGCAAGTGCTTTGCGCACCGGCACCCGTCGACTGTATTAACAATCTCCTCAACACCTGCTAAAAAGCCCGCCCCACGATCAACGGATCGACAGTTCCAATTGCGCGAACATCCCGATTCGCATACGGCAGCTTGTGCAAAATGTGGCGCATCGCATTGAGCCGCGCCCGCTTCTTGCAGTCCGAGCGAACGACCGCCCACGGAGAATCCGCCGTATCGGTTTGCGCGAACATCGCTTCCTTGGCGTCCGTGTATTCGTTCCACTTATTGAGTGACGCTAGATCCACCGGACTGAGCTTCCATTGCTTGAGCGGATGAATCTCGCGTTCCTTGAAGCGTCGGCGCTGTTCTTCCTGGCTCACCGAAAACCAGAATTTGACGACATGCATGCCGCTTCGAACGAGTTGCCGCTCGAACTCGGGAACCTGCTGCATGAAGTCGTTGTATTCGGGTTCCGAGCAAAAACCCATTACTCGTTCCACGCCTGCGCGGTTGTACCAGGAGCGATCGAACAGCACGATTTCGCCCGATGTCGGCAAGTGCTGCACGTATCGCTGGAAGTACCATTGACCGCGTTCGGACTCGGTCGGCTTTTCGAGGGCGACGACTCGTGCGCCACGCGGGTTCATATGCTCCATAAAGCGTTTGATGGCGCCGCCTTTGCCGGCAGCGTCTCGTCCTTCGAACAGGATCACCAAACGCTGACCGGTCTCCCGTACCCACGCCTGCAGTTTCAGCAATTCGACCTGCAGCGCATATTTCTGCTTCTCGTACGCGTGACGCGACATCAAATTCCGATACGGATACCCACCCCCACGCCAGTCGCGCGCCAATTCATCGTCGGGATGACGTGAGGCGCGCGCGTGCCAAAGTGCCGGATCGCCTTCCAGCATGACGCTGCGCAGAGCGGTGGTTTCATCCGGGGAGAGGCCGCTCATCAATGTCTTGATAGTGTCCATCAGGGTCCCCGGATCCTGCGCAGCCCCCGTCGACAACACGTGTTGCAGGGTGCTCGAAATTTGCTCGTTGGCCGCATGGACAGCGCGGCCGGTTTCATCGATCTGTGCTGCGCGCGGGGTGCTGGTCTCCAGAACGTCGCCGCGAGCGACGCTTCGCACGGCTGAATGGCGAGCGTCGGATTTGTCGTGCTGTGATGTCAAAGTCTGTTCCTTATAACTAGGCGCCCCGCCTCTCAGGTTTAACAGGGCGCTGCCTGCTTAAGCCGGCGTCGCGGCCTTCTTCAAGACAACATAGAGTTTGTCCTTCAAAAGCAGCTTTTCCTTCTTGAGCGTTTCGATAGTTCGACCGTCCGCGGGTAGCGGCCCACCCTCCATGTTCTTGATCTCATGGTCCAGTTCGTTGTGACGCTGAAACAATCGGGCGAAGTGGGCATCTTCAGTCTTGAGCGTGGAAATCAGATCGCGAAATTCTGGAAACATCGGTAGCTCCTCATGCGGTTTGCGGGCAAGCCCGCAGGGTCAGTAAGCCTGCATATCTTGGCATTACTACACAAGTTCGATGTTGATATAGCTCGTGTTTGCGTGAGTTTTGGCTTGGGCAGGTGGGGTTGGGGACGAGCGCAAAACGTGAACTTGAAGTTCATGAAACAATCAGGCCCAACAATGCAAAAAGCCCCGGCAAACACCCGCCGGGGCTTCCTTCTAAACCACTACTTAATGCAACTTACCGCTTCTCAATCGCCTTCGCTTCGCGCGGCGTCTCACCGATAAACAACTGCCTCGGCCGACCAATCTTCTGTTCCGGATCGGCGATCATTTCGTTCCACTGCGCGATCCAGCCCACGGTCCGAGCCATTGCAAACACGCACGTAAACATCGCCGTCGGAATACCCAACGCGCGCTGAACAATGCCCGAATAGAAATCGACATTGGGATACAGCTTACGCGACACAAAGTACTCATCTTCCAGCGCAATCTTTTCAAGCGCCATCGCCAGCTTGAACAACGGGTCATCATGCAGACCGAGTTCTTCCAGCACTTCGTGGCACGTTTCACGCATCAGCTTCGCGCGTGGATCGTAGTTCTTATAAACGCGATGCCCGAAGCCCATCAGCTTCACGCCCGAGTTCTTGTCCTTCACTTGCTTGATGAACTCAGGAATGTTGTCGACAGAGCCGATTTCTTCCAGCATGTTCAGCGCAGCTTCGTTCGCGCCACCATGCGCCGGACCCCACAGACAAGCAATCCCAGCAGCAATACAAGCAAACGGATTCGCACCCGACGACCCAGCCAAACGCACAGTCGACGTCGACGCGTTCTGCTCATGGTCCGCATGCAAGATCAAAATACGATCCAGCGCGCGCACCAGCACGTCGTTGACCTTGTACTCTTCGCACGGGTTCGAGAACATCATGTGCATGAAGTTCGCGCTGTACGACAGGTCGTTCTTCGGATAAACGAACGGCTGGCCGATCGTGAACTTGTACGCCATCGCCACCAGCGTGGGCAGCTTCGCGATCATCCGAATGGCCGACACTTCACGATGACGCGGATCGTTGATATTCAGCGAGTCATGATAGAACGCCGACAATGCACCAACCGCTGCCACGAGCACCGCCATCGGGTGTGCATCGCGACGGAAACCGCGGTAGAAGAAATGCATCTGCTCGTGAACCATCGTGTGCTTCGTCACAGTTTCAACGAAGTCTTCCTTCTCCTTGACCGTCGGCAGATCGCCATGCAGCAGTGCATAGCAGGTCTCCATGAAGTCGGCCTTGACCGCGAGTTCCTCGATCGGATACCCGCGATACAGCAACTCGCCCTTATCGCCGTCAATGTAGGTAATTGCCGAATTGCACGCCGCCGTCGACATGAAGCCCGGATCGTACGTGAACTTGCCGGTCTGGCCGTACAGCTTGCGGATGTCGATTACGTCCGGGCCCTGGGTGCCCTTGTAGATCGGCATTTCAACGCTCGGCGAGTTGTCGCTGAACGATAGCGTGGCTTTAACATCTGACGGGGTCATAGCACATCCTCAATCGAAGTATGGAAACAGGTTTTCGATAATTCGCACGACTCTTGCACGACTCTCGTGGGCTGGCTCAGTGGCCGGACTCAGTGTCCTAAATCAGGCAGAGCGCAGCATCTCCAGCACGCGGGTCATATCCGGCGAGGCCAGTTCGCCTTCTGGTTCCTTGCGTGCCAGCAGCAAGTCCATCAGGTCGTTGTCGCTCAGCTCCAGCAGTTGCGTCAGCACTCCAACGTCTACGTCACTGAGGTCATGCTCATATCGGCTGAAAAAACGCTCGAAGATCAAATCGTTTTCCAGCAGACCGCGTCGCGCGCGCCAGCGAAGGCGCGCGCGACGTAGAGGGTCGGACTGATGCCCGGAGTCATTCATGACACAAGTCCTTCTCAGACAGCGCGACGCACCATCAATTCTTTGATCTTGCCAATAGCTTTCGTAGGATTCAGTCCCTTCGGGCACACATCGACGCAATTCATGATGGTATGGCAACGGAACAGACGGTACGGATCTTCCAGGTTGTCCAGACGTTCACCCGTCGCTTCGTCACGACTGTCCGCAATGAACCGATAGGCTTGCAACAAGCCCGCTGGACCCACGAACTTGTCCGGGTTCCACCAGAAGCTCGGGCAGGAAGTCGAGCAGCTCGCACACAAGATGCACTCGTATAGGCCGTCGAGCTCGTCGCGCTCTTCAGGCGTTTGCAGACGCTCTTTTTCGGGCGGCGGCGTGTCGTTGATCAGGTACGGCTTGATCGAGTGATACTGGTTGAAAAACTGCGTGAAATCGCAGATCAGGTCGCGCACGACGGGCAAGCCCGGCAGCGGACGCAGCACGATCTTCTGCGGCAGGTCGTTCATGTTCTGCAAGCAGGCCAGACCGTTCTTGCCGTTGATGTTCATTGCATCCGAACCGCACACGCCTTCACGGCACGAGCGGCGGAACGACAGCGTTTCATCGACCGACTTCAGCTTCAGCAGCGCGTCCAGCAACATGCGCTCGTGCGAGTCGATCTCGATCTCGTACGTCTGCATGCGGGGCGCCGCGTCCTTGTCCGGATCGTAGCGGTAGATTTCAAAAGTACGCTTTGCCATTTCGATTCCTTTGCCTTAGAAGGTACGCGCTTTCGGCGGCACCGATTCGACCGTCAGCGGCGTCATATGCACCGGCTTGTAATCGAGCCTGTCGCCTTCGCTGAACCACAGCGTGTGCTTCATCCAGTTCTCGTCGTCGCGAACTTCGAAGTCGCTTTGCGCGTGCGCGCCGCGGCTTTCTTTGCGCGCTTCGGCCGAGACCATGGTGGCACGCGCCACTTCGATCAGGTTCGCGAGTTCCAGCGCTTCGACCTTCGCCGTGTTGAACACCTTCGACTTGTCCTTCAGATGCACATGCTTCACGCGCTCGGACAATTCCTTGACCTTGTCCACGCCTTCCGACAACAGCTTCGACGTACGGAACACGCCGGCATGAGCCTGCATGGTCGAGCGGATGTCGCCCGCGATCGACTGGGTGTATTCACCCGACGACGACCTCTCCAGCACGGCGAGACGTTCAAGCGCGGCGTCGGCGGCATCGGCCGGCAGCGGCTTGTGTTCCTTCATTTCCGACGCATGCTTGATGATGTGATTGCCGGCCGCGCGGCCGAACACCACCAGGTCCAGCAGCGAGTTCGTGCCCAGGCGGTTCGCGCCGTGCACCGACACGCACGAACATTCGCCGACCGCGTAGAAGCCGTTGACCGGCTCTTCATAGCCGCCCTTCAGCGTGCCCACGACCTGACCGTGAATGTTCGTAGGAATGCCGCCCATCTGGTAATGGATGGTCGGCACGACCGGGATCGGTTCCTTGATGCAGTCCACGTTCGCGAACTTCATCGCGATCTCGCGGATCGACGGGAGACGTTTCATGATGGTCTCGGCGCCGATGTGCGACAGGTCCAGCAAGACGTGGTCCTTGTTCGGACCCACGCCGCGGCCTTCCTTGATTTCCTGGTCCATTGAACGCGAAACGAAGTCGCGCGGCGCCAGATCCTTCAGCGTCGGCGCATAGCGTTCCATGAAGCGCTCGCCGTCCGAGTTACGCAAGATCCCGCCTTCACCGCGCACGCCTTCCGTAATCAGCACGCCCGCACCCGCGACTCCAGTCGGATGGAATTGCCAGAATTCCATGTCCTGCAAAGCGATGCCCGAGCGGGCCGCCATGCCAAGTCCGTCGCCGGTATTGATGAACGCGTTCGTCGATGCCGCGAAGATCCGGCCCGCGCCGCCCGTGGCGAACAACGTGGTCTTGCCTTCGAGAATGTGGACGTCGCCCGTTTCCATTTCCATCGCGGTCACGCCGAGCACATCGCCGTCGGCGTCGCGGATCAGATCCAGCGCCATCCATTCGACGAAGAAGTGCGTCTTGGCCGCGACGTTCTGCTGATACAGCGTGTGCAGCAACGCATGGCCGGTACGGTCGGCGGCAGCGCAAGCGCGCTGCACCGGCTTTTCACCGTAGTTCGCCGTGTGGCCGCCAAACGGACGCTGATAGATCGTGCCATCCGCGTTGCGGTCGAACGGCATGCCCATGTGTTCGAGTTCGTAGACAGCGCCAGGCGCTTCACGGCACATGAATTCGATCGCATCCTGGTCGCCGAGCCAGTCGGAGCCCTTGATGGTGTCGTAGAAGT
>NZ_JNFG01000069.1 GCF_000729995.1 Caballeronia sordidicola | reverse complement strand
AGCGTATGCAGCAGGAAGGCGATTTCGACCTGATCGAACCGGTGTTTTTCAGCACCAGCAATGCGGGCGGCAATGCGCCGTCGTTCGCGAAAAACGAGACGAAACTCAAGGATGCGACAAGCATCGACGATCTGAAAAAGTGCGACGTGATCATTACGTGCCAGGGCGGCGATTACACCAACGAGGTGTTCCCGAAGCTGCGCGCGGCCGGCTGGAAGGGTTATTGGATCGACGCGGCTTCGTCGCTGCGCATGAAGGACGACGCGGTCATCATCCTCGATCCCGTGAACCTGAGCGTCATCAAGGATTCGCTGGTTAAAGGTGGTCGCAATTTTATCGGCGGGAACTGCACGGTCAGCCTGATGCTGATGGCGCTGGGTGGCCTGTTTAATCAGACCCTGGTCGAATGGACGACCGCCATGACGTATCAGGCGGCTTCCGGCGCGGGCGCGCAGAACATGCGCGAACTGCTGCAGCAAATGGGCGTGCTGTACGGCGCGGCCAAGGAAGACCTGGCGGACCCGTCGTCGGCCATTCTGGATATCGACAAGCGCGTGCAGGCAGCCATGTCCAGCGACCGCATGCCTATCGATAACTTCGGCGTGCCGCTGGCCGGCGCGCTGATTCCGTGGATCGACAAGGATCTCGGCAACGGCATGTCGAAGGAAGAGTGGAAGGGCGGCGCGGAAACCAACAAGATTCTGGGATTGCCCGCCATGGGCGAGCCGGGTTCGGTTCCCGTCGATGGCCTGTGCGTGCGGATCGGCGCAATGCGTTGTCACTCGCAGGCGCTGACCATCAAGCTCAGGAAAGACGTGCCGCTGGACGAGTTGCACGGCATTTTGGCATCGGCGAACGACTGGGTGAAGGTTGTCCCCAACGAGCGCGAAGCATCGATGCGCGATTTGTCGCCGGCAGTGGTCACGGGTTCGCTGACGGTGCCGGTCGGCCGCTTGCGCAAACTCGCCATGGGCGGCGAATATCTGTCGGCGTTCACGGTCGGCGACCAGTTGCTGTGGGGCGCGGCGGAACCGCTGCGCCGGATGCTGCGCATCCTGCTGGACAAGTAAAGTAAACTACGCGCCACGACGCGTAGTAGTTCAAGGAAGCGTCGCGCTTGCGCGGCGCTTTTTCGTTGTGCGACTGGTTTGCGGGTGGGTTGCTGATATTGCGCAATCGGTCTGCGGCCAGTTCTGGATGTCGCCCCGTTTTTGTTGGTTTCTTGTTCAATGTCCACTCGCCTGGAGTATCAATGATCGTTCGTCCGAGTCGGCCGCTTCATTTACAGCTGCGCTTCTTCAGCCGCTCGCGGCGCGCGGCGCTGATCGCGGCAAGCGTCGCGAGTGTGCTGCTCGGGACATTCGTTTCCTCCGATGCCAGCGCCCAGGCCAGCAGCGCGTCTGCCGTTTTGGAGGCTTCGGCGCCAGCGGCTGCGTCGGCGCCGGGCGCTATCACCCAGTACAGCGTGAAACCCGGGCAATCGCTCAGCGATATCGCCTCCCAGATTACCGGTTCGACCGACCGCGCCACGCGCGAAAAGATGTCGCGCGCACTCTTCGACGCGAATCCCAACGCGTTCATGGGTCACGACCCAAGCCGGTTGAAACTCGGATCGGTGTTGAACGTGCCGGTGGTTGGGGATGCGGGAGTGGCTGCTGCGGCTTCCGCGTCTGTGGCAGCTTCGTCGCCGGCGGTCGAGGCTAGCGGTTCGGCTGCGGCTGCGGCGCCGGCCGAGGGGGCGTCGAATGTTGTCGGCGCGGTGAACGGACCGGCAATGGCGGCGAGCGGCGCTGTCGCTACGGTTGCGCCGAACGCATCGAGCGAGCCGAACGCGGTGCTGCCGACATCGGAAGCTCAACCCGCGGCGAGTGCCAGCGAAGTGGCGCCTGCATCGGAAGTCGCGCCGGCAGCGAGCGCGCCTGCGGTGACTGTTGCGCCGGTGAGCGCGCCGTCAGAGACGGGGTCTACGGCTACGTCGGTGAACGGGCCGATTGGCTGGCTCATCGGGGCTGTCGTGGCGATCGGCTTGTTGCTGCTCTTGATGCGGGCCGGGAAACGGCGCCGCGCTGCAAGCGCCGCCGCTGCGGTGACCACCTATGAACGCGCGCCGCAAGAACCGCCGCTAGTATCGACGCCGCCTGAGACATCCCTCGTACCCCCTCACGATGGATCGACGAGTCACGCGCAAGCCCCCACGGGCGCTGCCGATCTCGATGGGGCATCGGTTCAGCGCGGTCAAGGCGAGCTGAACGGGGTGGCTGCGAGCATGGAAAACTACGATGCCGCGCAGTCCTTCGATACTCCGACCGAAGACAAACCATTTCCGCCGGCCGATAGCAATCCAATCGACGACGATGCCGACGGCACGCGAGTAACGCTGAGCGAGAGCCGCGCGCAAGATGCAGCAGCAAGTCCGACACGCGACACGGACACCAAGCGGGCGCCATTCATGCCCGATGCGCCTGCAGCGCTTCATCGCGATTTCACGCCGCCGCGCCCGGGTGCGATTGAGGCGGCGCTGGCAGCAGAACGGGCTGCGGCGGATCGCGCCGAGGCGTTGCGCGCAGAAATGGAGGCTCGGGAGCAAGAGCTCCGCGATGCGGCAGCGTTGGAACAGGCGACGCGAGAGGCCGTGGCGCAGGAAGCTGCGGCGCGTGAACGTGAGGCGCAAGAGGCGGCAGCGCGTGAGTTGGCAGCGCGAGAAGCGGAAGCTCGTGAGGCGGCGGTGCGCGAAACAGAAGCTCGCGAAGCAGAAGCTCGCGAAGTTGCTGCGCGTGAGGCGGAAGCTCGCGAAATCGCCGCAAGGGAAGCTGCAGCCCGTGAAGCCGCAGCCCGTGAAGCCGCAGCGCGCGAAGCAGAAGCTCGCGAAGTCGCTGCCAGGGAAGCCGCAGCGCGTGAAACGGAAGCTCGCGAAGCAGAAGAGCGCGAAGTCGCTGCCAGGGAAGCCGCAGCGCGCGAAGCAGAAGCTCGTGAAACAGAAGCTCGCGAAGTCGCGGCGCGTGAAGCTGCGGCCCGCGAAGCCGCTGTTCGTGAGACGGAAGCTCGTGAGGCGGAAGCTCGTGAAGTCGCCGCAAGGGAAGCTGCAGCCCGTGAAGCCGCAGCGCGTGAAATGGAAGCTCGCGAAGCAGAAGCCCGCGAAGTCGCTACACGCGAAGTCGCTACACGCGAAGCTGCGGCCCGTGAAGCTGCAACGCGCGAAGCAGAAGCCCGCGAAGCGCAAGCCCGTGAAGCAGAAGCCCGTGAAGCAGCCGCTCGTGAAGCTTCGACGCTCGCATCCACAGCGCACGAAAGCGACGAACACGCGGCATCTGCCCACCCGGCTACACCCGAATTAGCAACGAACCACCCAAACCACGCTGAAGACGCATCCGCCTACGACGACGAACCGTCGCCGGCTTCCCGCTTCCCGCAGCCGAAATTTCCGCAAGAGGCTATCGAAGCCTTGAGCGCGCTCGATTTCGGTTTGCCGCCCCGCCAGGAAGCACCTGCACCTTCGGAAGCCCAGCCGCCGATTCCCACCGAACCCACCGCGCAAAACGAAGCCCCGCTGGCTCCCGCGCCTGCCACGCCCCAGCCAATAGCTGACCCGGCCGTTTTCGATCACCAGAACGCGCAGCATAGCCACCCTGAATCGACTACGCCGCCGCCATCCGCGACCCAGCAAATCGAATCCGGCACGGCTGGCGCGGCATCGGTGGCGGGCCTTGGCGCGTCGCGTTTCGGCCCATTGAGCCTCGACTTCGACTACAACTCGCCCGCGAGCCAGACCGAGCCGCTGCCGGCCTTCACCCCCGAGCAAATCTCGACGATAGCCCGCAACAAGCTCGAACTGGCTGTCGAATACATTGAACTCGGCGATTTATCCGGTGCGCGCACGTTGCTGCAGGAAGTGATCGAATCGAACGATCCCGCCACGCGCCAGTCCGCAGCCACGCTGTTATCAACGCTGGCGCCGCTGTCCTGAGATGCCTGTGAAACGCATTGCATTAGGCATCCAGTACGACGGTTCGGCATTTAGTGGCTGGCAGACCCAATCGGACGTGCCGACCGTTCAGGACGTTCTCGAACGCGCGTTGGGAAAATTCACGCAGACGCGCGTGCAGACGGTCGTCGCGGGGCGCACGGATACCGGCGTGCATGCGCTCGGCCAGGTCGTGCATTTCGACACCGAACTCGAGCGCACCGACTTCGCCTGGGTGCGCGGCACGAACGCGTTTTTGCCGCAGAGCGTCGCGGTGCAGTGGGCGCGTCCAATGCCCGACGACTTCCACGCCCGTTTCGGCGCCTACGAGCGCACCTACTACTACTCGCTTTACGTTCACCCCGTCCGCTCGCCGATGATCACCGGCCACGCCGGCTGGTGCTACACGGCGCTCGATGCCAACGCGATGCGCGAAGCCGCCGCCTGCCTGATCGGCAAGCACGATTTCACCGCGTTCCGCTCATCCGAATGCCAGGCGAAGACGCCGGTGAAATACCTGCACCAGATCGATATCGTGGAACAGGGCGATTTCATCCACTTCCGCTTCCGCGCAAACGCGTTTTTGCACCATATGGTGCGCAACCTGATGGGGTGTTTCGTCGCGATCGGCCGCGGCAAGCATCCCGCGTCATGGATGGCAGAATTGCTGGAAGCACGCGACCGCAAGCGCGCCGCGCCCACATTCATGCCCGACGGCCTGTATTTGGCCGAGGTCGGCTATCCTGAGAACTTTGCAGTGCCCGCACCGCGTCAGGGCAGCTACCCGTGGAGCGCGGTCTGGCAGGACAACAAAAACGAGACCAAGCATGAGTGACGGTATCAGCAGCACGAGCAGCGATTTGCGCCGGACGAGAATCAAGCTGTGCGGTTTGTCGAAGACGGAAGACGTCGATACCGCCGTCGCGCTCGGCGCCGACGCCGTAGGTTTTGTGTTCTATCCGCCCAGTCCGCGTTCGGTCAGCGTGGGGCAGGCAGTGGAATTGGCGGAGCACGTGCCGCCGCTCGTCTCGGCGGTCGGTTTGTTCGTCAACGCCACGCCGGAATGGATTCGCGAGGTGACATCGAATGTGCGCTTGTCATTGCTGCAATTCCACGGCGATGAAACCCCGGCCCAATGCGAGGCGCTCGCTGAAGTGGCCGGCTTGCCCTGGTGGCGCGCTGTGCGGGTAGGGCCTGATGCCACTGCACGCGATTTGGTAGAATCATCTCTTAATTATTCAGCAGCCAGCGGTTTGCTCCTCGACACCCTCGTCGATGGCTACGGCGGCGGTGGAAAGGTATTCGATTGGTCACTTATCCCAACAGATCTCGGGCATCGGGCCGTTTTGAGTGGTGGGTTGAACGCGCAAAACGTCCATGACGCCATCCGGCGCGTGCGCCCTTACGCAGTCGATGTCTCGAGCGGCATCGAAGTAGCGGGGGCGAAGGGCGTGAAAGATCACGCCCGAATGGCGGCGTTTGTACGCGCGGTGCGCGAAGCAGACGCTGGATGATCAAGAAGGGAAACGACGTGGGCAAGCGCAACGCTGCCACGTACCGAGAGAGTGACACATGTACAACTTACCAGACGATCGGGGCCATTTCGGCCCATATGGCGGCACATTCGTATCTGAAACGCTGATCCACGCACTCGATGAACTCCGCGACGCCTATGCCGAATGCAGCAAGGATCCGGCATTTATCGCGGAATACGAATACGAACTGAAGCACTATGTCGGCCGTCCGTCGCCGATTTATCACGCCAAACGCTGGAGCGAGATGCTGGGTGGCGCCCAAATCTTCCTCAAGCGCGAAGACCTGAATCACACCGGTGCGCACAAAGTTAATAACGTGATTGGCCAGGCACTGCTCGCGCGCAAGATGGGCAAGCCGCGCGTGATCGCGGAAACCGGCGCGGGACAACATGGCGTTGCCACGGCGACTATCGCCGCGCGTTTCGGCATGGAATGCGTGGTCTACATGGGCTCGGAAGACGTGCGGCGCCAGGCGGCGAACGTGTACCGCATGAAGCTGCTCGGCGCGACGGTCGTACCGGTCGAATCCGGCTCGAAAACGCTGAAAGATGCGCTCAATGAAGCCATGCGCGACTGGGTGACGAACGTGGAAAACACGTTTTACATCATCGGCACGGTGGCGGGTCCGCATCCTTACCCCATGATGGTGCGCGACTTCCAGCGCGTGATCGGCGATGAATGCAAGGTCCAGATGCCCGAAATGACAGGGCGTCAGCCGGACGCGGTGATCGCGTGCGTTGGCGGCGGATCGAATGCGATGGGCATCTTTTATCCGTATATCGAAGATAAAGATGTGAAGCTGATCGGCGTGGAAGCGGCCGGTGATGGCATCGACACGGGGCGCCACGCAGCCTCGCTGATCGGCGGAAGTCCGGGCGTTCTGCACGGTAACCGCACGTATCTTCTTCAGGACGAAAACGGCCAGATCATCGAGACGCATTCGGTTTCAGCCGGACTGGATTATCCCGGCGTCGGCCCGGAACACGCGTGGCTGAAGGATGCGGGTCGCGCCGAGTACGTGGGCATTACCGATGAAGAAGCGCTGAAGGGTTTCCACGATTGCTGCCGGATCGAAGGGATCATTCCCGCGCTGGAATCGAGCCACGCGCTCGCGTACGCAGCGAAGCTCGCGCCCACGCTGCCGAAAGACAAACTGCTGTTAGTTAATCTTTCGGGCCGTGGCGACAAGGACATGCATACGGTCGCCGAGCGCACCGGCATCACGTTCTGAGCCCGCAACCGATGCGCGATGAAATCGATCATGCAAGTGCGCACGGCGCCGCCAGTGGTGAAGTACACAAGGACGTCCACGGCGGCATCGAGCGCGGCATCCACTTGCATCACCGCGATTTCCTGACCGATGCAGCGAACCTTCCGGACGGCTCGATCGATTTGATCGTGGCCGATCCGCCGTACGGTCTGGGCAAGGATTACGGTAACGACTCGGACATGCGTTCGGGCGATGCCTTCCTCGACTGGACCTACGGCTGGCTTGAGCTGGCCATTCCGAAGCTCAAGCCGAGCGGTTCGCTTTACATTTTTTGCACGTGGCAATATGCGCCGGAGATCTTCGTGTTCCTCAAGCGCCGCCTCACCATGGTCAACGAGATCGTGTGGGACCGGCGCGTGCCGAGCATGGGCGGAACGGTGCGCAGATATACGTCAGTGCACGATAACATCGGTTATTTCGCGGTATCGAAGGATTACTTCTTCGATCTCGATCCCATCCGCATACCCTACGACGCAGTGACGAAGAAGGCGCGTTCGCGCAAATTGTTCGAAGGCAGCAAGTGGCTGGAGCTGGGTTACAACCCGAAGGACGTATGGTCGGTGTCGCGGTTGCACAGGCAACATGCTGAGCGGGTAGACCATCCGACGCAAAAGCCGCTTGAGATCGTCGAGCGGATGGTTTTGGCGAGTTGTCCGCGAGGTGGACGCGTGCTCGATCCGTTCATGGGCAGCGGCACAACCGCGGTCGCCTGTGCGCGACATGGGCGCGAGTTCATCGGCTACGAGATCAACGCCGACTATCACGCGATTGCTGAAAAACGGGTCGCGGAGACGCGTTCCGTCGGAGTCCGGGTCGAACCGAACGCCGAGGCCGCGGACGCCGCCGTCGATCAAGCGAACGCCGCTTAATCATCTGCCAAGTCACTGCTAAAAACGCTAAAAGGCGCGGATTTCGCGCAAAGAGATTAACTCATGTCCCGTATTAAAAGCACATTTGCGGCGTTGGCCGGGCAGGGCAAGAAAGGTCTGATCCCGTTCATCACGGCCGGGGACCCGAACCCCGAGCAAACCGTCGAATTCATGCATGCGCTCGCCAAGGGCGGAGCGGACGTCATCGAACTGGGCGTGCCGTTTTCCGATCCGATGGCCGATGGTCCGGTGATCCAGCGCTCGTCAGAGCGCGCGTTGGCCAAGGGCGTCTCGCTGAAGCGCGTGCTCGCTGACGTAAAGCGCTTCCGCGAGACCAACACCGCCACGCCGGTGGTCCTGATGGGCTATGCGAATCCGATCGAACGGATGGGCACCGAAGCCTTTGCAAAAGCGGCGAAGGACGCGGGCGTGGATGGCGTTCTGGTCGTCGATTACCCGCCGGAAGAGTCGGTTGAATTCAGCGAATCGATGCGCGCTGCCGGCATCGATCCCATCTTCCTGGTGGCGCCCACATCGACTGATGATCGCATTGCCGCGGTCGGTAAAGTGGCGAGCGGATATGTCTACTATGTGTCGCTGAAAGGCGTGACCGGTTCGGCAAATCTAGACGTAGCCAGCATCGCGAGTAAAATCCCGGCCATCAAGGCGCATGTCGCGTTGCCGGTGGGGGTGGGTTTCGGCATTCGCGACGCCGCGTCGGCCAAGCTGGTGGCCGATGTATCGGATGCGGTGGTGATTGGCAGCCGTCTCGTGCAATTGCTCGAAGAAGCGCCGCCGGAGAAGGCGGCCGAGCTGCTGACGAGCTTTATCGCTGAAATTCGCTCTGCGCTCGATTCTGCAAAATAACCCGTTACTGCGGCCCGGAGGGTGCAAACCCCTCCAAATGGGCCGCAAAACACGTGAAAACAGGAAGGACACACGATGAGCTGGCTCGACAAATTGTTACCGCCGAAGATCAAGCAAACCGATCCGAAAAGCCGCAAGGGCATTCCGGAAGGGCTATGGATCAAGTGCCCGTCGTGCGAAGCGGTGCTGTACCGCAATGACGTCGAGGCGAATCTGCATGTCTGCCCGAAATGCAGCCATCACATGCGGATTGGCGCACGCGAACGGCTCGACGGCTTGCTCGATCCGGAAGGCCGTTACGAAATCGGTCAGGAAATCCTGCCGGTCGATGCCCTGAAGTTCAAGGACAGCCGGAAATACCCGGATCGCTTGAAAGAGGCGATGGAAGATACGGACGAAACCGACGCCATGGTCGTCATGGGTGGTGCGATCCACACCATTCCGGTTGTGACGGCATGCTTCGAGTTCTCGTTCATGGGCGGCTCGATGGGCTCGGTGGTCGGCGAACGTTTTGCCCGCGGCGCGCGTAATGCGCTGGAGCAGCGCACGCCGTTCATCTGTTTCACGGCATCGGGCGGCGCGCGGATGCAGGAAAGCTTGCTGTCGCTGATGCAGATGGCCAAGACGACGGCCATGCTCACGAAGCTGGCCGACGCCAAGCTGCCGTTCATCTCCGTTCTCACCGATCCGACCATGGGCGGCGTGTCCGCCAGTTTTGCGTTTCTGGGCGATGTGGTGATCGCTGAACCGAAGGCGTTGATTGGTTTTGCGGGGCCGCGTGTGATTGAACAGACCGTGAGGGAGAAGCTCCCCGAAGGGTTCCAGCGTTCGGAATTCCTGATCCAGAAGGGCGCGATTGACATGATTGTGGATCGCCGAAAGATGCGCGAAGAAATCGCGCGGTTGATTGCATTGTTGACGCTTCAACCGGCTGATGCAGTAGCCTAAGGGTTTCCCGTTCGCACTCGGGGTTTGAAGTGAGGGGTGGTCGGGGTTGATGCTGGGGTGCCAGGTTCGTGCGTTAGCGGTCTGAGTCGTTGCCGGGTTGCTGCTGCTTAGCTTGGCGGTCTGTTTGAGTGAGCTATTTTCTTTATCACTGTTAGCCACTGTGCGTGGCGGCACGTCATTTCTTTGTCCAAAGCGACAAAGAAACGAAGCAAAGAAAACGCTTTCAGAACGAGGGCTCGTAAGTTGACCTAGCGTGCAGTTTCTGTGTTTTTGGCACCCCAAAAGCACGGTGCTCGCCAGAACCACGGATGTGTGAACCCCTCCTTCTCGCGAATTCTTACACGCACACGCTTCGCCCCGTACGCTCTCGGGCAAGCACGATTGCCAAGGAAACCCGCACGGCATCACGCGCTTTTAGTGCTTCATCGTTTGGCCGGTTGATTGCTTGATCTGCGCCGCTATTTTTGGGGTACGGCCTCACCCATCGTGCGGTCTCGTTTCGAGGTGGGTTGGCGACGTGGTTCGACGTGCGTACAAATTCGGCGGATGGTTGTCCGCGGATAGCGCGGGGTGCACCTTGGGCAGGTTCAGTCACTGGTGGCGAAGCGTGTGGGTATCCGTGTTCGGAGAAAGAGGGGTTCACACATCCGTGGCTCTGGCGAGCACCGTGCTTTT
>NZ_JNFG01000068.1 GCF_000729995.1 Caballeronia sordidicola | reverse complement strand
CTGAACTATTATTGCCGCACGATTGCCGGTGGGGCCCACGTCCCATTCGAAGCGTCAGGCTTCGGCGCATAAAGCCGGAACATCAACTGAAAATCACCATCCGGCGCCGGCAACCAATTCGACGCACGCGCCTTCGCAGGCGCCGCAGCCGAAACGGAAATATCGACGGAACCGTCGCGGTTCTTCTTCAGCCGGTCGCGGTCGTTCAGCGAAAGCCGCAACGCCTTGTCGTCGATCAACTCACCGTTCTTCGTGTACGCCGTCAACGTCCAGAACCCGCGCACCGGCGGCAACTGGTTCGGCGCGAAATGCAGCACATATTCGTTCGCACCGTTCAGCGCGTGCGCGTCGCTATCGGAATACGCCACCGGCTTCACCTCATCGTCCCTCGTGCCCGTCCACGCCTGACGCCGCGCCAGAAACGCGCGCAACGTGTAGTCAGTGTCGTAATTGCCGGCGCCATCGCCGAACCACACCCAGCCGTTACGGCTGATCGCATTCGACGGCACCGTGTCCACCCGCGTACGGCCATCGGAGATACCGGTTGCCAGCAAACCGGCATCCGCTGGACGGAACTGCACCGGCTCGCCGGCCTTCACGCCAAGATCGCCCAGCAAACTCACGGCGTGCGGGTCATTCGGAGCAGGTGGATTGTCCTGCATCGCCTTCGCAAGACGCGTGAAAAACGCGGTGGCATCGAGCGAATCCACCCTGTCGCCACCCGCGCCGGTTACCACCGTCGGCGTGCTGGCCGTCACGTTCGGCCAGGCACTGCCGGCTGTCGCAGCGCTGGTTTTATCGGCGGACGGCGCTTCTATGGTCATCGCCGTCTGCAGCTTGCGGGCTTCACGCACGTCGCGCTGGCCATTCACACGCACACGAATGGAAAGCCACACATAACGTGTCGGCGTTTCGACGCGCGTCACGCCGTCAGGAAGCGTGCCCGTATAACCCGCCGGGACAAACGCGATCACATTGCCCTGTTGTGCCGCCAGCCTGGCCGCGCGCGCGGCCTTCCCACTCAGCTTTTTCACCGGCGCGGCCTGATCCGGACCACGCGGGATGCTGAAGTAGATCACGTTGGTCCAGGCATCGAAGGCGCGGGCATCGAAATAACGGCCCCGCGGCGGGTTCGGTGTATCGGGAAGCGAAACCAGCACCGGTCCGCTAGAGACATCCAGCCACGCGGTCGACTCGAGCGTATCCACGCTCGGCCGCCCCGACGCGCCGACCGGCGGCAGCGCCGTCGCATGCCGCAGCGTGTTCACAGGCGCCTGGCCGGGCCGGGACGCATCGCCGCCCGTGGCCTTCTCCCGCGCAATATCCGACACCACGAGCGGATATCCAAACACATAGGCGTCCGCAACCTGATCCTTACGCCAGCCATCCCCGCTGGTCACAACGGGCGCCTGAGTCGCGCAGCCCCCAAGTACTGCCAAACTGCTCAAACCAGCGGCCACCCATAGCGCCGTGTACAACGAAACTGCCCAGCGTCGATTATTTTTCATTCGATTTAAGGATCTGTTTAAGGCTTTCACTTCATTCGTCGAGTGCGCGGGCCGGTCCTCGTCTTCCGGTCTTCTGCCAATCCGCGCCGCGGCGCTTAATCTATCTTGAAAACGGTTTTTATCTTATCCATTGACGATAGGCAAGGAGCGCGTAACAGCCTTGAACGCCCCCGCCGGGGTTTCGGAAAAATTTCCGCCGGCGGGCGCATCGCGTAACATGATTTTTTTCGCTTTATTTAGCCAGTTCTTTCTAATCCGTCCACGAGCCGCCGATGTACCTGCCTCCTTACTTCGAAGAAAAGCGCCCCGAGGTTTTACATCGGCTAATGGCTGATAATCCGCTTGCAGCCCTTGTCACACATAGCGCTAACGGACTGGATGCGAACCACGTGCCTTTCGAGTTCGACGCAAGCCAGGGCGAACACGGCATTTTGCGCGCTCACGTGGCGCGTGCAAATCCGATTTGTCAGGAAATTGAAAGCGGTTCTGACGTAATGGTTATTTTCCAGGGCGCGTCGGGTTATATATCGCCGACTTTTTATCCGGGCAAACAGGAAACGCATCGGCAAGTGCCCACTTATAACTATCTGGTCGTGCACGCGCATGGCCGGATCACGATCCGCGACGACGAGACTTTCGTGCGCGGCGTGGTTGCACGCCTTACACGGAAAATGGAAGCTGGCGAAACCGTGCCCTGGAAAATGGGCGACGCGCCGCCTGATTTCATCCAGACGATGCTGCAAGCCATCGTTGGGATCGAAATCGAGGTCACGCGCCTCGTTGGAAAGCTAAAGCTGAGCCAGAACAAGGCGGCGGCCGACCGGATCGGCGCGATCGATGGCGTGCGACAGCGGGAAACGGACGCCGCGACAGCGCTCGCCGACGCGATGTTGAACGCGCCTCCCCCTATTGAAAATACACCTTGACCTTCCAATCATTGGAATGTCGATACTGGTTACATCGAGCTGAATTCGATGGCTCGCACTGAACCGGGAAGTTTTGTCATGTCTGTTTCCAGTACTACTGCCGCTGCGTCTACGACCGCTGAGTTTGCTATCGGCGGGATGACGTGCGCGTCGTGCGTGCGGCGCGTCGAAAAAGCGCTGGCGAAGGTGCCGGGCGTGGGACAGGTATCGGTCAATCTGGCGACCGAAAAAGCCACCGTCCATGCCGATACAACCGTGTCGCGCGAGCAACTGGTCGCCGCCGTGTCCAAGGCAGGCTACGAAGCGACGTTCATCGAACCTGAAGCCGCGCCAGTCGCCGCGCCCGCCCACACGGGTGAACTCGCGGCGGTGATCGTGTCCGCGCTGCTGACCCTGCCGCTGGTTTTGCCCATGCTTGGGCTGGACCTCCATCTCGGCGTCTGGGTGTCGCTGGCGCTCGCGAGCATCGTGCAATTCGTGCTCGGCGCGCGCTTTTATGTCGGCGGTTTCAAGGCGGCGCGTTCGGGTGAGGGCAACATGGACCTGCTCGTGGCGCTTGGAACGTCGGCCGCGTGGGGCTTGAGCGTGTACGAACTGTTCGCGCATCCCGGCGAGTCTGCCCATCTTTATTTCGAGGCCGCGGCGGTGGTGATCACGCTCGTGCGCTTCGGCAAATGGCTCGAAGCCCGCGCCAAGCGCCAAACCACCGACGCAATTCGCGCACTCGACGCACTGCGCCCGGAGCGCGCGCGGATTCGCGATGCAGCGACCGGGACCGAACGCGATATCGCGCTGGCAGATGTCCGCAACGGCGACGTGGCAATCGTACGGCCCGGCGAACGCTTGCCGGTCGATGGCCTGATCCGCGAAGGCCGCACGCACGTGGATGAATCGCTGATAACCGGCGAAAGCCTGCCTGTGGCGAAGGAAACCGGGGCGCGCGTGACGGCGGGTTCGATCAACGGCGAAGGGGTGATCGCGGTCGAAACAACCGCGACCGGCGCCGAGACCACGCTCGCGCGGATCATCCGGCTGGTTGAATCGGCACAGGCAGAGAAGGCGCCTATTCAGCGCTTGGTGGACCGGGTATCGGGGATATTCGTGCCAGTAATCCTGGTGATCGCGCTCGTGACGCTGGTCGGCTGGCTGTTGATGGGCGCGGGCGTGGAAACAGCCGTGCTGAACGCGGTCGCGGTGCTCGTGATCGCGTGCCCTTGCGCGCTCGGGCTGGCAACGCCCGCCGCGATCATGGCTGGAACGGGCGTGGCAGCGCGGCATGGCGTGTTGATCAAGGACCCGCAGGCGCTGGAAATGGCGCATCGGATCAGGATTGTCGCCTTCGATAAAACCGGCACGCTGACTGTCGGCAAGCCTTCCATGACTGTGTTCGAGGCCGATGAAGGCGTGGACCGGGCAGAGGCTTTGGCGCTGGCGGCGGCCGTGCAGCGGCTCAGCGATCACCCGTTGGCGCGCGCGGTCGTTGCTGCCGCCGACAGTGAACAGATCTCGGCCGTCACCGCGACCGATGCGAAAGCGGTGGCGGGGCGAGGTGTCGAGGCGCGCGTGGGTCAACGCCATCTGGCGATAGCCAGTGATCGTTGGCTCGACGAGTTGCGGCTCGCCGCGCCGGAACGGCTGGCTACGCGGGCGGCGGAACTGGAACAGTTGGGGAATACGGTGTCGTGGCTGGTGGATCTGGGCGCGGAAAGCGATCTTTCAAGCGCCGCGCCGCCGACGCGCGATCGACCGCGCGTGCTCGCCCTGCTCGCTTTCGGCGACTCGCTGAAACCCGGCGCGCGCGCCGCTATCGAACGATTGAGCGCGATGGGCATCAAGAGCGTCCTGCTCACCGGAGACAACGCCGGTAGCGCGGCCAGCGTCGCAGAATCGCTCGGCATTGCACCCGACGCGGTTCACGCGCACATGCTTCCCGCCGACAAGGCGCGCGTGATCGCGGAACTGAAGGCATTGGCGCAAGGCGCGGTGGCGATGGCCGGCGACGGCATCAACGACGCCCCCGCGCTCGCCGCCGCCGATATCGGCATCGCGATGGCGACCGGCACCGACGTCGCCATGGAAGCCGCCGGCATCACGCTGATGCGCGGCGATCCTGCGTTGGTGGCCGATGCCATCGATATCGCACGGCGCACGTATCGCAAGATCCAGCAGAACCTGTTCTGGGCGTTCGTGTACAACCTGATCGGCATTCCGCTTGCCGCGTTCGGACTGCTCAATCCGATGCTCGCCGGTGCAGCCATGGCATTTTCGAGCGTGAGCGTGGTGACGAACGCGTTGTTGTTGCGGACGTGGCGTGCTCAGGCTGGCTTGGTTCCAGTAGCAGCAGACGCCGATGCTGCCGATGCCCGCGGCCCCGACGGCAAGCCGATCACGCGGCCCGCATAACGCGCTTCGTTCGGCGCTTTCGCTGCGTCAAGAAACATCGCTTCGATACGGCCGGCGATGTCCGCATCGAAGGCCGCCGACTTTGCGCCGTTGGTTGTATCGACGTGAAGCAGCATTTGTTCGCTCGCCGCGATAGGCTCTGTCCCCTCGTCCGCGAACATCTCCATGTACAGGTGCACGCGCTTGGCATCGAGCGCGAGTACCGATGCCTCGACGCGAACCGCCGTGCCTTCCTTGATCTCGTGCAGGTAGTTGATGTGCGCCTCGAGCGTGAACAACGAACGGCCGCGCGACGTGCGGCCTGCCTCGTCCAGGCCGATGCGATCCATGAACGCATCGGTCGAGAGGCTGAAGATCAGCATGTAGAACGCGTCACGGAGATGGCCGTTGTAGTCGACCCATTCGGGCCTCACCGTGTCGCGATAGATAGTGCGGTTTTGCGTCACTCGTATGCCCTTTCTAGTCCGCTGCTAGTCCGCTATGCCGTGGCGGGATTTCGCTTCCGCGATAGCCGTCATTACGCTCGTGATGCAGTCGTCGCGATAACGCTCAAGCTGTTTGATGGAGTGTGTACCTTGCTGATCCGTGGTGCCGTCCACGACGCGGTCGATGAGTTCGTCCGTAAGCTTTGGCGCAACCAGCTTGGTCCACGGTAATTCTAGCGCCGGGCCGAATTGCTGCATGAAATGACGCATGCCGGCCTCGCCGCCTGCGAGCGTATAGGTCAGGAACGTACCCATGAACGACCAGCGAATGCCCGCGCCAAAACGAATGGCGTCATCGATTTCACCGGTGGTCGCCACGCCTTCGTTGACCAGGTGAAGTGCTTCGCGCCACAGTGCTTCCAGCAAGCGGTCCGCGATGAAGCCCGGGACTTCCTTGCGGACTCTCAGCGGACGCATACCTATCGATTCATAAAATGCCGATGCGGCTTGCAACGTCGCTTCCGAGGTTTTCTCACCGCCAACCACTTCGACCAGCGGCAACAAATAGACCGGATTGAACGGATGGCCCACGATGCAGCGCGACGCGTCCCTGGCGCTCGCGTAGAAATCCGTCGGCAGCAAGCCCGATGTCGACGACGCGATGATGGCTTCCGGTTTTGCCGCCCGGGATGCTTTCTCATGCAGCGTCAGCTTCAGGTCTTCCCGCTCTGGCGCGCTTTCCTGAATGAAGTCGGCATCGGCGACGCACTCCTCGATAGTCGCAACGAAGCGCAGTCTTTCCTGCGATGCCCCCTTTGCCAGCCCTACTCGTTCGAGCGCCGGCCATGCGTTGGCGACGTTCGCCCTAAGTTGCTGCTCGGCGCCCGGCGCCGGGTCCCACGCTACTACGTCAAGTCCATGCGCTAACGCTCGCGATACCCAGCCGCTTCCAATTACCCCTACGCCCAACGCCGCAAACGTCTTGACTTGCATATACCGGATTCCTTATTAATTTGGATTTCTACTTGCTGTGATGCTGTAGTGTCTTGTGCCTGCTTTTAGCCTGAGATTCCCGCTTGTCGCACGGCCTGCGTCGGCGGGTTTCAGGCTTGTATCGTCTGCGCTCTTACGCGAATTGCTCGATCTTGCGGCGATCAAGCAAACGCTCGCCGCGTGCCGGCAGCTTCAGCTTCTTTCTGCCTTCTGCCGGCGTCAACGCACGACCGCCCAGACGCTCGATGATCTCTACCGCGCGCTGAACCAGCGTCCCATTGCTCGCAAGGACGCCACGATCCAGATACAGATTGTCCTCAAGACCCACGCGCACGTGGCCGCCCAATAACATCGCCTGGGCAACCATTGGCATCTGCATGCGGCCGATTCCGAACCCTGCCCACTGCGCACCGGGCGGCATGTTGTCGACCATCGACTTGAACGTGCCTACGTCCGCCGGTGCACCCCAAGGGATGCCCATGCATAGCTGGAACAAGGGGGCGTCATCGAGCAAACCTTCTTTCTGCATCTGCTTCGCGAACCACAAATGGCCTGTATCGAAGATCTCGAGTTCCGGCTTGACGCCCAGCTCTTGTATTCGCTTCGCGCCTGCCCGAAGTTGCGCGGGAGTGGAGACGTAGATCGTGTCGCCATCGCCGAAATTCAGCGTGCCGCAGTCCAGCGTGCAGATCTCCGGCAACAACTCCTCCACGTGTGCGAGCCGGGTCAGACCACCGACCAGGTCGGTACCGGCGCCGAACTGCATCGGCGCTTCGCCTGCGCCAATTTCAAGGTCACCGCCCATGCCCGCGGTCAGGTTGATGATCACGTCCACATCCGACGAACGAATGCGGTCCACCACCTCGCGGTACAACGCCGGGTCGCGGCTGCCGCGGCCCGTGCGCGGATCGCGGACGTGGCAATGCGCGACGGTGGCGCCGGCTCGCGCGGCCTCGATAGCAGCTTCAGCGATTTGCTTGGGCGTGACCGGGATGGCTGGGTGTTTGCTCGTGGTGTCGCCCGCGCCCGTTACCGCGCAAGTCACGATCACTTCATAGTTCATGTTGCGTCGTCCTTTCAAAGACCAAGATATTGCTTGACTGCCGGCAAGCCGTCCTTGCCGTCCACCGTCTTTACGCCCGCGAGCCATGCATCCAGCACTTGCGGATTTTTCTTCAGATAGTCCTTGGCTGCATCGGCGGGTCGCACTTTGGCCATGACCGGGATCATCAATTGGTTCTCCAGTTGCGTGCTGAACCGCAGATTCGACACCAGCTTGCCGGCGTTCGGGCAGCGCGTGAGGAAGTCGGGGTTGGTCAGCGTATAGACGCGTGCTTCGCCGTAGTTCGGACCGAACACTGCGTCGCCACCGGAGAGGTAGTTCATCTTGATCTGGATGTTCATTGGATGCGGTTCCCAGCCGAGGAACACGACCCACTTCTTGTCGCGCACGGCACGGTCGACGGTGACCAGCATGCCGGCTTCACTCGATTGGACCAGCTTGAAACCACCCAGGCCGTACTGGTTGGTATCGATCATCTTCTGAATCTGGGCGTTTGCGCTGCTGCCCGGCTCGATGCCGTAGATCTTGCCGTCGAGCTCGTCCTTGTGCTTTGCGATGTCCTGGAACGACTTCAGGCCTGCGTCGTATTCATAGCTCGGCACAGCGAGCGTTGCTTTGGCGCCAGAGAGATTCGGCGGGTCGAGCTTGTCGATCTGCTTCGCGTCGATGAACGGCTGGACCGCTTTTTCCTGCACGGGCCACCAGTAGCCCAGCGACACGTCGATCTGCTTGGTCTTCAGACCGGCGAGCGAAATTGGCACGGAGGCCTGGGTGATCTTCGGGTCGTAACCTAGACCCTGGAATACGACTGATGCGAGCGCGGTGGTCGAGGTGATGTCGGTCCAGCCGATATCGACGAATCGAACGGTATGGCAGCTTGCGTCTTCCTTGCTTTGCGCGGATGCGCCGAGGGAGGTCAACGCGAGAAACAGACAGGCGAGCAGCTTTTTCGTTGTCGGGAGTGATGTCATGGCTTCCTGTTCCGGTAATTTTCCGTGTGGGACAGACGCGTTCGGATATGTCCGACCGTGCATAAAAGTAACGCCGCATAATGGTGGGGGGGCGACCGGTTGCGACCGGGAGTTGACTATTAGCGACGGATTTTTTTCGTTCGCACTCGGGGTGGGGC
>NZ_JNFG01000067.1 GCF_000729995.1 Caballeronia sordidicola | reverse complement strand
GCATCGATATGAGACATTCGATGGGGCATTACTCCGGCTGTCGTCTTCAACGATGTTCCCCTTGGAATAAAAGAACGTTCACCCGGATCGGTTCATTCCTAAACGCTTGCGCACACACGTGAGCTTCGGACGTATGCATCTCACGCATCAAATACACTGACGCGGGCAAGTGAATGCCGGCGGACCGGCGCTAACGGTGTGCGCACCATTTTTGAAGCCATTTCGCCGGTGCCTGAAGCCCGCCGGGTCGGCGGACTTACCCGGTCGTCGGACGCTCCGCGAGCTGCGGTGCTTTCGCGTAGGCCTCGCCATATAACACTCGCAGCAACTTGCTCGCAGCCCGGTCCCATCTAAATTGCTGAGCGTGGCGTAAGCCCATTTCGCGATACCGCTGCTGTAATTCCTTGTCGCCGAGCATCAGTGAAATCTTGGCGGCGATGTCTTCAATCGATGTCGCGTCGCAATACATGGCAGCTTCGCCGCAAACCTCAGGAAGCGACGCCTCATTCGACACAATCACCGGACAGCCGCAATACATGGCCTCGAGTGGCGGCAATCCGAAGCCCTCATAGAGCGAAGGAAATACCAGGCAAGATGCATCGCCGTAGAGCGCCTTCAACTCGCCATCCGTGACGAAACCCGCCCATACGACCTGATCCGACTGGTGCTGCTCGACCTGGTTCGAACCGAACACGCGGGTATTGGCGCCGCCCACGACAACAAACTTTATATGGCGGAACTGATCGAGCTGCGGCACCGCATCGAGGACTCGCTGCAAGTTCTTGCGCGAATCGAGGCTACCTACAATGACGCAATACAAATCTTTCGTTAGTCCCAGCCGCGGAAGAATAGCGGGGTCGCTGACGACGCGGTCGAGATGGTCAGCGCCGTTGGGGATCACCGCCACACGCGCTTCGTCAATGCCAAGATGATGACAAATGCGCGCCTTCGAGAAGGCCGACACTGTCAGGATCACCCTCGCCTGCCGATGCAGGATCGAAAATTTCAGTTTGTACCAGAGCCTGAATTTTTTCGAGAATGCGTAGGGCACGTCGTAGACAGCCATATCGTGAAGCATCACGATCTGGTTGCTCTTAAAAAGAGGACCGGTATTGCACAGGCTGATGAGCGTCTGGTGAGTAGTCACTAAGGGAAGCGTGATTTGCTCCCATAGGTTTCCCTTGAGCCATGAGCACATGCGCGTGCGTTTAAGTGCCAGGCCGGAGCCGGCCGCGTCCGACGGCACCACCACTTCGAGTTCGTCTGCAGGGAGATCGCCCGCTTGCAAGGCTCGCGTGAGTTCGTAGGCGACCCGCTGGACGCCAGTGATGCGCTGCGCGGTAAATTTGCCGTTGATCGCAAATTTCATAAGACCTCCGCTACGACGATGCTCGCCGCTCGTTCGATCGAGCCAGAGCTCATGCCCCGCATCGCGAATGCGTTTTGCGTCCTTAGTTCATTCGCCGAACGCCCCTCGAATAACTGGCGTTCACGGTGCATTGCGCTTTCAGCGATCGCCGGTAAGAACGTTGAATCCACGGTCCGAACGGCGCACGGCCGCGGTTCAGCGGTCTTGATTGTGTTCAGGTATTCCCCGGCACGTTCACCAGCGATTAGCTGTGCTTTCATGCTGCTCTCTTCAAAAGGTGGATCGATAAACAACCCGGATCGCGGGAATCTCGCGCTTTCATCGCAAGCACGAAAGTGCTCGCCGGCAACGGGCACTCAGCGTCAGCGCGTGGCGCACACCACTCCCGTTGCGCTTGAGTGTTCGATCGAGATTGCTCTATTCAGACGTTACGGTAGTGGTCAATAACGGCTGCTACCGTGCGGCAAGGCACATATCGCCAAGCAATTCGACCGGATGATCTGTGGCGTATATGTGAGGTATGTGTGGCGCATATGCAGGCGTCGCGGCACAGCCAAAGCACGTCGCTGCAGTCTGGTGGCAGCGAGCTTGCGAGAGGGTCAGGGAACGGGTCTCGTTGCATCCTCGCCACGCCGCGTTTCAAGATCGCGGAGGACCAGCTGTCGCTCGTGGCGGGTGGAGTTGATCTGCGGAATCGGACTTGATAAGCGGTGAGCCCGGCCCGCTTGCAAAGCGCCTTGATCCAGCGGCGAACCCGCGGCGGTGCGGCCACCGAGGCGATGTGTGGATCGGGAGTTAACAGACGTGCGCTAGCTAACAGACGCCAAGTGCTCTGGTAAGTAATCCTCTGACCGTAGATTCACATTCGGGCGTTGCCTAGGCGTTTAGCCGAGTGAACGCCTTGTAACTTGCCCAATACGTGAGGCGCCAAACGCGTCTGGTCTAACCGGACGCTCCGGCTGACGACGCTTTCGAACAAAGGACGATGCCAGTGAACACCCTTCATTTCAGCCAAGACTCTTCTAGCGCCGTGAATGGCGAAAGCCATTTCTCGGCCACCGACTTGTTCAACTTAATGCGGGATCACGTATGGACGATTGTAGGGAGCGTAGCCGTGGCGGTCGCTCTCGCGATCGCCTATGTGACGCTCGCGACGCCCGTGTACTCCGCGGACGTCATGGTGCGCGTTGACACGCCTGAACCGAACGCCCTCGGGCTTTCAGCTATAAATCAGCAAAATCCCCCGGCCCCGGCAGATGCATCCACCGGGAGCGCGGAACTCGAAGTAATGCAAAGTCGCTCGGTCCTCGATCCGGTCATCCAGGGTTTCGGATTTGATGTCAGCGTGACGCCAAAATCCTTTCCGATCTTAAGCGCAATCTCCAAGAAATTCGCGAAGCTGGGGCAGCCGTCAAGCCCCTGGCTTGGATTGACATCGTTTGCATGGGGCGGCGAAATCGTTCATATCGGCTCGCTTGAGGTGCCCCAGTCGCTCGAAAACGAGCCGCTGAAGCTGATTGCACAAGGTGACGATGGTTACGAACTGCTGGGACCGTCCGGCGAAACCCTGCTGACCGGGACCGCTGGCAAACCGGCGGCATCGAACGGTGTTTCGATGTCAATCTCGCGACTCGTCGCACGGCCGGGAACCGAGTTCAAGGTGGTTCGCTGGAATTTGCTGGACGCCGTCGACCGGTTCAAACGCGATATGAAGGTCACCAGCAAGGGCAAGGGCGCGATCACGAGCATCGTACAACTCACGTATCACGACGAGAACCCCTGGGCGGCCGCCGACGTTGCTAACGCACTCGCCCGGCAATACATTGCGTCGGCGGTTGAAAGCCGTCAGCGCGACGATAGCAAGACGCTGGATTTCATCAACCAGGAATTGCCGCGAGTGCGCGCCGAACTCGCGCGCACGGAGGAAAGTCTCAGCACGTATCAATCGTCATCGAGGTCTCTCGAGCCGACGACCGAAGCGGATGCGTATTTGAAAGGCGGACTCGATTTCCAGAAACAGATCGCGACATTGCAAATTCAGCGTACCCAACTGTTGCTTAAGTACACACCCGATAGCCCGTGGATAAGGAACATCGACGAGCAAATTGAGCAACTGCAGAACAGGAAGTCTACGTTCGACACGCGGTTTAGCGACATGCCCGCTTCCCAGCGCAAAAATGCGGACCTTACGCGCGATGCGAAGGTGGCTGAAGCGGTCTACGTCGAAATGGTCAACAAGAAAGAACAACTGACGGTGCGTCGTGCAAGCACGACGGGTGGCGCGCATATTGTCGACGTCGCACAGCGTCCCCGTGTTCCTGTGAGGCCGAACCGCATGCTGGTTATACCGGCCGCGGCAGGGTTGGGCCTGTTTATCGGCGCGTTCCTGGTGTTCATGCGCCGTCATGTGATGACTGGCGTGACCGACCCCTTCTTTGTCGAACGCAGCTTGAGCGTGCCCGTGTTTGGCGAAGTGCTTTATAGCGAGCCACAGGCCTTGCTTGAAAAAGAAATTGCATGGTCGCTTAACAGAGGTGGTTCCAAGGGCGGAAATCTGCTGTCCTATCGAGCTGTCGTGCCGAACAAAACAGGCAATCCGATTAGCGATCCACGGCTTACAAGTGGCCAGACACGAGTATTGGCGGACAGGTTCCGGCATGATCTGTCAGTTGAGGCGCTTCGGACGGTTCGTACTGCCCTGAACCGAAACTCGGCTCATGCGCATAACAACATCGTCATGTTCACGGGGCCGACACCGTATGCCGGCAAGAGTTTCGTCGCAGTCAACATCGCCGTCCTGCAAGCGGAAATTGGATCGCGCGTGCTGCTCATCGATGCGGACATGCGTCGCGGCCACCTGGCTGCTCACTTCAACCAATCCAATCACGGTGGGCTTTCAGAAGTTCTGGCGGGCTCTTTGCAGCCATCCGAGGTTATCCGTGGCGTCGGTGTCAACGGCTTGTCGTTCATGTCTTGCGGTTCCTACCCGGCGAACCCCGCGGAGCTTCTGATGGGGCGCGGTTTCAAGGCGTTGCTCAGCCAGGTTAGCGATCAGTTCGATATGGTGATCATCGATACGCCTCCGTTCCTCGCCGTCACTGACCCGGCCATTGTTGCAAGCGAAGCGGGCGCGACGGTTCTGGTTCTTCGCTCGGGAATGCAGAGCGAAGCGGAAATCGCCGAGACGGTCAAGAAGCTGGAAAGGGCTGACGCGCGTATCTTCGGCGCGGTGTTCAACGCCATTCCGCTGCGCTGGAGTAATCGTCACTACGGTTATGCGTCGGCATACACCACAAACTTCAAGCAATTCGACGGAGTGAACTGACGGAAGGCGTTGGGGAGACGCGGATTTCCAGCGCGACGAATGCGCTGGAAATTTGGTCTTTATCATTTGTAGTTGCTCGAAGGAATGACCTGCGCCGCGCCGCTTATCCACATGGCCGGCGCTTTTCGCATGACGCGTCGCTAAACGTGTACCGCTGTAAAAATCAATCGCACAAATGGGACGCTTGCGGCACCGGCGAGGACCAAGGCGTGGCTCGCAGATCGGGCCGAGGAATGAACCGCGCTGATATCGAATTTGCGCGTCCGCCGACGGTCGGCAAGCCAAGCAACTGGCTCACCGAGTTGAGTCGCTTGCCATGGGTTCGACGCGAGGTTCGAGTCAATCGGTTAATCGGCCGTGGGACCGCTCACTAGTAAAGTAAGCGGTATCCGACGAAAGGCTTCGGAGCAAGGCAGGCTGCCAGATTGGCTGCTTGATTGGCTGCCTGATGCCATCGAGGCACGCGCGGCGGATCGAAGTTGCCGCATCGCTCCCACCAACGCTTTCAGAACCTCGATATATTCCAGGCTGCCGCTGCCGCCGGGCGGGTGAAAACTGCGTGGATGACCGTGTCCAATTCCAACGCGGGTCCTGTTCCGTGCCGCTCCGTCTCGCCGACAAGGACGTGTCGCGCGAGACAATCGGCCCAAAGTTGGGCTTGCAACGTATGCGGGCTCTCGGCTCCGAAACACCGCGCCAGGAGGGCACGTTACGGTAACGGATCACGGCCCTCAGCCGCCCAGCTTGGCAAACGCGTCACAGCCCGTGGCGCTCGAAAGTCCAGTTTCCCAGGGCCACCTCTCATGGCCGTGTCGAAGCTGTTCGTGACGGTTCGGTCTTTTACAGGTGGTTATTATTTTTCGTCGTCACCGGGGCGCGGGCTGGTGTGTACGAGACACTGCCTCCTCACAAGCACTGAATTGCCAGATAGGTTTGGTTGAAGCGCGAGTGCGCATGTTCACATTTCGTGTTGCCTCGCGTGCGCAGCGCCCGAAGACCAACGGGATCTGGCATGTACACTTGAGTAGCACGAGCGTACCAACTCAACGCGCCAAGTAGTTGACGCTCGATCCCGACAAAGCCCCAACCTGCGACCTCATCGGCGCACTGAGCCTCGCTGCCACGATAGGTTCCCGGCAGGATCAGATCGCGGCGGTGTCGTCGACCGCAGGGGTTTCGGTCGCCTCGCGCGGGGCACTTCTATTGTCCTGATGCGACGCGCCATCGAACGAGAGGCCGATGAACCGGCGCACCACGTTGCGCGTAATCCGCTGCACGACGAGATTGCTTTTGGCCTGGGTGTCGAGCAACACCCTCGCCCAGTCCGTCGTTCCGCAGTTGAATACCTGGCCTTCGCTCAGCGTGCCTGCCGGGTTCTTTGGGCGGAACATGCCGAAAGCGCCGATACCGCCCATCTCCCAACCGATGAGTTGCCGGGTGGTGGCGAGCGTCTCGAAGCCATTGTGCGGCTCGTCTGTCGGCAGGCCGTCGACTTCGTAACCGACCAGGCGGTCGTCGGCGCCGAAGGTCTCGCCTTTCTTCAGTCCAGTGCCCGTGAATACCCAATGTTCAGGTTGCGTGACCGTAAAGCCGACTGCCTCGCGCTTGCGGTTTATCCAGCCGCCGCGCCAGCGTTTCCACCTGCCGTAATGGCCGCCTCCATAGGTGTAGCTCAAGCCAATCAGGTGACGTTCGTTTCCGCATGCGCGTGGATCGTTGTTCGGTTTTTCCGTCAGCAAGTCCCAGTCGCCTGCGAGCTTGCACATGCCGATAGGGTTGCCTGCGGCGTCGCAGGTGAACCTCACAGGCCGGTAGCAAGTGTTGCCGCTGAACACGGCAAGATTGCCGCCCTGTTCGACGAAGCGCGCCACGTGCTCGCGCATTTCGTGGCTCCAGTATTCGTGGTGGCCGACGCTCAGCATGCAGCGATATTTCGTGAGATCGAGCGCGCTTCTCTCATGAAGATCGAGGTCGGTGTAGAAATCGCATGCGATGCCTTCCGCCTGCAGCCAGCGAATGAACTTGGCGTCCCAATGCGAAAACTGCTGGCGTGGCGAGGCGGGATCGTAGGGATCGACGGGCTCGCCGAGCTGCGCGCCGAAGCCACCGCCTGGACGGCGCAAGCTTACTTGCTTGGCGGCCGGACGGCGATGGATCGGGTCGTTGTAGTAGCAGCCGCCGCCAATGGAGTTGTAGGCGTGATAGGTTGCGACCGGCACAATATAAGCAATTGCCGCTGATGGAGTTCGCGGACGCGCAACGACAAGCGCCATGCTGTCGCTCGCGGGCGGCGCGCCGGACACCGGCTTGCGGGCGAGGCAACGGCGCCCGATTTCGTCACGCGGCTTGCCCGCCGCCGTGACTTCATAGGCGACGGCCACGTAGGCGCCGCTTGAAAGCGCCTGGTGAGCGGGCAGATCCGGCCGGATGCGGATGGTTGGCCAGTTCCAGTCATGGTCGAACGGCGCAGCTTCGTTGCTGTCTGCCGATTCGAACATGGTGTGCCCGTCCACCAGCGTCGCTTTCACATTCTTCTGTCCCTCAACCACCACGCCGCTGCAGAACAACAGCAGTTCGTCACCGGCCTGCTGATAAACCGCCACCCCGAAGCGGCGCTTCGGTTGCACCGCAAGTTCAAAGGATTCACCGGCAGTGAAACTCGTGTGGATCGGGTAAATCTGCATGATCGGTTTCCGAAAGACAAAGCCGCTCAACGGCTGCTGGCGGTCGCACGCGATGATAGACCCGCCTGCGGCTCGGGCTGGATTACCCGTGGCGCCTGGCGGGACGGCCTGAGCTGAAGGCCGAACGTGTGCTTGACGAGTTGCTTGGCCTGAAAGATCCGCCGATCGATAAAGATCCTGGACCGATACTGCAGCGCCGGAAGCGTCCCGGCGCCCCGCGTGCCCCGCGTGCCCGCGAAGCGGCGGTAGCGCGCGGCTATATCGTCGATCATCTTCATCGATTCACGCAACGCGTTCATTGGTACGCGTGACGCCTGTATGCACGCATAGCGAAACGCCTTGTGGAAGATCGCCAGCCAGTAGGCGTCCAGTGTACCGATGGCACCAGCTTCGCAACGTTCAAGCGCTTCTTCGGCACAGAGCGCAATGCCCGTCACCGAATGCAGCGTGGCTCGCTGCGTGATGCTGCCGGCGCGGCGCCGGTAATAATAGAGCTCGTCGGCGAGGCGATACAGCGTGCGGGCGCGCGTATAGATGAACGGAATCGTAGCGAAGTCCTCGTACACCCGGCCGACTGGAAAGTCGACACCGTCCCATAGTTCGCGCCGGTAAACGCGCGCGACGGGAAATGCCTGGCAGACCTTCGCAAATTCCATGAGTGCTGGAAGATCGCACGGACGCTTGCCGAGCGTTGCAGGATCGACGAGCTGCATGCGGTCGATCTGCATGCCGTCCGTATTGACGATCCCGAGATTGAATTCGATGATATCGGCGGAGTCGGCATTAAGCAGCGGCAGGATTATTTCAGAGAAACGCACGTCCCAAACATCGTCCGCATCGAGAAAGCCGATATACGGACATGTTGCGCACGCGATGCCTGCATTGCGCGCCGCGCTCACGCCGCGGTTTTCCTGATGGATCACCTTGATATGACGGCCGGCCTCGGTCTCTTGCACTGCCCGGATTCGTTCGAGCGTGTGATCCGTTGAGCCGTCGTCCACTACAATGAGCTCAATCTCCTCTGCTCGCGATTGGTGCAATGCCGATGTCAGCGATGCGCCGATGAAATGCTCGACGTTGTATGCAGGAATTACAATCGACAGCAACGCTTTTTGCATGGTTTCCCCTTCCTCGCAGTCTCTCTAACAGCCTTTTTGCTCGTTTTGGCGCGACGTCCGGAATGCTCCCGATGCCTCTTGCGAAAATGCGCTACGTCAATGGCAATCGCTCAAATTCTTACACACAGTAAGAAGAGTAACTGCCGCTTGTGATGCTAGATGTGCGGCGCCCAACGTTAAATCAACACGCGCGAATTTTCATGCGCAGCCCAAATATATGAATGCTGAGTAGAAGCTGAATACAAGCTGCAAGCCTTTGACGTTGCTCGCGCATACATTATTTACGGAACGCATAAATATAATGATTCATTTAAGGGATTTCCCGAAGGCGACGCTTGGAATGGCTCGTTTGTCACCGCACGAGCGGGTGATGTGGAACACATAAAACGGCTGCGGCAGGGACGACTGGCAGCGTGTTATTTCCGGCGCGAGTTCGACCCGAACACGCTGCACATCGAAAATGCAGTGTTATGCGCTGAATCGCACGGAGTGGTGCTTTTTAACATGGTCTAGTGACAACAAATCTAACTAGAACCAGGGGCTTATTTTGAAGCACGATTCGACCACCGCCGCTGCCTTGTCGCCAACCCAAAAAGAACGCTTCTGGAAAGACGGCTTCATGAAGCTGGAGCAGGTAGCCGACCTTAAAGAGCTTGCCGCGGTGCGCCGGGTGGGGCAACGCTTGCTGGCAGACAAATCAGGCTTTCGGGAAGGGTTGCTTTTCGACTTTTATCCTGAGCATACCGAGTTCGACGAGCCGAAGCTCGCGCAGTTGCACCATCCATCCATGTTTGAACGCGGCCTCGCTGAGACGGAGATACGCCGCGCAGCGCACCGGATCGCACAGCAATTGCTCGGCGAAAAGGCGCGCTTCGTGAGCGACAGCTTCTTCTTCAAGCCGGCCCATACCGACGCGGTGACGCCGTGGCATCAAGACGAAGCGTTCACCGATCCGAGCATTGAATACCGCGAGATCAACCTCTGGTTTCCGCTGCAGGATGTATCGCTGGTGAACGGCTGCCTTCAGTTTATTCAAGGCTCGCATCTCGGCCCCGTGCTGCCACACCAGCCGATTGGGGGCGACCCGACCACTCACGGCCTTGAATGTATCGAAGGCTTCGATCCCGCCAGCGCGGTAGTCTGTCCGCTCGCGGTCGGCGGCTGCACGATTCATGCGGGGCGCACTTTGCATCACGCGGGCCCTAACGAATCTGACGCGCCACGTTACGCGTACGCACTCGTGTTCGGCCTGCCGCGACGCGCGGCGACCAGCGTGAGGTCGTTCCCATGGCACACCGACCGCATGCTGTCGCGCGGCAAGCGCGTAAGCGAGTCTCGCTCCCGCGGCGGCTTCCTGCCCTACCTGTATCGGAAATTGCGAGAGTTCGACCCCACGAGTCCGTACGAGTGGCGCCTCGCAGCGCGTCGTCTTGCCAAGCTCGCGCGGCGCCAGCGTGGGGCTGAATAAGCGGCTGCTGGAGTTAAGCGCGGGCTCGGGCTACCGGTAGCTTGAGAATTCCGGCCGCTGCGGGATAGAACACTTTTGCCTTCTCGTCATCACGAAGGTCTGCTATCCATACGCACGAAGCCGACATGTGTACGCAAGCTCGCCAGGCTTGCAATCCGGTCCGTTACAAAAACGCAGCGCTGAATGGCGTTGTTCTGGCTCGCCTTTGCTTGAACCTCTGTTCGGTGCAGTACTGAATCCAAAAATCCGCGAAGCTACGATGCGCTGCTTGCCGGTCGTGCGAATAGCTGCGCGTGTCGGCAGACAGACCGCCCGAAGCACGTTTGCAACGGCGAGCAAGGCATTAAGCCGTGATGGAACAATCCGGGTGAACGTTCTTTTATTCCAAGGGGAACATCGTTGAAGACGACAGCCGGAGTAATGCCCCATCGAATGTCTCATATCGATGCGATTCGCGCCGTGGCAGTCCTGTTTGTCATGTGGGCCCA
>NZ_JNFG01000066.1 GCF_000729995.1 Caballeronia sordidicola | reverse complement strand
CGCCTTCAACGAATCGCTTCATGAGTCACCCGGTCTCAATGCGTTGATTCAGTTTAGGCGATCAATGCGTTTTCACACACCCTCGGCCGCGTGCTGCCCGACGCGTCGGGCGCATATCGACCCACTTCTGCCCGAGGCCGGATGTAGTGCGAACGGCAACTCTCAAGTCTCCAACGATCACTAGCGGCACTCCGTTTTTCAACTAGAATGCGGACGGCAAGCGCGGCGGATCACTCCAAGTCCGGTATGTGGATCAAGTTGGGATCGGCGTCAATATGCCAAGCCCAACGCACGCGACTACACGCGCTTCGAAACCATACGAACCGTAGTGTTTCTTATCGCTGGCAGACTCGACTTCTCCGCCTTCAACGCCGTGCACGCACCACTCTGGGCCCATTTCAACAGGTCGACTTGCCCGGCACCGTGTACGTCAAACACGTCCCACATTGAGTGCAGATGCTCGACACCATCGTCGGTCAGCGCCGGGCTTCTCGACCGACCGCCTTCATCGCCTCGCAAGACATGAGGCCATCGATTGCAGAGAAGCCTCAGTGTAACCGGCTTTGGACGCTGCCTTTTCAAGCGCTTCAACGGTGACCGGAACCTGCGCGACGATGCCTTTCATCGGAAGTTTAGCTTTTCCTAGCACGATCATAGTCACGCCACCTCTAATACCTGTGTATGCTCGGATATCTGCAGCCCCTTTCCGTTTTCCTTTCTCTGAGCACAAGTCGCCGTGCATGTCGGGGGCAGAGTTAAACGGAACCTCCAATCCAGATTCGTCGGGGCCACAGCGGTCCTTCAAGCCAATGGGACCTATTTTCGGCGCAGCTCGAAGCTCACCGTAGTGCAGATACTGATGTAACGCTATCGAGCCTTCACCAAAGCTCGGTCCCGTGTCGGCAACAATCGCAAAAGTCGATTTGCCTCGATAGGTTGCGTAAACGACCTGGCCGAGAAGTTCCGACTTCACTGTTGGTACGACGATGCTCGGTACCGCCGCGGAGTCAATATACTGCGTGGCGCCGTCCACGAGTTGGTTCAGATGGGTCATGGAAACGTAGTAGTTCGTAGTTCCGCCGCCGACAGTATCAAGCAGTTCTTTGCCTACACGAGGTCGCCCTTTGCCGTTCCCGATCACGTTCTTGCCCTTTCCGCACGCGACTAACTTCGCGTTGGGCGAGAAGGGCTCAACCTCAATTGCGTAGACGCAAAACTCAGGCGTACCAGGTCCGAACGCCCCCTTTTCAGCTTCGCGAAATTTCTCACCACAATTTGAGTTTTCTGACAGGCAGCTAACTTTGGGATTCCATTGATCCATTCCGTTCGAGATGTATGTATATCCATGGTCGCCTACCGTGTACGACGCCTTCGTCCCGTCAGGATTCACTGCCAGTGGACCAACAACTCCAACGCTCCCGTCTTCGAACTTCATTCCCGGAAGCCCACCGATGTCCGTTGATGCGGGACATGGTGCAGAAGCGGCAATGACGGATGGCCCGCATGCTTCAAATGCAAATATTCCGACGAGACTCGCAAACTTCTTGAGGTTTCTCACGATCTTTTTCACAGTCGTATCCCCTTTGCGGAAAGAAAAACGAGCCTAACAAGCCGTTATTTCGTACCCCGCGATGCTACTAATGTCCGCGTGCGGGCAGACGACAAGCGGGTTGTGACAAGATCTTTGTGAACCTTCTCGCGAACGCAATTCGTTACATCCAGCGTTGAGACGTTCGCTTCCAATTGGCTACTAAGAGGCGCTAGCATAATGCAGCTAACTCGCTCTCACCACTATTTTGCCGCCGCTGAAACCGCGCCGGGAGGATAAGCAAAGGTCTTCCGGGTTCCGTTCACGTAACCGTCGTCGAAAATGATGGTTCCTCGTCGCGATAGTGTATTCAACCTGAACTGGCTAGCGCCTCTGTGCGTTGGACTCAGGTTAGTCGCCACGAGATACGCGAAACACAGCAGATTTAAATCATCGTCGGCGACTTTGCGATCCCGCCACAAGTCAGCGTTCTCTCCTGCTTCCATGCTCTGCACCTGCTCGGGAATATCGCTTTTGAGATAATCAAGTATCTCAGTCATCACTTCGGCGTTACTGCGCTGGCCGCGAAACACCAATACTTTTTGGTAGTTTGCCTCTTCAGTCCACTTTCCATTGAAATTCAATGTATCCGTGAAGAACAGGAGTTCCCGGAAAGTTGGCGCCGCCCCCGCACCTCTTGCAGAAGCAGCCCACCATTGAGCGTATTGCCACCCTGCGTCGACGTTCGCTTTCATGGCCGCCTCCTGCTTACCTCTAACGACTGCAGTCTGCATTAGGTTGGCGACTTCCTTGGAAAACTTTTTGCCATCGGTTGTCCACTGTGCACCTCGATGGCCGCTGTCGCACGCCTGCTCGTTCTTAAACGTCTGAAACGCCCGCACGTAGTCCAACGGTTTTCCATAAGAAGCGGTAAACGCTGCATGGAACTTGTCGCCATATGTCGGCATGGCGCTTCGGAACTGATCGACGGGAATGTCTTTTAGTATCGTTTCCCACAGCGACCCCTTTCCAATATTCCACTGCAATACACCGGCGGACATTCCTTGGCAGTCGAAGTCGCCAACAACGCTCCCCCATCCCTGGCCCGATGTCTCGAACCAGGCGATGACATCGTTCGCGTATGGACGCCATTGATCCGGAGGTTGGCTTTGAGCGTAAGAACAGCAGTGCGTTAGAAAAAGGAACACTCCAACACAATTCGAAGCGATTTTCTTCATAAGTCCTCTTGCCTTCAGGCGTAACGGTCTCTTTCTCCGGATACCGGACAATTTATTCATGGAAGATGGATGCCTGATTATTAGCGACGCCAAGCCGAGTCACATCCAGCACTGAGTAATCCGGCAGCTCGTGCGCGACGATAGAAGTGGACAAACCTCCTAATTTGACTATTTCGGTTCGCTTTTCGTCTGGAAAAAGCGAACTCCACACCCAATCGTATGACGTACAGGCGCCGCTCTTGCCGAATCGCATTGATATATGAAACAACTTCTCATCCTTGAAAAAGAAGACAAAGTAGCTGTCAGGCGCGATGCAGTGATTGCCGACGCCATCAGGCAGGAGTGTGGAGACGAGAGAAGGTAGGCTGCTTACCGGTACCCAAAAATACCGGACGTCATCGTTTCCATACTCTCCAGCCCTCGGTAATCCAGTATATTTTGGGATTGCAAACGGTGCGTCGAGAGAATTATTTACGGCAATATAATTTTCACCAAAGGAGAATTTCCGATCGCCTATCGAAACGCCTCCTGAGAATATTTTCGCCAGACGGTCGACAGAGGGTTGGCTGGCAACGGGATCAACAAACAGACTGCGACCGGTCACGTTGCTTACAAAATAAAAATCACCACTAAGGGCAGACGCCGCAAGCCATGGCTCTTGCAAATCGTGAGTCGCATTCTTCACGTCAATACCTGTAGCATTAAATACCGCATACACGTCACGTCCTTTGACCCCGAGATTATGGCTAATCGCGAGAGCGAATGGGCCGTTGTTTCCGCTACCATCCTGCGCTACGTTGCCGGGTTGCGTGGCATACCAGATCATCGTCCCTTCAGGCCCCGACAATTGGGCCAACCCTCTCGACATATTCCCCAGTCCGCTGCCACCGAATGACAGTCCGCGCGACGCGAACGGATTATTTCTACACGCGTCCAGAATCAGAAATTTTAGCCTTACATTTGATTTGTTCAGAATATTCAGCAAATTTGTTGCACTGATCATCTGTTTCGGCACATCGGCGGCGCTACCCGGATTTGCATCTACTGGAACGAGGTAGTTCTCACCGTTGAGTTGAAGGCCGTGCCCGGCGTAGTAAATAGCGGCTACATCGGCAGACGCAGCCTGGGTGGCGAAATCGTTCACATCGCGTTGAAAATCCTGGAGGGTGAGGTCATGCACAGCACCGCCACCAATGAGTTGAAAGCCGACGCGCTGTAACGTGGCTCCAACGAGATCAGCATCGTTGCCAGGATTGGCCAAGGCCGGCACAGACTGGTAGTTGTCGTTTCCGATCACCAGGGCAACCATTTTAAGAGACTGGCCGAATACCGAGACGCTCGATAATATTGAAAGGCAAAATATAATTATCAGAAAAAAATTCTTATAATTAATTGATGATTTTATCATTGATCCACTGATTTTGGAATATGTGCCCTCGCACCCTGCGTCGCCAAGGGCTACATGCTTTGGAGTAAGCAGCATATTCATGTTTTTCTCTCGTTAAAATGGGCATCAACGCCAGAAAATTCTCGCCACAATCCGAGGCTGAATTGATTTCAGGCCGAACTACGATCCAATTGAAGCGCACGCAACAGCCTTCGTTGTCGCCAAAGAAAATGGTTTTTGCGCCTGGACCGACGCACTGAGGGTATTGAGATCCGTTGTCATGGTTTGCAGATCGTCGAAGTCGACGGTTGACACCGTGAAACCGCGAGCTGCACCGCCTCCAACCGGCGCGGGTACCGGCACAGGGGCCGGGGCGGGAGCGACTTGGGCACCGGCGCCCTGTCCCGCACTATATTGAGTGACCAGCGCGACGGCAGAACTCCAGTTCACAAGCGCACCTTTGGTTGCGGCATACACTCGCGCATCGATCTGATTCAATGTATTCCATATAGATGCGCCACTTTGGTTATATGCGGTTATCTCGGCTTTGGAACTCGCCAACGCCGTCTGCCCGAGAGAAACAGCCGTTTCCGCATTGCTTATTATTTTTTTATCTGTATCCGTAAGCGTGCCTGTATTGAGTTTCTGAATCGCCGCGGAGATCTCGGCGATCTGCGAATTCAAATTATCACTGGCGGATTTTATGCTGGAAAATGTATTATTTACTCCGGCATCACCTGGATCAAATGCGAGCGCCGCCAGATATAAACAACTCGTTTGCACGGATCCAAGCCGGTATGCGTCGATCTTTGCCTGCGCATTGACCGTGTTGGAAACCAGAGTTAATCCGCCCGCCCCGATTCCAATCCCCGCAAGCAAATTCCCCCTCGCAGCGCCATGAGAAAATACCGCGGCCGCGACACTGCCAATCGCCAGCAGCACAATAGGCACGTCATAAGCCGCGGTGCTGTATTGAAATTTAGATGCCGCATTGAGGTAGTCAGATTGCCGCGCCGTCACCGCCTTGAGCACATCGGGCAGTTTTGAAGGATCGGTATACGGAAGCGGCTGGACACTGCTGCAGCCAGTCATAGTGATGGCGAGTAACCCATACACGCCAAGACGGCAGATGCGGGACATATGCTCCCCCTTGGTTCTTCTTGTACATTGATTGCGCTACTGGTGCTTAGCGAGCGGTCAGCGCTGGATTGGAATACCTTTTTTTGGACGACGAAGGAACCCTTCCTACGTGGCGACGAAATCTACGCCTGGCGTAGTATGTTCCGCCGGAGTTATTGGCCCGCATTATTAAACAGGCTAAGGTCTGCCTGCCTCACGATCGTGGCGTCAATTCCTTTTGTCAAACCGGCTGCTTTGATGCTCCCGCGATCGGTCATCTGCCACAAAGACCACTCAAGGTTCTTTGGCGAATTGGGTGCCTCCCTCCCCAGACTCTTATTTGTATAATCGGCAACCCATATTTTATATCCGCTAAATTCAGGACTGACGCCAATCCGTGAATTCCACCAGATGGAATTGGTATAGATAATAGGCCGTCTGTGAGTTTCCGCTTCGACCTTGGTCAACCATACGTTAAGTTTATTTACGATTTCCGTACGGGACAGATTTACCCATTGGTCAATTTTTCCGCCCTTGGCATCCAATACCGGCTTTCCATTTTTAATGAGAAAATCCCATTCCACATCGACGCAAGGTGGCAGGTCGGCCGGAGCCAGAACCCCAATCGTTTTGATAAAATTATCGGCTTGCAGCTCAGCGGAATCGTTCGCAGTTAGAAAGTGATAAGCGCCGCGGCGTATCAATGTCTTCACTTTATCTAAAGCACTCCAATTTGAATCGAACTTGGGATCGTAACTCCTGTCACCTTGCGTCGCCTTGACGAAAGCAAATTGCACGTTTTGCCCCACCACGCGTTGCCAGTCGATGCCCCCCTGGTAATGGGACACGTCGATCCCAAATACATCGCCGGCGCGCGTGTCGTCGGGAAATCGAAACACGGTAGGAAATGCCCGTATACCCCCGTGCAAATTTTGAGCATAGAGAGCCAGTTGATCTCTGGATAGATCGTTCGTCAGAGGGATGCGATCTTGCGCTAACGCATTGATTGACAGCAAATCACAAAAAATAAATATCCAAACCTTGAGCATCATATTCTCCTTATTTTTGAAATATTTTCACTTTTATAAAGAAAATTAGACGTCTATTTAAAATTACTCTTTTTCAACCACCCGGCCGATGCCGCAACCAGGTCGGAGAGTGCGAATCAGCGTCCCGGCAATATACGTATGATAATTGCCAGCAAGGCAACCGCGATTAGAGTATTTTTTAGCGTTTCTTATTGGCGATCGGCGCTCGCACCCACTCCCTCACTATTCTATAAGAATTCGGCAGATCGGCAATTGTTAATCAGGATAGACGTTCAACGAACGTTGTGAAAGGGAAATCAGCAATCGTGTTTTAAGTGATTGCCGCTTATCCCGTCGGATATAAGCAATTAATACATTTCGCTATAGAGGAGTCGCTGCTTCGATCCTGACAGCATGCGTGGATAAGTCGGCGGAATGGGACGAAGGGTTGGGTTATGTCGTATAAGAGATGGGCGGTACTAGACGTCCAGGAAATCCGAGCTGGTTTTGACGTTTTGAGCATGTTTGCGGCGGACTCGACGCCAGGCGAGGGGTTGTTAAACGTTTTCGACGCCGGATGGGAACATTGCCGAGTTGGAAGCTTGCCGACTAACATAGCAGCAAGGTTTGTGATCGTCGGGGAGACGCTCGGGATAGAGGAGGACGCATTGGTCCGGCTTACACTCGACGTGATGAGGCCGAGTGACGAAATTGTGGGTATTCTGGCGGGACATACGCGGCAACCCGAATCAGGATTTGACGCCTAGACGCGTCGCTCGATGCGGTGTGTCGTTCGAGGTCGCGGAGTTGGTGCGGGAGTTCCGCGTGCGTTCTGGCGACGCGCACCTTAAGACTTTATCGGATCGAATTCCGGCAAGTTTGTATCCTTTGCTTCCACGAATGTTGGAACACGACCCGTAGCCGCCTCATAAACGCAAACACCTGAATGTCGGCCTCGGCCGAAGACGCGGCGCACATTGTCGATGTCGAATGGCCGTTGACGGAGCGGAGCAGCCGTACGAATGTCCAAATGTCGGCCGCGACGAATGACTCTTCATGGCCCAGAGTGTGTCAAAACGCTTTTTTGAAGAGCTAAAATCTCTCATCCGGTAACGGGGGTGAGCGAGATGAAACGGTTTGTTCAAGGCGACAATCGTACGCAAAGCTTTCTTCTTCCCGAAG
>NZ_JNFG01000065.1 GCF_000729995.1 Caballeronia sordidicola | reverse complement strand
TGGCCATCGATGGCAGCAAATTCAAGGCCGTGAACAGCCGTGACAGGAACTACACGGCCGGCAAGATCGACAAGCGTCAGCAGCAGATTGAGGAAAGCGTTCAGCGATATCTCGACATGATTGAAACCGCGGATCGGACCAGTCCGATAGGTTTCGATGTGAAGACCGTGCGCCTGTACGAGAAGATCGCGCTCTTGCGCCAGCGGATGCGTGAGCTCGAACAAATTAAAAAGCTGTTGAAGAAGCAACCGGACGGACAGTTATCGCTTACGGATCCGGACTCCCGTTCCATGACCAGTGGTGGCAAAAGAACTGGAACGGTTGGCTACAACGTTCAGGCTGCCGTGGACACGAAGCATCATCTGATTGTCGAACACGACGTGACGAATGTCGGAAGCGATCAAGGCCAGTTCAGCAGGGTGGCTTTGTCGGCGAAGAACGCGATGGGCAAGCCGAAGCTGAAGGTGCTGGCTGACCGGGGCTACTTCAGCGGTCCGGATATCCGCGCGTGCGAACTGGCCGGGATCAAAGCGTATGTCCCGAAACCACTTACCTCGGCATCAAGGAAGAAAGGGCTCTTTACCAAGCGCGACTTCGTCTACGTTGCAAGGAACGATGAGTATCGATGCCCCGCAGGCGAGCGCGCAATTCATCGATTCACGACGGTTGAGCATGACATGAATCTGCAGGTGTACTGGCCCAGTGCCTGCCCGAGTTGCCATCTCAAAGAGCGATGTTCGCCCAGCGCCTATCGCCGCATCCGACGATGGGAGCACGAACATATTCTGGAAGCCATGCAGCGGCGGCTCGACCGGAAGCCTGATGCGATGACCATCCGCCGAAGTACTGTCGAGCATGTATTCGGCACGCTCAAGCAGTGGATGGGTGCCACACACTTTCTGACCCGGACGCTCGGACGGGTGAGCACCGAAATGAGTCTTCAGGTATTGGCCTACAACCTGAAGCGCGTCATGAATATACTTGGGGTTGCTCGGACAATAAAGGCGATGAGGATGGCTGAAACCTAAGGCCCTGAGGGGCTTTTTTACGTTCGAGACGTTACGTTAGCGCGGACTCGACCTACCAAACTCGAATAGTCACGCTGGCGGCTCGCATCCACCGATAAAAAACAGTTTCCACACAGCCTCGGCCAGTTGCCGTCGTTCGCCATCAACGGCACTTTGTCATTCAAACGTCCGCTTCACTCTGAGATGTGACGGCCGCCTAACGGTTTCGGATGGCTAAAGGGGGTCGCGCTCAGCCGATCGCACCTTGCGGTGACTTCGCTTGCATATGCCCATCGCATGAGGCGTTACCCGGCCAAGGACGTTGGTCCACGCATCCACACAGACGTTCGAACACCGGCTCCGCCCCTGGCAACAGACCTTTGTGCGCCGATCATGGCAGTCGGGTCAGTCGATCACCCTGGACGGTCGGGTGGGATAGGCCGTAACGTTCAATATCCGGTGTGCAGCTCCCGAGACGTCCGCAGCAACGAATGGTTCTTAAGACAATCCGTGGCGTCTGGGCGGAGGTTCGCCGAGTTGTCGCCGCGCATCCGCAGAGTGGCCACCTCTGTCGGCGTATGGCATCCACACCGTGATTTCGATCGTCAAGCCGCGTTTCTAACAGCGCAAAAATCGGCTTCCCGAGGACCATTTTCTTGCGGCCGATGACTTCCCCGCCGTGTTGTTTTAGCGGCACTACGATCGAGCAGGAAGTGTCATGGCATCTGGGGGCGTTGCTTTTCACGCCGCTATGATTCAAGCCTGCTTCAGTCGAAATGGCGTGCCGCCGGTCGGCATGGTCGATCATGCGTGATCGAGAACACGGTTCGCCGCCGCGATGGACGCTATGTATGGGACTTGCTGGCTAGCACCATCGCGATACCGCCAAGAATAGTAGCGGAAGCCGCAGCGAGGCGTGGCGTGATCGCTTCCGACAGGAACGCCACTCCGCCAAACGCAGCGATCAGCGGCACGGACAACTGTACAGTGGCGGCTCGCATGGCGGTAAGCTTGCTCAGCGCCGCATACCAGATGACGTACCCGATGCCGGACGTGAGTGCGCCGGAGGCAATCGCCAGGGCGACCCCAGCCTCGTTTGCGTAGGCGCGGGCGTTGGTGATGAAAAACGCGCTCATCAAGAGGGCAAGCGGAGCCGCTCGCGCGAAATTTCCCGCCGTCGCTGCGAGCGGGTCGGCCACTCCGCGGCCGCGCAACGAGTACACACCCCATGCAACGCCCGCGATCGCCATCAACGCCGCGCCGACGAGCGGCGGTGCTGCGATACCCGGCGATACCAGGTAGACAAGCCCTGCGACTGCCAGTGCGAGACCGAGCCACGCGAGGGATCCGAACTTCTCGCCGGAGCGCAAACCCACGCTGAACATCGTCAATTGAACTGCGCCGAACAGAATCAATGCGCCTGTGCCTGCGGACAAGGTGAGATACGCGAAGGAGAAGAACGCGACGTAAGCAAACAGCATGGCAGCGGCGAGCCAATCGGCATGGCTGGGCGCATGTGGTTCTGACCTGAACCGGACGATGACGGCGAGCATGATCGCGCCCGAAACCAATCTGATGCCGGCGAAGCTGACCGGATCGATTTCCCTGCGCAGCAGCGCGAGCCGGCACAGCAGCGAATTAGCCGCGAAGGCGAGCATCGCCACCGCAGTGAGGACGGTCGTCTGGAAGATGTGCGGGCCACCGCGTGCTTCATGCATGGGTCAAAACCAGAACGAAAGCCCACGACAAAAGCGCCACGCCGAGGGGCGCGCTGAGACGCTTGCCCCAGGGAACGTTCTTTTCGATCGCCATCACGGCGGCAAGCAGGAGCATCCAGCCGAGGCTGCCGGTACCCAGCGCGAACATCAATAGCATCAACGCCCAGCAGCAGCCGACGCAGAACAGGCCGTGCTGCGCGCCAAGCGCAAACGCGTTTCGGGCCTGCGCGTGCCCACGCCAGTGCACGATGATGAAGCTCAAGGGCGTGCGGCACTTTTCAAGGCAGCGGTACTTGAGCTTGCTGAACTGAAATGCGCCAGCCAACGCAATGACTGCGACGCCGATCAGCCAGCCGTGCCAGGCCAGGCTGGGTACGCTGGCGAGCAGGGACAGCACTGCACTGTGAAGTGCATGCGCCAAAAGTCCGAAGGCTCCCCACACCGTGATGTAGCCCAGGCCGAGCAGCATAAGAAGGCGCGCATGGTCAGGGCGCCCCGCCGTCAACCGGTCGAAAGCATTGAACAACGGCAAAGTGGTCGGCAGCATCATGGCCACTGTCATCAGGATCCATGCGACTGCGTAGAGCACCACGGGCACGACCACGTCGCCCGCGGGAACAACACGGCAAAGAAATGCCGCCGGTCCCGACGCTGTCCAGTCACCATGTTCCATATAGCGCCCGTATGGACTGCGCGCCCACGCCCATAACACCACCCACGCGAGCGCAATCAGCGCAGACAGGACCGGCAGGAACACGTGAACATGGCGCGAGGCGCGGGCTGGCGGTGGGCCGGCCATCGGGCTCATGCGTCGAAGACGAACGTGCTCTGCAGGGCGTTGTGATTTTTGATGTCGAGGTCGATGCCGAGTGCGGGGTTCTTCGATCGATAGGTCGGGGCCTTGCCGACAAACACCGGAGCGCCGGGCACTGTCGAGAACACCGTGTCGGACAGCGTGGTCTGGGCACCGGTCGCGCCGAGATAGGGTTCGAGTTCAGCGTAGTAGTTGGTCCCGATCTCAAGTTCGCCTTTGCCTGCAACGACAGTGAAGCGGATCGGCGCTCGCTCCACGGATACGACCTGGCCGATGAGCTTGGCGAGATCGGCGACCGGTCCGCCGGCCTGGCCGGTGTAGACCTTCAGCAGTGCCTCTTCCTGCTCCTTGGTGGCTTGGTCGTCGACATAGATCGCGGCAGTCCAGTTGCCTTGCAGGATGTTGCCGGGTACATGGGCGACGGCCGCGATGGTATTGCCGGCCACATCGACGCCGTCGACCGTCCCCTTGTCTATACGCCACGCGACAATGGTGTCGCAAGTACCGTTGTCAGGGTCCTCGCCGATCCAGCAGGGGCAAAGCACCTTGCAGTTGCAAACTTCCAGCAGACGACCTTCCAGGTGATAACTCATACGAACCTCCATTGAAGGCACGCGAACACCAACTTGCCGCCGCAGGGCGCGGCTGCAAGAACGATTAATTCTCCCGCCGCGAGTTGGCAATAGTCAAGTTCGTTGACGGCCACGCTGTTCGATAACGGTCAGGCCAGCGGTTGTGCAAGGTCATTGCGTCGTTCAACCCGGGTGATGAAAGGGGTCGATTCTTTCCTGTTTTATTTTTACGATTAGCCGCCACACCACAACCGTAGCGCCAAGAACTACGCCCCCGTGCGCGCCACCATTCAGGCTTCTGTCCGCGTGGCGTCTTGCACCGACGTCTCGCCAAGCGCTAACGCGCTCGCCTGTTGGGCCTCCTCTGCCTGCCAGCGGCGACGTGAGCGATACATCGTCCTGAGCGCGAGCCGCGCCATCTTGACCCAGCCGAGTGGCCTCGGATCGGCGAGCATGCTGAGCGCGCGGGCGTAGTCGAGGGTCAGGCCGGGCGTCCATGCCATCGTTGCCGCGCGTTTGCGCACCTGAGCGGCGACCCACAATTCGGGCGTCGACATCACCCGCATTAGCGGTTTCCAGCCGCCGGACTTTGCCCACACCCGCGCCGACGCACCTTCGATCGCCGCTTCAAGCGCGCGCGCCACCGTGCTCGAACAATTGCGATACGTCAGGTTATAGGTCGTGTCCTGCCGATACGCGTCCCAAAACCGTTGCAGACGTTCCGGATCGTAGTTGCGGATACGTACCTTGACGGTCGACTCGCACCACGCATTCGCCTCGGTCCGGTAGTCCGGTTGGAAGACGCCCGGAATGTCATTTTCCCGCGTCGCACGCAGCAGGCGGGCGAATTCCTCGGGCGATCGATCGATTTCAGTGCCCGGATACAAGCTGATATAGATGCCTTCGGGCGACTCCAGCGCCGCGTGGCCGGTGGATATTGCGCCGTTCCGGTCAACGGCCGCGATATAGCGGTTCACGATCACACGTGGCTGCGCCTCGGCCTTGGTGGTGGCGGCCGGCGTCCACACGTGAATGGTGAGAGCGCGTTCGTCGTCCGATGGCGGGCCGTCCCATTCCGTTACGCCCGAAACAGGACTGCGAAGCTCCGTTTCGGACGCAACAGCAGGTGTCGACACGAAATCGGTCACCCCGGGGTTCTGCTCCATCCGGCGCACGCGCATGGCGAGCAGGATCATGTTCCAGCCGCCGAACAGCAGACCAAGCGACACGCAGTATGGAATCGTCCCCGCATACCGCACGGGATAGGGCAAGTAGAAGATGAACGCCACCACCATCTCGAACACGCCACCCGCGATGGCGAGACGCCAGCGCCGGAACCGCACGATTCTGGCGGAAATGATCTGCAGTATGCCGTCTGCGAAGAAAAGCGTGCCGAAGATCATCGCGAGGATAAAGTTGGCGTGCAGCGTGCCGATCAAGATCAATGCGGCGGCCAGCGTGAAGGCCGAGCCCTTCACATAGCGCAGCGTGCGCTGGCCGCCCATGCCGGTCCACGCGACGGCCAGCGTCGAGAGGCCTTCCAGAAGCAACAGGAAAGCGAACGGCTTGAGCGGAAAGTAGAGCGAGCCGTCCATCATGTCGATGAACACTTCGACGCCCAGCGCGACGCTGAACCATCCCGCCACCATCAGCGCCTTCCATCGCGCGCGCAGATAGTCGACGCCGAGAAGGATCATGACCAGTCGAACCATGAAGGACCTCCGGGGCTGTGGCACCGAGCGGCGCGGATCGTTTCAATATAGCAGCGCGGTTCGAAGCGCGGCGCGATGGCATGCTTTGAGAAGGCAATTTTGCGTGACCAGGTATTTAATGGCTTATATACCCGCTGTGGACGCTCGCCGTGTGGCTGTACTGAACTCCGGCGGCGGCCTTCCCCTAGTCGTCAAGGGGACGGCCGAAAGTCGTTGCTGGACCGCCGCCTAATCTTTATCAAGCGAATGAGCGAGTTAGGTCGACTACTGAAATTCGACGAGGGGCGACGTTCGGCCAAAAAGACCTGTCGCCATATCGGAGAAAGCAACGCGCGCTGAAGCGCACCACCGCCAGGAAATAGAAACCGTCGGCCTCTCCTCTCTAACAATCCGAGCGATCGAGATACCTCGTCGTTGCGCATCTCACTTACTAGGCTTGCCGCGCCCATATGCCGAATAAAATGGCTGTGCCACCGAGAAATCCCGCGCCGGCTACCGCAAGGATGCGAGCGACCAGCGAAACCGCGAAAATGACGACGGCGGCAACAAGCATAGGCGCAGCCTCGCCCATACGATTTACTTTGAGGCCCACGATTTTTCGTGTAATCGAATCCCACCATGCTTCAAGGGTCGAGAAATCTCCAGCGCGGCGTAACACTGCATGGACCGTCATTCCGGCGACGAGTCTTGGCCAGCCAGCGACCCGCATGCCCTTATATTCGCAACCGGCGACAATCGCGTTAAAGGAAGTGTAGCGACCCGATTTGAGGGTGTACCTACTGACGTCGCTTATGTCTTCCAATACGATGGTTTGTCTAAACACGTCTCTTTGTTTTGCCCGAAATGTCGCGGTGGGATCAAGGGCGCCTGTCGCCGGGCGCGGCGGACACATCGTCCTGATGTCGGGATAACGGTTAGAGAACAGCAAACTTGACGCGCCGCGCATCAACAATAGGTGTTGGGCCTGAAATTCCATGAAGGAATTTTCGACAGCAGGATACGCTCGAAAGGACACACCAAAATTTGCCGCCACAAAGACTATTCAATGACGCCCGACACTGATCCGTCTGTTGATGCAATCTGCCCAAGGCGAAGGCTCTTCGGCCTTCAGCGATCATGTAAATGGTCAGTCGTTGATTGGCAGTCCCGCAACCAATGCGATTCCATTCGCGGCCTGCTCACCTACCGCATTCGAAACCTCTTCGATAGAACGAAAGCCGGTAAACAACCAATATAGCCAAGTGTCTTCTTCGATCTTGAAGCTGGTATCGCCCACACTGACGACTCCGCTAAGATGATCCGCGCCGTCGAAGAAATTTAGAAATACGCGCGCAGTATCGGACCTGCTTCTAACGCCTGTAATGTGAATAGTTACTGGAACACCGTTCGGATCAATCTTAAGCCCGAGGTGGGCTGCTTTCATGTAGAACGCTGACATCATCGAATTGCGGACCCACGGTGTCACCAAATTCCCGTTGGCATCGATCTTCGGTGCTTGGATCCCGTCAGAAATCAGTTGTTTCGTCTGGACGCTAGCGGAATGCTGCGCGTCAATATTAGGGACAGTTGTCAGGCATCCCGCGAGCAACATGCAAGTGAGTATGAGAACACAGGCCAGACTTTTGTTTTTCATGGCAGTGCCGTGGGTTGAACGGTCCATCTTGAACCGCGGTGGGTCGAAGACTGTACTAACGGCCGACAACACACTTTCTTTAGTTTCACAGCCCGTCGGCTTGCCTGAAGGCCGCTTTCGATCCGGACAAACAGCAGCTAGGGTCGCGTACTGCCGATCGACTGCGGTCAGTGACGGGCCATCAAGGGTCCGTCGTCCGTCGCGTCACCCGGACATTCGGATGGCCGCTGCGCCCATCAAACGGCCATTCGACTGCCGGAGATGAAGGTTGCTTCATAGAGCACCACTCCGGTCAGCCGAGGCTGCCGATAGTTAGCCGATCTTGAACCGGTCCAGAAAAATCGAACACGCGCTGACCTTGAGGGTTGTTCTACGCCTGCCGGCACGCGGCGCAGCATGTTCACAGTCATGGCGACCACGGCGGGCATCCAACAAACCCTCAACGAGTCAGGACAGTCGTACAGGCGTCAACGAGAGGCGCGCAGTTCAAAGCCAGGTGCCGCCCTGCCGTTCGGTGGGCTCTTGTGCAAGGGCGTCGAAATCGTGAATCCAGTCCAGATGATGCAGCAGGCTGTCGCGTGCGCGAAGGCGGGCGTTGCGCGCTTGCGCCTCGGGTCCGTCCGGCAGATGCAACACGTCAGCCGTCGATATCGATGCGTATTGGACCTTGCGCGTGCGGCCCCGCCGCAACCGCTCGTAGGCCTCCTGCGCCTCGCGCCAGCGACCCGGGCCCGCCTTGGCCAGCTGCGCGGCCAGCACCACGGCATCTTCGATCGACTGATTGGCGCCCTGGCCATGGTGTGGCACGAGCGCATGCGCGGCATCGCCGATGAGCGTCACGCGGCCTTTGCTCCAGCGCCCGAGCGGGGGACGATGGAACAGGCCCCAGCGCTGGCTGATTGGCTCCGCCGTAATCATCTGCACCACCGCCGGATGCCAGTCCTTGAACAGGCGCAGCTGCTCACCCTCGCTCGCCGGCGTGACCCAGTCGCGCGACGGCCACGGCGAGGGATGGCGCTCGACGAGCAGAAAGTTCTGGTCGCCTTTGTCGCCGATCGGATAATGAAGCAGATGGCCCTGTGGTCCGATCCAGAACTGAATGGCCTCGGGATCGGGCAGCAGATCCATGCGTCCAGCCGGCACCACGCCACGAAAGCCTGAGCAGCCCGAATACAGGGCGTCATCGTAGCCGAGCATCCAGCGCCGCGTGATCGAGCGCGCCCCGTCCGCGCCGATCACCAGATCGGCGTCGACGTGCCGGCCATTGGCGAAACTCAGACTCACACGATCCGGATGCTGCACGAGATCGGTCAGCCGATGGCTGAGATGGATGCGCTCGAGGCCGACCGCGGTCGACAGCACGGCCTGCAAGTCCGCGCGGTGTACACCCCAATAGGACCCGCCGAACTGCTGGCGATAGCTCGGTTCGCCGCGATGCTGTCCAATCACTTCGCCGCTGCGCCCGTCCCGATAGACCAGCGCGGGTATTTCAGCGCACACCGCGTCGAAGGCTGCGCGCAGTCCCATGCGCTCGTAAAACCGCGTCGCATTCGCCGACAGCGCGACTGCCGCTCCGACCTCGCGAAGCTCGTCGGTCTGCTCGTAGAGCTGCGCGTCGATGCCATGTTCTCGCAGTGCGAGCGCGAGCGTGAGGCCGCCGATGCCAGCACCAATTATTGCGATCTTCAGATCCAGTTGTTCCATGGTTTGTCTCCAGTATTCAGACTGTGTTTGAGTCGGCACGGTACGCATACTGTGTTGAAGTCGGATGCGTGTGCCGTATCTGAATTCTCGGCACTGATCGTTCATTTCACAATAAAATGGGATGAATCTGCATCATCACCGAAATCAATGAGCCCGGGATACCCGCGTCATGAAGCTAAGCGAAGTTGATCTCAATCTGCTGCTGCTTTTCCAACGGTTGATGCAGGAGCGGCGCGTATCGACCGTGGCCGAGCAGATGAACATGAGCCAGCCCGGCGTCAGCAACGCCCTCGCCAAACTGCGTCGACGGCTCGGTGACCCGCTGTTCGTGCGTGGCCCGGGAGGAGTGGTGCCCACGCCGTTCGCGTTGCGCCTGGCAGAGCCGGTTTCTCAGGCGCTTGCGATCCTGCACGCCGCACTCAATCCCGAGACCGGCTTCGATCCGCTGCGTGTCACGCGCACGATTACCATCGGCATGACCGATATCGGCGAGGTCGTCTTTCTGCCCGCGCTTGTCGAACGACTGTCGCGCGAGGCGCCGGGCATCGCGCTCAATACCGTTCGCGACACGAGCGTCAATCTGAGCAACGAGATGGCCGAGGGCCGGGTCGATCTCGCCATCGGCCTGCTGCCGCAGCTCAAGGGCGGTTTCTATCAGCGCCGCCTGTTCGATCAGCGGTATGTCTGCCTGTTCAGGCGCGGCCATGCGCTCGAAGATGCGCCGCTCACGCTCGCTGCCTGGCGTGAAGCCGAGCATCTGGTGGTGGTGTCCGCCGGCACGGGACACGGTCAGGTGGACGATTGGCTGAAACGGCGAGGCGTGCAGCGCCGGGTGCGATTGACGGTGCCGCACTTCATGAGCGTCGGCTACATCCTGCAACGCACCGATCTGATTGCCACGGTCCCGGAGCGACTGGCCTTGCAGCTGGCCGCGCCGTTCTCACTGAGCCTGCGCGCATTGCCCTCGACGTTGCCCGCCGCGCCGATCCATTTGCTCTGGCATGCGCGAGTCCAGCGAGACGAAGGCAATCGCTGGCTGCGCGGCGTGGTGATCGACCTGTTTGCGGACTCGGCGATGCAAACGCGCAGAACGAAGGTCGTGCAAAAAAGCTCGTAGTTTGAAACAAGAGCGGGTCGAGAACGGTCCTCCAGTTGCTGGACGATAACAACGTGCGGTATATAGACCAATAGCGTTGAAGATCAAAGGCGGCGGAACGCTCGTAGCTTGGTGGCTATCCGCGGCGGCACGACCGCGTCATGATCCGTTGTTGGTCGTTCGCTCGCGTGTGATGCATTTCGCCGCGAATGACGCCAAGAAATTCACGGAAAACCACCCGTACGATGAAAAATTTTCATGAGCTGTTAAGCCGCCGCCAGTTGCTGGCCTTGGTAGGCAGAGCTGCTGGTGGGGCTGCCATGTACCAGGCGATGAACACGCTAGGGTTTGCGGCGTCGTCGGCGTATAGCGGCCGGATCGAACTGGATGGTGCGCCCAAGGGCACAAAAATACTGATTCTCGGCGCCGGGATGGCCGGGCTTGTAGCCGCGTACGAATTGAGAAACGCGGGCTACTCCGTCAAGGTTCTGGAATACAACAACCGCGCAGGCGGGCGTGCCTGGACTATTCGCGGCGGAGACGAATACACCGAACTCGGCGGCGCCACTCAGCGGTGCGAGTTCGACAATGGCCTTTACATCAATCCTGGGCCATGGCGTATTCCCTACAATCATCATGCGGTGCTGGACTATGCGAAGCGGTTGAATGTCCCACTTGAACCATTCGTTCAGGTCAATTACAACGCCTATCTTCATTCAAGTCGAGCCTTCGATGGCAAGCCGCAGCGCTATCGGCAGGTTCAAACAGACTACCAAGGCTACATTGCTGAGTTACTCGGCAAGGCGGTGAACAAGTCACAACTTGACGCCGCGTTGACCAACGAAGATCAGGAAATGCTGCTCGAGTCTCTCAGAAGCTGGGGCGCGCTCGACAAAGATTTTCGCTATGTCTCAGGCATGGCGTCAAGTGAGAGACGAGGCTTTGCTGTTGGCTATGGCGGTGGCCTGATGCCGCTGGCAGTACCGTCTACGCCGTATAAACGGGACGAGTTGATCAACTCGCGGCTTTGGCAATGGCTGTCGTCCGGAAACCAACAGGAATTCCAAAGCTCGATTTTTCAGCCGGTTGGTGGCATGGATCGCATTGCGCAGGCGCTATATCGTCAGGTTGCGGGCGTCGTGCAATTGAGCGCTAAAGTCACGAAGATAAACCAGAGCGAACGCGGCGTGAGCGTGACCTACGTCAATGCGAACGGACAGGGTGGCCTGCAAACGGCTAAGGCGGATTGGCTTGTTTGCACGATACCTTTGTCAATATTGAGTGAGATCGAAATCGCGGTTGGCGAACCTATGCAAGATGCTATTCACGCGGTGCCGTATGAAACGTCGGTGAAGATCGGTCTGCAATTTAAACGCCGCTTCTGGGAACAAGACGAACATATCTACGGCGGAATCACCCACACTGATTTGCCCATTTCGACCATTGGTTATCCAGCGAGCAATTACGGTAGCAACGGCAAAGGCGTGTTACTGGGTGCTTATGTATGGGGCGCGAACGCGTACGAACTCGGCGCGCTGCCGCCTGAGCAACGGGTTCGAGTTGCCGTCGAGCAGGGAGCGCAAATTCACGCACAGTATCCGGGCGAATTCGAGTCCGGGATTGCTGTTAGCTGGAGCCGTGTTCCTTTTACCAATGGTTGCTTCGGGGCCTGGACGGACGTCGCGAGAGAACGGCACTACAAGAACCTGTGTCAAATTGACGGTCGCATCGTTTTGGCAGGCGAGCATGCATCGTATATACCTGCATGGCAGGAGGGTGCCGTATTGTCGTCGCTCGATGCAATTGGTCGACTGCATGCACGAATCAGGGCGACGGTATGAGCGAACTTGCCATTCGCGCGGACGCTGCATTTGCCAATGCGTTTCAGACCGCGCTCAAGGCCGCTTCAGCGTGGCTGATCGTCGGGCCGGCAATGACTTTTGCCGCCGAGCCAATTACTGACGTCATGCTTTCCAGCGGAGGTGGTTTCTCGGAACAAGACGGGGAAAGCCTCTATCGTGCAAGTTGCCAGGCATGTCACATGTCGCAGGGCGAGGGTGCGAGCGGAGCCGGCCGGTACCCGCCGCTAGCCAACAACGCTCGACTCGCATCCGCGACCTATCCTGTTATCAACGTGCTGCACGGACGTGACGGAATGCCTGGTTTCGCCGGATATATGAGTGATCAGCAAATCGCGATGGTCGTCAATTACGCTCGAACGCATTTTGGCAATAACTATCCTGATGCGGTAACCCCGGACGACGTCAAAAAACTACGCTAATTATTAGCCTGGTTTAACGACGGCTACATGTCCAGGTATTCCTTGCTTTGCACTCCGCGGCGCTCTCGCGTCGCCCTCGCGTCGCCCTCGCCGCGCCGTCGCCGCGCCCTCACATAACCTAGCCGAACGTCTCTTCAGGGGCGGTTTATGCCCTTTGCGCCTGACGCGCGCCAGAGGCGAACGTCGCGCTCGGTCGTGGGATGCTGAACGGCCATCCAGTGCCTTTCGAGGTTGCACAGCGACCGTCTGTTTACGCGCGATTACCAAGCCTTCGTACGGGTATTCCGCGTTCCATAGGTTCCGGAATTTGATCGTTGTTATTCACTGCGACTTCTGATATCGGTGGGAAGCTAGACCATTACGGGGGAATCGCTATGCCCAACAGCGCACACGTTATGTGGCGATGGCGTGCAAGGACATTAGCAGGCGCTACTGCAATCCACGCCATCGAAGCTATCTTCGCGGTTATTGTTTTTAGTTTAACTAGCGCGAATGCATCGGCGCAAAGCGCCGATGATGCGAACAAAAGCAACAACCCCCTCAATCTGGCACCGTCGTTCAATCTCCAGGATTACTACAGTCCAAGCCTGTTCGGCGTAAGCGCGCATACGAATGATTTGCTGCTGCGCCCGACCGTTCCTATCGGGCCGGTAGGTCCTATCGGTGTTCCTCAAATTTTTCGCGCGACCATACCGGTTAGTACCCGACCAGGCCCCACTGGCGGAAACAACACTGGCCTCGGCGACATCAACCTGTTTGACATCTTCCTTCTATCGCAGTCGGATATTCAATTCGGCGTCGGACCTTTAATCACTTTGCCCACCGCCACGGATCCAAGTCTCGGCACCGGAAAGTGGCAGGGTGGCCTGGCGGCGGTCGCCGTCAGTGCTACCAAAGCTCGCTTGCTTGGCGCTCTTGTTCAATGGCAGCACTCGTTTGCCGGTCAGAGCGACAGGCCGACGACCCAGTCGCTAACCGTCGAGCCGTTCGGCATCTTCAACCTGCCTGGTGGCTGGTACATCCGCTCCACCGGCATCTGGACGTTCGACCTGCAACACGGCAGCTACTACATCCCGGTAGGTCTGGGCGGGGGCAAGGCGTGGAAGAGCGGCTCTACTATCTATAACGCGTTTATCGAGCCGCAGTATTCGGTCGCGCACTCGGGTGCGGGCGTGCCGCAATTTACGATTTTTGCCGGTCTGAACATGACTTTCGGCAAGTGAGAGCCATGCCGTCACTCGACAAACGATCGACAGTGATCGACCGTCCCTGGCGAGCACATAGGGCCATGCCCAGGCACCCGTAAACGTACTATTTCGAGGCAACATGAAACTGACTGAACGCATCCGGCATCAGGGCGCTCTCCTCTTCGTGGCATCTGTCGTTGCAGCGTCGGCGTCGGGTCAGCAGGTCAACTACCGGGAGGAATTGCTCGGCAATCTTCCGGCGCCAGAGTATGAGCAAGGGATTCCAACTGCTGCCACCGCGCAGCGCATGCTCGACCAGTTGTTGTATCAGCGTGCTGTCCAGATGTATCTGTGGGCGCTGCCGGCGGTCGGAATGCAGCAGTATCGCGTCGCGAATGCTAGTGCGATGGGCGGTGGCTCGGACGACTACAAGGTGGGGTATCTCGGTGACTTGTTGAAGAGCAGTCTGGTCCATCTTACCGGCAACCCTGATTCGGTCTACGTGGACTATTTCTTCGACACGTCGAAGGGTCCCATCGTGCTGGAAGTGCCGCCCACACTGCCCGGCTTTCTGGACGATATGTGGCAGCGGCCTGTGGTCGATGTTATTCAGCCCGTATCGCCGAGTGGACGGTATCTGATTGTGCCGCCGGACTGGAAAGGTACCGCACCTGCCGGCTTTGTCGTCGCGAAGCCGCAGACCTACGTGAGCTGGTTGCTGCTGCGGGGAAACGTCGGCAAGGATGGCGATACAGCGGTGGCTGTAGCAGACATCAAGAAACTCAAGATTTATCCGCTCTCGGAACTCGGCAAGGCACCGTCACGTCCCTTGCAGTTTTTCAACATCAGCGATGCAAAGATCGACCGGGTTCCGCCCGAAGGTTTGCCGTTTTTTGAGCGGCTCGGTGAACTGGTCGAGCACGAACATCCCTTCATGCAGGACCCTTACAACATGGGGATACTCAGTGCGCTTGGCATGGAGTCCGGTAAGCCGTTCAAGCCTGACGACCGTACCCGTCAGATTCTGACACTCGCCGCGGAGACCGGACAGGGGATGGCTCGAACGCTGACGTTCCGAAACGAAGCCGATAAAAAAATCTGGCCCGACCGGAAGTTTGTCATGCCATTCATCGGCGGCGATCCAAACTTTACGGTGAATGGGCGCGTGCTGCTAGATGCACGTGCCTACTTCTTCTATGCAGCGTGTGGAACGAGCAAGCTGATGACCTCAAAAACGCCTGGCGTCGGTCAGGCCTATCCTTCCGGCGAGATGACTGGGGACGGCCAGTATCTCGCTGGCGACAAGACGTACAAGCTTCACCTGCCGCCGAAAATCCCGGCCAAGCTCTACTGGTCCATCACGCTGTATGACACGCAGACCCGTTCCATACTGCCGAACGGCACCACAGCAGCGCGGATTTCGAGTTTCACGAATCCGGTCACCAATCCCGACGGCTCTTACGACCTTTACTTTGGTCCGACGCCGGTTGTGGGCCATGAGCAAAACTTCGTGAAGACGGTTCCGGGAAAAGGCTGGTTTTTCCTCTTCCGTCTATACGGTCCCGAGGAGGCTTATTTTAACGGACAGTGGAAGCCGGGTGACTTGGTCGAGGTAAAAAGCGACGGCGATTGAAGGCGGTCCTTTGAGCGCAGTCAGTACGTCCACTGCTTCGTACCCCTTGATAAGCCGGCCTCAATGTGACTTTCGGCAAGTACGAGGCTGCATCAGCACGCAGGGAAAAAGCGCGACGGTAGCCGTTGATATGCGGCGAGCATAAAAGGGCGGCGCTCAGCCGCTCGTTCAGAGCCAGATTCTTCGAGGGTAACCATGAAAATGACAAAGCGGGAGTTCAACACAACCCTCCTTGTTGCTGCCACGGCGGCATTCGGAAGGAGCGCGGCGATGGCGCAAACGGTGCAGCAAAGCGCATCCGGCTCAACAAAATCTTCGTCACAAGACCTTGCATTTCGCGCGTTTCGGCCTTCTCCTGCGAAGAGTTGGGACGAACAACTTGTCTACCAGCGCGGCATCGAAGCGGTCATCTGGGCCATGCCCGCGGTCAGTATGGCCTTCTTTCGCGATAGTGCCTTCACAGCGTACGGCATTACCTATCACAACATCATCGCTTTCTCACATCCAGCGCAGCCGCGTCACGAACTGCTGACTTCGAACGCACAGGTGCCTTATGTCTTTACTTTCTTCGACCTGCGCGACGGCCCGATAGTCATGGACGTGCCAGCTTCGAACGACAAGTCTCTGCTTTACGGGCAGGTCGTAGATGCCTGGCAGGTCAGCATCGCGGACATTGGGCCATCCGGTGCAGACAAGGGAACGGGCGGCAAGTATCTGTTCACTCCGCCCGGATGGAAGGGCGCAGTTCCACACGGCTATCTACATGTTCCGTCGCTTAGCTATCGCCTGAACATGATGCTGCGCTCCGTCAAGCGCAGCAACGCAACCGATACCGATGCAGAAGCCTATTCTCATCGACTGCGCATCTATCCGCTCGCGCAGGCCGGCAATCCGCCGCCTACCCGGTTTGTCGACGGTTTTCCAAAGGCTTGGGACAGCCTGCCGCACTACGATATGCGCTTCTATGAATACATCGAAGACCTGGTGACTGTTGAACCGCTGCGACCACGTGACAAGGTCATGATGGGAATGCTTGACAGTCTCGGCATCGTGCCCGGTAAGAAGTTCGAACCGAGCGCACGTAATACGGACATTCTCAAACAATCTGTGGTGGACGCACGTGCATTTCTCGAAGCGTTCTTCGAGGATTGGGGCAAGGCAATGTCGAAGTTCTATCCGGACCGCCAATGGGGCTACCTGGCGATCGACCCGAAGCATCTGCAAGAATTCAGCTACGAAACGAACACGACGCTTTACTACGATGACCGCGCTGGCGGCATGTTCTACGGAGCGACCTTCCTGCCGAAAAGCCTTGAGGGTGGAGGCACGTTCTATCTCTGTTCGCTTCGCGATTCGGAGGGCAACATGTTCAAGGGCGATGGCGTCTATCGGATGCGCGTGCCCAAGGATGTTCCCGCGCGAGATTTCTGGGCCCTGGTTGCGTATGACCTCGACAGCAAGTCGTACATTTTCAATGAGCTCGACCGCGGAGGACTCTCTTCCTACGACAAGGACAAGATGAAGCTCAACACTGACGGAAGCGTTGATCTCTATCTGTCGGCAAAAGCACCGGAAGGTTTGGAGAACAACTGGATTCCAACCTCGGGCCGAGACTTCTTCCTGTTTTTCCGCTTTTATGGTCCGCAGAAGGCGGTGTTTGACAAGAGCTTCGAACTGCCCGACGTTGAAAAAATGGGTTGACCGGGCCGGGACGTGCACGCCCGCCAGCGTCCGATTCCACCCGAACTGCGGTCGTTCGAAAGGACTGGTCAAAGGGCTGTAGTGAGTCGGGTTGCGGCAGTCACGAACTATCGCCTACTGTGCATGTGCTTTGTGGAAGCACTCGGGCGAATCGATTTGCCAGTCAAGACCTCAACGGGTTTTGGAGTAAATTGGACAGCGTCGAATGCGACGAGCGCTGCAACATTCGCATTGCGCGCACTGGCGAACGCTCAAGGACGACGTCACATGGAGGCGAGAATGCAAGCCAAACGCACTGCCACGGTGCTGCTGTTCGTTCTCGCATGGATGAGTCACGCGTATGGGCAGGGGGAGCGTCTGACCGATGCACAAATTGCTGGCGTCGTTTTCGTGGCGAATCAGGCGGAAATTGCAGCAGGAGAGTCAGCGTTGCGCAGAACCCAGTCCAGGAGCGTGCAGGCCTTAGCAAGGCGGATCGTGGCAGAGCATGGGCAGGTCAATCAGGAGATCATCGCACTGACGCAGAGACTGGCAGCAACCCTGCAACGAAGTGCGACGAGCGACGCACTAACGAATCAGAGCGTTGACGATCTGGCGAGACTCAACGAAGTCGAAACGCGCGGATTCGACGAAGCGTACCTTGATCGCGAGGTCACCTACCTTCAGCAGTTGGTCAAAGCTGTGGATACCTTCATTCGGTCCGCGACGAGTGTGGAATTGAAGATGCTCCTGGTCCGATTTCGCCCGTTCTTCATTCTTCATCTCGACCAAGCTCAACGATTGAAATTGGCGATAGGCACTCCGGAAATCGGGCGATAAGTCAGGGCAAGCGGACACTTCCTTGAGGGGTTTGTTCCCAATGACGGCGATGGGCGGACATACGCGGTGATTCCTCCGGCGCTGTGAATCGCACGTGCGGTGACCAACCCGAGATTATCGACAAAGGGGGGTTCTTTTGCATAGGCCGCGCTGAAGCAAAGGGCATTTCCCGGACATCAAACTATTCATCGAATTTTCGTGCAACTGTTTATGCGGAGGCCTTCGACTAGCCAGGTGCATCAAGATGAGTCTCGAATAAATTTGGCGCCGCTATGATCGTAGCTTCAATCGAAAAGGGGATTCGCCAAAATCATACGCAAGGGTTTTCACAAGGACATGGATAGTTATTCCGCGTTTGAGGAAGCCGATCACAAGACAGAAACCGGTCTCTCGGGATACCTGAAGCAGCGGCGTATCGACACCGTGTTTGTGACCGGACTGGCGACTGATTTCTGCGTTGCGTGGACCGCAATGGACGCCCGCAAAGCGGGGTTCGAGGCTTACGTCATTGAAGACGCAACGCGTCCGATTGACCTCAATGGCTCACTTGCGGCTGCGCGAAAAAACATGGATCGCGGGGGCGTAATGCGGATCCAGTCAAAGGATATCTTGTCGACGTGAGCGGACGGCTCAGATTACTGCCCCGGATATCGCACAGCCATGCATAACAAGGTTGTGCCTTGGGTGTCCAACGTGCCCAATAATATTTCAATATTTGGCTGACAGGCTGTCCGCGGCCAGTTTGAGCCATTCGACATAACGATGTAGATCGTCGACAAAGCTTGTCTTCGCCACCGAAGGTCAGGTGATTGCCGAGCACGACCGGCGCATTAACCGCAGTCACGACCCCGGCGAAACCATTTAGGACTGGCGTCACTGCCTGGCAGTTCTGCAGCGCAAACCTGAGCGCTTCGCAATGGCGCACGCTTCGCCGAGTTTCCAGCCAGCTCCGCAAGTTGCAGGTGTTTTTGAAGCATCCTGGCGGGGACCGCGAGATGGTCGAGATTCTGGCGCTGGTCATGCTGCACGACGAACAGATGGTGCTCGCAGCCGTCGAGCCGGTGTCCGAAGCCGGCGCCCCAAACAAGCAAACGGTGCTGAACATCCTGAGCCGGCTGATCGACAGCCCGCCTGTGCCGCCGCTGCAGACCTTGCACACTCAAGGCGAGCCCCGGCCAACGTGTGCCGCTACGGCCGTTTGAGGGGCCGGGAGGACACCTCACGCCGACTGATGAATGCAAGGTCGCGTCGAAGGCTCCGCATTTTCCGACGTCGCCCATTTTCGGTTATTTGAAAAGGCTCTTCAGGTTTCCGAAAACCAAGTCAAGCTGCTGTGAATGCCGCGACTTCGCTTGTCAAGGCGTCGATCGCGCTGCGTACGCGTTGGGGCAAATGGGGCGTTGCCGGCCAGATCAACGAGATGTTCGACACGATGGCGCCTGCGGCTGGGAGCACTTCCACGAGTTCACCGGCCCGAAGCCGGTCACGTACTAGCCAGTGGGCCAGCCAGGCCAAGCCAAAACCCGCTGCGACAGCATCAGAGATTGCTTCGATATCGTTGAGGTTAAGCTTTGCCGGCGGTGTGACGTAACAGGGCGAACTGCCCGTCCGTAGAAACGACCACGACTGAACCCGCCCACGCCGACCATAAGCGATCGATTGATGAGCCGCAAGATCGGCCAGTGTTTCCGGTGTGCCATTTTCCTCGAGATAGCGAGGTGACGCGCACACCAGCATGCGTTCGGTAGCAATCTCGCGGGTCATCAGGCCGGCGCTTTGTCCTGGAGGACCATTGCGAACGCAGAGATCGAATCCGTCGTCGACAAGATCGACCAGCCGGTCGCTGAAATGCATATCCAGTTCGAGTTTTGGATGCGCCGCGGAGAGTCGCAAGAGGATCGGCGCGACACATCGGCGGCCGAACAGCACGGGCATCGATACACGCAATCTGCCGCGAATCTCGGTGCGACCGGAGTCCATGAGATCCTGGCCGGCGCGTAACTCGACGAGCGCGCGCTGGCAATACTCGTAGAACGATTGACCGTCTTCAGTGAGACTTTGCGTGCGGGTGGTCCGATGAAAAAGCCGCCCGCCGACGCGCTCTTCAAGGCGCGAGACCGCCTTCCCCACAGCGGAGCGTGACAGATTCAGCCGACGCGCCGCATCGGAAAAACTGCCGGCTTCCACCACGGCGACAAAAGCGGGAATGTCATTGAATTCTTCGGTCACGACTATCCTTTTTGTAGCCTTTAGAGCGCCAGTATGGAGAAAATATAACCGCACTGTAGATCAAAAATCGACGATACGATAGGTGATCGACTCAGATCAGCGAGTTCAAACGTCACTTTGGAGAATTGAAATGATTGATCGCCGGCATTTTCTGGGAGTCACGCTTGGCTCCTTTCTAGTCGCCAGGATGGCCGAGTCCAAACCGCTCCCTGCTTCAACACGGTTAAGCGAACTCGGTCCGGAGAATCAGACGCTCGTCGAGCGCACGGGTCTGTGGGACGTGATCGAGACGGTGTGGCGTTCGCCGTCAGCGCCGCCTGAGACAACGACCGGACTGGTCGCCGAGCGTCGCTTGATTGGCTCGATGCTGCAGGAGTTCCTATATACCGCCAACGACCGCGCGGCGATCCTGCGGATTGATTATCTGAGTTTCAATCGGGTTGAAGGCCGGTGGGATTATGTATCGATGGATACTCGCGCCGCAGTCGGCATCATGCCGGCGTGGAGCTTCGCGCGAGGCGATGCGGACAATATCACCCTCAAGTTCGAGCCATTCGCCTTGCCTGGCGAGGGCGAAGCAGTCTCTGGCCAGATGTTGCGGATGGACGAAGTCATCAGCCATCAGGGACTTGACCGGGACAGGAAAGACCAGCATTTCATCATGGCGGACGGAACTGGGATGGCATGGCTCGCGCATCAGTACTCGTACACGCGTCGGGAGCGGCAATAGGTTGCCCGCTGGGTTGCTCAAGGCAGAACTCGCAGAACGTGAAGTGCGCTCACACCCGTATCAGACCCGCGACCACGATCCTAAGGACAGTCGTAGCGTCGGCTTCACACTCCTGCGGCTGAAAGGGCCTCTACATTGCGGGTGAACGGAATTCGTTGGACTGGGCGTCCTCAAAAATCAAGGACTTGCCAACAAATTCGGTCACGCGCCAGATGACGCGGAACCGAATAATCTGGACTCGCCGGATTTGTGACGCGAATTCGTTGGATTTGCCGGAGTGTGAGAGTGGCCCGCGTTGCGCCGGTTGCGAAAGGCAGCGTGCGGCCACGAAGAGACGCTCGCTTGGTTCGTCGCCAAGACATATAGCCGGCTTCTCCCCTTCCGCAAGCAGTCACTCAACTGCCAAGAGCCGACGAGATTCATCAGGCATTGGCGACATCGAGGCGGACTGAGCAGTGCGGTGGTGTTTCGCGCGCCTCAGCCCAATTATTTCAGTCGCCCCAGCGCGCGAATTGATGCCCGGACCATTGCGTAAAGGAACAAGATCATGTCGAGGCCCAGCAGGACCGATGCGGCGATCTGAAACGTGTACCAAACGAACGAGCCGGGTACTACAAGTCCCCAATGCTCGAGAATGCTGGCAATCCAAGTTAACAGCACAGCGCACAGCCCAATAATCAAAAACTGGACAAAAACAATCGCTATGTCTCGCGTGAAAAAAAAGCGCCTTACGAATTGATCGTCCGACGCATAGTCGTCGGGAATTGGACGAGGCAAGGCATATCTCCTCGTGATGCTGAAAGCAGCGCTTTCTAGCCACACACCTACGGATGAGACAAATGGTGGATATATTTTGTGGCGGATTCTGGTCTTGTCTAACATGTCATCCCCACTTACTTCGCAAGACGCAGCGTTAGTCCGTAGACGAAAAATACTAACTCAACCACGAGCGAGAAACCCTCAGCAAATATAAGGGCAAAATAGCCACTGAGAATCATCTTCACGGCAACGCGCCATTGTTCGTCCGCGATCGCGTCGATGAGACTGTCAAACGAAAATTCGTGAACCAGTCCGAAATAGACGAGGATGTGGCGGATGGCGTGCAGCACCCCTATGCCGATGGCGACGACAACGAACTCCCACCATGCGACCACAGACGCACGCAAAATGCGGCGGCACTCGCCAATAAATGACTCGGCTTCGGGTTTCGCGGCTGGTTCAACCGGGGGAGGCGCACCCGGAGGATCGTCCGTTGACATCCTGCCCTCATTCAGGAATAGATACGGCTTCAGTGTAGTCTGTTCACCCAACACTTTCCAAGTGCTTCACCTCATATGAGCACGGTCGCGTGACAATCCAGCGACGGCTGCAACAAAGGGCGTGGAGCGCAACGCGGCCGAGGGTGTGTGGAAACTGTTTTTTGTCGGTGGATGCGCGTCGACAGCGTGACTATTCGAGTTTGGTAGATCGAGCTTTCGCTAACGTAACGTCTCGAGCGCAAAAAAGCCCCTCAGGGCCTCAGCTTCCAGCCATCCTCATCGCCTTTATTGTCCGGGCAACACCAAGTATATTCATGACGCGCTTCAGGTTGTACGCCAATACCTGAAGACTCATTTCAGTGCTCACCCGACCAAGCGTCCGGGTCAGAAAGTGTGTGGCACCCATCCACTGCTTGAGCGTACCGAATACATGCTCAACGGTACTTCTGCGGATGGTCATTGCATCAGGCTTCCGGTCGAGCCGGCGCTGCATGGCTTCAAGAATATGTTCGTGCTCCCATCGTCGGATGCGGCGATAGTCGCTGGACGAACATCGCTCCTTGAGATGGCAACGCGGGCATGCACTGGACCAGTACACCTGCAGATTCATGTCATGCTCAACCGTCGTGAATCGATGAATTGCGCGCTCGCCTGCGGGGCATCGATACTCATCATTCCTCGCAACATAGATGAAGTCGCGCTTGGTAAAGAGCCCTTTCTTCCTTGATGCCGAGGTAAGTGGTTTCGGGACATACGCTTTGATCCCGGCCAGTTCGCACGCGCGGATATCCGGACCGCTGAAGTAGCCCCGGTCAGCCAGCACCTTCAGCTTCGGCTTGCCCATCGCGTTCTTCGCCGACAAAGCCACCCTGCTGAGTTGTCCTTGATCGCTTCCGACATTCGTCACGTCGTGTTCGACGATCAGATGATGCTTCGTGTCCACGGCGGCCTGAACGTTGTAGCCAACCGTTCCGGTTCTTTTGCCACCACTGGTCATGGAACGGGAATCCGGATCCGTAAGCGACAACTGTCCATCCGGTTGCCTCTTCAACTGCCTTTTGATTTGTTCAAGCTCACGCATCCGCTGGCGCAAGAGCGCGATCTTCTCGTACAGGCGCACAGTCTTCACATCGAAACCTATCGGACTGGTCCGATCCGCGGTTTCAATCATGTCGAGATATCGCTGAACGCTTTCCTCGATCTGCTGCTGACGCTTGTCGATCTTGCCGGCCGTGTAGTTCCTGTCACGGCTGTTCACGGCCTTGAATTTGCTGCCATCGATGGCCACCATGTCGCTGGATAGTAGCTTCAGTCCGCGACACAGTT
>NZ_JNFG01000064.1 GCF_000729995.1 Caballeronia sordidicola | reverse complement strand
CGGTGCTCGCCAGAACGACGGATGTGTGAACCCCTCCTTCTCGCGAATTCTTACACGCACACGCTTCGCCCCGTACGCTCTCGGGCAAGCACGCTTGCCAAGAAACCCGCACGGCCCCACGCTTCTTTACTGCTTCATTCTTGGTGGGTTAACTGCTTGATCTGCGCTGTTATTTTTTTGGGTATGGCCTCACCCCTCTCGCGGCCTCGTTTCGAAGTGGGTTGGCGACGTGGTTCGGCATCCGTAAAAATTCGATGGGTGGTTCACGCGGATAGCGCGGGGTGCCCCTTGGGCAGGTTCAGTCACTGGTGGCGAAGCGTGTGGGTATCCGTGTTCGGAGAAAGAGGGTTTCAAACATCGGTGGTTCTGGCGAGCACCGTGCTTTTGGGGTGCCAAAAACGAGGAAACTGCACGCTGGGTCAACTTATGAGCCCGCGTTTTGAAAGCGTTTTCTTTGCTTCGTTTCTTTGTCGCTTTGGACAAAGAAATGACGCGCCGCCACGCGCAGTGGCTAAAAGTGATAAAGAAATTAGGCAACCTAAGCAGACCACTAACCGTGAAAGCAGCAACCCGGCAATGACTAAGACCGCTAACGTAGGAACCTGGCAACCCAGCCCCCCCGACCAACCACCACCGCACCATGACTGATTCGACTTTCAAGCGTTTTTCCGAACCGGAGATTGCCGCGGTCTACCGCGCGATCCACGAACGCCGCGACATGCGGCATTTCACCAACGCCCCCGTTGCAGAGGATCAGATGGCGCGGTTGATCGACGCCGCGCACCATGCACCGAGCGTTGGTTTCATGCAGCCCTGGCGCTTCGTCAGGGTCACGGACAGGAATCTGCGCGTTGCGCTGCATGACATCGTGGAAACCGAGCGGCGCGCCACAGCCGTTGCGCTCAACGAGCGTAGCGACGAATTCATGCGGCTCAAGGTCCAGGGCATCCTGGACTGCGGCGAAGTCGTGGTCGTCGGCTTGATGGAGAATCGCGAGCGCCACATCTTCGGCCGCCGGACACTGCCGGAAATGGACCTGGCGTCGGTTGCGTGCGCTATCCAGAACATCTGGCTGGCCGCGCGCGCCGAAGGGCTCGGGATGGGCTGGGTATCACTGTTCGACGTGGGCGCGGTTCAACGGCTGCTGCATATGCCCGCGGACGCGAAGCCGGTCGCCATTCTGTGCATCGGGCATGTCGAGCATTTCTACGACGAACCGATGCTGCAGGCAGAGGGATGGGCCAAGCGCGTCCCCACATCGAATTGCGTGGAAGAGAACCGTTGGCCCGAAACGCCTACTCATCCGGATGCATGAGCAGGCGTACCGCTAAACTTCAGCCAGTTTGAAAAGCGCGACGGCCGCGTTCATCTGCGCCGCCTGCGTTTCCAGCGACGCCGCTGCCGCCGCTGCCTCCTCGACCAGCGCCGCGTTTTGCTGCGTCACCTGGTCCATCTGCGCGATGGCCACATTGACCTGTTCGATACCGGTGGTCTGCTCCTCGGACGCCACCGTGATCTCCCGCATGATGTCCGTGACGCGGCCTACCGCGACAATGATGTCGCTCATCGCACTGCCCGCGTTCCTGACCAGCACCGAGCCGTTGCCGACGCGCTCCACCGACGTGGTGATCAGTTCGCGAATCTCCTTCGCGGCCCCCGCAGAACGTTGCGCCAACGCGCGCACTTCGCTTGCGACGACAGCGAATCCGCGCCCTTGTTCGCCCGCGCGCGCCGCTTCAACCGCAGCGTTCAACGCAAGGATATTGGTCTGGAACGCGATCCCTTCGATCACCCCGATGATCTCCGAAATTTGTTTCGAACTACTATTAATGCCATCCATGGTCGACACCACGTCGGCTACGACCTGACCGCCGTGACCGGCTGTTGCCGACGCGGTTTGCGCGAGTTCGCTTGCCTGGCGAGCGCTATCGGCGTTCTGGCGCACCGTGCTTGTCAGTTGGCCGATACTCGCTGAGGTTTCCTGAAGCGAAGCCGCTTGTTCTTCGGTCCGCTGCGACAGGTCGATGTTCCCCGACGCTATCTCGCGTGTCCCCACGGCCATCTGTTCAGTGCCGTCGCGTACGCCGCCAACTATTCTGCTCAAGCCTTGCTGCATCGTCGATAAACCATCTATCAGGCGGCCGATTTCGTCGTCTCGGCGCGCAGTCAGCCGGGTCGCCAGGTTGCCTCCGGCGATCTCTGTGCAAGCCTGCACAGCAGCGCGCAGCGGCACGATCACGATCCGCTCCAGTGCCACTCGCGAGAAGAACGCGAGCACGAGCCCGGCCGCCAACAGTGTCGAAGCGATCCAGATAACAGTGGCGGTGCGTTGCTGCGAAGCCTCAAAACGCGCCTTGCCGTGCTCGAATTCCATGGCGACCAGCGGTTGCAGCGCGGCATCGTAGGCGCTGAATGCGTCCTTGATCTGGTTCTCGTTGAACTCGCGGATATCGCTCGCGCGCTTCGATTCCAGCGCCTCCACCGCCGGCAGCAATGTCTGTTGGACGAGTTGCTTGCGTGCAGTGCCCGCGGTCTCCATGAGCGCTTGCTCTTCGTGGCCGCTTGCTAATACTGCGAACGCTTTCCATGCGGCATCCGCGCCATCGATCGCACCTTGAGCGTCACGCAGTAACGCGGCCGACTCCGCGCTACCAGCGCGTGGGTCGTAGTCCTGCAGCGCCGTGCGGGCGATCAGCAAGCGGATCGTGTCCTTGGCGAGCAAGTCCAGACCACCGGTGTCCTGCATGTAGAGGGCGCGCATGGAAGCGTCGGCCGTTTGTGCCGCGTAGATGCTGTAGCCGCCTGTCGCGGCCAACATGATGGCGAACGCCGCCACCAGGATACTGAGCCATGCCTTGATGCTTACCGCTGTTTTCATCGAATCTCCATACGATGCGCCGCTTCGCGCGAGGACATCGGCCCGTGCCGACCCCCTCCTTACGGCGTACGGACGAACAAGTTTAGGCAGGCAGGCGGGTGGAGCAGATTGGAGCGGGATGGTGCAAAGCCTTGTTTTATAAGGCTCCGGGGAGAGTTATGCAGTGCCGGACAGCGATTCGGCAAATACCGGTTATACGCGTGGCAACACGCTTTGGCCCCCGGTGGCGCAAGACTTGCCGCTTCGATGCAAAGGCGCAGCCTTGTTGCCTCATCTGGGTCTCTGGAAGAACCGCGCGTATCGTAGGGTGATACGCCTTGCATGCTTTTTCACCGCCAACCCACTTGCAGTTCGGAAAAGTCTCGATGTAATATGACGTCTGATAACGTATGAGATTGCCGAGATAAAGTCGGCGTTCAACTCAAGGCGTCAAGCCAGAGGAAGCCCAGCCATGACAGCGTCTTCGCCTTACCAGCCCTTGCCCAACACGTTTCGCCAGTCGGTCCTGAAGAGCGAAACCCAGATTGGATGCTGGGCCTCGCTCGGCAGCCCGATCACAACCGAACTGCTGGGCATGCTGGGCTTCGACTGGATCCTGCTCGACGCCGAGCACGCGCCCAACGACGTCCTCACCCTCATCCCGCAGCTCATGGCGCTCAAGGACAGCCGCAGCGCCCCGGTGGTGAGGCCGCCGGCCAATGACAGCGTGGTAATCAAGCGGCTGCTCGACAGCGGCTTCTTCAACTTCCTGATCCCCTTCGTCGACAGCGCTGCCGACGCCGCCCGCGCAGTCGCGGCCACGCGTTATCCGCCGCAGGGGATTCGCGGTGTGTCGGTGGGTCATCGAGGCAATCGTTACGGGACCGTAAGCGACTACTTAAGCACCGCGAACGACAACATTTGCGTCGTGGTGCAGATCGAAAGCCGGACGGCGGTTGATGCTATCGATGAGATCCTTGCCGTCGAAGGCGTTGACGCCGTGTTCCTCGGCCCGTCGGATCTGGCGGCATCGTATGGACATATCGGTAATCCGAATCATCCGGACGTGCAGCAGGCCATCGCGCACGTCTTCGAGCGCGCCCGTGCTGCCGGAAAAGCAAGCGGCACGCTGGCGCCCGTGCAAGCCGATGCGGAACGGTATCTTTCGATGGGCTGCCAGGTGATCGCAGTATGTGCCGACATGGGCCTGCTCAGGAATGCGGCGCAAGCCGTGCAAAAACACTTCATGCAGAAGTAGCAGGACTAAACCCGGACGGTAGCCGGACGCACCCAGACAACTTGTGGAGAGTGACATGCAAAAAGCAGGCTTCATCGGTCTTGGCATCATGGGCAAACCCATGGCCGAGAACCTCATCAAGAACGGCGTGGCGCTTGCCGCGTTCACCCGCAGCGGTGTGCCGGACACGCTGACGCAGGCCGGCGCGATTGCGTGCGACAGCCCGGCGGCCGTCGTGCGCCAAGCCGACGTGATCTTCGTCATGGTGCCGGATACGCCGGACGTGGAACGTGTGCTGTTCGGCGAGAACGGCGTGGTCGCCGCGCTGCGCGAAGGCCAGGTCGTGGTGGACATGAGCTCGATCTCGCCCATCGCGACCCGCGAGTTCGCAGCGAAGGTGCGGGAACGTGGTGCGGACTATCTGGACGCACCCGTCTCGGGCGGAGAAGTCGGCGCTAAAGCCGCGTCGCTCACGATCATGGTCGGCGGTTCGCAAGCGACTTTCGACAGCGTGAAACCCCTCTTCGACATGATGGGCAAAAACGTCTCGCTGATCGGCGAAGTGGGCGCGGGACAGGTCTGCAAGCTGGCGAACCAGGTGATCGTCGCGGCGACGATCGAAGCGGTCGGCGAAGCGTTGTTGCTGGCGTCCAAAGCGGGTGTCGATGCCGAGAAAGTACGCACCGCATTGATGGGCGGTTTCGCGTCATCGCGCATTCTGGAAGTGCACGGCGAACGCATGACCAAACGCACGTTCAATCCGGGCTTTCGCATTGAACTGCATCAGAAGGATTTGAACCTCGCGCTCTCGACGGCGCAGTCGCTTGGGGTCTCGCTTCCGAACACCGCGACGTGTCAGGCGCTGTTCAACGCTTGCGCGGCGCATGGCGGCAAGGCGTGGGATCACTCAGGAATGGTCCGCGCGCTGGAGTATCTGGCCAACCACGAGATCGGTCAGACTCCGGCGGCCTGATTCTCCGGCCTGCCAAATAAAAAGGGCATCGCGATGCCCTTTTTTCATGCCGCCGAGGCTCAACCCTTCGTCACGCTCGCCGGCAAATCGCGGCCGTGATACTTCTTGTAGATCGTGTTGAGCGCGCCATTCTTCTGGTTCGTGCTCACCCAGTTATTGACCCACTCCTTGAGCTTCGGCTCGTCCTTGTTCATCGCAATGCCCAAGTCGAAATCCTTCTGCGGGAACTTCAGTTCCAGATTGCGAGCAGGCGCGCGCTTGACCATCTCGGCTAGGTTCGACGGCGTGCTCGAGAAGATGTCGACCTGCCCTGTCACGACCGATGTGATCAGCGTGGCATCATCTTCGTAGCGTTGAATCTGCGCGCCCTTCGCCAGTTGCGTCGTGATGGAATCGTTGACGGTGGCGCGCGTGAGACCGATTGTCTTGCCGTTCAGGTCATCGTAATTCTTGACGCTCTCATTTTTCGTCCCGCCCACAATGATCGTGATGACCGCATAGGGAATCGAGAAGTCGACGACCTTGGCGCGCTCGGGCGTGATCGACAGATCCGCTATCACGAGATCCGCGCGCTTGGCCTGCAAGGTCGGCACGCGCGCGGCATTGGTGATCTGCACGAGCTCGAGTTTGACGCCAAGGTCCTTGGCAAGCGCCGTGGCGGTGTCCACATCGGACCCCGCCGGCTGAAGGTTCGCATCGGCGTAGCTGAAGAGCGGCGTACCCATCGCGATCGCCACGCGGATCTTGCCTGCTTTCTTGATGTCGTCGAGCTGGTCAGCCATCGCGCTGTGCGCTACGCCTGCGAGCAACAAAGCGGCCACGCAGCCGCGCATGATGAATCGATTGGTCTTCAAATCAGTCTCCATTCTTATGGTCGGTTCGAAAAAATCTTCTTAACGCCTGAACTGCGAGCTATAAGCCATTGTTCAGGAACGTGCGCAATTCGGGCGTCTGGGGCGCGTCGAGCATGTCGCCGCTGCCAACCTCCCACACCTTACCCTGGTGCATGTAAATGATCCGGTCCGCCATGCGCTTGGCGAAGGCCATCTCGTGCGTGACCAGCAACATCGTCATGCCGTCCTTCGCCAGATCCTCCATCACGCGCAGCACTTCGCCGGTCAGTTGCGGATCAAGCGCGGACGTCACTTCGTCGAACAACATGACCTTCGGCGACATAGCGAGCGACCGCGCAATCGCTACACGCTGCTGCTGTCCACCTGAAAGCTGCTCCGGGTAAGCATCGGCTTTCTGCGCGAGGCCGACCTGGTCGAGCACGCCCATCGCCACGCGGCGCGCTTCATCACGCCCGAGTTTTTTCACGTGGCGCAGTGCCAGCATGATGTTTTCTTGCACGGTCAGATGCGCGAACAGGTTGTAGCTTTGAAACACGATGCCGACTTCGCGGCGCAACTGATGCAGGTCCACCTTCGGGTCATCGACACGAATGCCGCATACCTCGATCGTGCCGCGATCGATGGTTTCCAGACGATCGATACACCGAAGCGCCGTGCTTTTTCCTGAACCGCTCGCGCCGATCACGGCGATCATTTCGCCCTTGGCCACTTCCAGTGACACGCCCTTGAGCACCTGGTTCGAGCCGAAGCTTTTATAGACGTCCCCGAGCTTAACGATTGCCGACATTGAGCTTTTTCTCCATCGATTGGCTCCAGCGCGAGAGCGGATAACACAGCACGAAATAGAAGACCCCGACCAGCCCGAACACGAGGAACGGCTGAAAAATCGAGTTGTTGATGATCTGGCCTGCACGGGTCAATTCGACGAAACCAATCACCGAAGCGAGCGACGTCATCTTGATGACCTGCACGAGGAAGCCAACCGTTGGCGGCAACGCAAGACGCAGCGCCTGCGGAATGATCACGAGGCGCAAGGTCTGCCAGCGCGTCAATGACAGGCATTCAGCGGCTTCCCATTGGGGCTTCGGCATGGCGTCTATACAACCGCGCCAGATGTCGCCGAGATACGCGCTGGTGTAGACCATCAGCGCGAGGCCGGCCGCGACCAGCGCCGGCACCTGGAAGCCATACACGGACAAACCGAAGTAGACGATGAACAGCAGGATCAGCAGCGGAATGCCCTGAATCGCTTCGATATAAACCATGGTTGGACGGCTGAGCCAGCGGCGCGGCGAGATGCGCGCGAGCATCACGCCAAAGCCGCCGATGCTGCCCAGTACAAAGGCGAGAGCCGAGAGTACGAGCGTCCACCAGATCGAGTGCACGAGATAAAACAGATGTGCCGTAGTGAATCCGCCGGTCATGCCGCACCTCCGGGAATCACGGTATCAATGCGTCCTTGATCCGGCGCCGGCTTGCCGGCCCGCTCCGCGGCCTGGCGCATGACCCGTCGCCGCTTGAACGCGACCTCGCCCACGCCCCAAGCAATCAGCTTGATCAGCAGCGACAACGCGAGATACAGCAGCGCCACGACAATGTACGTTTCGAGCGAGCGGAAGGTATCGGATTGCACGGTGTTGGCCGTTGCCGTGAGCTCTTCCGCCGAGATCTGCGAGGCAATAGCCGAAGCTTGCATCATCAGCAGGAACTGGCTGGTCAGCGCCGGGTAAACCTTTTCGATCGACGGCTGCAGCATCACATGCCAGCCGATTCGCCAGCGCGACAACCCCAGGCATTCGGCCGCCTCGATCTGCCCGCGCGGCACCGATTCAAGACCTGCACGAATGATCTCGGCCGCGTAAGCGCCAATGTTGATCACCATCGCGAGCGCGGCAGCGGTAAACGTCGGCATGCGTACGCCGAAGCTGGCAAGCCCGAAGTAAAGCAGGAAGATCTGCACGAGAAAAGGCGTGTTGCGCACGGCCTCGATATAGATCGAACAGAGCCGCGCTAAAAGCCGGTTCTTGCCACGTTTCGCGAATGCGACGAGCGTACCCAGGATCACACCAAAAAACACCGCCACGGTCGTCATCTTCAACGTCAGCCAAGCGCCTTTCAGGAAGACGGGCCAATACGGAAGCAGCGGGCTGAAATCGAGAGAGAAAGTCATCGCAGCAATGCCGAGGTTGTTACAAGCACGAGTGGCGTGCCTGGGGTCAGTCTTGCGGGCCTGCTTGAACGTGGTTCGAACGTTATTCAAACGGTCCGGTTGTGGTGAATGCCCCGCCCTGCAACACCGCTACGGCACTGCCGGGTTCGGGCGCCGGTTGCGCGTCGATCTTCGCCCGGAAGGGCTCCGACGAATCACGCGGCACGAATCCCAGCTTCGACGCAAACCGGTTGTCCCACCACGTGACGGCGTTGTCTGACATTCCGTAGACCACGGTATGGCCGACATCCGGCGTAAAGAGGCTGCGTTGCAGGAGTTCGAGCAGGTCGTCGTAGCTGAGCCAGCTCGCCATCATCCGGCGATCCTTCGGTTCCGGAAACGCCGAGCCAATCCGAATGCTCACGGTCTCGATGCCGTAGCGATCGAAGTAGAACTGAGCCACGTCTTCGCCGAACGATTTCGACAGGCCGTAATACCCGTCGGGACGACGTAGTGCATGCGCGTCGATCTTCTCGTCCTGACGATAAAACCCGGTCACATGATTGGAGCTGGCGAAGATGATCCGCTTGACGCCGTGCCGGCGAGCGCCTTCGTAGAGGTTGTAGACCCCTTTGATATTGGCCTCCAGCACTTCTTCGAAGGGCCGTTCCACCGATACCCCGCCGAGATGAATCACCGCGTCGCACCCGGCGACCAGCGCGTCGACCGCCTGCTTGTCCGAGAGATCGCAAGGGATGACTTCTTCGTGCGGCGCCGCGTCCGCCGGCAATGCGGCTGCCAGATCCGACACCCTGATCTTGTCCGCGAATGCGGCCACGCGCGAACGAATGACCTTGCCTACGCCGCCGGCGGCGCCGGTCAGCAACAGCCGTTTAAACGGAACTGTCTGTTCTTGATTGGCCATGTAAGCCTGTCTCCACTGAGCGCGGCTACCGGGAGCTTGCACGCTCCTTTCGATTGGATCACCGCTTGATATTGCTTTTATTGTACGTTGTCATATGACTACAGCGTGCATATAATCATTCGCACATCCGTTTGTCAACTTTGGCGAAACATTATCCCAACCGAGGTAGCCGTGCAGAGACCGACTCGTGCTGTCTTCGAAACCCCGGCCTACCCCCATGTACGGCGTAGCCTGACAGCCGAACTCGTCGATGCGCTGCGTCATCAGATCGAAACTGCTGAACTCAAAGCGGGCGCGCGGCTCGCGACCGAAGCGGAGATGGTCCAGCGCTTCAGCGTGAGCCGCACGGTTGTACGCGAGGCGTTGTCGAAGCTGCAGGCCGCGGGACTCGTGGAGACGCGGCATGGCATTGGCACCTTCGTCTGCGAGGCGCCGGGCAGAGGTTTTCTTCAACTTGATCCTGCGGACGTGGCGGGTTCCATCGACGCCCTCGCCGTGCTTGAGTTGCGCATCAGTCTGGAGACGGAGAGCGCGGGCCTGGCTGCGTCACGATGCGATAAAACGCAGATCGCTGCCATGCGGCGCGCGCTGAATGACTTCGAGCGCAACCTGGGCGAGGCGAACGGGACCATCTCGCCCGATATCCGCTTTCATCTGGAAATCGCGCATGCCACGGGCAACCGCTATTTCGTGGACATCATGACCCACCTCGGCACCCACATGATCCCGCGCACCCGCCTCACCGCCACGCAGATTCCGCCTGCCCAGTACGCGGACTATCTGACGCGCGTGAATCGCGAACATGAACAGATCTGCGATGCCATCGAGCGAGGTGACGCCGACTCGGCGCGTACCGCCATGCGGCTCCATCTGATCAACAGCCGCGAACGTCTGCGGCGGGCGCAAGAAGGCGTTTGAACGTCCGGACGATGTCACGTCACGCTACTTTAAGTGCGCATTCGTTTCGCCGGAGCAGCAACCGACGCACGGTTCGTGACCGTCACCGGAAACTCGCGATAGATCGTGTACGCGGTGCCATAACACGCGTTGAGCAACCATCGAACGGCGTTGCGCGTGAGATCGGCGGTCGGGATGTGGACCGATGTCAGTCCCGGAGCGGAAAACGCGGCCGAATAATCATCGTCGTAACCCACTACCGACATCTCGTCCGGCACTGAGATGCCTGCTTGCTGCAAGCACGACAACGCGCCGATTGCCATGGTGTCGTTGGCGCAAAACAGGCCGGTAAACTTTTTCTTCGATGCAAGCAGTTGCTGCGCCGAGTCATATCCGCCGTCCGGCGAAAAGTCCGATTCGATCAACTGGACTTCAGCGCGGTCAATGCCGTCGCGCGCGAGCTCTTCGAAGAATCCCGCGATCCGTGCATGATTGTCCGAAGCCTGGAAAGGCCCTGAAATCACAGCTATTTTTTTGTGTTTGTGCGCCAGCAGCGTTTGCGCCGCAAGCACCCCGCCCCGATGATGATCTGCGCAAAACGACGCCTCCGGCATCTGCGCGAAGTCGCGATTGAGGAACACCATTTTCGGATGCATGCGATGCAGCTTGACGAGGTCGTCGTCATGCAGGTCATGGCTCGTCACCACTACGCCATCGCAATCGCGGCCGATGAGGAACTGCACCGCTTCAATCGCCTGGTCGCGCGGCGGGTCGTCGCCGCAGCCTGTCGCCACCACCACATGGCGATGCACTTTGCGCAACTCCATATCGGTCTGCTGGAGGATGGTGCCGTAGTACGGGCCGAAGAACGTCGGCACGAAGATGCCTATCATGCCGAGCGATTGCGTTGACAGTGCGCGCCCGATCGATGAAGGCCGGAAATTCAATTCGGCAATCGCGGCCTGCACGCGCGCAAGCGCATCGGCGGAAACGGGTCCGCGACCGGAGATAGCACGCGATGCCGTGGACATGCCTACGCCGGCGAGAACCGCGACGTCCTTCAGGGTTGCCACTGGTACTGGTACTCCGTGAGGTTGGGTTTCGTTCGCACTCGGGAAAGTCGTCCGCTGGCGCTTGGTGGTTGGATGGTCATTGGCGTGGTTGGTCGGTCATTGCCGTGGTTGCCAGGTTCCTGCGTTAGCGGTCGGGGTCTATGCCGGGTTGCCAGGTTCCTGCGTTAGCGGTCTTAGTCATTGCCGGGTTGCTGCTTTCGGCCTTAGCGGTCTGCTTGAGTGAGCTATTTTCTTTATCACTGTTAGCCACTGTGCGTGGCGGCACGTCATTTCTTTGTCCAAAGCGACAAAGAAACGAAGCAAAGAAAACGCTTTCAGAACGAGGGCTCAGAAGTTGACCTAGCGTGCAGTCTCCGCGTTTTTGGCACCCCAAAAGCACGGTGCTCGCCAGAGCCACGGATGTGTGAACCCCTCATTCTCCGAACACGGATACCCACACGCTTCGCCACCAGTGACTGAACCTGCCCAAGGGGCACCCCGCGCTATCCGCGTAAAATCATCCTCCGAATTAGTACGCATGCCGAACCACGTCGCCAACCCACCAAGAAGTGAAGCCGTGGAGTGCCTAAGGCCAAACGCAAAAAATAAGGGTGCAAATCAAGCAACTAACCGACCAAATAATGAGGCACTAAAAGCGCGTGAGGCCGTGCGGATTCCTTGGCAATTGTGCTTGCCCGAGAGCGTACGGGGCGAAGCGTGTGCGTGTAAGAATTCGCGAGAAGGAGGGGTTCAAACATCGGTGGTTCTGGCGAGCACCGTGCTTTTGGGGTGCCAAAAACGCGGAGACTGCACGCTAGGTCAACTTATGAGCCCTCGTTCTGAAAGCGTTTTCTTTGCTTCGTTTCTTTGTCGCTTTGGACAAAGAAATGACGGGCGGATTCAACTGGTGGTCGCAACACCTATAACTTCTGCAAGTTTATCGGCGGGCGTCATAAAGTCGAGGGTTTTACGTGGTCTTCCATTCAGAAGTGCGGCGACCTTGTTCAACTCGGCTTGTGAATAACCATCCAGGCGTGTGCCTTTAGGGAAGTACTGCCGTAGCAGGCCGTTCGTATTCTCGTTGCTAC
>NZ_JNFG01000063.1 GCF_000729995.1 Caballeronia sordidicola | reverse complement strand
CGTACTTCTGGTATTTCGACAATCCAGCCGGCGGGTTGATCGAGTATTACTCGGACGAGGATATCTTGACTTCGAAGTGGCAGCCGCGCGAGTTCGAGCCGAGCCCGACGATGTTTGCGGAATGGGCGATCGATGGCGGGCTCGATGGTCACACGCGCCGTCAGAAGAATGCCAAGGCCCCCGATGGACGCTTTATGACCGAGCGATCAAATGACTGATATCGGTGCAATCGATGGCTCAAGCCCGCCTCGCACCATCGCGGTAATAGGCGGTGGCCAGGCGGCGGGCTGGATCGTGAAGACGCTACGCAAGGAGGGCTTCGACGGCCGTCTCGTAATGGTTGCAGATGAAGTGCATGCGCCTTATGAGCGGCCGCCGCTGTCCAAAGCCGTTCTATCGGGTGAAGCAGCGGTTGATACGGTTAGCCTAGTCAAGCCGGACGATTTCGCTGCATTGAACGTTGAGTGCTGGCAACCCGATTGTGCTACCGAAATTGACCGCCAGCGTCGCCTGTTGCGCACGGCGCGTGGCCGGGAACTCGAGTACGACCGTTTGATCATCGCGACTGGTGGTGCGGCACGGCGTCTTGAAGGAGCGCAGGCGGCGACCAAGAATCTCGCCTATCTGCGCACTCTCGATGATGCGGTTTCCCTCGGTTCGCGAATGCGCGAGATTCGGCACTTGCTTGTCATCGGCGGAGGGTGGATCGGCCTCGAAGTGGCCGCCACCGCGCGCAAGCTCGGCGTGGAAGTCACCGTGATCGAAGGCGCGTCCCGGCTATGTGCACGCACGGTACCGCCGATTGTTTCGGAGTTCCTCGCGGATTTGCACCGCGCGCAGGGAGTCGACTTGCGAATCGGTGTCGGTCTGGCCGCACTCGACGATCATCCCGGTGATCCGCGCCGAGTCCAAGCGACGCTTGCTGACGGTACCTCCATCGATGCCGATTTTGCCGTCGCGGGAATCGGGCTGACACCGCATACCGCGTTGGCGGAAGCTGCAGGGCTGGCCGTGCAGAACGGCATTGTCGTCGATGAGTTTGGTGTGACGGACGACCCGGCCATCTTCGCATGTGGCGATGTGGCGAATCACATGAACGCGTGGCTCGGACGTCGTGTTCGGCTGGAGTCATGGGCCAATGCACAAAACCAGGCGATCGCCACTGCAAAGGCGAGCATTGGAATAGCTGCTCCCTATGCGGAAATTCCATGGTTCTGGTCAGATCAGTACGACGTGAACTTGCAAATCCTCGGAGATGTTCCGATGGACTCGAAGCCGGTGATTCGCGGCGATCTCGGAGCTCGACGGGCATCCCTGTTCTTTTTGAAGGACGGAGCAGTTCGCGGCGTGGTGGCGATCAACGCGCCTCGAGACCTCAAGCTTGCTCGCAAGTGGATGAACCAAGGACGCGAGGTTGACCGTGAGCGATTGATGGACACGACAGTTCCGCTTTCCTGATACAGATGATGGTCAATTGAGGATGGCATGAAAGCAATCGATAACGAAGTCCTGGCACAAGCGGGCAGCGCAACGCAGCCCGCGTTAAGCAAAGGCGCCATCGTAGCCCGCCTGGAACGGTTGCCTCGCAACGCCATGCAGGTTCGCGCAAGGCTTTTGATCGGCACCGCAACATTCTTTGACGGCTTCGACGTCATTGTCATCGCTGCTACGTTGCCCTTGCTCATTCAGAAATGGGGACTTACGCCGGGCCAGATCGGCCTGATGATCGCGTCCGGGTCGATCGGTCAGTTAATCGGTGCATTTTTGTTTCCGGCCATTGCCGAACGGTATGGTCGTGTCCGCTCAATCGCATGGAGTTCCGGGATCATAGGCGCGGCAAGTATTGCCTGCGGGTTCGCGCCGACGTTTGCGATGTTCGTGGCGCTGCGAGTGATACAAGGATTAGGGCTGGGCGGCGAATTGCCAGTGGCTGCCGCATACATCAACGAAATCACGCGCGCGCAAGGTCGCGGGAAGTTCGTGCTGTTGTATGAGATAGTTTTTCCTGTCGGATTGCTCGTGTCCAATGCACTAGGTGCCTTGATCGTGCCGCGCCTCGGCTGGGAGGCGATGTATTTCATCGGCGGCATGCCGATCCTGGTTTTCCTACTCATTCGATGGGCAGTCCCCGAGTCGCCTCGCTGGCTCGCAGAAAAGGACCGCTTGCTGGAAGCGAATGCGTCGCTCGCTGCGTTTGAGGCAACGGTCAGGGGGCCCTTGCCGCCGGTCCTCCGACAGGCGGAATTTGAAGAACTAGTCTCGGCTCATCCAAAACGCAGGGTGCGCGACCTTTTTGGGCGCATCTACATCAAACGTACGATTGCGGTGGCCATGCTCTGGATCACTTCGGGTGCGCTGCAGTACGGGCTGGCGACGTGGCTTCCGACCATCTACAAAGGCTCATATCACGCGCCGCTGCAGTTGGCACTGAATCTTTCGGTTGGTGCATCCGTGTTTGTCCTGTTTGGTGGCCTTGCATGCGCGCTTCTCGTGGACAAGGTTGGACGCAAGCCAGTGATCAATCTGTCATTTTTGCTTTGTGCCGCATCGTTGGTTCTCGCCGGCGTCTTTCATGCGTCTTCCGTCTATGTAGTAGCCACGCTTTGTGCACTCGGACTCGGCTTCATGGGATCGGGCTTTATGACCGCGTACGTCTACACCCCGGAGCTGTATCCAACGAGTATCCGGGCGTTTGGATGCGGGCTCGGCGGTGGATGGCTCAAGGTCGCGGCGATCTTCGCGCCAGCGCTCACAGGAAAGTTGATTGTCCAGGGCAATTTGCAACTGCTTTTCTTTTGCTTCGCGGCGATCCCCGCCGCAGCTGCGGTCTGTATTCACTTCCTGTCTATCGAGACGAACGGAAAAGTGCTCGAAGAACTCGAGGGGTGAACGCGGCCATCGCAGATAGGACGCTGTTGATTAAAGTGGCCCGGTTGATATCTGGGTGCACGGAAGCAGCGGTGATATCAACTTAAATACCTCTAGCCGTAAGAGCTGCCAGCTTACGAGGTGGAAACTGGAAGGGTGACGCGTCATGGATATGCAACTGCAGGACAAAGTGGTAGTGGTGACAGGGGGGACATCAGGCATTGGACTTGAAACAGCACGACAGTTGCTTTCGGAACAGGCGCTGGTGGTCATCTGCGGGCGCAATGAAGAAAAACTAGCGGCTGCGACCTCGAATCTCGCCCCGCATGGTGATGAAAGATTGCTCGGTATTCGTTGCGATGTCACCGACAGTGACGAGGTACAACGTATGCACGACGTGATCTCGCAAAGATTCGGTCGTGTTGATGGCTTGGTATGCAACGCCGGACAAGCGAAGGAAGGCAACTTTTTTACTAATACTGTACAAGATTGGCGTGACGAACTTGAGCTCAAGTTTTTTAGCTATGTACATCCCATCCGAGTCTTCGTGGAAGCTCTTAAGCGCGACGGAGCAGGAAGCATCGTTTGCGTCAACTCGACCGTGAGTACTCAACCCGAGCCCCATTTGATGACGAGTTCCGCCGCACGCGGGGGTGTGCTTAATCTCGCGAAATCGCTTGCCGGTGCGCTCGGACCGGAGATACGCGTCAACTCTGTCACGATGGGCCCGATCGCCAGCGGACAGTGGGAACGCCGCTATGAGAAACAGAAAAGCTCTGGCCAAAGCTACGACGCGTGGCTCCAGCAGGAGGCGGGCAAGCGTGACATCCCGCTTCGTCGATTTGGACGGCCAGAAGAGGCCGCGGCCGCGATCGTATTTCTCGTGTCTCCTCAGGCGAGCTATATCACGGGTGCGCGACTGGAGGTGTCGGGTGGCACGACACGGCATATCTAAGCGAGTGGGTAGGCCGAGACAATTCTAATGTTGTTGCCCGGATGCGCTTCGCTCCATTACCGCAAGATAGACAACTATGTACGCAGAAGCACGGTCGCAACCCGGTGACGTATCGGCATCCAAAAGCAAATCGCTTACTCGCGACCATTGCAAGGTCCTTGCGCTGGCATCAATGGGCGGGATGCTCGAATACTATGAATTTACAATCTTCATTTTTCTGACTCCGTTCACGAGTCAGCTATTTTTTCCATTAAGCAGTCCCTCGTGGCTCCGTGAGCTCGAGACGCTAACCATCTTTGCAGCGGGGTATCTCACGCGTCCCTTTGGAGGCATCTTGCTCGCCAGCCTTGGCGACAAGCTCGGCCGTAAAAAAATGTTTGCACTTAGCGTCTTGCTGATGGCAAGCCCGACACTGGCGGTCGGCCTTTTACCGGTCTATGCGCAGATCGGGATCTGGGCGCCTGCAGCCCTGCTAGCCTGTCGACTATTGCAAGGTGCGGCTTTGGGCGGTGAACTCCCGACCGCTATGGTTTTCGTTTCGGAGCATGTTCCGAAGCGCCGCTTAGGTTTGGCGTTCGGTTTGTTAGGGACTGGCGTAGTGTTGGGCTTTGTTCTCGCGTCGGGTCTCATCGCGTTGCTGCTGAATCACTACAGCAAAGCAGCATTTCTCGTTAGCGGCTGGCGAATTCCGTTTGTACTCGGTGGCGTTTTTGGTTTGATGTCTGCATTTCTGCGCCGGTACGTTGCGGAGACGCCGGTGTTCCGCGAGATGTCCGCGAGAAAGCATCTGGTAAAGGGCACGCCACTCAAGCAGTTGATTAAGCATTACCGCACCGAGACCGTACTTTGCTTGCTGCTGAGTATTGCTCCTGGTGTGATAGTTCCTGGGGTTCACTTGTTTCCCGCCATATATCTACAGACCGTGCGGCACTACGATCCGCGAGTGGTCAACGATGCGCTTTTCTGGCTGCAAGTGACGATGCTCGTCAGCGGAATAGCCGGTGGCTTGGTCGTCGACTTGATTGGCTGGCTGAAGGCCATCCTGATTACGTTTTCGTTGCTCGTGCTGACGCTGTTTGGCTTCTATGCTTTCGTGACACCGGCTACCCTGGACTTTTGGTTTTGCGCCCTCGGTCTTTTCCTGTCAGTTTCCATCATGCTTTACAACCCTCTGGTCTCTAGCTTCCCAGCACAGATTCGGTTGACGGGAATTGCGAGTGTCTACAACATTGGCGCGGCCATTTTCGGCGGAACCACGCCAGTGATCATGCAAGTCATTTCTCGTTACAGTAAATGGGGACTCGCCTTCTATCCTAGCGCCGCCGCGCTGATCGCGATGGTCGTTACGCCCATTCTATGGAAAATGCACAAGCCAATCGATCTCGAAGCTGTTGACCTGCCGTTCGATGCGTCAAGCCCAATTCAAAAAAAGGATCGCAGTGAAGAAGTGCTGTAAATTACACTAGACAGACATGCTCAGCCGGCTTGGCGACGGACAGGTGACTGCGAGAAAGGGATATGAAGCGTGACATAGACGACGAGATTTCGGATGACAGCAGGTTCGGCCCCTACCTCGTACCGGGGCTTGACCGAGGTCTGCGGATATTGATGGAGTTCTCGCCGCGTGAGCCGGTGCTAGGCGCCCCTGAGCTCGCCAAGCGTCTTAAAATACCCCGCACTACCGTGTTCCGCTTGCTGCAAACCCTGGAGTCGCTTGGCTTCCTTGAACGAGCCGACAAGGACCGAAACTATCGGTTGGGCGTTTCTGTCCTTCGCCTCGGGTTCGAATACCTGAGCTCACTCGAACTCACCGACCTCGGTATTCCGATTCTGGAGCGCTTGCGGGATCAAACAGGTTTGACGAGTCACATCGTGATTCGCGACGGAAGAGACATCGTGTTCGTGGCCAAGGCCCAGAGCTATGAGGCGATCTTTTCGTCGGTTCGAGTACATGTGGGTACGCGACTGCCTGCGCATGCAACGATTCATGGGCGCCTTTTGATGAGCGACCTGAGCCTCAAGGAACTGAAAAGTCTTTTTCCCGAATCGAGGCTTCAGCAATATACGGAGCGCACGCCGCGCACAGTGAAGCAACTCTACGAGCTGATCCGTGAGGACATCGAGCGAGGTTTCGTCGTCAGCGAATCGTCGTTCGAGCGTGGCATATCTGTCATCACGGCCCCAGTTCGCGATGACGCAGGCCGTGTAACAGCGGTCATAACTGTCACCATCCCGCGCGCTGAAATAACGCCGCAGGAACTCGCGAGTGGCCTTGTCGACAAGGTGAAAGCGGCGGCAGATGAACTTTCGTTGCGACTTAACTACAGACCCGATACGACCGGGGCACCAGGGCATTATCTCAAGTCGCTGGGACTCAAATAAGCTAGCGGCCGATCAGAAGTTACGTAAGGCATCTTTTCTATATGCCGATTGCGAGTTTAGAACGGATAGCCGGTCAGATCGCGCATATCGGTGACAGACTTGCCGTATTTGACGGGAGGCATTCCTGCCCATCGGCGAAAAGCGCGGGTAAAAGCTTTCTCCGACGAATAGCCCACGTTATGAGCGACTTCGATCAGGCGCGCCTTGCCATGCATCAGTTGTCCTGCTGCCAGATACATCCGATACGCGGTGAGGTGAGCAATGGGAGTTTCGCCAACCAACTCAAGAAATCGGGCGCTAAAGCGCGAGCGCGACATGCCGGCTTCCGCAGCAAGATCTTCAACCGTCCACGCCCTGGCGGGTTGCCGGTGAATTAACGCCATTGCTTTAACCAGATGAACATCGGTCATAGCCCGAAGCCATCCTGCATCCCGCGCCGCCGTGTTCGTCAGATAGGCGCGCAACAAGTGAACGAAGAGCACATCGGCAAGTCTGGACGCCGCCATTGCCCAGCCCGGTTGGCAGCTCATGGATTCCTGAATGAAGCTGGTCAGCGTGGCTTTGAGCCAGGCGGGTACCGCAGGATCCCCTGAATGGATGTGAATCAACGGAGGTAGCACAGACAGGAACGGATTTCGGCGTGTTTCTCGAAAGCCTACGATGCTGGTGTAGATGTCGCTCACTGCGCCGTCGCCACCCGCCGTGAAAGTCAACGGCGTATTGACCCTAGGGTGTACCCCACTGTTCTGCATCAGCGTAGTTAATGGAATGGCTGGAACATCCAGAGCCGAACACAATATATGTTCGTGGCCGTGAGGAAGAAGAACGAAGTCTCCTTCCTCAACCAGTACAGGATGCATCCCTTCGACGACGATATAGAACGGGCTCCCTGTGCACATCCGGAATGGCACGCCCGGGACGGCGGGTTTGATGAATGCCCAAGGCGCGGACAACGTGAATCGGCCCGTTACCACCGTGTCCGCACGCAGGTCGGACAAAGCTTTGCTGAGCAGATCCATGTGCCACTCGCCGTCGAGTTGCCCGGGGTCAGGCAGCCGAATACCGATAGATGGGTCCCTAGCGTCGAGAGTTTTATGCATCGGCATGTCTTTTTCCCATTTAGCCTGCCCCGGATGCTCGGCTCCGCCGAGTGACAAACCCACGCGTCCCATTTGTCCTTCCGCTGGATGGCTTCGAATATTCAGACGATCGCTGTGCTACAGAGTCGAAATCGGCTCGCGATGCCGCGACGAGCAACAGAACATCGGATTGTTGCATCTCGATGGAGCACATCAATAATGCCCGCTGTCTACGGTTCAGCTACGATTTGTTCCAAGGATAAAACGCTGGCTTGTATGCGGTCATTATATTCCGTCGCCAAAATGGAATTTAAGTTACGTGACGGTTTTGGGGAAATCCCTACTGCTGTGATGGGGCAACGTTGTCAATCGTCTCGCAATAGTTGCTTATAGTCCAGATGCAGAGCGCATATTCTCTCGCCGCACGTTCTGCGGCCTCTCAGCCGCGCCGCTCTGCATGGTGGCCACTGCTTCAGCCGCGTGATGAATCAACGAAACACTGCCGCGGTAGACTCCAGGGCATGCGCCTGTATCGCCAAGGCCTCCATTGCAGCGGCGGTTTGTTCGACGAGCGCTGCATTCCTTTGGGTGTCGTCGTCGATGCCGCCAAGTACCTGATGAATCTGATCCAGCGAGACACTCTGCGCTTTGCTGGCGCCCGCGACTTCTCCCATCAGGCTGCCCACGGTGGTGACAGCCTGAGCGAGTTCACCGATGACAGCATGAGCAACTCCAACGCGATTCTGACCGCTCTCGGCGCGTTGGAGAGACTGCTGAATCAGGGTTCTGATGTCTGCCGTAGCCTCGGCGGCTCGGGCGGCGAGCCTGCGAACCTCCTGCGCGACTACGCTAAAACCTCGTCCGTGTTCGCCAGCTCTTGCCGCTTCCACCGCGGCGTTGAGCGCGAGCAAGTTTGTCTGCGCCGCGATCGATTCGATCGCCTTTGTGACCTCCTTCATGTGTTCTGCACCCTCAGCAATCTCAGCCATGCATTCAACCACCGATTGAACGGCCTGAATACCTCGCACCGAGCCATGCGTCGCACTCTTCGCGACTCGCTCGGCCTCTTCGGCGTGCCCGGTGGTCTTGCTCACGAGTTCGACGAGTCCACCCAGGCTGGCGGTGATCTCTGCCGTTGCAGCGGCCTGGCTTTCGGTGCGGCTTGATAGGTCGATATTGCCCGTCGATAGTTGGTCGATAGATGTTGTCATCTCCGACAACTCGGTTCGGAGCTCGGAAACCATGGAGATCAGGCTCGCACGCGTGAGGCTCAGGGCATTGGTCAGCGGGCTTTCTGCAGCCGTTTCTTTTCCTGGTCCTGTGTATGTCAACTCGCCCGCAGCGATTAGATGCAAACTGTTTTCACAGTCGAGCAGGGGTGCGGACATGCGTCTGCGCAAGGTCGCCGAAGCTGCCATAGCCAGCAAGGTCGAGACGCCGAGTGCCCAGGACAGCGTCGCCGTGCTCACGTGGGCGCCATGGTGTTCCGTCAGCATGAGCATCGCGCCCGTCAATGTGCCCGGCAATGCGCAGAACGCGACAAGCGCGGCTGTATGACGATTGATCCGGAACGCATTGAAGGGTGTAGCCCAAGCTTTGAATACAGGCCGCCCGCCCTGCAGACCGCGCCATGACGCAGCCTTCGCAAGCTGCTGATGCAACGCCCTCGCTCGGTCGATTTCATGCTCGCTCGCGCCGGTCCTCACCGTGGTGGTGCCAACCAAACGGCCGTTTTCGTACCAGGGCGACATGCTGGTGCGGGTGAAAAGGATCTCGCCGTCGCGACACCTCATGCCAAGGATGCCTTCCCATCTCGTTCCGGTTGCAAGCGTGGCCGCGATATCCTTGAGTACTTCCGATGGCGTGTTCGGGTCGAGGTAACGCAGGTAGCTTGACCCGATCACATCATTGATCGGATATCCAGCCGCACGCGCAAATGCAGAGTTGGCGTAGAGAATGGAGTTTTTATCGGAACGGCTGATCATGTACTGCGCTTGCTTCTCATTGCTCTTCTGTCTGTCGATGTTCATGTCATTCCTGTTGTCAATTGGGGCGCGCTTGATCCTTGTTTATTACGATCAAGATCAAGGTAGGTTGAGATTGGATAGCTCGAAATAGGCTCAAGTTTGGCTTGACCGACTTTGCTCAATTAAAGCCGCTGCTTCTGCAATACCGAGTTCAGACTTGAGCGCTCTTACCTCAACGCGTTAGCGGCATCTAGATGGAAAGCTTTAGGGAGGTGCCAGGCAGATGTTCGTTGCTTTTTTGAACCAACGGAAACGGTTTCGCCTGCACGCAACGCATATTCGAAAATGAATAATTTAGTAGGATAACGAATCGATATTTCAAGAAATTTATCCTAAGTTACTGATTTGCATGTCCCGACGTTGTTTGCTTTGTGTCCAGCTCATCAAGGAGACCGAGCGCCACAGCTGCACTGGGAGCGATCGCTGTATTGCTTAAAGCGTTCGCGATAACAGTGTTGCAGGTTCGCAAAAAAGGCGTTTTGGCAACCAATAAGCGATGGTCGATGCCTCGGCCGAAAAACTGGCGAGTTAGGATTCGCTCGGTCGACGTCTCAACGTTATCCATTCGTATGTCAGCAGTCTGAATATATGGTGGCGTTCGAAAGGGCACCGTTTGGCGGGCGCGGATTTGCGGTGATTGTAGGGATAGGCGCGCAAGAATGATCGCTGACACCAGGTATCGCTTCGGTAATACAGACAATTTTTAGGATTCCTGATGTAAATATTTTTTTCTTGACGACGTGGATTTGAACATCGGTGTGTTCTGTACGGGTGGTTTTGTGGTCAGGTCGCCCGCGTGTAGCCAATTTGACAATGGGGTTTGAGTGAAAGCTATTCTTTGGGGTACTTGTGCTTCGCTTTTATGCAGCGCAGCAAATGCTCAGTCCAACGTTACCCTTTATGGAAGTCAGGACGTCGGCGTCGGATATTTCAACAATGTCGGCGGCTCTGGCAAGTGGACTACAGTTAACACTATGTCCCCTGACAGATTTGGATTCGTGGGACGCGAAGATCTTGGTGGAGGATTGGAAGCAATCTTCCGGCTAGAGAACGGGTTCTATACGACGACGGGCGCGATGGCTCTTCCCGGATCGATCTTCAACCGGCAAGCGTATGTCGGGTTGTCCACGGACAAGATAGGGACACTGACGCTCGGGCGGCAAACTCCGTTCAATTTCGACTGGCTAGGTCCCCTCAGCACTGCGTACGGCGCGGCAGACTGGTACATGTTTCACCCCGGCAACCTCGACGAGTTGGCTGGCATTAGCAATGTGCAATACCCGAATAGCGTGAAGTACACGACGCCAAACTATGGAGGGCTCACGCTGGGTGCAATGTTAGGCCTGGGCAATACAGCGAATTTCGGATATGGACGTAATTTTAGCGTTGGCATTGACTATGAGCAGGGGCCGTTGAGGGCCAGCGCGGTCTATTCCGACGAACATGATCGATCAACCTCAATTGCCACTACTGGAATAGCGACATTCCAAGGCAGTCCAGCTTCCACGTATATCGCGGATCGTATCGAAAACATGGGTGCCGGCGCAACATACGCATTTGGAAATCTGACCGTTCACGGGCTCTATACACGCACGAAACTAACAAGCGGACAACATGCCGATGTCTATCAAGCCATCGACGGCGGTGCTACGTACCACGTTTCTCCGGCTTATTCCGTTTCGACCGGGGCATTCACGACAACATTATCGGGCAAGCGCTGGACTGAATACACGCTTGGCAACGTGTACGCTCTGTCGAAGTCCACTCAGATATATGCCAATCTTCTTTTCGAGCGAGCCTCAGGCGAGGCGAAGGCTGCAATCTTTACGGCAGGCGTTGCGTCGGGTGGCAATCAGGTCGGCGTACTAGCTGGGCTGCATCACTCTTTCTGAGTTATCTGGCGTTGTGGGTGTCAGAAACGGCAGTGGAGGGCAAACGTATTGGCCTGGCGGCTTAGGGTTGTTGTTGATTTGATGCTTCTGCTGTTGCTGCCTAATACGCCAAGGTCGATGCACGACCCTCTTGCATTGAATCTAGTGGCCAACCCTTAAAGCGTGCGACATATGGCTCTTCCCACGCATTCCTCTGCTCGTAGGCGTCGATCGCAGGAAGCTTCAGTTCGGATAACCACACGCACGCGTGCTCCAATTCCGCGAATCTAATTTGTCCGCGTGCCCATTTCGAGGGGATTGAGCATGCATGCAATCAAGGATCCAATTTTATAAAGGCCTGTTTGGCCGATAAAAAGCGTTTCGGCAACCAATGCGAGAGGGGTGATGCCTATGTTTATAAATTGGTATAGGTACTTTCCCTTGATATGTTGATTTTGTTTTTGCGGCGCTGAACTGGATCCCTATA
>NZ_JNFG01000062.1 GCF_000729995.1 Caballeronia sordidicola | reverse complement strand
GGCGCTGAGCGTCACGCAGGATCCGTTTGCTGAGTTTGTTGAGCCGTTGTCCAAAGCGCGACGTTCGGCGACAATGCGGAGTTCGCGAAGGTATCCTTCGGGTTTCCCGTAGGCTTGATCGTTCGTGGAATCAACGAAAACGAAAACGGAGACACTTCATGCGCTTCGACATAGCGGATTTGCGCCTTTTCGTGGCCGTGGTGGAAGCGGGCAGCATCACGCATGGCGCCACGCGTGTGAACCTGGCGCTAGGCTCGGCGAGCGGACGAATCAAGCAAATGGAGGAGGCTGTGGGCGTGCCGTTGCTCGCGCGCCAGCGGCTCGGCGTTCAGCCTACGGAAGCTGGTCATACGTTGTTGCGTCATGCACGCGCAACGCTCGCCTCCATGCAGCGATTGACCGACGATCTTGGCCAGTTCGCCCATGGACTGAAAGGCACAGTGCGGCTGCTCGCAAACACGAACGCGCTGACGGAGTTTGTGCCTACGCCTGTCAGTCATTTTCTCGCGGCTCACCCCAATGTGAACATTGAAGTCGAGGAGCGCCTGAGTCATGAAATTGTCGAGGCGCTGATCGATGGTGTGGCGGACATCGGCATTGTGGCTGCTGAGGCCGACATGGGCGCGTTGCAAGCTTTTCCTTTTGTCACCGATCGCCTGTGCGCTGTCGTGCCTGCGTCTGCACCCGGTTTCGAAGGCATGCGCGGCATTGCGTTCGAGCAATTACTCGAACACGATTTCGTCGGCTATGCGAGCGGTGCATCGATTCAAATTTATCTGGAGGGTCATGCACGCAGATTGCATCGGCGGATTCGCCAGCGCATACAGCTACGGAGTTTCGATGCTATCTGCCGTCTGGTCGAGAATGGCGTGGGCGTATCAGTCGTGCCCGAGTCGGCGGCCCGCCGCTGCAAGCGCACCATGGGCATTCGTGTTCTACGTCTGCACGATAGCTGGGCGCTGCGTGAAATGTGCGTGTGCGTGAGCGAGCGAGACGCGCTTCCAACCTACGCTCGTCTGTTGTTTGACCATCTGATTGCAATTGGCTCCAAGCAGTCACGTGGCAAACCCTAAAAATACAGGCTTCGAGATTTCCGAAGGCTAGCACCATAATTGCCGCATTGTCAGTGGCACGCTGCATCACGAGAATGAACAGGTCAAAACATTCTTCAGGTGCCAAGCGTCATGTCCGATCATTCCGTTTATGCCACTCGTAGTTGGCTCTTCACACCCGCCACCCGTCCTGACCGCTTGCTGAGCGCAGCCAGGAGCGGCGTGGATGTTTCCATCGCCGATCTCGAAGATTCCGTGTCCTCCGCTGAGAAGCCGGATGCACGAAAGAACCTGCTTGCGTGGCTCAACACGCCTCTGAACGAAACTATGCCGCAGCTTGCGGTGCGCATCAACTCGGTTTCTACGCGCTTTGGTCTGGACGATCTTGCCGCATTGCTAGACGCCTCGCGCATGCCCGATTTCCTCCTGTTGCCGAAAGTTGAATCGCCTGACCAGGTGGCATTGGTAGCAAGCCTGTTCGATCAAGCCGGCAAGACGAGCGTGCTGGTTCCCCTGATCGAGTCAGCGCGTGGCATGTTTGCGGTTGAATCGATCGCAAGTGCCTGTTCGCATGTCGGGGCGCTCATGTTTGGCGCGGCTGACTATGCCTCCGATGTGCGTGCCCAAGCCGATTCGCTCGCGCTGCAAGTCGCGCGTTGTCGTGTTGCCGCGGCATGTGCGTCGGCGGGCATCGAGGCGATCGACGCGCCGTGTTTCGCCATTCACGACGCCGACCTTTTGCAAGCCGATCTGGCTTTCGCGCTCGCCAATGGCTTCCACGGCAAAGCCGCTATTCATCCTTCACATATTGAATCAATCAACCGTGCGTTTACGCCGTCCGCTGATCGCGTTGCGTGGGCGAAACGTGTGCTCGAAGCAAACGAACAGGGCGTAGGCATCGTGGACGGGCGCATGGTCGACGAGGCCATCGCTCGAGAAGCGCGCAGCGTGCTGGCCGCCGTCTGAACTTATCTATTTAGGACACCATCATGACATCTTCTATTTCCGCGTATCGCCAGATTGGGGAAAACCGTTTCCGTGAAACGTCTGGCCTGTACTTCGAGGACTTTGTTCCCGGAACGATTTACGAACATCGGCCAGGCAGGACGATCACCGACGTCGACAATATCTGGAACACGCTCCTCACCATGAACACGCAACAAGTGCACTTTGATGCGGCCTATGCCGCGAAGACCGAGTGGAAAAAGCTGCTGGTCGACAGCACCTTCACGCTCGCTGTGATCACCGGAATGAGCGTACGCACCGTAAGCGCGAAAGTGGTGGCCAACCTGGGCTGGGACAAGGTCAAGGCCGTGCATCCGGTATTTGCGGGCGACACGCTTTATGCGGAATCCACCGTGCTTTCCAAGCGCGAGTCGAAGAGCCGCCCAACGCAGGGGATCGTGAGCGTGGAAACAAAAGGACTCAACCAGGACGGCGAGATTGTCATGACGTTCGAACGCACGATGCTCATTTACAAGCGCGGTCATTCACCCGAAGCCGACGCCAACTATTAAACCGGAGTTGTACTCATGAACGCCAGATTTCAAGTCGAAGAGTTGTACAAGAGCAAGCTCACTTCCCCGGCGCTAGCAGTCTCGACATTACGCAGCGACTCGTCTATCGCGCTCGGGATGGCGATGTCGCAGCCACCCTCGTTGCTAGAGGCGTTAGGGGCGCGCGCCGAAGCAGGGGACATTGATGCGCTGAAGGTCTACTACTTTCACTCTGAAGCGTTTTTGCGAGAGAGTTTGCTGCGCTATTCGCTCATGGGCCGGATCCTGCCGCATTGTATGTTCATGGGTGCTCCCGAGCGGGAGCTCGTCAAGCTGGGCGTTGAGGACGGAAACCGCAAGGTCGTGTTCTACGTGCCCAATTCGTTTAGCCAGTCTCCCCGGCTATTCGCTGACCATATCCCCGTCGACACCATGCTGGTGATGGTGTCGCCCATGGATGCGAATGGTTACTTCACGTTCGGCACAAACAACGACTATACGACGGGCGTGGCGCGTGCCGCACGCAGGTTGATTGTGGAAGTCAATCCGAACATGCCACGCGTCTTCGGCGATTCGTTGCTGCACGTGTCGGAAGTGGATGCGATCGTGGAATCGAATCACGCGATACCCGAGCTCAAGCCTAAGGCGGCGACTGCGCACGACAAGACGATCAGCTCGCTGATTGCCGAGCTTGTCACCGACGGCGCCTGCCTGCAGATGGGGATTGGTGCGTTACCCAACGCGGTATGTGCCGCGCTTGCCGGCCATAGTCATCTCGGGATTCATACAGAGTTGCTGACACCGGGGCTGGTTGACCTGATTCAGCGCGGGGTAGTGGACAACTCTCGCAAGACGCTTAATCGCGGCAAGACCGTCTTCACTTTCGCGATGGGCGACCGCGAGATGTATCAGTACCTGGACAACAACCCGTCGATCGAGAGCTATCCGGTGAGCTACGTGAACGATCCGCATACGATCTCGCGCAACGATAACGTCGTATCGGTTAACTCGACCATCGAAATGGACCTGACCGGCGCATGCAATTCCGAGCATGTGAAAGGGCATCAGTACAGCGCAACCGGCGGACAACTCGACTTTGTTCGCGGGGCATACGCATCGCGCGGCGGTAAGTCGATCATAGCGTTTCACTCAACCGCAGGCGGCGGGAAGGTATCGAAGATCGTTGCCCGACTCAGTGGGCCGGTCACCACGCCGCGTACTGACACTCATCTTGTCGTGACCGAATATGGTGTAGCGAACCTGAAGGGTCTGTCGTCGACCGAACGCGCGAACGCGATCATTCGTCTTGCGCACCCCGAGTTCCGCGAGGCGCTGTCGGCGCAGGCGCGCGAACTTCATTTACTTTAATCAGGAGTCCATTGTGGGCAGAACGATCGCCGATCATTTGGCACAGAGCCTGGCCAAGGAATGCAGCCATTTCGTCGAACTCGTCACTAGCCGCGAGCAGTTTCCGCGGGTACTTGAGCCCGCGCGGCGCCGGGATGACGCGCCGGGCAGCAACAGCATTCACGCGGAGACGCCGGGCTTGCCCTTGGTCTTCGGACCGGCGCCATTGCTCGAAGCGGAACGCTCCTTGGGTGCTGCGCCTCGTTGCGCTGCGCGGGTTCGTCCACCACGCGCGGCTTCCATCATGTCCTCAAGGTAGTGCTCTACTACGTGCTGGAACTCCAGGATCGCCGCGTGATGGTCAACCACGCTCGCATCGTGGGTCAGCGTAACGGCTGCCTTCATAAGATGCTGGACGATCGCGGCCCGGAACAAAGCTTCTTCCACGGACAGTCGCGGCGCGAGCGCGGCCAGCACGGATGCGATTCCTTTGCGCAATCTTTCGCGCACTCCGGTGCCGCCGGGCAATACGACATCACGTGCGTCGACCAGCACCACGAAAGCGGGGTGCGTCGTGCGAAACGCCACGAACAACGTCGTCAGCCGGCCCGCAACGACCGATACGTCAAGCAATGGCACCTCCTCGCTCAGCCGGTCGAACGCTGCTTCAAGCTCGGTCACGTATTGCTCGATTAGCGTACCTGCGACCTGCTCTTTCGTCGGAAAGAACTGATAAAGCGAACCGATCGACGCCCCGGCGCGCGCGGCGATCGCTGTCATCGTTGTTGCTTCGTACCCTTTCTCAGCGAATTCCGCGCTTGCGGCTTCCAGCAACGACGCCACCCGCGCATGTCCGCGGGCGCGGCGTGGCGCCTTCACCTCGCCCGTATTCGGCGTTGACTTTTGTGAGGCCATTCTCATATAATGTTTGTGAGCACCCCCTCACAATACACCAGCGGCTCGCCGCTTTCAACGGAAGACCATCATGTTGCAGAAACTTGACCCCAAGACTACCGCTCTCGTTCTGATCGATCTTCAGCAGGGCATTCTCGGATTCGGGAAAGCACCCCGTCCCGCCGAAGCCGTGCTGGCTACCGCGGCAACGCTCGCAAAGCGCTTCCGGGAAGTCAATGCGCCGGTTGTCCTGGTCCGGGTGGGCTGGAGCGCCGACTTCGGCGATGCACTGAAGCAGTCCGTTGATCAGCCCATCGTGCTTCCCGCCGGCGGACTGCCCTCGAACTGGTGGGACTTCCCCGCCGAACTGGCGGTGGAGGAGGGTGACATCAAGATCACGAAACGCCAATGGAGTGCCTTTTACGGCACCGAGCTCGACCTGCAATTGCGGCGTCGCGGCATCGAAACCATTGTGCTCGGCGGGATTTCGACGAACATCGGCGTCGAGTCGACGGCTCGCGCCGCGCACGAGCACGGCTACTCGCTGGTGCTCGTCGAGGACGCAATGAGCTGCGCCGCGCAGGAGCATCATGATGCGTCGCTGAATTACATCTTCCCGAGGCTCGGTCTTGTGCGGCAATCCGTCGACGTACTCGAGGCGCTCGCAGGCTGATGACGACCGATGGACAAGCACTGCGTGGCGGGAAAGCGACGATGAGCAGCGAACGTCACACCGGAGCTTCGTCGCTCCTTCGCCGCATCGAAACCGTGTTTGACGCGCGGGCGTTGGGTCGCGCCCTGTTTGCGCTCGTCCCGCTGCTCTTGCTTGCACTCGTATCCGGCAGATCCGAGTGGCTCACCGCTGCAATCGTGCCGGTCGCGATGCTCATCGCACTCGACCACTCGCAGCTTGCGCCACTCGGCGTCTTCGCGCACGCTCTGGCGATCAGCGCGGGCTTCGTGATCCTGATGGCGTCGCTCGCGCACCCGCTGCTCTTTGTCGTAGCCACAGTCCTGCTGGGGATGGGATCCGTGCTGGTGACCGCGGGCGGCAGCGCCTTGCGCTCGCTCGGCAACTTCACGTTCATTCCCTCGCTGTATCTTGCCTGTGAGAGTGCGGAAGGCGTCACGCGGCAGGCGCTCATCACCCGGAGCGTTGAGGTCCTGCCGTTCCTGTTGATAGCGGCGTTGCCGATCCTGCTCGTTGCGTCAGTCGAGCACTTTCGCTCGCGTGAAACCGGCCGGCCGACTCTTGCGCATTTCGCAAAGTGGACTCGCCTCTTCCCAAACAGCGAGAGCAACGCATATATCGAACTGATGATTACCGTCGCGCTCGCGATCGCTTGCGCTGCCGTACTTGTCGAATGGCGACACGTCGACCATGGTCAGTGGATGATCTGGTCGGCCGCCAGCGTCGTTACCGGAAATGCAGCAAGCGCCCGGCAGAAGTTTCGCAACCGGCTTACCGGGGCCGTTGTCGGCGTTTCCTTCGGCGTGGTCGTCGGGTTGATGATCCCTCATGCGTTGTTTATGCGTGTGCTCGTTGTGTTCGCCGCAATGCTGACGCTCATCTGCATTCGTCCGTACACGCTCGCATTCGGCGTTCGGTGCGCCTGTGCGGCAATCGCATTCGTATTAGCGGGAAAACCGTGGATTTTTGGAGGCGAGCGCCTGCTGAACGTGGCAGTCGGCAGCGCCATTGGGCTGCTGTGTGCGCTTACGGCATCCGCCATTGCGGCACACATGAAAGACACGTGCCGCTTGACGTGTGACTCCCCAAGATCCCGGCAAGACCGAGCGGGACCGCGCAGTCGTCTTTGATTCAGGGCGCAAGAGAGTGCGGACAGAATCGGTGTTTTGGACATTTGTATCGGCGAATTTCGCCGAGTGTCGAGGAGGAGTATGTCGCGAAGGGAGGGAGTCGTCCATCACATCAGAGCCCAAGTGTGAAGGATCAATGGCCCGACAAATCTTCTGCTGCACGATCACTCAAAGTTTCGCTGCCGACTCTGCTAGATTCGCTTACTGGACGCACTGTCACGAGTCTGCGTCTCGTCATTTCGCTGTGCTGCGCGACGGACCGCAGCATCATAGGTCTCCTGAGAGTATTCGTCACCCACGCACGCAACGGAATCCCGCATACACGTACTGGTAATGCGCTTGAAACCAGTTACGAAAACTCGGTCTCAGCATGCACGCGGCCGTTCGCGGCGAGCCGCCTTTGAGCACGAAATGCTGGTCGTCGTAGAAGTTCGCGGAGTAGCCCAGGTAGAACGGAAACGGCTCAAAACCGGGCAACGGCCCGAAGGTCGTCGACGTCCATTCCCAGCCGTTGCCAAACTGCCCAACCACACCCGCCGCGCTGCGATTCTCCGGGTGAGCCTGAACCGGTGACGGTTCCCATCGGCGGAAATCGAAATTGCCCTGTTGAGCGTGCGGGGCCATCTCGGCTGCGCGTTGCCATTGCGCTTCGGTCGGTAGCGACTTGCCCGCCCATTTCGCGTACGCGCTGGCTTCGGCGTGACTCACATACACCGGCCAGTCCGCCGGTAACGGGATCTCGGCGAACATGGTCCGCAGCTTCCAGTGCGAGTGCTTGGCTGAGCCTTTCAATTCCGCTGACGAGCCATCGCGCACCCAGAACGCCGGCTTGTCGATGCCTTCACGTTCCTTCCACGCCCAGTCGCTGTCACGCCAGTAATCGCGATGCCCGTAACCACCGGCATCGATGAAATCCAGCCAGTCCGAATTCGTCACCATGTAGCGATCCATCTCGAACGCAGGCACGTCCACGCCATGTTCACCGAACTCATTGTCCCAGCCGAACGTGCCGCTATCGCGCGTAAGGCCAAGCGTGGTCCTGCCCGCAGGCACGTGGACCATTTCCCGCGCAGTCGTACTGTCGAGCGGGTGTAGCGCCAAGTCTTCGGTGACTGCGGGCCCGGTTTTCTGATGCAGCGGCAACTGATGCAGCATGTACGCGAGCGTTTCCGCGTGCATCAGCCTGTGCTCGATCGCGACCTCCAGAAGCGTCTCGGGCGTGGCCTCCGGCGCGCTGGAATTGTCGTGCTTATCTTTACCCTTTGTAATTTCGGCGGGATTGAAACGCGCATCGATGTCATCGCGAATTCGCTGCACATAGGCGCGGACCGTGTCGAGCGACGGCCAGTCGTGAGGCTGATCGCTCGGCAGGCCGCCATCGACGGGATCAATGCCGAACGCAAATAACTGGTCGAACTCCGCATTCGGGCTGGGCAGGTCGAAGAGGCGTTGATCGAAGAGATTGCGGTCGAACGCTTCCAGATGACCGATATAGAACACGATCCGATGCCGCTCGGAGATCGGGCGTTCATACAGGAACTCGGGTTTGACGATGCCGAACACCGCGTCGGTGATCTGGCGCGCTTCGCGCAGGCGGGCGAGCAGCGGATGCAGCGGGGTAGGTTCGCGATTCATTTCGCTTTGTCTCCGGGCATGGGCCGATGCAGAACGATAAATCGTAGCAGAGGACATGCCTAGCCTGCTTGGATCGAAAGCGGGCCGCAGAAGCAGGCCAGTAACGCGGGACAAAAACGCGGGACAAAAACGCGGGACCGAAATTAGATCGAGCGCCAGATCGAGCGCTAGATCGCGCGCAGGCCGTCGAAGTCGATGATCTGGATCAGCTTGCCGTTTGCCTGGATCAGCCCCTTTGCCTGAAACCGCGACAGCGTCCGGCTGACCGTTTCCAGCGTGATGCCGAGAAAACTGCCCATGTCGTCGCGCGTGAGGCGCAGGTTGAACTCGTTGCCGGCATACCCGCGGCGGCTTAGCCGGGCGGAGAGGTCCAGCAGCAGGGCGGCGACGCGCTCGTCGGCGCGCAACGTGCCGAGGATCAGGGTTTGCGTCGCCTTCCTGACGACTTCACGGCTCAGCAACTGCAGCAGCCGGCGCTGGAGGGCACTGGTTTCGCGGCAGGCGCGCTCAAAGTGCACATAGGGGACCAGGCAGACCGAACTGTCTTCGAGCGCGATGGCGTGGCACGCGTGCCGGCCATTGTCGAATCCTTCGAGGCCAAGCGCATCGCCGCCGAGATGCAAGCCCATGACCTGTTCGCGGCCGTTTCCGTTCGGTGTCGATACAACCGTCTTGATCGAGCCGGAGCGGATGGCGTAGAGGGTGTCGAAGGTGTCGCCGACGCGAAACAGGGTTTCGCCCCGCTTGATCGTGCGGGCGTGGACGATGACCTTCTGGAGCCTGTGGACGTCGTCGGAAGACAGGCCTTGCGGCAGGCAGTAGTGCTTCAAGGCGCAGGTTGAACAATGAGCGGCGTGGCGCGAGGGGGCGCTCGGCAGCGGAACTGGGGTCTCGTGGACGGTTTGCATGGCTCGCTCGCTTTTAGTTCGTTTTGATCTGGAACAAGGAAATTGTCCCATCGATGCGATCTACCCCCGGGCGGCAAAACGTCGCGTGAGAGCGCTGTCGCTCGCCCAACCGGGCGCTCGCACGCCCCGCCTCAACGCTTTTACGGCTTTGATTCAGGCACGGCGCCGGCCCCGGAGGCCGAGGGAATCAGCAGTACGGGCAGCGTTGCCTGGCGCAGGCACCTTTCCGCGACACTGCCGAGGATCAGCCGCTGGAAACCCTTGCGGCCGTGCGTGCCCATCACGAGCAGGTCCGCGTTGAACGCGGTGGCGGCGGTGAGCACCATCTCCGCGACATCATCGACCGATGAACCCTCGGCAATCACCACTGCGCCTTGCACGCCGCGCTGTTTCATCTCGGCGTTCGCTTCGGCGGCGAGTTTGGCGCCCTGGTTGGCGAGCTCGTCACGCAGGATGGAGGGGTCGTAGCCTGGCACGTCGTAGTAAACCGGTGCGTTTTCGACGACGTAATAGGGCTGCAGCACCGCGCCGTGCGTAACGGCGAGTTCGAGCGCGGATTCGAATGCGCGGCGCGAGGTGCGGCTGCCGTCAATAGCCACGACGATTCGTTTGAACATACGGTTCTCCTTCAGCGGTTGAAATGCAAAAGACGATTTTTTATCGATAAAAACGCTCGTGCCTGATTGCCCGGCTTACAAATGTACGACAGCATTTATCCGATAAATGTTCCGCTTTTATCGGCATACCCGCGATCCTGACCAACCGGATGAAATAATGACGTCATACAATCCGGGGCGTGATGTTTGTATCGTTTTTCTTGACTTCCTCTATTTACTCTCCTAGCCCGCCCGTGTCTCAAACCGCTCCTCAGTCTGCCTCGCCTCCTAACCCAGAATCCGCCTCACCACTGCCTTTCCGCAACGCGCTTCTCGCGATGCTCGGCATTGGTCTCGTCAACATGCTGGTCGCGCTTGACCAGACCGTGGTCAGTACCGCGCTGCCGTCTATCGTCGCGGAATTGCATGGTTTCGAGTATTACGCGTGGATTGCGAGCGCGTATTTGCTGGCGTCGGTGGTGACGGTGCCTGTATTCGGCCGGCTTGGCGATTATTTCGGCCGAAAGCGCTTCGTGATTGCCGCGGTGATCACGTTCACCGCGGCCTCGGTGCTATGCGGCGTGGCCAACGACATGCTGTTCCTCGTCATCGCGCGCGGCTTGCAGGGCGTGGGTGGCGGGATGATGGTCGGCACGGCATTCGCGTCGATTCCCGATCTCTTTCCTGATCCGCGTTTGCGGGTCCGCTGGCAGGTAGTCATGGCGGCGTCCTATGGGATAGGAACCGCCGCGGGCCCGTCGCTGGGCGGCTGGATGAGCGAGCATTGGGGCTGGCGCTCGACATTCCTGATTAACCTGCCGGTCGGTATCGCCGCGTTCTATTTCATCTGGGCGCATTTGCCGAATTTCCATCGGCCGCGTGAGGGTGCGGTGAAGATCGACTGGCTGGGTGCGGTGCTGGTTGCGCTGGTGCTGGGCGGCTTGCAGGCATTTATTGAAGCCGTGCCGAAGAGCGGGCTGACCGTGGGCAACGTGGTGCTGGCTGCATGCGTGGCCGGCGGCGCAGTGGCGTTGCTGATCTGCGAACGGCGTGCGACGCATCCGATCATTCCGCTCGACCTCTTCAAGGACCCGCAGCTTGTTACGTTATTCACGTTGTCCATGCTGTCCGGTTTCGTGATGTTTTCGCTGATCTTCTTTGCGCCGCTTTTGCTGCAGGGCGGTTTTGGTTTATCGCCGCAGGAGGCCGGATTACTGGCTACGCCGATTGCGATGTTTATTGCCATCGGCAGTTTTATCAACACGCGCATTGTGATTCATTTGCGCAAGCCTACGTTCATCTTGTCGATTGGTTTCACGTTGCTGCTATTCGCGTGTATTGCGCTGGCGTTTGCCGACGCTTCCACGCCGCATATCTGGATTGAGATTCCGATGGCGGGCATTGGTATCGGCCTGGGTTTCGTGCTCAACAACCTGAACGTATTCGGGCAGGAGATTGCCGGACGTGAGCGCTTCGGCATTACCACAGCGTTGCTGCAATCCACTCGCATGGTCGGCGGGATGCTCGGGACGAGCGTGGTCGCGGTGATCGTGCAACATCATTACCGGGATGTGATTACGCGCACGCTGCGAGTGCTCGGCGAGCCGGCGAGTATCGCGTGGTTGCCAAGGTTCAACGATCCGCGGATTCTGATCGATTCCGTGTTGCGGGCGAAGTTGCTGGCCGACCTAGTGCCGGCCGGGCTCGATGGGCCTGCGATGATCGAAAGCGCCCGCGAGGTGCTCGTGCAGTCCATTCATATTGGCGTGGCGCTGACCGCAGTGGCGGCGTTATCGGCGGTGCTGATGGTGCGGAGGGTTTCGCACATTACCTTTCGGAAGGAGTAGGGGTGGGGTCTTCGCTCGCGCTCGGGTTCGACCAACCCCGAGCGCCAACAAAACTCAATGCGCGCCCGCCGCCGCTGCGCCCCCGCCGCCCTTCGCCCGCTTCGTAATCCAGATCAGCGGAATGATCAGGATGAAGATAATGGCGGAGGCAAAAAAGATATCGTCCAGCCCCAGCATGGCGGCTTGCGTATTCACGGTGAAATCGAAGAAGCCGCGCGCTTGGGCTTCGTTGATATTCAATACCCGCTGCGACGCCTGCAGTGACTGCAAGAAGATCGGGTTATTGGCATTTGCCTGCTCGGTCAGCCGCTCATGATGCAAGGCGATCCTGTCGGTCCAGGCATTGCCTGCAAGCGAGGTTCCCACCGCCCCGCAAAAGACCCGCGCAAAATTCGATAACCCCGCGGCCGCCGGAATTTTCGACGGCGGCAGCCCCGACAAAATAATCGACGTCAGGGGCACGAAGAACAGCGCCGTCGGAATGCCTTGCAAAAGCGTCGGCAAGACCAGATGCCAGGTATCGATCTCGGTCACATAGTTCGAGCGCATGTAAAACACAATCGCGAAGCCGATAAACGCCATGGTCGCGACAACGCGCGCGTCGGTCCGGGGCAAAACACGTCCCATGACCGGAGCGAGAATCACCGCAAAGATGCCCAGTGGCGCGGTCACCAGCCCGGCATCGACGGAACGGTAATTCAGATACTGCTGCATCCATTGCGGCAATAAAACGAGGTTGCCGAAGAACACCCCATACGCCACGGAAATGGCTACCGTTCCCCCAAAAAAATTCCGCCCGGCGAACAGCCGAAGATCGACGACGGGGTTGGCATCGGTCAATTCCCAGACCACAAAGAGCGCAAAGGTAACCACTGCAATGATCCCCAGCCAGACAATTGTCGGCGATGAAAACCAGTCAAGGTCGCGTCCCTTATCGAGCATGATCTGCAGCGACGCCACCCACGCAATCAGCAAGATGAGTCCGATCGTGTCAATAGGCGCTTTACGCGTCGCCGATTCACGTTTGCGATAAATCATCCACGTGACGCTGGCGGCGAATATGCCGACGGGAATGTTGATATAGAAGATCCACGACCAGCTATACCTGTCGGTAATCCAGCCACCCAGAGCCGGCCCTGCAATCGGCCCGACCACGGCGGTCATCGCCCATAAGGAAAGCGCCATTGACGCTTTCTCCTTCGGATACGAACCCAGCAAGATTGCCTGCGACAGCGGAATCAACGGCCCGGCAACGGCGCCTTGTAAAACCCGCGCGGTGAGCAAGATCGGCAAGGTCGGTGCGAGCCCGCAAAGCCACGAAGAAATCACGAATAACAGAATCGCGCCAACAAAAAGTTTGATCTGCCCAACGCGCTGGGTCAGCCAGCCGGTCAGCGGAATAGAGACCGCATTGGCCGCGGCGAATACGGTAATGACCCATGTGCCTTCATCGACGGACACGCCGAGATTGCCGGAAATAGTCGGGATGGCGACGTTCGCGATCGATGAATCGAGCACGTTCATGAACGTGGCGAGCGCGACGGCCAAGGTTGCGAGAACCAGTTGGCCGCCTTTCAACGGCGGCGGCGGGGAGGGCGCAGGCGATGCGGCAGGCGCAGTGCTCATGGGATATCCGGATAGAGCGGCCGCGAAATGAAACGAAACGAAACGCAGCGGCCGATTGTGCCAACATCGAAGGCCGCAGTGTGCCAGCGTTCAAAAAACCTCGCTGATCAGGCAGAGGCTTTCATCCAGCTATCAACCCTTGGGCGGCGCTTCCATCGACTTCGGATATCCCCTGTTTCGGGCTAACTTTATTTGGCTGACACGTCGATGTCGCCAAGATACTTCTTCGCGAACTTGGCAATCGTTCCGTCCGCCTTGAGCTTCGCAATCGCCGTGTTCAGTCGCTGCTTCAGCGCGGCATCGTCCTTGCGGATCCCATAGGCGATGCCGCTGCCGAGGATCTTGTCGTCGCTGACGGGGCCGCCGACAAAGCTGTATCCCTCGCCGTCAGGCTTGGACAGGAAGCCCGATTGCCCGGCGGCAGAGAGGACCAGCGTGCCGTCGAGACGGCCGGCCTTCAGGTCCGTATAAGCCTGGTTCTGATCCTGGTACGGCACGACATTCACGCCTGCATTCGCCCAATGCGCCTTGGCGAAACTTTCCTGGATCGAACCCTGCAACACGCCGATGTTCTTGCCCTTCAGCGAAGCCGGCGTCGGCTCGAGTCCGCTACCCGTCTTCGCGATCAGTTGCGTAGGTACGCGATACACCACCGTCGTGAAGTCGATGGCCTGGCGGCGCTGATCGGTTGCATTCATCGCCGAATTGATTGCGTCGAATTTGCGGCCTTGCAGGGCCGGGATCAAACCGTCGAACGAGGTCTCGACCCACACGCATTTCATCTTCGCCGTGGCGCACACCGCGTTGCCGACATCGATATCCAGCCCCTGCAATTCACCCGATGCCGCCTTCGATTCAAACGGCGGATATTGCGCTTCCACGCCGTAGCGCAAGGTATCGGATTCGGCCGCGTACGCGGCGGTGGTGCATACCGAGGCAGCCAGCAAAAGCGCGGCCGTCAATGCGTGAGCGGTTTTCTTCATGGAGCGTGTCTCTATTGGTAGAAGTTGAATGGAGTTCAAACCAGCACTAAACCGCGCACAGGCGGCGTGCTCCTTCGCGCAGCGTGTCGTCATCCTTGGCGAAGCTGAGACGGATGATTCGGTTGTCCGTACCGTCTGTGTAGAACGCTGACAAAGGAATGGTCGCGACACGGGTTTCGCGAATCAGGCGCAGCACGAAGTCGCTGTCCGATTCATCGGAGAACGCACCGAAGCGCGCCAGCATGAAGAAGCTGCCTGCACTCGGCAAGAGTTCGAAGCGCGAACCGGCGAGCGCTTTGGCGAGCAGATCGCGTTTCTTCTGATAAAACTCGCCCAGACCGAGATAGCTCGATGCGTCGCCGAGTGCTTGCGCGAACGCGATCTGCATGGGGGTATCGGCGGCGAAGGTCATGAACTGGTGGACCTTGCGGATTTCTTCGGTCAGCTCGGCCGGGGCGAGCGTGAAGCCGACGCGCCAACCGGTCACGTGATACGACTTACCGAACGACGACACGATCACACTGCGCTCGGCCAGCGCCGGATAACGCGCCATGCTGTGATGCAGCGCGCCGTCGAAGACAACGTGTTCATACACTTCATCGGAAAGCACGATGATCTTCGAATCGCGCGTGAGCGCCGTGAGGCGGTTGATGTCTTCAACGGTGAACGCGCTGCCGGACGGATTGTGCGGCGAGTTGACGATGATCATGCGCGTGCGCGGCGTGATGGCCGCGGCCACTTCATCCCAGTCGATATGAAAATCCACCGGCGAGAGCTTGATCGGGATCGGCGTTGCACCCTGCAATTGCACGATGGGGCCGTAGCTATCGAATGACGGTTCGAAGTAGATCACTTCGTCGCCGGGATGCACGAGCGCACTGATCGACGCGTACAACCCTTCGCTGGCGCTTGCCACCACGGTGATTTCACTGCCCGGGTCGTAAGTGGCGCCGTAGAGTTGCTGCGTTTTCAGCGCAAGGGCATCGCGCAGCGCGGGCACGCCCGCCATGGGTGCGTACTGGTTATGCCCGGCGCGCATGGCTTGCGCCGCGTTGTCCACCAGTTTCGGATCGCAGGCAAAATTCGGCGCGCCTTGCGAAAGATTCAGCGCCTGATGTTCCTCGGCGAGCTGGCCGATCACGGTAAAGATGGTCGTGCCAACATTCGGCAGCTTCGACGCGGGGGTCCAGGCACTTTTCACGACGGTCGTCTCCGGAGGACTGAATACAAGTATCGATTGTCATTCGACAGCAGCAATAAAGCGCGGACAATCGAAAGTTTGTCATACTAGCCATGAACCCAGCTCATGGCTTACGAGATCCGACAATGAAACCGCTGCCGTCTTTGGATGTGCTTAAAACCTTCGCGGTCGTGGCGCAGCGACTGAACTTTACCCGTGCCGCCGATGTTCTCAACATCACGCAAGGCGCTGTCAGCCGGCAGATTTCCGGGCTGGAGGCACATCTGGGTTATTCGTTGTTCGTGCGCCAACCGCGCGGTCTCGCGCTGACGCCCAATGGCGCGATGCTGCTCGCGCCATTGCAGCAGGCACTGGCACAGATTACGGAGGCGCTTGAGCGTAGCGGGGCGCAGTCGGGCACGTTGCGGGTGAAATGTCCCACATGCGCGATGCGCTGGATTTTGCCGCGCGTGATCCGGTTGCAGAATGAGCGGCCGGAGCTTGCGATCGAGGTGACGGCGGCGGTGTCGCATGGGGTGGAGTTCAACGCCGAGCAGTTCGATGCCGCGATTGTGTTCGGACAGCCGACGTTAAAGGGCGTGAGTTCGCATCATCTGTTCGATGAAGTGCTGACACCGGTGTGTGCGCCGGGCTTGTGGAAGGAGCGCCCGGCTGGCGCTGCAGCTGCTACGCCCGATGATCTTGCCGATCAAACCTTGTTGCATCCCACGCGTGACCGGCGGGACTGGATTAGATGGCTGGAAGCGTATGGGTATAAGGGATTGCCGTCATCGAAAGCGCAGCACTTTGATACGCTCGATCTCGCCATTTCGTCTGCCATGCAGGGGTTGGGCGTGACGATTGGGGATTTGTCGCTGATCGAAGAGGACTTGCGGGCGCAGAGGATCATCACGCCGTTTTCGCTTTGTGTGCCCAGCGGGGCTTCGTATTATCTGATCTATCCGGAACGGCCGGCGCCTTCGCCGGTCTTGCAGGAGTTTGCGCAATGGCTCGAGGGCGAGGCTGCGGTGACGCGGGCGAATCTTTTGGCTTACATGAACGGGTGATTTTTTTCGTTCGCACTTGAGTTAGTGGTCGGGGGGCGGGAGTTGGGGGGGCCAGGTTCTGGGGTTAGCGGTCGGGGTCTATGCCGGGTTGGTGCTTTCGGCCTTAGTGGTCTGCTTGAGTCGGATTTTCTCTTTATCACTGTTAGCCACTGTGCGTGGCGGCACGTCATTTCTTTGTCCAAAGCGACAAAGAAACGAAGCAAAGAAAACGCTTTCAAAACGAGGGCTCATAAGTTGACCTAGCGTGCAGTTTTTAAGTTTTTGGCACCCCAAAAGCACGGTGCTCGCCAGAACGACGGATGTGTGAACCCCTCCTTCTCGCGAATTCTTACACGCACACGCTTCGCCCCGTACGCTCTCGGGCAAACACCCTTGCCAAGGAAACCCGCACGGCCTCACGCGTATTTCCCGCTACAGGTCTTCATGGGTTAGCTGCTTGGCCGGCATGATTTGCCTGGTTATTTTTGTTCGTGGGGCCTCATCTATCCGAGCGCCTTGTTTCGAGGTGGGTTGGCGACGTGGTTCGGCACGAGTTCATTTTCGGTGGGTGGTTGTCCGCGGATAGCGCGGGGTGAACCTTTGGCAGGTTCAGTCACCGGTGGCGAAGCGTGTGGGTATCCGTGTTCGGAGAAAGAGGGTTTCACACATCGGTGGTTCTGGCGAGCACCGTGCTTTTGGGGTGCCAAAAACGCGGAAACTGCACGCTAGGTCAACTTACGAGCCCTCGTTCTGAAAGCGTTTTCTTTGCTTCGTTTCTTTGTCGCTTTGGACAAAGAAATG
>NZ_JNFG01000061.1 GCF_000729995.1 Caballeronia sordidicola | reverse complement strand
GTATGAGCACATCCACTTCTTCAAGCGCGCGATCTACCGCCGCCGAGAATTCTTCACGAATCTGCTCAGCGGCTGCAATCTGTACGTGCGTTGTCGACGCAGCGGCAATAAGGCGATTCGTCACGTCGAGACCTAGCAATTGCGTTTCCACTAAGTGTCCAAATGCGCACCACGTCTCCGCATTGATGATCGTTAGTCCAGCAAGAAAAGCGGATTGGAATCCCGGTAAGTCAATCGCGCGCTGAGAGAAGCCCGCGGCCTTCGGCGCAGACCAAACGGCCTCAACAATCTCGGGCTCTGCATCGACCGTCACAACTCCGACGTGGCATACATGCAACGCCTCGTGGGCCATATTTGCATTGAATGTCGGGGCAATCACCGCCGTCACGTCTGTAACAACGCGCATCTCTCGTGCAAAGGGGCCAAGGCAATCAAGCGTGGTTTCGTTCGGGGCGACACCCCGCCGATCGACTCGTCCGAAGGTCGGTTTAAAGCCTATCACGCCGCAACAAGCCGCTGGCCCTCGGATGGACCCACCGGTATCGGTGCCAAGCGCAGCGTCAGCAAGGCAAAGTCCAACTGCCGCGGCAGATCCACTTGAGGATCCCCCTGGGATAAGCCTTTCATCCTGGGGATTAGTTGGTGTCCCGAAGTATTCGTTGATGCCGGTCATTCCGAAGGCGAGTTCGTGCATATTCGTTTTTCCGGTGATCTGCCATCCCGCAGCGAGTATTAACTCGACAACCTTTGCGTGCTGTTTGGCCGGCGAAGCGTTCATTAGGGCGCGGCTGCCGGCTGTGGTTGGAAAGCCTTCGATGTCAATCGTATCTTTGATTGCGATCAACGGGTCTGGCCCATCGCACGGAAAGTCACGGATGAATTCATGCATACTCAAGTCCTCTTAAGGTTCGCTGGGCGAGGGTTTACATCCCATGGGGCGTCGACCAGACGCTCCGTCCGGAAATGTTTAATTAGCCAGTCGATTCCGTTCGGTGCGGGTATAAAATCCACTTGAAGTCTTGCCGCTATCAACTCTGAACATGTATCGACATACCGGATACTTGTAAAAGAAGCCAGTGACCCGTCGCCTGTCCGTTTTCTACCTCGATGCACTCGGAGCTAAGAAAATGTACATTGATATCGAAATGAAGAGCGGGGGGCAGGTACTGCACTAGCATCGATATAATATGTTCGCGTCCTTTTAGGCACCCGTATCGATGCGTATATTGCTGACCAATGCCTTCCCAAATTGCATCGGTATGAAATAGAGAGGCTAACTTGTGTTGATCGAAGGCGTTCGACGGCACGTCACATAGGGTCATGTAGCGCTGCATCGTTTTTCGGACTGCGTGCTCAGCCTCAAGAATACCGAGGCGTTCTGTAAGAAGCGCAATGCTGACGTCTGAGGGTTTCATAAGGTTGACCTCGCGCCCATGGCGTTCGCGGCGTCCTTGAGAGTGAGCTGGAATACGAAGTAATGAACCGCTACCCGAAGACATCGCAGTGGACGCACTTGCCGCTGGAAGTACGGCAACACAAGGTGCGCTTACTGGTGCAATTGCTGCGGCAACACCGACATGGGCTGTACGCCGCCGCACATCAACAGGTTGTGGCGATGAGTGACAAGATCGGGGCGCATGAGTCATGTCCTGTGTAATGCGTAGGAATGCAAACATCATGGAAAACCCGACGGCGAAGTGGCCCAAGGCGTACGAAGCCCGAACAGACGCATTGGCAGAAGTGGCAATGCTCAGGCACCGGCGCGGCGGTGACGGGTGCCGGTGCTGTGCCCGCCGACGTTGTCGAAGTCGGTGCCATTAGAGCACCGGCGGCAGGCTTGGCGGAACCGTGATGCGTCACTTTATCTTGGCGGCTGCGTTAGCGGCGCATCCGTTCGGCGTGTGCAAAGCGGCCATGGCGGCTGCGCTGGTAGCGTCGGCCGGCCTCGCGCATGCTGGAATGGCGCGAAAGCTCGGCGCAGTCGTTATTGCAATAGATTTGGCCGCGGTCGCAACGGCGGCAAACGATGACCTGCGCCCGGCAGCGCACGCACACGAACAGTCGGCCTGACGCCGGCATCGAGAATCCCCGTCAATGCCGATGCAATATCGACAGGGCTGACTAGGCGTGCAATACTTGGCGCACACTCATGCCCCGTCGTACGCGTGTTGGGTTCGACACCGGAATGAACCTGGCAGTTTGGGCCGGTGTCGGACCTGTTTGTTCGGCGGTAGGTAAACCATCTTCTACCGCATCCCGCCCTCTGCGTCACCCCCGTCAGAAGCAAGCAGCACCGGGTGCGTCTGCACCTCCGCCAGCCGTCGAAACCCCCGTTCTGAAGAACAAGTCATTTAGCGTTTCTGATCGACGCCGCCATCTAGTGTCGCTTTCTGACCGCCGTTCACATGGGACGCCATGGGTTTGCCAGCGACCTCCAAAGTTGCACGATATATCAGACCGCTCGCAGATTCAGTCACGAAAATATCCTTGTTCTCGGGCCCACCGAAGGCGACATTCGTAGAGAGATGGTTATCGGGTATATTTACCCTGAAAGTAGGCTCGCCCCTTGCGTTGAAGACCCAGACGGCACCCATGCCGGCATGGGCGATGAGCAGACCGCCTGAGGCATCAAGCGCAAGGCCGTCCGGCCCGATACCCCCGGATAGTTGAATAAAGGTTCCGACCTTTGCGACCCCGGCACTCGTGATAGGTACACGCCAGACTGCATTCGCCCGGGTAACAGCAAGCAGCAACATGTCCTCGTGCAGGTTCATCACCAGGCCGTTCGGGCTAGGTACGTTCGAAAGCAGGCAATCTATTTTCCCATCGGGCTTGACGCGAAATACCCGACCGGTTGGGTCTTGAAGTCCAGTAAGGCCTTGGTCGGTGAAGAAAAGGTCGCCGTTTTCCGCGAAGAACAAATCGTTCACCGCTTTGAACCTTTCTATGCCCGCGCGAACGAGGAATGGTTTGACTACCTTCGACTCGGGTTCGTGAACCATAATGCCGTGCTTGTAATCGGCGATGAAGACCATTCCATCATTACGAATTTTGAGCCCGTTTGGCCACCCATCGTATTCGACTGCAACCGAGAACTTCCCGTGCTGGTCGATATTCAAGATTCGGCCGTTCGGAATATCGACGCACCACAGAATCCCGTGTCGGTCAAACGAAGGCCCTTCCAAGAAGCTGGTGGCCGCAAGACCTGCGGGCTGGCCCGCGTTCCATTCACTTTGGTCTGTTCCGGTGCGCAGTTCATCCGGGTAACGGGCGAATGGCCGTGCTTCAAGCGTTTTTGGTAAAGCGAACATCACCAATCCTTTCATTTGCAGCAACGGGCCGCTTAGTAAGTGAGAGTGTGACCGCGGCGGCTGCCAAAACAAGCACGCCGGTTATCACAAAGCCCGCATGATAGCTGTGGGTTGTCGAGACAACGTATCCAGTCGCAATCGGTGCGATCAACCCAAAAAGGTTACCACCCGTGCTGATAATGGCTATCGCTGTTCCTGAGTCTTGCTTTGAGGGCAGCAGGTCATTGACGAGAGAGATATTCGATGCAACCGCTGACGTGCAGCCCGCCAAAGACAGCGTGAGGAGCAGCATCACCAACCAGAGCTCGTTCACCAGAGGAATCAGCAGGATGAGGGACGACATCAGGAGGCAAAACGCGACAACTCTCCTGCGATGTCCGCTTGCCATTGGCTTTGCTCGCAGATAACGGTCGCTAAACAAGCCGACGACGACACCCAACAAAGCGGCACCTGCGTACGGAAGCGCTGTATATAGTCCGCTTCGCGCAGCGCTCATCCCTTTCTCCGCTTGCAGGTAGCTGGGCATCCACGTCAGAAAAAGGTATGTAGCATAGACGGCACAACCGTGAGCGAATGCGATGGCCCAAATGGTTTTCGAACGAATCAGTGTTGCGAAGCCGAGGCGCTCAGGCGCAACGCGATTCGAAGTCGCCTCGGAATCACGTGACTTCAGGATGTGGTCCCGTTCTTCAGCTCGCAGCCAGGTCGCATCTTCTGGCTGGCGAAACCAGATTAGCCACGCGGCTAACCAAATGAAGCCCGTCGATGCGGCCAGCACGAACGCAACACGCCACCCATAGGTAGTGACTACCCACCCTAGACCCAGTGCACCGATGGCCGGGCCTAGCAGACTTCCAGCATGAAAAATCGATGTCGCGATGCCGCGCTCGGACGCCGGCGCCCATTCCCGCAGTACTCTGCCGCCAGCCGGGTAAGACGTGGACTCGCCAAGCCCCATGAATAAACGGGTTGCCAGAAGCGAGAAGAAGCCGCCGGTCAATGCGGTCAGCGCGGTCGCAAGCGACCAGAAGCCAATTCCCCAAGCGTTTAGACACCGTGTTCCGAACTTGTCGACCAACAGGCCCATTGGAATTAAAGCGAGGAAGTACAGCCACAAGAATGAGGAAAACAAATAGCCGAGCATGACCGGCGTGAGGGAAAACTCTTTGCTGATTTGAGACGATGCAATGGACAGAGCAACACGGTCTATGTAGTTGATAACCGTGAGTGAAAACAGAGAAAGGTAAATCCAGTATCTGCGATGCATTGCATTGTCTCCGTGCGTTATTTGTTTTTTAGTTGACCGCTTTTACTCGAGTGTCTCATCCGCGCCGATGACACCGGCTGCGCGCAGTGCATCGTCAAGCCACGGAGAAACGAGAATGCCCTCTTTGATTTCGCTCAAGCGCTGCGCCTCTGCCGCAACCTTCTTTTCAGCTGCTAGCAACACCTTTTCGACGTCTGCACGTGGGATGATTACCACGCCGTCGCAATCGCCGACGACAAGGTCGCCCGGTTCAACAGATACGCCGCCCAGCGAAATAGCAACACCGATACGCCCGTCCAGGCCCTTCGTTGGGCCTGCGGGATTGCGTCCGGCGGCAAATATCGGCATTGTGCTATGGCACAACGTATCTAAGTCGCGCGCGGCGCCGTCGACGACCAATCCGCCGATTTTTGCGGCGATAGCTTGCGTCACCATCAGCTCGCCGAAGAGCGCGCTTGATTCGTAACCTTTCCCGTCAACCACAATGATGTCGCCAGGCTTCGCAAGGGCGAGTGCCACATGGAACATCAGATTGTCACCGGGCCTCGCTTCCACAGGAAATGCCGGGCCGGCGACCATCATTTTTGAGACAAGCGGCTGGATTCGCGCGTGCAACGCACCACGACGGCCAGCCACGTCGCACAAAACCGCGGACTGAAACTCTCGAGCTCGCTCGACCTGTTCCGGTGTGACGCGTTCGAATGATGCCGTTCCGTTAAACTTGCTTGTTTTCATGGGATTACCTTAAGACGGAGTATGGAGAAGCTCGGGCTTCGGAAGAATCTGATGTGCTGGATTGCGGCCCGCTAACGCATCAATGACGGCGGCAGCCGCTGCGGCTCCCATTCGTTGGAGAGACTCGTTGCTACTCGCCGCAATATGGGGGGAAGCGACAAAGTTGTTCAACTGCAGCAGCGGGTGCGATGCCTGAACAGGTTCCTTCTCGAAGACATCGCTCGCAGCTCCGGCGATGCGTCCACTTTCGAGCGCGGAATACAGGGCGCCTTCATCCGCGATGCCTCCGCGGGCGACGTTGATGAACAACGCGGAATCGCGCATCAGTGCGAATTCAACCTCTCCGACGAGGTTACGCGTGCTTGCCAGAAGAGGGAGGTGCAGGCTGACGACGTCGCAGCGCGGTAACAGTTCGTGGATGCTTGAAATGCGAACGGCTCCAAGCGCCTCAAAGACAGAGTCGGGTGCGTAGGGGTCGTAAGCGAGAATCGTCGCGTCAAAAGCCGCCTTGAACAATCGCGCAGTCCGGCTGCCGATATCACCGAGGCCGAGAAAGCCGATAGTTTTGCCATGCAACTCCATGCCGTTTTGCAAGGTGCCCTTTTGCTGATTCCGGAGCGTCCGATCAGCGAGTGAGACTTTACGTGCAACAGCCAATGTCATTGCCAGCGCGTACTCGGCGACAGCGTTTGCGTTGGCTCCAGGGGTGTTTGTGACCAGGACGTTCGCCCCGGACGCCGCCTCGAGGTCAATGTTGTCCACGCCTGTTCCATGCTTGGCGACAATCTTCAATTTTTGCGCTTTAGCGAAATCCGTCGCCCGAACCTCAAAGGTCCTTACCACGACCGCGTCGGCATGTGCATGCCAGTCTTCATTGCGAGAAGCGGGGTAGTCCACGACCGTGTGGAATCTCGATAGCGATTGCACGGCGCTACCGTCTATCGGGTCCATGACGAAAACTTTCATGTGCTTTTCCGTTATTGGCGTTGTTACCTGGAGCAAATATAGAAGCGAGTTTGGGCGGCGACGTAGCGACATTTTTCGAAAGTGGACTAGTCATTTCTCGACTGTCAGGTCGAACCCTTATTGACATGTAGAGCTTCAAGTCAACGCTAGTGCGTGCGGGTCTTAATTGTTGGCAATGGCCAACTAAACGTGCTCGAATTTTGTCAATAGGCGATTGCCCGTCATTCCAAAACGGCATGTCTATCCATCGACAAAAGTCGCTTTTCGACATGAAAGGAGATCTCTAGGATGAGTCACGGTCACAAAAAGCGATGAGCACCGACCGGCCTAGGAAGGAGACACCAATGGAAGACAAGAGCGACGCCCGGACGGGCTATCGATGGATCGTTCTCGCGATGATTTTCTTGACCTACATGATTGCCGGTGCGGATCGGGCAAATCTGGGGGTTGTCATCCCGACAATTCGAAATGAATACCACCTCTCCAACACCGATATTGGAGCGATGGCGAGCCTGTTTTATTTCGGCTACGCGGTGATTCAAATTCCGTCTGGATACTTTTTTAGTAAGGTCGGGATCCGAGGAATTCTAGTCGGGTCGATGGTGTTGACCTCGCTTTCAACACTTTTTATGGGCCTTGCTGGTAGCGTTTTCCAGTTGAAAGCGGCTCGAGCAATCCTCGGCGTCGCAGAGGGGCCAATCAACATCGGCATTGTTTCAATCATTAATCGTTGGTTTCCTTCGCAAGAAAAAGGGTTGGCTGCCGGCGTCTTCATATCGGCCATAAAGTTTTCACCCGCGTTCGTTCCGCCGCTTTGTGCGCTACTGCTGCTGAAGTTCGGCTGGCGAGACGTGTTTTTCATCTTCGCTGTTCCTGGACTAATCAGTGCTGTCCTTTGGTTTTGGCTGGTCCGCGACGAACCGAAAGCCTCCAGGTTTGTTTCGCAAAGCGAGGTCGATTACATTAAAGCGCCGGCTCCAATTCCGGTTGCGGTGGGATCCACCAAAGAGGGCGCCGCTCGGCTCAAGCCGTCATGGATCGACCGCATGATTCGCACGAAGACGGTCTCGTTGCTTTCGACAAACCGCGCGGTGTTGACATCGTGGAACGTGTGGGGATGCGCGTTGGGGTACTTTTTTCTGGTGGGCATCACGTACGCCATCATGACTTGGGTGCCGACTTATCTTGTTAGCGTGAAGCACTTCTCAGTGTTGAAGATGGGGGCAGTAGCATCCGCTCCTTGGGTTGGCGCCATCGTCGGCAATCTTGTGGGAGGTTGGCTTTCGGACAGAGTGTTTGCAGGTCGCCGCAAGCCGGTAATGTTGATTACTTCGGTCGCGACCGTGGGCATGATGTACGCGCTGCTTTATGCGCCGAATACCCCTGTGTTGCTGGCTCTGCTCTTTTTTGCGGCAGGCGTGTTGTTGAATCTTGGTTACTCGACATTTCTTGTGTATCCGATGGGGATTGCTACCCGCGACAAGGTGCCGCTCGCTGCGTCTATCGTGAATACTGGTGGCTCGCTGGGTGGCGCATTTGCACCGTTCATTGTTGGGCTCATTCTGGATCAGTCTGGTTGGCCATGGGTGTTCGCTTTCCTGGCTGCTTGCTCCGCTGCAACCTTCCTCTTGCTGCTCAGTATCATCGAGCCGCGCATCGCGGGATTAAAAGATAGCGAAGCAGACACTGCATTGAGCCAAATACGGGACAAGCCGCTCGTCGAGCGAAGCGCGTAGTGCGAGAGGTTACGTGTTCGTCTAGCCAGCTCTCCGGCTTAAGCGCACACGCGCTCCTATAATGAGAAATCACGTCGATCCGATTTCGCCTTGTAGGTTTTGGAACACCATATGACGCTCAAACAACTTGAGGCTTTTTACTGGGCAGCGAGCTTGGGAAGTTTCTCAGTCGCGGCCACACGCCTCAACGTAACTCAATCAACGCTCTCAAAACGAATCGCGGAACTTGAGGCGGCGCTTAACGTTCCGTTATTTGACCGGTCGGCACAACGGTCCGTATTAACTGAACACGGTACGAGAATTCTTGGTCATGCTCATAAGATTCTCCAATTTGAAGGGGAAATCCATCAACTGCTGAGCACCCCGCTGCGTCTTTCCGGGTTGTGTCGTTTCGGGGTCAGTGAGCTGACTGCGCTGACATGGTTCCCGAAGTTCGTCGCGCGGATTACATCGGAGCATCCTGACTTGGCCTTGGAGCCCTATGTTGACCTGGCGGCCGGCTTGGAGAAGAGACTGATACGTGGAGAGATTGACTTTGCAATCCTGCCGCAAGGGGTCACAGATAACCCTATGCTCACTTCGGTTCCCCTCGCGGTCCTCGAATTCGCATGGATGTCTTCACCGAAACGCATCCCTGCCGGCACCTTGCTTAGTGCGACGGAAATCGCCCGACATCCGATATTGACAATGACAACGGAGTCACGTCTCACTGCGGCATACGAAACGTGGGCATCTTCAAACAGTGTTCACGGTCGACGGATTTTGGCGTGCAATAGTTTGAGCGCTATCGTCGGTCTGACATTGGCCGATGTAGGCATCAGTTTTTTGCCGCGATTCTTCATGCGTAACCTGGTCGATGGTGGCTTGCTCAATGCATTCAATAGCGTTCCGGAGTTGCCAAGCATCGAGTACTGCTTTCGTTGGCGCACCGACGATACACGGTCATTTATTTCAGCCTTGGCGCAGGTAGCGAAGGAAGAGGTCGATTACACGCTCTCCCTCGGCTACGCGGCTTGACCTCGGTTTCACCGCGCACTTTTCTGAACTGACGATGAACGACACAGTTGAAGGCAGATCCCGCTTTAAGACAATTCTCAGTCTTAACGATTTTGAGGCAGTGGCGAAGCGTCACCTTCCCAGATCCATATTTGGTTATGTTTCTGGAGCGGTCGAAGAAAACGCATCGCTAATATCAATTCGCGACAGTTTCCGTTCGTATAGCTTTGTGCCGAGAGTACTCGTGGATGTTTCGAAGCGTTCGACGAACACCAATCTCTTTGGAGCGACATATGCGGCTCCGTTTGGTCTGGCACCTATGGGACTCAGCGCGCTGTTCGCATACCGCGGAGACGCAGTAATGGCAGCCGCTGCCAGTGCGGGCAAGGTTCCGATGATTATGAGCGGTTCGTCACTGATACGTCTCGAGGAAATCATCAAAGAGAATCCAGACACCTGGTTTCAGTGCTACCTACCGGGTGAGGAGTCACGTATCACCGCGTTAATCGAGCGCGTCAAGGCGGCAGGATACAAGACAATGGTGATAACTGTTGACACACCAGTTGCAGCCAACCGTGAAAACAATATCCGAACTGGATTCTCGACCCCGCTGAGACCATCCATACGCCTCGCATGGGATGGCGTTACGCATCCCGCCTGGCTGTTCGGCACATTCCTGAGGACGATTGCCGCGCACGGCATGCCTCACTTCGAGAACAACTATGCGGAACGCGGTGCACCGATTCTGTCTGCGAACGTGCTGCGTGATTTTTCCGACCGAGGGCATTTGACGTGGAGACATTTCGTTGCGGTACGCAAGATGTGGCCCGGCACCTTGGTCATAAAAGGCATACTCAATGCGGAGGACGCTCGGATGGCGGTCGATGCCGGGGCTGATGGTGTCATCGTCTCTAACCACGGGGGCAGGCAACTTGACGGCGCTGCGGCGCCGCTCTCCGTGCTACGTGAGGTAGTTGAGGCTGTACCTGCCATTCCCGTCATGCTGGACAGTGGTATACGGCGGGGAACCGATGTCATCAAAGCGCTGGCCCTTGGTGCGAAGTTTGTTTTCGTAGGAAGACCCTTTGGTTATGCCGCTGCAGTTGGAGGACAGGCTGGAGTTGCTCACGCTATTAAGCTGCTTCGCGAGGAGGTCCTTCGCGACATGGGGCTTCTTGGGGTGACCGCGACGACCGACATCAACGAGACCCACGTTCGCCTGACTCATAACGTGTGATATCGCGGAGGGGGGTCGTGTCGGTGACGTGGATCATTAGCTGGTCGCACAATCTCGCCTAAGCCCGCGGCACGAATGCCTCGTCAGTTTGCGTATCCGATCGGTATCGACGTAGACAGTTCGTCAATCTAACCCAGGCGAAAGAGGGGCTTGACACGTTTTCACGCGTGCGGGAGGAATACTCACGACGCCGTTTGTTGCTGGGCGTCGACCGGCTTGATTTTTCGAACGGGCTACCTCAGCGGATCCACGCCTTGCGCGAGCTGCTCGCGCAGTACTCGGAGAATTGCAGCAGCGCAACGTTGATCCAGATTTTCCCTCGCATCGCCAAGCGGCACGAGGAACATCTTATCTCGCGCGCGAAGTGATAGTTTCAACGAGTGCCACCTCGGCCCGAGACCTGCGACCAAACTCTATTCGGCTTCAGGTTCGTTTACCTACGGAATCTGAGAAAGATTTCGCTTTGCCTCCAGCAGTTGAATCAGCAATTGGTCGCGTTGGCGAATCATTTCTGGGAAGTCGTACGACTGCAGTTCTGCGTATGCGGTCCTTTGTACTTGCGATTACCCACAATTTTGGGCATTTACCTCTGTTAACAATTGGCCCTTTCTGTTAACTTCGTTAAACGTATAGTCAACGAGACAGAGCGATGACGAAGACAAGGGACGAAGGCGGCAAGCGTGCATCGTCGGAAGCCGACGGGTGGCTGGACGAGGAAGTTGGTCGAAGTCGATTTCGCGACGAACGTCTGGGCAAGAGATTTCGGTTAGTTTTGGAACGCTTGTGGACATGCATGGGGCAGAGCATTCCGATGGCTTTTCAGGACTGGTGCAACACGAAAGCGGCCTATCGATTTCTCTCCAATCCCAAAGTCAGTGAACAAGATATTTTGGGCAGCCATTTCGAAGCGACCCAAAGCCGATTTGCAGCGTCGGAAGGTCCCATACTGATATTGCAGGACACCACTGAATTCTCGTACAAACGTGAGCGACCTGAGCTAATTGGCTCGACACATAAGGTCGCAAGTCGAAAGGACAAAACAGGGCGAAGCCCAATGCATACAATTTGCGGGATCTTGATGCATTCGAGTCTCGTCGTAACCACGCAAGGAGTTCCGTTAGGGCTGGCAGCGATAAAATTTTGGACCCGGAAGAAGTTCAAAGGGTGTGACGCACTCAAGCGCAAGATAAATCCGACCCGCGTTCCGATCGAAGAAAAAGAAAGCTATCGATGGTTGGAGAATCTACGGCAATCCACCGCACTGCTTGCCCAACCTCAGCGTTGCGTTCATGTAGGAGATCGCGAAAGCGACATTTATGAACTCTTCTGCCTCGCCCGCGAACTGCAAACGAACTTCCTTGTTCGAACCTGCGTCGACAGACTCGCGGGCGATGGAAACCATACGATTGCAAGCGAGATGGATGAAGTACGAGTCGCTGGCGTACATCGGGTCGCGGTTCGGGACCAAGGCGGCAAGGCCGATCAAGCGGTGCTGGAACTTCGGTACCGTCGCATAACAGTGTTGCCTCCAATCGGCAAGCAACGTCGCTACCCGCCGCTGCATCTGACGGTGATTCTTGCACTTGAACGAGGTACACCTACGAGCAGGAAGCGAATTGAATGGAAGCCGATCACCAATTTACCCGTGACTTCTCGCAGGCAGGCTATAGAGAAACTTGACTAGTACGCACTGCGATGGAAAATCGAGGTGTTCCACAAAATTCTAAAGTCGGGATGCAAGGCAGAGGAGTCAATGCTGCGCACGGCGGACCGACTGGCCAATCTTATTGCCGTATTTTGTATTTTAAGTTGGCGCATCTTTTGGATAACCATGGTACATCGAGCCGGGCCACATCTACCCGGTCGAAGTCGCCTTAACGCCGCATGAAATACAGCGACTTGACCAGTTAGTTAAAGATACGGCGAAGACCTCAACCGCCGAGCCACTTACTCGATACACCATCAAACTCGCCCAACTGGGCGGCTATCTGGCTCGAGCCAATGATCCTCCTCCTGGCAACACAGTAATCTGGCGAGGCTTGCGAAGACTCGTCGATATCCAACTCGGTTTCGAACTCGCCCAAAATTGTGGGTAATCGCAAGCTTCCTCTCCGGGTTACAGCGTTGTGGGGCGATGCCTTGGTCATCGATGCGATCCGGGTTCAGATGCAAAGCACCTACGCGCTGCCAGTTGCGCGTGCGGCCTTTCATCGGCTGTCCGCACCCCGACGCTACGCCAGCCTTTCTACTACTGGGTCGGAGGCAGGCCCGCTATATGATTATCAAAACCAGGGCGGAGCCTGTAACTGACGTCCCAGTGCAAACCTAGACTGTGATTTCGCGGTTGAAGTGACGGGCGTTGAACAAAAAGTCCATGATTTTCAGCTTACTCATTGCAGGTTCGAGCTCGTCAAAATCCGAATACAACCCACTGGCCCGCATGATTTTCATCGCAATCATTTCTTCTCACCGCCCGATCTTATGCGAGCGTCCCGGCAAGGTGCCAATGCCCATTGCTATCAACGCCTTTCATGAGCTCACGCAATTGCGTCCACGGCGTTTTGACCGGTAGAGTGCATCGTCGGCTGCCTGGATCACTGCTTCCGGACCTTCGCCAAGGTTGGTCGTCGAAGAAGCGCCGACGCTGACTGTCACCACATCAATGCCATCGTCTCGACCGCCATGCGGTAGTGCCGCATTCACCACGGCATCGCACAATTGTTGCGCTACGACTCGTGCATCAATTTGATTGGCATTGCGCAACAGCACCGCAAATTCCTCACCGCCATAGCGCGCAACAAGATCGTTCGCATTTCTAAGATTCGCGTTCAGAACCGCTGCGACCCTCTGAAGGCATACATCACCGACGGGATGGCCATATTGATCATTGAACGCTTTGAAAAAATCGACGTCAATCATCAAGATCGCGAGTGGTTGTTGCGATGCGCGACAAACCGCTATCGCTTCTTTGAGATGGTCGCCAAAACACCGTCGATTGGCAATCTGAGTGAGGTGATCGATATTTGAAAGCAGCGAAAGCTTTAACTGCGACTCATAAAGTTCTACAAGCTGCTGATTGGTTTCGGCGACAAGAATGAAAAGTCCAATAATCAGAAGGGGAACCAGCACGGCTAGCAACGCGTACCCCTTATCATCGGTTAGCACCGACCCCGCCATGACGGGCGCTAAGCTGGTTAGCAACTGCCACCTGGCAAGACGCGGCAACGCCGCATTGCGGGCGGCCACCGCGCCGGCCGTAGCTACGTTGGACACGACCATGATCAGATAGATAACGGGATCATGGGAGTACGCCAGACAATAAAAAGTTAAAACTCCCCAGCAAATCGACGATCCAACGGCCGTAACTCCAAAAGCCAAGACCGATTGTTCAAGGTCAGTCCATGCGTCTGTCTGCGTAAGGCGTTTAAAGCTAACGATAATTTCGCAGCGAATGAGCAGCAGCGTGCTGCACAGAATAGTCATTGCCAACACAAAGCCGTCGTCGCGACGTGCAAAGGCAACGGAACCGCACATAATGCTTGCTAACCCGACCATCAGAACGTTGCTCGCACGCCCGAACAACATGAATATCAGACGTCGACGGATCTCATAGGCGCGAGCTCGCTCGGGCCGGCTTTGGAACAGACGGGAAGTGACATCGCCCAAACGGGAGAGGATGACCGTCTGGCCTTCAGCCTCCTCGAGGGGTTGCGTTGATGACGCAGCTGTCGATGTTGATTCGTCGTGCATTGGCATGTTCATGCTGGACTACCCAAGCTTGCTTGATACCGAAGATGAGAAACGTATGCAGTCTGCCCGCACGGGGTCCCCGCTGTTGAGCCAGGCTTGCCAGCGCGCCCAAGTGCCGGGCCATCGGCTCAGGCGTATCTGTTCGGTTTCGGGTTGTACTGATTCGCGAGGTTTGTTCTAGCGCCGTGCCAGCATTGCCGGCAACACAATCGTGATCGCGAAGCGGCGGTCGAAGATGTTGACAAGTAGCGATCTTCCGCCCTTCTGCGAGAAATCAGCGCGGATCTATCTGCGAGACGATTTGCTTCGCCATTGCACGAGTCTGCTTGTCGGTCACCGCGGCGAAGATCCCCTGCCAAGCCGACGACGACGTATTGTAGTAGCGCTCACCATAGGTTTTTCCGGTGCGAAGGTCACGGAACGTCACTCTTGCATCCATGAAAGCGTTGCCTGTCATGATGCCAAATGCGTAGCGTGCTCCCGGAGATACGAAGTGGAAGTCATTGATATATACATCGACGAGCGTACCGGTACTGCCCAGGGCGTCCGGCTTCCCGCTTTCATCCGCAAAAATGGCATTTGCATCGGTCGCGGCGCCGCCCATTGCTTCGTGCCACTCCTGTTGCAAACGTGGCCAGTCGGATGCCGCAGTCGATATGCTCGAGCCGGTAACGTTCAAGACGATATTCTTCGATGACTCTTCCGGAATACGTATCGAAGTCTGCTGGACTGAGTTATTTTTGCTATCGCTGCCCGGTTGTATGGTCGCTGCGCAAACCCGCAAACAACATGACGCTGCCTGAAAGCGTGAGTGAAAGAAGAAGTCGTTTTGCATGATGATCCGTTGATTACTGAGGGGAAGACCGCGTACGGCATGGCAACACATCGAGCGGTAATGTTTGGGTAAAAATTTGTTTCAAGCGGCTTCAGTGGGCCACCGCCTCCGAAGGGTCTCACATGTGGTCTGGCGCTCGTTGCCGCTCCGGTGGCTCCAAGAACTCATCGAAATGATGCAACCAGATCGGAATGGCGAAGTCGGCATGTGACATGCCGTGTGCGTTGTGGCCGAACGGTGGCTCCACGACCAACTGGGCTTTTGGGTCCGCAGCTTGATATACCCCGCCGATTGGCCGACCAGTACAACGCGTGTCGGATCGACGAATGGCAGCGTGTCCGCGAAGCGGATCGGCGCAAGGATGTCTTTCGCGGCCTGGGCGCAAGCTTGGTCATAGTCCGGGTTGCCGCAACTGTAGGTGCTCGCTGCATAGGAGCCGCCCTCCGCGCCGTCATCGTGCCGGCCCGGCACGATGACGGCGAAGCCACGTTCGACGAACGTGCGGATCTGTGTGGTCTTGCGGAACCGGCCGATCTTTACGCGATCGCGCGGATCCGGCGGGCTGCCGTGGCTGAGCACGACAAGTGGAAACCGCGCCGTCTCGTCTGGCGCGTTGGTAATGGCGACGATCTCGCACTGACTATCGCCGACCGGGCCACGCTGGGTTAGGGCCCCATGGACAATCGTTTCGTGCGGGTCCGACGCAAACGGCTTGGCTTCGCCAGTCATCGCGAGAGGCAACGATCCACAGAGCGCGGTAAAGCCCAGCGGCAGCTTAAACATGGATGGATTCGTCGTCGTTCTCGCAACGGATGCCAACATGTCCTAGGCATCGGCAATCTTCGAAGACTTCTTATCTGCGATTATCGTGTTGACGGCGAGTTATCCGGATTCTTTAGCCGACGCCATGGAGATCGGCAAGACACAGGAAGCAAACGGCGTACGTTGCCAACCCCTTAAGCTGAAGTTCTCGCACCCGCGCCATAAAATATGCCGACGCGATAGTCGGCTGGAAAAGGTCGCATTGTCGGCCTTTGAGACGCGTCGAACAGGACGAGGATCGATCGGTTCAGGAGCGGAGCCTCGAGCCAAGGCCAGGTAGGCGGCGTACCAGGGCAGGCTTTGAACACTTCCGCACGCGTCTTGCCGAACGTCTCTGAATCGAGGTCGAACCATAGCAGGTCGTTGCGGCTTGATGCGCAGTACGGTGAGGGCACCACGACGACGTGCCGAGTGCATCAGGTCCACGGATTCAATTACACGTGCATGTTGGATTGTGCCCGACGAGGGTTTGTTCCTCTAAAGGGGAGGACTCAGCTGCCGTAAATCAGAGGCGGACGTACCGCCTACCGTTTGCCGCAAAGAGCGCAGTCGTGTCAGATGTACCACGCATGCTGACATGAAAAAAGCGCGTTCCCGGCCATTGGGGCGTTCTCGTTTTATGTAGACGGGAGCAAAAACAAATGAATTTCAAACAGATGACCGTTAAGGCGAAGTTGAGCGCGGGCTTCGGCGTGCTTGCCGCGATCGTGCTGGTTGTATCGGGCCTGTCAGTGAAGGCATTGAACGACTCGAACGGGCGCTTTTCCGGCTACGTTGCAGGCATCAGCGCGCGCTGACATAGCGGAGCGTGTTCGGACCGCGGTCGATCGGCGCGTTATCGCCACTAATAATCTCGTACTGCTGACCAAACCCGCCGACCTCGAAACCGAGAAGGCCACGGTCATCCAGGCGCGGGATGACGTCCAGTCTCGCCTTCGAAAGCTGAATGAAATGATAGCTAACGCGACTGACACGAGCGAGAAAGCGCGCAGTCTCGTGGCCGAGATCGACCGTGTCGAAGCGGCCTATGGGCCTGTAGCGCAGGCCATTGTCGATCTCGCCCTCGACAACAAGCGTGACGAAGCCGTGACGAAGATAAACGAGGAAGGAAGACCGCTACTTGCGTCACTGCTCAAGGCAACCAACGACTATTCGTCGTTCACCGCTGGACGTGCGGCGCAGATGGTGGAAGAGGCCGCGCAGCACGGCGCGAGCCAGCGCAATACAACCTGCGGATTTCTTTGCATTACAGCTGTTGCCTGAACCCTGACCCTTGACCTATGTTTTATTGTTCATCGTACAATAAGGATCTGACATCAGGATGAATGGAGAGTGCCGTGTCTGCAACGCAACGTGAATTGTTACGAGGGAAAATTCAAACCGTGTTGGGTCTGATTGAGCCAGACGCACTTGGTCCGACGCTGATGCACGAGCATCTGTTGATTGACCTGGTGCCACCTCGGCTCGCTGAGGACGCTGACCGCGACGACGTTGAGATCGACCTGTGTAACTGCTGGAAAATCACGTATGGACAGCAGCCGTCCCTCAAGAACTACCGTCTGGACCAGGTCGATGTCGCGATCGAGGAAGTCACAGAGATGCAAGCGGCTGGCGGCCAAAGCATTGTCGACCTGACAACGGGCGGGCTGAAGCCCAATCCGGCGGGCCTGGCGCAAATTGCGAAGTCGACTGGCGTGCACGTAGTCATGGGCTGCGGCCATTACGTGCACGAGTATCAGGATCCGAAGAACGCGACCCGCAGCGTGGACGACTTTGCAACCGAGATGGTGGAGCAAATCACCAAAGGCTCGTGGGGTACGTCGATTCGAGCGGGGATCATTGGCGAGATTGGATGTCAGGCGCCGTGGACCGATCAGGAAAAGCGGGTGGTGCGCGGTGCTCTATTCGCGCAGCAGGAAACCGGGGCGGCCCTGAACATTCACCCGGGGCGAGACCCCGATCAACCTCAAGAATTGATCGACAGCATTCGCAGCCTTGGATATGACACTCAGCGCGTGATCATCAGCCATATTGACCGGACCATCTTCGATCACGAGCGGCTGTTCAAGCTCGCGGATAGTGGCTGCGTGATCGAATTCGACCTATTTGGCTGGGAGCAGTCGGCCTATCCGATGTCGGATATCGACATGCCGAACGACGCAGCACGATTGCGATTTATCAGAACCTTACTTGATCGGGGCCACCTGGATCAGGTGCTGATCAGCCACGACATCTGCACCAGAACGCGGCTCGGGCGCTACGGTGGCCACGGCTACCAGCACATCTTCGCCAACGTGGTTCCGCGGATGCTAAGCAGGGGATTCAATCGGGCCGAAGTCGATGCGCTTCTCATCGATAATCCCAGGCGCCTGCTGACGTTCGCCTGAACGCGCCCCGCAAACCTGTAAGAGACGGCCCTTCAAACATGGGCCGCCGCGCGCTGGTCATTGACGGCTGAGGACCTGCTCCATTCCTGCAATCGCCACTTCGATAAAAGCAACAAAGCTTGAGTCCATCGGCGCGTCTGTACCGGATTGCCACCGAACAATGAACGCCCTGTTCGCCATGGCGGGCAGATGACGTGCGAGGGTCGGGAACTCGAGTGCGCGGATGGCGTGGGTCTTCTCCTGCAACTGGGCGGCCCAGTTCGCGGGATCATCTGATGGCAGCGACGCAAATTCCAGAGTGACAAATCCAACCATTGTTGCGACCACGACGTTGTACATTTCCACGATTTTCGATTCGTCGCAACCTGCGGAAACCAGCACCGACAGGATTCGGTCGATCATCTGGGGACTCAGGCTCCCGTTCGATACCAACTGTGCTCCGACAAGCTGAGCAACATTGGGATGACGCTTCACCGCCTTCCGGTAGCGAGAAAACAACTCGCGAAACCAGTCTTGCCACGTACCTTTTCCGAGTGGCGGCGCAACGTCCTCCATTGTCGACTCAACCACGGCCGCTAGAAGCGCATCGCGCGTCGGCACATGCCAGTACACCGCGGCAGGATAAACGCCGAGCGTGCGGGCAACGTCGCGAAGGCTAAACCCCATCAGACCATTCCGGTCGATTTGCTCGATAGCGGCGTCAACGATTCTGGCTTTTGACAGAGCCTCGTTTTGACCTGCCGGCTTGTCTTTTTGCTTGACCGGAGCGTTTTGGCTTCCCCGCTTCGGGGATGTCGAGGCAGGAAGCCGTCGCGAAGTTTTATTCGCTGATACACCGGGTTTCTGGGACAAACGTGCAGGTTTCCCGCTCGCAGTAGCCATCTATCTTCTCATTCTGGTTCGGGTTGGTCGCACACATGCGAAATGAACAACACATTCATTGTATACCGAACAATGCCGATCATCGCATCGCTTCTCAGGGTCAGACGCACTTGCAACTCTTTTTTGTTCGTCATATAACGCATCATTGTTCAGTGAACAATGATGCGTAGTTTTGTGTACATCGACCTTCTCCATGGAGGGAAGGCCCTTAGCTTCAACATCGGTCGGAGATCGAAAGTGAACAGTAAATTGGTCGGAGGGGTGGTCGGGCTGGTCATGGCAAGCGGCGCACAGGCACAGTCGAGCGTGACGCTTTATGGCGTGATCGATGATGGCCTGACCTATGTGTCAAACGTAGGCGGAGCACACGTCTACAAGATGGACGACAGCGTCAGTCAGGGTGACCGGTTCGGCTTCAAGGGCGTTGAGGACCTTGGGGGCGGACTCAAGGCCGTTTTTGATCTGGAAGGCGGTTTTAATCCCAATACCGGTGCCTCCCGCCAGGGGGGGCTCGAATTTGGGCGCCTTGCGTTTGTCGGCCTGTCGAGCGGGCAATACGGCACCGTTACGCTCGGCCGCCAATACGATCAGATGACCACGACGCTACTGCGCTTCCACTCCGGACTCAACACCGTCGGTATCTATAACCTGAACCCGGGGGATCAGGACCGCATTTCGGGTGAATGGCTGGACAACATGGTGACGTATACGAGTCCGGATCTCGCGGGTTTGAAATTCAGCGGCCAGTACAGTTTCAACTCGCAGTCTGCACCTACAACCAACTATGGGCACGCCTACAGCTTTGGGGCGAACTATGTCCGTGGTCCCTTCAGTGCAGGGGCTGCTGTCACCGATATCCACGACTACTTTTTCTCTCCCGGCAGTAGTCTCGGTGTTTCCGAATTTTTCGGAAACACCTTGGCAAGTTCTTCAGCCACTGTCGCCGTGAGGGACTTTCGAACCGCAGGCGTTGGTGCGGGTTGGGACTTCGGAAAGCTTTATCTGTCGAGCGTTTATACCAACACCTACTTTGACAGTGGGCGCGCGACGCAGACCCTGCAGAGCCTGAACGCTGCCGCTCGCTACTCGTTAAGGCCGGACTTGTATGCCGCAGGCGGGTACACCTATTCAAAAACCGCCGGCAGCAAATGGAATCTGTTTGCAATGACGCTCGATTATCTGCTTTCGAAGCGCACTGATGTCTATGTTTCCGCTAACTACGAAACAGCAGCGGGCGATGGCACCCACGCTGACCTCGTCACTCTCGGAGCATCTAGCACCGACAAGCAACTCGCGCTTCGGGTAGGTATGCGTCACCGCTTCTAACCGATAGAGTCAATCCAAATACGTGCGGCGGGACTATCGACCCGACACACTTACCCTTCACCCTGTATGGGACAAAATGATGAACACCCACACGACAGCGCCCGCGGAGTCGTTGCCAGCAAACCCGACAACACGCGGCCACCGACGCCGGGCCCTTCTCGCGGGCATCTCCGGCTACGTTCTCGAATGGTTCGATTTTGGTGTATACGGATTTCTCGCGCCCATCATCGCGAAGAACTTTTTCCCAGCCGCAAATGACCACGTGGCCCTGCTAGCATCATTTGCGGTTTTTGGCGTCGGCTTTGTCGCGCGGCCCGTCGGCAGCCTGGTGCTAGGTCGTATGGGTGACACGCGCGGACGCCAGAAAGCGCTGTCCGTCACGATGCTCCTGATGGCCGGCAGTACCGTGCTAATCGGCTGTCTCCCATCGTTCGCACAGGTCGGATTTTGGGCGCCCGTACTCCTCGTGCTGGCGCGGCTTATTCAGGGCTTCTCTGCCGGCGGTGAATGGGGCACCGCGGCCGCGTTTCTGGTCGAGTGGGGTGGGAGGAACCGCCGCGGGTTTTTCGGTGCATTCCAACAGTCGAGTATTGCTGCGGGCCTGTTGCTGGGTTCGGCTGTTGCCGCCATCATCACATCCGTGCTCAGTGCTGACGACCTCACGAGTTGGGGATGGCGCATCCCATTCTTTCTCGGCGCACTGCTCGGACCGCTCGGCATGTATATCCGCCGCAAAGTCCCGGAATCGCCCGCCTATGCGAAAGCTAAGACCGAGGCGCCACTGGTTCAGGAAAATACGCGCGGCTTCAGCAAGTCCGTGTTTCACGCATTCTCATTCGTAATCTTCTGGGCCGTCAGTTCGTATATGGTGTCGGTCTACATGCCGACGTTTGCTGCGAAGTACGGCCACATCACACGGCAGCAAGCCCTCTGGACTAGTACGGCCTCGCTGGCAACAGTGCTTCTGATTGCACCGCTGATGGGAGCAGCTTCGGATAAGTTCGGCCGGAAGCCTCTGCTGCTGACAAGCTGTGTCTTCTTCCTTTTATTCTCGTATCCGCTTTACGGCTTCATCGTTTCCAGCATCACGTTCACCACCTTCTTCTGGACACAATGGATCATGAACGTAGTGTTTGCGATGTACTCGGGCGCGGGACCCTCGGCATTGGCTGAAATGTTCCCGACAAGGGTTCGCTCCACAGGAGTGTCATTCGGCGGAGCTCTCGCAATGATTTTGGGAGGGTTCTCGCCATTTCTCACAACCTGGGTAATCGAAGGCACAGGCGAGGCCGCAAACGCGGGCTGGATCCTCAGCATTTCAGCACTCGCTACTTTGCCAGCCCTGATCTTGATGAAGGAAGGCGCAAAGCGGGAGCTTGCGTAAACATTCCTTGTTCAGTGTACAATAAAATACTGAACATAGGGGTAGCGGCAACAGACGCTGCCACCCGTCAAGCTCTAACCTCAGTTTCAATTGTTCTCCGGAGATTGCAGTGCCGCGTTCTACCTTGCAGGAAAACTCAACTATGCGCAGCCTGGATTCCGTTGCGGTCGCCGTTGGCCACGCGGCTCAACTCTACGCGCAGCGCAATCCGCAAAGCGCGGCCCAGTACGAGCGGGCGCTCAGCGTGATGCCGGGAGGTAACACCCGGTCAGTGCTGTACTACTCGCCGTTCCCCCTTACGATTGCGCGTGGCGAAGGTTGTCGCCTGTGGGACGCGGACGGGCACGCGTACATCGATTTCATTGCCGAATTTACGGCGGGCATTTACGGCCACTCAAACCCCGTAATCCGCAAGGCGATTGACGCCGCACTGGATAGCGGCATCAATTTAAGCGGACACAATCTCCTCGAGTCCCGGCTGGCGCAGCTCATTTGCGATCGGTTCCCGTCGATTGATGCCATACGCTTTACCAACTCAGGCACTGAAGCGAATCTCATGGCGCTGGCGGCAGCCACTGTACATACCGGCCGCAAGAAAATCGTTGTGTTCAGCGGAGGCTATCACGGTGGTGTCCTGACTTTCGCCAAGGGCAACAACCGGGTGAATGTGCCCCACGACTTCCTCGTTGCCCAGTACAACAATCTGCAAAGCGTGCAAGCGTTGTTTGAAGCCCATCGGGGCGAAATAGCGGCGGTGATCGCCGAACCGATGCAGGGTGCATCGGGCTGCATTACCGCCGACGAAGAATTTCTGGCAGGTTTGCGCAAGTTGACGTCCGAGAACGGGGCGCTGCTCATTTTTGACGAGGTGATGACCTCCCGTCTCTCCCCAGGTGGGCTTCAGGAAAAACTTGGCATCCACGCAGACCTCACGACACTTGGGAAGTACATCGGCGGCGGCATGTCGTTCGGTGCATTCGGGGGGCGCGCTGCAATCATGGATCAGTTCGATCCGCGCAATCGGCATGCAACACCGCACGCAGGCACATTCAATAACAACGTCCTGACCATGGCGGCCGGAGCAACGGGTCTGTCTGAGTTGTATACGCCTGCCGTTGCGACGGAATTGAACGCGCGCGGCGATCAGTTGCGAGCCCGGCTTAACTCGATGTGCGCGGCAAGTGACGTGGCGATGCAGTTCATCGGGACGGGGTCGCTGCTAAATCTACAGGCCGGCACGCATGAGATCCGTTCGGTCGAAGACCTGCTGCCGTCAGGAAACATCCTTAAGGATCTGTTCTTTTTTCATATGGTCGAACACGGCATCTATCTCGCGCGCCGGGGCTTCATCGTGTTGAGCATGCCGATTGGAACCGAAGAAATCGAACGATTCATTGTGGTGTTCGGCCGTTTCCTCGAAAGATATGCCGACATTCTTCGCACTGGCCAGGTGATCGCACATTGAGCTTCATACAAACAGGTAATCACGTTCAATCTGCATCGGGGTCACCATCGTGAAAGCTCCTCACGAGTTCGAATCGAAGAAGCGCATCCGGTTTCAGCACTGCGATCCAGCCGGAATCGTCTTCTACCCACAGTACTTTGTCCTGTTTCACGAACTGATCGAGGACTGGTTCAACGACGGACTGGACGTGAACTACGCCGACTTGATCGCGGTGCAGCGGCTAGGTGTACCCACTGTGCGAATCGAATGTGATTTTGTCGCGCCAAGCGTCATTGGTGACATGCTTCAGCTGCGCCTGGCAGTGAGAAGAATCGGAAGGAGTTCAGTCGCCCTGACGCTCACGGCATTTTCGAACAACGAATTGCGTGTGCGCATTGAACAGGTCGTCGTGCTCTTCTCGCTCGAACGCCGCGTGCCTGTGAAGATCGTCGATGATCTGCGACGGCAGATCGAACGCTTTCGTATCCCCGAACAGGAAAAGCTGTCCCCGTAATGATCTAAATCCCGTACGTCGAACCTCGACGATCGCTGGAACTCAACTCAAAACACTTCATGGAGACTTAGCATGCCTACAAATAAAGTTATCGTTCTCGTCGCTCCCACGGGTGGCATGGCGTTCAAATCACAAAACCCGCATCTTCCGACGCAGCCCGATGAAATCGCCCGGGATGTCTACGATTGTTATAACGCCGGGGCCAGTGTGGTTG
>NZ_JNFG01000060.1 GCF_000729995.1 Caballeronia sordidicola | reverse complement strand
CAAGTTACTCCCGGGCGCGGCATACCCGCTCGGAGCCAACTGGGACGGTTTAGGCGTCAACTTTGCAGTGTTCTCAGCGAACGCACAAAAAATCGAAGTCTGTCTCTTCGATACCACTGGCCGCAAGGAGCTCGCCCGCTTCGAGCTACCCGAATGCACCGATGAAATCTGGCACGGCTACCTCCCCGGCGCACACCCCGGCACGGTCTACGGCTTTCGCGCCCACGGCCCGTACCAGCCTCAACACGGCCATCGCTTCAACCCGCACAAACTGCTCCTCGACCCCTACGCGAAAAAGCTCGTCGGCCCTTGGCGCTGGTCCGACGCACTCTTCGGTTATCGCGTGCATTCGAACCGCCTCGACCTCTCCATGGACCGCCGCGATTCAGCCCCCGCCACCCCCAAATGCGTCGTCACCGACGATGCCTTCGACTGGTCCCGCGACACGCGTCCGAACGTCCCCTGGGGCGAAACCGTCATCTACGAAACACACGTCCGCGGCACCTCCATGCTGCGCCAGGACATCCGCCAGCACGAACGCGGTTCGTTCGCGGCGCTGTCGTCGCCGTGGTTCATCGAACACCTGCAGAAACTGGGTATCACCGCCGTCGAATTCCTGCCCGTCCACGCGTTCCTCAACGACCGCTTCCTCGTCGAACGCAGCCTCAAGAACTACTGGGGCTACAACACCGCAGCGTTCTTCGCACCCGAACCGTCATACCTGTCGACTAACCGGCTGAACGAAATGCGCATCGCCGTGCGCCGACTCCATGCAGCGGGTATCGAAGTGATTCTCGACGTGGTCTACAACCACACGTGCGAAGGCAACGAACTCGGGCCGACGGTGTCATGGCGCGGCCTCGACAACGCCAGCTACTACCGCCTGATTCCCGGCGATGAACGGCGATACATCAACGAAACCGGTTGCGGCAATACGGTGAACCTGTCGCATCCACGCGTCCTGCAAATGGTCATGGACTCGCTGCGCTACTGGGCGACAGCCTTCAACGTCGATGGCTTCCGTTTCGATCTCGGCGTGACGCTGGGCCGCGAAGGCCACGGCTTCGACCCCGGCTCCGGTTTCTTCGACGCCATCCGCCAGGACCCGATCCTTAACACTCGCAAGATGATTTCCGAACCCTGGGACATCGGTCCGGACGGTTATCAGGTCGGCAATCATCCGCCGGGATTCGCGGAATGGAACGATAAATACCGCGACGGCGTCCGCCGCTTCTGGCGCGGCGACGCCGGCGTGCGACCCGATCTCGCCGCGCGTCTCACCGGCTCCGCCGAGCTGTTTCACCGGCGCATGAGGAAGCCCTGGGCATCGGTGAATTTTGTCGCCTCGCATGACGGCTTCACGATTCGCGACGTGACGTCCTACGAGCAGAAACACAACGAAGTAAACAAGGAAGGCAACAACGACGGCCACAACGAAAACTGCAGCGCCAACTGGGGCGTGGAAGGCCCGACCGATGACCCCGAGATCCTCGAAACCCGCGGCCGCGTGGCACGCGCGCTGATCGCGACGAACCTGCTGTCGCTCGGCACGCCCATGCTGCTCGGCGGCGACGAATTTGGCCGCACGCAACACGGCAATAACAACGCGTATTGCCAGGACAACGAGATTTCGTGGATCGACTGGCGCCAGGCGGAATCGCCCGATGGCCGCACGATGACGGACTTCGTCTCCCGCGTGATCGCGCTGCGCAAAAACTACCCGCTGTTGCGGGAAATGCGCTTCCTCCATGGCGATCGCGAAGTGCTGCCGGGTCTCTACGACGTCAGCTGGTTCGACGAAAGCGGCGCGGCGCTGACGATCGACGCGTGGCAGGACCCCGAAGGCCGTGCGCTGACGCTGCGTCGCGCGGGGCCCGGTCTGAACGGCGAAGTCGACGTCATGCTGATCATGATGAACGGATCGTCGCAAGCGCTGAACTTCACCGCTCCCGCCCCGCACTTGGAATGGAATGTGCTAATGGATAGCGCTGTGCCCGACGCATTGCAGTGCCCGCTGATCGGCGGGGAACTGGAGGTACAGGCGCACAGCGTGGTCGTCCTGCTCGCGCAACCGACTGGCGACGCCGACTGGCAGGCCGTCTGGATGGCCGGCGCCCACGAGGGACCGCGCCTCTTGACTGCGTTGCCGCCGGACCCGGGCACCATCGGACCGCGACGGACAGCGGAACCCTGGAAGGCGCCCGTGCCACAGCACGCGCCGCCCGCAAAGGAGCAAAATTGAACGGCTCGAAGACGGCTCGAAGATGGCTTGAATGCGGCACCACGACGTCATGCAAAAACGCCGGGCAGGCTCCAAGCCAAGTATCTGACCAAGCGCACTGAAGGCACACACATCATGTCCGAAACCCCAATCGATCCGCACAAGCGTCACCATGCCTATTGCCTGCCCTTCGGCGCCCATCTCACTGATGCCGGACACGCCCGCTATCGCTTCTGGGCACCGTCGCTGAAGACGGTGCAACTTGAGCTCTACCCCAATGGAGAGAGTGCGGCCCCCACGCTAATCGACATGACCCCCGCCGGCGACGGCTGGTTCGAAGCACGTGCCGAAGGCGGCGCGGGCACGCGTTACCGGTATCGGATCAGTGCGGATCTGGCGGTGCCGGATCCGGTCTCGCGTTTCCAGCCCGACGACGTCCATGGCCCGAGCGAAGTGATCGATGCGCGTGCGTATCGATGGGAAAATACCAATTGGCACGGCCGGCCGTGGGAAGAAACCGTGCTTTACGAAGTGCACGTGGGCGCGCTGGGCGGTTATGCCGGCGTGACGCGCCGCCTGAAGGAATTCGCGCACCTCGGCGTGACGGCCATCGAACTGATGCCGCTCAACGACTTCAGCGGCAGCCGAAATTGGGGTTACGACGGCGTGCTGCCCTATGCGCCCGATTCGGCCTACGGCACGCCCGATGAACTGAAGACGCTGATCGACACCGCGCACGGCTTAGGCCTCATGGTCTTCCTCGACGTGGTCTATAACCACTTCGGACCGGACGGCAACTATCTGAGCGCCTACGCCAAGTCGTTCTTCCGCGAAGGCGTGAATACGCCGTGGGGTCCGGCGATCGATTTCGAACGTCCGCAAGTGCGCGACTTTTTCTTCGACAACGCGCTGTACTGGCTGAAGGAATATCGCTTCGATGGCCTGCGCCTGGACGCCGTCCACGCCATCAACGATGACGAATGGTTGCGCGAACTGTCGGAACGCGTGCGTTCGTCGATAGAACCACAGCGGCACGTGCATCTTGTGTTGGAGAACGAGAACAACACGTCGAACCTGCTCGAATCGCATTTCAACGCGCAATGGAGCGACGACTCGCACAACACGCTGCATGTCCTGCTGACAGCTGAGGACGAGAGCTACTACGGCGCGTACAGCGACCAGCCGATCCAGAAGCTTGCGCGGGTGCTCGGCGAGGGTTTTGTGTACCAGGGCGAGCCCTCGCCCATCCACGACGGCAAGCCGCGCGGCGAACCGAGCGCTCACTTGCCGCCCACCGCTTTCGTGATGTTTTTACAGAACCACGATCAGGTCGGCAACCGTGCAATGGGCGACCGTTTGCGTTCGTTGTGCAGTGAAGACGCGCTCTACGCCGCAACCGGCCTGATGCTTCTCTCACCGCAAATCCCGATGCTGTTCATGGAAGAGCAGTACGGTTCCACGCAGCCATTCCTGTTCTTCACCGACTATCACGACGAGCTCGCCGATGCCGTGCGCGAAGGGCGTCGCCGAGAATTTGCGAAGTTCTCCGCGTTCACCGACGAAACGCGTCGTGCGCAGATTCCCGATCCGAACGCCGTCGAGACGTTCAGGATGTCGTCGCCCGAGGAAAGCAAGCGACCCGCCGATCACATGGACTGGCTGCATTTCTATCGCTCGGCGCTGGCGGTGCGCACGAAGCTGCTGATGCCGCACCTGAAAAATGCGAAGGCGCTCGGCGCCAAGGTGATCGGAGAGAAAGCGGTGCTGGCGAACTGGAGGCTCGGCGATGGCAGCACCTATTCGGTCGCGCTCAACCTGGGCAAGCAAGCCGTTCAACTCACCGGCCATCCGCCGGGCAAGGTCGTCTTCGAAACGCCGGCTCGGGCCCGCGACGCAGCGGATCGCGGCGAACTGGGTGCAGAGACTTTTATCGCGTGGCTGACGGGCGATTTCGCCGTAGCCGCGTTCAATCATGACGCTCGCCGCGTCAAAGCTTCGGGGAAAACCTCGTGAGCACGACCATCAATACCCCGGCTACGCCGGATAAAACTCCCACCGCTATCGAGGCGCTCGCTACCAAGGCCGGTTTCGAGGTCGAGTGGCAGGACGCGCACAAGCAGATCCAGCGCGTGCCGGAAGAGACGCTGAAAGTGCTGCTGGAACGCCTCGGCCTGCCGTGCGGCAATGTCACGCAACTCAAGCAGAGCGCAGCGGCGCTCGACGCCGAATTGTCCGGACGCAAGTTGCCGCCGTTGATGACCGCGGAGATCGACCGCGCCATTTCGCTGCCGATGGCGGCCGTGAAAACCGGCGCGCGGTATCGGATCGAACTGGAAAGCGGCGCGGTCATCGATGGGCGGTTCACGTCGCCTAAAGGGGCTACCGCCTTGCTCTCGCCAATCTCCGAGCCGGGTTATCACACGCTCGTGATCAATGAGCAGCGCACGACGCTCGCAGTGGCGCCCGCGCGCTGCTACACCGTCGACGACGCTTGGCGCGCGCTCCAGCCCGACTCACAGGCAACCCCGCCGATGTGGGGCGTGGCCGCGCAGGTATACGGTTTGCGGCGCGTCGGCGACGGCGGCGTGGGCGACTTCTCCGCACTCGCGACACTTGCGTCGGAAAGCGCGCAGCGCGGCGGCCACGCAATCGCGATCAGCCCGATGCACGCCATGTTCAGCGCGGAGCCGAATAAGTTCAGCCCGTACTCGCCTTCATCGCGGCTGTTCCTGAACATCGCGCATATTGATCCGGCCGCGGTGCTGGGCGTGGAAGCGGCGCAAGCCGCGATAAAAACGGCCGGTGTCGCCGATGAATTCGCCGAACTCGAAACACTTCAGCTGATCGACTGGCCGCGCGTGATGACGGCAAAACTGGCCGTGCTGCGCGCGTTGTTTGCGCAGTTCAACGAACACGACAAGGACAGCAATACGCTGCACCAGGATTTCGTCCGCTTCGTGAAACGCGGCGGACGAGCGCTTGAAGACCACGCGCGTTTCGAAGCCCTTCAGGCGGCGCAATTGAAGGAAGCCAACGAAGGCCACTGGCGCAACTGGGCGGGTGAACTTCGCGATCCGCGCAGCGCGGCGGTTGCGGAATTCGCCGCCGCGCATCAGGACGAGGTCGATTTTTTCCTCTTCGCGCAATGGCTCGCGGCCAAGGGCTTGTCGCATGCGCAGCACGTCGCACGCGACTCGGGCATGGCGATCGGCCTGATAGCCGATCTGGCCGTGGGCTGCGACAGCGCGGGCAGCCACGCCTGGTCGTATCGCGATGAAATGCTGCAAGGCGTGTCCGTTGGCGCGCCGCCTGACCTGTTCAACCAGGCCGGGCAATCGTGGGGCCTCACCACGTTTTCACCCCGCGCCATGCGCACGCAGGGGTTCTCAGCATTCATCGATATGCTGCGTGCCGCGTTCACGCTCGCGGGCGGTATCCGAATCGATCACATCCTCGGCTTGCGGCGTCTGTGGCTCGTGCCCGACGGCGAAAGCGCAAAGAACGGCGCGTACCTGCGTTATCCGCTCGACGACCTGCTGCGGCTGATCGCGCTCGAGTCGTGGCGGCATAAAGCCATCGTGATCGGCGAGGATCTCGGCACGGTTCCGCCGGGCTTTCGCGAACGCTTGCAGGAACACGGCCTGCTCGGCATCCGTGTGCTCTGGTTCGAACGCGCGGAAAAAGGCCCGGGCTTCAAGGCCCCCGCCGACTGGGATCACGGCGTGGCCGCGACCACCACCACGCACGACCTGCCGACGGTCACCGGCTGGTGGATCGGCGAGGACATCGTGTGGCGCTCGAAGATCGGCCAGACCGCCGCGCGCGCCGACGGGCAGGATCCGGTCGAAGTGGCCCAGGTGGAGCGTGGCGAGGATCGTAAATTGCTGTGGTCTGCCTTCCAGGAAGCCGGTGTCACCGCGCCCGATATCCCTGTAGCCGCCGATATCTCGCCGCAAACCGCACCGGTAGACGAAGCGCTCGCGTTCGTGGCGTCCACGCCCGCGCCGCTCGCGATTTACCCGCTGGAAGATTTGCTCGCGCTCGCCGAGATGCCGAACCTGCCGGGTTCAATCGACGAGCATCCGAACTGGCGCCGAAGAATGGCTGTACCCGTATCCGAACTCTTTGACGACGATGCTTTCGTCGACCGCCTGCTTGCTGTTGATCAGGCCCGGAAAAAATCCGTCCAGACGAAGGCGGCCACGCATAACGTTTCACCCACCGACTGAGACCATGACCGTTCCACGCTCCACGCTCCGGCTGCAGCTACACAAGGATTTCACCTTCGATGACGCCGCGCGCCAGGTCGACTACATGGCCGCGCTTGGAATCAGCCACGCGTATTTATCGCCGATCACGACAGCGACCAGCGGCTCGACACACGGCTACGACACTGTGGATTACACCCGTGTCAATCCGGAACTCGGCGGTGAGGAAGGGTTGAAGCGCTTCGTCGAAAAGCTGCGTGCGCATCAGATGGGCGTGATCGTGGACGTGGTGCCGAACCACATGGGCGTGGGCGGGTCGGAAAACCTCTGGTGGATGGATATCCTCGAATGGGGACGCCACGCGGCGCATGCGCGCTATTTCGACATCGACTGGCATTCGCCCGATCCTGCGTTGCGCGGCAAAGTTTTAGCGCCGTTCCTGGGCGCGGCGTATGGCGAGGAATTGCAGGGCGGCAAGATCAAGCTCGTCTTCGACGCCGACGCAGGCCGCTTCAAGATCGAGTACTACGCCCACACGTTTCCGGTGAGTCCGCTCGACTACACGTCGGTGTTGCAGGACCACGCGCCAGAAATGGCGCAGCGCTTCACGGGTTTGTCCACGCAACCCGGCGACCAGCCGCGCGCCGACGAAGCGCGGGCGGCTTTGAAAGAGTACGCAGCGACGGCCGAGGGTAAGCGCGCGATCGACACCGCCGTGCAAGCGCATTCCGGCGATAACCCCGTCTGCCGCGACCGTTTGCATCGGCTGCTGGAGCGCCAGCATTATCGGCTCGCGTGGTGGCGCACCGCCGCCGACGAAGTGAACTGGCGGCGTTTCTTCGACGTCAGCACGCTCGGCGGCATGCGCGTCGAGCGCCCCGAAGTATTCGAGGCATCGCATGCGCTGATTTTCCGGTTGTTTACCGAAGGGCTGATCGACGGCGTGCGAATCGATCACGTCGATGGCCTCGCCGAACCGCGTGAATATTGCCAGCGCTTGCGTACGCGGCTGGAAGAACTCGCGGAACATCGGCCGGAAGAACTGAAGCAGGGCCGCACGTATTTCGTCGTCGAAAAAATCCTTGCGCGGGGAGAACCCGTGCGTGATGACTGGCGTATCGACGGCACTACCGGCTACGACTTCATGAATGACGTCGGCGCGTTGCTGCACGACCCGCGCGGCGCCGAACCGCTGGCAAAAAGCTGGGCCGAATTGTCTGGACGTCCGGCGGACTTTGCCGTGGAAGCCGATGCGGCGCGGCGCAAGATCCTGGCCGAAAACTTATCCGCCGAACTTGACCGCGTGGCGCGAGCGTTGCATCGGATCGCGCGCGATACCCCCGTCACGCGCGACTTCACGTTTTCATCGCTGCGCCGGGTCGTGGCTGAACTCGTGGTGCACTTTCCGGTGTACCGGATCTATCCCGTCGGCGGTCAGCGCAGCGAAGAAGACGAACGCTTTTTCTCGCAAGCTTATCAAGGCGCTAAGGCCGCCTTGGCGCCTGCCGATTTTGTCATCCTCGATCAAATCGCGCAGTGGCTCGGCGGTCCGGGTGGCGACGATGCGGTCGAAGAAAAACCGCGTGAACGTGAGCGTATTCTCGATCGCGGCCGGGATCGGGACCGCGATCGCCAGTCCGCCAGCGCGCCCAATCAGAATCTGCAAGCGAACAGCGCGGGGTCGAACTCCAGCGGTTCACATCGACGCAACGCACAAACTCTGTTCTCCCAACTAACTTCGCCGGTGGCCGCCAAGGCAATTGAAGATACCGCGTGTTATAGATACGGCCGGCTGATCTCGCGCAACGAAGTGGGCGCCGATCCGGGCGAATTTTCGTTGTCGGTCGATGCGTTCCATGCGGGTAATCTCGAACGCGCGAAACGCTTTCCGAACGCGATGCTCAACACCGCGACGCACGATCACAAACGCGGCGAAGACGTGCGCGCGCGGATCGCCGGGTTGAGCGAGATTCCCGATGAATGGGCCGCGACGTTGCGAAGCTGGTCGACGTTGAACACGCCGCATCGGCGAGCGCCTAATGCACCTAACGGCGATGAACACGACTGGGCGCCCGGTGCTGCCGCCGAAGCCATGCTGTATCAGACGCTCGTCGGCTGCTGGCCGCCGACGCTCTCCCCCGACGACCCGGACGGCGTGAAGGAGCTCGCTGAACGCGTGAGCGCGTGGCAGTTGAAGGCGTTGCGTGAAGCCAAGTTACGCACGAGTTGGTTCGCGCCCGACGAAGCCTATGAGAACGCATGCCGCGATTTTCTCTTCGATATCCTCGCGCCCCAGCGCCGCGATGGTTTTCTCGGCGAGTTGCCGGCATTCGTCGAGCGTGTCGCGCGGACCGGCGCGATCAATAGTTTCCAGCAGACGTTGTTGCGGCTGACATCGCCGGGCGTGCCGGATCTTTATCAGGGGACCGAACTATGGGATTTCAGCCTCGTCGATCCTGACAACCGCCGCCCGGTTGACTTCGAGCAACGGCGCGCGTGGTTAAGTGAAGGCGAGGCTGAAGGGGCGCCATCGGAGCAATTGAAGAACTGGCGCGATGGGCGGGTGAAGTTGGGCATTGTGCGGCGAGCGCTGGCGTTGCGCGCGCACGCGCATTCGCTATTCGAGAAGGGTGCTTATGTCCCGCTGAAGGTGGAAGGCGCGCACGCGGGCAGCGTGATTGCCTTCGCGCGGCATGCGGGCAGCGCGTACGCGGTGGTGATCGCGACGCGGCTGGCCGACTCGCTGCTGGCCGGGAGTGAGAGCGATACCGGCCTGCCGCTGGTCGATGCCGCTCATTGGGGTGATACAGCAGTCGTTCTGCCGGAAGCGCTGGCTACACGTGCGTTGTTCGACTGGCTGAGCCCAAACGCGCCGAAATCGGATGGACAACGCTTGTTCATGCGAGACGCGCTGGCGTCGATGCCGGTCGCGTTGCTGATGGAGGAAGGGGTGCCGCGGGTTTAAGCCGATCGGAGGCCGCAACCGCAGTGGCGAAGTGAGAAATTCACTCCGCCTCCTGCGCCACCTCTTCATGCGGATACACGCGCACCAGCACGATCCTTGGCCCGTTCATCTTCTTCACCACGATATCAAAACGATCGAAGCCGATCCGCTGGCCTTCGCTCGGCAGATCACCCAGCGCATTGATCACGAGCCCGCCGACCGATTCCGCCTGACCTTCATCGATATCAATCCCTAGCGCCCGTTCCAGCGACACCACCGGCAAGCTGCCCTTGCCCATCAGCGTGCCATCGTCCATGCGTGACCAGTCCGCGTCGCCTTGACGAAACTCGTCATGAATCTGGCCGACCAGCGCGCCCAGCAGGTTATCGAGCGTTAGAAAGCCTATTGGCTTCTGCCCCTTGCGTCCAACCAGCGCAAAGTGCGGCGCGCCCTTGCGAAAGCGGCGGAACAGTTCAAGCGCCGATAGATTGCCCGCCACGTACTGCACCGGCCGCACATGCCTGGCCAGTTCATCCTGCTTTGTGTCCTGCCGTGTCAGCCCTTGCAGCAGGCCGCGCCCGGCGCCATTGCGTGCGAGCAGCAAGTCCTTCAGGTGGATCATGCCGAGCACGTGTTCGCTGGAGGCATCGGCGAAAAGGGGATAGCGGCTGAAGCGATGCCGCGCGATCACCTGCATGTTGTCGCGCATGGGCACGTCGTTGCGCAGGCCCACCATCTCGTGGTTCGGGCGCATCAGGTCTGAGACCGTCATGCGGCTGAAATCGAGCGAATGGGCGATGGTGTTCCACTCATCCGCGTTATAGGAAGACCCGGCAGACCCGGAAGATCCGGCAGACCCCGCCGCCCCGATTACATCAGGCAAAGCAGCCGTCGATGCCCCGCTCAGGCGCCGGCCGCGCAGGATCAGCTTGAGTTCATCGGTGGAATAGTGAGCATCGCCGCCGTGCTCCGCTCCAAGCCCGAACAATCGCAACACGAAATTCGCGCTCGAATTCAGCACCCAGATGAACGGATACATTGCCCAGTAAAAACCGTAGAGCGGCATGGCGACCCACAGGCCCACCTGTTCGGCGCGCCGGATCGCCCACGATTTCGGCGCAAGCTCACCCACCACAATATGCAGGAACGAAATGCAGGAGAACGCGAAGAACAGCGAGACGGCATCGATCAGCTTCACCGATTCGATACCGGCAAGCGCGAACAACGGATGCAGCAATTGAGCGAACGCCGGTTCGCCCAGCCAGCCAAGCCCGAGCGACGCCAGCGTGATGCCGAGCTGACAGGCAGACAAATACGCGTCGAGCTTGCCGTGGACTTTGGCCAACAAACGGCCGGGCAAACCGTTCGACCGTGCGATTGCCTGAACGCGCGTGGCGCGCAGCTTGACGAGTCCGAACTCGGCCGCGACGAAAAACCCGTTCAACGCGACGAGCAACAAGGCACCAATTAGCGCGACAACCTGATTCAAAGCAACCTGCTCCACGAAATGAAACCGCCAGTATAGAGGTGCAAGCTGACCGAAAGTTAAATCAGGTGACGCTCAACGGTACGCGAAACGTGAGCGCAACGGCGGCGCCATCGGCGAAATCGTCGTGTTCGAAAGTCCCGCCGTGCGCTTCAGCCACACGCTTGCACAGGGCAAGCACCCACGCAATACGCGCGGCTTCCCGTGGCGACGTCGCCTGAGTGCGGGCAAACGCTTCAAGCACATGCGGAACGTCAGGATCCAAAAGCGCTTTCTGCGATGCCGTGAACGTGACGACCGCGCTGAACGCGCCGCCCTCCACCAGCCCGTTCAACACCACCTTCGATCCCGCCGCGCTCGCCTCGGTGGCGAACGCAAACATCAGCCAGAGCGCCTGGGTGAGACGTTCACTGTCGGCGCTGATCTGCTCTTCCACCAACTCGGATTCGACGTGCAGCGTCACCTGCCGCGCGCTCGCCAGACTCGCGCGTGCCTCCAATGCGCTCTGTTCCATCAAGTGCCGCAACGCAAGCGGCGCACGGTCGAGCGAGAGCGTCTTGGTCTCCGCACGGGTGGTATCGATGAATTGCTCGATCAGCTTCACCTGCTGTTCCACGCCGGAGCGAATCCCGCCGAGCGCGCGTTGGGCGGCGGCATCGGCGGTATCGACCTTGCGCTCCAGCACGTAACCCCAGCTATGGATGGCGTTCAAGGGACCACGCAGATCATGCGATACGACCCCAAGCACGTGATCGCGCATGAACAACGCTGCTTCGGCACGCAAATGCGCGGTGCGCTCATCTGTTTCGGCAACGGCTTGCGCCGATGTTCCGGGGCTGCACGGCGAAACGATCAGCGACACGGTATCGGCTTGGCCAGTGCCGCCGGGCAGCGCGAGGATGGCGAACGAAAGCGACCTCGATCGCGCACCTTCGCCCTCATCAATGGATACCCGCGCGCGCCGCACGCTGCCGGCGGCAAACGCGGCGTCGGCAACGTCGGCGAGCACGGCGATCAGGGGTTTGGGTAGAGCGGTATCGGCGAGAGCGCGGCCAACGAACGCGTGAGGGTCGAGATCGAACAGATGGGCGAGAACGGTATCGGCCGACAGACAGCGCTGCGCGGTATCCAGCACGAGCACGCCGTCCGTGCCGGCGACCGGTGCTTCAGGACGGGCAGCGCGCCCCGTGTCGACCGTGCCGGAGAAAGACGTTGTCACGATGGGAAATCCTTGAGCGTTGATGAATGCGAGTATCTTGCCCGGTCTTATCGAGATGACTGGCCGTTATAGGGGAGTGCTTCCGGGCCTTCTCCTTGGGGCTGGCCGCCCCTCCCTTCCTATTTTCGAGATATCGGACGAAGCATGCAGCAAACCTCGTGCACGCTTCGCCGAGTGTAACGATGCCACCCGAAAGCCCTACAATACCGGTTTTAGATCCAGCTGGCGGTGCCGGCTTTTACAAGGAGTGTTACATGGCGATCGTGACGACCGACTCAGGGCTCAAGTATGAAGATTTGACGGTGGGCGAAGGCGCTGACGCCGTTGCCGGCAAGTCGGTGAGCGTGCATTACACGGGCTGGCTCACGGACGGCCAGAAGTTCGATTCCAGCCACGACCGTAACGATCCGTTCGCGTTTGTACTCGGCGGCGGCATGGTCATCAAGGGCTGGGACGAAGGCGTGCAGGGGATGAAGGTCGGCGGCAAGCGCAAGCTGACCATCCCGCCGCAACTGGGTTACGGCGTGCGCGGCGCCGGCGGGGTGATTCCGCCGAATGCGACGCTGGTATTTGAAGTGGAATTGCTGGAAGTTTAAGGTTCGTTCGTGCTGGCGGGTTCTTCGTTTTCACCCGGGATTTCGGGTGAACCGGCGGTGCGATTGGGCGAGAGCGCCGGGTTGGCCGATTGCTAAGCCAATCTGGTACTCCGCCCTGTGCAACCGGAATTACCCGTTTAACCCACGCTCCAGATCCCCGCGGATATCCCCGGCATTTTCCAGCCCCACCGCCAGCCGGATCAATCCCTCGCGAATCCCTGCTGCCTCACGCACCTCGGGCGTCAACCGTCCGTGCGTTGTCGTCGATGGATGGGTAATGGTCGTGCGCGTATCCCCAAGATTGCCGGTGATCGAGCAGATCTTGACAGCGTCAATCACGCGCCACGCATTCGCACGCTGCTCTTCACGCGTCTCGCCCTTCAGCTCGAACGACACGATCGCCCCACCCGCCTTCTGCTGCTTCTTCGCAATCGCGTATTGGGGATGTGACTCCAGCCCCGGATAAAACACGCGCTCGATGGCCGGATGCGTCTCCAGCCAGCGGGCGATTTCCAGCGCATTCGCCGACTGCTTCTCCACCCGCAGCGACAGCGTCTCCATCCCCTTCAGCAACACCCATGCATTAAACGCGGACAACGTCGGCCCTGCGCTGCGCACGAACGGAAACACCTTCTCCATGATGAACTGCTTGGAGCCGACCAGCGCCCCACCAAGCACGCGCCCCTGACCATCGAGGAACTTGGTCGCCGAATGCATCACGACATCCGCGCCCAGCTTCAGCGGCTGCTGCAGCGCCGGGCTACAGAAACAGTTATCGACGACAAACAACGCGCCCACTTCCTTCGAAATCTTCCCGATCGCCTCGATGTCCGCGATCTCGGTCAGCGGATTCGACGGCGTCTCCAGGAAAAACATCTTGGTCTCAGGACGTACAGCGGCTCGCCATTCATCCAGATTGGTGGCATCGACGAATGTGGTCGTGATCCCGAACTTCGTGAAGATCTGCGAGAACACCCCGATCGTCGATCCGAACAAACTCTTCGAACTGACCAGATGGTCGCCCTGCTGCATCGAGCACATCACCACCGACATGATCGCGGCCATGCCTGACGCCGTCGCCATGCACGCCTCGCCGCCTTCCAGTGCCGCCAGGCGGTTCTGGAACATCGCGACGGTCGGGTTCGTGAAGCGCGAGTACGTGTAAGCCTCTTCGGAGTTCTTGAAGCTCTCCGCGGCATGCGCGGCGCTCTTGAACACAAAGCTCGACGTCAGGAAAATCGCTTCCGAGTGCTCGTTGAAGTCACTACGCAGCGTTCCCGCGCGGACGGCGAGCGTATCGAAGTTGAGGTTTTCGTCCATGTTCGTGTCTTCCATTCTTTCCATTCACTTCTATTCATGGTGACCCGGCCAGAAAACCGGGACGCAAAAAAGCCCGCCTCTGCGTCAGCATGAGCGGGCTCGGTGCGGAAAAGCCTGTAGCGTCGCCGGTGCGTGGTCCACATTCCCACCGGTTCGCTTTAGCTGTTTCGGGTTCCGACTCAGGCTAGACATCTGGCCCGTTCATCAAAACCCGCGTCCGCAAGCTGATCTCAAATCGACGCAAACCCAATCCTATCACGCGTTTCCTTGCGCGGTCATTCCACCGACAACTGCAAGTGCAACTGCGAACGCGACATGCCGCCATCCATGGCTTCACTCGCGGCATCGCGATCCGACTGCGCTTGCGGTGCAAGACGCGCCGTCTCCAGCCGATCCAGATACGCCGAGTCGATGTCGCCCGTGATGTAGTTGCCATCGAAGCACGAAGCATCGAATTCACGCAGCGCCGGATTGATGTCGCGAATCGCCTGCTTCAGATCGGCCACATCCTGATACACCAGATGATCCGCGCCGATCATGCGCGCCACTTCGTCATCGGTGCGGCCATGGGCGACCAGTTCGCCGCGCGTGGGCATGTCGATGCCATATACGTTCGGGAACTTCACCGGCGGCGCAGCGGACGCGAAAATCACCTTCGCGGCGCCTGCATCGCGCGCCATCTGCACGATTTCATGCGATGTCGTACCGCGAACGATGGAGTCATCGACGATCAGCACGTTCTTGCCCTTGAACTCGATCGCCATGGCGTTCAGCTTCTGGCGTACCGACTTCTTGCGCACAGCCTGGCCCGGCATGATGAAGGTGCGGCCAACATAGCGATTCTTGAAGAACCCTTCGCGATACTCCACGCCCAGCTTCGCGGCCACTTGCATGGCGGCGGGACGCGATGAATCGGGAATAGGCATCACCACGTCGATAGGCACGTCTGGCAGCACGCGCTTGATCTTCTCGGCGAGGTAATCGCCCATGCGCAGGCGCGCGTTGTAGACCGGCACGCCGTCGAGGCACGAATCGGGACGTGCGAGATACACGAGTTCGAAGATGCAGGGGTTCAGGCTCGGGTTCTCGGCACATTGCTGGCTGTGCAGGTTGCCGTCGTTATCGATGAAAATGGCTTCGCCCGGCTCAACATCCCGCACGAACTCGAAGCCGATACCTTCAACCGCCACCGATTCCGACGCCACCATCCATTCCACGCCCGTCGCGGTTTCCTGCTTGCCGAGGACCAGCGGACGGATGCCGAACGGATCGCGGAAAGCCACGAGTCCGTAACCTGCGATCAGCGAAACGATCGCATAGGAACCCTTCACTCGCCGATGCACACCGCTCACCGCCTTGAACAGCGCGGCCGGATCGAGTTCCAGGCCGGAGCTGGACAACTGCAGTTCGTGGGCGAAGACGTTGAGCAGGACTTCAGTGTCAGACGCGGTGTTGATGTGCCGGCGATCGATCCGGAACATCTCTTCCTTCAACTGTGGCCAGTTCGTCAGGTTGCCGTTGTGGGCGAGGATGATGCCGAAAGGCGCGTTCACGTAGAACGGCTGGGCTTCTTCCTCGCTCGATGCCGACCCGGCCGTCGGATACCGCACCTGGCCAATACCAACATTGCCCGGCAGGCTGCGCATGTTGCGCGTGCGGAACACGTCGCGCACCATGCCATTGGCTTTATGCATGTGGAAGTTATTGCCGTCAGCCGTCGCGATGCCAGCCGCGTCCTGCCCGCGATGCTGCAGGAGCAGCAAGCTGTCATAAATCAACTGGTTAACGGGAGTCTGGGAAACTACGCCTACGATGCCGCACATGGCATGGTCCTTCAAAGAGTCGAAACGGGTCTGAAAGCGGGTCCAAAAGGCGTATCGGTGCAACGAATGCAGGCGGCCCCTTGCGGGGTGATCAGACTGCAGGGTGTTGCGCCGAGCCGTAGCAAGGTTCTCGGGTAGCGGGCCAGGACGTCATTGCGCAGGCGTGGCGGGCGGATCTTGCGGGCCGTCCGGCGTGGTGCGCAGGTACGCGGCGAGCGTATCGGGAAGCAGCGGTTTCAGTTCTCGCACGCCTTGTTCGGCCGCGGGCCGGAACAACGCGTTACGCCAGAAATCGTGTTGCGGCAGTTCGGTCAAGCCCGCGAGGGCGACCAGGATCACTACCAGAATGGCCCCTCTCACGAGGCCGAACAAAAGTCCAAGCGACCGGTCGATGCCGCGCAGCCCGACCACTTCGGTCACGCGCGTCAACAATGCGCCAGCCACGCTCGATACCACCAGCACACCCGCGACAATCAGCAAGAATGCAATCAGCCACTGGGTCAGCGCCCCGCCCGGCCAGTGCGCCGGAATGTAAGGCACGACCAAACTAACAAACCGCCCCGCGATCAGCAGTGCCGCGATCCAGCCGATCAGGCCGAACACTTCGGCCAAGAGGCCCCGCCACATGCCGCGCAGCGCGGAGAGGCCGATCACGGCCATCACCGCGTAGTCGAAACTCGTAAACATCTACAGCTAGTTCGCCGACGCGTTATTACTGGTGCCACTGCCGCCGCCCAGTCCCGCCTGCCGAACCTTGACCAGCGCCGCCGATGCAGCCGCCCGGTCAGCGAACGGTCCGGCTCGCAACAACGTGCGAGTCGTGCCGTCAGCCTGTTTCCTATGTTCGATATATGCGGGCACTCCAGACGCCTTCAACTTGGTCACCCAGTTTTGAGCTGCGGTGTCGTCATCGAAGGTACCGATCTGGACCACAAAACGGCTTCCCGCCGGGGAGGCCGGCGTGTTCGGTTTCGGGGTGGCTGCGGTAGCGGGTGCAGGCGCGTCCACTGGCGGTTTGGCGGCCATTGCTGCGGGCGGTGGTGTCACCGGCTTGGCTTCCGGCGGCGGCGTCGCGGCCTTGGCTTGCGCTTGCGTGTCTGCGGGTTTAGAGGTTTGCTTCGAATCGGGTTTTGAAGCCGCCTTCGAGTCGGGCTTTGAAGCCACTGCCGCTGCATTATCCGGAGCCGCTGCAGGACTGTCAGGCGCTACGCCGGCTTGCGTATCCGCCGACGAATCAACCGCGCCGCCATCCGTCGCGTCGTTGTGACTCGTCTTGGGCAAAGGCGCGGCAGGGCGTGCGGGGATATCGATGGAGATGTCGTCGGTGACGGGCTTCGGATGCGAATCCAGCACCATGGGCAGGATGATCACCGCCGCCGCGACCAGCGCGAGCGCGCCGACTAGACGCCGCCGCGCACGCTGCTTTTCGGGCAGGGTGGGGTCGAGCATCATTGCGTCGGCTTCAGGACGGTCGCTGCGGCGCGTCCGGCGTTCGGTACGCGCGGTCTGGCGCGAGCCGCGCGGGGAGTCGGAATATTCGTCGCGACCCGAGGGCGCGTCGTCTTTCTTGCCGAACGAGAAAAAGGACATGGTTGGCTTGTGCGAGAGGCTGGCCGGCCGTCCGTTCAATGACGCTGCGATTTACGGTAAGCCATTACACCGGCCACCGTATGGAAACTGCCGAAAACCAAAATTCTATCATTTTCGGACGCTCGCTTTAACGCATCTTGAAAAGCGTCGGCCGGATTGTTGAATTGTGTAACGCTGCTGTCACTACTATCGTTGACGCCGGCATCGCGTAAAACGCTTTCCAGCATCGCCGAAGAAGCGCCGCGCGGGGTCGGCAGGGCCGTCACGTTCCAGTGATCGATCTCGCCCTTCAGATGCTCGACGACCCCGGCGATGTCCTTGTCGCCCATCGCGCCGAAGACTGCGTACGTGTAAGGGAAAAAGCCCATGTTGCCGAGATTCTGAGCTAAAACGGCGGCGGCGTGGGGGTTGTGGGCAACATCGAGTATCACTTGCGGCTTGCCGGGCACGACCTGGAAACGTCCCGGCAACTCAACGTTCGCGAGTCCCAGCCGGATATCCTGCGCGGACACCGGAATGCGCTCACGCAGCGCTTCGAGCGCGGCCAGCGCCGCCGATGTATTGATCAGCTGATTCGCGCCGCGCAAAGCCGGGTAAGCGAGCGCCGAGCGCCGTTGTGTGCGGCCGATATAACTCCATTGCTGGCGCTCGTTGCCACCTTGCGCTTCGTAGCGGAAATCGCGGCCGACCAGCCACAGATCCGCGCCGATAGCGGCAGCGTGGTCGATCAGCGACTGCGGCGGCGAGGGATCGCCGCAAATCGCGGGGGTATCCGGGCGGAAAATCCCGGCTTTCTCGAAGCCGATTTTCTCGCGGGTGTCGCCGAGATATTCCGTATGGTCGATATCGATGCTAGTGACGATCGCGCAATCGGTATCGATGATATTGACGGCGTCCAGGCGCCCGCCCAAGCCCACTTCGAGAATCACCGCGTCGAGGTTACGCGTTGCGAACAGCCGCATGATCGCCAGCGTGGTGAATTCGAAGTACGTCAGCGAGACCGGTTCGGCCAGGCTCATGCGCGCCTGCTCGACGGCTTCGAAGTGCTCGAGCAGGTCGTCGTCCGTGGCGTCGACGCCGTTCAGCCGGGCACGTTCATTGAATTCGAGCAGATGCGGTGACGTATGACAGCCGACGCGATACCCCGCGCGAACCAGAATGGTTTCGATGATCGCGCAGGTCGAGCCTTTGCCGTTGGTTCCGCCGACGGTAATCACGGGGCACGTGAACTTCAGCTCGAGCGCATCGCGTACTTGGCTGATGCGTGTCAGGCCCATGTCGATGCCGACTGGATGCGCTGATTCCAGATGGGTCAGCCACGCATCGAGGGTGGGGAAGGTGAACGGTGAAGTCGCCATGGATGGGGTGTCGGGCTTAGGGGGTTGATGCTGGTTGGTACTTTTGGGGTTTCTGGTTGGGTTTGAGGCCGGGGTGCTAGGTTCTGGCGTTAGCGGTCGGGGTCATTGCCGGGTTGGTGCTTTCGGCGTTAGTGGCCTGCTTGAGTTGGCTTTTCTCTTTATCACTATTAGCCACTGTGCGTGGCGGCACGTCATTTCTTTGTCCAAAGCGACAAAGAAACGAAGCAAAGAAAACGCTTTCAGAACGAGGGCTCATAAGTTGACCTAGCGTGCAGTTTCCGCGTTTTTGGCACCCCAAAAGCACGGTGCTCGCCAGAACCACGGATGTGTGAAACCCTCTTTCTCCGAACACGGATACCCACACGCTTCGCCACCAGTGACTGAACCTGCCCAAGGTGCACCCCGCGCTATCCGCGAGCAACCGACCACCAAATTTGTACGCACGTCGAACCACGTCGCCAACCCACCTCGAAACACGGCCGCAAAGATGCATGAAGCCATACCCACCAATAGCCGCGCCAATCAAACAGCTAACCGACCAAGAAACGAGGCGTTCAGAACGCGTGAAGCCGTGCTGGTCCTTGGCAATAGTGCTTGCCCGAGAGCGTACGGGGCGAAGCGTGTGCGTGTAAGAATTCGCGAGAAGGAGGGGTTCACACATCCGTGGTTCTGGCGAGCACCGTGCTTTTGGGGTGCCAAAAACGCGGAAACTGCACGCTAGGTCAACTTACGAGCCCTCGTTTTGAAAGCTCTTTCTTTGCTTCGTTTCTTGGTCGCTTTGGACAAAGAA
>NZ_JNFG01000059.1 GCF_000729995.1 Caballeronia sordidicola | reverse complement strand
TCATTGCGATCAGCGATCGAGACGGCTGGCACCGGGAAAAAGCGGTTGCTGGCCAGCATGGCGCCGTTCACGCCAAAGATGGTGATGCCCGCCACCTGGTCAAACGAATCGCCGATTACGCTCAGGCGGTCATGGATGGCTTTTTGATTCGCGCTGATATGGGCGTCGTCGCTGTCGGCGAGCATTTCCACAATACGCGTCGCGATTTCGCGGTTGAGGTCGAGCACCTTGACAGCTTGTTCGTCGGCGACACGGGCCACACGGTCGGCGATATCGTCGGATTCGCTCATGCGGCGCTGGTAATCGTAATAACCGTAGCCGAGCAGGAACACGATCGGGAAAAGAATCGATGCCGCCAGCACGACCAACAGCATCCGCCGGGTCGCGGCAAAATTGCGCAATGGCAATGGCAAGTCGAGTGCGGAATCTGAAGAGTGCAAAGCGTCAGGGCTCCAACGTTGGGTTCGCTTGGCGCCAGGGTGGGTTTGATCGCGCTCAGGGCGGTCCTGCCAGCTGTTAGCGCCTGGCAGATTCCGTCAGCCCGATTCCCGGGGACAAGCGAAACATCCAACCCTGTTACTGCGGCTTTGACATTGTCCCACTACCATTTGGTGATGCAGTGGTCGAATTATTATTTGCGCTGGAACCATTGCTCTTCATATTGGGCGAGGAGCCGGTTCCCGTTCCCATTCCGCCGCCCACTGCATTGCCGCCCGGCGCACCACTCATTCCAGCCCCGTTTGAGCCGCCCGCATTGGCTCCGCCCATCCCACCGCCGCCACCCACGCCCGCGCCACCGGCCGATCCTCCGCCCGCTGAGCCGCCTCCCGCACTGCCGCCGCCTGCCCCACCTCCTCCGCCCGCCTGCGCGTACACACCACCCGCAACGCCCGAAAGACCAAGCACCAGCGCAGACACCAAAATCTTCTTCGATACGTGTTTCATTACAGCCTCCTTGAACTACCGTTGAGTGCGTTGCGCAGGACTTAAGTCGCAACGCTCGCCCTCAATCCAGTGCAAGGGGCATGCCGCGCAAGCAGCTATTCGATGGGCGGTAACGCTTGCCTGGCGGGCGTTCCGGGCAACGCGCGCCAGCAGTAGTTGTGACCTTGGATTGGTCCTTTGACCAGCTTTTGCCCGACACGTCGAATGGTTTCGGGCCGCATAAAACAAAAAACCGGGCTTGTCAGCCCGGTTTTGTCATGTCGAAGTACTTCGGTTTTACCAGCCTTGTTGCTGGTAATAAGCTTGCTGCGGCGGCGGTGCGCACGGTACATAAGCACGGCGGTAGTTGTCGAAGCAGTATCCCGGGGGCGGCCCAGGTTGCGCGTAGACCGGCTGTGCATAGACGGGTTGCGCATAGACCGGCTGATACACCGGCTGTGCATAGACAGGTTGTGCGTACACCGGCTGAGCCACAGCGGACCCCACCAATGCGCCGATCACCGCACCGCCCAGCAACGCGCCGACAACCGCGCCGCCGTCTCCGCCACCCCCGTGTGCGGACGCCTGACCCGAGATGGCAAGACTTCCGGCCAACACCAACACTGCAGCTACGCGTTTCATTTTGAGTTCTCCAGATCCCGTGGTCGGGACTATGGAAGTGATCTTATGCGGGTATAGAAGAAATAACTGATGCAGTTGGTAACGGATCATTTCAGCGGATACATATTCATCGGCCGATTCGACGAGCGAGGCCTGGGAAAGGCCCCGATCATCCTTCACGCTTCGGTCGATGCCCGCCGCATGGCCCGCTCCACCGCGCCGGTCTCGCCGTGCGGCACGAAGATGTAGCCCTGTCCCCAGACCGTCTGGACATAGCGCGGGTCGGATGGATCGGCTTCGAGCAAGCGCCTGAGCCGCCATATGGACACATCGAGACTACGGTCCCTGTAGGACCCCGCCTGACCGCGCAGCTTCTCGTTCAACTGTGCACGCGTGAGCACGACCATCTCGTTTTTCACGAAGATTTTCAGCGTCGCGAATTCGCCGGAACGCAATGGCACACGTTCGCCGTTGTGACGCAGTTCGCGCGCGGCAAAATCGACTTCGTAGGGACCGAAGCGGTAAGGCGGCCGGTCCTCCGGCGCGCCCGGCGCTGCCGCGTCGCGACGTCTAAGGACCGTACGGATGCGGGCGAGCAGTTCGCGCGGATCGAAGGGTTTGGCCAGGTAATCGTCGGCGCCGAGTTCGAGGCCGATCACGCGATCGATCACATCCGAGCGCGCTGTCAGGAAGATCACCGGGATGTCGTCGCCGGCCGCACGCAACTCGCGCAACGCACTGATGCCGTCCTGCTCGGGCATCATCACGTCGAGCACGACAATGGAGGGCCGCTCGACGTCAAGACGTCGTTTAAGGCCTGTACCGTCGTGCAGCACCGAGACTGCAAGGCCGTTGCCTTGCAGATATTCGCGAACGAGGTCGCGCACTACGGGGTCGTCGTCGACGAGAAGGACATGATGGGTCATGCGATTCATTTTAAGACGCCGAAGCGCCTTTTCGCGACACCGATTCCTTTCCGCTTCTTTCATCGAATTGCACGGCAAGGAAGTGTTCAAACCGTCTGATCAAAGCGCTTACCCGCCCGGGTCAACGCGTACGGGCTTTTCAAGGCTCTCCGACCGGTCATTTTTGCGGGAGTTTTGGGTAAGAATCGGTAACCATCTTTGAGTAGATGAAAAACCGCACTTTTACGATGCCAGCTAAAATTTCACCATGACTACTTCCGTATTGATCGTCGACGACGACCTGGCCGTGTGCGACCTGCTGAGCCGCTTCCTGAAAACGCGCGGGCTCGACGTTTCCGTCCTTCACGATGGCACCGGCCTGCGGCGGCGTCTGGAATATGCACGCCCTTCCATCGTGGTGCTCGACATCATGATGCCGAACATGGACGGCATCGCTGCACTTCGGCAGGTGCGGGCCGCCGGTGACGACATCCCCGTGATCTTCGTCACCGCGCGCGACAGCGTGACGGACAAAGTGGAAGGGCTGGAGCTCGGCGCGGATGATTACCTGGCCAAACCCTTCGATCCGCGCGAATTGCTCGCCCGCATCGACACCGTCTTGCGGCGGCGCGCGCCAGCGTCCACGGGACGCCCTGAAGCCTGCGCGAGCGAACGCTTCGGCCGTTTCGAACTCGACTTCATCACGCGTGCGCTGGTGAGCGGCGACGAGCGCATTCCCTTGCGCGACAGCGAATTCGCGTTGCTCAAGGTGCTCGTACGGCATCCATACAAAGTCTTGTCTCGCGTGCTGATCCACGATCTCGTGCATCGCGACGACAGCACCTTCAGCGACCGCAGCCTCGACGTGCCAATCTGGCGGCTGCGCAGAATTATTGAGGAAGATCCGGCCAGTCCACGTCATGTGCAGACGGTGCGCGGCCAGGGTTATGTGTTCATTCCCGATCCCGACGGTACACGGAACACAAACACAGCGACGCAGCCGGCGTCCGCCTCGCCTGATCGGGCGTCGACGGTATGAGAGTCCTCGGCACGGCGCGAGATCACGGTTCGCGCGGCAGCCAACGCGCCCGCACCGGCTCGGGACGTGACGGGTCGGATCGTACCGGGTTAGCTCGCGTCTGGAGCCGCAACCGGTCGGGTCGCGGCAATCCGTTCAACACGCTGTTCGGGCGCATGGCGCTCATTTCACTGGTCGTGCTGTTTGCCGTGCAGGCCTGCTGGTTCACGGTGCTCACCGTACAGCGGCCGCATCACGACGCGGAAGGTTACGCGCGTGGATTGATGCTCGTACTGGCGGCCGCCAACGACGACGCGCGTCAAGGCGTGCGGCTCGCACCCGCCTTGAGCGTGCAGCTGGTGCTGTCATCGAACCTGCCTGAAGGCATCACGTTGCGCGAGCCCGACAACGGTCCCGTCGTGCATTTGTTGCGTGAGTTGAGGAACGTGCTGCCGCCGGGCACGCGACTCGCCGTCGATGGCCCCAGGCACGCGCAGCGTCTTTGGGTGCGTTATCCGAACAGTCCGAACTGGATCGTGACGCCGGTCGACCTGCCACCCCCGCCGCCTATCCTGATTGAATCGGTGGGTATGTTGCTGGCCGCCGTGATCCTGTCGCTGGTCGCGGCGTGGCAACTGCAGCGGCCGTTGTCGCGCGTGGCGCAAGGCGCGCGTCAGTTCGGCGCGGGCGAGCGGCCGGTCCCGGTAGACGAGCGCGGTCCGCATGAGCTACGCGACCTGATCCGCGCGTTCAACCAGATGATGCGGCGGATCAACGACGCCGACGACGAGAAGGCCGTCATGCTTGCCGGCATCGCGCACGATCTGAAAGCACCGCTCACGCGCCTGAAGCTGCGTGCGAGCGTGCTGGTGCAGGACGACGCGGAGCGCGCGCATTTCATTCGCGACATCGACTCCCTGACGCGCATCGTGCAGCAGTTCCTGGAGTTCGCCGCGAACGTGCCGACGAGCGGACCGGCTATCAACGTGGACGATTTTCTCGCGGAGCAGTTCGCGCAGGACGAAGCAGAAGACGCTCCCCTGTTCCGCCTCGAGCTGGGCGCCGGCAAGACATTCCACTTGCCGCGCACCTTGCTGGACCGGCTGGTGACCAATCTGGTCGATAACGCGCTGGAACACGGCGCCCCGCCCGTCGACATCAGCACAGGCAAGCGCAATGGCGAGTGGTTCATCACGGTACGCGATTACGGCGACGGGATTCCGCCCGAGCGTCTGGACGATGCCCGCAAGCCGTTTGTCCGCCTGGACCCGGCGCGCGCGGGCGACGGTCATTGCGGACTGGGACTCGCTATCGTCGGACGCCTCGCGCACGAACTTGGCGGGCGCTGCGATATCGGCAACGCGGCCGACGGTGGCCTGACCGTGCGGATCGTCATTCCCATGGAAGAACCCGTCCGAGCAGGCTGCAGCGCGGCTTTACACACCGCCGGTGTGCCCGAAGCCGTCATGGCTTCCTGAACACCGCCTGTTCGAGTTCATCGAAGTTGAATGGCTTCGGCAGCAATGTCGCGCCACTCAGCTCGTCGCCAAGCTCAGCCGCAATACCCGTCCCGTAACCCGATGCCAGCACCACATGCACACGCGGCTGCATGCGCTTCATTGCGCGGGCCAGGTCGAGGCCCGACATGCCGGGCATGCGGACATCGGTAAGCAGGACATCGAACAATTGCTGCGCGATCAGGTCGAGCGCGGCCTGCGCGCTGTCCACCGCCAGCACTTTCGCGTCGAGCAACTCCAGCAGTTCGCGCGTCGCTTCGCGGGTGTTGGCGTCGTCCTCCACTATCAGGACGCGTAGAGGTTGAGGCTGGGCCTGAGGCATTTCGGGCGCATCCGGCGTATCGGGCGCCTCATAAACCCGCGTGCGAAACATCCAGCGCACCTTGCGGGCCAGCGCGTCCCGCCGATACGGCTTGCTGATCAATGCCACGCCCAGATCGAGCCGGCCACCGTGCACGATCGCGTTTTCCGTGTAGCCCGACGTAAACAGCACTTCCAGCGCCGGCAGCATTTCCTTCGCGCGCCGGGCGAGTTCGACGCTGCGCATCGGTCCCGGCATCACGACGTCGCTGAACAGCAAATCGACGTGCACGCCGCTTTCAAGCACACTCAGCGCGCTCTGGGCATCCACGGCTTTCAGCACTTGATATCCCAGCTGGGTCAGCATGTCCACGGCGGTCGCGCGCACGTCCGGATCGTCCTCCACCACCAGAATTGTTTCCGTGCCGCCCGTTACCGGATCGTTCGCAGCCTGTACGCGCACGGCCTCGTCTTCCATCGAGCGCGGCAGATAAAGCTTGACCGTCGTACCGTGGCCCGGCTCGCTATAGAGCTTGATATGGCCACCGGTCTGCTTCATGAAGCCGTAGGCCATGCTCAAGCCCAGGCCGGTGCCCCGGCCTTCGACCTTGGTCGTATAGAAGGGCTCGAAGGCGCGCGTCAGCGTCTCCGGCGTCATGCCGCAACCTGTATCGGAGACGGCAACCATCACGTACTGGCCGCTCGCCAGATCGTCGTGATGGCGCGTGTACTCGTCGTCGAGCATTGCGTTGCCCGCCTCGATGGTCAGACGGCCCGCGCCGTCCATCGCGTCACGGGCGTTGATCGCCAGGTTCACGATCACGTTCTGCAAATGGTTCGGATCGGCCAGCGTGTTCCATAAGCCGCCCGACACCACCGTTTCCAGTTCGATGGTTTCGCCGAGCAAGCGGCGCAGCATGTCGTCGGAACTGCGCAGCAGCCGCGAAATATCGAGCGCCACCGGTTCAAGCGGTTGGCGGCGCGCAAACGCCAGCAATTGCGACGCGAGTTTCGCACCGCGCTCGACCGCTTCGTGCGCACTGGTAAGGCGCCGCGTCAGGGCCTCATTGCCGTTCGATTCCTGCACCGCGAGTTGCAGGTTTCCGCCAATCACCTGCAGCACATTGTTGAAATCGTGGGCCACGCCGCCGGTCAGCTTGCCGACGGCTTCCATTTTCTGCGATTGCGCCAGCGCGGCCGCCGTTTCGCGCTGCTCCGCTTCAATCGCCCGCAATGCCGCGAGCGCCTCTTCGACGCGGCCCTCCAGCGTCTCCCGATGCTGTTCGAGCGCCTCGCTCAAGCGCTTTTGCTCTTGCAGCGCGGCATCGAGCGAACGCACGCCAAGCACGCGCTCGGTGATATCGCGGGAAATCGATACAAACCATTCCACTCCGCCAGGCTCGTTCACCGGCGCCACCGAGACGTCCCAGTATTTCGGTGTGCCTTTCGCTGTCGGGCAGAGCGCTTCGAAGCGCGAAGGACGGCCATGCCGCGCGTTATCGATCGCGTCGGCCAGCAGATGCCGCGATTCTTCCGGCCATAGCGACGCCCACGGCTTACCCTTGAGCGGCGCGAAGTCATCGATTTCCATCAGGCAGATGCCGTTGGCATTCATGAATTCGAGCGTACCGTCGAGCCGCAGGATCTTGATGCAATCCGTGCTGCCGTTCAACACGCTCAGGAAAAACCCGCCGGTATCGAGCGAAAAGGCTGGTTTTTCATCGGACTGACGATCCGTGGCGGGCGGGCTTTCCGGCTCGGGAGCGGCCGGTATGGCGCCATGAAAACCGAACGGCTTGTCGGCTGGTGTCGCAGGGTCGGGTTGCTGGAGCGGCGCCGGGATGCTGTACGCACCCGTGTCGTCGAGACGTGCGATCACGGGATCGGGACTAGCTGAGTCGGTCATGAATCTGCACTGAAGAGAGAACGGCGAGGACAGCGCGAAGTATTTTTCAAGTCGATGCGCTGCAACGTGATCGGAACTAGCAAGCAAGCATTGCGCCAGTTCGGGAACGTGCCCGCGCGCGTGGCCGAGGCTTTTGGAGCGCCCCCTTCACGCGGCTATCGCCCCACGGCGTTCACATAACACGTGTAAAAACCGACCCGGAGACAGGTAGTTATTGCTTAGTGGCCCAATTCAGGCCTAATTCCGAGATGGTTTCAGCGTGATTTCGAAGACACGGGTAGAGTCGATCACCACGCGAATTTGTTAGGCGGACAGTGCGTGAACGGACGGGTATCAGAGCGTATGGATACCCATCCTTCGTCACGATGTCCGTCCCTGGATCAGGAAATGCACGCGCCGTGCGCGCTTCTTGCTCAACCAACCACTTCGCTCCCCGGTTCATCGGCGCCTGTCACGCATATCGACCGGATCGCCGATCGACCCATTCTCGTCAGAAGTTTTGCGACACGTAATTCTCGTCATGGATAACCCGCCGCGCGCGCTGCGACGCGGCAACATGGAGACGCCTCATGCCCCAAGCCACGACGCAGGCCGTTCAGTCGACGCGCTTTTCCTCCCCGTTTGCCGCCGCCGTTCACGAAGGCCTCACGCACGAGCCGCAAAAAGAATTGCCATCGATGTATTTGTACGACGAGGTTGGCTCCGCCTTGTTCGAAGTCATCACCGCGTTGCCGGAATATGGCGTGACGCGTGCTGAGGAGCGTGTATTGAACGCCCATGCCGCCGATATCGTGGCCGCGTTGCCGCGAAACGTGACCGTTGCCGAACTCGGCAGCGGCAGCGGCCGCAAGACGCGGCGAATCCTGGAGGCGCTGTGCAAGAAGCGGCCGACCGAATACTGTCCGATCGAAATTTCGCCCACCGCGTTGCAATTATGCCGGCGTGAGCTGGGCGATATCGAACGGATTTCGATCGTGGGCTACGAGCGTGACTATCTGGCCGGGCTGGCTGAAGTCAGTGCCAATCGGAAAGAGGGCGATGTTCTGCTCGTGCTGTTTCTCGGCAGCACGATCGGCAATTTTGCGCGGCTGGCAGCCACGCGGTTCTTGAAGTCGATTCGCGGCATGCTCAAGCCGGGCGATTCGTTGTTGCTCGGGATGGATTTGCTCAAGCCGCTGGAGGTGCTGATTCCGGCGTACGACGATCCTATTGGCGTCACGGCCGCCTTTAACCTGAACCTGCTTGCGCGCATCAATCGCGAACTGGACGCGGACATTCCGCTGGACGCGTTCGAGCATCTTGCGCGCTTCAATCCCGATGCCCGCAGCGTGGAAATGCATTTGCGTGCGAAGCGTCCAGTGAGCGCGACCATTCGCGCGGCGGGATTGACCGTGGAATTCCGCGAAGGGGAGACGATCTGGACGGAGAGCAGCCACAAATATCTTCGTGAGGAGGTGGGGCCGTTGGCAGCGGACGCGGGATTCGAATGCGCGGCGCAGTGGCTGGACGAAGAATGGGGATTTGCCGAGAGTTTGCTGGTGGCAAGGTAACGCGGTTCGTTATTGGCGATACCTGTGGCGCCCCGGGCTTGTTGAAGCCTGGGGATTTCGGGTTGACGTTGTAGTCTGATGGACGGACACGACGCGACGCGAATGTCAAGAAAGCGAGTTGCGTGAAAGTCTCCAGGCAATGCTCAGTATGACTTACCGATATGTTACCCTGACAAACCCACCTTCCAGGCTTCACCGATACGACCGAAATCTTCGTTCACGTCTTTGAAGAACAATCAATGGACGATGAACGCGATTTCGCAAGACCAATTTGTATTCCTAAGCTTGGCGGCACGGCGGTACAGTCACCTCCACGAGCGCGCCCATGTATTGTGCTGTCGTCCTGGTGGCCCCGTCCCGGCATGCCGGACGCGTTGTGGGCAATCGAACATCCACGCGGCGGCGCTGTGTTTTGCGAACTTCCAAAAATGGTGGCGCCCGGTCACACCTTTGAAAATGGACCGGTATATCTGCTTTTGGGTGAGCACTGGAGCCGCCATCGAGGATATGGAGCTGTGCATATCCTGGAGGGACACTGGAAGGAGATCAAGCTGTCTACAAAAGCGGTGTCTCCGGACAACGTGACGGCTGTATCAGCGTTTGTCGCGCGGGTACTGACTCGTCGCGCCAAAATTCATTGCGAGTTCGCCAGCACGCGGGGGAAACACAAACCCATCGTGGTCAAAGGTGGAAACGGTAGTGTAGTGCTGGAGCCGATGGTCGACCGGAGCAGCCGCGAATTCTACTATTCAGTCGTAACGGCTTTTAGAGATACAAATGCAAAGGGCCCCGAGATAGGGACCCTTTGATAGCTGGAAAACGGCAGGCGGAACACCCCCTTAGCACAAAGGTAGTCGGGGACTAGCGCAACTTTTTACTCTACGCTACCACTGCCTCAGAATCCCGGATGATTCTGTGCCCAATTGAGTAGACCCGTACGTTCCGGAAAGGCCTCCCAAAGGTTCTTGCAACCAGCTTTCGCAGTCTAGCGCCCTCACACCCCGAGGTCAAGATTGAGGAGCTTCCGGCCGCCGAAAGAAGGTAATTTGTACTTGCTCACGGACGTTCAACTTAGGAAATTCAGAACCAAAACTCGTCCAGGTTTCTCTCAAAAAAACCCTCAGTGCTGCTCAAACCGCTCAAAGCGCTTCTCGATATACCGCTCCTCGCTGACCAGATCCGTGACCCGCGCATGCGGCGGCCCTCTGCGCAGCCATTCGAGCATCAGGTCGACCTGGTTCGCCGGCCCTTGGATCATCGCTTCAACCGATCCGTCCTCCAGGTTGGCCACCCAGCCGCGAACACCCAGCGCATGCGCCCGGCGCACTGTCGCGTGGCGGAATCCGACTCCTTGCACCAACCCCTTCACGTGCACGTAATACGTTTCTATTCGAATATCCAGGTCTGGACTCGGCATGTTTGCTTCTCCCGATTAGTGCTGATTCGTCACGCCGCCCTATTTATGCCGAAGGCACATCCGGCGAACGTCAATAGGCCGCATTTTAGACAAGACCAGAAAAACCGGCAGCACCTATGGGATTACTGGCCTCATCCAGCACGAAATCAACACGCGGCACAAAGCAGTCATCAACGCACCGCTTCGCCTTCACCCCAACCGGAACGGCTGCGCTCCATCGGCCGCGTTTCCACCCGCTCGCCGCACCACCGCTTCGCGCGGCAACGTCACTTCGAAGACCGTGCCGTTTTCCGCGTCTGAACGTACTTCCACTCGTCCACCATGCATCTGCGCAATCTCGCGCGTGATGTAGAGCCCAAGTCCAAGCCCGCCGGTTTCCTGCTGCGGCTGTCCCGACCGATACGGCGCAAAAATGGTCGGCAATACATTGACGGGAATCTCGCCTGCGTTTTGAA
>NZ_JNFG01000058.1 GCF_000729995.1 Caballeronia sordidicola | reverse complement strand
GGTTACCCCGGAAAACACCACCACGCTTAAAGCCAAGCACCAAGCGCCCACACTTATCGGCTGTTAGTTTTTAAAGAACATTCGCTATCCACCGCACGATTCCCATCCCTCAGAACCCTGCCGCTTTCGCGTCGCTGCTCGTGCAGCACAGAAACGAGATTATGTCCTGCGTTTCGCTTTTCGTCAACAGGTTTTTTTACTCAACCCAGACTTTCCGATTCGCTGCGAAGCCCGTCCTGCTTGGCTTTGCGGCATCCTCTTAAGCTACACACGCCCACCACTTTCTCACTTCCCTTCGCCTCTTCGTGAAGCGAAGGAACGGAATTCTAGTGCCCGTTTCTCACTCGCGCAAGGGGTTCGCGAAAAGAATTTCAACGAGGCGTTTTCCACACTAACAACGGGCGCAAAAGGAACGCTCAAAACCGGCATCGCAGAGAGGCCGCGCACTAATGGTCCAACCGGACGCATAGCGACTACAATCTAAGGTTCTCTGCACCTGATAACTGCCTCCTATGCGCTCGCGAATCGCCAAACGACTTCCCCCGGATGCCGACAAGCTCGTCGGTCTTTCGCTCTCGCTCTTCGCATCCGGCAGCCGTATAGAAGACCGGTTCTGGGAAGCGCGTCTCGACACCCTTCTCGGGAAAATTGTGCGCAACGGCAATCAGACTGCGCTTGATGCCGCGCTCGACCATCTTCAACTCAAGTTTCCCGACGCATACGGCGCACTTGCCGATATGGCGGAGACACAAAGCGAGTCGTTCGCAATCGAGATCGACGGCGTACCGCACGAAGCATTGCTGATAGCGGCACCCGTGCTCGCATGGACGCGCTACTCGATTCCGTCCGGGCCGCTCAAGGTCGACGTCGTCGACGCCTTGCGCGCTCAGTTGCAAGCGCATGTGCTCGCGGAAGGCGCGAAGGTGGCGGTTGCCCCGTACCTCTATAGCATCGACCAGTTACCGCGCCACCATGTGGAAACGGCGCGTGTCGCGCAGCAACTCATACAAACCGTGCTCGGCAATGCGCCAGCGCGCCTTCACCTAGGTGACCTGCCTGAAACTTCGCCGATCCTCGCCGATCCGCGCTTTCTGCTTGCGATGGCCATCGTGCCCGCTGGTGACGCGCTGTTTCGGTGGCAAGAGGAAACGGCCGGCGCCCGGATTGAACGCGGCCAGTGTCTTGAACACTGGGCGACCCAAGGCGGCGCCAGTTTTGCCGCCATCCTGCCCGGCTGCGAATTCGAATGCCTGTTGCCCGACGCCTATTACTCGGCATGCCGTGACGCCGACGAACAGGTTCGACCGCACTCGGTCCGCACCGCCGTTCGTTACCTATTCGATACACTCAGCACGACGCCTGATGAACTACGCGCCGTGATTGCGGGGTTCGGTGAGCAACGCGTGGACGAATATCGGATCGGATTTACGCGCCGTGGCAGCAACGACGTGATCTATGGTGTCGTCTGGCCACTTTACGGACGGGAAAACGGCGAGATTAACGCAGCGGAGGAAGCGGCCGAACTGGAAGGCGCGGATGGCCCGGTAGAAGAGATCGTTGCGTTGTTGAAGCGCTCAGGTGTGACCGACGTTCGTCGGCATACCGGCCGTTTCGAGCCGGAATACTGTGACGATTGCGGCGTGCCGCTGTACGCAGATCCGCTCGGGGAAATCGTCCATGCGGAAATGCCGGAAGACGCTGAGCCAGCCCAGCCGCATTTTCACTGACTGAGGGGTTGAAGGCATTTAGGGCTCGTGAGTCGAATGTCGTCACCCTCCCCTGGTGCGCATCGCCGTAAGCGATGCGCAGGCTAGCGTCTCGACGTGCCGAAAGGGATGGAGCGCAAATCCTGATGGCCCCAACCTCAACTTCTTGATCCGATACAAAAAACCGTTCCAGCGCTCAGTGGAACGGTTTTTTTGCGCGCCGCACTCGCAACGCCGACTACCGATTGCATGTGACGTTGCAGCAATCCGCGTCGCGCGGACAAACAGGCACGCTCCAGCTCCTCCCGAAATAAAACCCCATCTCACGAAGCAGTCTCAAGCGCCGAGTTCGCTACCGCAAGAAAGGGGCTTCGACAGTTGATCCGCCCTATCGTCCATGCGATGCAATCCGGGTAGCGGCCTCTTCGTCGTGGTTTCATTCCCTGAGCGCTATCTACCCCTCCGTCAGCACCACTGAGCCGACAAAATCAATGCGCGAAGCAGCGAAAAGCTCAAGCCACTTGCTGCGTTGTCAGATCAAAACAACGCTGCCAGTGAATTCGAGCAAGAGCAACCCAAATTATTCGCATGCATTGCCATGCCGCGGCACGGAAGCACGCTTCAGAGAAGTCTCGTTACGTCTCGCATTCACATTTTTATTTGAGAATCGTCCCGACTTCAGCCGCAGATATTTGAGACCCCTCCCAGCAAAGCTGCCCCGAACAGAAATTAATTCACCAAATCAACCGTCAGGCGAAATTCAGCGCGGAATTTTGTGCGTAATGCCTATGCCATTCGGTCAGGGCGCAATTTCGGCCGCGATTGGTCATTATCGGTTCAGCAGCACATCGCCCGCCCGGAAGTGGGCATCGCGCCGAACCCATATAACAACGAGGCACGCATGAAATTCACCATAGTCAACTCCGAAGCTGAGCGTCGCGAAGGTTTGAAGGCGCTTTTAAGGCATATAGACCGGCGCGCGCGTTTCAACGAGGCGAAGGACTGGCGGCAAGCCGCAAGCGCGGTCCTGCGGCTCGATCCGGACATGATCGTGATCGACTGGCACGACGCCATGCGCATGGCAGATCTGCGCACGCTGTTGAACGCCTTCCCGATGATTCCTGCGGCAATCATCGTGGACGAAGCGTCAACCGCGCAGGTCCGATTGCTTCTCGGCGCCGGTGCGCTCGGCGTGGTGCCACGGGACCTCGACCCCACGCTGATTGTTCGCGCGCTTGAAATGGTTCTGCTGGGTGGCCACTACGTCCCTGCGTGCGCGCTCGACCCGGCGCTCGAGCCCGTTTTTTTGCCGCGCCGCGACACCGCACCGAAAGAGGTTCGAAAGGGCTCAAAGCCGTTCAACACATTGTCACTGCGCCAACAACAAATCATGCGGTGCGTGCACATGGGCAGCACCAACAAGATCATTGCGAAGACACTTGGAATCAGCGAGGGCACGGTGAAAATTCACCTTGGCAGTATCTTCCAGCAACTCGGTGCACCGAATCGCGCCGCGGCCGTTGCTATTTATAACGGCTGGCAGAACGGTTATCTCGAAGTCCTGAAGCGCGAGGTGGACGCATCGCCACGACCCGCGCTCGGCGATGCCGGTCCGGTGCCACTGCGCGCCGCCGCTTTGCTGACGTATGCGCCGCGTGCGGAAATAGACGAAGATTTGCTGCCGATGGCCGCAGAACCCCAACCCCGCTTCGGCGACTGAGCGGGGTCGTTTCACAGTCTGGACGCAACGCGTAAATTGACGCGTTGCGTGTTGGAAAATCCCCGCTGGCACAGTCAATGCACACGTTTTCGGGCGCAAACGAGTAATATAAGATTTATGGGTTTCTTCTACACACCTCTTCCGCTTTGGCTCGCAATTGGTGGCTGGATTGTCACTGCGGGCGTGCTCGCGCTTGCGATCTGGAAGAACCCGTTCCGCCGGTTGCAAGACGGGACGCTTCAGCACGTCTGGTTCGGTATCGTGGTCGCGGTGACGGTGCTGTGGGCGTGCAATACATGGTTCGAAGACGGTCCCGCGATTCATCTGCTCGGCGCCACGCTAATGGTCACGTTGTTCGACTGGCAACTCGCCATGATCGGCATGGCCGTGACAACCGGTCTGGCGGCCGTCGTGCTGGATGCATCATGGCCCGGCGTTCCCGTAACTTTCCTGCTGTTCGGGGCATTGCCCGTTGCCGTATCGTCGCTTCTGCAGAAAGCTATCCAGGCGTGGATTCCGCGAAGTCTCTTCGTCTTCATCCTCGGTCACGGGTTCCTGACGTCGGCATGCGCCGTCGCAATAGCGTGCTCGGCAGGACTGCTGCTGGAAATCGTGCTTGCCAATGGAGAGATTATTATCCCGGCCGGATTTACGCTCGCTGCCTCCCTGCTGGTCGCCGGCGAGGGCTTGTTCACCGGCGTGTTCACCATCCTGATCACCGTCTACCGCCCTACCTGGATCACTACGTTCGACGTCCGGCGTTATCGGCTGGATCGCGGACCGCGCGTCTGAACGCTGCATCGGTTCCAAACCTTATCCCGCATCAAAGTCCACGGCAGAACCTGTGTCGAGACCGGACATGGTTAGCTGTTGGTGAAAGAATTTAATATAAGATGGAACTCCCGCTCACTGTCGGGCATCTTACGTGCCTGTTGTCTCTCTAGTGCATAACCCGATGGATAGTATTCAAGTACCGCGTCGACTGCTCCGGCTGGTCGGCCGGCTGGTGGCAATTGCATCAATGACGACACTCGTGTCGGCCGCATGCAGCACCACCGCGTTTGCCGATACGCTCGACGAACGCAACGAGCTCGTCAATCACTTCGTCACCGACTTCAACGCCAACCCCTTGGTAGCCGACTGCGCCGCACACGGAAGTTTCGTGGCGAGTACGTCGACGGCGTTCGATCACGTGGAGTTTCCGGCTAGTTCCTTCGACTCCGCTCATGGCAGCATCGTCCCTTGGAACGACGCATTCGACGAACACAAGCAACGTATCAAGGTGGACAACGTCGTGACCGTCGAGGGCCTTGGGGTCACCAAGGATGGCGACTCGACACCTTCCACGCTGCAGTTCCGCTGCGGCTATGTAGGCAGCCAGATGCTGGCGTTCGGCTGGAATGATCCCGTACCGTCAGCTAGGCCGCGAGCCGAACCTCGCTCGAGCCACGGTGCAAAAGGCCGGCATGGTGCGGCCAAGGGCAAAGGCAAAGGCAAGACGAGCTCGACATCAGCAGGCAGCAAGACGACGAAAAAATCGGCGAGCAAAAAGAAGCACTGAGTCGCCGTCCACTGCGTCACCCACCGTCTCACGCTCGAACGCCAACGCAAAAGGGCGTGATCGCCGTCAAGCGGTCACGCCCTTTTGATGCAGGTCCTTCGGAACGCACGCGCATCGCATGCGTTCACCGGCGCTCACTTCGCTTCGAACCTCGCTCCGCTTGCCAGCCTCAGAACGCCTGCAGGTGCCGCAGGATAGCCTGAAGCATCGACGCCCCCAGCGCAGCGCTGCGCTCGCCATTCCAGCCCACACGCTCGTCCGGAAGATTCGCGTTGTCCTTGAAGGGCATCTCGAGCGTCAGCGACAAACATCCGAACTCATTGCCCACATATTTAGACGCCAGCTTCAACGCGTCCGTCTGGTACTTGCTCGCTTCATAGCCGTACACGTCCTGAAAATCGGGACTCGCCTGCTTGAAGCATTCGATGAACGCCTTCTGTTCCTGCGCTTGTTTTTCGGTGAAACCAGGCAGCATCTCGGAGCCGGCTACGAACACGTAAGGCAGCGCTTCGTCGCCATGGATATCGAAGAAAAGATCGCAGCCCAGCGCGTGAATGGCGTTACGAACCGCCAGCACTTCAGGGCTACGCGCCGCGTCAGGCTCCATCCATTCGCGATTCAGGTTGGCGCCTGCGGCGTTGGTGCGCAGGTTGCCGAGCACGCTGCCATCGGGATTCATGTTCGGCACGATATGAAACACGGCGTGATCAAAGATCAATCGCGCGACGGGGTCGCCCGCCCAATCGCCCCAGCCCGCGAGCCGTTTGATCAGCCCTTCGACGAACCACTCGGCCATGGTCTCGCCGGGATGCTGGCGCGCGATGATCCACACGTTCTTCTTCGGCTTCACCGGTTCCTCGCCCTCTTCGGTCAACCCGAGCGACACGAGCGACATGGGCCGGCCTTGCACGGTCCGGCCGATTTCAGTCAGTGTCGCGTGCGGCATCTGCTGCACGGCGCCCAGGAAACCCGCATGGCGCTCTTCGCTATACGGCTCGAAATAGGCGTAATAGACAGCGTCGAAATCGGGTGTGTGCTCGATCGTCAGTACACGGCCGTCGTAACGTGTGGGCACGCGAAACCAGTTGATCCGGTCATAGCTGGCTACCGCCCTGTAATCGCGCCAGCCATCGGCGAACGCGCAGTCAGCGGCGTTCTCGAAGGTCATCGTGAGCGGCTCGTCGCGCACGCCCGAGACGCGGAAGTAAAACCACTGCGCGAAGTCGGCGTGGTTGTCCGGACGCACACGCAGACGAATGCCCGCGGGGTCCTCGGCAGACACGACGTCTATCGCGCCTGCATCGAATTGACTCGTGATTGAAATGCTCATGACGCTTCCTTAATAATGCGTGCTCGTCGCGCTCAAAGACCCAGGCGCCGGCGATACACATAACTCGTTTCAGTCGATGCCTTTTTATCGAAGGCATAACCTTCGCTCTCGAAAGCCTTCAGGCCTTCCGGCTCGTCAATTCGATGCTGCACGGCAAATCGCGCCATCAGGCCACGTGCGCGTTTAGCGTGAAAACTGATGATCTTGTACTGGCCATTCTTCCAGTCCTGAAAGACTGGAGAAACCACCGGCGTGTCCAGGCGCTTCGGTTGCACCGACTTGAAATACTCATTGGACGCGCAATTCACCAGCACGCGTGCGCCCTTTTGCTTTTTCATCTGCGCGTTCAAGGCAGCCGTGATGCGATCGCCCCAAAAGGCATACAAATCCTTGCCGCGAGCGTTGGTGAACTTGGTGCCCATTTCCAGCCGGTACGGTTGCAACAGATCCAGCGGCCGCAGCAACCCGTATAACCCGGAGAGCACACGCACATGAGTTTGCGCGTAGTCCAGATCCGCTGCGTGCAGCGACTTTGCGTCGAATCCATCGTAGACGTCGCCGTTGAAGGCCAGCATGGCCTGCTTCGAATTATGCGTGCCAAAGCTCGGCGACCAGTCCGCATAACGCTGGAAATTGAGTCGCGCGAGAGGGTCGGAGATATGCATGAGGCTGCCGATTTCCTGTGGCGAGAGCTTGCGCAACGCGTCGATCAATTCAGCGGAATCGACGGCGAATTCAGGCAACGTATGTTTGGTGACGTGAGGCGGGGTCTCGTAGTCGAGCGATTTGGCCGGCGATAGAACGATTATCATAGGGGCTCGCCGGCATGCTGCCAACGATGAAGACGGAAACCCTCGATTGTATCGAATGAAAAAATCCCCCGTGCTGCGCGCCGTGCTGGATTCGAATGTCTGGATCGATATCCTGATATTCGATGACCCGATCACGCGCCCAATTCGCGCCGCGCTCGAAGCCGGTACGCTGGAAGCGCTGATCGATTCGCGCTGCCTTAAAGAACTGATGTATGTGCTGGACTATCCGCAATTCACGCGCTTCGCCGTGAATAAGGCCGAAGCGCTCGAAACGATCGCGCGGCTCTCGCAGCTCGTGGCGCCCGAACCGCCGCCCGCCGACGCACCGCCGCTGCCGAAATGCCGTGACCGCGACGACCAGAAGTTTCTTGAACTGGCGCATGCGAGCCGAGCGGACTGGCTGGTTTCGAAGGATCGTGCGGTGCTTAAACTCGCGAAACGCACGGCACGCGACTTCGGCTTTCGAATCGCCCAGCCCGCACCGTTCGTGGCCAGTTTTGAAGCCCACATTGAAGCTTACGAAGAAACAAACGCCATCGACGTTTAAAATAGGAGACATTTCCCTCTAGCGCAGCCGATCGCCCACGCCATGAACGCCTCGCACGACCTTCAGTATTCGTCCGCTGTCCCCGCTATCACTTCGCGCCTGCCGAACGTCGGCACGACCATCTTCACGGTCATGAGCGCGCTCGCGACGCAAAAAGGCGCGGTCAATCTAGGCCAGGGCTTTCCGGATTTCGCGTGCGATCCGCGCATTGTCGACGCTGTCTCGAACGCCATGCGCGACGGCCACAACCAATATCCGCCGATGGCCGGCGCCCCTTCGCTGCGCCACGCGATCAGCGAGAAAATCGGCCGGCTATATGGCCGCCAATACGACGCCGAGCGCGAGATCACGGTCACGGCCGGCGCAACCCAGGCCATCCTGACCGCCGTCTTGTGCTGCGTACACCCGGGCGACGAAGTCGTCGTGATCGAGCCGATGTACGACTGCTACGTACCGGCCATCGAACTGGCGGGTGGCAAACCGGTGTTTGTATCGCTGGAAGCACCCGATTACGCGCTGCCCTTCGACAAGATCGCCGCTGCCATCACCCCGAAAACGCGCCTGCTGATCATCAACTCGCCGCACAACCCGACCGGCCGCGTCTGGCGCGCAGCCGACATGCAGAAGCTCGACGAGATCCTGCGCGGCACCGACGTGCTGGTTCTCTCCGACGAAGTCTACGAACACATGGTCTTTGACGGCGCCCCGCACGAAAGCGTGTGCCGCTATCCGGACCTGGCCGCGCGCAGTTTCGTGGTGTCGAGTTTCGGCAAGACCTTTCACGTGACGGGCTGGAAGATCGGTTATGTCGCAGCTCCCGCCGCGCTGACGGCTGAATTCCGCAAGGTCCATCAGTTCAACGTCTTCACCGTGAACACGCCGATGCAGGTCGGCATTGCGGAATACCTGAAAGATCCCGCGCCGTATCTGGAATTACCCGCTTTTTATCAGCAAAAACGCGACTTTTTCCGCGCAGGCCTCGCCAACTCGCGCTTCAAACTGCTGCCTTGCGACGGCACGTATTTCCAGTGCGTCGACTATTCGGCCATCAGCGACCTGCCGGAAGCCGAGTTCTCGCAATGGCTCACGAGCGAGATTGGCGTCGCGGCCATTCCGGTGTCGGCGTTTTATCACGAGAGCCACGAATCGGGCGTTGTGCGATTTTGCTTCGCGAAAAAGGAAGAGACGCTGCGCACCGCGCTCGAACGTCTCGCCAGTCTTTAAAAGCTAAATCTTCGGCAGCGCTTTTTTCTGCGCGTCCATGAAAGCGAGCCGGTCCGCCGTGACTTTTTGTGCGGCCGGCCGCTCGCCCACCAGTTTGTTGTGCGTCTTCCAGTCGATCCCCGCTTCCAGCAGGAAATCCGCTCCATAGATCGCTTTCGTCGTCAGCCCAATCAGCGGCAAATTCACGAATGCACTGACATCGGCGATACTGAAGGTCGTGCCGAGCGCATACGGTTCGAACTTCGCGATCCGCTTGAATCCGGCAATGCCATGCCTGAGCCGTTTTTCCGCGCGCACCTTGGCGTATTCAGTCACAGTGCCGCCGAAAAACGCCTGCTTGTAGAGCTCGCGGGCCACCAGTTCCAGGTGTGTCTCGATGAACGCGATCATCTCGCGCTCCTTCGCGGCGGCGAACGGATCGGCGGAAAAAATGGGTTTCTCCGGATAAGCGCTCGCCAGGTATTCGATAATCACCTGCGACTCGCACAGCGCCCCGGCCTCGGTCTCCACATACGGAACCTTGCCGAGCGGCGAGCGCGTGAGCGTTGCTTCGTCCTGGCCGAAATTCGCACGCACCTCCTCGAACGGAATGCCGTGTTCGAGCAGCACGAACTTCACCTTGTTCACGTAGTTGGACAGCGGAAAACCATACAGCTTGAGCATCTTGAGTCTCCAGGACATCTTTCGTTTTAAGCAATGCAGGCAATCGGCGGCCTTCTGGGCCACGTCACGAACAGTACGACCGTGCTAATCTATCAAATAAGGAGTGAGACACGCCATGAGTTTTCGCGACACAGAGATTCGGACCTTGGGGATCGTCGGCAGTGGCGCGATGGGACGCGGTATCGCGCAGATCGCAGCGCTCGGCGGCCTGAACGTGCGTCTGTATGACACCAACCAACAAGCCATCGCGGCTGCACGCGAGTATCTCGCCGATACCCTGAACAAACTTGCCGCAAAAGGCAAGCTGATCGAAGCCGATGCACACGCGGCGCTGGCGCGCATTCATGCGGCCGGTGCGATCGGCGATCTGGCCGATTGCGATGTGGTGGTCGAAGCCATCGTGGAGAAGTTGGACGTCAAGCGGGAGTTGTTCCGCGAGTTGGAAGGCGTGGTCGGCGAAAACTGCATCCTGGCGTCGAATACTTCGTCGCTGTCCATTACCGCCATTGCCGCGGGCTGTGCCAAGCCGGAGCGCGTGGTCGGCCTGCACTTCTTCAACCCCGTGCCGCTGATGAAAGTGGTCGAAGTGATCGACGGCTTGCGGGGAGACCCCGCTGCCGGCGACGCGCTCATGGCGCTCGGCCGCCAGATGGGCCACACGGCCGTGCGCGCGAAGGACATGCCCGGGTTCATCGTGAATCACGCCGGGCGCGGCATGAACACCGAAGGTCTGCGAATCGCGAGCGAAGGCGTGGCGAGTTTCGCCGATATCGACCGGATCATGCGCGAACAAGCCGGCTTCCGGCTCGGGCCGTTCGAGTTGCTCGACCTGACGGCGCTTGACGTCTCGCATCCCGTGATGGAGTCGATCTATCACCAGTTCTACGAGGAACCGCGCTTCACGCCGTCGCCTATTACCGGTACGCGGCTCGCCGGTGGGTTGATCGGGCGCAAGGTTGGCGAAGGTTTCTATAAGTATGTAGACGGCAAGCAGCAAATTCCCGAGGAAGCGCCGGCGCCTACAACGTTGCCGCGTCGCGTGTGGGTGAGCCGCTCATCCGCCCACGCGCGTGAAGAAGTATTCCGCCTGATCGCGAAGATGGAAACGGCTGTCACTATAGATACCGGCGGCACCCCGGCGCCGGATTCGCTGATCATCGTCACGCCGCTCGGCCACGATGCCACCACCGCTTGCGTTGCGGAGAAACTGGACGCGTCGCGCACGGTCGCTATCGACACCTTGTTCCCGCTCACCGATGCCACCCGCCGCACCATCATGACCACGCCCGCCACGACCGCCGAATTCCGCGACGCCGCGCACGCGCTCTTCGCATTCGATGGCGTGCCCGTCACGGTGATCCGCGATTCGACCGGGTTTGTCGCTCAGCGCGTGGTGGCGACTATCGTCAACATTGGTTGCGATATCGCGCAGCAGCGCATTGCATCGCCTGCGGATATTGATCTCGCCGTCACGCTCGGCCTGGGTTATCCGCGTGGCCCGCTAGCGCTGGGCGATGCGCTCGGCGCGAGCACCATCCTCACTATCTTGCGCAACATGCAGGCTGTGCTCGGTGACCCGCGTTATCGTCCGTCGCCGTGGCTCGTGCGCCGTGCGCAGCTAGGCCTGTCGCTCACCTTCGACGAGGCCGCAGCATGAGCGCCGAACTGCTCTCCGTCCGGCCAGCCGAAAGCGACACCACGCTCGTTCTCAAGCTGTCCAATCCGGGCGCCCGCAACGCGCTGCATCCGGACATGTACACCGCCGGCATCGAAGCGATCAACACGGCCGAGCGTGATACATCGGTACGCGCAATCGTGCTGACCGGCGCCGATAACTTCTTTTGCGCCGGCGGCAATCTGAACCGCTTGCTTGAAAACCGCGCGAAGGATCCCTCGGTGCAGGCCGCGAGTATCGACATGCTCGGCGAGTGGATCGTGGCATTGCGGTCATCGACGAAACCGGTGATCGCGGCTGTGGAAGGCGCCGCTGCGGGCGCAGGTTTCTCGCTTGCGCTTGCGTGCGATCTGCTGGTCGCGGCTGAGGACGCCAAGTTCGTGATGTCGTACTCCCGCGTAGGTCTCACGCCTGACGGCGGCGGCTCGTGGTTCCTCACGCGCGCGTTGCCGCGTGCGCTCGCGACCGAAATCCTGCTTGAAGCAAAACCGATCGGCGCCACGCGGCTGCATGACGTTGGCGTCGTGAACCGCGTGACGAAACCGGGCGCGGCGCTCGATGCGGCTATCGGCTGGGCCGATGAACTGGGCCGCATGGCGCCGAAAGCGCTCGCGCGGATCAAGACACTGATCGCATCGGCCGAAACGCAGTCGTTAGCCCAACAGCTGGACGACGAACGCGATGGTTTCGTCGATGCCCTGCATAACGGCAACGCGCTCGAAGGCATCAACGCGTTCCTTGAAAAGCGGCCACCGCTCTACAAATGACGACCTCGTACGAACTGCCCAAACGCCGCCGCATCTTCCTGATGCGCCACGGCGACGTGACTTACTTCGATGCCAGCGGCCGCGCCATCGACCCCGAAAGCGTGCCGCTGAACGAACGCGGTCGCGAAGAAGCGAGTGCGGCGGGACTCGAGTTCAAGGCACAGCAGATTCGCTTCGATAAAGTCATCGCAAGTGGTTTGCCGCGCACGCTCGAGACGGCGCAACGCGTGCTGGCCGAAACGGGTCAGCAGATCGATATCGACATCTGGCCGGAGTGGCAGGAGATTCGCGGCGGCCGGCTGGGGGACCTTCCACCCAAGGATGTCGAGCGCGCTTTTCTCAGCGTTTTCGATGGCATCGTGCCGGAAACTACGTCGTTTCTGGGTGGCGAGACTATCGGCGAGTTGCTTGATCGCGTGCTGCCGCCGCTGCAACGCCTGCGCGACGATGCATCGTGGGACACGGTGCTGCTCGTGCTGCATGGCGGCGTCAATCGCGCGCTGTTGTCGCACGCGATTACCAGTGGAGGCCGCACGTTTTTCGGCCATCTTTCGCAGACTACGGGCTGCATCAACGCGCTCGATATCGGCGATAAACCTGGCGACTGGGTGATCCGCGCGCTGAATCATTCGCCGCCCTCGCCGCTTCACGCAAGCGTACGGAATACGACCATGGAACTGCTGTACGCGCAGTTCGTCCGCTTTAAATCGCTGATGAAGTCATAGCGGGCATGCGGAATAACAGCGCCGTCAACGGCGCGACGCCGCGTGATACCTCAACAAACGCAAGACCGGAGGAGACAACGATGGCTGCAAACGATACCCCCGCACCGCAGGATTTTTCAGCGTTCGAGGGAACACGCCCGGTCAACGAGCGGCAACAATTCGATGTTCCGGCGTTGGTTAAGTGGCTCGAATCGCATGTTGAAGGTTTCTCTGGACCGCTCACCGTCGAGCAGTTTGCCGGCGGCCAATCGAATCCGACCTTCAAACTGATCACGCCCGTGCGCAGTTACGTGATGCGATCGAAACCCGGGCCGGCGGCGAAATTATTGCCATCGGCGCATGCAATCGAGCGTGAATATCGCGTGATGGACGCACTAGCCGGCACCGACGTTCCCGTCGCGAAGATGTTCGCGTTATGCGAGGACGAAAGCGTGATCGGGCGCGCGTTCTATGTGATGGAGTTCATCGAAGGCCGCGTGTTGTGGGATCAGGCGCTGCCGGGCATGACGCCGTCCGAACGCGGCGCGATCTACAACGAGATGAATCGCGTGATCGCGGCGCTTCACTCGGTGGATATCGCTCGGGTCGGGCTTGAGACCTACGGCAAGCCCGGCAACTATTTCGAGCGTCAGATCGGTCGCTGGAGCAAGCAATACGTTGCGTCGGAAACTGAGTCTATCGATGCGATGAACAGGCTGATCGAATGGCTGCCGAAACATATTCCACGTAGCCCGGGAGGAGCACCGGCGGAACGTGTATCGATCGTTCACGGTGACTTCCGGCTCGACAACCTGATCTTCCATCCTACCGAACCGCGCGTGCTCGCCGTGCTCGACTGGGAGCTGTCCACGCTTGGGGATCCGCTCGCCGATTTCGCTTACCACTGCATGGCGTGGCACGTCGACCCGACGCAATTTCGCGGTATCGGCGGCCTCGACTGGGCGGCGCTTGGTATTCCCGATGAGCACGAATACGTCGCGACATACCTTGCTCGTACGGGCCTTGCGATCCAGGGCGACTGGAATTTCTACCTCGCCTACAACATGTTCCGCATTGCGGCGATTCTGCAGGGAATCATGAAGCGAGTGAGCGAAGGCACGGCGGCAAGTGCGCAGGCTGTTGACGCTGGAAAGCGCGCGAAACCGATGGCCGAACTCGCGTGGTCGTATGCGCAGAAAGTAAATGAGGAGACGAAATGAATTTCGATTACACGCCTAAAGTGCAGGAACTGCGCCAAAAGCTAAGGCATTTCTTCGATGAACACATCTACCCGAACGAGCGCGCGTTCAACAGTGAAGTCGCCGCCAATCGTGCAAACGGGAACGCGTGGGTTCCGACGGAGTTGATCGAAAGGCTGAAGGAACAAGCCCGCGATGCCGGTCTTTGGAACCTGTTTCTCCCAGAATCCGAACGCGGCGCCGGATTGAGCAATCTGGAATACGCACCGCTCTGCGAGATCATGGGCCGGGTGCCATGGGCGCCGGAAGTGTTCAATTGCGGCGCGCCAGATACGGGCAACATGGAGACCATCGAACGGTATGGCAGCGAGCAGCAGAAGCTGCAATGGCTCGAACCGCTGCTGCAAGGCGAAATTCGATCAGCATTCCTGATGACCGAGCCGGATGTCGCTTCATCCGATGCGACGAACATTCAGTGCAGCATCGTGCGCGATGGCGACAGCTACGTAATCAACGGCCACAAGTGGTGGTCATCGGGCGCGGGCGACCCGCGCTGCAAGGTGTATATCGTGATGGGCAAGACTGATCCCGACGCGCCGAAACATCAGCAACAATCGATGATCCTCGTTCCTGCAGACGCGACCGGCCTCACCGTGCATCGACCGCTCCCGGTGTTCGGCTATGACGATGCGCCGCACGGCCACATGGATATCACGCTCGAGAACGTACGCGTTCCGGTATCGAACATGTTGCTCGGGGAAGGACGCGGCTTTGAAATCGCGCAGGGACGCCTGGGACCGGGCCGTATTCATCATTGCATGCGGCTGATCGGACTGGCTGAACGCGCACTCGAACTGATGTCGAAACGTACGCTGCAACGGGTCGCTTTCGGCAAGCCGATCGCCGCGCACGGCGTGACTCGGGAGCGCATTGCCGAGGCACGCATTATGATCGAGCAGGCACGTCTGCTCACCTTGAAAGCCGCCTACATGATGGATACCGTCGGCAATAAGGGCGCACGCGGCGAAATCGCGATGATCAAAGTGGTCGCGCCGAATATCGCGTGCCAGATCATCGATTGGGCGATTCAGGCGCACGGCGCGGCCGGTGTGTCCGATGATTTTCCGCTGGCCTATGCCTATGCGCATGCACGGACGTTGCGGCTTGCCGATGGGCCTGATGAAGTGCATCGGAACGCGATCGCCAAGCTGGAGCTTTCACGGTACGCGTGAACCGGTGTTCAGCGTCTTTCTGCGAACTATGGTTTAATTTTCGGCAGCGTTTTTGAGTGGCGATCCCTGATTGCTCGGGTCGCCGCCTTCCCGTGTGCAGGACCAGGAGCGAAAATGATCGACGTCTATAGTTGGGCCACGCCGAACGGCCACAAGATTCATATCATGCTCGAAGAACTCGGGCTCGAGTACAAAGCGATTCCCATCGATATTGGCGCCGGCGATCAATTCATGCCCGACTTTCTGGCGATCAGCCCGAACAACAAGATCCCCGCGATTATCGATAGCGACGGCCCTAACGGTAAGCCGCTCGCGCTCTTTGAATCCGGCGCGATCCTGTTTTATCTCGCTGAGAAAACGGGGAAGTTCCTGCCTCTGGATCCGGTGGGACGATACACGACCATGCAGTGGTTGATGTTCCAGATGGGCGGTGTTGGACCCATGCTTGGCCAGGCGCATCATTTCCGGATTTACGCGCCGGAGAAGATCGAGTACGCGGTCAATCGATATTCGAATGAAGCCAAGCGCTTGTATGGCGTGATGGACAAGCAATTGGGCGTGACGCGATATCTCGCTGGCAATGACTATTCAATCGCTGATATTGCAACGTTCCCGTGGACACGGTCCTGGAAAAACCAGGGGATTGAGCTGGAAGAATTTCCGAACGTGAAGCGTTGGTTTGACGAGATTTCAGCGCGGCCCGCGGTTATTCGAGGGGTTGAAGTACTTGCTTCAGCTCGCAAGGAATTGACCGGCGATAAACAGCGCGAAGTGCTGTTCGGCGCGCAGCAGTACGCGAGGCGTTAGGCATTAAGCGCGGCCAGGTTTCTTGATAGATGAACCTGGCCGCGCCCCAACGTTCAGAAGTAATGCCGGGTGATGAATTCAGCGACGCATGCCGGCTTCTCACCGCCTTCTTTCTGCACGGTCACGCGCCAGATCACCTGCACCCCGCCCTCTTCCACATCAGTCACCGTTTCCGCTAAGAACCTCGCCCTGAGCTTCGTCCCGACCCGCACCGGTGACATGAACCGCACCTTGTTCATGCCGTAGTTCACACCCATTTTCTGCTGCAACGGCACGCACTGGTCCAGCCACATCGGCACCAACGCCAAGGTCAAAAACCCATGCACAATCGGTCCGCCAAACGGCGATTCTTTATTCGATCTTTCTACGTCGACGTGGATCCACTGATGATCGTCGGTGGCATCGGCGAATCGGTTCACGCGTGACTGATCTATTTCCAGCCACTCGCTCACATACTCGTCCCCGCCCTCCGCGGCTTTGACATCGGCTGCGCTCGTCAACTTCATTGCGAGTTTCCCGGCTGACGAAGCCCGAAGATGGCTGCTGAATCCACGGTCAATACCAGTTCGTCATGCTGGTTATAAGCCTCCCAACGCGTGCCGACAATTCCACGATCCGGCTTGCTCTCCGATACCCGCTTGCTCAACACGCGTACGGTTAATCTCACCGTGTCGTTCACCCGCACCGGCTTGAGCCAGCGGATGTTATCGAGCCCGGGTGAACCCATCGAAGTGGAATCGGACAGCATGTCGCGCACCAGAATGCCCATCATCGCGGAACACGTATTCCAGCCGCTCGCGACCAGTCCGCGAAACGGCGATGCCTCGCCACCCGCCTCGCTCAAATGAAAAGGCTGCGGATCATAACGCCCGGCAAATTCGATAATCTCTTCTTTCAGAAACGTATGACCGCTCAATTGCGCCACCGCTCCAACTTCGAAATCCTCATAGCTGAACGTCATCTCCGCTCTCCTTTTCTCACTGCATCCATTAATCAAACGTCGGTGTCGGCGAATCCGGGCAACGATGCAAACCGCGCAAGGTGGTGATCGACATCGCCTAACGTTGTCTCGATGATCGACAGGCGCTTGAACCAATGCGCCGCCGCGACTTCGTTCGTCACGCCCATCCCGCCATGCAGTTGCACTGCCTGCTGACCGACGAAGCGCGCTGCTTGACCGACGCGTGCCTTGGCTGCGGAAATTGCGCGACGACGTTCATCGGCGTTATCGCTCGTGTATCGGGCCGCGGCAAGGTAAGTGATCGAACGCGCCTGCTCGGCGTGAATCAGCATTTCCACCATCCGATGCTGCAACGCCTGGAAACGCGCGATAGGCGTGCCGAACTGCTTACGCTCCTTCGTGTACTCGACCGTCGCGTGATTCAACGCATCGAGCACGCCGACAGCTTCGGCGCACAGCAGGAACGTAGCGTAATCGGCAATGCGCTCAAGCGTAGCTGCGCCCGTGTTGCTCTTTCCAAGGCGCTCAGCAGGCGTTGCATTGAAGGTGAACGTCGCGGCGCGCTGACCATCGATCGTCCGATACTCGGTGACCTCCACATTAGCCGCATCGCGCGCAACGACGAACAACGCAATTTCCCCAGCCAGCCGCGCCGGCACGATCCAGTAGTCGGCCTGAGCACCATGCAAGACCAACGACTTCTGGCCGCTCAGCGCGAAGCCATCGCCTTTCTCTTGCGCTGTTGTATCGACCGAAAACAGATCGTAGCGAGCATGCGGTTCGTGGAACGCGACCGCGAGCTTGATCTCGCCGGCGGCCGCGCGTTCGAGCAACGCGTTAGCGTGGTCATCGCCTACAAGCCGCAACGCTTCGATACCCACCGCCGTCGCCCAGTACGGCTCCACGACAAGCGCACGTCCGAGTTCCTGCATCACAACCAGCATGTCGGCCGGACCGCCATCGAAACCACCTTGCGGTTCAGGCGCCGGCAATGCCGTCAAGCCTAGTTCAGTGAATGCCGCCCAGTGTTTTGCATCGACACCTTCCTTGGACGCAACGATCTTCTGCCGCGCGTCGAACGTGTACTCGTTGTCGAGATACCGGCGCAATGCGTCCCTGAACTGTTGCTGCTCATCGGTGAAATTGAAGTCCATGTGCAGCTCCTCACAAGCCCAGAATCATCTGCGCGATGATGTTTTTTTGAATTTCGTTCGAGCCGCCGTAGATCGACGTCTTGCGGAAGTTGAAGTAGTACGCGGCAAGCGGCGCGGCATCGTCGTCGCCGGCAAGGCTGTGTTCACGATCGCCTTCCAGGAACGCTGGATCGAACGCGGCAGCTTGCGGGCCGATCGCTTCGACCATGAGTTCGGTTAGCGCCTGCTGGACTTCGGTGCCTTTGATCTTGAGCATCGACGCCTCCGGTCCAGGCCCGCGGCCATTTGCTTCGCTCGCGACCACGCGTTGGACGGTGACTTCGAGCGCCATCATCTCAATCTCAAGCGCCGCGATTTTCGAGGAGAACACAGGATCGGCGAGCAACGAAACGCCGCCCTTCTTCTGATTCGCGGCAAGCCGCTTCAGGAACACCAGTTCCCGCTTCGATTGCCCCACGCGCGCAATGCCCGTGCGTTCATGTCCGAGCAAAGATTTCGCGTAGGTCCAGCCGCGATTTTCATCGCCGACCAGATTTTCGAGCGGCACCTTCACGTCTTCCAGGAACACTTCGTTGACTTCGTGGTCTTCATCGAGCGTGATGATCGGGCGCACGGTAATGCCCGGCGTCTTCATATCGATGAGAAGAAACGAGATGCCTTCCTGCTTCTTCGCGCCGGTGTCGGTGCGCACGAGGCAGAACATCATGTCGGCGAATTGGCCGAGCGTGGTCCACGTTTTCTGGCCATTGACCACGTAGTGATCGCCCTGGCGTTCAGCGCGCGTTCTCAGCGAGGCCAGATCAGAACCCGAACCGGGTTCCGAGTAACCCTGGCACCACCAGTCGGTGCCATCGAGAATACGCGGGAGATAGTGGGCTTTTTGCGCATCGCTGCCATATTTCATCAGGACGGGCGCGACCATCGATACCCCGAACGGCAACACGCCGGGCGCACCAATGCGAGCGCATTCTTCGTCCCAGATATGGCGCTGCGTCGCGTCCCAGCCGGGACCGCCATATTCCTTCGGCCAGGCGACCACCGACCAGCCACGCGTGCCGAGCAGCTTGTGCCAGCTTGCGTAGTCATCGCGGTTCAGACGTTTGTGTTCGAGCACCTTGGTCCGCAATGCCTGCGGGAGGTTGGCATCGAGCCAGGCGCGGATGTCGACGCGAAATGCGTCGTCGGCGGGGGAATAATTCAGGTCCATGCGCTGTGTCTCCTGTCATGACCCGGGTCGGCCATGAGGAGACGCGCGTTAGGCTGAACCTGCTTCAGCTTATTGCAGCGGCTCTTTCAGTGCGGCCGGCACGGGCAACGGCATCACGTCGATGCCTTCTTCCATCAATGCGTGCGCATCTTCGGGCGTTGCGACGCCGCGAATATTGCGCGCCGGCGCTTCGTCGTAATGCATGCGCCGCGCCTCTTCAGCAAAACGGTCACCCACGTTCTCGGTCTTCGCGAGAATTTCCCGCATGAACTGCAACGCACGCGCCTGAAGCGCTTGATCGGCGTCTTGCGGCGGCGGGGCCGCCTGCGTAACGTTGGATCGGTTGGATCCGTTCGATCCAGCTGCCTCTTTTTCGCCCTGGTCCGAACTGCTGGACGAGCGAGCTGCCGACAAATTCAGGCGCGGCGCCGACGGCATGCGGCTCACCTCCGTTGTCGAGCACACCGGGCAAGCCACGAGCTTGCGCGACAACTGGGATTCGAACTCATCGGTCGAAGCAAACCAGCCTTCGAAACGATGGTCGTGTGAGCACTTCAAGTCGAGAACCTTCATGCTGATCGGGGCTTGTTAGAAAGTTTAATCGCAAAAACGCGTTTTGTGAACGACCGTTCGCAAAAAATCACAATGCGACCGTCGGATGACGTGTAGATACACAGCTTCGATTTTAGCCCGGCGTTGAAACGCGTGCCGAACGATGCGCAACCTTGATTGAGCAGACAAATAAAAAGCGGCCTTCGTGGCCGCTTTTTATTTGTCTGCGTCGGACTGCTTAGTCACTGACCGGATCGCCCAACGCCCATTCACCCGACATGACCTTCTCCAGCCA
>NZ_JNFG01000057.1 GCF_000729995.1 Caballeronia sordidicola | reverse complement strand
CAAAGAAAACGCTTTCAGAACGAGGGCTCGTAAGTTGACCTAGCGTGCAGTTTCCACGTTTTTGGCACCCCAAAAGCACGGTGCTCGCAAGAGCGACTGATGTGTGAAACCCTCTTTCTCCGAACACGGATACCCACACGCTTCGCCACCAGTGATTGAACCTGCCCAAGGTGCACCCCGCGCTATCCGCGAACAACCATCCACCGAATAGTTAAGTATGACGAACCACGTTGCCAACCCACCACGAAATAAAGCCGCCAAATACGTAAGACAGTACTCAATGAAAAACCGCGCAAACCACACAAACAAGCCGCAAAAATGAAGCAGCAAATATGAACCAGCAAACATGAAGCAGCAAATATGCGTTCGGCCCCACGGTGCTCGCAGATAGTCTTGCGGATGACTCAACACAAACGACTCAACACAAACGACTCAACACAAACGACTCAACACAAACGACTCAACACAAACGACTCAACACAAACGACTCAACACAAACGACTCAACGCAGACGACTCAGCGCAGACGACTCAGCGCAGACGACTCAGCGCAAACGACTTAACGCGGACCGATCAACGCAGACCAATCCAACGCGGATCATTAAGTCATCCCATCAAAAAGCGAAGTTTCAACTACGCGTGAGGCCGTGCGGGTTTCCTTGGCAATCGTGCTTGCCCGAGAGCGTACGGGGCGAAGCGTGTTCGTGTCAGGATTCGCGAGAAGGAGGGGTTCACACATCCGTGGCTCTGGCGAGCACCGTGCTTTTGGGGTGCCAAAAACTTGGAGACTGCACGCTAGGTCAACTTACGAGCCCTCGTTCTGAAAGCGTTTTCTTTGCTTCGTTTCTTTGTCGCTTTGGACAAAGAAATGACGTGCCGCCACGCACAGTGGCTAACAGTGATAAAGAAAATAGCTCACTCAAGAAGACCACTAAGCTAAGCAGCAGCAACCCGGCATTGACTCCGACTGCTAACGCTAGAACCTGGCACCCCGACACTAACCCCGACCGCTAACCCCAGAACCTTGCAACCCGGCACCACCCCCGACCACCCGACTAAACCCCACCCCCAAGTGCGAACGTCCCCCCGCGATCACTCGGCCCTAAGTACTATTGTCGCCAACGGCGGTAAAGTCAGCGCCGCCGACCACTCGCGCCCATGACTCGAAATATTCTCAGCGTGAATCACGCCCCCATTCCCCATATTCGATCCGCCATACACCGACGCATCCGAATTCACAATCTCACTCCACTTCCCACCCTTAGGCAATCCCACCCGATATCCCAGCCGCGGCACCGGCGTCATATTCGAAATCACCACGCACTCACGACCCTCACCATCCGTGCGACGGAACGCAAACACACTGTTGGCCGAATCATCGCCGATCAGCCAGTCAAACCCGTGAGGATCGCTATCCAACTTGTACAGCGCGGGTTCCTCTGCGTACACGCGGTTCAAATCGCGAACCAGCTTCTGCAAACCACCATGAAACGCATCGTCAAGCAAATGCCAATGCGGCGACGTATCGTGATTAAACTCGCCAAACTGACCAAACTCACCACCCATGAACAACAACTTCTTGCCCGGATGCGTCCACATGAATCCAAAGTACGCACGCAGGTTCGCAAACTTCTGCCAATGATCCCCCGGCATTTTCCCAATCAACGACCCCTTCCCATGAACCACCTCATCATGTGAAAGCGGCAGCAAAAATCGCTCGGAATACGCATACACCATCCCGAACGTAAACATGTTGTGATGGTACTTTCGATTGACCGGATCCTCTTCCATGTAATGCAACGTGTCATGCATCCAGCCCATGTTCCACTTGAAATCGAAGCCAAGCCCGCCATTCTCCAGCGAAGCCGTCACGCCCGGCCAGGCAGTCGATTCCTCAGCAATCGTAATCGCACCAGGAATCTGCCGCACTTCATGGTTAAGGCGCTTGAGGAATGCTATCGATTCCAGATTCTCGCGGCCGCCATACATGTTCGGCACCCACTCGCCCGCCTTGCGCGAATAGTCCCGATACAACATGGAAGCCACCGCGTCCACACGCAATCCATCAACGTGATAACGCTTTAACCAGGCCAGCCCCGACGCCACGAGGAACGCGCTAACCTCATTGCGGCCGAGGTTGTAAATCATCGTGTTCCAGTCCTGGTGGTATCCCTCTCGGGGGTCCGCATGCTCATAAAGCGGCGTGCCGTCGAACTCGACAAGTCCATGGGTATCGTTAGGAAAATGCGCCGGCACCCAGTCCAGAATGATCCCCAGCTCCGCTTCATGCGCGCGGTTCACGAACTCGGCAAATTGCTCCGGCGTCCCAAACCGCGCCGATGGCGCGAACTGCCCCAACGGCTGATATCCCCACGAACCGCCAAACGGATGCTCCGCAATCGGCATGAACTCCAGGTGCGTGAACCCCATGCTCTTCGCATACGGAATCAAGCGCTCGGCAAGCTCATGCCAGTTCATGCCGCGGTTACCTTCCTCCGGCACCCGCAGCCACGATTCCGCATGAACTTCATACACGGAAATCGGCGCGTTCACGGTCTGCCGCGGTCCGCGTGTGTTCATCCACTCGCTGTCGGTCCACGCATATCCATCGATAGCCTCAGCATCTGCCACTACCGACGCCGTCGCGGGCGGCAGCTCGCTCTGCATCGCGCATGGATCGGCTTTCAACGGCAGCGCGTGGCCGTCGCGCGAGATGATCTCGTACTTGTAGCGCGTGCCCGCGCCCAAGCCCGGCACGAACAGTTCCCAGACGCCGGCGTTATGGCGCAAGCGCATGGGATGACGGCGGCCGTCCCACGAGTTGAAGTCGCCCACCACCGAGACGCGTCGCGCGTTCGGCGCCCATACCGCAAAACGCGCACCGGCCACGCCGCCATGAACAACCGGCCGTGAGCCCAGGCATTCCATTACCGCATACGGATCGCCGCCGGAAACGCGGTTCAACGCTTCATCGCTTAAGACAGGGCCGAACGAGTAGGTGTCGGCGACTTCCTGCGGCGTGCCGTGCCAATCGATTTTCAGCCGGTACGCCTGCATCTCGTCGATAAACCCGATAAACAACCCCGCCGGATGAACCTGCGTCAGCGTGCCAAGCGGCTTGCTGCTGTCACGCTCGAGTACCTGCACGCCGGTGGCGCCCGGCAACAGCACGCGAACCACAGGGCCAGCATCGGTCTGATGCAGCCCGAGCTTCGAAAACGGATCGGGGTGGCGAGCTTCGACGAGCGCGTCAATATCGAGCGGATGCAGACCTTCGGTCAGCAGCCTGTCGTCTGTGCGCTTATTCATTTTCGTTTCCATCAGAGGTGTCCTTTAGTGCGGCATCCACAGGTCGCGAGCCGGGTGCGGGCGGTGCGCCCGTATCGCCAAGCAGGCGGCTCGCAAGCGACGCGAGGCCACGCAACGGCAACCCAATCCAGGTCGGACGGTTAGCCGCTTCATAGCGGATTTCGTAGGCCGCCTTCTCGATCAGGAAAAGATCGAGCAGGGCGGCGAAGGTGGCTTCGTCGCCGGCAATCGGCTGCGGCGAAGCTGCCACCGCCGCGTGATATTCGAGCAGGAAACCTTCCTCGCCATGACCACGCAAGCGCTCGAACAACGCGCGCCTGCGATCGGCGGTCGCCTGCGGCGCATTGCCGGTCGTCGGTTGCGCAGCGGCGCTGGCATAGGACAGGGAACGCAATAAGCCGGCCACGTCCCGCAACGGACTCGATTTTTGCCGGCGTTCTTCCAGCGCCCGGGCGGGTTCGCCCTCGAAGTCGATCAGGAAAGCGTCGCCCTGCGCCATCAGCACCTGACCCAGATGGAAGTCGCCATGAATCCGGATGCGCAACGCATCGGCGCTTTCAGGCACGAGTTTCTGCACGGCCGCGAGCAGCAGGTCACGGCGATCGAGCAGGCTCTGCGCCATCTCGCGATCATGCTCGCTGAACTCCAGGAGCTTCGCCGCCAGGATATCGAGGGCAGTGACGAGCAACGTGTGCGTGCCGTCGTTCCAGCCCCGCACGTCCTTCTTCGATGCTTTCTCCGGCGCAAACGCGGCGTCGTCCGAATCCTGGGCGAGCGCGACGTGCAGTTCGCCCAGCCGCCGTCCAATGATCCCCGTGACTTTCCGATACCCCTCGATCCCGATCAATTCCTTCTCGCGGTCCATCGCGTGGTCCTCGAGATCCACGGCGAGCGCGAGTTCATCCACGGTACGGCGCAGGTAATCGAGCGCGTAGTTCCACGCATCGCCCTGGTTGTCGATGAATCCCTGCAAGATGCACAACGTATGCGGCACGCCCTCCGGGTCCACCCGCACCACTTCGCCGAACAACGGCCCTGTATTCGGGTAACCGAGCTTCGTCAGGTGCCGGCTCATTTCGGCTTCCGGATGAATCCCGCCGACCAGCCGGCGCACCAGTTTCAGCACGACCTGATCGCCGATCACGAGCGAACTGTTGCTCTGCTCCGCCGCCAACCAGCGAATTTCCGGCGGTGGTTCCCCGGGCTTGAACTGGGCGGCGAGCTTATCGAGCCGTTCGGTCGGAATAAAGCGGATCTCGCTCTTCTGCACCGTCGGAACGACCGCCCGCATCAAGAGCTTCTTCAGTACGCCGTAGGTAAAGTTCGGAACGGCGAAGGCGTCGGTGATATGGCCGATATTGCGAACCTGGCGCACCCGCGCGAGCGCGAGCTGCATATAGAGCGGCGAAGTAGTTTCAGTGCCCCATGCAATCGTGAGCGGCAGCACGTAGCGTTCGACGTGGTCGCCGAGATCCGCTTCGATCTCCGTGAACGCAAACCCTGCTTCCGGAATGGTCGTCAAGGCCGCGAGGCGCACGCCGACCAGCTTCTTGTCCTTCGATGCAAACCAGCGCCGCTTGCTCAAATATGACGGCAGCACTTCCGATTCAAGCAAGCGCACGTTTTCCGGCGTCGGGCCGGTCTGGCCGGCGCGGATCACCATGGTCACGAATTCAGGCAATTGCTCGGATGGCGCCTGGCTCCATGCCGGACGCTGATTGCCCGGGCACAACTGGAACCACAGGAAGCCGTACGGCGGGAACGTCAGCAAATACGTGAGCTGTCCGATCGGCGGGAACGCGGAATCCGCGGTCATTTCCAGCGGCACCGAACCAGCGTACTCGGACAGATCGAGTTCCACGGCCTGCGGCGCTCGCGACAGATTCGCCACGCACAGGATCGCCGGTTCGCCTTCCACCTCGCGCAGGTACGCAAGGATCTTGCGGTTGTTCGGGCGCAGAAAACGTATCGTGCCTCGTCCGAACGCTTGCTTCCCGCGACGCACCGTGAGCATCTTGCGGGTCCAGTTGAGCAGCGAGTGCGGATCGCGGCTCTGCGATTCCACGTTCACGGCGTCATACCCATAGAGCGAGCCCATGACTGGCGGCAGCACGAGCTGCTCGGGATCGGCGCGGGAAAAGCCACCGTTTCTATCCGATGACCATTGCATCGGCGTACGCACGCCGTCGCGATCGCCCAGGTGAATGTTGTCGCCCATGCCGAGTTCATCGCCGTAATAGATCACGGGCGTGCCGGGCATGGACAGCAGCAGCGAATTGATCAGTTCAATCCGGCGACGATCCCGTTCCATAAGCGGTGCGAGACGCCGGCGAATCCCAAGATTCAAACGCGCGCGGCGATCGCTGGCGTACGTGTTCCACAAATAATCGCGCTCGGAATCCGTGACCATTTCCAGCGTGAGTTCATCGTGATTGCGCAGGAAAATGGCCCACTGGTTGGTCGGCGCGAGATCCGGCGTCTGCCGCATGATGTCCGTGATCGGGAAGCGGTCCTCGCTCGCAATCGACATATAGATGCGCGGCATCAGCGGGAAGTGGAAGGCCATGTGGCATTCGTCTTCATCGCCGAAATACTCCTTCACGTCTTCCGGCCATTGATTCGCTTCGGCCAGCAACATGCGATTCGGATATTCCGCATCGATAGTCGCGCGGATCTTCTTCAAAATCGCGTGCGTTTCCGGCAGGTTCTCGTTATTCGTGCCTTCGCGTTCGACCAGATACGGCACTGCGTCCAGCCGCAACCCGTCGATGCCCATGTCGAGCCAGAAGCGCATCACCTGCAGCACTTCCTTCAGCACGGCGGGGTTATCGAAGTTCAGGTCCGGCTGGTGGTTGAAGAAGCGGTGCCAGTAATATTGGCCGGCGACGGGATCATGCGTCCAGTTGGACGGCTCCGAGTCGATGAAAATAATCCGCGTGTCTTCATACTTCTTGTCGGTATCCGACCAGACGTAGTAGTTGCGATGATTCGAGCCCGGCTTGGCCAGGCGCGCGCGCTGGAACCACGGGTGCTGATCGGACGTGTGGTTGATGACCAGTTCGGTAATGACGCGAATACCGCGTGCGTGCGCTTCCTGGATGAACCGCTTCACATCGGCGAGCGTGCCGTAATCGGGATGCACGTTGCGGTAATCGGCGATGTCGTAACCGTCATCGCGCCGTGGCGACGGATAGAACGGCAGCAGCCAGATCGTATCCACGCCAAGTTCGGAAATGTAGTCGAGCTTCGCGAGCAGGCCAGGGAAATCGCCGATGCCGTCGTTGTTCGCATCGAAGAAGGACTTGATGTGGATCTGATAAATGATCGCGTCTTTGTACCAGAGCGGATCGTTGCTGAGAGTCGAGTTCTTGTTACGCTTCACGTGTCGCTCCTTGAGCCGCGACGGTGTTTTGTCCGGCTTCTATGCGTTGTTCTGTGCCACGTCGGCGAGTGCCGTCGTGATGAGATGACTGTCAGGTGACGATCATGTGACCGTCAAAGGGCGGTCGGCGCTCGCGGCAATCCCCACGTCGGCGCGATTCGCCAGATTGCAAACGGCCGCGTGTTCGGGTCGAGGCGGATATGTTGAGTTTTGCCGCGCCATTCGAAACGCTCGCCCGTCATCTGGTCCTCCACGGCCAGTGCGTCCCATTCCTGCACGCCCCAACCATTCAACGTCTGCCACGGCAGTTCCACATCCGCGCCCTGTTCGTTGAACGGATCGAGATTGATCGCGACCAGCACGACGTTGTCGCGTGCAGCATTGGCTTTCTCGAAGAACAGGATGCTGTCGTTGTGAGCAGTCAGAAAGTTGACGCCCAGATGCGAATGCAGCGCCGGATTCGCTTTCCTGATCCGGTTCAGCGCCGTGATTTCGCCTACGATATTGCCCGGCCGGTTCCAGTCCCAGGCGCGGATCTGATACTTCTCGGAATCCAGATATTCCTCGCTGTTCGGCAGCGCGGCCGCTTCGCAAAGTTCGAAGCCGCTATACACGCCCCATAGTCCCGATAGCGTCGCGGCGAGCGCGGCGCGGATCACAAAGCCGGCGCGGCCTGAGCGCTGCAGGAAACGCGGGTTGATATCGGGCGTATTGACGAAGAAGTTCGGGCGGAAATAGTCCTTCGCGTCCGTCTGCGTCAGGTCATGCATGTATTCCAGGAAATCGCGCTTCGACTCGCGCCATGTGAAGTACGTGTACGACTGCGAGAAACCGAGTTTGGCGAGGCGGTTCATCACGCGCGGACGTGTAAACGCTTCGGCCAGGAACATGACATCGGGATGGCGTGAGCGTACATCGCCAATCACCCATTCCCAGAACGGCATCGGCTTCGTGTGCGGATTATCGACGCGGAAAATCTTCACGCCTGCTGCGATCCAGAACAGGAATACGTCGCGCAACGAGAGCCACAGTTCCGGCTTCGCGTCCTGCGCGTAGAAGTCAGGATTAACGATGTCCTGATACTTCTTCGGCGGATTTTCCGCATAACGCAGCGTGCCGTCCGGGCGCCACGCGAACCACGTGGGATGCTCCTTAAGCCACGGATGATCCGGCGAACACTGTACGGCGAAATCAAGCGCGATCTCCAGACCGTGGGCACGCGCCGCGTCCAGCATCTGCTTGAAGTCGTCCAGGTTGCCGAGTTCGGGATGCAAGGCGTCGTGGCCGCCTTCCTTGCCGCCAATCGCATACGGGCTGCCCACCTCGCCGGGTTGGGCCGTCAGCGAATTGTTTTTGCCCTTGCGGTTCGCCATGCCAATGGGGTTGATCGGCGGGAAGTAGAGCACGTCGAAGCCCATCTCGCGGATGCGCGGCATCTTGCCGATCACATCGACAAACGTGCCGTGGCGATTTTCGTCATCGCTCATGGAGCGCGGGAAGATTTCGTACCAGCTTGCAAAGCGTGCGGCGGCGCGTTCGGCATCGACGCGGTACGTCACCGGATCGCGCGACAGGAACGGCCGGTGCCGCGCCGCTTCGATTGCCTGCGCCGTTTCCGGTGCGAGCGCCAACGCGAGCCGCGTGTCGGCATCGGCCTTGGCGAACTGCTTGACGATTCCTTCCAGCGGTTCCGTCTGCGCGCCTTCCGTGGTTTTCACCTCGGCCAGGATCAGCGCGAACAAATGCCGCAATTCCTCGAGTTCCAGTTCAACCGTCTGTTGCGCCTTCAGCTTCTTCTCCATGTGATCGATCAGCGAAGCGAAGTCGTCGCGCCACGCGACTACCGTGAATTCATGACGACCCAGGCGATCGAGCGGAATGTGGGTTGTCCACAGGTCATTGCCGAGCGGCAGGACCGGGATCATGGGCGCTTCGTGCCAGTCGGTTTCATCGGCGGCGCGCCATTGCACGGCGGCCGCGATCTTGTCGTGGCCTTCCGCGAAAATTGCCGCCGTGACTTCGACCGCTTCGCCCACGATCCGCTTCGCCGGAAAGCGGCCGTGATCGACCGATGGCATCACGCTTTCGATCGCCACCCGCGATGCGAGCAGCGCTTCGTTCACGGACTTCTTGTCGGCCGCCTTGGCGCCGCGTTTGACCTGCGGCTGGGCGAGCAAGATCGGCGGTTCCGAGGTTCCGCGCAACAGATGCACTTCACCGGGCTGCAACAGGAAAGGCTCAAGCGGCAGCGGTGTGTCCGACGTGTTTTCGTCGATAGCCCGAAACCGCGTGAAGTTGCCTGGTGCGCCGTCCAGCAGATGACGCGTATCGACATAAACCGGCGTGGTGAGGTCCGGGTTCAGCACGATCAGCGCTGCTTCGGCCGCGACTCGCAGGTCCGGGCCGCTGCCGCGCAGAATGGCTGCGTACGGTGTGCCCGCGCCGGTCAGCGCACGCAGCTCGCCGATGCTCGACAGCGCCGCGGAGTTGCGTTGCAGCGCGTTGGCATGCGCCACTTCCGCCGATACGTTAAAGCGCGCGCCTTCCTTGGCGCGCCGGAACTCTTCCGCGCTGCCGTGGTTGTAGGTGAGCGGCTGCGTGACGCCGTATTCGAAGCCCATGGGCACGAGCAGGCCGGTGCCTATGCCCGCCGCCGTGTACAACGCGCGCCGGTAGGCGCGCTCCACCAGCGACGAGTCGCCGGTGTCCGGCAGATCGTGCAGCAGGCGCGAGCCGTAAGGCTCTTCCGGAAATGCGATGGGTGGCGCAATGCGAAACAGCGCGGCGTGTTCATCGAAGAGCCAGTTGCTCTGGAAATCCCACCATCGCGACGATGAAAACACCGAGTCGAAACCGGCATCGGCGAGTCCGGCGAGATCGTGGCGGCTGACACCGACGGTCCATGCCAGCCATTTCGTTTGCGGATGACGTTCGCGAACGGCCGCACCGAGCCTGCGCCATACGTGCGCCGGCACCTTGTGCGGCGCTTCGAAGCGAAAGCCGCCAATGCCGGCATCGGCGAGCAGCATCAGCTCGCGCGCCCACCATTCGGTGAGCGCCTGAGCCGCTTCGCCATCGCCGAAATTCGCATGCGCCACGCTTTCCTCGTGCGGCGCGTGACGCGGGTCGAGCCGGGCTTCAGCCGCTTCGAACGGATGGAACCAGTGGCGGTTATCCCGGAACAAACCGCCTTCTGCGCTGACCTGGTCGAGGGTGATATCCACCAGCAAGGTCAGGCCGTGCTTGCTCGCCTGACTCGCCAGCGAACGCAGACCTTCGCCCGCGGGCGCGTCGGATTCGAATGTGGCGTGGAGCTTGTGATGATCGGCCACGGCCTGTCGATGGCCGTTGCTGCCCGGCTGGAACGGTGCGCCGATCAGGACGTGATCGAAGCCCAGCGCGGCGGCATGTTCGAATTGTGCGGACCACTCAGACAATGGTCCGACGAGAAGCGGGTCGATGAAATAGATTCTTGGTGCATACGCTTGAAGCATGTGATGGTGTTCCATCGGTCGTCTTTTCCAGTTCGTCCTGCTATGGCGTGGATGCGGGAAAACGCGATCGCGCTCAACCAGGCAATAAACCAACCGCAAGAACGGCTACGGCAGACGAGCCTCAGACAGTCTTCAAAGCACCAAATCCGGGGTGACGAGTGCGGTGCGTATCGACCTCAAGGACATCAGGCGATACGCCGTTCGGTGCGGCGCCAGGGTCGCTTGAAGGACACAGCACGTAGCGTGCCGCGGCCCTCCAGTTTCCTGGCGTATGTCGGAGCCTGAGCGTAGCTAATGGTTCTCGACCCGCATGCGGGTTCAGGTCAGACGACATCCGTTCGCCGTGCACTGCAATCCAGTGCACGGCGAACGGCCAACCGTGTAACCGTACCATCGAAAAGGGTGGCGTGGAACGTCAGGCGCTGCGTGCGACGAATTGCACCTGTTCCGCTTCGCGACGCTCGGCCTCGGCAACCCCCGTGACCGGCACGGCCACGCGACGGGTGCGCAACGGTGCTTTGGCAGGACGTGCATCGGTGAGACCCGCGTATAGCTGGACATATTTCGCTACCGCCTGGTTCCATCCGTAATCACGTGCCATCGCGTTGCATTGAAGCGTGCGCCAGTGTTGTGGACGCATGAAGGCGTCGATGGCGCGCGTGGCGGCGGCGATCACGTCCTGGACGCGGTCGCCGTCGAAGAGGAAGCCGGTCGCCGGGCGCGAGGAGGTTGCGCCCTCAAAGCCGCCCAGGGGAGATGCCTGGAAGCCTGTTTGAAGTTCTGCCGCTTCGGTTACCTGCGCCGCATCCACGATCGTATCCGCCAGCCCGCCCACGCGCGATGCCACGGGCAACGTGCCATAACGCATGGCGTAGATTTGCGTGAGACCGCACGGCTCGAAGCGGCTACCGTGCAGCAGGATGTCAGCACCGGCATGCAACACGTGCGCGCGCCGCTCGTCGAAACCTATATAGACGCCCACCCGATCCGGCCAGGTCTGTGCCAGCCGCTGAAACGCGGCTTCTATATGTGCTTCGCCTTGGCCAAGCACGGCAATCTGCAAACGCGGGTAGCGTTCCAGCAGCGCGGGAATGGCTTCCACGGCAACATCGGCCATTTTCTGCGATGTCATCCGGCTGCCAAGCGCGATCACTGGCGCGAAAGGGTCGGTAGGAAGGCCGAACAACTGTTGCAGCTCGCGCTTGCAGGCGTGCTTGCCGCGCATATCGTCGAAACAATAGGAGCGGGCAATCTGCGGATCGGTCTTTGGGTCCCAGGTATCCATATCGATACCGTTGATGATGCCCGACAGCTTGCCGGCACAACTTTGCAGCACGCCTTCCATCAGGTGGCCGAAGCGCGGCGTGAGGATTTCCCGCGCATACGTTTCGCTGACGGTGGCGACGTGGTCGGCGTGGACAATGCCGGCTTTCATCAGACTCAACGCACCATAAAATTCGATGCTCGCAGGTTCGGTCAACGCGGGCACGAGCCATTTGGCCGGCACGCCTAGCGCTGCACCAAGCGAGAGCGAATAGTTGCCCTGGAACGCCAGATTGTGGATCGTGAAAACGCTTTTTGCGTGCACGCCGGCCTGCTTCATCAAGAGCGGCGTGAGTCCTGAGTGCCAGTCGTGTGCGTGCACGATGTCCGGCTTCTTGAAGCCTCGAACGCCTGCGGCGATCTTCACTGCCGCAGCCGATAACGACGCGAACCGAATCGCGTTGTCTTCGTAGTCGCGTCCTTTCGCGTCCTGATAGAGGCCTTCGCGTGCATACAAATGATCCATGCGCAGCAGGATCACGGGCACACCGGTATCCGGCATGCGGCCGCGATACAACGCGCCGTCTCCGCCGGGGAGCCCCGTCACTGAAGCCACCTTCTGTAATCCTTCGACCATCTGCAGCGCTTTCGGATAGGCCGGGATAAGGATCGCGGCATCGACTCCGGTTTCACGTAACGCAACGGCGTACGCACTGACCATGTCACCAAGTCCGCCGGTTTTGGCTAGCGGTACAGCCTCGGAAGCGACAAGCAAGACGTTCAAGGACAAGGCGGACTCCTGGCGTTTGATGGATGAAAAGCGATGGGATGCGCTCGGGCAAAAGAATCTGCGGCGCATGCGTCCGGTGCTTTTATCGGAGGGAAGAGGGGGTGCGTGAAAGCAAGAGCAAGGCGTGTGCCATGTTCTTGGGATTCTGCTGAAACCGGGGGAAAGCGATAGGCGCTTGGATAAGCGCTGGGGTGGACGTTAGGCGGACATGAAGAGCCGTGTAAAAACGCACGCGCTGCAGGCGGCGTTTTTACACGGAGTATTCGGGAATCCTTATACGAAAGACTGGGCTACCGGTGTGCGCGGGTGCCGGGATGCAAGAATTGTCAGCCATCCATATTAATTTATTTGATGCGGCAATTACGCCCGGTTGCTATCAAGTATGACGGCAATATTTGCTTAACAGTCAGCTTAAGGCCCAAGCAAACTGGCGGCTGTGTTCACGCATAAACCAATCACCGCGGCATTAAAAAAGAACGACAGGATCGATTGCGCCAGCGCCGCTCGCCGGACTTCATTGGAGCAGAGCACGACATCCGACGTCTGCGATGCCACCGCGATCGTGAACGAGAAATAGAGGAAATCCCAATAGTCCGGCTTGAGGTGGGCATCGGGAAATCTTAGCGATGTCTCGTCGCCCTCTGACTGATAGTAGTGGCGCGCGTAGTGCAGCGTGAAGATGGTCGGGATGAGGAACCACGCGCCCAGCATCGTGACTGCAGTCAGCAGATAGTGGAGCAGTGCGCCGCGCAAGCCCAGGTTCTTGGCCATGGCCAGCTCGAACACAATCGCGATCAGGCTTGCTATGGCGGCCAGGCTGATGATCAGCAACACCATGCCTGCGTTTTCGTCCTCGCGCTCGGCGAGCTTCTGCACTTTGTCTTGACGCGCGAGCGCCATCTGAATCCAGATAAGCACGAGATACAGCCATACGGTACTGTCCCATCCTATGAGCCCGCGCACGATCGGCTTGAAGTCATGTGGAACCAAAAGTGCCACGATCACACCAACCACGAGTGCAATGACTGCCCGCGGGCGATAGCGAAGTACTTGGGGAACGAGATTCATTTTTTATAGTGGTCGGGTAATGGAAGCTTATGGCAGGGTATGGCGCTAAGCTGGCATGGCGAGGTATCGTGCAAGCCACACGCAAGATGTCAGTGTTCTTGTGCCTCACAACTCCAGGTGCCGCGATTATTGCTCGTGTGCCTTTCAATTGCCAACGGCCCGAGGGCTGATTGTTATCAGCGCGTTATCAGCTTGTTATCCGCTTCATCGTGCATGCCTGAGCGACAGCAACGCGCGCCTTAAAAACTATTCGGGCATATCGACAGGTGCAATCGATCATCGCCTCTCTGAACATTGCGACTTGGGACTTCACACCATGACACAACCAGACCATCCCATGACGCGCGCACAGTCGGCTAGCCGCCGCCGCTTTGTTCTCGGCGCGTGTGCGTCGGCAGTCGCGCTCGCATTCACTTCCGCAGGTTTCGCGGGGTTCGGTTACCCAACATTCTTCACTCAGGCTTTCGCCGATACGCCGCCTGCAGGTCTCGACGGTTTCCTGCTGCTCTCGCGCAAACTGACCGGACGCACCACCTTCGATCCCGCGCTGGCGCAGCGCGTGTATGACGCGCTGTCGAAGTCGGACAGCGAGTTTGCCGGCAACGTGAGCGCCTTGAACGTATGGCTCGCGGCGCATGGCGGCGTGCCGTCTGATACGGTGACGCAGGCGCTTAAAGCGGATACGCCCAAGCTCGCCGGCACGGTCACCGCGATCATGCGGGCGTGGTATCTCGGTCTTGTCGGCGATGCCCCGCGCGTGAGCGTGGTCGCCTACGAGCGCGCGCTGATGTTCGATCCCGTCAATGACGTGCTGACCATTCCGTCGTATTGCCGCGACGTGCCGTTCTACTGGACGCAAAAACCGCCTGGCGCGGCTTGAACGCATCGAACGCATCACCAAAAGCATCAAGCCGGCACGCTGCCTGACTATATGTTGACGGCACGATTGACAGCGTGACCGAAGCAAATAAAAACCACCCCTCACAGGACAACAACAAATGGCAAATTCGAATTCGGCCGATGTGGTCGTCGTCGGATCGGGGGTTGCGGGCGGACTCGTCGCGCATCAGCTCGCGAGCGCGGGCGCATCCGTGATCCTGCTCGAAGCCGGGCCGCGTATTCCGCGCTGGCAGATCGTCGAGAACTTTCGTAACTCGCCGGCGAAGTCCGATTTCGCTACACCGTATCCGTCGACGCCTTACGCGCCGCATCCCGAGTATTCGCCCGAGAACAACTATCTGATCCAGAAGGGCGAGTACCCGTACGCATCGCAATACTTGCGGCTCGTAGGCGGGACCACCTGGCACTGGGCCGCTGCCGCATGGCGCTTGCTGCCTGCCGATTTCAAGCTGAAGACGCTGTATGGCGTAGGTCGCGACTGGCCGATCCCTTACGAGACTCTCGAGCCATGGTACTTCGCCGCTGAAGTAGAGCTTGGTGTATCGGGTCCTGGGAACAACGTCGATCTTGGTTCGCCGCGCTCCAAACCCTACCCGATGGACATGCTGCCGCTGTCCTACATGGACCAGCGTTTCGCCGATGTCCTCAACGCGCAGTCTTTTCACGTGGTGCCGGAACCGGTCGCGCGCAACAGCCGCCCTTACGATGCGCGCCCGACCTGCTGCGGCAACAACAACTGCATGCCGATCTGCCCGATCGCCGCCATGTACAACGGCATCACGCACGCGGAGAAAGCCGAGCGTGCCGGTGCGAAGCTGATTGCGCAAGCGGTCGTCTACAAGATCGAAAGCGACGATAAAGGCCTGATCACCGCCGTCCATTACAAGGACCCGAACGGCAACAGCACGCGTGTCACGGGCAAGCTCTTCGTGCTTGCGGCCAATGGTATTGAAACGCCGAAGCTGATGTTGCAGTCGGTGTCGGACAGGTTCAAGAGCGGCATTGGCAACAGTTCGGATCAGGTCGGCCGCAACCTGATGGATCATCCCGGCACCGGCGTGACCTTCCTCGCCAACGAGCCCGTGTGGCCGGGTCGCGGGCCAATGGAAATGACCTCCGTCGTGAACTTCCGCGATGGTGCGTTCCGCTCCGAATACTCGGCGAAGAAGCTGCATTTATCGAATGGCGTGCCGACCATGTCGGTCACGGCGGACCTGATCGCCAAGGGCGTGACGGGCGCGGAACTCGACCGGCAGATCCGCGATCGTGCCGCGCGCACGATGAGCATCAACAGCTTCCACGAGCATCTTGCCGAGCCGCAGAACCGCGTGATTCCATCGTCGGATCACAAGGATTCGCTCGGCATCCCGCAGCCCGAGATCTACTACTCGATCAACGACTACGTGAAGAAAAGCGCGGTCGACACGCGTGCGCAGTATGCGCGGATCGCGGAATTGTTCGGCGGCACGGAGATTGCGTTTGACGATAAATTCGCTCCGAACAACCACATCATGGGAACCGCCATCATGGGCGCGGACCCGAAGGATTCCGTCGTCGATTCCGAATGCCGCACGCATGATCACCCGAACCTTTTCATTGCAGGCAGTGCGGTGATGCCGACGGCGGCATCGGTGAATTGCACGCTGACGTTGTCCGCGTTGTCGTTGCGTCTCGCCGACAAGCTGAAGAAAGAACTTTGATAGCGCGCCGACGGAGATCCACGATGAAGAACCCGAAACCTCGCGACGCGAAGCGCTTTTTTAAACCTGACAAGCGCCTGGGCGGCGCACTCGCCGTTCTTGCGCTCGCCATTGCGGGAGTGAGTTTCCACACGCTGATTCAATCGGCGCACGCGCAGACTGCCGCTACTGAACCCACGGTCGTGCAGCGCGACACGCTCGCCGGCGCGGCGCTGATCAAGCGCGGCGAATACCTTGCGCGCGCGGGCGACTGCGTGGCGTGCCATACCGCCGACAAGGGTCGTCCGTTCGCTGGAGGTCTGCCGATCAGCACGCCGTTTGGGACCATCTACACGCCGAATATCACGAGCGATCCGGATACCGGTATTGGCCACTGGAGCGACGCCGACTTCCTGCGCGCGATGCATGATGGCATTGGCAAAAGCGGTGAGCGCTTGTACCCGGCCTTCCCTTACGCCGAATACACGAAGGTCACCGACTCGGACGTGCTCGCGATCCGTGCCTATCTGAATACGCTTACGCCGATCCACTACACGCCGCCACGCAATGAGCTGTCGTTTCCGTTCAACCAGCGCTGGCTGATGGTGTTCTGGAACATGTTCAATTTCAACGAAGGCCGTTTTGTCCCCGACCCGCAGCAGAGCGCGGAATGGAATCGCGGCGCGTATCTTATTGGCGGTCTCGTGCATTGCGAGGAATGCCATACGCCTCGTAATGTGATGCAGGGCCTGAAGACGAGCGAGCGCTTCAGCGGCGCCGAGCTGTCCGGCTGGCACGCGTTCAACATCACGCCGGACAAGACTGCGGGCATTGGTGGATGGACCGACGACGAGCTGACGAACTATCTCGCGACCGGCGTGGCAAATGGCGTGGTACATGGCCGGGCGAATGCGGCCGGCCCGATGGCGGATGTCGTGCAGAACAGCACGCAATACATGACGCCCGAGGACCTGCGTTCGATGGTGGTGTACTTGCGTTCGGTGCCGGCGAAGAGCGGCGGCGATATCCATCCGCGTGACTCCTTCGGCAAGCCGACCGACGCGGACGTCACCGCGATGCGCGGCACGTCGATCAGCGGCGTGAACGGTGCGCAATTGTTTATTGCCAACTGCGCGACGTGTCATAGCTGGACGGGCGAAGGACGGGGCGGCAGCGTGCCGGGGGCGTATCCTTCACTGATTCATAACAGCGTGGTGGGGGCATTGGCGGCTAATAACCTGACCATGGTCATGCTGCACGGCGTGAGTCGTCAGACGAAAGACGCCACGGCGTTCATGCCTGCATTCGCGAATGAACTCAGCGATGAACAGATTGCCGCCATCAGTAATTATGTAACCAAGACGTTTGGCAATCCGCAATCGACGACGTCCGCCGATCGGGTCGCCAAACTCCGTTCAACACCGCAATAAATACGGTTAAATGGAGCTTGGCGCGGCAATTATTGCCGCGCCAAGCTGATCGTATTGCGCAATAGTCATGGTCGTTCCAGAATGTGGGTAGGTAATTTTTCGCATAGCGAGTCGGCGCGCATAACCGCGCGTTTTGTAAGATTAAGAAAGTTGCCATGACTGCTTCTACTCATCCTGTCGTTTGCTGGCATCCGGCGAACAAAGTTGGCCGTGACCTCGTGGTTGGCGATTTGCACGGCTGCGTCGACGCGCTGCGTTATCTGCTTAGCGAAATTGGTTTCGATGGATCGCGTGATCGGCTGTTTTCCGTGGGCGATCTGGTCGATCGCGGCAGCGATTCACTGGCGGCCATCGACCTGCTCGATAAACCCTGGTTCTACCCGGTGCTTGGCAATCACGAAGACGCACTGTGCGCGGTTGCGGCGGGCAAGATGCATCGCCACATGTGGTATTCGATCGGCGGTGCGTGGGCGGCTAACCTGCTGGACGAGCAGTTGGAGGCGATTGCCTCGAAGCTGGCGAGTGTTCCTTTGGTGCGAATTGTCGGCGATGGCCCGACTCGCTTCAACGTGCTGCATGCGGAGTTTTTCGGTAGCGACGCTGATCTGGAAGTCGCGTATTTCCCCGACGATGTCAGGCAGCAGATGTTGTGGGGGAGGTCGCTTGCGCTGGGGACGGCGAAGGCTGCCTGGCAGCGGGGGTTATCGCCGACCTATTGCGGGCACACGCCCGTGAAGGCGATCAAGCAGATCGGGTCGCAAATTTTTATCGACACGGGTGCTTATAGCGATGATGGGCGGCTTACGATTGTTGAGGCCGGTACCGAGCAGCGCTGGTCGGTGAAGCAGGGGTGGGCGAGTGCGGAAGGGGCGCGGGAGTTGGCCTTACCGTAGGGGTTTCGTTGGCACTCGGGGCGGGGTTGGGAGCGGGGGTGATAAGGGGCAGGGTGAGCGGGTGGGGGTGGGGGCGGGGGGGCAGGTTGTGGGGGG
>NZ_JNFG01000056.1 GCF_000729995.1 Caballeronia sordidicola | reverse complement strand
ATTGGCATACCCCTTGCAGTGTCCATCCCACTGACTCTTCGTCAGCGATATAAAAAATCCACCAGACAACCGCTTTAAAACAAACAAATCGGCAAGGGGAAACACAATGAAACGACGCAGTCTCCTGAAGTTCGGCTCCATGTCGGGCGCGCTCGCGATTGCGGGCCAACTGCCCATTTCAAAAGCGCAAGCCGCCGATACGGGGCCGATCAAAGTCGGCGTTCTCCATTCACTCTCCGGCACGATGGCGATTTCGGAAACATCGCTGAAAGACACGGCGCTGATGACCATTGCCCAGATCAATGCAAGCGGTGGCGTGCTCGGGCGTCAACTGGAACCGGTGGTCGTCGACCCGGCATCGAACTGGCCGCTCTTCGCCGAAAAAGCCCGTCAACTGATCTCGCAAGACAAAGTGGCGGTGACATTCGGCTGCTGGACATCGGTGTCGCGGAAATCCGTGCTGCCGGTGTTCGAGGAACTCAACGGCCTGCTCTTCTACCCGGTGCAGTACGAGGGTGAAGAGATGTCGAAGAACGTGTTCTACACGGGCGCAGCGCCGAACCAGCAAGCCATCCCCGCGACCGAATACCTGATGAGCAAGGAAGGCGGCGGCGCCAAGCGCTTCTTCCTGCTGGGCACCGACTACGTCTATCCGCGCACGACGAACAAGATCCTGCGCTCGTTCCTGCACTCGAAAGGCGTGAAGGACGACGACATTCAAGAGGTCTACACGCCGTTTGGCCACGCGGACTATCAGACCATCGTGGCGAACATCAAGACGTTCTCGCAAGGCGGCAAGACCTGCGTGATCTCGACGGTGAACGGTGACTCGAACGTGCCGTTCTATAAAGAGCTCGGCAATCAAGGCCTGAAGGCCACCGATGTGCCCGTCGTCGCGTTCTCGGTGGGCGAAGAGGAACTGCGCGGTATCGATACCAAACCGCTGGTCGGCAACCTGGCCGCGTGGAACTACTTCATGTCGCTGAAGAACCCGGAGAACACGAAGTTCAAGGCGATGTTCGCCGAGTGGGTGAAGAAGAACAACCTGCCGGGCGGCGACAAGCGCGTGACGAACGACCCGATGGAAGCGACCTTCGTCGGCATCCATATGTGGAAACAGGCGGCTGAAAAAGCGAAGAGCGTCGATGTCGACAAGATCCGCGTGGCGATGGTCGGCCAGAAGTTCGCCGCACCGTCGGGCTTCACGCTGGAAATGGACGGCAACCACCATCTGCACAAGCCGGTGATGATCGGCGAAGTGCGTGCCGACGGCCAGTTCAACGTCGTGTGGCGCACGAAGACTGCGATTCGCGCGCAACCGTGGAGTCCGTACATTCCGGGCAACGAAGGCAAGCCGGATGTGGTCAGCTCGATTCCGGATTTCCTGCGCCGCCGACGCGTTGCTTAAGTCTCGGGTTTAAGCCTCACCAAGTATCACCGTTGAAGATCGAACCGCCGCGCTCGAAGCACAAGAACACACCGCGGCGGTTCATACGAGTCCGGGCGACACGCAATACGCAATACGCAACGCGCCGCATCGCACTCCGCTCTACCTGACAGGCCCTTCATGACTGATTCGATTCTTCGCTTCGCTCGCCGTGGCCTCTGCGCAATCCTGATTGCCTGCATGCCGCTTGCCGCGTTCGCGGCCCTTTCAGCAGACGATCTCGCGCCGCTCGCCGCTGATGACTTCGACGCCAAATCCGCCGCCATCGACAAGCTGATCGCCAACGCCGATGCTCCCTCGATCGCTGTTCTCAACGCGCTCTCCGATGGCTCGCTTGTCGCCACCGATGACGGCAAGGTCCTGATTCAAACTGACGACGGCAACAAGGACGCGCTCACGAACAAAACCGTGGAAGCGCCCGGTGCGCAACCGGTCACCTTGAACAATCTGCTGCGCGCGAAGGTGTCGGGTGCGTTGTCGGGCTTGCAACTGTCATCGCCGGATATCGAAAAGCGCCGCGCGGCCATCGATGAATTGCTCAAGAACGCCGATCCCTCCATCAAACCTTTAGTCGATAAAGCCCGCGCACAGGAGACCGATCCGACGCTCAAGAAACGTCTCGATACGCTGTGGGCCACCACCGCGTTACACGACACAGATCCGAACAAACGCCTCGAAGCAGTGCAACTGGTCGCCGCGCGTCACGACCTGGATATGAACGAACTGTTGCGCCCTATCGTCGTGAAAAACGCGGACGGTACCTTCGCAGAACCCGATGCGCGCGTGCGCGAAGCAGCGCAAGCAGGTATTGAAGAGCTGAATTCGATCCAGCGACGCGGCGAGATTGTCGGCACGATCTTCGCTGGTTTGTCCCTCGGCAGCGTGTTGTTGCTTGCCGCGCTCGGCCTTGCGATCACGTATGGTCTGATCGGCGTGATCAACATGGCGCATGGCGAGTTCCTGATGATCGGCGCGTATGCCACGTATGTGGTCCAGAACCTCGTCCAGCACTACGCACCGGGCGCGTTCAACTGGTATCCGCTGTTCGCCGTGCCGGTGTCGTTCGCGGCGGCTGCGGTGGTCGGCATCGTGCTTGAACGGTTGGTACTCAAACATCTCTACGGCCGTCCGCTCGAAACGCTGCTGACCACCTTCGGCATCAGCCTGATCCTGATTCAAGCGACTCGCACCATCTTCGGCGCGCAGAACGTGCAGGTGACCAACCCATCGTGGATGAGCGGTGGCGTCTCCGTCATGCAGAACCTGATCCTGCCGTACAACCGTATCACCATTCTCGGCTTCTCACTGGTCGTCGTGCTCCTCGCTTGGGTCGTGCTGACCAAGACGCGCCTCGGCCTGTTCGTGCGCGCCGTCACGCAAAACCGCCGCATGGCGGCGTGCGTCGGCGTAAAAACCTCTCGCGTGGATTCGTATGCGTTCGCGTTCGGCGCGGGCATCGCGGGACTCGGCGGCTGTGCGCTCTCGCAGATCGGCAATATCGGGCCGGATCTGGGGCAAAGCTACATCATCGATTCATTCATGACGGTCGTGCTCGGCGGCGTCGGACAACTGGCGGGAACGGTGATCGGTGGCTTCGGGCTCGGGCTTGTCAGCAAGACGATCGAACCGTTCTGGGGCGCAGTGCTCGCGAAGATCGCGGTGCTTGTGCTGATCGTGTTGTTCATCCAGAAGCGTCCTCAGGGCATGTTCGCCCTGAAGGGCCGTAGCGCTGAGGTTTGAGATGAATACACCCAACGTCTCAGCGAATCTCGACGTCTCGCCACAGCCCGACGAGCAGGCAAAGCGCGAAGGCTTTGCACTCGGCCTGCCGCCGCGCGCCGCCCTCCTTCCCCGCAGCGGCTGGATTGCGCTGATTGCGTTCATCATCGCGATGGGCATCTGCGTGCCGATCGCCGCGCTCGTGCTGCCGGAGTCGAGCACGTTCCATCTGAGCGCCTATTCCATGACGCTCGTCGGCAAGCTCATGTGCTACGCGATCGGCGCGTTGGCGCTTGATCTGGTCTGGGGTTATTGCGGCATCCTGAGCCTCGGCCACGCACTGTTCTTCGCGCTCGGCGGTTACGCGATGGGCATGTACCTGATGCGCTCGATTGGCCGTGAAGGCAGCTATCAAAGCGATCTGCCCGACTTCATGGTGTTCCTCGACTGGCACAAGCTTCCCTGGTACTGGCAAGGCACTGAACACCTTTGGTACGCGCTGTTGCTGGTGATCGTGGTGCCTGGCGTGCTTGCATGGATCTTTGGCTTCTTCACGTTCCGCTCACGTGTAAAAGGCGTGTACTTGTCGATCATCACGCAAGCCATGACGTTCGCTGCGATGCTGCTCTTCTATCGCAACGAAACCGGCTTTGGCGGCAACAACGGCTTCACGGATTTCAAGCGCATCGCGGGCTTTCCGATCACGGCGGCAAGTACGCGCACGGTATTGTTCCTGATGACGCTCGGCGTGCTGATTCTCGCGTTTATCGCAGCACGGGCGATTGTGACGTCCAAGCTCGGGCGTGTGGTCACAGGCGTGCGCGATGGCGAAGCGCGGCTGATGTTTCTCGGCTATAGCCCGCTTGCATACAAGCTTTTTATCTGGACCATCTCGGCCATTCTGTGCGGCATCGCCGGCGCGTTGTATGTGCCGCAGGTGGGCATCATCAACCCGAACGAGATGTCGCCGGGCAACTCCATCGAAATGGCGATCTGGGTCGCCGTGGGTGGGCGCGGGACCTTGATCGGGCCGATCATCGGCGCGTTCGCGGTGAACGGCGCGAAGAGCTTTTTTACGGCGAACTTCCCTGAATACTGGCTGTTCTTCCTGGGCCTGATCTTCACGCTCGTGCCCCTTCTGCTGCCGAACGGAATCATGGGCCTCATCGATATCGCGCTGCGCAAGAAGAAAGCGGGAGGACATTCACATTGACTACCTTTTCGATGTCATTGGATAACGCATATAACGCATTGATTGTCGATCTGCCGCCGCTGCCGGAAATCAACGAGCGTAACCAGAACGGCATCACCGGCCTGGGCCACGTTCTGGAACCCGGTGAGATCGATGTCTCGCATGGCACGATCCTGTATCTCGAAGACGTGACCGTGAGCTTCGATGGTTTCCGCGCGCTGAACAAGCTGACGCTGTCTATTGATGTGGGCGAACTGCGTTGCGTGATCGGACCCAACGGCGCGGGCAAGACCACGATGATGGACGTCATCACCGGTAAAACGCGGCCGGATTCGGGCAAGGTTTTTCTGGGCCAGACGTTTGACCTGACGCGCATGTCGGAGCCGGTCATCGCGCGCACGGGCATTGGACGCAAGTTCCAGAAACCGACCGTGTTCGAGAATCATCCGGTGTGGGAGAACCTCGAGCTTGCGATGAAAACCGACAAGGGCTGGCTCGCGTCGCTGAGATCGAAACTCGACCGGGAAGCGCAAGCGAGGATTGAAGAGACGCTGGAACTGATCCATCTCGAAGCCGATGCCACGCGTTATGCCGGTGAGTTGTCGCACGGGCAGAAGCAGCGGCTGGAGATCGGCATGTTGCTGATGCAGCAGCCTGCCCTTCTCTTACTCGATGAACCCGCCGCCGGCATGACGGACCATGAGACCATGCAGCTCGCGGAATTGCTGAACAAACTGCGCGGCACCTGCTCGATGATGGTCGTCGAGCACGACATGGAATTTGTTGCTGCGCTGTCAGGAGACACGGGGCGCGTAACGGTGATGGCCGAAGGCAGCGTGCTTGCACACGGCACGCTCGACGAAGTGAAGCGCAACGAGAAAGTGATCGAGTCGTACCTCGGTCGATAGAGGAAATACAGATGCTCGAAGTCGAATCACTCAACCAGTTCTACGGCGGCAGCCACATCCTGCGCGATGTGAAGATGACCGTGCCCGATGGAAAACTCACGGTTTTGCTCGGCCGTAACGGCGTGGGCAAGACCACGCTGCTGCGCTGCCTGATGGGCGTGGTCCCCACGAAAAGCGGCACGATCTCATGGCGCGGCGCGAAGATTTCATCGATGCCCACCTATAAGCGCGTATCGAGCGGCCTCGCTTACGTACCGCAAGGGCGGGACATCTTCGGCCGTCTCACCGTAGAAGAAAACCTGCTGGTGGGTGCGGCGAGCCGCAAGACGCCATCGAAAGTACCGGACCGGATCTACGAATTGTTCCCTGTGCTCAAAGACATGAAAAGCCGACGCGGCGGTGATCTGTCGGGCGGCCAGCAACAGCAGCTTGCGATTGGCCGTGCGCTGATGAGTGAACCGCAGTTGCTTATTCTCGATGAACCTACCGAGGGCATCCAGCCGTCCATCATTCAGGATATCGGGCGCACGTTGCGTCAGCTCGTCGATGAAATGGGCATGACGGTGTTGCTCGTCGAGCAGTATTACGACTTCGCTCGCGAGCTTGCCGACCGTTACTGGGTGATGAGCCGCGGAGAAATTGTAGCGGGTGGTGACGGCGCAGACATGGAAGCGCATGGCGTGCGGGAGTTGATCGCGGTCTGACGCTCGCCGTACTATTGGCGACTTGCTCCGATCCGGAAAGCCTCATGCATCACGAACCTTTAGCTGCGCTGCTACCACCGACTGCCTCAGACTTCCCAGAATGGCACGGCAGACTCGAACTCGGTTTCACGCCTCAAGCTTCCGGGCGAACAGCGCTCACGCATCGAAAACACATGGGGCCCTTGCGCATGCAACGGCCCTTGTATCCCGAAGGCGAGACCATCTGCCATGCGGTGATCGTTCATCCGCCGGGCGGCGTGGCGGGCGGCGACAGGCTGGCCATCGATATCGACTTGGCTGAGCAAACGCACGCCGTTATCACTACACCGGGTGCGACCAAGTGGTACAAGGCGAACGGCAAGCTCGCCACGCAGCGCATCGAACTCCGCGTCGGCGCGAATGCAAAGCTCGACTGGCTGCCGCAGAACAACATTGTTTTCGAGTCATCGAATGTGGCGCTGGATTTCACGTTGACGGTGGACGAGACGGCGACGGCTATCGGCTGGGACGCGATGCAGTTGGGCCGGCAGGCCGCGGGCGAACGATGGTCGGAAGGCCGGTTGATTTCCACGGCGCGAATCAAGGACAGTAAGGGCCGTTTGCGCTGGTTCGAACGCGCGCTGCTAAGTGCCGATGATCCATTACGCCTCGCGCCGCAAGGTCTTGCCGGCTTTCCCGCGTACGGCACGCTCTGGGCGATCGGGCCGGCAAGTGACGATGCTCTGGCGGAAACGCTGACAGCGCGCCTTCCGTTCGATTCCTCGCTGCGCGCCGCCGCTTCCTGCGTTGCGCCGGGCGTATTGATCATCCGTGCCGCAAGCCATTCGATGGAGCCCCTCCAACGATTAATGACCGAATGCTGGACTACGTTGCGCCCGCTGATTCACGGCGTCGATGCTCGACCGTTGCGACTTTGGACAACGTGAATGTTCACGACTTGAGCTCGTCAAGTCTTCGGGGCGGTATGACGATCTGTAGTCATTCGCCGCCGCCAAGTACCGAGACTAGTAGTCTCAGTATGTGCGGAAAAATCGGGTGATCTATTACGCACGCAATATCGGGCGGTTGGCTAAATAGCGGACCGCGCAACGGGATCGCCCACGTCAGCGCGCGGACTCCTGTGTCGCGGCATTTCATCATACGTTCGACCGTTGAGCTCTCGGCCAGTGCGGTCTTTGCGAATTCCGCCCCATTGTTTAAAGAAAAAAGCCGTTCGAAACACTCTGCATTGCTTTCGTATGGACTGCACCCATTCCTCGTTCATCGGGCGCGCGCCGGGTCCGGACTCGCCTCCGACAATGACCCAATCGATGCCTGCTAACGGCAGCTTGTCAAGGGGACCGATTAACGGCTCGCACGAAAGAAACTTCACTCGGGCTGGAGTGGACGCAAGGTCACGAACGCGATCGATGACGCGTTCGTCCTCCACGCTGACGCCCATCCAAACGTTCGCCGGCCAGGGAAGAAGATGCGCTACTTCCGCGAGTCGCGCCGAGCGCTTAGTGAGCACTTGGAATGTATGCTGCGGACATTCCACCATGGTCTTGAAAACCGCCTGTATAAAATCAAGCGGGACGTCCTCTTGAAATAAGTCACTCATGGAATTCACGAATACTATCCGGGACCTTTTCCATCGCCGCGGTGTATCAATGAGATCGTGATGGAGCGTGGGAGTAAAACCATTCTCGTAACGGGCAGAACCCATCGCATTTAGCCGCTTCGCCATGCGCTCTGCATAGCAATGCTTGCATCCCTGACTGATCTTTATGCAACCCGTCACCGGGTTCCATGTCATCTCAGTCCATTCAATGGTAGTAGTAGTGGCCATGAGCATAGCTGCTAGGTGAACGTACCGCAGTATACCGACCGTGAACGCTTAGAAAAGCGTTTTATTACGTATATTGCAAGCTTCGCGCCAAAGCTTTTCTGCAAGGTCATGCCGTGTGAGCAAGCATAGCCAATACATGGTCGAGTCCTTGCTGTTTTTCACCGGATACATAGTGTCACATACGCGAAGACCGGTGTTTCGGACCAACTGCTTCCAATGATCAATGAAAGCATGTCGCATCTCATGCTTCGAAGATTGCTTCTGCACTGCCTGACGCCATCCGGGCGCAAAAGCGTCTAGTGGTGAGCTATCGCTGCGTAATCCGGACGCGATGTTGCGCTGAATATCACCCGTACTTAGGTGAACCACGATATCGATTCGACGCATAATCGACAGCTTTTTGATGATCGAGAAATGGAGATGACCCGCGTTGAAGGGGTCGAGCAGTGCGAGATGGAAGCCGTTTCGAGCATCCAGTTGCGGAAGCACCCAATCTACAGTCTGATCTGCCCGTCCGACTTTCGATGAAACAGGGACACCCAGTTTTCTCAAGCGTGTGTCACATGCGCCGAGATACGTCGCATCCGCGTCAGCGACAAAGAAGTCAGAAAATGTACCGCGCCGTTGACGTGCCATATTCCACGCGGCAAGTGGCCCGCCGTCTGCAAATATACTTGTGTGCTTAATTTTCACTCTGCCCGTTCCAGCAAACAAGTCGATATAGCTGCGCTGACCTGTGAATCCTTGACGCGCTCCCCAAGATGCGTCGATATATCGCTCGATTACTCGATGTTTTTCTTCTGTCACCCAGCGCCCAACCTCCATGACGGGCAAACCGTCCAACGGGTCGGTTACGATTTTTGTTATGTTGGCCAAATCGGGCTCCCATTCACTGATTATAAATTATGTTTTCAATGTGCTGACGAGGTGAGCCGCGTCAGCACATTGGAATATCGCACTCTGAGCTGAACCGTTTAATCCTACCGACACCTTTTTGTATTGGACTTTCAGTTATAAAAGTCTTTTTCGCTTCCAAACGAAGTAAATGGTCAATTCCCAATGACGAATTACCTCGAGTCATCAAAGTATCATAGGAGGCGGTGCGTTACTTTTGAGTAATTTCCGAAATACGGGTGCTTGATTTCTCATACCAGCTATCACTTTTACTCATGCCCACCTCGCCTGCATCGCAATCACAGGCCGTGCGACTCCTCACGCAGGACAGTTGCGTCAAACGACGCACCAATTTAATGCGTCGAATCGCACCAAATAAATGCATTCAATCGACCTCTTCGTGTCGCTCCTTACCCAGCAAGGCGCAAGAGCAATGGCACGACTCTCGCTTAACTCTCTTTCCGTCGAGTGCATCCATCAATGAGACGCACCGCGCCACATCGCGAACCAACGAAAGAGAATCAAATGACCAACACGCTTCGCCGCCACGCTCTTCGTACCGCAGTCGCCGCCCTCCTCGCCCTTCCGGCTCTTGCCTTGGTCCCGCTCACCGCCCACGCCGACGCGCTCGATAACGTCACGAAAGCCGGTGTGCTGAAAGTTGCAGTGCCGGAGGATTACCCACCGTTCGGCGCCGTTGGCGGCGATATGCAGCCGCAAGGTTATGACATCGATATGGCCGCGCTGCTCGCCAAGTCACTCGGCGTGAAGCTGGAACTCGTGCCGGTCAACAGCGCGAATCGCGTGCCGTACCTGACGACGAACAAGGTGGATCTGGTGATCTCGTCGCTGGGCAAAACGCCGGATCGCGAGAAGGTCATGGACTTCTCCGCGCCCTACGCGCCGTACTTCCAGGGCGTGTTCGGGCCGGCCAATATCAAGGTCGCCGGCCCCGCCGATCTCACCGGCAAGACGGTCGGCGCGACCCGCGGCGCCCTCGAAGAGATTGCTCTCACGCAAATGGCGCCGAACGCGACCATCAAGCGTTTCGAGGACAACAACGCGACCATCCAGGCATTCCTTTCCGGCCAGGTCGATCTGATCGCGGCGGGCAACATCGTGGCCGCAGCCATCCTTTCGAAGAATCCGCCGCGCCGTCCGGAGCCGAAGTTCGTGATCAAGAACTCGCCGTGTTTCGTCGGCATGAACAAGAACGAACCGCGCTTGCTGGCTAAAGTCGATGCCGCCATCGCCCAATCGAAGAAAGATGGCTCGCTCGAAGCGATGTCGGAGAAATGGTTCAAGGCGCCGCTGCCGGCCGGTCTTTAATTCGGCTCGTGAAGTGAATCAGTGAATCAACACCATCAAGCTTAAATAACAAGGCGCCGAATTAATGGCATATCAACTCCAGTTCGGCGATCTCGGACAGTACGCCGGCATGTTCGCGAGCGGCGCGGCAGTAACCCTTGGGCTGACTGCCGTGTCGACCGCGCTTGGCCTCGCGGTCGGCATACTCGGTGCGGCGGGCAAAGGCAGCAAGTTCCCGACAGTGCGTTCGTTCGTTGGCGGCTATGTGGAAGCGATCCGCAATACGCCGTTTATCGTGCAGTTGTTCTTCGTGTTCTTCGGGCTGCCGGCGCTGGGTATTCGTATTGATGAATACGTGGCCGCCGTCCTCGCCATGACACTCAATCTCGGCGCGTATTCGGTGGAGATCATCCGCTCGGGTATTGCGGCCGTGCCGAAGGGGCATCTTGAAGCGGCGGCGTCGCTTGCCATGTCGCGCGGCGAGACCTTCAGGCATGTGGTTTTGCCGCAAGCCATCGCAAAAGTATTTCCTGCTCTCACGAGCCAGATCGTGATCACGATGCTCGGCTCGGCGGTGGTTTCTCAGATATCCGTCTCCGATCTGACCTACGCCGCGAGCTACATCCAGTCCCGCAATTTCCGTGCGTTCGAAACGTATTTCCTCATCACGGCCGCTTATCTCGTCATGGCGATCCTCGTGCGCTTCCTGCTCAACGAAGCAGGCAAACGCCTGTTCGCGCGCAATCTGCGAGGCGCCCGATGATCGAATTCACCTTCGAACAGATCCTCACCAACCTGCTGCTCGCGGCGCGCTGGACCATCGTGCTGTCGATTGTTTCGTTCGTGGCCGGCGGCATCGTGGGCTTCGTGTTGCTCATCATGCGGGTATCGAGCTCGCGTGTGTTGCGCACTATCGTGAAGGTCTACATCGAGATCTTCCAGGGCACGCCGCTCCTGATGCAACTGTTCCTCGTGTTCTTCGGTTTGCCTTTGCTCGGCGTCGAAGTCCAGCCGTGGATAGCCGCAACCGTCGGCCTCACGCTGTTCACCAGCGCGTACCTTGCCGAGATCTGGCGTGGCTGCGTTGAAGCTATTCCGAAGGGTCAGTGGGAAGCATCGTCCAGCCTTGCGATGAATTACTTCGAGCAACTGCGTCACGTGATCCTCCCGCAAGCCACGCGCATCGCCATCGGGCCGACGGTCGGCTTCGGCGTGCAGGCAGTAAAAGACACGGCGCTGGTCTCGATCATCGGCTTCACCGAACTCACCAAAGCCGGCACGATGATTTCAAACGCGACCTTCAGGCCGTTCGTGGTCTACGGTCTGGTCGCGGTGATCTATTTCGTGATTTGTTATCCGCTTACCCGCACCGCGCGCACGCTCGAAAGGAAATGGAATGCCGCTCGTTGAAACGCAAAACCTCAAGAAGCAGTTCGGCGCGAACCAGGTCCTGAAGGGCATCGATTTTTCGGTGGAATCGGGACAGGTGGTGGCAATCATCGGACGCAGCGGCTCGGGTAAAAGCACCTTGCTGCGGACCTTGAACGGACTGGAAAGTATCGACGAAGGGTCGATCGAAATCGACGGCGAGCACATGGACGCCCGTCACGCCGATCTGCGCGCATTGCGCCTGAAGGTCGGCATGGTGTTCCAGCAATACAACCTGTTCCCGCATCTCACTGCGGGACAAAACGTGATGCTCGCGCAAACCGTGGTCAAGAAGGTTCATAAGGCCAAGGCGCGCGCGACCGCTGAGCAAGTACTTGAACGCGTCGGCCTCGCCGATAAATTCAACGCCTATCCCGAACAACTATCGGGTGGACAGCAGCAGCGCGTGGCGATTGCCCGTGCGCTCGCGATGAAACCCACGGTACTGCTCTGCGATGAAATCACGTCCGCGCTCGATCCCGAACTGGTAGGCGAAGTATTGGCCGTGGTGGAAAGCCTCGCCGCCGACGGCATGACGCTCATCATGGTCACGCACGAGATGCGATTTGCGCGGCGCGTGTCGAACAAGGTCGTGTTCATGCATCAGGGGCGCGTGTGGGAAAGCGGCACGCCTGAGGAGATCTTCGAGCGGCCGACGACCATCGAGTTGAAGAAGTTCATCCAATGAAATCGTAGGGTTGCAATGCTAGGATTTCCTTTAACTTCCGTACTTCATACAAGACACGCTACGAACCCATGAAGCTCACCCACCGCGAAAAAGACAAGCTGCTGATCTTCACCGCCGCGCTGCTCGCCGAACGCCGACGCGCACGCGGGCTGAAGCTGAACTATCCAGAGGCCATCGCGTTCATCTCGGCGGCGCTGATGGAAGCGGCGCGCGACGGCCGCACCGTCGCCGACGTGATGCACTACGGCACGACCCTCCTCACCCGCGACGACGTGATGGACGGCGTGCCGGAAATGATCCCGGACATCCAGATAGAAGCCACCTTCCCCGACGGCACCAAGCTCGTGACCGTCCATCATCCGATTCCCTGAACTTGCAGCACTCTTATAAAAGGAGCCGTGCATGATTCCCGGCGAATATCTCATCGACGATGGTGAGCACGAACTCAACGCGGGCCGTGAGACGGTGTCCGTGACGGTATCGAATACAGGTGACCGGCCGGTGCAGGTCGGCTCGCATTATCATTTCTTCGAAGTCAACACGGCGCTCACGTTCGAACGCGACAAGGCAAGGGGCTTCCGCTTGAACATTGCATCGGGCACCGCCGTGCGCTTCGAGCCCGGCCAGGAACGCACGGTTGAACTCGTGGCGCTGGCAGGCGATCGAAAAGTCTACGGCTTCAACGGCCTCGTGATGGGTCCGCTTTGATCTCAACTTCAGGATTATCGACATGACGCTACGCATCGGACGCCGCGCCTACGCGGAGATGTTCGGCCCGACCACCGGCGACCGCGTGCGTCTCGCCGATACCGACCTGCTGATCGAAGTCGAACGCGACTTCACCACCTACGGCGAAGAGGTGAAATTCGGTGGCGGCAAGGTGATTCGCGACGGCATGGGCCAGTCGCAACGCGTGCATGCCGACGTCGTGGATACGGTCGTGACGAACGCGCTGATCCTCGATCACTGGGGCATCGTGAAGGCGGATATCGGCATCAAGAACGGGCGCGTGTTTGCGATCGGCAAGGCGGGCAATCCGGATATCCAGCCGGGCGTGACGATTGCGATTGGCGCCGCGACCGAAGTGATTGCTGGCGAAGGGATGATCGTGACGGCGGGGGGTATCGACTCGCATATTCACTTCATCAGCCCGCAGCAGATCGATGAAGCGCTGGCTTCCGGCATCACGACGATGCTCGGCGGCGGCACCGGTCCCGCGACGGGCACGAACGCCACGACCTGCACGCCGGGACCGTGGCATCTCGAACGCATGCTGCAAGCCGCCGATGGCTGGCCGGTGAACCTCGGCTTTCTCGGCAAGGGCAACGTGAGTTTGCCCGCGCCGGCGATTGAACAGATCAAGGCCGGCGCGATTGGGCTGAAACTGCATGAAGACTGGGGCACGACACCGGCGGCTATCGATAACTGCCTATCTGTTGCCGACGAAACCGACACGCAAGTCGCCATTCACACGGACACGCTGAACGAAGCGGGTTTTGTCGAAACAACCGTGGCTGCGTTCAAGGGCCGCACGATCCACACGTATCACACGGAAGGCGCGGGCGGCGGTCATGCACCGGACATCATCAAGGTCTGCGGCGAGTCGAATGTGCTGCCGTCATCGACGAATCCTACGCGACCGTACACCATCAATACGCTCGACGAACATCTCGACATGCTGATGGTCTGCCATCACCTGGATCCATCGATTGCGGAAGATATCGCGTTCGCCGAATCGCGGATTCGGCGCGAGACGATTGCTGCCGAAGACATTCTTCATGACTTGGGAGCATTGTCCATGCTGTCGTCGGATTCGCAGGCGATGGGGCGTGTCGGCGAGGTCGTCATGCGTACGTGGCAGACAGCACACAAGATGAAAACGCAGCGCGGCGCCTTGCCGGAAGACTCATCGTGTAACGACAATTTCCGCGCGAAACGCTACGTCGCCAAGTACACGATCAACCCGGCCATCACGCATGGCATCGCGCATGAAGTGGGGTCCATCGAGCCGGGGAAATGGGCGGATCTCGTCTTCTGGGAACCGGCGTTCTTCGGCGTGAAACCCGCCATGATCCTGAAAGGCGGCATGATCGCGGTCGCGCAGATGGGTGACCCGAACGCATCGATTCCGACGCCGCAGCCGGTGCATTATCGCGAGATGTTCGCGACGCGCGGCGGCGCGCTGGGCAAGACATCCCTGACGTTTGTCTCGCAGATGGCGCTGGATGACGGCATCGGCGAACGGTATGGATTGAAGAAGCAAGTGGTCGCGGTGAAGAACTGCCGGAACATCTCGAAGGCCGACATGGTTCACAATGCGTACAGGCCGTCCATTACCGTTGATCCGGAAACGTATCAGGTCGTGGCCGACGGCCAGTTGCTCACCTGCGAGCCGGCAACCGTCTTGCCGATGGCGCAGCGCTACTTCCTATTCTGATTTCCGAGACTCTATGCGCACGATCGACAAACGTATTCAAGCGAAACTTGCCGCACCGTTGATCAAGCGCGCGCCCACGCTCACCCTTGCCTTCGATGACCGCTGCAAGAGCCGTCTGGCCGTCACGCTGGATAACGGTGAGGAAGTGGCGCTGATATTGCCGCGCGGCACGGTTCTGCGCGATGGCGACATGCTGGTGGCCGACGATGGCGGCCTGGTGCGTGTCATCGCCGCTCCGCAAGATGTGCTGGTTGTTCACGCCCACGATCCTGTTACGCTGACGCGCGCCGCGTACCACTTGGGCAATCGCCACACGCCGGTGGAAGTGGCCGCGGGACAGTTGAAACTGGAAGCCGATCCGGTGCTGGAAGACATGCTCAAGCGTCTGGGCGCGCACGTGGATCACGCGAGCGCTCCGTTCCAGCCGGAGACGGGCGCGTATGGCGGCGGTCACAAGCACGGGCATGACGAGACGTTTGTAGAGGACTACGCGCTCGCGCAAAAGGTCTTCGATGAACATCACGGACACACGCACGATCACGATCACGATCACGATCACGGACACGCGCACGGCGCAGGCCATGATCATGACGACCATTCGCAGTGCGCGCATGGGCATGCGGACCATGGCGCTCATGATCACGCACACGACCATGCCGCGCACGCGCACGGCGCAGGACACGATCATGGCGACCATTCGCAGTGCGCGCATGGGCATGCAGACCATGGCGCTCATGACCATGACGCTCACGGCGAAGGCGAAGGCGAAGGCAAAGGCCACGACCACGACCACGACCACGGCGACCATTCGCAGTGCAGCCACGAAGGTCACGACCACGATCACGACCACGGTCATGCGCATCGCTGAATTAACTGCCCTCCTTCATCTGGCGTCGCCGGCGCTGCCTATTGGCGCGTTCAGTTATTCGCAGGGCCTTGAGTCGGCTATAGAACACGGCTTGATCCACGATGGCGACAGCGCCCGCGAATGGATCGCGAGCGGGCTGACCAATGTGCTCGCACGCGGCGAGCTCCCGTTCCTCGCGCACCAAATGACCCGCTGGCGCACCCACGACGCCGCAGGACTCGCCGCCGCCGATGAAGAATTCCTCGCCAGCCGCGAGTCGGCGGAATTGCGCCGCGAAACCCAGCAGATGGGCTGGTCGCTTGCGCAGTTGTGCACGCAGCTTGAATGGGGCGACGCCGCGCGTTTAGCCACGTTAAACGCCATCAAACCAGTCTCACAACCGACCGCATTCGCCTTCGCCGCCTACGCCCACGACGCAGCCCCTGACGCCGCGCTCGCCGCCTACGCGTTCTCCTGGGTGGAAAACCAGGCCGCTGCCGCGCTGAAAGCGGTACCTCTAGGCCAGATCGCGGGACAGCGGATCATCGTTGCATTACGCATTGCCATCGATACCGCTGTAGAAAAAGCGCTCGCCACCTCGCCCGACGAAATCAACACCTTCGCGCCGCAGCTCGGCATTCTCTCGGCGCGCCACGAATCGCAATATTCACGATTGTTCCGCTCTTAAGAAAACATGAACGCACCTGTCTATTCCGCCGCTGCCCGCCGCTCCAAGAAACTACCGCCCTTGCGCGTGGGCGTGGGAGGCCCGGTCGGTTCGGGCAAGACCACGCTGCTCGAAATGCTGTGCAAGGCGATGCGCGATAAATACGACCTCGTCGCGATCACCAACGACATCTACACCAAAGAGGACCAGCGCCTGCTGACGGTCGCGGGTGCGTTGCCGGCCGAACGCATCATGGGCGTGGAAACGGGCGGTTGCCCGCACACGGCGATCCGCGAAGACGCGTCTATCAATCTGGAAGCTGTCGACCAGATGATCGAGCGTTTCCCGGACGCGGATATCGTGTTCATCGAATCGGGCGGGGATAACCTCGCGGCCACCTTCAGCCCGGAATTATCGGACCTGACCATTTATGTGATCGATGTCGCCGGCGGTGAAAAGATCCCGCGCAAGGGCGGACCGGGGATCACGAAGTCCGACCTGCTGGTCATCAACAAGATCGACCTGGCCCCGTATGTAGGCGCAAATCTCGACATCATGGCCTCCGATGCCAGGAAGATGCGCGGAGAACGGCCATTTGTCATGTGCAACCTGAAAGCGCTGACAGGGCTCGACGACGTGGTTCGTTTCATCGAAAAGAAGGGGCTGCTCGCGGTCTGAGTGCAGGTTCGGGCGCCTGGGAGAAACTGTTCCCGGCCGATCGAGTGCGTTAACATATCGCCTTGCCCTTTTTTACCGCCATAGGGCCCGTTTTCGGAGACCTCTGATCGACAGTCCTGACACGCTCCTGATTCGCGACGCCGCCGTGCGGCTGAAATCGTCGCCCGCAGTGTCCTCGACATCCATGGCGCAACCCTCGAAGCGCATTGCCGTGCTGTTTCACATCGCGGATTTCAACGATGGCGGCATCGAGTCGTCGCTGATGCAATGGCTGCGGATCTACGACCGCGCGCGCTTCACGGTGACGCTGTCCGTGATGTTTTCGTCCCCCGCGTTCGAACAGCGATTTCGCGCGCTGGTTCCGGCGGATGTCGGCGTGGAAATTCTCACCGACAAACCCTGGCTCAACCTGTTCCAGTCGCGCCGCTACGCGCATCAGTTGAGCAAGCTCGGCCGTGTCGGCCGCGACGTCTTCAACACGCTCGCCGTGCGCCCCTATGTGAAGACGCGTGTGGCGGCGCTGGCGCAGCGTCACGACCTGATCATCGACTTCGACATGTCGCTGCGCCGTCTGGCTGGCCGCTTCGGCGTGGCGTGGCTCGGCGTGAACCATTTCAGCTTCGACGCCCGGCTGGGCGGCCGGCGCCGGAAGATGAAGCGGCTGCTCGCGCAATACGGCCGCTACGACGGCATTGCCGCGCTGAACCGCCAGATGGCCGATGAAGCGACCGAGCTGTTCAATGGTCATCTGCGCAACGTGTTCGTGCTGCCGAATGCAATCGATATAGACCGGATTCGCGAGAACGGCGCGGCTGTGGAACCGCCGCCGTGTGCCGGGCCGTATATCGTTTCGGTGGCGCGGCTTGACGAGATCCAGAAGGATCACCGGACGTTGCTGCGGGCTTACGCGCAGCTTGTCAGGACGCATGGCGAAGCCGAGTTGCAGGAAGACCTGGTGATTGTCGGCGACGGCGGTTTTCGCGGTGAACTGGAAGCGCTGGCGGTGGAGTTGGGGATCGGCAAACGCGTGCATTTCACGGGGTATCGGAACAATCCGCACGCGGTCGTGGCGCACGCGGGCGCGTTGGTGCTTAGCTCGCGATACGAAGGCATGCCGATGGTCCTGCTCGAGGCGCTGGCGCTTGGCAAGCCGGTGATTTCAACCGATTGCCCGACGGGGCCACGGGAGATCCTCGACGATGGCCGGTTCGGGCTGCTGGTTCCTATCGGCGATGTGGATGCCATGGCAGTTGCGATGTCGCGGCTGTTATCGAACCATGCCCTGCGCGATGGGTTTACGCGTGAGGCGCTGGAACGGGCGCGGGCGTATGGCGTGGAGGCAAGTAATGAGAGGTTCGTGGCTTGCGTGACGCGGATTTTGGAGGAGCGGGGTTAGGCGCCGGCAACATCCGGCGCCACCGCAGCGACTGATTTTTCGTTGGCTGCAGATCAAACGACCAGACTAGCTTTCCGGTAACGTTTTGTTGAGTGGATTTAGAAAGTGTTCGCGGTGATAGGCTAAGTGCTCCAAACCAATGATATGGCCATTTTTCACATTGAGTTTGCCGTCAATACCGATTAACGAAAAATCGTCAGCAATCGAGAAAATGCCCAAGTCGAACATGACATGATGATTCGGGCAAAGACAGATGATGTTCCCCCAATCATCCGGGCCGTCGTGTGGCCTGCCTAGCGCACGAACATGGGCTGCTTCGATATACGGTCCGCCCGCGCTTTCGAGTCGAGTCCCGCAAACCTGACATTTATGGTCGTAGTAGTACTTTAGGTATCTCGCTAAAGTCGTGTCCCGAACGATTCGCTGCACCGTGCTGCTAACACGAGCAGGCATCGTGTTATTCCCGGCAGGTGTCGGTTCGGTCGGGCCACCGCTGTTAACATTCTCGACCGCACCACCGTCAAGCTCCAGCAACCGAAAACGCCACACCTTAAAGCCTGACTTGCCGGTCTCCCACCAATGGCTTTCGACTCGAAATAGCCCGTCATAGCGATACCCAGTCTCAGGGGCAAATTTATTGTTCCGGTCTGCACCTCGAATGACTCTAAGCGGAAGCCCTTCAATCTCGCTTACGACCAGGGCCTGGTTTCCGCGCTTTAGCTGTTGATCACTAATATGCTTGCCGGCCTCATTTCGACCACCCTGTCCGGTATAGATTATTTCATTGCCAAAATCTTGATCGTCCTCGTATCCACCAGAGATAACAATTGACTCTGCACCTTGCCTAGCGACTCCAGATATTCCGCCTTGAACTCGGTTATGCAGTCCGATCGCATGCATTTCGACGTAGCTGTCGAACTTGTCGCCGACCATCACGGCAGGAATGTGCCCGAACCTATCCTTAACGCTCATTTTTATTTTCTTCAACGAAATTTTCTTTAATTCGCCACGCTAGTACGAAATTACGCCTCGTGTTCTTTGTCTAGCAGCAACGCCCCCAGCACCGCCACCGTCCTCTGCGTCGCTCCACGATGCTTCGCCGCGAACGCCGATGCTGCCGCGCTCATGGCGAGCCGGCGGGGTTTATCGGTGAAAAGTTCTCTCAGGCCGCGCGCCAACGCCGCCGGATCGCTCACGCGCAACGCCCCACCTTCCGCGATAGCATCATTCGTCGCCTGCGTGAAGTTGAAGGTGTGCGGGCCAATCAACACAGGCACACCCGCCGCACAGGCCTCGATCAGGTTCTGCCCGCCCAGCGGCAGCAAACTCCCGCCGATAAACGCCAGGTCCGACGCCGCGTAATACGCGCTCAGCTCGCCCATCGAATCGCCGAGCAGGACGTTGACGTCGGAGGGCAAGACCGGCGCGGCATCGATTCCCGATCCCGCCGCCGCCGCCCGTCCCGCCCAGGCGGAACGCCGCACATAGGATTGCGCGGCGGCATCGATCAAATTGGCTACTTCGTCGAAACGCTGCGGATGGCGTGGCACGAGGATCAGCAACGCGTCGGGTATGCGCGTGCGCAAGGCCGTGAACGCCTGCAGCACCAGCGCTTCCTCACCCTCGCGCGTGCTCGCTGCCACCCAAACCGGGCGCTCGCCGATCGCCGCGCGCCACGCGTGGCCGCGCGCGTAGAGCTCGGGCGGCGCGGCCATATCGAACTTCAGGTTGCCGAGCACCGCGATGTTGCGTGCGCCCAGCGCGCTCAGGCGGTCCGCGTCGGACTGTGTCTGCGCCAGCACACGCGTAAAACCGCCGAACACCTCGCGCGTTGCATTGCCGAACTTCGCCGCGCGCTTGAACGAGCGCGCCGACATCCGCGCGTTGGTCAGCACCAGCGGGATACCGGCCCGTTTGCATTCGTCGATAAGCGTCGGCCACACTTCCGTTTCCATCACGATGCCCAGCGATGGCCGCCAAGCGCGCAGGAACCGCCGCACTAGCGACGGTGAATCGTAGGGAAGAAAGCTGCGCGAAACACGCTCGCCGTATAGCTCCACACCGGTCGCGCGGCCGCTCGGCGTCATGTGCGTCAACAGGATGCGGGCATCGGGATGGGCTTGCTGCAGTGCTTCGATCAGCGGCTGCGCTGCACGGGTCTCCCCTACGGACACCGCATGCACCCAGATCAACGGTGCGAGGTCATCGGCACGTCGGATGGGACCAAAGCCAAACCGTTCGCCGATATGTTCCCGATACCCCCGCTCCCGCCGCGAGCGGATCAGGAGCCGCAGCACCGCGAGCGGCGCGACGAGCCACCATAACGCGCGATACACGAGCCTCAGCATCGAGCGCCCTCGCGGCAGGCTGGCGACGAGCGCTTATCGCGTATAGGGAAACCCGGGCAACGGCCCGAACTCGCGAAACACCCCCACCAGGCTGCGGCGCTCAAACCAGCGCCCTGCCTTTCAGGCGTTGCAGGATGCCGAGCGGCGCGCAGTCGGGCTGGACCATGGCGCTGACGGGGAGGAAGAAGGTTTGCTCGAGCATGTACTGGCCGGACATGACGGCGTGCGAGGTTTGATCGGAGAAACACACCCACACGCAGCCGGGCGGAAACGGCATCTCTTGCTGCGACGATTTCGCTTGATAGTCGATATCGGCCTTCATTGCATCATGCAAATGGAGCATCAGGTGGTCGTATTCGCTGCGCGGCGTCTTGGTGATGTGCAGGAGGTTCATGAGCCACGCGGAGCCGGGAACCGGGGCCTTGATGGCAGGCAGGAAGCGTTTTGCCATGTCTTCGAACGGCTCGCCGACACGCCACACGCGCGGCGCGCCATCCGGATTGACGTTGGTGAACACGCGCAGGATGCGCTCGCCATAATTCGGCCGCGACGGGAAAGCATCGACGTGAAGGCGGCTGTCGTCCTTGCGCCACGACGTCTCGCGCGTTTCCACGCGATGCAGCCGCAAGCTGGTGGGGGCGACTCTCAACTTGCCGCGATATTCAGGGAACAGCCCGTCGACCAGCGAGCGCGCGTTCGCCTGATAGCGCGCGATCAACGCGCGGACGGCGGATTGCGCGACGGCGTCGCCGAGTACGCCCACGAGCGGGCCGCCATTGGGCGCGAGGCTGATGTTCTTGCGCTCAGGATCAGCCACCTTCGGGTCGAGCAGCGCCCGTTCGCCACCTTCTATGGCAAACGCCAGGCGCGGGAAATACAGGACCTTGCCCCGCTCTACGCCGGACAGCAATGCCTCGCGCGGCACGGAAAGCTGCTGTCCCTGCCAGTCGGCGGTGGCAACTTCAATAATTTGAGATTCAGTCATGTGCCTTCGATTTGTTTGGATGAGCGAGTGAGCGGCCCGATAATCGTCAACTGGCTTCAATCGGCCTCAATCAACCTCGATTGGCTTCGATTCGCTTCAATTGACGCATCGGGATGCGTTGCGCCCGGCGAGCGCGGTGCATTTTCGCTCAAACCGACTGCAAAATTCGCCGCCTGAAACGCCGGCAGTTGATGGACCTCAAACCACCGGGTTTCGCTTGAATTCGTCAAGATTCCTCAAACGCGCCGCCGGTTTATCGCGGCGATTGAGCCGGTCCTTCTAACCGAAGCCGCTTCCTCTCCACACCCGCTGCCCCGCTACCGCTTACTACCCTATCCGATACCGCTGCTGCTCATGCATCAAAGCAGCCCGAAGCTTGCAAGGATCGCCTTGACCTGCTGCAACGTCGGATGCTGGTTTGCGCTGCCCAGATTCACTACGCGCGGCGACCAGTAACCGCCGGTGCGCCAGGCGGTCGAGAAATTGTACAACTCGACGGTCGGCCGCTTCAGGGCTGCCGCGATGTGCACAAGTCCCGTGTCCACGCCGACCGTCGCTGCTGCGCTGTCGATCAGGCCGACCACGGCCGGCAGCGAGAGTTTCGGCGGCACGACTGCTGCTGCGCCGAACTCTTTGGCGAGCTTCTCGCTGGTTTCGCGTTCGGTCTCGCTGCCCCACGGAAGCACGATTGATACCCCGCGCCGGATCAGCGTCTGGCCGAGTTCGATCCATGCGGTCTCGGGCCATTGTTTATCGGCGCGGGACGTGGCATGGACGAACACCACGTAGGGCACGGGCAGGTTCAGCCCTGCCTCCGATAACGCCAACGCGGCGCGGCGGGTATCGATGCCGAATTCGATCGCGTCCGTTGCTTCCGGGCGCGGATCGCCGAGCGCGGCGGCGACCAGTTGCCGGGTGCGCTCGACCACGTGCGTGCGTGGTTCGATGGGCACGCGTTTGTCGTAGAAGAAGCGGACGGGCCATTCGTAGCCGGCGCCGTCGGTACGGTTGCCCAGGCCGACCAGGGTACCGCGCGCCCAGCTTGCCACCCATGCGGTTTTGATGAGCCCTTGGCAGTCGATGACGAGGTCGTATTTTTCTGCGGCGAGTGCGCGGCGAAAGCGTTGGATTTCGCGCCAGTTATCGAAGGAAAAGAGGCGTTTGCGCCAGCGCCGCAGGGAGAACGGGATGGCGCGGCGTACGCCGTCGACGAGTTCGACGAGATCCGTGAAGCTCTCTTCGACTAGCCAGTCGATCTGGGCATCGGGGTGGAGACGACGGATATCGGCGATGGCCGGCATGTTATGGACGACGTCGCCTAGGGACGACACCCGGACAATCAAGATCTTTTGCACGCTGGACACGGTGAGCGCCGTCGGATTGGACGGCGCGTGGACAATTTTTTGAGATGGGGCGGAGTTTACCGCTGGCGCTCGGGGTTCGGTTTAGTTTTTCGCTCGCGCTTAGGGTTGGGGTTTTGCTCGCGCGTGGTGGATTTGGGGTTTGGGGTGGGGGTTGATGCCGAGTTGCCAGGTTCCTGCGTTAGCGGTCGGATTCATTGCCGGGTTGCTGCTTTCGGCCTTAGCGGTCTGCTTGAGTTGGCTTTTTTCTTTATCACTATTAGCCACTGCGCGTGGCGGCGCGTCATTTCTTTGTCCAAAGCGACAAAGAAACGAAGCAAAGAAAGCGCTTTCAGAACGAGGGCTCATAAGTTGACCTAGCGTGCAGTTTCCACGTTTTTGGCACCCCAAAAGCACGGTGCTCGCCAGAACCACCGATGTGTGAAACCCTCCTTCTCCGAACACGGATACCCACACGCTTCGCCACCAGTGACTGAACCTGCCCAAAGAACACCCCGCGCTATCCGCGGACAACCATCTACGAATTTGTACAAATACCGAACCACGTCGCCAACCCACCTCGAAATAAAGCGCTCGGATAGATGAGGCCCCACGAGCAAAAATAACCGGGCCGATCATGCCGACCAAGCAGCTAACCCGTGAAGACCCCGGCACCAAATAGACGTGAGGCCGTGCGGGTTTCTTGGCAAGCGTGCTTGCCCGAGAGCGTACGGGGCGAAGCGTGTGCGTGTAAGAATTCGCGAGAAGGAGGGGTTCAAACATCCGTTGCTCTTGCGAGCACCGTGCTTTTGGGGTGCCAAAAACGCGGAAACTGCACGCTAGGTCAACTTACGAGCCCTCGTTCTGAAAGCGTTTTCTTTGCTTCGTTTCTTTGTCGCTTTGGACAAAGAAATGACGTGCCGCCACGCACAGTGGCTAATAGTGATAAAGAGAAAATCC
>NZ_JNFG01000055.1 GCF_000729995.1 Caballeronia sordidicola | reverse complement strand
CAAGAATCCTCTCCTGTGACAGGTTGAAGTTCGATCAGCATCTGATTGCGTTCGACCACCTCGCCCTCCCGGCATCCAACGGTGGTGATGTGACGACCATTCGTGCCGCCACACGCCAAACATGCTGCAGACAGTTGTAACCACGACATCTTGCTGATCACGGCAGCTCGTCAGCACCAGCGAGAAAACCATCTGATTGCCCAATAATACTAAAAAACCACCGCGTCGGTCTATTAATGTTTACCGCGATACCGACGCACTTCTCACAGGTATTTGTTGCCGACCATTGGCGCCCAGAAGGCGGCGCGGAGGAACCCTCTAATGAACGCTGCTTCGTCCAGCTCTCCGAAGGCTCGGCAATCCGTTAAACCGCGGGTCTAATTCGCTCGGACCTTATCTCAAGATCGATGTGGTCTGCCCCGATTTCTGCAGGGCACGCTGGGCGGAGGACATCTGCGGAGTTCGCATGGCAGTTCCCGCTACTCAATCGGGCATTTTGCCGAGTGAGCTTCCATGAGGAGGCAAAGCATTGACACCTTGAGCGCCGGTCGTTAACATGAAAATAAAAAGACCGACATGTCGGTTATACGTGGATGATGGATGATGCTTTGATCATGTCGGTTGCACAAGGTCGCAACCGCCAGGACCGACAAAATCAAGATCATGATGTCCAGGCGACTTCTTAGACATTGGATCTTGTTTGAAAACCCCGACAATCTGGAGTAGACATGCAGCCCAATTACGATCGCTATAAAAGCCTGAAATTTGACCGTCCGCATCCGCGTGTGATCCGCATCACGTTGACGTCTCAGATGAAATTAGGCGTAATGGATCCCGATATGCACCGGGAGCTCTCCGAAGTATGGAGAGACGTGGACGCGGACGAAATGGTCTCGGCGATCATTATCACGGGTCAAGGCAAGACGTTCTCAGCCGGCGGAGATCTGAAACATGAGTTGAAGGTAGCGGTTGACTATGATCTGCGCATGCAGGCGATGAAAGAAACACGCGATCTCGTGTACAACATGCTCCATTGCTCCAAGCCGATTGTGAGTGCAATCCGGGGTTGGGCTGTCGGCGCGGGACTTGCGGCCGGGTTACTTGCGGATGTATCGATTGCCGCTGAAGACGCCAACTTCATGGATGGCCATACCAAAATCGGCGTGGCAGCTGGCGACTGCGCAATGATCATCTGGCCGCTCCTCGTTAGCATGGCGAAGGCAAAATACTATCTGCTCTGCTGCGAACGCCTCACAGGCAAGGAGGCCGAACGCATCGGGCTGGTTTCGCTTACCGTGCCTGATGAAGAGGTCGCTGAAAAGGCCGAACAAGTCGCAGTGTCACTTGCAAACGGTGCACCTGCTGCCATTCGGTGGACTAAGTATTCGCTCAACAGCTGGATCAAAAATGCCGGCCCGATTTTTGACGCGAGCGTCGCCTACGAGTTCATGGGTTTCGCGGGGCGAGAGGGCCTCGAAGGCATGAGTGCGTTCCTCGAAAAGCGGCCGCCCGAATTTCCCGCCCAAACGGTCATTTAAATGGCCCGGCGGCCTGCCATGTCGATGCGTATTGTGGCGGCCGCCCATAAGGCTCACGAGACGGTTCTATTGACATGGTGCCTCTCGTAAGCAGCTTTTGTCGGGATCAACCATCGCCGTGGATGGGAAAGCCGATGTTAGCTAACCCTGCCGGGTGAGCGTAGCGTCAAAGGCACGAAACGACAACCTGACGGCTGCACCGACCATTGGCAGCTGATAGCGCTCCATGACTCAACTGTGAACAGGTGTGAATTTATGAATAAATTTCGGGAACAGGATGTCTGGTATCCGTCGGCGCAGGTCAGCGATAGTTGCAATCTGACGGACCTGATCCGCCGAATGAGGCTGCCTGACTATGACGCGTTCTTAAAGGAATCGGTTGAGAATCCCGAAGCCTATTGGAACGAGACGCTTAGACACATGAACATCGCTTTCGACCCGGCACCCACAGCGTTCATGAACACAGAGGAAGGACCCATGTGGGCGCGCTTCTTCCCCGGTGCGGGATTCAATGTCGCTATGGCGTGCCTGCGTCCCCCCCCGGGGCAGGATGGTCTGGAGCAGCCGGCGATACTTGCCGAAGATGAAGAAGGAGTGTGCACGTCCGTTAGTTACCGTGAGTTATCTTCACGGACTGAGGCATTAGCGGCCGGACTAGCTTCAATTGGAATCAAAAAGGGTGATCGCGTCGGATTGCTCTTCCCAAGTTCGGCAGAAGCGGTGATTTCATTGCTTGCTGTTTGCTACATTGGCGGCATCGTTGTTCCTCTCTACAGCGGATTCGGGGCAGACGCGGTGTCGCGCCGAATGGTCGATAGTGGCGCCAAGGTGCTTATCGCCGCCGACGGCTTCATGCGCAAAGGGCGGCACGTACCGCTCGCCAAGGTCGCTGCTGAAGCCTTATCGGGAATACCGTCTTGTCAACTCGTCCTCGCATACGATGACGTCACTAACCCGCCGGCTTTCCCCCACGTCCGATGGCAGGACCTTGCCGCATCGACAGCGCACATCGACCCGGTCCGTACCCAGGCCGATGATCCCTGCATGATCATCTACACGTCCGGAACGTCGGGCAAACCGAAGGGTGCAGTTCACCGCCACGCGGGATTTCCACTTCGTGTGGCGCAGGACACTGCGTTTGTGTTCGATTTCAAACGCGGTGATCGCTTTTTTTGGCCGAGCGACATGGGATGGATGGTCGGTCCGTATTCCACCTTTGCGGCGCTGCTTCTCAAGGGAGCCCTGGTCTTGTACAGCGGCGCGCCGGACTGGCCGGATATGGGCCGGCTTCGGGCTACGGCAGTGCGTCAGAGGGTCACACACTTCGGCACGGCGCCAACAGCGATCCGCGGCATGGCTGGCGCTGAGTCCGAGGTGCTCGTTGGTCCAGCGCCTGACATACGGGTGCTCATGACAGGTGGTGAGCCTATCGATGAGGACGCGCACGCCTGGCTGTTTCACCGCTTCGGGGAGGCGAAGCTGCCGGTGATCAATTACACGGGCGGCACTGAATGTTCCGGCGCGATTCTCACCAATGTCTTATTGCGCCCCATAGCGCCATGCCGGTTCAATAGTACGGCCCCTGGCGTTAGTGGCTGCGTTGTCGACAGCCATGGCGAGCGGCTCGTCGGCAGCGCTGGCGAGCTGGCAATCCGTGGTCCTTTCAACGGCATGACGGCTGGGTTCTGGAACGATCCGGAGCGGTACGTCGAAACATACTGGTCAAGCATTCCCGGCATGTGGACGCATGGAGACCTCGCCATTCAGGATGACGACGGTCAATATCTGCTTCTCGGCCGCTCCGACGATGTCATGAAGATTTCCGGAAGGCGCGTCGGTCCATCGGAAATCGAGGGAAGCGTGATCGACGGGCGCATGGTGATCGATGCAGTTGCTTTCAGTGTGCCGGATCCAAAAACCGGCGAAGCAATGATTATCTTTGCGGTACCCGGCCCGGAGGCTGAGGGTGCTCAAGACGGCAGTGTCGAGCGATATATCCGCCAGGCCCTAGTCGACAAAATGGGCGCGTCCTACCGGCCGCATGCGGTGCTGACGCTGTCCCAGTTGATTAAGACGCGCAATGGGAAGCTGGTTCGGCGCCTCGCCAGACAGGCTTGGCTCGGCGAGCCGCCAGGCGACCTCAGCGCGGTCGAAAATCCAGCTGTGTTCGACCAGATCAGCGCACTTTGCACTCAAATGCGCACAAACGCTAAAGCGTGAGAAATCGGGTGACCTGCTGAATACAAAACCGGACGCCGCGCGTTGCACGCGCCGGACCGAGAGCTCGCGGACGAGGTTGCTATCGTGGACCGTGCGTTGCTCGGTCAGTGACTCTTCGGTGATTCTTTTGCTTCATGCAAGGTGAGGGACATGCCCAGCTTTGCGCAGCATGACAGCCAAGGGGAAGGGCGATAACGCGGATTGCCCTGAGGGCGTGACCAGACTCGATTGGTTGCGATTACGCTTCGCGACGAACTCGGTCGAATCGCGTATCACAATAACGGGCGCATCATTGAAGGCGAAAGGGATGCGCTGCATCGCGAAAGGCCGCCAGCGTGGTGGGCTTGTAAAGATCGTGCGACGGGTGGAGTTCGACGCGAAGGCGACGCGTTTATTAAAGGCTCGGCCGTGATGCACCCCAGGCGTCCTTCATCCAACCTTTTTTAGAAGTCCGACGGTGGTCGAAATCATTGTTACCCTCGGACACTTCATATGCCGTGGCCACCGGTAGCGGCACATCTGCTAACGCAGATCACGAAGAAACAGCAATGGCCCATCCGACACTGCGACGTAGCGCTCGCGGGGGAACGAGACATTATCGAGAATAACTGTCAGCTAGTGTCTTTCGAATTGCTTGTGCGAACTATGTCAATCCGCGCCGCTGACGTAGACTGCGTGCTCCAAGATCAACTGATCGATGCCTTTCTGGTCCATACCTAGCCCTGCAAGCAGGGCTACGGTGTGTGCGCCCACTTTCGGAATGTCCGGCGAGGCGCGAGATGGTGTGCGATCAAAACGCGGCGCGGGCGCCGGTTGCATTTTGTCGTTGATATTCACGAAGGTCTGGCGCGCGATGTTGTGGGGATGCTCAGGGGCCTCGCGCAGGCTCAGTACAGGCGAGAAGCAAACGTCGGTTCCTTCCATGAGCTCGCACCATTCGGCTCGCGATCGGGTCTTGAATATCTCTCCCAGGCGCTCTCGCAAAGTAGGCCAGGCCGAGCTGTTGTGCTGATCGTCGAATTCAGGCATGCGGACGCCGCATTTGTCTAGCAGCAATCTATAGAATTGAGGCTCGATCGAGCCGATTGCGATAAAGCGTCCATCTGCACATTCGTACGCCCCGTAGAAGTGTGCGCTGCCGTCCAGGAAATTGGTGTGTCTCGAATCGCGCCACGCGCCTTGCGCGAACATGCTGTAGAAGGGCGTCATTAGCATTGCGGCACCGTCCGTCATGGCGGCGTCGATTACCTGACCTTGGCCGGAGCGCTGGCGTGCCTGCAGCGCCGCAAGCAAACCGACCAATAGCATCATTGCACCGCCGCCGTAGTCGCCGACGAGGTTGAGGGGAGGGGACGGGGGGCAATCAGAGCGTCCCATTGCGTGCAGTGCGCCCGCGAGCGCTATGTAGTTGATATCATGCCCCGCCGCGCGCGAGAGCGGCCCGCTTTGCCCCCATCCCGTCATCCGTCCGTACACCAGGCCTGGATTCCGGGCACAACAAATCGCCGGTCCTAACCCGAGCTTTTCCATGACGCCGGGGCGAAAGCCCTCCAGCAACACGTCAGCATCGTCGATCAGACGCAATGCCGTGTCGATGCCTTTCGGGTTTTTGAGGTCTATCGCAATCGAAAGTCGTCCCCGGTTCTCAAATCCGGCGGTCGCGGTGTCATCCGTGGCGGAAAGTGGGATGCGATCGATCCGGATGACACGTGCGCCCATATCTGCGAGCACCATTCCAGCGAATGGCACCGGACCGATTGCTGCCACTTCGATAACTTTTAGACCCGAAAGTGCTCCCTCGTTTTTCGCATCTTCTTTGTTTTGTCCAGACACCATATGAGTTATCTCGGTGGATTGTTTTTAAAAGAGATCGATGAAGCCTGTCGTGTGGAATTTCCGAAGATACGTGAAGTTAAAACGATGCCGACACGCGTGACCCGAAGATATTTTCGGGTCACGCGCGATTTCGTTCATCCTCGCTTCGAGCGGCCGCGCGGTCCAGCGTCCCAAGTTAATTCGTCTATCCCGATCTCGCGCAAGGCGCTCTTCTGCACCTTCGCCGTCGCGGTCTTCGGTAGTTCTGCAACGATGCGGTAGTAGCGCGGGACGGCGTAGTAGGGAAGCTGGCTTTCGCAATGCTTGAGCAACTGCGCCGGATCTACGGACAGGTCCGGATCCAGCACAATAGAAGCCATGACCTCGTCTTCCGCGAGTTCGGCAGGTACCGGGTATACCGCGACCTCCGCCACCGAGGGATGGCTCATCAAAGCGCTTTCGACCTCAAACGAAGAGATGTTCTCGCCGAATCGGCGCATCGCGTCCTTCTTCCGGTCGATGAACGCGTACCATCCGTCCGAGTCGCGCCGCAAGTAGTCACCCGTGTGAAACCAGAGGTCACGCCAAGCGACGAGCGTGGCCTCCGCGTTACGCCAATAGCCCATTTGCATGACGTTGGGTCGACGAGGCCGGACCAGTAACTCCCCGATTACTCCGTCGGGTACAGGATCGCCGTCATCGTCTGCTACCACGCATTCCCAGATTGGATTTTCAATTCCGCACTTTCCAGGGCGACCCGGAATATCGTGTGGCACGCCGATCACCACTCCCAAGTCCGTCAGGCCGTAGAGAGAGGTGAGCTTGATGCCGAAGCGTTCTTGAAACTCTTGAAACCGGTCGTCCGGCATCGGCACTGCCAACGCGATCCTGGCTGTCGTTGTCGAGTCCGTCTCGGCGGGTTGCTGATTCAGCAGGATCGGCACCATGGAGCCGAGCAGCGATAGAACTGTAGCGCCTTGAGCGCGGACCGTCTTCCAGAAGGCCGAAGCAGAGAACCTCGGGGCAAAAACCGCGAGGGCTCCCGCGCGAAGGGCAGGGATCAGCGTGCAGAACACCGAATTGCCATGGAAAAGCGGGAGGCAATTGAAGGCCACATCATTTGCCGTGTAGCCGAAAAGCCAATCGTTGGACTCCGCAAAGGCGATTGTCATGTCGTTGCTGTACATGATTCCCTTCGACGGCCCCGTGGTGCCCGAGGTGTAACTTATCATAGCGAGCTCAGTGGGCCCGCTTGGCCGTGGGGATACAAACGGCATTGAAGTGCCGCCGGCGCGCAGACTCGAGAAATCGGAGTGGCTGTCGACGTTCATGACCCTCGGATCATCGGTGTTCAAACAATCGCCAAGGGCAATGGCCGTGACGTTATCGCAAACAATGACCTTCGGTTCCAACTCGGTGATAGGGTGTCGCAGTGTCCCGCCACGCAGGCTGATGTTCAGCGGTGCAGGAACGGCTCCGAGCCAAGCAGCGGCGAAGAACGCCCAAAGGAACTCGACACGATTCTCACACAGGATTGCCACGCGATCGCCCTTCTGCACTCCCATTCTATCGAACACACTCGCAAGCCGCCCTGTCTGCAATAACAAATCCTTCGCAGTATGGTCTCCTCCGTCTGTAAAGCGCACTGCGCATTGATCACCGCGCAAAGCCGCAGCGCGCGTAAGCGAGCCGAGAAAACTACGGTCATCTACATGAAGATCAAGATCTAATGTCATCAATTCACCTTTGTTGATTCTCGATATTTATCCACCGACGTCTGCAACTACTGCATTCCACCGCCTTGTCAGATGGACTTCACCGGACCGGCACTTTGTAAAGGCCGGCTATGAGGCTGGTTCGGCCTGACCGAGATATACCGATCGCAGAACATCGCTGCCTGCAAGTTCCGAGGGGGTACCTTGCGCGACGATCGCCCCCCGCGCCATCAGGTAGACGCGATCTGCCACCGCAAGTGCGAGCCCGGCGTTTTGCTCGACAAGCAAAACGGCCATCCGCTGCGTCTGTTGCACCATTTTGATGGTGTCGTGCACGGTACGAACCATTTGCGGGGCGAGTCCGAGCGAGGGCTCGTCGAGCAAGAGAAGCTTCGGCTTGCTCATGAGCGCACGCCCCATCGCCAGCATCTGTTGCTGCCCTCCGCTCAGTGTGCTACCGGGATCCGCAGCCTTCTCTCTAAGGATCGGGAAGCGATTGAAGTTCGCTTCAACCTCCGCCTCTAGTTCAACCGCGGGTGGGTTGACGGCGTACGCGCCAATCTCGAGGTTCTCGCGCACCGTCATCGGACCAAAGATCCGCCGCCCCTCAGGCACGTAGCCAAGCCCACGGCGATTGCGAGCGTGAGGGGGCAGCGTGGTAATGTCCTCCCCGTCGAGAATCACCTTCCCCGAAAGCAGGGGTAACAAACCCATCGTGGCCCTGAGCAAGCTGGTCTTGCCGGCGCCGTTAGAGCCAAGGATCACCACGATCTCCGCGTCCGCAATTTCTATAGACACATCGTGATGGACTGGCGTCGACCCGATCCGGGTATACATTCCGTTAATGATCAGCATCGCTACGCATGTCTCCGGTAAGGTATATATCGAGTACCGACTGATTGCTCCGAATCTCTGCGGGCGTACCTATCGCGATCAGGTTGCCGAAGTTGAGCACCGCGATACGGTCGCAGGCCGGCATGATTAGGTTCATGTCGTGATCGATGATGCCGATGCCGATCTCGTGCGTTGCCCGGATGTCCTTGATAAGTCGCAGAAAGCGGCTAACTTCTGCTTGATTCAGCCCTGCGGCGGGCTCATCCAGCAGCAACAGCGCGGGCTTGGTGAGCAGTCCCAGCGCGACGCCGAGAATTTTCTGGTGGCCATACGGGAGTGAGCGGCACGATTCGTTTGTGAACTTGGTGAGGCCGGCAATTTCAGCGACCTCTGCGATGCTTCTACCGCCTCGCTTTCTTGCCGTCCAATGGGCGAATTCCATACTCTCGCGCACCGTCAGTTCGGGGAAAACTGATGCGCTCTGGTAAGTTCTAACGATGCCTAATGACGCCACGCGATACGGCGGCAGGCCGTCAATGCGTTGCCCGGCCCAGGTAATCTCGCCCTGGGTCGGTCGCCGTTCGGCGGACAGCACGTTGAACAAGGTGCTTTTGCCGCTGCCGTTGGGTCCGATCACGCCGACCACCTGATTCGCGGGGAAGTCGAGGCTCACGTTGTTGAGCGCCGTGACACCACCGAATCGCATCGTGACATTGCGGCAGGAGAGAATTTGCTCGTTCATGATGTAGTCGACAAAATGGAGGGCTTTTTCTTTCGCCAGGCACGCTTGACCAAGCTTGCAAACAATGGCACCAAGCCTTGCGGAGACAACAAGACGATTGCCAACAGGCCCAACCCGTAGAGGATCTCTGTGGTAATCGGGTCAAGGTGGCTGACAAGCGGAAGCAGAAAGAACACCAGCGCACCGATCACTGGTCCAGCAGCGCTTCGCGCGCCGCCGATCAGCAGGATCAGCACGATCTGAATGCCAGCGGATGCACCGAACTGCTCCGGGCCCACGTGCTTCAGGTTGTAGGCGTAGAGAACCCCCGCACCGCCCGCTAGCGCGCCGCTGATCGCGAATGCGGTGAGCCGCATACGTGCCGCGTTTAGCCCCAGCGAGATTGCCAAGCGTTCGTTTTCGCGTACGACGCGAAGGTTGCGGCCGAATGGCGAGCTGCGTAGCCATGCGACGATGAGCGACGCGGCGATGACGGCGACCAATGCAAGATAAAAAAGTTGCCGTAACGAATCGATCTCGCCGACACCGGGCAAGACCACCGGATCGAGCACCATGATGCCTTGGTTACCACCGGTGAGCTCACGTAGATTCACGGTCGAGATTCGCCACAATTCGGCGAAAGCGAAGGTGATGATGAGGAAATAATGACCACGCACTCGCAAAGCGACAGCGCCGATGATTGTCGCGGCGAACGCGGCCGTGACGGCCGCTACTGGCAACGCAGTCCACATTGACAGCACTTGCTCGCGAGCGCCGATTGCGGCTACGTACGCTCCGACGCCGAATAGCGCGCCATTTGCGACCGACATCTGTCCCGCTTCTCCGAATAACAGGCCGAGGCCGATCGCGGCTATTGACCATAGAAATGCCAGCGTGCAGATTTGCATGAACTGACTGTTGATGCCGAGAAGCGGCAGCACGCCCAACACTATGGCCAACGCCACCAGGGACAAGATTTGGGCACGGAGTGTCGAACCCGTCGAGGTTACCGAGGGCTCTGGTGTCTTCTCAATCATGCAATACCTCCACCCTTCAGACCGCTCGGGCGCAACAGCAGAACGATGATCATCGCACCGAATGCGTAGGCACTGGACCAGACCGGCGAAACATAGCCCGACGCGATCGCCTCCACCATGCCGAGGATGACAGCCGCGATTAACGCACCGCTCACGCTGCCCAGGCCACCGACAATGGCTACTGCGAATCCGTTGATTGTGTAGACGCCGCCAGAGAATGGACTCATTGGGAATAGCGAGAGCAGCAACGCCCCCCCCAGTCCGGCCAACGCAGAGCCGATCACGAAGGTGGCGCTTACATACGCCTGCACGGGCACACCCATGGCCGCAGCCGTCTCACGGTCTATGGCGATCGCGCGCAGTGCTCGCCCCCAGCGCGAGCGTGAAAGGAGAACGAGAAGAACCGTCATCACGATTATCGTTATTACCGTGACCGCGATTCTCATTGCGGAGATTCGCACGTCGCCTATTGCGAGGACCTGCTTTAGCGGCGCGTCAATGGCTATCTGATCGCTGCCCCAAATCTTTAGCGCGATGTGTTGCATTGCGATGATCAGTCCCAGGCTCGCAATAAAACCAAGTACAGGCTGCGCCGCCAGTGGTCGAAAGACTGCTCGCTCGACACACCATCCGATCGCTCCCTCGACAATAAACGCGACGAGGCATGCTATTGGAAAGGGAAGTCCCAAAGCAATAGCGGAGGTGGCGACCAGTCCACCTTGCACCAGGAACTCGCCGTGTGCGAAATTCACGATTCCCGTAAGTCCAAACACCAAAGTAATGCCAACCGCCAGCAGTCCGAAAACACTCGCGATCGAGAGCCCATTGACCACTTGTTGCAGTAGTGTTTCCATATACGTATCCTCGATTAAATGAGCAGGAGCGCGGTAGTCCCGAGGTCTCTCTCAGCCACACCGTTCCTTCGTTCAAGGAGACGCAAACTCGCAGGTCGCCTTGCCCTTGCTTAGCAGGCAGAAGTCGAAGCCGCTCTGTGCTCGGTGCCGGTCATCGAACTTGATTAATCCAAGCGTGCCGGAGAAGGGCGTCTTGGCCATGACGGCGGCGATGTCATCAGTGTTATCGGCAGTTCCGGCGATTTGCATGGCGTTCAGCAGCATCCGCGTTCCGTCGTAGTACCAAGCGGCTCCGCCTGCGGACGCTGCGAACTTGGTGTTGGGTCCGAGGTACTTGGCATATCGTTGCCAAAACGCGGCAATGGCAGGCGTGCTCGAACTGTTCCGGCAGAGCGGTCCGCAAGCGACCAGTACATTATCGACGTTGGGAATTCGCTGGATAACATCCGCCGGCTCCGCGCCGAAGGTGAAATAGCTTTTTGCGACGTTGAGTTGCATGGCTTGCTGAAGAATGTTGATGCTGTCGGTAGGAAGCCACCAAACGTTTAGCAAATCAGGCTTCGCGTCGCGAATCTTGGTGAGGTAAGAGGAATAGTCGGTCGTGCCCGGTTCGTACTGAACTTTCGGAAGGACCAAGGTGGCGTGGCTCTGAACAATCGCATCTTCGACGTTCTTGCCGATGTAGTCGCCATTGGAATCATTGCTGACAATCACAGCCTGCCGCATGGGGCTACCCAGGTATTTCATCGACATTTTGATCGTCAGGATCTCTCGCAGGGGCGATGGCGTCTGCATCATGAAAAGATGGCGACGATTACCCGTGGACGGCGCGACGTTTTCTTTGGTCAGCATCGACTGCAATATCGCGGCTGACGACAGCTGTATAACCTTCGCGCGCTGCGTGATTTCCACTACGGAAGCGACTTCGGAACCCGTGGCTGGTCCGACAATAAACTTAATGCCGTTATCGCGGACCAATGACATGGCCGCGGCTACGGAATTATTGACGTCTGACCGGTTGTCGCGCTCAACGACCTGCACCAGGTGACGAACTCCTTTAATCGTTACGCCGCCTTCGGCGTTAGCCTGTTCGGCGGCCATCTTTACGCCGTCAAGCAAGGGCTGACCATATCCGACAAGTGGGCCTGACAGCGCTGAAATGACTCCAATTTTGATTGGCTCACCAGTTGGGGTCGCCGGCACTTGCGCGCATGCCGTTCCTACGACTAATCCGAGGCTCAGGCTGCCCATCAAGTTAGCAACGGAACCGACAAGCGCAGCTTTGCTCCAATAACACTTCACGGCGTCTCCTACCTTTAGTCAGTTATATGTTTCTGCATCTAATAAATAAAGCGTCCGACACGTCGGTATATTTAATCAAATAGCTTTGATTGTCAACGTGCGAAGGTGCTTGCATCGCGCAGATCAGGGAAAGCACTAACGGCGCAGGCCAAGAATGCCGCCCGACCGTAGCGGCTCCCTTGAACGCCTTCATTGATTTGCTACAGCTACGAGATTTTCGACTCAGACCGGATCTTTTCCAATACGCGCTCTCTCTGTCCCAGCCAGACTGCGTATTGTCGAGGCCAGCCTTCAAAAGGAGGACTATCAGCATGCAAGGCACGGCGAGCGTGAAGCGGCCAATTGGGATCAACGAGAGCGACGCGTCCTATGGCCACGAGATCGGCACGATTCAACGTGACGATTTCATTGGCCAAAGCTGGATCAAGAATCAAGCCGACTGCCATGGTTCTGATGTCCGCACTGTTCTTGATCGTCTCGGCAAAAGGAACTTGAAATCCGTAGCCGCGAGATATTCTTAGCGCCCCGGACGAGCGCCCCAGGCCACCCGTCGAACAATCGACGATGTCGATCCCGATGGCCTTGAGTTCGCGTGCTAGCGTGATCGAGTCGTCGATAGACCAGCCGTCGTCCACTGCCGAAATCCGAACGAATACCGGTCGTTCTTGCGGCCACGTTTCCCGGACTACCCGTGCGATCTCAAGCGGATAGCGCATGCGGTTGGCGAGCGATCCGCCATAGAAATCGGTCCTCGTGTTTGTGACTGTCGACAGAAACTGATGGAGCAGATAGCCATGGGCCATGTGAACTTCGAGAATCTCGAAACCCGCTCGAAGCGCGCGCAAGGTGGCCTCGCGCCAGGATGCCGCCATCGAGTCCATTCTCGCCACGGACAACTGCTCTGGCGCCGGCCAGCGATCATCTACCGGGACACTTCCTGCCGACACCGTCTGCCAAGGACTGTCTCCATATTTCTCGTCGGCAGCGGTCAACGGGCCATTGCCAATCCATGGCCGTTGAGAGCTTGCCTTGCGCCCGGCGTGCCCCAGCTGGATTGCAGGCACAACCCCACATTCCTTGCAGAATTCAGCGATGCGTTGCAGCGGAGGGACCTGGCGGTCTTCCCATAAGCCGATGTCCCCTCGGCTCAGTCCGCCGTCCGCTTCGATTGCTGTTGCTTCGACGAAGATGGTGCCTGCTCCGCCAAGAGCTAACTTAGCCAGATGAGCGAAATGCCAGTCGTTCGCCAGGCCGTCGGACGCTGAGTATGTGCACATTGGTGAGATGACGATCCTGTTTGGCAACACAAGGTCGCGTAAACGAAGGGGGGAGAACAGAGCGGGCGCTTGAGACGTTGTCGTCGGATTCACCATTACCTCCAGCGCTCAGCTTGCGCGAGCAGCGTGTGTACGTGATTTCGGGCGACCATGTCGCGCCAGGCTCTCTGGTCCGCCTCCACGGCTTTCTGGAATGCGGTCACTGTCGGCCACCACAGTTCCCTGACTCCTATAAAATCGGGGGCGCGCTGCGTCCGGCTTGAAACGATAGTCGATGGCGTAGTGGGATGACATCGAACGTGACGAAACGCGCCCAGTCGCAGACCGATCGCCTCGTCCTCAGCGGAACACCAGCCGGCTCCCGCGTTAGGTTCGATGAACTGGATGATCTTCACCGATAAAGGGCGGTCTGAGAGGCGCCACTTTCCATTGGCCAGGTCTGCGTTGATGAGCGACTTCTCGGGTTGCGAGGTCAGTACCTCCTCCTCTCCAATGAACAGGCGAGTTGCCTTCAAATCGACAAAGTTCGCCTCGTCTTCGTTTAAGTACGAAGTCATCGTGGGTTCGCTCCGGAAGCCAAGCAGGTCTTCGGCATTGTCGTACCACAATTCAGCGATGGCTTCGAAGCGACGTTGACATTCATTCAGGAAGTGCGTGTCGATCTGATGACACTGAACGTACTCGCGCAACGTGGATATTTGCATCCCCATGGTGCCGTGGGGATGGCGATAGTGATCGTGAAATTCTTGCGCGGGGACGCTATCTTTGCGTGCCATTGCCCCAAAGAGTTTTTTCCTGCTCATGTAACGATCTCCTAAGGAATATCGCTGAGATTTAAAAATAGACCGACGCGACGGAGTAAGATAAGCGACTCTAGGACGGAGACTAATTACTGTCAAGTCGGTACTCGCCCTGCTTCTCGGCAGAGGCGATGGCTACGGAAGATCGCCGAAGCGCCTCAGCAACTTGCTCCCATAGAAGAATTAATTAGCATTACGAATTCTTAAGGCATTTGCAGTTTGACGTGGTGGTAACAATCATGGTGATTCGTTTGCCTTGCGGGATCGCTGCGCTCGCAGCGGGGTCGGTGGCCCCGCATGATTAGGCAGCGCGTCAAGTCCTCTAGACTCTCAGAACCGAGGATGATCCCGGCGGCTTGCAGAGACGCATGAATGCATTTGCGTTATCCGCCCCAGCGAGGCGTTACTTTGGGACGCTAGTTGGGCAGGATTGCCCATCCGCATCGACTAATGTCCAACGAATTTCGGAGCACGTTTTTCGGCGAAAGCGCGCTGCGCTTCTTTGGCATCATCGGTCTTGGCGATCCGCGCAGTCATGTCCTGCTCGTAACGATAACCATCGCGAAGGCTCATGTCCTCGATGACGTTGAGTGTGTGCTTACCCATGCCTGTCGAAACCGGGCTTTTCGAGGCGATTGTGGCCGCGATTTCCAAAGCAGCCGGCATGAGGTCTTCGGGTGCGGTGCAGGCTTCAACGATGCCCAACCTGTATAGCTCGGCGGCCGGGACACGGAGCCCAGTGAGCATCATTCGGCGCACCTTCGAGTGACCGAAGAGGCGCATCGCATGTCGGCAGCCGCCCAGCAGGCCGACATCGACTTCGGGCAGGCCTAACGATGCCTGGTCGGAGGCGACCAGGATGTCGCTAGAAGCGGCCATTGCCAGGCCCGAGCCAAGGGCCGGGCCGTTGATCGCACAAATCACGGGCTTGGCACATTCCCGGATAGCGTGAAAGCACTCACGGGTGCGCCGCGAGTGCGCAAGAAGGTCGCCCGGTCCTTTGATTACGGATGCTCTTCCTTTGAGGTCGGCACCCGCACAAAAAACCTTCCCTTCGCCCGTAAGGATGACGACTCGCACTTCGTCCATTTCGGAGATTCGGTCCATCGCGAGTGTGAGTTCATCGTTGAGTACGCGGGTGAGTGCGTTCACGGGCGGCGCATTGAGTGTCAAGGTTGCGATGAAATCAACGAGGCTGTACTTGAGTTGGGTGAAGTCATTCATGTTGTCTCCTGTTTCAGTGTTCCCGCTTCTACAGTTGGAGCTTCCCGGGGCGGAAGTACCTCTCTGTTTTGCGGCGGACAAGACCAAGTACTACTATAATAGTCCGACACGACGGTCTGTAGGTGATATTCTTTCGAATCCCTATATCCCGAGACCGTCGCTAGCGCTGGGCCAGGCCATGTAGAAATTGGGGAGCCGCTTATATTTCGTCATTTACGTGGCAATGTACTGAGGCATCAAACTTGCTCTCTCGTGCTACCTCGTCTGGCGGCGGATCGGTGCAAGCGCCTGTCCTCGCGATTTCCATGTTGATGGTCGGGTGGGTCCGGCCGCTGCTTTTGCCTGCCTGTGCCGGCGGGGCTCTTAAAAGGAGTGTGTGTCGTGACGAAGGTTAGCGCTCGCGTGTTGCCTGTTTTGACAACCCTCAACACGTCATTTTGGACGACGGGTCGTGAGGGCCATCTATCGATTCTGCGTTGTCAGGACTGCGGCGCGTGGCTTCACCCACCCGCTCCAATCTGCCCGGATTGCCTGGGGCAAAATCTGGCGCCCCAGCCCGTGTCTGGCTCCGGGGTCATCGAATCTTTGACGATCAATCATCAGGCTTGGTCGCCCGGCGACGTCGTCCCTTACACCATCGCAATTGTCAGCCTTGTTGACGTTCCGGATGTCCGATTAACGACGAACATCGTCGGTGCAGACGCGGATACGGTACGTATCGGAACACGGGTTGTTGTGCTTTTCGAAAGACACGACGACGTCTGGATACCATTGTTCACACCGGAATGAGAGGCAACTAGTATGGAATTTTTAGAAAAACGGGCCCTTATCTCTGGCATTGGACAATCGGCAATAGGTCGCCGACTGTCACGCGGTGCACTCGATCTCTCAGTCGAGGCAGGGCTCCGTGCAATCGCCGACGCAGGGCTCGATCGCAGCGATATTGATGGGATCGCAACGGGTTCGGGCTACGCGGTCGCCCCGGGAGCGTCGCCGGTGTTCACGACGGACGTAAAGGAGGCTTTGCGCTTGCGAGTGAACTGGTACGCCGCCGCGTCGGACTCTACGCAGATGTCAGCGCTCATCAATGCGAGTATGGCCGTCGCAACCGGTCAGGCGCGTCACGTCCTCGTCTTCCGGACAGTAACCGAGGCCTCCGCACGTACCGCATTACCGACCTCCGGTCCGGCCCCGCGAGTGGAGGGACCGATGCAGTGGCGCACGCCGTTCGGTGCGTACTCTGCGGCAAACTGGATTGGACTGGTTGCCGCACGGTACGCGCACGAGTTCGGAATGACACGCGAGCAGCTCGCCTGGATTGCGCTTAACGGAAGACGCAACGCGACGCTCACGCCTGAGGCCGTGTACCGTACGCCTTTGACGATGGACGACTACCTGGCAGGGCGGATGATCTCCTCGCCGCTGTGTCTGTTCGACTGCGATGTTCCCGTCGATGGATCGGTGGCAATGGTCGTGTCGCATGTGGACACCGCACGGGACGTGAGGTCGGCTATTCACATTGAGGCTATAAGCGGCCCGCTTTACGGTCGCGACACGTGGGACCAGCAGCCGGATCTCACCCGCTTTGCTGCGGCCGATGCCGCAAAACGCCTGTGGGCTCGAACCGACTTGCGCCCGCAGGACGTGGACGTGGCGCAGCTCTATGATGGGTTCAGTTTCCTGGCGCTTCTTTGGCTAGAGGACATGGGCTTTTGCGGACGGGGCGAAGCGGCTGCTTTTGTCGACGGCGGAGCACGAATCGCGCTAGATGGCGAACTCCCCATCAATACGTCAGGAGGGCAGCTCTCTTTTGGTCGCCTGCATGGAATGGGGCTGGTGCACGAGGCGTGTGTTCAGCTCCGGCAACTAGGTGGCGAGCGTCAGGTACAGGGCGAGCCTCGGGTTGCGCTCGTGACAAACGGCGGTGGGCCCGTTGCCTCGGCGGTTCTCCTGGTCCGGCGATGATGTCGACGGGGTCGTCATAACTGCGCCGCAAATCGCGGCGCAGGCCAAAACGGCGTTGTCGACTATTTGCGGGCCGCCTTCATCTTCAGAAATTCGTTGAGGCGACTCTTATGTTCGTCACTATTCAGGAAATACGTCTGTAGATAGCGTTCGTACATGAGGCACGTCTCAAACTCGGTGGTCTCGCCACGCATCAACACCTGCTTGGTGGCAGTCAACGCGTGTCTCGGCGCTGAGTCACCTACCTGCTTGGCAAGACGACGAGCCTCAGCCTGCAGGTCAGCGTTTGGCACCACATCGAGAAAGAGACCGAAGTCCTTGCCCTCGCGCGCTTCGACACGCCCTCCAGTGAGAAGAAGATGCCTTGCGCGGGTCATGCCGACAAAACGCGGCAAAAGATAAGTACATCCCATATCTGCTGCAGACGCACCCATCCGCCCGAATGCGAACAAGCAATAGGCTTGCTCGGACGCGAGAATCAGATCGCAGGCGAGGGCGAGGGCGGCTCCGCCCCCAACGGCACCTCCGTTCAGGGCGCAGATGACGGGAAGCTCATGATTTCGTATGCGACTGACGGCTCGAACGATATCGCGGAAGCCGTAGTATTGGTCTTCGGGGTCAACGCCCTCCGGATTCACGACCTCGCCTAGTTTCGCTCCTGCGCAGAACACTCGACCTGCTCCCGTCAAGATGATAGTCGAGATGGTTTTGTCGTCTTCTACCTCGTCCAAGGCTGCCAGCAACCCTCGCCCAAGGCTCCAACCGATTGGATTGCTCTCGCTGGCACGGTTTAAAAGAATGGTCGCGACGCCGTCGTGACGCTGCACCAAGACTTCGGGATTTTCGATATTCGTTGAGGCTTGTGTCATTATCGCTCTCGCATCAATTTGAAAGGAGTTCGTCCCAGCGCTTGGCGACCTCTTCCAGCATCACTTCTGTCGCACCGCCGCCGATTGAGTACAGGCGCGCATCCCTGAACATACGTTCAATCGGCGTCCCGGCAAGAAAGCCCGCCCCACCGTGACATTGCAAGCACTGGTACATCACCTCATTCACAAGTTCTCCGCAGTAGGCCTTAGCCATGGAGACTTGCAAAACGGCGGGTTTGCCCTGCGCCATCAGTGAGGCAGCGCTATATACCAGTTGTTTACCTGCTTCTGCGCGCGTCATCAGCATGGCGAGCCGTTGTCGCAACACCTGCCGCTCTATCAACGGGACCCCGAAGGTTTTGCGCTCTCGAACGTACTCGATCGTCAGGCGCAACGCGGTGAAGATTTCTGCGATGTTCAGCGTGGAAAGGATCAGGCGTTCAGTCTGGAAATTTGCCATGACTGCGTAAAAGCCCCGGTGCTCGATTCCAAGCAACTGGGACTCCGGCACGAAGCAATCATCGAAAATTAGCTCAGCGGTGTCGCTCGCACGAAAGCCAAGCTTGTCGAGCTTTCGCCCGACCTTGAAGCCTGGCGTGTTCTTTTCGACAATAAACATGCTGATGCCGTTCGCAGACTTGCTGTTGGGATCCGTGCGCGCCGCAACAAAATACAGGTCCGCATTGACCCCATTCGAGATCCAGAACTTTGTGCCGTTGATCCGCCAGCCGCCGTCCGTACGGGTTGCCTTCGTTCGCATCGCGCTGACGTCGGAACCGGCCTCGACCTCACTGATAGCAATCGCGGTGAGGATGTCGCCCGTAACGATGCCCGGCATGTATTGTGCGAGTTGTGATTCCGTGCCCGCGTGAAGGAGATGCGGTGCAGCCATCAAAGCGTGAACCGTAGCGACGCCTACGACGCCCGCGAATGTACTTCGACCCAACTCCTCAGCGAGAACGACCCAGCCAGAAATATCCATGGCGCTTCCACCATAAGCTTCCGGGAAGCCAATGCCCAAGAAACCGAGCTCCCCCATCCTCTTAATAAACTCACGAGGCACATTCCCTTCGCGTTCCCACTTCTCGCCATTGGGAATGATCTCCGTTTCGACGAAGCGCCTGACCTGTCGACGGAGCATTTCGTGCTCTTCCGAGAATAGCATCATTGATATGTATCCTTTAAATCTTAAATAAGACCGACACGTCGGTATATATACAGTGTACGCATCATCAGTTGACGTTGTCAATTCTCGAACAGGCATCGCGCGAAGCCGTGGGCCGGGGCAACAATGTTCATTGTGGTCGTGATCCGGATCAATAGTACGGATAGCGTATTAACAAGCGGATAGAGAGTGCTTTGGCATAGGGTGGCGACATCAGCGCTCCTGCTTTTTTGGTCAGTCGAGAGGACGCGCGATCAAAAATTAGCGGTAGGAATTGCCAATTTAGAGAGTTGCCCCGCAGGGGCAACGCGTGAAGCGTGACTCAGCGCGGAACTTTGCTTCCAGGTGTTGCATCGTCTGATAGATCCCTCAGGAAGATCGTATAAACATAAATAGACCGACGCGGTGGTTTATAGTATTCTTTTGGCTAGAAGGTTGATCGGCGCGCTCGTGCGTCGCGGCCATCCCGATATACATGTTGCGTTACGCAACCCGTCCGAGTGGGGAATTGTCGAATGGGAACAATACAGTCAATGATGTCGCGTTCGTCGGAAGCTTTTCAGAAAAACGACCGGCATTATCGTGAATTGCTGGATGACTTGCGGGCGCAGCGCCGCGCTGCGATAGAGAGCGGGTCGCCGAGTACCCGGGCTCGGCATGTCGACGCAGGAAAGTTACTTCCGCGGGATCGTGTGCGAGCGCTGCTTGATCTGGGCTCACCTTTTTTGGAGATCGCTCTGCTTGCGGGAGGCGGATCGTCCGGCGCGGCGCCGGTCGGCGCCGGGATCATTACCGGCATTGGCGTCATTTCCGGCAGGCCTTGCATGATCATTGCCAACGACTCGGTCGTAAAGGGTGGGACTTACCACGGCATGACTTCAAAAAAGCATGTCCGTGCCCAGGAAATCGCACAACAGTACCGACTTCCGACGATCACGCTTGTCGATTCGGGCGGCGCCTTTCTTCCCGAAATGCACGAGGTGTTTCCGGTCGAAGGCCGCTACGGGACGGTATTCCATCAAATCGTGCGCCAATCGGCGCAAGGATTGGCGCAGATCGCAGTGGTGCACGGTGCATGCACGGCTGGCGGCGCTTACGTACCTTCGCTTTGCGACCAATCCATTATCGTGCGTAATCAAGGCTACATGTTCCTCGGTGGCCCCGAGATCACTTTCGCTGCTACAGGCGAACGCGTTGATCGTGAAACACTGGGCGGCGCCGCCATGCACTCTAAAGTGAGCGGCGTAACCGACTATTTGGCCGAGAACGACAATCACGCGCTCGCTATGGCGCGTGATCTCGTTTCCATGCTGCCAGTGACTGCGGCTTATGTGCGAGCACCCATTTCCCCTGTGCCGCCGCGCTACGATCCAGAAGAGCTGTATGGCATCGTGAGCGCTGATCCGAGAATTCCCACCGACAGCCGCGAGGTCGTGGCGCGACTTGTCGACGATAGTTGGTTCGACGAGTTTAAGCAGGACTATGGTGAAACGCTGCTGTGTGGTTTTGCACGAATCCTCGGTTTCGAAGTAGGGATCATCGCAAACAACGGCGTGCTGTTCACGGAGAGCTCCCTTAAGGCGACGCATTTCATTGACCTGTGCTGCAAGCGGCAGATTCCACTGATATTCCTCGCCGACATTGCGGGGTTCATGGTGGGGACCGCGGCTGAGCGTAGCGGCATCGCCAAGGCCGGAGCGAAGATGATCACCGCCATGTCGTCCGCCGATGTGCCGAAGTTCAATCTCATAATCGGCGGATCCTACGGCGCCGGTCATCTTGCCATGTGCAGCCGGCATTTCGAGCCAGACCTGGCGCTAGGCTGGCCCAACGGCAAGGCGGCACTGATGGGGCCAGAGCAGGCTGCGGTCACGCTCGCCATGGTTCAGCGGCAAAAGCGTGAGCGCGAAGGCGGAACGTGGTCCGACAGCGAAGAAGAAGCGTTTAAGGAACCGATCAGAAGTCAGTTCGAAACGTTTCAGAGTATCTACAACTTCGCGAGTAATCTCTGGATCGACGACGTCATCGATCCCGTTGAGACTCGGGCCGTAATCGGCCTTGCTCTCGATTTAGCCGCGCGGCAGACCGCCCGCGAAACGCGCTTCGGCGTATTCCGGATGTGAGGTCGCACGTGATAAAAAAACTCTTAATAGCAAATAGAGGCGAGATCGTCTGCCGCATCGATAGGACCTGTCGGCGCATGGGCATTGCGACTGCCACGGTACATTCAAGCGCTGACCGGAACAGTCTGCACGTGCGTACGGTTGGTGAATCGATCGAGATCGGGCCGGCGCCGTCTGCCCAGAGCTATCTTGACATTGAGGCGGTGTTATCTGCAGCGCGTGCAGTCGGGGCCGACGCAATCCATCCGGGAATCGGATTCCTTTCGGAGGATCCAGCCTTCTCTGATGCGGTGACAAATGCGGGATTGCTGTTCATCGGTCCATCGGGCGATCTTCTGCGTCGTTTCGGCGATAAATGGGCTGCAAAACACGAAGCCCGGCTTGCCGGCGTCCCCGTCATTGGCGGCAGCGAAGGCAGCTCGGGAGACCCCGCGGAACTAGAGCGCCTGATCAGAGAAGAGCTGCGCTTGCCGGTCGTTCTAAAAGCCGTCGCCGGCGGAGGAGGCCGCGGGGTCCGAGTAGTTCGAGAATTAGACGGGCTGGGCGACGTCATCAATTCCGCGATGCGGGAAGCACGCGCATCGTTCGGTCGCGCAGATCTGATCGTCGAGGAATTCATTGGATCAGCTCGCCACATCGAGGTTCAGATTGCTGGAGACGGGCGAGGCAACGCGATACACCTTTTTGAGCGCGAGTGCTCGCTACAACGGCGCTTCCAGAAGGTCGTGGAAGAGGCTCCTGCCATCGGCGTCGATGAAATTCTGAAACAGCGCATCATCAGCGACGCGGTCCGGCTTGCGGAATCTGTTTCGTATGCAAACCTCGGTACGGTCGAATTCCTCGTCGCGGACGGCAAGCACCACTTTCTTGAATGCAATCCGCGGCTGCAGGTGGAGCACACGGTCACCGAGGAAATCACCGGACTTGATCTTGTCGAACTGCAGTTGCGGATCGCCATGGACTCTCGCCTGCCGATCGCGCAGGACGAAGTGAAAAGCAACGGTCACGCGGTGCAGTTGCGGATTTACGCCGAGGATCCAGCCGCCGGATTCGCACCATCTACAGGCGCACTGAGCAGCGTTCGCTTCCCGGATGGACCAAGAGTCGAGACCGGAGTAGAGCCAGGGTCGGTGATTAGCCCCTATTACGACGCAATGATCGCCAAGCTGATCGTGCACGCTTCGACGCGTGAGGCGGCGCTCGAGGGCAGCATTTTGGCACTTCGGCACACGGCTATTGGCGGCGTCGAGACCAACATCCCTTTCCTTCTTCGTCTACTCGAACATCCTACTGTGCAGGCGGGCACTGCCGACAATCGATTCATCGATCGTGAACTCGATTCGCTCAGCGGTCTGCGCACCCCGAGCCGAGACGAAGTCGGCCTAGCAGCCGCGCTCGTCTGGGCATCTCGGACGCGGGATAGACAGCTGGGGCTCTGGTCCTGCGATGGCGAGCTCGCGTGGTGGGCGTACGACGACGGAGCTGCGCCCAGCGGGCCGCCTGCTTTATCTCTTCGCACAGCGGACGATCGAGTATGGCCGGTGATTTTCGGACGCACACATGGTGACAACCTTCGTCTACTGGTCGACGGCGTTGCATTGAACGTGAGCTTCCTCAGGAAGGAGGCGGGTCAGTACGTGGTCGCTCTCGACCAGCGTGTAGTTGTTGTCTCCGCAGACCTGCTCGGTGATGTTATCTCAATTCACGGGCCTTTCGGGCGGCATGTCCTGCATATCGTTCCATTCCTTAAACTGGATGCATCGTCCGCGTCACTTGAGGGAAAACTGCTCGCCCCGATGATGGGCACCATTCTTAAGGTGTGCGTGCAGGTCGGTGACAGGGTGCGCAAGTCCGATGTTCTCGTCGTTGGGGAGTCGATGAAGATGGAGATGTCTCTTGTTGCGAGCATGGACGGCATCGTCACCACCGTTGGATGCCGGGAGGGCGAGGTGGTCGAACGCAATCAGATGCTGATCGAACTTCAACCTGTCACAGGAGAGGATTCTTGAGCGACTTACCAAAATTCGTCACCTTCCACGAGGAAGGT
>NZ_JNFG01000054.1 GCF_000729995.1 Caballeronia sordidicola | reverse complement strand
AATCGGCCGCGAAGAATGCGAAAACAAAACCGTTCGCTTGACCCCCTCCTGATCCGCTCGGCTTCGCCTATGGGTTCGCAAGCGAACCAGCCGGACTAGGAAGGGGAATGCGCTCATATATGTTCAAACTCGCCGGCCAATGGCATGCAATGGCAATAAGATCGAAAACCGCAATATGGCAAATGCGTAACACATGTTTGAGCGGTTATGGCGCTGCAAAGCTATACGTTTTCAGTGAGCTTTCCGGCTTTTACCCTTTGGCATGCCAATTTCGAAGGTCATAGGCTCAACCTGTCGGTAAGCTGCGGGTAAGCTTAGAGGCAAGATATACCCCCCCGTTTCGTCCGGTTCATTCGCGCTCCACGAGCCAATCGCTTGCACGACGTTCTGCTGCTAGTTGCGTAGTATCGACACCCAGCGCGCCTGCCATCTTCGGAGTCCAGGGTGACTTCTACGATATGGGAAATGACGACAATTCCTTTTTAGCCGGTACCTTCGCAATCATTTTAGCGACTGTCTTAGCAATCCCGTAAGGACTCACTAAGCCTTCTGCATTGCCCCCGCCTGTCGTCGACCAGCGCATCCCGCTCGAGGGTGTTCGCACGGAGGTGATCTTAGCAACTGTATCCCTTTTATTATCAAGCGCGCTCACTCCACGCTCCGCCGCTCACCAAATTGCCATGTTAAAAAACTTACGCCGTTTTTTTCCAGCAATTTCAGCGTGTTTCATCGCAGGAAAATCAGGTAGAAGCGCACGAAAGAAAGTAGACACCACATGAAGATGAAGATCAACGTCCAAATGCCCCAAGCCCAGAAAAAGATGACAAGCGTGATGCCGGCGATCCATGGGCCAAGCGCTGTGTAGGCGAAGTACCTCATGTCGACGTACCACAGCAGATAAAAGACTAGGCCGATAATAAAGCGGCGAAGCTTCGGGTGCAAATGCATGAAGCCCTTGATAAGCGGACGTGATGTGTTCATGGCTTCCTCCTATATCTCGCGGCCAGAGCACGGCAGAAGAGCGTTGCGAATTCCCATGCTGCAGTGGCGGTGCCGATTAAAAGCCAGAACCGTACGGCGCGAATCCAGTCTAGATGTACTACAGTGTTGATGAGGTTCATGTGCGTTCCTTTTTGAGGGCTTGCATAGCTGCGCCGTCATCGGCCAGCCAAGCCACAACCCATCATCGCAGGTCTATATCAAAGTCAAGCATGCCTAAGGTTCGACTTTCAAAATCCTGCTTAACCTTCGTAAATACGGCAACCGACAAAATATCGCTCACCGAGCAATTCGACACGTGGCCGTTGTCGTGCGCTGACTAACTACGGGCAGCATCAACATTGCCGTTTTTGCCAATACAGCTGATGCCGTTTTGCTCGACACGCGCGTAACGCGTACAGCAGAAGCGTCATCGTGTCTGGCCTTTGCATCGCGCTTATAGCGCTGCGCGCTGCGGAAGGTAACTATTTATGGGTCGTCACGGGCCGAGCCAACCGAGAGAAGCGAGTAGCGCCGTTATTCGAGACCTCTGAATTGGAAGCAACTCGAACGAACTTTCAATCAGAGCGACCCTTCTGCGCCAATAAGCTATATCCAGCCCGTGCATCGGCGTGTATGTGTCTGGCCACGCCATAAGCCGCACGACCTTTTCGAGATGATCTAGCTCCGTGTCTGCAAGCCGCGACGGACGCGCTCTCGCCCTGCTCGCCCCCGCTCGTAGTTGCCTTGGATTTTTCATTCGCAACACCCGGCGGGACCGAGTTTGGCGTGCGCGGGACAGGTCAGGCGCGTAGATTCGATGCGATCGGAGGCGAGCGCGATGATAAGCGCGACTTTCCCGCGACAGGCGCATATCCCGCGCGCGGCGCTCACCCGGCACGCATGAGAGGGGGCAATGGGGCGGGAAACCCGGCAAAGATAAAAAGATTGGAACATGTCGAAGTAGGCTCAGATGTGATAACCCAGCTTCTCAGTTCCAAAACGAAGTCAAGCATGACGAAGGATTGATCGCCGTTCTTCGGGAGTTTTTTCTTGAGGCGAAACCTCGTTGGGATGGATATCGGCACGCGGCACCGCCATGCAACAAGCGATCGCCGAGTTCAACACACGATCAAGCCAATGTTTGTCGCAAGGAGCGGGGTCGTCACTCTCTTCAAGCACGTGCCACTGGACCACGCGTAACGGTCGCTCGGGACGATTCGCGCCCCGGGCACGGTGGGCTGGGTCGGCCAATTCGAGTAGCTGATGTCATGAAAGCCAAAGAATGCCGGAGCTGTCTAAACAAAAAAACGTAAGCCCATGGTATGAGCCTGGAAGGCTGTAGTTAAATCCGACCCGCAGCATTGTCCGTAAGCTTTCGGTTAGGTCCTCGCCGTCGAGCGCCGCAAAGGATATGCCGCATGCAGCAAGCCGTGCGGCCTGTAGTTCGATTTCCTCCTGCACCGCCATCGAGCGCAGCGACGCTTGGACGACGATGGTGAAGCGTGTGGCACGTGCGGTCCAGCTGCCGCCGAGGAACACGTCGATCGCCTCGCGTAGCTTGGCCACGCCGAAGGTGCGGTGGCGCTTGGCCTGAAGACAATGATAGCGACCATCTGCCTGGCGCGCGAAAATGTCGATTCCCTCCTGTGCGTCGCCTTGGCGCCCGTAGCGCGCGCAATGATCGACCTCGCCATCGAGCGCGGTCAGCCGACGGCAGAGACGCTCATAATTCTCCCAGCTCAATGCATCGAACGGCAGCAACTGAACGCGCGTGTCGACGGGAAGCACGGACGGCACCGCGTCGGGCGGCCTTAGTACGGCAAGCGGGGTAGAGGTGGGCGGCGTATTGGGCATCGCGATATTTTGGCATCGCGGCGCGTGCCTCGCTATGACTAACCGCGTCGACGTGGGGCCGAGCGGACCAGCGTCGTTCGTCGGAAAATCAGTGCCGCAATGCGCAGACCCCAAGTCAGTCGCGGCCAACCCGATCAGCGTTGTTGCGCCGCCGAGGACTTGCGATTGTGGCCGCACTGAGACCCATGGCCGTGCGATGGCGATCGGCGCGCGTGCGCTCTATGCAAGGGGCATGAGACGACCCACAACCACCCTTCGTCTTCGGTGAAAGCGGCCACGATCGCAATGCAAATTTTCAGGCATCGCGCATCACAACATTCACATCGGGCACATTCTCCAAGTCTCCTTTGGCGCTGGATTTTTATCATCTACGCTCACTATCTGTCAGTGAATAAAACAACCAAACTAAAACGAAATATGGAGCGAAAATTGTTCGCCGTCTGACGGTCTGTTTCTGGCCGGTTTGCGTCTGATCAGGTCAGTTTATTGTCGCTACTCACAGCCGCAACGCTTGCTGACCGGACGGGTTGCCGATCGATAATAGCCATAGCCCGAGTGACACTGAAAAGTGACGGCAAGCGATTGCGCGTGTAAGAAAAACGTATGGATGCGACGCGCAAAAGACAAAAGTTGCGTCCTACGTCCACGTAAAAAACGTAACATAATCAACAGGGTGATTCAAAATACGCCGTTTTTTAGCCTTCGGCATGCCGAAACGCAGTCATCCGTGGTTTCTAAGCCTTTTTCAAGGTGGCTCGCGCATCGTTTGACCAGCGAGTTCGGCGGCAAACGTGTGATTGGAATGGCTATCGTGACAGCCAGTCGAACATTGGATTGGTCAGCACGTGATAAGACAAGATGACCCCAACGGCGACAAGTAGGGCAAGTTGTGAAGCGAGGTCATGCCTATAGCGAAAGACTGTGCGAATGTATTCGATGGGAGACATTTTGGGGCCTTGGTTCGGTGTTGACTGCGCAAAGAGATAGACAGATCCATTGTGCCAAGTCCTTGCGCATGTCAAGACGCGTTACCAGCGGCTGCGATCAGGCAGATCGTCGACGGCAGAGGCAATACGGTCTTCGAAGTCTCGAGCTCACGCATATAGGCCTGGGCGGCCGGCGGCAATCGGCAGAAGTCGTCCTCGTTCATACCTCCACGATAACGAAATGTCACCCGCGATGGGTTTACGGGAATTTGTAACAGGCAGGCCGCACCGTGTGGCTAACGGGCGGCCCCGATGCTCAACTGGCGTGATGATACGAACGTACCGGATGGCGGCGCACAGCATCAATGTCAATGCCCTCCAGGAGCCAGTGCAACTGCTCGCTCGTCAGCTTCACGACGCTCTGCTGCCGGGGTGGCCATACGAACTTGTCTTCCTCGACGCGCCGCAGCATCATCCAGAAACCGTTCCGCTCGTAGAGCAGCAGTTTGACCCGGTCGCGTTTGCGATTGTGGAACGCAAACACGGCGCGTGCGAACGGGTCGAGCTGCATGGACTGCTCGACGAGCATCACGAGACTGTTGATGCCGGCAAGGAAGTCGATCGGTTCGCGATGCAGGAAGACCGTCAGGTCTACGTCGAAGCGGAACATCAGCGCGCTCCCAATGCAACGACCACCGCATTGACGATTGACGCGTCGTCTGCCGAACATTCGAGCTCAAGCTTCACGCCGTTGGGCAGGTGAGCGATCAGGCGTGCCGGTCGTGCTGAGGGTGTGGAACCGCGTGATGATTTTGCAGTGAGGGCGCGGTGTGATGCAGGCGCGCATGCCGTGACCGGCGTCGGCTCGTCGATCGCGACGACCGGCACAAACGCTGACAGCGCGGCCGGCACGTCGTGCCTGACCGGGGCGTCGCCTCGTTCACGCGCCCGAACCCACTTATGCAGCTGGTTGGCATTCACACCTGCCTTAAGGGCGAGGCCCGATAGCGAGGCCCGGGGCGTAGGCAGGCTTCGACCAGTCGTCGCTTGTCCGCCGGATCAAAGCTTCGCTTGCCGCCGACGCCGACACGCGTCACACGCAAGGGCAAAAAGCTCAGGTCATCTTCTGTTATGGATTGCGTCCGCAAAGTTAGGTTGCGGACGCAATCGTGAGCCGCATCAAATTCGGAAGCTAGGTGTGCGAAATCGCGCGCTTGCCATTGTCCGAACGCGGCGCGCGAAAAGCGCTATGAAAATTGCAAGCTTTTCACTTTTTAATCAACGCTGCCACCGCATAAACTCTCTCCATCCCCGCGCTAATGCGCATCGATCCAAGCAAATCAGCTCGCTGGTGACTTCCCGTCATGCTCGCTTTTTTGATGCTTCGACATCGAGGATGGTGCGACCCGTGTTGGCGTGCCAACGCGCAATAGCCAACCATTTTCAACGTAAGTCATTGCAAAAATATTAGTCAGGTCGGACCCGAGGCGATACTTTTTCCACGAATTACACGTATTTCACTTTACCGACCCGCGGAGGGCCGCTGAGATTTTCGCTCACTAGAATCCGCCACATAGGACGAAGCTTTCCGGTTGTTTGATCAGCCCGAAAGCAGTCGAAAAAGCCAATCTGTCGCCTACGTTTTTTCGAGCAAGCCGCTTCCCGGCATGTTTCTTACACGTTGATTTCGTAAGTAGTCGCAACCCATGTCCACGCTCGCTCACTTGCCGGCGTATTTAAACGCAGGTTTGTGTTGAATCGTGTTGGACGATGTGCGTGTATAGGGCGTTGCAACGCTGGTTTTTACCGAGCGCGCACCCTATCTTCATTTGTCGTTCGGATCGGCAACTGACAACAAATCATCAATCGTTTTTTGCCGGTGGGTCGATCCGTCCGATCGTCCATCGATACTTGGCGTCGCTCCGAAAAGACGACGCTTCCCTTGCGGGGTGGTTTTCCCGCAAGGGACCACCTCGTATTTTTTGAGGTCATACCGTGAGAATCTTCAAGTACTTATATTCGGATCATGCCGGCACGCGCGCGAGCCACGCGGCTATGTTTTTTATGTTCTATCCACCGGCTTGCGACATACGTCGGGGCGTCGGAGGAGACCGATGCAACCCTGAGCGCATCGCTCGTGACCACAATAAAGTTCAGGAAGGTAACCAATGAAACTGGCCAACGCGAAAATTCAATACCCCTGCGGCACGATCATCATCGACCGCGTGTCGCTAGACATACGAACGGGAGAAGTTTTAGTGCCGCCCCGGCTAAGGAACATAATGGACGAAATGGATAAGAGCGAAACATCGTCGACTTTCAGTGTCGAATATCGAGGTCGTGTGCTAGCTGTAGCAGTCGACGCAACCGGAAGGTTCCGTGTCGAGATTCCTGACGTGAATACAACAACGCGTCTAAGCGACTTGCGGTCGGTAGCCTTCCCGTCAAAAGATCAGCGGAAGCAGAACGGTCGTTTTGTCCATATGCTAAGCGCTGCATCTTTCGTAGGTGCCGCGCTCAGTGCGCTTTCCACATCAAACTGGAATGCGCATGCGATCGCGCAAACGGGCAGTCTGACCATATCTGCACTGCTTTTAGGCGCAGTCGGCTTTTATTGCATTAAGGAGGACTGATCATGGGAGCCCCAATTTTTACGATCGTGCTTGCTCTCATTCTTGCGGTCTTCTTCGGATGGACATCTTATAACGGCCGAAGGTCGGAAAGAGAACGACATCGGGAGTGATGCTAGCCCCATAGCCCGCCGAAGTCGTGATGTTTAACGACACTAAGCGCCAAAGCCGCACCCTCGGGTGCGGCTTTTTAGTTATGCGCTAACCGCACGCGTTCCCGGAGGAGCGTTTTGTCGAGTCGCTCGTGGAGGTGGTCCTAGAAACTACGACTGACGGCTAAGCGAGATTGCTGCTCTCATACGCGAGGAAGCCGCCCAGGCCGAGAGCCGAGAGATGAGACGGACTGGATAGGATCGTATCCTAGTCATGAACTCCCCTACCAATACGCGTCTTGCGGAGCTGGAATCGTCGCTAGGGAAACGCTGAACAAAGCAGCATCGTGTAGCGTTATTCGCACGACGCGGATTCTTTCGTGAGCTGGTAGTAGATTTGTCCACTACCCATTGAGAACTCTCACTTCTGCGGGATTTGGCGTTATCCAGACAAAGTCCGCCGCGCCTAGTCAACGCCGTATTAACGCATCGAAATCCGGCATATTGGAACGGAGCATCGCATCAACTTCGTCGAATTCTTTCGGTCTCAGCCTCTTCATAAGCACACTTCGCACGGCTTCTCCAATCTCTTTCCTGTATTTCAGTAGCAATGCTGCATCGTTACATTCTATTTTAAGAAACTTGTTCCCTCGATCTCGTGTCACGCGGACATTGATATCGTCGTAAGGCAAGACATGCTTTCCGCACAGCTCATCGATCACGTTGCGCGACGAACGCGTGTCCGAACAGCCGTCCATCCGCCGTGCCCGATTGGCCATCGGGATCGGGCCGAGCTCGTTTTTGATCTTGAGTAGACGGGTTCCGACGCCGAACGTGAGCGACCCACGAAGAAAAAAAAGGGCTTTCACCTCTCGCGGCAATGCGTCTATCAACACCGCTCGATTCACAAGGACACGCGGCAAACCCATCGCGGCGGCGCCTCCTGTTACCGTCGACCACGCGCCCCGGGTCTTTCCTTCATTGAACTCTTTTGCTACGTCAGCCGGAAAACGCTGTTCGGTCCCGACTGACTCTCGCTGCAGCCGCGTCGATGCTTCAGCTCGGATGAACTCACGGCCTCTTAATGCCGCGAGTACGATGCGCGTGCGCTTATCGTTGACGCTCTCGGCGAAGTGATTGGCCCGGGCCAGCATCACTGGCAAGCCGTCGCTCGCCAAGATCTCCAGGAGCGTTTTTGCGCCGTGATCCGTAATAGCTTTCGGCGACGAAAAGAGGTTCAAAATCTCGGGGGGAAGAGACGCAACGCTTACGCCTCTGGACAGCTTGGAGTGAGTCACCTGCAACTCCTCCGCCGCTGCTGTCTGGGTCGTCCACTTTCCGCATAAAACGCCCGCGGAGAACACTGTTGCGAGATCAATTGGTGAATAGTACTTCGACATACTTGTCATCTTCTTGGGCGCGTTTGTAATCATGTTCTCTAGTGATCCAACATTTGACATCGAAATTTACAGCGACTAGCAGATGGACTGACATATTAGCGATCAATCTCGCTTCCCGATTCCGTCGACATGCTTAACGGCCCGAAATACATTTCTTGAAATTTAAAATAACTATTAATCTTGAACTTTCAATAACAGGCGAGCAAGGACAGCCTCTTCCTATATTCTGCACGTCTCGTGACCGCATTATGCGGTCCGAAGACAAGCGCTGTGCACAGCGAGATAAACTCATCCCCTAACTTTCAAAAATGGACTTTGACTTGATGATTTCACTTGAAAGTCCGGTATTTTGGCGATGTCGCAAATTCTCGAATTTTTCAACTAAAAATGGGCGCAAAGACGGCAGACCGCTCATCAACTTGCAGGCACGGTGTGCTCACAACCCGTTCCAAAGGACTTCGGTTTGCCTTTCTGATGAGTAGAAAACCGAGACGAGATGGTCCACCGACGCGTGGACATTAGCCGCTCCTCCACAGCGGTTTTTCGACTTCTGGGCGACCACGTGTCGGCATGCCAATACCTAATATTGTTGGTTAACTAAATGTTAAGTGCATGATTTTATACAAATATTCCGTCATTTTGTGATAGTGCACAAAGCAGAACAACAGGACAAGACGTCGCCAATATAGCGATGGCGCCGGGCAATGAAGTCCGACACAATTCTGTGTGATCCACAATTCAGCGTCGATAATGCCAAATCCAAGATCGTTGGGATTGGGGGACGTGTTGCGTGATTTCCGCTCGATTTCGTGATTTCGACTTCGTATGAAATGAGCATCGGATGATGCAAGTTAAATCATCTGAGGGCAAACAGCAAGGTCCGGTAGTCGCTTGCGTTTCGGTCGACAGATAGGCTGCGGGTGCCGGCGTATTGAACACTCATCAAAACCGGGATGATTTTGAACCGAGAAACCTGATTTGCGCCTTTGCATAAAGTTTATTGAAAGCCTGAACCGAGAAAGCTATCGAAAATAGCCCCTCTTTCAGCCCTCACCTCCAACTCATATCGTGCTAGGAACGCATCGCGAGTTTTTAAACTATTTATTATATAAGCACAAGCCGAGCCACAAATTGGATTTGCAGCGCACATGTAAGCAAGCGACGGACGATGCGTTCGCCCTCACCGAGGTGACGAACTTTACTGCCACGTCCATTTGCCAGCCTTATAGCCCTGGCCATCACGATCCACTAGCGGAAAGGCGCCTTACAAAGTTTGCGTGTCACAATTCCGCCATCCGCTTCTCAGCAGACGCCTAAGCGCCCCGACGTCGATCCGCCGAACGGCGCGCTGTGAAGGGTCAGTTGCATGCTCGTCTGCCTGATACCCGGACCCTGAGCGCCGTGGGTCACAGCGCATTTCGTCCTCAGCCAATACACGAGCCTGCATCGGCCATAGCAGCGGCACATCGAAGAATTACTTCGGTACTCCGCAAGCCCGCGCATCCCGCAGTCCCGGATGCGACATGGACGCGGTCTTTTCGTTTTCTCATGCGAGTTCTAACCGGGACGCCGGACCGAAGACACGAAACGGATTTTTGATCTCGAAAAAACGGTATGAGCGAGCCAGATTGTGCGGCAGATCGACAATTTTCACTGACTGGCCCATATTGACAATGAGTACTTTGCCGAGACGCTCTTTGCGCGATGCCCCCGACAAACCAGGTTGTATCGCGTCTGGAGTAGACGTGAGCATTTGTTCTGCGGTGCGTTCCCGTGGCTGGGTCATTCTTTGCAATCTGCTACTGAAACTTAGGGACAGGTGGGGGCACTGCTGGGTGGGCCAGCGACGCGCACCAGCGTGAACCTCGTACGCAGCGTGGCCTACTACAACGCTTGGGATGCCACATTCGCGAGGCACTTGCTCAGGCTCATTACGTTGATCGGTTGACCGCTTTGTCGGTGGAAATCTGCATGAAATGGTCGACTTGATTGCGGGGTGCCCCCGCGCCATGTGCTGCTGCCGACACGTTGTTGTGCGCTGCCAGCCGCTCGTTCTGTTCTTGCGCGAGCCGGACATGCTTGCACGCTGCCAAATGAAATACGATGTGCGGCGTGAAATGCGACTGGGTTTGGTCTAGCAGTAAAGGATCTTCGCTTTGCCAACGACCGGAATCATTGATACCGACGCACAAAGCGCCGCGGTAATTGCCATATCGATTGTGAGTTGCTCGGCCCACTGACGTCGGAGCCCGTGACAACGCGTCAGTCGCTCCAAAACTCATTGCGAGCCTGGCTTCGAGAAGAGATCAACATCACGTCGCCACATGGCGCTCTGGTCACACAGGCTCGCTATTCGCTCTGCTGCTACATTCGTCCGTTACAACAGCGGACAATTCACGGCGACTCAACCGTTTCGAATCGATTGAACGCTCGTCAAAACCGGAGGCATTGTCGTCTGATATTCCGGAACCCAGCGGCGTAGATCACGCCTCACTTCGTCGTCAGCCAACACGCGATGCTGCATCAGCCACGGCAGCAATTCATCGAGGAAGTGATTCGGCACTTCGCGCGCCTGCGCGATCCGCAGCTTCGAATGCGGCGTGCGTGTAGTCGTTTCGTCGTCAGCAAGCAGTTCTTCGTACAGCTTCTCGCCCGGCCGCAAGCCCGTGAACACGATCCGGATCTGCTCCTCCGAGAATCCGTACAAGCGAATCAGATCGCGCGCCAGATCCACGATCCTCACCGGCTCACCCATATCCAGGATAAAGATCTCGCCGCCACGCCCCATACTCGACGCTTGCAACACCAGTTGCGCGGCTTCGGGAATGGTCATGAAGAATCGCGTGATCTCCGGATGCGTCACTGTCACCGGGCCGCCCTTTGCAATCTGCTGCTGGAACTTCGGGATCACACTGCCCGCGCTGCCCAGCACGTTACCAAATCTCACCGTCTCGAACTGCGTGCGTGGAGAAGTCTGCTGCAACGCCTGACAAGCCATTTCCGCCAGGCGCTTGCTCGCGCCCATCACGTTGGTCGGGTTCACGGCTTTGTCGGTGGAGATCAGCACGAAATGGCTAACCTGATGACGGATCGCCGCGCGCGCCACGCGCAACGTACCCAACACGTTGTTGCGCACAGCCGCCCATGCGTTCTGCTCTTCCATCAACGGTACATGCTTGTACGCGGCCGCGTGAAACACGATATGCGGGGCGAAACGCGACATAGTCTGATCTAGCAGCAGTGAATCCTTCGCGTCGCCAATGACCGGGATCACCGACAGATCCGGAAACCGCTCATGCAACTCTTCGACCAGCAGATACATAGCGTATTCGCTCAGGTCATAGGCCACGAGTTGCGCCGGCGAGAAACGCAGGATCTGCCTGCACAACTCCGAACCAATCGAACCGCCCGCGCCCGTGACCATCACCACGCGCCCGTGCAGCAGCGCCTCGACGTGCGGCATGTCGATCTTGACCGGCTCACGGCCGAGCAGGTCTTCCAGGTCGATCTGGCGAACCCGTGAGAGGAATGCCTGGCCCTGCGTAAGCACGGTAAGCGCAGGCAGGACCATCGCCTTGACGCCGGCGCGAACGCACATGGTGGCCACGCGCCGTTGCGCATCCACCGATGCCGATGGAATCGCGATGATCGCCGTATCGGCCTTGAGTTGTTCCGCCCAAAGCGGCAGTTCGCTCATCGACCCCAGGACCTTGTGGCCCAAGATTTCGCGACCGCGTTTAGCGGGATCGTCATCGAGCAGGCCGACCAGACGCCATTCGCTCGAGCGCGCCAACTCGCGCACGAGATTCGCACCCGCCGTTCCCGCGCCGAGCACGATCACCGGCTTGCCCTGCCCAATCAAGCCGCCATACCGATAAAATTCCTTGCTCGCCCGATATACCGCGCGAGCGCCGCCCATCGAGAGAAACAACAACAACGGTGCAACCATCAGAACCGAGCGAGGAATCACCGGCGTGGGTTGTGACATGGCAGCGCCCACCATCACTACCAGCGCGCCGCCCATGACCGACTTCGAAATGCGGATCAAATCGGGCAGGCTCGCAAACACCCACATTCCGCGATACAACCCGAACACGCGAAACATCACCGCATAGACCGGCAACACCCAGATGAGAGCCTCAAGCGCGCCGTGCCAGAAGTCGGCAGGGATAGCGCCATTGAAACGGACCGAGTAGGCCGCCAGCCAGGTTCCGGCAACCGCGCACAGATCGAACGCGAACGCGCCGGCTGACAACCATGTAGCTTTATATTGTTTCATCAGCATGGACCTTTAGGGTTTTCCGAAACGCTCGATTGGGATCCGTGCCCTCGCCATCGCACGTCGATGCCCACCCCGGCCAACACCAGCACCATAGCCCAACCCGCAACCACCATCCATTGCAAAAGTTGCGATAATCCCAGCGCCCACAAAGCAAGCATTATGCCCGCTGCCATCCCAAAGTACCAGATGAGGGCAGTACGAGCATGGCCAATGCCGAAACGCACCATGCGTTGATAGTAGTGCTCCCGGTGGGCTTCCCAAAACTTATCGCCCCGCAAGAGCCTGCGTAGAAGCGTGATGGACGCATCCCCGATGAACGGCGCGAACACCAGTGCCGGGAACCAGATTGGCCACACTCCTCTCAGCCAGCCCCAATAGCCAAGCGCTCCGGCTAGAAAACCCAGCGGAATAGATCCGGCATCGCCGAGAAAAATTCGCGCTGGATGAAAATTGAATAGCAAGAACCCCGCCGCCGCACCGGCAACCACGGCACTCGCAATACCCAGATCAATTTGCGGGACTGGTCCGCTCAAGGCCGCGATGGCGTAGCCGCCGAAGCCGAACAGCGCCATGCCGCCCGCAAGTCCGTCCGCGCCGTCCATGAAGTTGTAGAGATTCACCAGCCACAGCATCAGGAAACCGACAACAACCAGAGCCCACCAAGGCACGGGCGCAGGATTAACTGCAATGAGCAGCATCACGGCGAGCATGTGTGCACCAAATCGGACCCGCGCCGGAAGTCCGCGTCGATCATCGATCTGCGACACCGCGGCGAGAAAGGCCGCGCCAGCAGCTGCAAGCCAGATGGAGGGCATGAGCAGCAAGATTGCTACGGTTGCGACCGGGACGATGCCCCAGCCTCCGACTCGCGGCGTCGGACGCGTGTGCAGCGAACGGTCGTTCGGAACATCGGTTGCGAGACGCCATGCGAGGCCGGTCTTGAGCAACAGGCCAAGAATCAGTGCGCTGGCGAACAGTGCGCAGACGGCGGCGCAGGCGGCCGAGAGCCAAGGTGATTGAGCGAAAAAGGTATTCATCGGCGGCTTTGATCGTTAGTCGACGAGCGATACCACGCGGCCGTTGCAGCGAGACCGGCATCGAGCGCTACAGGCGGAGTCCAGCCTAACACAGCGCGGATGTGAGTCGAATCGACCTGCAGGCTATCCGTAAGGCGCTCTACTTGCGGGAGCCGCCCGGTAAGACGGCCGGCAAGCCTCAGCAACGCAACCGGGATCGGCACGAGGCGCGCCGGCCGGCCGAGGTGACGGCCGAGCGCACGCGCCAGTTCGGCTACGCTCAGATCGATGCCGTCAGAAACATGGAACATTTCACCGACTGCACGTCTGTCGGTCGCGCAAAGTGCTATGGCGCTGGTGAGGTTATCGATGAAGCACAGGCTGCGGCGTGCATGCACACCACCGATCGGCAACGGCAGCCCTTTTGCGACGGCGTTGACAAGGCTCAGGAAGTTGGCGCGCACGTCGGGCCCATAAATCAATGGCGGGCGTACGATAACGACCTCCAGACCGGTGCGCTTACCGAAATCCTGCAATGCGATTTCAGTCTCCGCTTTGGATATCCCATACGGCTCCAGCGGATGGCGCTCGTCGGTTTCCCTGAGCGGATGGCCGCGGTCGCTGTCTGCCAGAGCCTTGATGCTGCTCACGAACACGAAACGCGGCACGCCTGCGCTCAGCGCAGCTTGCGCGACATGCAACGCTCCAGCGACGTTGACTTCGCGAAAGGCGGCGAGCGGGTCGACGGCATCGTCGTGCATCATGTGAACGCGGGCGGCGAGATGAATGACAGCGGTGCAGCCATCGAAGGCATCGGGCGTCGCCGTGCTCAACGAATCAAGGGTTCTTGTCACGACGCCCGGCTCGCACACGGCGTTCGACCGCACGATGCCCACGACCTCGAAGTCCTGGTTGAGCAGCAGACGGCTCAACGCCCGGCCGATAAAGCCGTTGGCCCCTGTAATGGCAATCCGCGCTCTCATAACCACTTCCAACCGAAGCGGGTGAAAAACCTGAATGCGGAGCTGGCAAACAGCTTCACGTGCGCCCCGCCCTTGCGCGCCGCGCCGCCGCCGTGATGCAGAACACGCACGGCAGGCACGTAGGCCACGCGGGCAACCTCGTGCGTGCGGAGGCTCAGATCATAGTCTTCGAAATAGAGGAAATAGCGTGGATCGAACCCATTCAGACGCTTGAGTATGTCGGTGCGAAACAACATAAAGCAGCCGCTGACAATGGGCGGGTCCCAAATAATGGTTCGATCGTCGATTACATCGCGCATCTCGTAGTGCGCAAGGCGTTTTGCGAACGGTCGCCGGAGGCTTGACGGAAGAAAACCGCGCGCAAAAAGGTCGAGCACGGTTGGGAAACGCCGGCAAAGGAATTGCTGCTCGCCGCTGTCATCCCGGATGAGCGGCGTGAGCAAGCCGGTGTCCGAGTGTGCGTCGAGAAAGGAGAGTGCTTCGATCAACCCACGTTCATCCAGTTCAATATCAGGATTGAGCACAAGGTGGTAACGGCTGTGCGTGCGCTCGATGCCAAGATTGTGGCCTCGACCATAACCCACGTTACCGTGACCAGCTATCCGTTCCAGCGCGAACTCAGCGCGCAAAGCAGCCTTGGGCGTGCCGATGAGTTCGTCAGGACCGCCGTTATCGATGAAATAAAGGCATGCGCGCTGCGCCGGCGCGAGTTGTTGGAGCGCAACCGCCAGCGTCTCGAATACACGATCGAGCATGACCAGATTTGGGCGATACACAACGATGGAAATGCTGAGCGTATCAAGCAGGCCTGACGGATCGAGTGGGTCGATAATGCCCTCTTTCTTTATATGTCGCATTTGTTCAAATCCAATACCGTATGCGGCAAGCGGGCGTTCCGGCGCTATCTAAAGAGCAGAAGTTTGCTCAATTCGGGACAGTTCGGCAACCGGGCTTGCGATTTGTTACGGGGTTAGGTACTTTAAAATCCGCTGAGAATAGTCTGTAAGCGTCGATTTTACCGGTCGGCCCTCCTCGAAATGCGTGGTTTGCATCATTCTTTCAAAGTTTGTACTCAGTGCCGCCAGATAGTAAAGTAGCGACCGCAAACCGGGCGACAGCGTCGTTACCCAATCGCAGCGCGCATTGCGCCTCTTGCTTGCTTCGTGCAGCCTAAAAACCTATATGCAACACGTGGCCGACCTAATACGCAGTAAACCGATTGTGGTGGATCTCGACGGCACCCTAATTCGCTCGGATGTCCTTGTCGAGAGCGGTTTTGCCTTTCTGAAATCCGCCCCTCACCGCTTTATGGAACCCCTGCGCTGGCTGGCCCGGGGCGGTAAGCCTGCACTCAAGTCCCGGCTGGCGGAACACGCGCATATTGACGTCACCGTCCTTCCTTACAACCCGCAAGTGCTGACATGGCTGAAAGCGGAACGTGCTGCGGGGCGTTCGCTCGTGCTCGCCACCGCGAGCCATGAGCGCTTCGCCAATGCCATCGCGACGCATCTCGATCTCTTCGATAAAGTTTTCGCGACCAACGAACAGGTCAATCTTTCCTCGGACAACAAGCGCGATGCGTTGGTGGCCGAATACGGTGAAAAGGGCTTCGATTACGTGGGCAATTCCCACGACGACGTCTCCGTGTGGGCCGCGGCTGATCGCGCGTACGTGGTCGATCCTTTCGCTGGTGTCGAGCGTGCCGCACGCAAGCTCGGCAACGTGGAGCGCGTATTCGAAAGCCGTCCGCCGCAGACAAAAGTGTGGGCAAAGTCGTTACGCCTGCACCAGTGGTTGAAGAATTTCCTGATCTTTGTGCCGTTGCTGGCCGGACATCACATGGACTCGCTGCCGCTGATTCTCAAAGCGCTGATCGCATTCGTCGCATTCGGCATGTGCGCATCGAGTGTGTATCTCCTCAACGACCTGCTCGACCTCGAAGACGACCGGCACCACCCCGTCAAGCGTAACCGCCCACTGGCGTCCGGCGCGATGCCCCTGATGTGGGGTGTCGCGCTGTTCCCGGTGCTGCTCGCAGGCGCAATTGGGCTTGCCACGCTGTTCCTGCCCTGGCGCTTTGCTGCGGTACTCGGTGGCTACTACATCCTCACGCTCGCGTATTCCATGGCACTCAAGCGCCGCGTGATGGTCGACGTGGTCGTCCTCGCCGGGCTCTATACCGTGCGCATCGTAGCGGGAACGGCGGCTGTCGGAACGCACCTGACGTTCTGGCTGCTCGCTTTTTCCATGTTCTTCTTCCTGAGCCTCGCGCTCGTCAAGCGCTACGCCGAACTGCACTCTATGCAGGCGCGCGGCCTCGCGAAAACACGCGGACGGGGATACGTTGCGAGCGACCTACCGCTGGTCTCGTCGCTCGGGACCGCCGCTGGCTATATCTCCGTGCTGGTGCTAGCGATGTACATTCAGGACCACAATACGGCGAGCCTTTATCGGCATCCCCAGATCATCTGGCTTGCGTGTCCGCTCATGCTTTACTGGATCAGCCGGACCTGGATCATCGCGCATCGCGGGATGATGCACGACGATCCCATCGTCTTCGCCGCGCGCGACAAAACCAGCCTCGTGGTCGTCGCGTTGTGCGGCCTCGTGTTCTGGCTGGCGGCCTGATCGATGGCGACACTGCTGTCATGGGGCCGCTATCCCAACGCGCCGCAGGAGCCGCATCCGGTGGCCTGGCGAGATGTCGCCATGCGCACCTGGCATAAGGTGCAGCACGAGCACGGCACCACGCTCGCGTTCGGCAATGGCCGCAGCTACGGCGACAGTTGCCTCGCCGCGTCGGGCCATGTGGTGCAAACACTGCCACTGGACCGGCTGATCACGGCCGACTGGAACAGCGGCGTCGTGCGCGCGGAGCCAGGTATCACGCTCGAACAAATGCTTGAGGTTGCCATTCCACGCGGCTGGATGTTGCCGGTCACTCCAGGCACCAAGTACGCGACGCTCGGAGGCGCTATTGCGAACGACGTTCACGGCAAAAATCATCATGTCCGCGGCACGTTCGGCAGGCACGTGCGCTGCTTCGGCCTTGCCCGCAGCGACGGCACGCAACTGGAATGTTCGCCGGAATTCAACGAAGCCCTTTTTGCTGCGACCATCGGCGGCCTTGGACTGACCGGGCTGATCCTGTGGACCGAGATCCAGTTGATGCCGATCAAGTCGAGTCTCATCGACGTCACCAGCATTCGCTTCGCCAATGTCGACGAGTTTTTCACTCTGTCCGAAGAACTCGATACGCAACATGAATATAGCGTCGCCTGGGTCGACTGCCAGAGTCGCGGTGCAGCGCTCGGTCGCGGCATTTTCATGGTCGGCGATCATGCGCGAAACGGGCCGCTGGAAGTGGATCGCAAGAAGAAGCGCACCGTACCCATCACGCCGCCAATTTCGCCGTTCAACCCGGTGACGCTGCGCGCACTCAACGAGTTGTATTACCGTCGGCAACGACAGGCGAAGGTCTACTCGCGAGTGGGTTACGACGGCTATTTCTATCCGCTCGATGGACTGCTCGAATGGAACCGTATCTACGGCCGGGCCGGTTTTCAGCAATATCAATGCGTCGTGCCGGCCTCGGTTGCGCGTGATGCCATACACGCAATCCTCGAAGCCATTTCGGCCAGCGGTACCGGCTCGTTTCTCGCCGTGCTCAAGCGCTGCGGTGCGATCGAGTCGCCGGGGCTGTTATCGTTTCCGTTGGAAGGCACGTCGCTCGCCCTCGATTTTCCGCAGCGCGATGAGCGCAACACGCGCCTCTTCGCCACGCTGGACGCGATTGTCCGCGAAGCCGGTGGTCGAATGTATCCCGCGAAAGACGCACATATGCCGGGTGCGGATTTTCGCGCCGCCTATCCTCAGTGGCAGCAACTCGAGTCGCTCCGCGATCCAGCCATGCTGTCGCGCTTTTGGGAACGAGTCACACAGTTATGAAAAACGTATTGATTGTTGGCGCCACGTCCGCCATCGCCATCGCCTGTGCTCGCCAGTGGGCTGCGGCCGGAGCGCGATTCTTCCTGGTTGCACGCAACGGCGAGCGACTTCAGCAAGTTGCCGCCGACCTCACTGCGCGCGGCGCGCAGTTCGCCGCGTGCCATCAACTCGATATCGATCATCTCGACGAACACGCGGCCATGCTCACCCGCTGCGCGACCGAACTCGGGACGATGGACATCGTGCTGATCGCACCGGGCACTTTGCCGGATCAACAGGCTTGTCAAAACGATCCGGCAGTCGCGGTGCGAGAATTCAACACGAACGCTGTTTCGGTGATTGCATTGCTGACGCCTATCGCCAACGCGCTCGAAGCGCAGAAGACTGGCGCGCTCGCGGTGATTTCCTCTGTCGCGGGGGATCGTGGACGGCCGTCGAACTATCTTTACGGGAGTGCTAAGGCCGCGTTGTCAGCGTTTCTGGAGGGGTTGCGTGCGCGGCTGTTCAAGGCAGGCGTCCATGTTGTAACCATCAAGCCAGGCTTTGTCGCCACGCCGATGACCGCCGGCTTGCCACTGCCCGGACCGCTCGTGGCCACCGCTGACAAAGTAGCGCAGGACATTGTGAAGGCGATAAGCAAGAAGAAAAACGTGCTTTATACGCCGTGGTTCTGGTGGGGGATCATGGCGATCATTCGGAATGTGCCGCAGTTTTTGTTCAAGCGGGCTTCGCTGTAACTCCGGCAGTAGTCAAGCGCAAGGACGCAGAGACAGCAGCGCGCGCACCTGCTCATCCGTCCAGGAACCCAAGATTGCGCCGGGTACCATGAAGCCTGATTCGAACCTTTACGTGTCTTTTTTTGAGCTATCGCATGAAGCAAACCCGCATCGTGATTCCTGGCGGCGCCGGCCTTGTCGGCCAAAACCTCGTAGCGCGCCTAAAGGCGCAGGGCTACAACAACCTGATCGTGCTCGACAAGTTCCGCGCGAATCTCGACATCCTGCGCAAGACGCACCCCGATGTCACCGCAATCTACGCAGACCTCGCCGAACCTGGCGACTGGGAACAACATTTTGCAGGCGCTGACGTTGTTGTCATGTTGCAGGCCCAGATTGGCGCGCCGACGCTCGAGCCGTTCATTCGCAACAACATTACGTCCACGCGCCATGTGCTCGCGGCGATCAAGCAGTACGACATACCGTACACCGTGCATATCAGTTCGTCGGTGGTGTATTCGGTGGCCAAGGATTTCTATACCGATACCAAGCGCGAGCAGGAAGAAATCGTGCTCGCCTCGGGGATCGAATGCGTAGTGTTGCGGCCTACGCTGATGTTCGGCTGGTTCGACCGGAAGCACCTTGGCTGGCTGTCGCGCTTCATGCAGCGCGTTCCGGTGTTTCCCATTCCCGGCAGCGGCAAGTACATGCGCCAGCCACTGTACGTCGGCGACTTTTGCAACGTGATCATCAGTTGCATCGACTCGCGCATCAAGAACGCGGCGTACAACATTTCCGGTCTGGAGCGAGTTGATTACATCGACATCATTCGCCAGATCAAACGCGCCACGCATGCGAAGTGCGCGATCGTGAAGATTCCGTATGGCCTGTTCTATGTGCTGCTGAAGGTCTACGCTCTGTTCAGCAAGAATCCGCCATTCACCGCCGATCAACTCAAGGCGCTAACCGCTGGCGACGAGTTCGAAGTAATCGACTGGCCGGAAATTTTCAAGATTCGCCCGACACCCTTTGCGAAAGCGATGGACGAGACTTTCAACGATCCCGTCTATAGCCACATTGCACTTGAATTCTGATCTGACGACACTATGAGCGACGAGCGTATTGCAGTCTTGGGCGCCGGGCCAATGGGCCTGGGCGCCGCGTACCAACTGGTGAAGGACGGCCGCAAGCCGATCATCTTCGAAGCCGACGATCGCGTTGGCGGCATGGCCGCGTGCTTCGATTTCGGCGGGATGTCGATCGAGCGCTACTACCACTTCCACGCGATCTCGGATCATGCGTTTCTCAAGGTATTGAAGGAGCTTGGCCTCGAGGACAAGATGCAGTGGCGCGAGACCAAGATGGGCTACTTCTACCAAAACCGCGTGCAGGCGTGGGGTAATCCGATTGCGCTGCTGAAGTTCAAGGGCCTGAGTTTCGTCGCAAAATTTCGCTATGGACTTCATGCGTTCCTGTGCACGAAACGTAACGACTGGAAGCCGCTAGATCACGTGGAAGCGACAGGCTGGATTCGCAAGTGGATCGGCGAAGAAGCGTGGGAAGTGTTGTGGCGGCGTCTGTTCGACTACAAGTTTTACGACTACTCAGACAACTTGTCGGCGGCCTGGATCTGGAGCCGGATTCGCCGGATCGGACGCTCGCGATACAACCTCTTTCACGAGAAGCTTGGCTATCTTGAGGGCGGCTCGGACACGCTGCTGCATGGTATGCGGCGCTATATCGAGGCGAATGGCGGTGAGTTTCGCCTCGGTACACCCGTGCAAAAAGTGGTGATGGAGGACGGACAAGTCAAAGGCATCGAAGTGAACGGCGCCTTTCTTCCATTCGATAAGGTCATTAGTACGATCCCCCTGCCCTACGTGCCGCGTGTGATGCCCGACTTGCCGGCCAACATTCTTGACTCGTTCAAGAGCGTCAAGAATGTAGCTGTGGTGTGCGTTATCGTGAAGTTGAAGAAGCGCGTCACTGAGAACTTCTGGCTCAATACGAACGATCCTGAGATGGATATTCCGGGCATTGTCGAATATACAAATCTGCGACCGATGGACCAGCATATTGTGTATGTGCCGTTCTACGTGCCGGGTGAGCATCCGAAATATCAAGAAGCGGATTCGGTGTTTATCGACAAGGTTAAGCGGTACCTGATGAAGGTCAATCCGGCTTTGACACCGGACGACTTTCTGGATGTGCGGGCGAGTCGGTATCGGTTTGCACAGCCAATTTGCGAGCCGGGATATCTTGATCGCCTGCCGCCGATCCAACTGCCCGTGAAGGGATTGCTCGTCGCCGATACGTCTTACTACTACCCCGAGGATCGTGGAATTTCCGAGAGTATCGATCTGGCGCGGAAGATGGCGAAGATGATATGACGCGAGCACACACGGTTGCGAAGAAGACGTTCGTGTCGCGAGAGTTCCTGGTGTTCTTGTTGACCGGTGGCTTCGCGGCCGCGGTCAACTGGGGAAGCCGGATTGTCTACAACATCTGGATGCCCTACTCATCGGCGATTATCGTCGCGTACATTACCGGGATGATCACAGCGTTTATCCTCGCGAAACTGTTCGTGTTTAAAAGCAGCACACAGTCGACGGGCAAGTCAGTTTTCTTCTTTACGCTGGTGAATCTTGTGGCCGTACTGCAGACGTGGGCGGTCAGTGTGGGCCTTGCCTATTGGCTATTTCCCAGGCTCGGCATGAATTGGCATGATCGTGACATTGCGCACCTGGTCGGAGTGGCAATTCCGGTTTTTACGAGCTATGTGGGGCACAAGCGGTGGAGTTTTAAGCACTAGAGTCAGAGGAGCCCCAGAGATTGGACGGGCGGTTACGTGCTCGTTTCAACGATTCACACTGCAAGCTTTTACCTGGGCATAAACGCTCGAATTTGTCTTCCCGGCTACTTGATTAAACATAAATAAGAAGTCGGGCAACGTATTGAGCATGTCCTGCATGGAAATTAACAGTGAAAATACCTTACCTAACGGACTTGGGCAGACCTCGGGCATCGTCCGAAACCGGCGCCGATCACCTCATATTGTCGATCGTAACGGCATGGCTTTTGATCGTCGGAATTGCGGTTTTTTGCACTACTATTCATGGAATAGTCAACCACTACTCGCCGATTCCGTTCTCCGATCAATGGGACGGATACTTAGGATTCGTTCATCAATTGCGTCTTGGGCACCGGTCCGCATGGTGGGAACAGCACAACGAGCATAGGCTCGTTTTAGCGCGTATTCTGTTCTGGATAGACGCGTACATATTCGGTGGACGCAATATATTCCTGCTCATTGCCGGGATGTCTATCCAATTTTTCACGCTGCTTCTGTTTGTCAAACAAGCGCAGAAAGGCCGCACCCCGGTCCCACGATTGGCTATTGTTGGGATCGCTCTAAGTTTTTTATTTTCGTGGATTCAACAGGAGAACTTTGTCTGGGGATTTCAGAGCCAGTTTCTGATGGTCTACTTGTTTGCCCTATGCGCTTTCGCAACCTTTGGGCTTGGTATCGCCGACACACGGCCACGGTGGCATGGAACCTATGGCGCATCGGCATTGGCCGTATTGGCGACACTGTCGATGGGCAACGGTATCTTCGTTTTTGCTATCTTGTGTTTCCAGTCGCTTATCATGCGCCGCCCCTGGCGTGAGCTAGCGGTCCTTTTGGTAAGTGGCGGGATTGTAGCCACGATTTACTTCCACGGATTTCAAAGGCTGGACCAGGGCTTCCCTAGCGTCGAACCTCACACTGCACTTCGTTTAATTCCCCACTTCTTCCTTGTCTTCATGGGATCTGCTGCATTTGCGGCAGAACGCGACATAACGGTCGGGACCATCTTTGGGTTGCTCTCACTTGCCGCCATGACTTATCTCGCCGTTAGCTTATATGTGCAGCGAGCGATCACGCCATACAGGGGATTTCTGATTGCCGGATACGCGTTGGTGGTGATGTCGGCCATAGCCGCGACGCTTGGACGTTATCCGATGGGAATAGGACAAGCGACGGTAAGTCGATATGACACCCCGATGTTGATCAGCCTGACCTGCCTGATATTGCTCGGGCTCGACACCATCAAGAACATCAAATGGCGGGGCATCGCGCTGCTTGGAGCAGCAATACTGGCGACATGGATTGCATCATTTCAGCGAATTGCCTCCATCGACACGCCTGAGTTATTCCAACGCAATCTGGCCGTTCTGTCGATGAAGATTGGCTTGCACCGCCCCGATCTCACCGCGTCGATCTATCCGCCACAGGGTTGGCCATATATATCGCAAGAAGCTAAATACGCGGAAGATGTGCACTTCGGCCCGTACGCGAGCGGCTGGCTGCATGATGCCGGTCACGTCAGGTTTTCACCGTCTCAGGTCGACAATTCGGTTTGCCGCGGGTATTTTGATGACCTCAAGCACGACCCGGCAGGCACGATCGCGACCGGTTGGGTGGTCACGAAACACCAGAGGACCGACCCGGTACTGATCCTTCTTGTGGATAACAAAGATCAAACGGTTGGCTATGGCGTCTCGGGAATGCCTCGTCCTGACGTGAAACATGCGCTGCGTACTAGCGTGAATGCTGGATGGACTTCGTTTGCTCTTGCCGACACAGAGCCCGTGGCGGCCTATGCGTATACGAACGCGACGTTTTGCAAAATGACCAGGAACCCTGATTAAAGGGAACACAAGGCCCCATAGGCCCAAAGAGAGCAAACGCCAATGTCAGCAGAGCTTCAGTCCAAGCCCCTCCCGAACAGATACGACTGCCACGGCCGAAGTGGGCGCCGAAGTGGCATTATTGGCGTCGTCTTAGCCGCGCTGTTCATGGCGGCGATCGTGCTCAGCTACCTGCCCCTGTCGCCATTTTTCCCTACAGACAACCTTGATTCCGCCTGGCAGTGGGTAATGAACGAAGCGGTGGCGCGTCATCTGATTATTGGCCGCGACGTCATATTCACTTTCGGTCCCTTTGCGTCGGTAGATACGCGCCAGTATCATCCCGCTACAGATATGCTGGACATGGGAGCAAGCCTCCTCCTCGGACTTGCGTTGGCCACCGGATTGCTCTCGGTCGCAACGGGTCGTCGAAAGTGGCCGCTCGTCGCCGTTCCCGCCGCCATCCTGCTCAACACCACGATACGGGACCCGCTCTTTCTCGCGTTGCCACCGCTCCTGCTTATCCTTACCGTGCGCATTGAGATGCGACGCGATTCGCCGCTGGCACTTTCACCCTTCTGGGTGACTTCGATTTCGCAGGTTCTCCTGACCGCGTCCCTGGGTATCCTGCCGTTGATCAAGGGATCGTTCGGTTTGCTTAGTATTGTGCTCGCGGGAGTCTGCTTTCTCCTGCAATGGCGCTCGAGTCCAGCGAAGGCGCTCGCTGGTTCTGTCATTTTCATCGGCACGCTAGTTGGCGGCTGGGCCGTCGCGGGCCAGCCGATTGACGCGATGCCTCACTACTTCCTATCGATGCGCCCAATTATTTCCGGTTACACGGACGCCATGTCGACGCGTGGCCGATACGATGAGCTGATCGTCTATGTATTGAGTGCGGCAGTGCTGCTCGGCTCGGCTTACCTTGGAATCGCCAGGCGTGCCAAACTGGCGGGCGTGGCCTTGATATTTGGTTTGGCCCTCACGCTATTCGTCATGTTCAAGGCCGGTTTCGTCCGGCACGACGCCCACGCATTGATCGCGTTCGGCACGCTGATGTTTGTAGATATCTCTGTGGCGCTTCTCAGCTCGCAACGCGTGGCGGCGATTCTGGTCGTCCTGGCCCTGGGCGGATATATGTTCTCCGACAATCACTACATGCATGTTCGAACGCTACCTGCACGCATTTCAAATGGAGTATCAACGATTGTGCGTGGGATCGAGAATCGCAGCCACGGTAACGCGACTGTCCTTGCCGAATACTCGAGGAACTTGGCGGACATGAGTGCATCGTTTCCGCTGCCCGCTCTGCAAGGAACGTGGGACGTCTATCCAAACAGCCAGAACATACTGCTTGCGAACAACGTGCCGTGGTCGCCGCGACCGATCTTCCAAAGCTACTCTGCATACGGGCTCGAGCTCGCAAAGTTGAACGAGGCCCATCTGCTGGGGCCATCTGCTCCGGACAATATCCTGTTTGGCGTTGCCCCAATCGATGGGCGGTTGCCGGCACTGGAAGACGGTCTGAGCTGGCTAACACTGATCAACGCCTATTCGGTACGCGGGCGTTCGGGCGATTTCGCGATCCTGCGCAAAAACCGGGTCACTGCACCTGCATCGCTTGAGTCCTTTGAGCGCGTGGACACTGTTCTCGGCCAGAGTATTGCCATTCCGGCCGGAAATGATCCGGTATGGGCGAAGCTTGACCTAGCACCGTCGTTCGCAGGACGTATCGTGAGCATATTATTCGCGGCACCCGAGGTGCACATCGAGTTGTCATTCGCCAACGGCCGGACAGACTCATACCGATACATTCCGTCGATGGGAGCGGCTGGTTTCCTCGTCTCACCGCTGATAAGAAACACCGATGACTTCGCAGAGTTGATGTCCTTAAGTCACAATCAGCACTTTGCAGGCTTGCGTCCGATCTCGATCCGCGTCGTGCCGCAGCGACACTCCGGATGGCTGTGGTCCGAGAACGTGCCAGTGGAGTTTTGGCGGGTTGAGATGTCGGGGTAGATCGGCACTAACGGCCGCGCTGTTTCGCACGTCCGCCTTAGCGTGCGTATGGTGTGCTGGAGTTTTGCGCCTGCTCCAGCGCCCGGATCGAAAAAGCGTACGAATGCTATTTCGGGGAAAAGTTACTCTGCGCAAACGAATAGCAATGGTGTGCGACCAGCAAAAGGGTATTGCCTGCTTTATCTGCGTTGGCAAGTACCCTCCCGATGCTGAACCTAGGCGTGCTGTGTACGACACTGGGCTGCCTGGAGGCATCAATGACCACACTTTCGGGTCCAGCCCCCCGGCCGAAGCCACGCGGCCGCACTCCTCATAGAGAAGCTCCAACTGAGTTACCAGCCGCGACAATGAAAGCTACAATGCGGCCTCGGTCGATGCGGGGCGTCTCCATCGAGACTACGAGCAGCTCGATCGATCCCGACAATCGCCGCCGTTTCGGCAGCAGACTAGGCTAAGAAAACAACTCATGCCAACTAGCACCAACCCTGCATACCGTGCCGATATTGACGGATTGCGAGCTGTGGCCATAGTTTCGGTTGTCGTCTTCCATGGATTCCCGGCATTAGCTCCCGGCGGATTTGTCGGCGTCGACGTGTTTTTCGTTATTTCAGGCTTTCTGATTACGCAAAACATTCTTACGGATCTGACGAACAAGAATTTCTGCTTGCTCAGTTTTTACGATCGACGAATTCGGCGCATTTTCCCGGCTCTGGTTTTAACACTAGCTATAGGATCATTCTTAAGCTGGCTGTTCCTCCTGCCCACTGAGTTCGCAAAATTTGGAACGCAATTGACAGCGGGGGCAGGCTTTTTTTCCAACTTTACAAGCTGGAAAGATGCCGGTTATTTTGATTTGAACGCGCAATCAAAGCCGTTGCTCCATTTATGGTCTCTCAGTATTGAAGAGCAATTTTATATATTCTTGCCGCTATTGCTGATGGTGACGTGTCGGCTATCGCGCAGACTTACACTCATTCTTTTGTCGCTCGCTCTTGTTTCGTTTTCAGTTAACATTTTCTTCGTACATAGCAACCCGGTTGCTGCATTTTATTCGCCGGTCACCAGGATGTGGGAGTTGTTAATCGGCAGCATCGCTGCGTCCGCAATGGTAGGCAGAAATGTATCCAGGTTCACAGCGGAAAAACAAAACTTCCTGGTAGCCGCGCTCTCTGTTATCGGTCTCGCCCTAGCATTGAACTCCTTTGTTTTTATCAGTGAGGCAGACAGCTTTCCGGGGTTCGTGGCGCTCGCACCAACGGCCGCGACCTTGCTTCTCATCGTCGCCGGACCGAGGGCGATAGTGAACCGGCTCGTCCTGGCAAATCCCATCTTTGCTTTCATCGGGCGCATCAGTTACCCGCTCTACCTGTGGCACTGGGTACTGCTTTCAATGCTCTCGATCGTAAATGGTATTAATTCAAATTACGCGCTGAGGATTGCAACCCTATTGTTAGCCAGCGTTCTTGCTTGGGTGACGTACGAGTTTGTTGAAAAACCCATTCGGAGCAGGCAATGGACATCAGCGAGCGCGCCATCGTTAGCTTTGGCTCTGAGTGTATTTTTGGTTATCGGGTTTGCGATCCAACGAGGTCAGATTTCATCACGATCGGGCATGTCCGTCGATCTCAAACCTATCTTCAGCGCGATTAACGACTGGCGTCCTGAGGATTATTCGACCGACGTAAAAGGCAACAGCAGCGGTCGAGTACTGATCATCGGCGATTCATTCACCGGCAATTACGTCACCCGCATAGCGAGCGTTGTAAAGTCCCACACGAATTCTCTTTCTGTCAGCTACGCCGGTACAGCCGGTTGTCCACCGATACCCAATTTAAACCGGATCGCGTACCCGGGTGATTGCGTCAAAGCTAACGATGCCGCATTTTTAGAGGCAATGGAGCCCGACGTTAAACGGGTCGTGCTTCTGTCTGCATGGCACTATTTTTACCCATTGAGAAAGCGACATAGGCAGGCGACCAAGGCCTCATTTGAGCACGATGTCATGATGTACTCGAAGGACGACCCACATCGAACCCCGATTTCATTCGGATCTACGGCTTACCGCAAAGCGTTTTCAGACCTACGAGGCGAGATTGCCGCATTGAGAAAAGCTGGAAAGGAGGTATATATCGTTTTGCCGACGCCTATGAGCGACAGTTTTGACCCTTCCTTGATGGTCGATCGCTTGTCCGCGAAGCCAATACTGAGCACTGGCATTCCGAAAAGCCAGTACTACGCGTCGTTTCAGCCGATGATCGACGAACTGACGGCTGTAGCTCACAGCACCGGCGCTGAGCTGCTCGACCCGGCAGAAGATCTATGCAGGAATGACTTCTGCAGCGCAGTTTATGACGGAAAGCCGATCTACAAAGACTTCGGCCACATTCGACCCTTCTTTACACGCAATAACGTGACCGTGTTTGACCACGTCGTATTGGATCAGGGTCAACGTACAAATGAGGCCCACCAGAGATAAGGTCACGGGCCAGACGCATCAAAACGTGCCATCTTACTTTGGAACGGTTCTCCTGCGTTCTGTCAGCTTCTCGTTCACCTGCTCCCACGAGATCATGGGATGCCTGTCATGCGGTTCCACCTCCGAGACCGTGGAGAGGCGCTAGTAGCGGTCAGTGAATTCGGACACGCCACGCGTGCGTCCAGACGCTCCGCAGGACAGATCTCATCGAGCGTCATTGCGTGATACACCGGTATCTAGTCGGCCTTGCAGAAGTGCGTAAGGCCCCGTCTGGCTTGGCGATGCAGTTTGTTGGAGGGCAATAGAACTCCCAGAACGAATATCGATCTGATAAAGATTCTGGGAGTTTTGGAGTGGTCGCCAA